>NZ_JAJQVM010000049.1 GCF_021234875.1 Marinibactrum halimedae | reverse complement strand
AAAAGAACGAATTTTTATCCAATATTTTTGTAAATAAATGCGTAATGATAATTATTTTCGGTAAATGTTCCGGTAGAAAAAATTAGAAAATTATCGCGCTAAAAAAACGAATTTATAGAGGTTCCCATAAGTATTTGGCACTGTTGACAACTGCCAATCCGAGTAAGCATTAACACCCGCTTTAAAATCATTAGTGCCACTTTTTGCTGTGGCATTCATAACACCACCCGTGGATCGACCAAACTTTGCTGAATAACCTCCCGTTTTTACCTGGATAGTGTCATAAAATTCGAAAGGTACTTTAGAGAAACCAACACCCGTCCGGAAATTAGTGGTATTCAAACCATTAATATAACTGGTATTTTCCGCAACCGATGAACCTGCAAAACTGACAACCCCCTCTCCTTCAAAAGCGTTATCACCTAAAGAAACGCCTGGAGCCAACATGGTAACTGCTTGAAGATTTCGAGCCACAGGCAATTCTATTAGCTGGTCAGCGGAAATCACCATTCCAGACTCAGCAATACTCGTATCAACTTGAGAGATACGACTTGCCGTTACCGTTACCTCTTCTATATTCTCAGAACCGCCCAATACTACCTGGGTGGTTCCCCCCAATGGCACGACCACTTCCCGAGCCTCAATAACTCTCCCAGAAGAAATAATGCTGACGATATATTTACCTGGCGTAAGACTGCCCAACCGAAACTCACCGTCTACTGGCGTAATGGTTTTTATTTGGCCTCTGGACAAATCTTTAATTTGAACCTCAACGCTTTCTTCAATACCAACAATAGCACCACTGATAGCACCATTAATATCATTAGCTTGAGCCTGGTAAGTAAGGCACCCTATCGCAAGAGCTAGAGGCATAATGCGAGTTAAAAAAGATTTATTCATAAATTCCCCTAAATATGTGTTCTAGATACAAGGTTCTATCCCCACACGAACGCCAGCCCTCGAAATAGTATTTGTATCTCAAAAAAAGCGAATTATTTTTTATTATATTTAGCGTGGTTCAAGTGAATAAACGAGCAAATCTTAAAACCCCTCAAAACTCACTGCAATGATAATTAATAAGGCTACAAAAATGATCTTATGTCAGCTAAACAATCAAAAAAGCGTCTATTTTTCTAACGTCATCAGGGTGCTGAAAATAGCATTCGCCACCTACACTTTTTTCACAAATTGCGACTTCAATTTCATCGCACCAATCCCATCAATTTTGCAATCAATGTCATGATCCCCATCCACCAAGCGGATGTTTTTTACTTTTGTCCCTACCTTCACCACCAACGAGGATCCTTTCACTTTCAAATCTTTAATCACCGTAACGGTGTCACCATCATGCAGGGGGTTTCCATTAGCGTCTTTAATCACTGGGGCATCTAGTGATTCAGTATCAGTCTCGCCCCATTCAAAACCACATTCAGGGCAGACAAAGTTCTCTTGATCTTGATAGGTATATTCGGAGTTGCAGCTGGGGCAATTTGGAAGGGTACTCATAGCATATCCTGTTATATCATTGAATAAGCCCCAGTTGACTGGGGCAGAATGAGCGGAATGCTATGAATTTAGGGGTATTACTGCAAGAGGCTTCGTACGCTGACCCTATAAAAAGTTTAATTCAATAACTGGCCCCCAGCTATGCTAGGGGCGTTTAATTTAACCGATTACTGGGTAATAAACTCTACATAATCGATGTTCATGGCCGCATCCCCCGATTGAAAACGCAGTTCAAATGTTGAACCGGCTTCTATATCAGCGCTGAGTACAACCTCTGAATATTGACCAGCCCAACTGCCAGTGGAATTAAAGGCCACTTTTCCTTGCGCAACACCATTCACGAAGTAAGAGAGTCCTCCGCTAACAGCGCTGGCGTAGCGCACTCGAAGCTGGTTCGCAGCTGGTGTTGATACAAACCGGACACCATTTCCACCCCCATAGGTATACCCTACAGATGCGGTGCCAGAGGCAGCGTTATCGGAGAATGACCGAGCAACACCCAGCATAGAACCAGATTCTGCTTCTATACGAATAGTGGCTGACTGTATATCACCACCATCGGTGGTGTCGTCATCAGAAGCATCACCATCATCCTGACCTGGAGGCTGTGGTTGCGGAGGTTCGGGTAGAGGGGGCTCTGGTAGCGGCGCTACTGGCTCTTCTGTGACGTCGCTGTACTGAAGATAACGCTCAGCATCCACTAAACTCGTCCAGTGAGATAACACCGCAGTGTCACGATTCAAACGAGAGTCACCCCAATCTGCCGACGGCCAACCTTGTTGAGGCCAATGAGTACTGATGTAGGTGAGCAATCGAATATCGTATTGATCCACTACCGCAAAGAGTCGATCTAAGTACTCTTTAAAGCCTTCTTCTGTATTGACGGCAGGTGGCCTTGGGGCCGCTTCAGCGATAGCAATAGGCTTTTCTTGATTCTGCGACCATTCAAATGACTCTCTCAACGCCGGATTTATACGATCGCCAGGACTGCAAAATTGTTGATTCGGCAAAGGCATACAGACAGCCGAGTTAAAGACACTGAAGCCAATAAAATCGACAAACTCCGCTCCCGGATACAACGCACGCGTGTCGTTCGGTAAATAGCTAGGGTGGTACATAAAGTCAACATTGCTTACACCATTGGTTTCTCGAAGACGACGAGCAATATGATTGAAAGCTTCGGCAAACTGTGAGCCATTACCAAACAACGAGGTATTCACCTCATAGCCAATACGCATTAGAAACTTACGATCCGGTTGAGACAGCATAGTCTGGGCAAAACGATCGATATTGTCATCCATCTCACCATTTGCAATGCCACGAAGCGCTGCGTTTAAGCTGCTATACCCCCCCTCTGAAACGTTATCTTTCAAGTTAACTGCAATTAATGAGTAGGATTCGGGGAAACGTTCATTCACCGAATTTAAGTGATTTTGTGCATTAGAGTCAGTATCCGAGCCCATTCCACCTCGGACCGTGCCGGAGTAAATACTGCCATAGTGAGAAGAGCCTGCTGGCGCGATTCCCGTAGCATCAACATAAGATTCATATTCCCCATACACGTTTTGCCCAATCAGCAAAGTTGTACGACCAGGGCCTGGATCATATTGCGCATGTGACGAATCCGATGGCGGCGGCGTTACTGGAGGAACCGGGTTAGGCGGTACTGTGCCACCACCCCCGGCTCCACCTCCAGAACCATCATTACCGTCATCATTATTTACAACAACGGTAAATTCCACAGCGTCAATGTTCATGGCCGTATCCCCGTTTTGGAATTTAAGTGCGAAACTGCCACCTTGGGGAATAGAAACCGCCACACTGGCCTGAGAGTAAGATCCCCCCCAACCACCTGTGGATGAAAACGATACATCACCGGCATCAACGCCATTAACGAAATAAGAAAGACGACCACTGAATTGTGATGCATATTGAATCGTAACTTCTGAAGCCGCCGGCAAGTTAGTCCACTCAACCCCCTTACCCGCTCCATAGGTGTTACCCACCGCAGACTGAGCAGACGCAGCAGAGTCATTGTAGACACTAACTCCACCCAATAACGAGGCTTGCTCAGCTTCCAACCATAGTGGCTCTGATGAGCCGGGATTTCCGTCATCATTTCCACCACCGTTATTTCCACCACCGTTATTTCCACCACCATTATTTCCACCACCATTGTTACCGCCGTCACCCGGAGGATTTACCGGAGGGGATCCACCATCTGTTCCTCCAATCACGGGGTCAATCGTCACCGGGGCCAGCGAAGCTTGAGGGTTGGACTGATAAAACTCAGTCACAACAGACCACCCCCCCACTCCACGATGCTGAGCGATTAATCTTTGGGCTTCTGTGTGAGTTAAATAATGATACTCGGCAGATTGATTGGGCTGCACTCCAATAATGGCACCAGCAACGGTAATCGGTCCTTGCTGAAAGTTAGTGGGGTTGTGACGACTTTGAGCAACCAATGTAGCTTCAGCTTGATAGTCATTCGTTTTGATCATATCGATGACAGCTTGGAGCTCGCCATCAATATAAAACGCCATGCCATAACCTGGGTCACCGGATACTAAGGGGTCATACCCTTCCGCTGTCCGTAAATTGGCAAATAACATTCCTTCTGTGATACTGCCTGGGGTGTAATCCACATTGGGATCCAAATTGTAGGCAAACCCTGGTGTACCAAAGTCACGCGCTTGCTCTCCACCGGCATACATCGCAGGAGACCATGATGAATGATGCCAACCAGGGGCATGAAGAGGGTTCAACCCTGCAACGGAAGAATAGGTTTCCGGCACCACCGCATCTGGCCACCAACCTCTAGGGGCCAAAGGCACAATGGTCGTCCCTCTCGGATTTAATACACTCATTACTTGTCCCGGCTGCTCTGTGCCTGGGAAGCTACCAGCAGTAATCAAAAAGCTGCAGTCGGTGTGATTGACGGCCCGAATCCAATCTACCCCTTTAACAAATAAGGGTTCTTGCGTAGACACCACCTGCCCATTTTCGAAATACAGGCCGGCATCTTGAACAAGATCTCGGTCCGACCCAAACTGGGTAATTTGCTGCGAGGGCAATAATTGCTGGGGACCAACATAAGGCCAATAATTCCCTTCCGAATACACTGGCACATGTCCACTGTAATTCTGTGGCACACCGGAATAAACATTCATGGCCAAACCAGTTTGGTGATAGGGGTTAGACAGTAAACCCACCTGATGGGAGGGTTTTACAAATCCTCGATCTTGACGCCAAGGCGCAAGAATGTCTTCGTTTTCTGGGTAAGCACAACCTTCAAAACGGGCAACCGGGCCATTCCGGTTTAAACCTTCACCGTTATCATTCACACTATGATTAGGTTGAGTTGAGGGGGGAGTTGACGATACTTGAGCAACGGCTCCGAAAGGAATGCTGGCAGCTGGAAAACTCATGGCCAGCGCCAATAATAGCCTTGATGATTTAAACATACTTTATTTGCCTCTGCGTGCACTTCTTTAGTTTGTATTTCTGTTTAGTTTGTATTTCTGTTTTGTATTTCTGACTCACTGACGTTCACTGTCTATCTTTTCTCAATCACAGGTTTTGCCTTTACGGAGTTGAGGCTCGGAACTCTATCAGAGGAAATACAAGCTCCCTGAGAGCATAGTCTCATCAAAAAAACACATTTTTTTGAACACTGAATTTTGCGAGCCGTCACACATATTTTGATGGCGTTTTTCAAAAAAACATGTGAATAAAGAAAAGTGTAAAAAAAAGAAAAGAAGGGAAATTTGGCCAAATTGCGAAGCAGAACAACCTTTTACTTACGCACGCATCTTTAAAACCTCAAAAGATTACAAAAACATCAATAACCACACAGCGCTGATCGACTTTCCCCCCCACGAGGGAATTTATTAAAATCCAGTGGCGTATGGCAGACATTAACATCGTAATACCCCTGACGAAGTCGACTCCGCAAACGAGCTAATGTGCCATTTTTCTCCAGAATTTTAATACCTCGGTTGTATAAATATTTCAATTTTTGTGAACGCGCACCCCCACGAGCAATTAATAAATAACTGGGTATACTCGCCAACGGGGTCGACAGTTTTTTAAACATTTCCACACGACCATTAAAATACGTCCATTCAATATGACGCCCGTAATACTCACTGATCAACAAGCAATCAATGCGATTGGCAGCCAGCTTTCTAAAATTTTGAATGTCTGTATTTTCAGGGGAGGTAATAAAAAGTTTTTTTTCAGCCGCCTCCCAAAAAGATTCGGTATAGGTATAACCACGGCTAACGCCAATCGTTAAACCTCGAAAATCTTTAAATGTAGACCAATCATTAAACGGCAAATCTGCTCGACAATAAAAAATATTATCGTCCTCATGAAAACCTTGAGCAAATAAAAAATCCACATGATAATCCGGGCTCTCTGCCCAGAAAGACGTTGCATCAAAATGACTTTGCGCTGCCTCATTATAAGCACGCCGCCAAGGCATAAAGGTAAAATTGGCCTGTAAGCCTTGCGAAGCCAATGCTAACGCAATGACATGTGTATAAAACCCACCCGCAATGGAATAACGTGAGCTATAAGGGGGGAATTCACCTGTGGTAATCTGTACTTCTGGTACACGTCGAGAAAAAGAAATTCTATCGCTTTTTGCACTGAGTGTTGGATTACTCCAGTCAAAAGAAACAAACGGCCATACCTCCTGAGTCGTAAACGTTATTAACTCTCCGGTAGACGTGAGTCTAAGAGTCGATATTGAATGGTCTATTTCAGATTCAGGTGGGTGCATCGGCATGGCATCGATAGCAAAAAAAAGGAAGATACCAGCTATATACTGCAACCTGGGATGCCTTTGTTGTCGATTGTTACTCTGCCAGCTTACACACCAATACACTTAATGAACCTCAGCATCTTTACATCGCCACCACCATTGGGCACCGTTTATTTCATACCATCAATCTATAGAAAAACGTTAAGCAGCAATCAAGCTCATTAAAGATCAACCAAACTCATTAAAGACCAACCAAAAATATTCAATGCAAAACAAAACCTCAAATACAGAATAGATGGTTAAAAGAAGAATAGATCGTTAAGTGAAGAATGGGTCGTTAAGTGAAGAGTAGATCGCTTCCAAGACTTAGAGATTGAGCTCGACACCATCACACCAATATTCGCCTTAATCATTGCCTCAACAACTTCCTTGGTCACACCTCTTTATGTCGCCAAATGAATCATTTACACCCACAAAGATACCTAAGACGAAAATATTGGAGCCACCTCACTGTGATAATCATGTGATAAATGCGTGATTGGCTGTGATATGAACGTGATTGGCACTTTAATCTTTTCGAATATTGTCAATGCTCACTGAACTTAACCCAGTGCTTCTTCAAGTGTCTGTATTCCCGTGTGACGACTTAAAGCGCGCACCCCAGAAACACACTACGAATTCGCCAGACTGGTTATTCAGACTACCGTTATTCCTTTTTCCTAGCTAACGAACAATAACGATTCGGGGGTTTTATGAAACACAAAGTAATCTCTTCTGCCTTCAAGGCCCTAGCGGCAAGCACACTGATCTCTGGCTTGACTTTTTCTGCTCAGGCAGCAACCGTTTCTATTGAATTTACCAACCTCACGCACGGAATTCATTTCACACCACTGCTGTTCACTGCCCACTCGGACGGCACTCACTTATTTGAAATTGGCACCATGGCTTCTGCGGAATTACAAACCATGGCCGAAGGTGGTGCTATCGATGGACTCGTCACCGTTGCTGAAAGCATTGGCGCCTCCACCGTAGCCAACCCTGCAGAAGGACTGCTAGCACCGGGAGCGTCTGTCAGCATCGATAGCTGGGACACAGGCACCAACACCGAATTAACAGTAACAGCAATGCTGCTTCCCACGAATGACGGTTTTGTTGGCTTGGACGCTTGGACCATCCCCACTGAACCGGGCACTTACACCATCACACTCAATGGCTACGATGCCGGCACCGAAGCAAACAATGAGCTCGTTCTCGACGGCAGCGGTGCAAGCGGTGTTCCTGGTATTCCTGCCAACCCAGGCGGCAATGGCGGCATGAATGGTACTGGCGTGACCACTGAAGAAGCCAACGGCATGGTTCACATCCACCGAGGCGTGATTGGCGATACCGACCCTGAAGGCGGCGCCAGTGATTTGGATTCGCGCATTCATCGCTGGTTGAATCCGGTTGCTCGCTTAATTATCACCGTACAATAAGAGGAGTGACTGCAATGCTTTTTCTTTCTCCTCAAACACCACTGCACACGCGCAGACGATTACTGCCTCTGGTCGCCCTCAGTTTGGCGCTGACCTTATCCGCTTGCGGCAGTGATGACGACGATGACAATGACACCCCTACCCCCACTGACCCACCAGTGGTTGATGAACCCGCGATGGTGAGTTTTTCCGTTACCGTCACTAATGCAACCAATAATCAGCCACTTTCCCCGATTGCCGTGATTGCCCACGATGGCACTTACACACCATGGGCAATTGGCTCTGCAGCATCTGAAGGTTTGGCCATCTTGGCAGAGTCTGGTGACCCGGCCAGCTTTGTGAGCGAAGCTAGCGAGGCTTTCAGTACGGCAACCGCCAGCGATGTACTTGGGCCCGGCAATAGCACGACCATCGACATCACCTTTAACGAAAACGACACTATGGCACTATCCATTGCCACCATGCTGGTCAACACCAACGATGCCTTCACAGGTATCGGCCAGGTAGAGGTTTCGGAATTTGAAGTGGGAGACACCACGCAAATGCTAGCACCGGTCTACGATGCCGGCACAGAAGAAAACTCCGAATTAGCGGCCACCATTCCCGGCCCAGCCGGTGAAGGCGAAGGTAATAGCGAAGGCCGAGAGGTGAACGACCAAGTCACTCGCCACCCTGGCGTAGTCACCAGCAGTGACGGCTATGCTGAATCGGCTCTGGATGAATCTCATCGTTTCGACAATGGTGCTATGCGAGTCACCATCGAACGAACGATGTAATCGCCCTTTGATCTTTACACAGCGCACATCGGGCAGGGACGCCCATTTTTTAAACTAACCATTCACCTTATTCCACCCACCCTTAAACTACCCTAGACACCAAATGAGTATGTTGAGTTATCATTTAAATCGATATAACGGCAGCCAGACTGCCACCAATAACGACAACGAAGGGTGCATCGATATCGATATGAATCGCAAGATACTGGTGGTTGAAGATCAAGAAGACATTAACGCGTTAATCGCAATGAATTTAGAAGCGATTAACTTTGAAGTGACGCGTGTGCATGATGGATTAGAGGGGTTAAAGCTCGCACAGGAAGACTCCTATGCCGCCATCGTGCTCGACATTATGCTACCAGGACTGGACGGCTTACAAATTTGCCAACAGCTGCGCAGCAAAGGCCACGTCACTCCAATTTTAATGCTAACGGCAAAAAAAACCGAAGCCGATCGCGTCGTGGGGCTGGAAGTCGGTGCCGACGATTACCTCACTAAACCCTTCAGCGTTTTAGAATTGCAAGCGCGTGTTAAAGCCTTATTGCGACGCGTCGAATTTCACTCTCACCCTGTCGAGGAAGAAGTGGATGAGGGGGAATTGCGATTAGGCGACCTCACGATTCATCAACACAAACGTGATGTGATAATGGGGGGAAAACCCGTCAGCCTAACAGGGAAAGAATTTGATTTGTTGTTGTATTTGGCCAGCTTTCCCGGTCGAGTCTTCAGTCGTGAGCAACTGTTAAATGCCGTGTGGGGATACCAACATTCCAGCTATGAACACACCGTCAACTCCCATATTAACCGGCTGCGCGCAAAACTCGAAACGGACCCTTCGAACCCTCAATATGTACTCACCGTATGGGGCGTAGGATACAAATTTAACGACGACCAGAAACCACGGTAATTGCCATGTCAGAAGCCACAATGAAAACAGAAACGTCCAGTATGACAGAAGCCTCAACCAAACGCGGTTTAATCACACGATTATTTCGTGGCAATACCGTTCAAAGCCGATTAGCTCTCGCCCTTACTGCAAGTTTTTTCGTTATAGGATTATCCACCTTAATTTTAATGGTCTGCTCCAATTGGGCGTATCAACAGGAAGTGACGCAAGTCATGCACCGAGACGTTGCCGACTACGTAGCAGAACATTATCTGCCTTTCACCGATGGCAAACCGGATTTAAACAAAGCGAAAAAAACCTTTCACGATTTAATGATGCTCGGGCCGAATTTTGAATTCTATTGGCTGGATTTGCAGGGCAATATTTTGGCCTACTCTGCAGAGCCTGGTACCGTGGTAAGAGAGTCGGTCACCACAGAGCCTTTAATTCTCTACCTAGATCAAAAAAGCGCGAAAGGCCTAACGTTCGGCGATGACCCTCGCCACGAAAGTCGTGAAAAAATCTTCTCAGTGGCACCGATTGTTCGCGAAGGCATTACCGAAGGCTACCTCTACGTTATTTTAGGCAGCCAAATTTTTGATCGGGTTTCTGATCGGGTTTGGAACAGCAAAATAGTGCAATGGAGTGCATGGCTGTTTACGGCTGTCCTCTTATTTGGTCTTATTTCCCTCTTATGGTTAACAGGATTAATCACTCGCCCCTTAACGCAATTAACAGAGCAAGTCACCTTCATCCGTAAAACGGGTTTTTCTAAAGCAGGCATTCAATCCATCCCTGATTTAGACCCCTCTTCGGATGAACCTAAAGAAGTGCAAATACAAAAAGAACAAAGCAATGCCGAGCGAATACGAGTATTAAATCAATGGCAATGCAAAACCGACAACGAAATTCATGCGCTTGGCTGTGCTTTTCGTGAAGCATTAGAAACCATTCACGAGCAATACAAAAATATTGTGACCATCGATGAATTACGCAAGGAATTACTTTCCCATGTCTCCCACGATCTTCGCACACCGTTAGCGTCGTTACTGGGTTATCTAGAAACCTGGGAAATTAATCAAGCCTCACTCACCGAAGAACAAAGCCGACAATACATTGCCACCGCAAAAAAAAGCGCCCAACGTATTTCATCACTGGTAGAACAATTATTCGAGTTAGCTCACCTAGACAGCGGCACCGTCACAGTTCACAAAGAGCGCTTCTCTATTGCCGAACTCATTGAAGATGTACTGCAAAAATTCCGTATAGACGCGGAGTCGAAACGAATTACCCTTGCAGTTACGCCACAAGACAGCGGCATCTGGATCTCTGGCGATATTGAAAAACTGGAACGTGTGTTCACCAACTTGGTTGAAAATGCCCTGCGCCATACACCCGACGACGGCTCAATCACGGTAAGGTTAAATGAAGACGGTAATTTTGTCGCCATTGAAGTGGCCGATACCGGAATTGGTATCCCCGATGAAGATATCCCTCATATTTTCGACCCACACTACAAAGCCGGCAACAGTGTGAGAGGCAATACTGCTCATGGCGGCTTAGGGCTGGCCATCACCAAGCGATTGTTAGAACTTCATCAATCTAACATTCGCGTGAGTAGCCGGATGAATCAAGGTACGTGTTTTAGTTTCGCATTGCCCAAGCAAGCGTAATACCCCCTCTGTACGGGACAATAAGTCCTGACACGCCGTGTTGGTATGACCTATGTTCAATCAAGAGGAAACGATCGAAATGAGACTCAAAGCTGTACCCATTCTGCGTGTTATGGATGTACCAACGACTAAGGAGTTTTATGGAGATTTCTTGGGGTGTCAGGTAGATTGGGAACATTATTATGAAGAAGGCGCACCTGTTTACATGCAGATGTCACGTAACGAATTTGTCGTTCAGCTCTCCGAAAACAATCGCTATCGTGAAGGCTCTATAATATTTGTGGGCGTCGAAGGGATTGAGGAGTTGCATGGTGAGTTATCTCAAAAGCACAATCTAAGGCAACCCCCAACGATTTCATTAACTCCTTGGAATACAAAGCAAATGGAAATTTTCGACCCGTTCGGAAATCTATTGCGATTCAATGAAAGCGTGAGTTAAGTCGGCATAATCCCTATATGAGCGAAGTTGTAAAAGAACAATGAGGAATAATGTAATTCATTTGATTGTTAATCATGAAAAGTAATTGAAAAGAACTCACCCAGAGCGAGTTTTTTAATACCTATAGAAAACTAAAAAACCTACCCATACCAAGCAAACACCAAGATCTTGCTGTTACCCCCACAAGACATTGCGATCGCCTTTTGCAAGAAATTTCTCATTAATAACCACTCGTATTATATCTTTTACTTTAGGTAATCCGGGTTATTTAATTTGTAGGATGCCTGTAATAGTTGGTAATAGATTTTCATCTTGATATTGGCAATATTAAGCTGAGTTTTGTGGTAGGAAAAACCTGAAAAGGTTTAACTCAGTGAACAAATGGCACATTTAGTATCTTTGGATAATGCGCAAGATGCCATTTGCTAAACGTTAAACAACGGAGGAAAAATGATGAATGAGCCATATAAAACGCTATATATGCAGCTAATGAAGCATAATTGGCAACACTGGGGAAGATGGAAATTTGGCGTCAAAGCTATACAAGGCGAAGCCATTTATATTGGAGATGATGATGCACATTTAACTATCCTTAGTAAGGTTAATGGATATCATAAGACGATTAATAAGATAACCGGCCCTCAAGATTTAACAGCAACTACACTCGATGCGATTATAAGAAAATGTGAAGTCGGTGACGCGTTTGATATTACACCAACTATCAACAATACATTACAGTGGTTTAAAAATAACCCCTAAGGTAATAATCTGTTTAACAAGTTACTCCACCCAAAAATCAAAAGCGCCGCTTTGCTCTGCGTTTATCTTTCGGTGAAGCGGGCATCATACAACTTAATTGAAATCAAGGAGGAACAATGAGTAAGCGAACTCGACCTACCTCACCGGAGAAACCTGCAAAAAAATTTAAGTCTTCAACAGCTGACAATCTGCACAATCTAGCAATAGCCTTACATTCACACACGGCTTCAGAGATAGTAGAAACAACACTTGCTAATAAAAACTCAGTTTGTTGGGACTGGGTCTTTAATGGTGCACAAAGCAAATCTTTTAACGATCCTAGGGTGTTGATATGCGGCTACCTTAATCACACAATTACTGATACTGAATTGGAAAAGATTACAGCGAAGGAAGATTCAATTATAAAGAAATTGGAACCCACAAGAGAAAAGTTTTATCGTAGTGATCGCCTCCAAAATGATTACAAGGAAGCATGCGAAAAAGTTGTTGAAGCATGTATGAGCCTTAGTGATATTCAAGTCGATGAGTCGAGCCCACTACGTATAAAGTATTACTATGATTTAAAAGCTGTTTTCTTTCAGCACATTGAGTTTGATTACAACAAAGGTATGTATGGAATGACAATTACTAAAGGCGGGGGTGAATTGTTAAAAGCTTTTAATGGTGACTCTCTCGTTTCCGGCAATCCTCCGTCAGCCACAATAGGAGTAGATATTTCAAGCCTAAAGCCAGCACATATAACATGCATAGCGGACCTTCTTAAGAACGCACGTAAAAACGTGTAAATGTTTTGATATATTTTAATGGTATTACTCATTTATGCGAAATGCCTCATTAGCAGCTACTGGCATTACATCTTTTTCTTTAGGCCAGTCGGGTTATTTAATTTTTAGGGTGCTTGTAATAGTTGGCAATAGACTTTCATCTTGATATTGGCAATATGAAACTGAGTTTGATGGTAGGGAAAACCTGGAAAGGTTTAACTCAGTGAATAAATGGCACGTATAGTATCTTTGGATAATGCGCAAAATACCATTTGATAAGTGTTATAAAAAATACTCGGAGGATAAAATGCCTAGGTACGGTAAAAGGTCAACTCATTTATGGGTAAGAGCACACGGAAAATATTATGAAAAAGATGGATTTATCTCCAACACGCAGCTACCTGGCAATACTATAATAAGATTCTATGGCCCACCAGGGTATGCTATGAGCGGTGGTCTCGCCGATGATATGCTCGGCAAACGTGGTCCCCTTAGGAAACGCCATATGGGGCAGTGCAAGAGGCACTCACCTTATGATTCGCGTGCTTCAAGGTTTGGTGAAATCGACACAGTGAGAATACGAACTTTTACCCCGGGACTGGGGTATTCTGAGCCTAAAGAGTTGGGCTTTGGAGACGGTAAAAAAATTAGAAATTATACTATTATTGGTGAGGATAGTATTGATGGTCTACCGGCTGGAATTTTTGAGAATCGCACCCGGGGACGGATAGGGCTGATTAAAAGACTTGGAGACGGACAGGAGATGACACTCAAGCAGCTCTTGGACATGATCCAAAATGATGAATATTTACAGAAAGAGGAGGTAACCGTTCATTATATACAGTGCCGCTCATATTCTTCTAGAAATACCGCACCAGCCCATAGCAAAACTAATGCGGCCAAAAATTTTAAACAAGGCTATATGTTCTAACACGTCACACACGGCCATCATACACAATCGGGTAAGTGCTGGTATCTGGCCAGCCTTCCCCACACCACCCTGCATGCGGTCCGCACAGGGCGAATCATTTAACTACCCGTTAGGATAATGGACTTTAATCCAACCTTCTCTTAACCATACAAGCACATCAAACCAAGTTTTTTCATCGTTTGAATCGCCCCGGGTTTGTCGGAGGCTAACATTCTCTGTAAAAAATCATAATCAAAATAATTCCACATTGTATCAACGATGAAAAATTTATTGTTCATATGTAGCCGTAACCAATGGCGTAGCCCTACCGCAGAAGCTATATGGCGGAATCATCCAGACTTTAATGTCAAATCTGCTGGCACCAGCCCAAGAGCCAAAAAAACCGTTCGCGTAACGGATATTCGCTGGGCTGATTTGATATTTGTCATGGAACAAAAACATAAAAACAGACTTAAAGCAGAATTTACGCAATGGCTCAACCATACACCAATTCATGTACTAGACATTCCTGACGAGTACACTTATATGGATTCAGAGTTAATTCAAGAATTAGAAACTGCTGTGTGGCCGTATTTGGATGGGTAATACCCCAGCCCACCCCGAAGAAATTCACAATAAAAAAAGCTGACACGTTGTCAGCTTTTTTCATACACAATTCCAAGGACTCGCGTCACTGGCTCATTCAGTATCAATGGCTATTTGAATTCCACATAGTCCACATTCATTGCCGTATCCCCATTATCGAAGAATAACTCAACAGTGGCATTTTCAGGGATAGCGGTATCAAAATTAACGGTAGCGTATTGGCTTACCCAATTACCGGTTGATGAAAACATCACATCACCCCGATCCACACTATTCACTCGCACTGAAATTTTCCCGCTGAAGGCAGACGCGTATCGAATCATGATAGAGGACGATGCTTTCACATTGGTAAACGATATGGCTGAACCCGTACTGCTCAAATAAGCCACGCCACTGCCACCTGATGCTTGACCATCACGGTAAGTACGCGCACCGCCCGATAACGAAGCACTCTCAGACTCGACTTTTATCGGCTCTGCCGGAGGCATTGGTGTGGGGGAAGGAGTGGGGGAAGGAGTGGGGGAAGGATTAGGAATACTTGGCGGCTGACTACCCGAACCATCATCATCTGCATTATTGGAGATATCATCAATAAATTCGACATAGTCCACATTCATTGCGGCATCACCCGATTCAAACACCAGTTCCAGCGTGGCATTTTCAGGGATGGATACTCTTTTGGTTGCCGTACTGTACTGCCCTACCCAACCTCCAGTACTGCTAAAGTTGATATTACCAGCGTCTGAACCATTGACTCGAAGGGAAATACGGCCACTCATGGTCGAAGCATAACCGACTCTCAAACGATCCGCTTCCGGTACATTGGTGAGTGATACCGAAGCACCTGGTGAACTCAGGTAGGCCACACCCGCACCGCCCGAAGCGGCACCATCATTGTACGTACGCGCACCGCCAGACGTAGAACCACTTTCCGACTCGACACGCACCGTCACATCGGGAACCGGCGTAGGTGTAGGAGTTGGGCTTGGTGTGGGCGTTGGGCTTGGTGTGGGCGTTGGAGTCGGGCTAGGTGTTGGACTAGGCGTTGGTGTATCACCCAAATATTGGTATCGAGAACCAGAACCGAAGAGATTATTCCAGTGCGACAAGGTGCCATTAAATTTCTGAACACGAGAGTCCGCAAAGTTTGGATCGAAGCCAAAGTTACGCCAATCGGAATTAATGTAAGCCAAGGCTTGCACATCGTAGTTAGTCACCACGCTGTGCAATCGATCCAAATACTCATTAAAACCACCAACCGAATTATTATTCGGTGCCTGTACCGCAGACTCCGCAATTAAACGAGGAATCCCTCGGTCTCTCGCCCACTGAAATGAACGTTGAATATCTCGGTCAATCGTGCCGCCGCACTGACTGCTCCAATTCGGGAAAGACACATTACTCTGGCACACTTCCGTACTAAACACAGAGAGCGCAAACCAATCCACATAATTTCTGCCAGGGTAAAATCGCTCTACATCAGAGAAATTCTTCACGGGGTGATACACAAACTCTACATTAGTGACACCGCTAGCACGAATCTGATCGACAACACGGCGGTAAGCCGCAATATACGCATTGGCATCCATTCCAATATAAATACTGTTCACCTCATAACCAATGCGCAGTAAAAAGCGAGTATTTGGATGAGAACGGAAAATATTAATATAAGATTGTATATCGTTGTCTTCCGCACCGGCTGCGGTTGCTCGCAACCCAGCATTCACATCACCATAACCGCCACCACCTGGGTTGTCTTTAAATGACATCGCTGCAATGGTGACATTACCAGGGTGGTTAGTTTCCATATAATTCAGAAACCCCATCCCACTACCCTGTTCAAACTCGCCCTGATAAAAAGTACCGTATAAAGAAGCACCTGCGGGTGTTAGCCCCGTCTCACGAATAAAAGCTTGATATTCTTCTTGATAAATTTGCCCAATCAACAACAACGTTTTACCACTACCCGGATTAGACGTTTGTGCAAAACTCGCTTGTGTTACTGCCGAACAAATTAACGCTGCCAAGAGCGTTTTTGAGGTATTTATAAGACCTTTTTTCATATTTCACCTTTTCTCATTGAGGTGTATTAGCGTTCTTTCAATCAGTTTTTAAATCCGTTATTAAATTCACTATTAAAGAAATAGTAGAAATGAACAGTAGAGCGGGTAAAAATGTGATTTTTATCATCCTGATGCAATCACCATTACGTTATTTTTTTAAATGACACACTGGATTCACAACGCTTTTTTGAATTACTGCTTAACTACCTCGGCATAGAAAAATTTATTTGTCCGATTAAACAGAGTAACTTTTTCATTCAATAGCGCTTATTAAGCAAACAGCATGAAATCGTTTTCATCAAGTATTTAAAGAGAAAGTGTAGCGTGAGAAAAAGAGGCTTACGGGAAATGTTGCACAAACAACAGCGGACTCAGGTCGAAGTTTCACAAAAAATTTAAGATAAAGACGGGAAAAGAGACAAAACAAAAAACAAACTCCCCATGGCGTTCACGAAGACGCCATGGGGAGTTACAAGGCTGAACGGCGATACGTTATTCTGTGATAAAAACCACTGTCAGATGTGCATCAATAACATACTCTCCCGCTGAATAGCTGTCCGCAGGTGCCGACTTTGCCATCATCAAACTTTCATTTTGGTTACCATAGGCTATCGGCGGCTCTGCGCCCTGCTCTATAATCTCTCGCACTGCGATGATTTTTGTGCCAGACAATTTTGCCAATAATTGTGCTTTCGCTTGTGCAACATGAAACGCCTGTTCCATCGCATCCCTTTGTAATGCTTCTCGATGACTGAATTCAAATCCGTTCGTGTTAAAGTCGCTTATTTTTTGCTCAGACAAAAGATGAAGTACTTTCGGATAGGCCTCTAAGTCATCAATACTGACCGCGATAGGACGAGAAGCCTGATAGCCAACAAAGATTTTACGTCGGTCTTCCCATCGGTGCTCAGGGTTTATATTAATTGTTCCGGCATTAATGCGTTTCGGTTTAATGCCGAGCTTTTGCAATGATTTCTGCAACGTGATGGCTTGTTGATCTACTGCGTCCTTTGCTTCTGCAACCGTTTTAGCGGTATGTTTAAGGTGAATACTAACGGATGCTTGATCAGGGATGGCGCTCACCTCCCCTACTCCCACAACTCGAATTTCACCGGCATGGGCAGAAGGACTCAATGCCCAGTGACCTAGTACCAATACAGCGCTCAGCAATATCGCCTTTATCTGCATTCTTAAGACTCCTTATGGTTCACATCAATCATAAAAAACAAAAATGGTGTCATAGCATCAATGATCTTTGATGAATAGAAGGTTAACCTTAAACAAAAAAGGCTTCTAATGTAGAAGCCTTTTGTCACATGTTAACCGTATTGATTTTGCAAATGGGAATAATAAGATTACTCTGAAGATGGCCTAACTTCCTTCCAATTCATATTTGGCCATGCGATTTCACACCAATCTATCATTCGATTTAATCTGTTTTTGTTGACACCCATTGCTTCAAATTTTGGCACCAAATAATAAAATCGATCTGCCCAACCAAATTTCCCCGGCTTGGGTTTTTCATAGAGCGCTTTCTCAATGGGATCTAATTGGGTTTCCAAGTTGGGCTCTTTGCGATTATAAGTATCGGGATGATTGGTCGGACGATGTAATTGCCGATTTAATTCCCCAAGTAAAGCATTAATGAATTTTACACTTAACCCCGGCTCCAATTCATCCAAAAGACCAACCCAATAACCTTCTTCAAAACCAGCATCGCCCCAAGCATCAGTATAACCGTAAAATAACCACGGACCTTGTTGACGAATTCGAAAGCCTTTACGCTTCTTTGGGTCTTTATCACCACTCCATGACTTGGTTTGGTACATGGAATTAATGGCACGATAATACCTCAAGGGCTCAGGACGCCCGGAATGCTTGGAGGTATTCAAAATAAACGGCGGTACGTAATTATAATCCACTGGCCCATTAGCAGAATTCCAGCCATTACCAGGGTTTAACACCAATTGCAGTTCGTACCAAACGGTCGTTTCAAAACGACCTGTCACATGAGGCTGCCCGATGAAATTATTGCAATGGTTATTTTTATTATTAAAACACGATGTAAAATGAGGGGGAACTTCAAACACGTTATACCCAACTTTAGGGCCAGTAATCCATTGACGCTCCGCCGGTTGATCTCCAGCATCAACCAATTTAGGTGCTAATTTTTCTAATTTAAATTCCTGATGTATTTCAAAATTTTTCACAGCTAATAAGCGTGCCAAACTCGTGCGGGCCATTTGAGCAAAGCCTGGGTCTGTGGAGGGTAAATATCGATCGGCCACTGCATCTCGAACGCGCCAGTTACCAAATACGCCTTCTTCCTCGGTATAAAAGCCACGAAAAGAACGCCAGTATTTCCCTAGCTGCCGGTAAAAATTATCTTTATCGGCAACGTAATGACCACGATTACGCTCTAAATAATCTCTAAGATTCCCATACTGAATTCCTGGATTTAAATTTTCCGACGTTGTCTCCCAATACTGCCCATACGCGTCTTTGGGGTGAATTAAAGGCAACCAGTGCTTCCAATCAGGAAATTGAATCGAGACCGGCATAGTGGTTGTGTCGTACATTTTATTCGCATCAAAGTATCGATCCACTTGAACCTGGCTGGTGCCATCCGGAAACATCAATGGCAACATCTCCGCATCCTCTTCTAATACCGCTTCAATACCAGCACCTGCCGCCCACTTTGATACTGGTCTATTATCCAACACTTTTCCCGGCTGATAAGGTGGGTTCCAAGGGCGACCATGACTGGGCACGTCTAAAGAACGAATATAAGCCGCAATCTTTTTACCTTGGTCAGCAGAAAGCTTATGAAATTTTGCACGCTCAATAATAGAATGGTTGGAATAACTAAAGTAAGCTAGATCACGGCCATCCTGAGTATGACAGTCACTGCACGTTGCCTTCATTTTGGTTGCTGGCAACAACTCATTACCGTACCAACGAGCAACACGCCCTTCTGGAAGATAGTGGCTCACCAGTGTGGCATTGCGCCACAATCGTTCGCCGGCTTTAATGGCTTCGCCCGTACCATAACCTTCTGGTGCACGCCAATTACGAGGGTCATCTTCTTCGAAAAACGATTTTGGCAAGATGGATTTTCCATTACGATTGAGGAGGTTCATTTTGAAAATACGGTACCCCATCGAAATACCATCGGATTCATCAAATCGAAAACGCAGTGTATTTGAACCTTGTTTTAGGTTCGTCGCAGGAAGAGTAAATCGTATGGAATTAAATCCACCATGTTGCATCCCACCATAGGCCATCTCCTTTTCATACACATCCACATCCGTATGATTCAGAGAAACCCATTTTCCATTATTAACACGAATAGAGCCTTTATTTTCATAACTCAGATTATTGGCATAAAAATAAATTTTGTCTGCTGCGTTAACTTGTGTTTCATCCAACTCAAAGTCACGCCGAACAACCAACCCCTCACTTCCCAATACCTCAATCGGCATTAGTACGCCAGCAACCTCTGGTGTGCTGTTGTCATCAACGCCGACAGGATCTGGATTGATGTCTGGTGCGTCCACCACAACATCATTATCCCCACCGTTGCCCGACCCAACAACGGTAATACCTGGGTTGACAACGGTAATGTCCAAATCATCTTCATCTGGAAAAATAACATCATTCGGAGCAGAGTCATCATTACTGGCTGTATCGCTGCTATCTTCTGTGGGGGTGGGGGTGGGAGTTGGAAATGGCGTGGGTATGGAATCCGCAACAGCGGTATCATCCGGTACAGTCGTGTCTAAGCCACTGGGCTCAGCTGTATCAATCGGTGGTGTTTCATCACCCGTTGGCATTTCATCGGTCGGTGTAACTTCAGTGGTAGGAGAAAGTGGATTCGCGACTTCTGTAGTTTCTTCACCAGTAGTGTGTTCATCTTCACCATCACAACCTACGAGGTGAGCAGCCAAAATGATGGCAATACAATATTGGATAAATTTATTATTATTCATGTTTCTTTATTCTTACAAGAAAGTTGTAGTCTAGGTGATTAAAAGAAAAGATCACTGAGGCGGCCTTCAAACCTCAATTCAAGATAAACGGAAACCTGCCCCAATAAAGACACGAAAGGCAATCTTTCTGACTGCTTCTAGCTCGCTCACTTATTAAACAAGTGTTTCAGAATGAGCATCAAGAAGTTTCAGAAGAAAATTGTGAACAACAACAGAAGCTGTGAATCAAATCCCATTTTTAATCAAGATTGGCACCATGAAAAATATCCCGCACAGGTGTGTGTCAATTAACCACCTCCTACACTACCCCAACGATATAACCATAACCGAATAAAAGCCCCCAAAAAAACCATCTTCGTTATATTAAAATTACCCTACTCAAAATAGGAAAAAGGGGCTTGGCGTTGAACACAAGCAAGCCCTTTTTTATGGTTTTTATTTTTTTCGAACAATTAAATGAATTCCCTCCACAGCTACAATAACGGCATTATCGCCAACCGCCAGATCAACACCACCCTTTTCCAGTTCAGCTTGCCAATCCGCACCAGACCACTGAACCTTTCCTTTTTGTGCTGATGTAATAGGACTAATGACGGATACCTCTTTTCCAATTGCATCGTTTCCTGAAATAAGCCCCGGTTTTTTATTCCATCGTTGAAGCGGTTTATAAAAAATAACGGATAAAAACAATGATGAGGAGGCAAATATCGAGGTTGTCAAAACCCAAGATGCCTCTGGAACTGCCCACGCAATCAATGCGGCGAAAATCGCGCCAAACCCAATAAATAACAACCAAAATACACTGAGTTGAAATACCAGTAACTCGATGGCAATTAAGCCGGCCCCAAGAAATAAATAAAATAAAAACGGACTAACACCGGTCATCGTAATTACCCCGTTTTATCGACTTTATTTTTCAACGTATCAAACGCCGTAAAGGCTTTACCTACTACCGATGCCACATCGCCGCCATCCGTCGGAATTAACGCAACCGTACCTTCCCGTGCCAGTTTTTCAAACGCCGCGATGTACTGTTCCGATAATTGTTGAGCCACCGCTGTACTGCCCCCTTTCTCACTGATTGCCTCAGAAATCGTACGAATTGCTTCTGCACGGGCACGGGCTTCAATTTCTACTGCCTCGGCATTGCCCTGCGCCCTTAAAATCAACGCTTGTTTGTCGCCGTCTGCCTGATTAATCTGGGCAGTGCGATAGCCCTCTGAAGTCGTTACGGCCACTCGACGCTCTCTCTCAGCCGACATTTGTTTCTCCATTTCTTCCAAAATAGTGCGAGGAGGAGAAATGTCTTTCACTTCGTAACGCAATACCTTCGTACCCCAAGAATTGGAGGCCTCATCAATGGCTCGGGTGACTTCGGCATTAATATTGTCTCGTGACTCAAAGGTTTCATCCAAGCTGAGCTTGCCAATTTCTGCCCTCATGGTGGTTTGCGCCAATTGTGTAATCGCAAACTGAAGGTTCTCAACCCCATAAGACGCTGATCTTGGGTCCATGATTCGTAAGTAAAGTACCCCATCAATACCCAAAGAGACATTGTCTTTGGTAATAGCCTGTTGCGATGGCACATCAATCGCAAATTCTTTCAGCGAATGTTTATACGCGACTCGATCAATAAACGGCACCAGAATATGAAACCCCGCCTCAAGGGTGGAAGCATACTTACCTAATCGTTCAACAATAAAGGCTTCATTTTGAGGAACCACACGGACGATTTTACTCACCATTATCGCCCCAATTACCGCTGCAGCCCCGATAAGATACAAAGTGAAATCCATAACCATTCTCCTATGACGGCAATACCGACGTTTAATTTATTACGATTTGTCTATTATTTTAGACAAATCGATTGTGTTACAACCATTGCCTTATGTCAACTTTTGTCTAAAATAGCAGACAGCTTAACTACGTTGGTTTTCCTTATATGTCTGAACGTTATAAAGATCCGGTGATGCAAGAAGTCATTCGCCGTACCATTCGCGCTGCAATGGTCGAAGAAAATATAGGTTATCGTGAGCTGTCAGACAGACTGGCAAAGGCAGGGGTACAACAGAAAGAAAGCACACTCAGAACAAAAATATCCACTGGGATTATGACGTCTTCACTGTTCCTCCATCTTCTCCATGCCACCAAAGTCCGAACGCTGGACATGGCGGCACTCATGATGAAGTACCAGAATCTGTCTGATGAAATAATGGATGACTAATTTTTAGCCTATATAAAAGCCCGACTTCGTCAGCGGGCTTTTATATAGAGTGGACTCGATGATATTTCAGGATATTATGGAACAGATAATCTTGAACAACTAAACGCCACATAGACAAGTTTGTACGACACCCCCTACCTCTCCGCTGAATAAGGGTCTTCCGCTAAAAGATAAGCACGAATATCTGCCCTGTTTTTATGGCTCATTACCCACTCTCGCATCTCTTTCAACTTTTGATAATCCGCATCCCCAAACTTCTCACGATACACTTCAGAAAAAGTTTCTTTCGCCGATGCCTCGCGAATTGACTTTTGCCAACGAGCCGTAAAAATTGTATTCAGTGAACCTGCCAAGCCCTCGCTTTTTAAGAATTCCCACTCACCTTTATCCAACCATACCCCACCCACGGAAGGACTATAATCTAAGCGATGTTCACTATTATGGGATATTCGATATTTTTGCATAATCGTGCCAGAAATCGGACATAGTAATGCATTTTTAGAATCCTCAGATTCAAACGCTGCGCTTTCAGAAAAAGAAAATTCAGGATTTCGCTCCTTCCAAGAAACATAATCCTCAATAAGAATCCAATTACCTTGACAATGTGAGCAGGTATGAGAACGAAACAAGCCTTCTATAAAACTCGGGATTAAATTGCCCTGCTTGCACGCTGTACACTTCATATACACCTCCAAATATGTGGCACCAAAACTCAGTGTAAAGACGCTGATTGGAGAATTCAATTGCTTAAAATAAAGATTTACACGCCAATTTTTTGGCAAATTGATAAACACAAATTGAAACAAAAAAAATTATGATATGAATTTGGTTATCGTTTAACCTTTATTGATATTCACATGTACTCAGAGCATAAAAATCTCAACTATGAAACCTCAAGATTATTTAAAGTCTGCCTACGCTATTTTTCTCACGATTTCCATTGCAAGCATAGCCGGGTGCTCAGTTTTTGATACCCCCAAACAAGCTGACTCTGCCACAAACACAATCGACCCATCACAAAGCTGCCCTCAGGGCGACTCACTACCCACGACATGGCAAGAAAGCCTCACCGAAATCGAGAATACCGTGTTACTCAGCAATGCCTTGGGCAACCCTAATGAAGGGAAATTATGCGATGGGAAAGTGTATAAAGTGAAACCAAATCACTCACTGAGAATTTATCGCGCTTGGAACAGTACAAATCCTCGCAGTGAATTTGGGCAGTGGTGGGCAACAGATAGACCTTCAGGTGATATTACATCGTACCGAAAAGACTATATCATATGTTATCAATGGTCGCCTTTAGACAAACTCATTTCATGCACCTTAAAAGCTGGGACAGAAGTGGTCATTGGCACAGGTCAAAGCGCCACCTGCTCCCAATACCTGCACTACCCTTCGTCATCTACACTTCAAGTCTATGTGCCTGATGCACAATCCGCTACTGAGAACTGCCGTAATCACATTGGTGCCTTTCAGTGGGAAGCGACAATTTCAAGCTCTCCTTAAACTTAACCCCATATACCTCTATGAACATTTAATGACATTGACTTCATTAAATGTTCATGCTTTATTTTTTTTCACTTAATGCGTTGTCCACACCTACATCAATTGTTTTTCTTATTATCCAATACACGTCTAAAATAGAAATAATACCACTGAGCATTAAACTATAGGTGTTATTTGTATTCGCAGATTTATCTAAAATAACCAATTAAACATGAACTAATTACTAACAGAGCATACTGTTATATACAAAAGGCCTCTGACAATAAATAACTGGTGTATCTGCTAGAGCTTGGAGGTATTTATTGAGGGTACTTGCATGAATCCTGTATTACCGGCTTTGCTCGCCAACGGAAGGCAACAATTTTTTCTTCGTATTATTCTCTTAACCAGGGCTCCCTAGTAATAATCACCCAGAAAGAAGAATCTTTGAACGATATTCGTCGTCCGCTGCGGCGGCCACTATGCGCTGTTTGATTCGCCTTTTACTGTCATCATTCGTTTTGAGTAAATTCAG
>NZ_JAJQVM010000048.1 GCF_021234875.1 Marinibactrum halimedae | reverse complement strand
CTGAATTTACTCAAAACGAATGATGACAGTAAAAGGCGAATCAAACAGCGCATAGTGGCCGCCGCAGCGGACGACGAATATCGTTCAAAGATTCTTCTTTCTGGGTGATTATTACTAGGGAGCCCTGGTGTTTGATGTTAAGAATGTGCCTACGGCTATACATTGATGAGAGTTTGTCCTCCTCGGCTGGACAGGGTTTGCCCTAAAGCATTGTATGTTTGGTCGTTATTTTGTGCGCCGAAGAGCATTTGTGTGATGCGCACGGCACGATGTTTTCTGTGGCTGGCCATTCTGGCACACACGAGCGTGTTGGTTTGGCATGTTTTGGCCTGCGTCTTGATTTTTTTCCATAGCGGTAAAGCATCGCTGTATTTCGCAAGGGTATTTTCCCACGATTGTTTACGTGATGCGTATTTTTTGTCTTCGTTGTGTTTCAGCCATTTCTCCCTTTGCGTCTCATGTTCGGTGAGGGCAGTGAGGAGTTGTTGTTTTTGTGCGATAAGGGCTGGGTACTCGTTATTCACACAAGCAGTATTCTTTTTCAGTAAACTATTTTCTTGCTCAATGATCTCGTTGAGGTGCGACAAGGTATTGAGCTCGTCGTTCAAGAGGGTGATCAGAGTGTGGTCTGAGCGGCAAAGATTGTCCGTTTTTGTGGGGTGTGATGCCACGAAATACCTCCAGAGGGTTGAAATAATGGCGAAATCCAAGCATTGGCAACCAGTGTAAGACCAATACCGGGTCTTAAGCAGAATTGATGCCAAAGCCAGAAAGAGTGAGTGAAGTTAGGAAAGTGGTGAAGTTAAAAAGATAATGAAAGGACGTGCTTCTGCGAAATGGCGGCAGAGTCATGATGACTTTGCCGCTTTATTTAGGGTTTATAAGTTAAGATAGTCGAGGCGAAAGAAATAACAGGCCTTGGGTTAGTGGGCGTTGTTAGGCAAACAGGTCATCCTGTTCCAAAAACCGCTCTGCAATGCGCTCAGCGTTGATTTGAAAACTGCCGCTTTCAATTGCACCTCGAAGTGCGGCAACGCGATCATTATCCACTTCATCGCTGGCAGCAATGTTTTGCTCTAATTCTGCGAGTCTCGTAGCGGCTGCGCTGATTGACACTTGTCCTTCAGTAGAGCGAGCGGCTGGTGATTCCGCTGAGGTGCGATTGTTGTCGCTGTTTTGCTCGGCCGTTCTGGCGCGGTTGTTATTGGCGCTGTTGGCTGAGCTGGTGTTGTTCAAGCCATCAATAACCATAGTCTTTTCCACTCGTTTGTGCCGATACGTTTCTCGGCGGTATTAAGTCGTCTGCTGGGGTTTCATACCAGCAATTTTAATATCAGTACTCAAGCTATCGGCAGTTGACGAACAAACTTTAGTACAAGGTTAAAAAATGTGAGGCTAGTCACACAGATTGATGTCTTCTTTACTGTTATGCAAAAAGTGTAGCTGATTCTTCATATTTATTCTGCCTTAGATCTTAGTTGATTGTTCTTAGGTAGATCGTTGTTTCACCTGACTTGCCACTTTATCTGAGCTGTCAACTTATCTGAGCTGTCACTTGATCTGAATGGTCACTTCACCAGGCCCAGTAACTTCAGCGCGAACGACACGATCACTGTTCTCATTACGAACGCGAATTTTATCTCCAGTGCGACCGTTGGAGAGGGCTGTGCCATTAGCAACGACGCTGACTTGCTGCGATATTGCAGTAATGGCAACAGTGTCTCCGCGATCGATTACTTGAGGCGGGATGAGAAGAGTTTCTCTCAGTGGCTCTCCAAGGCGCAGTGGTCTTCGTAACTCCATACCAATGGCGCTGTCTGTATTGAGCAGAAATCCTTTTCCCAGCCTTGAGACGTCTCGTTTTTGTAATTCCAAGTCTTCTTGTCGCAAGGCATTGCCTTTGGCAAGAGGAGAGGTTGCGACAACCACGTTGTGAAAAAGCGCAACGGAGGAGGTGATGTACACACTCCAAGGTGTTTGGCTTTCACATCGTACTTGTGAGGTGATTCTGCTGGTGGCTCTGGTTGACAATATTTTGACAGATATCGGTTGCTCACACCGGACCAGTTTTAAGCGAGGATCTGGTGGGTTGACCTTGATGTCAATGTCATCGTATTGCTGCAGCTGTTCGAAGTGATCTTGCACTGTATCGGCCACCAGAGCGGTTAGATCGTTTAAATTTTCATAGAGTGTCTCTTTTCTTGTGCTGCTTTTATTTAATTTCTCATTTGAATAGTCAGTAACTGAATGGTCAGTAACTGAATAGTCAGCAGCGTGCGAAGAGTGAGGTGTCAAAAATACACTCATTGCGCTCATGAACAATAAAAAGAGTAATAGCATGAGTATTGATACGGGCAGTGACTGAGAGGTGATACTCTTTTCACTGGAATGTCGGGTTTTTGTCTGTAAGAAAACTCCGATAATGACAGGAGTAACTTTGTGCAAAATAAGACGCATCGCGGTTTTTGTCCTATGCTCAACAGTGAATGATGCCAGTAGGCGCTTGTTCGGCAATAGTCATGGATTTCTGTAGAAAATCATCCTAAAGCTTTGCAAATAATCGCCGAATTACTGTCACTGAGACGGTCAAAGCAATCTTTGTGCCTAGCATTTGAGGATCTGTTTTGCCGAGACACGTACTCATATTAAGCGAGAGGAGTCTATGGCTGGCGTTTTAGACAGCGTAAATCAGCGAACACAGTTGGTGGGGCAGAATCGCCTTGAGCTGCTGCTGTTTCGATTAAAGGGGCAGCAGCTTTACGGCATCAATGTCTTTAAAGTAAAAGAGGTGTTGCAGTGTCCTCCCCTCAATGAAATTCCAAACCGCAACCCAGTGGTGAGAGGGGTGGCGCACATTCGTGGTGGTACGATTTCCATCATGGATTTGAATCAGGCCATTGGCCGGGCACCGTTGGATAATATTTCTGAGTGTTTTGTAATCATTACCGAATACAATCGATCTACCCAAGGGTTTTTAGTCGGAGCGGTTGAGCGTATCGTGAATATGAACTGGGAAGATATCCATCCGCCTCCCAAGGGTGCCGGTAAAGAGAATTACCTGACAGCGGTCACCGAGATTGAAGGTAAATTGGTTGAGATCATTGATGTTGAAAAGATCTTGGCTGAAATCAATCCGCTTTCTGAAGAGGTCAGTGCCGGTGTGATTGAAGATGGCATTGCCGAGCGGGTGGTGAAAAAGCATATTCTTATTGCGGATGACTCAGCCATTGCAAGAAAACAGGTTTCTCGTGTTATTGAGCAAATGGGCATTGCCACTACCTTAATGAAAGATGGCCGCGAGGCATTGGAATACCTTCAGGGGTTGGTGAAACAAGGGAAAAATGTCTCGGATGAGTTGATTTTAATCATTTCAGATATTGAGATGCCAGAAATGGATGGCTATACCTTTACCGCCGAAGTCAGGAATACGCCAGAGTTGAAAGGATTATACATTATTCTTCATACGTCGTTGAGTGGTGTGTTCAATGAAGCCATGGTGAAAAAAGTGGGAGCCAACGACTTTTTGGCGAAGTTTAACCCAGACGACCTTGCTCGCCGTGTGAATGAACAAGTGATTCGTATGACGGGTGAAAGTATGTTGGAGGATCAAGGAGAGTAGGTGGGAATCATTAATTTCCCTTCCAAAACACATGGAAGTGTTACCGTTGTATGTACGATTACGTTATGATTCACACTCAATTTACCCATCTCTCGCCTGAGAGCGATGGTGTATGTTTTACGATTTTCTCTATTTTTACACGATACCAGAATGTTCAAAGAAACCTTCGGTTTAAAAACTGACGTATTGCTGCGGGTATAAGATCCAAAATGGTGTTTGACTCATCTCGTGGCTCTGATGCCGCCAGCGACTTTAAATATTTTCGTGATTTTCTCGAAGAGGTCAGTGGTATTTCATTGGCCGATAACAAACAATATTTAGTCACAACGCGTATTCGTCGCATCATGCAAGACAATAATCTCACTTCGGTGAGATCAATGGTGGATATGATGCGTAGCCGCTCCAATCATTCGTTACGTGATGCCATTGTTGATGCAATGACCACCAACGAAACCTTTTGGTTTCGTGACAGTTACCCTTTTCAATATTTAACCAATACGTTGCTGCCAGAATTGAGTCGCACCACAACGGGCTCATTGCGTATTTGGTCGGCGGCCTGTTCGTCTGGGCAAGAGCCGTATTCTTTAAGTATGGCTTTGGATGAATATGAGCGTTTGAAATCCATGGGGGTAAGGAAGAACGTTGAGATTGTCGCGACGGATTTATCTCCCTCGATGTTGGAGCGTTGCAAGCAGGGTCGGTACGATCGGCTGGAAATTGTACGTGGCTTAAGCCCAGAACGATTGAAACAATATTTTAAAGAGGTGGACGGCGGTGAATGGCAGTTGATTGACACTATTCGGCGACGTGTGCAGTTTCGTTCGCTCAACTTGATGGAAAGCTACGGTTCGTTAGGCAAATTTCATATTATTTTTTGTCGAAACGTCTTGATTTATTTTACCCCAGATCTCAAGCGCGATATTTTGCAGCGTTTGCACGGCGCCTTGCAACCCGGTGGTATTTTATTTCTTGGCGCATCCGAAGGGTTGGCAGGCACGACAGGTCTGTTTGAAATGGTGCAATGCAAGCCCGGTATTGCTTACCGAGCGATTTAGCCACTAGCTGACTGAGGTGGCTCCGTCAGTAAAGGGTGTTCTATCGGCGTTGTGGGTTTCGATATGCGGTTGTGTGATGTCTTGTGTTCTGGGTACAGGGTAATCATGACTAGGCGAGGCTCGGATAAAAATGCCGCCGGCCCCAGTGAGCCAATATTGTGAGTCACGGTGAAAAAGGATTCCAATTGACCGTTAATTTCAATGGGGATTCGAAAACTCGTCATCGGCTCTACCTTCGAGGCAATTTGTTGCCAATTTTTAGGGACACAGGGGTAGAGGGCAAAACGTTCAATGGCTTTTTGCAGTTGAACATCGCCATTAAAAATGGCTTCCTGTTGAAGGCTCATTAAAATGAGAGAAGGGGCATTTTCCCATCCGGTCATATCGTGTTGACCAAATAAATAGCGAAAAATTAAGTCGTAATAATTCTTCACTGCTAATAAGTCCGTCTCCCCCAGCATATCTTGAAAAAATGCCACCCAGCCTCGGTTAACCATTAACAAATTTCCACACGAATCCATCAATGCACTGGGGTTAGGGTCTTGGGCGTTGAGTGAGAGTGACATAGCTTTGCGGAGCCACTTGTAATCGGGTGCGTAAAAATCCACAGCCTGTGTGTCAGGAGTGAAACCAGCCGCGATCATTAAATGGCTGCGATCACGCTGACCCATTGACATTACGTCGGCAATGGCTTCCACCATCGCTTTACTGGGGCTGGCTTTGCCGTTTTCCAAAAAGCTGATATGGCGTGTGGATGCGTCCAGTTCCAGTGCCAACTCCTCTTGGCTGAGGCGATGAACTCCACGCCAAAATTTCAGTAATTTGCCAAAAACGGGGCGTTCTATGGGGGCGTCTTTTGGGGTAGGCATAGGAGGCAATCAGTGTGTATTTTTAGGATTGTGTAAGACTTTACGTCTGAAGTAATGGCCGATTTGACGATGAGCGGTAATAGTAGATGACATACTCATAATCCAAAAAGAACAAAAAATCCAAAAAGAACAAAAATCGACATAGACAAAACCCAAACACCCTAGTGCAAATAGGCGTATCCATGTTCTTAAATACGGTGTTTTTACATACCAGTTTTTACATACGATACGTTAACACACGGTGACTTCAAAGGAGAACGCCATGGTGGCCCCACTGCTGAGTGAACGTGATCTAGAATTTTTACTTTATGAATTGTTTGATGCTGAGGCCATGACTCAGCGAGCGCGTTACTGTGATCATAATCGTGAAACGTTCAATGCGGCATTGCAAACCGCGCGAACGGTAGCGGAGAAATTTTTTCTGCCCATCCGTCAAAAAGTAGACAGTGAACAACCCACCTTTGATGGTAAGGCGGTGCATATGATTCCAGAAATCAAAACCGCCGTGGATGCGGTTATTGAGTCTGGTTTGGCTTCTTGCACGGCAGATTATGGACTTGGCGGTATGCAGTTACCGGAAGTTGTGGCCAATGCCGTCAGTGCGTATTTATCCGCAGCCGGAAGCACTACCCTTGGGTACACCAGTTTGACTAACGCCAACGCGAACTTGATTTCGGCCCACGGTACCGCTGAGCAAATTGAAAAATGGGTGGTGCCCATGCGCGATGGCCGTTTTGCCGGCACCATGGCCATGACGGAGCCTGGCGCAGGCTCTGGGCTGGCGGATTTAACCACCTCGGCGGTTAAAGATGAGAACGGGCATTATCGCATTAGCGGCAGTAAAATTTTTATCTCTGGTGGTGATCATGAGCTCAATGACAATATCGTGCACTTGGTGCTTGCACGTGTGAAAGGTGCGCCTCAGGGCGTGAAAGGCATTTCTCTTTTTATCGTGCCGAAGTTTCTCGTCAATGATGATGGTTCCCTTGGTGAAAAGAACGATGTGGCGCTGGCGGGCTTGTTCCACAAAATGGGGGGGCGAGGGCATACCTCTACGGCCTTGAGCTTTGGCGAGCGTGACGGCGCTATTGGCTATTTGGTAGGGGAAGAAAATAAAGGCTTGAGTTACATGTTCCACATGATGAACGAAGCTCGCATTTTGGTCGGCACCATGGGGGCGGTGACGGCTTTGACGGGTTACCAATATTCCCTTGATTACGCCAAAGAGCGCCCGCAAGGCCGTTTACTGGCGGAAAAAGACCCTTCCAGCCCCCCAGTAAGCATTATTCAGCACGGTGATGTACGCCGTATGCTGTTGGCTCAAAAGGCCTACGCAGAAGGTGCCTATGCGTTGTGCTTGTTGGGAGCCCAGCTATCCGATGATGAAAAAACCGCAGAGACGGAAGCAGAGCGTAAAGCGGCGCATACTCTGCTGGATTTCCTAACCCCCATCATTAAATCTTGGCCATCCGAGTATGGGCCGAAAGCCAATGATTTGGCGATTCAAGTATTGGGTGGCCATGGTTATATTAACGAGCACCCGGTTGAAATGTTTTATCGAGATAACCGGCTTAACCCCATTCATGAAGGCACGACGGGCATTCAATCTTTGGACTTGTTGGGTCGTAAGGTGCCGATGAATCAATTTGCGGGGTATCAAGCTTGCCTTAGCGCGATGGAAGAAACCATTGCCATTGCGAAGCAGTCTGAGGCGTTAGCCGGTTTTGCCGACGATTTATCCACGTCCATTACTACGTTGAAAACCACTACGGAAACCGTTTTGGCGGCCACCCAATCGATGACGGTCGATGCTGCTTTTTGTAACTCTGTGAGTTATCTCAATTTATTTGGCCATGTGGTGGTGGCGTGGATTTGGTTAAAACAAGGTGTGGTGGCCGATGCGGCCTTATCATCGTCGCCTCACAAAAGCGATGAAGATTTTTATAAAGGTAAGCTTCAAGCGATGGCCTTTTTCTTCCGTCACGAGTTGCCGCTAACGCACCATTGGGCGACGATTATCAGCGATTTAGATACTACCCATTTTGATATGCAGGAAGCGTGGTTTTAATGAAAAAAGTCAGTCGAGACGTTTTATTTGATCACATTGGCCGGTCGTTGGAGTCATCAGAGTGGTTTACGGTAACGCAATCTCAAATTGATCAATTTGCAGAATGTACTTTAGATCATCAGTTTATTCATACAGACCCTGACAAGGCCAAAGAGACCCCCTTTGGTTCGACCATTGCGCACGGTTTTTTAAGCTTATCCATGTTGTCGCATTTTGCAGAAAGTTTTAATTTAATGTTGGAAGAGACCACTATGGGGGTGAACTACGGCTTTGAGAAAGTCCGTTTTATTGCGCCGGTAAAGGTGAATAGTCGAATTCGTGCTCATGCACGATTAAAAAATGTGGTTGAAAAAAATCCTGGTCAGTTTTTAATGACGACAGAAGTGGAAATTGAAATCGAAGGCTGTGATAAACCTGCATTAAAAGCCGAGTGGCTGGGTATGCAGGTGACGAATGTTTAAATACAACAGTTTAAAAACAATCGTTTAAAAACAGTTTAAAACAACAGAAGAATTCATGAGAGAAAAACTATGACAATTTCATTTGAGGGACAGGTGGCGATTGTCACTGGCGCAGGAAATGGGTTAGGGCGCTCTCACGCACTGGCATTGGCGCAACGGGGTGCGAAAGTCGTTGTGAATGATTTGGGTGGCACGCGTGATGGCAGTGGCGCTTCATCGGAGGCGGCAGAAGAGGTGGTTCGACTTATTCAAGAAAACGGGGGAGAGGCGTTTGCTCACGGTGCCAATGTGGCCAAGTTTGATGAAGTGAGTGAGATGGTGGATCAAGCTATGTCTCGTTGGGGGCGAGTGGACATTCTCATTAATAATGCCGGTATTTTACGCGACAAAACCTTTGCCAAAATGGACTTATCCGATTTTCAATTGGTGATGGATGTCCATGTCATGGGCACAGTGAATTGTACCAAAGCCGTGTGGGAAATTATGCGTCAGCAGAACTATGGGCGTATTGTCGTTACCACCTCATCAAGCGGCATGTACGGTAATTTTGGGCAGTCCAATTACGGTGCGGCGAAAATGGCGGTACTGGGCCTGATGAATACGTTGGTGCTGGAAGGCGCGAAAAACGATATTCGCGTTAATGCTTTAGCGCCCACCGCAGGAACACGCATGACAGAGGATTTATTGCCACCGGAAATGTTTGGTTTATTAACGACAGAGTCTGTCACCGCTGGGGCGCTGACACTCTGTCACAAAGACGCACCCAGTCGTATGATTTTATGCGCGGGGGCTGGAGGATATGCCAGCACGCGGTTATTTGAAACCGACGGTATATTCTTGCCTGAAGATCAACAAACCCCTGAAAAGGTGCTGGCTCACTGGGATGATATTTGCGATACCCAACACCAAACGGCGTTAGAATCCGGTGCCAAGCAAACGGAAAAATTTCTCACTAAAGCCATGTCATTTGTTCAATCTAACTCGTAGAGGGTGGAAGTGATTAATTGGTGATCAATAATAAAGGGCCGTTAGCCTTTCGCTCTAGCGGCCCTTTTTTTACATTTCAATTTTACATTTCTAACTGAGAACGGATAATGTCGGCGCTTTTATTCAATTCTTGGCTCTGGACGCTGACATTGGATAATTGCTCTGATACCCCTTTACTGTTGTTTAAAAACCCTCCTATGTTGCGGGCATGATCATCAATTTTATCTACTGCCAGTGTGATGCTGCTCGCTTGAGTGCTGGCGTGTTCAGTACGATTGGTCACACTGCCAATGACAGATGAAATTCCCTCGATATGTTGCAGTAAATTGCTGACTTTCGCTTTAGAGTCAGTGAGAGAGTTTTGAGTCGTTTGGGCAAGCCCACGGACTTCTTCTGCCACCACCGCAAAACCTCGACCATGTTCACCAGCGCGGGCCGCTTCAATGCTGGCATTGAGCGCCAGTAAATTGGTTTGTTCTGCAATTTTATCAATGATCGAGAAAATGCTCTCAATGGCAGAAATTTCCCCATTAATTTGACCAATATTCGAAGAAAGATCACTGGCTTGTTGTTGGAGATCACCAAAGTCTTCACGAAAGGTCTGAAATTCTTGCCGTAACCCAATAGCCGACTGATCTAGCTCGTTCATTAATTGAATCGCCTCAGTGGTCAATTCAGAAGACTCATTCGCGATAGATAAAACATTGGTAAAATTACTGATGACGCGTTCTTGTATGCCAATCATTAATGTTTTTGCATAATTGGTTTGTTTTAAAAAATACCGAGAAAATGTAGCGTATTCGTTGTTGTGATGATTTTGATGCGTACTGCTTGCTTGTGCTTTATTTTTTTTGTAAATAAATAAAGCACTTAGCGATTCATTAATATTCACGCCGTAGAGTTCCCCAAAGGTGGAAAATCCGGCGAGAGGGAATCCATCAAAACACGTTAATCGATCTAACGCTTGAGTGTTATGTAAGCGTCGAAGAATGCAGTCAAACAAAATGCCAGCAGAAGGTTTATCATGAGACGCACTGAGCCCAGAGGATTGCTGAGCAAGCTTACTAAAGTCTTTCGACGTTTGTTGCACAAAATCCGTGGCCTTCATTAAATGTAATTCAGTGCCCAGGGGAGTATCGCAGTAAAAAGAGACTTCTTGACTCGTGAGATCAATGCCGGCAACAGACCGAAGATAATATTCGCCATCCACACAGACGGCAAAGCTGTAACCTTTTAATTTTTGAGGCACATTTTCTACGGTACAGCGAAAATGGTCTGCCAGTGCAGACAGAATATTGGTCACTTCCAATGTGTGAGGGTTAATGAAGTGTCGAACAGTCCGTTTAGCAATGTCGGCATTACCAATTACCCAGCTAGTGCGGGTAGGCTCGTAGTTTTGTGTTTTAAAGAGCTGATAAAAATAATCTGGTTGAAATCGTACAAAACAGAGGGTAGCGTGTTGGTTGCGGATGGTGCTGCCATCGTGGTAACTGGCGGAGCTGAAATCCAAATTCCCCGCCGTGGTGCCACCGATAAAAGGCACTTGAAATTGACCGGTTTCATAAATGGCTTCCATTAACCAGTTTTCACAATTGGTTAGTCCGTTGACCAGTGTTAATGCCACTGTATCACTGGCGTTAAGCGGAAAAGAAGGGTGTACCGACTTCAACTCTTTCATAATGCTTTCCAAGCGATGCTTGGGCGTTTGGGTAAAATTACCGTCTAAAATATCCTGGCATGGTAATTTGATCGTATGCAGAGAAACATTGGCGATCACTTTTTTGGAGAAAAGTTGAAACACGATTGAGTTTCTATTGTCTGAGGCGGGCTGGTAGACACTTTGGCCGCCACCACAAAGCTCCCCTGCTGTAGAACTGATAATCATGGGAGACTGGCAAATGCGTTTAAGGCTATTGGCAACGGTGTCAAGGTTTATATCTGGTGAAGCAAAACCCAAAATCAGCGCAGGCTGGTCTTGATCAATAAACAATCGTTCTTGAGTTAGGCTTTGAAGCTGATGGCCCGCAATGGTAAAGACCCGACAGCTTTCATGTTCCGTTTCATTGTTTATTTTGTTTGCAGTTTTTGTTTTGAAAAACATCTCTTACCCCGACATGTTCCTACGGCTAAACCTTGTTAACCGTCTGTTTAATAGATTTTAAAAAGCCATAAATTTCTTTTTGCAAGCGAAAGAAGGATTTTGCTTGCCCTATAACCTTTTAAGTATCGGCTAAAACCGCGTGTGCATAAGTTAAAACACACGGAATTCGTCAAATAATGGCGTTAAAAAATCCCTTTGTTTTTTTTGTTGAAAAGAGTGACAAAAACAATGTTTTTTTAGAAGAAATGGATTTTTTCAGTGTGTTTTTTGTTTCTTTTTTATTGTTGATTTATATGATTAAGAGGTGGGGTGAGAAAGGATGTGGAACTGTGGCGGTTTCTGTGTGGTTTGTAATAACTTCAGATGATTGTATGAGGTTTTTACGGGCACAAAACTTTTATTTGTGCCCGTTTTTATTAGTGGGTTGTTGTGCTATTTACGTTTTGTAGGGCAAACTGCTTATTTTCAAAATAGTGAAACCAAGTGGATAAGTGTTTGAGGGAGTCTATTTTTGTCACTTTTATGTCATCTTTTTTCCACTCTAGGCCTTTCCAATCTAAATTATCCCAGCGTCTATCAGTGGACAGTTTACCAGTGACGATTTCTTGCAGTGCTGAGGTCTTCACAACGCCGTGATGGGAGAGTTGGTGTATTTCATCTGGTGTTAATGGAATAACCGTCATTGAACTTGGTTGCAGGTGATCGTCTACCTTACTAAATTGAGCCTTTTTTGGTAACGCATTTTGTTGTGTTTCATTGATGTCGTTAGAGGGGGGGGCAGTATTTTCGTGGTCAACAGAGGCGTGTCCACGAGGTAAATAAATGGCGCCTGTAGTAAAGTCGACTGCGAACGCGACAACACCTGGTACAAAAAACATCAGTAAACCTACGGCATCGAGTACGACAATGGCGGGGTCAAGCTGCCCACCAGATTGGCCACGCCGTTCAGGATGAAGAATAGTGCCGCAGGCCGATAAATTACCCAGTAATATCCCACACAGTGTTAGTGTTAGTAGTTTTTTTGTGGTGATCTGCGTTTTTATAAATGTATTCACAAAATGTCTCCCAATAATATTTCGGCCTGAGTGTAGCGATTTCCCCTGCAACAAACAGGAAACAAGACACATTTGTATTATGAAGAAACTGGCATTATGGGTATTTGAGAAGGCTCTGGCAGCAAAATACGTAGTGTTGAGTGTTTTCTAAGCGGTTAAAAAATTGTTGTCTTCTGGGTATGGGGTTTCGGGTTGTTTAAAGGGGAGAATAACTGAAAAGCAACTGCCGATACCGTATTCACTGGTAACAGAAATTTTCGCTCGGAGTAACTGAGAGAGCTTGGCAACAATGGACAGTCCCAAGCCGGTGCCTTGTCCTATTTTGACATTGTGTTCTTGATTTAGCTGTTCAAATCGTTGAAAGAGTCGACCAAGATCGGCTTCTTGTATCCCTGTACCACTATCAGAAACGTTAATGACAACGTGTTTTTGCGCTTCGTTGATGTTTAAATCTAATTTAACCCAGCCATCATCGGTGTATTTTATGGCATTGGATAATAAATTATTTAAGATTTGCGTCATACGGACGGGGTCGGTTTCAACAAAACAACTTGGGGTGTTGGTATCGAAAATCAGTTGTAATTGTTTTTCATGATTGTAGGCGTGCATTTGTTCTAAAACGTCTCGACAGAGCGTTGTAATGTTGATGCGCTGAACGTTAATTTCCAATTTATTGGCGTCAATTTTACTTAAATCTAAGACATCATTAATCATTGCCAATAAGTGGCGACCATTTCGTTCAATGGCGTCCAGTGCCATGAGTTGTCGTTCATTAAAGTTTTCAGGTTTCTTTAATAGTCGTACAGTATACCCAATGACCGAATTCAAAGGAGTACGCAACTCGTGGGACATATTCGCCAAAAAATCGGTCTTTACCGATAGTGCTTTTTCCGCTTTTGTTTTAGCGTCATTTAAGTCGCTATTGAGTTTTTGTTGAATGGTGAGAAAGTGCTCGGCTTGTTCCAGTAAATGGGTGGTTTGTTCATTTTTGGCTCTGAATACATTGGCGGCAGCGGCGAGTAACCCAATTTCATCGTCACGGGTATGCCCAGGAATGGACTGTACGGATTTTCCACTGGCCAGATCGTTGAATATTCGAGTAATTTGTTCGATGGGTTTAGTGATGAGCCTAAAAAAGTAAATGGGAACAAATATGGCTACTGCAAGACCAAATGTACAGGCCAAAATAACAATGGTACGACGCTGAGAAATATCCGCCAGGACGGACGTCTGGTCTGCTTTGGTTGCCGCTACAACACGGTCTGTCAAGTAATTTCCATAGTAGAGAATTTCTTGTGCGGAGCCTGCCATAACGACATTGATAAGGTAAATGTAATTTCTTGTCAAATTCACCACATACATGAATTCTTGATCATAATTTTGCAGCGCCGCCGTAATATTTTCTTTTCGAGTAGAATGATTGGAAAGTTGCTCAGTAGCTTGTAGGCACTGTTTAATGGCATCTTTAAAGCCATCGATATAGAGGTGATCATTGGTAGCTAAATAGGCCAGAGAGTAGTTGCTGGCGCTGTAGAGTTTATTCTTGATGCTGGCAATGGTTGGATTAATCTCCTCTGAGTTTTCCAGGCTGCCGTCGGCTCTCTCTAGTGTGGCAATGGTGGTATTAAAGTTATCCGATAAGTGTTCTTGTACCATTTTTTCTCGTTGTTCTCGATAAATCACCACAAGGTCAAAATTCACTTTGTAATCTTTCAAGTGGCGTTCCATGCTATTGAGTGCACCCGTATCGTCATAGGCATCTAACGATTGAGTGTCACTGAGTGTGTTCAGTTTTTGGCTGATATCCTGATAGAGCATTTCCACATTACGCAGTGAGCCATCACTGGCGTTATTTTTGTAAATAAGCACATTGCGCTGTAAATTAATGACATCACGTTGAAGGTTTGAAGTAAGAGACAAGACGGTTTCACGATTAAATGTGTTGTTAAGCGTATTTGAGAAAAGATCGTGGCTGGCAAAAATAAAATAAGCAAGCAGCAATACGGGAACAGCTAAAAACGAGAAAGCCAATAATATCTGGAATTTAATTGAGGAAAACTTCAATCCCATTGAAAAACCCTTTGATGCTGAGAGTGCTATCCCACGAGTGTTAGTCCATGAAAATTAGTGAGTCTGCATGGAACTCGTGATTATGAACTGATAAATTCGTACCATTTTTGCAAGGTATAATCGTAGGTTGGCATAACCGTATTCCATACGGCAACATTACTAAAACGTTTCTCGTAGGAGCCACCGGTACGTGTATGACCTGCCTGGACGGAGATTTTGCCATCTGTGCCTTTTAAAGGCATGGTAGTTTCTTTGCCAGCGTACCAATAGTTCCACTCCTCTTCAGACAACAGTTCTCTTGAGCGCTCTGGGTTAGAAATATAGTATCCTTGCCGGGCAATAAAGGCCCCAGGCCAACCAGAAAGCCACCAGTTCATGTAATCGTAAGCGGCTTCTTTTGTGGCGCCGGTGGTGGAAGAAGATAAGCACATTACGCCGTGCCAGCCTCGATACCCCTCTTTGGGGGCGGCATAGACAACGGGTATATCTTGCCCATTAAGAGAGGCGACGGCAGGAGAGAACATACTTTCAATGACCACTCGACCTGTTTTCATAAACTCAATGGATTCTGGTACCGAGTTCCAGTAACCACTGAAATGGCCCTCTTGTTTTTTCTGAGCCAGAATATGGAACAACTCATCCAACTCCGGTTTGGAGATATTGCCAATGTCATTAATGACCATGAGCCGTTGCGCTTGAGCAGCTAACGCCATATCGAATAAGCCAATAGTGGGGGCGTTGACTACCGCGACTTTGCCTCGATATTTTGGGTCTAACAGCCAGCCCCAGCTTTCTGTTACATAGGGTATTCCTTTTGGAATGACCGCCGTGTTGTAGCCAAATGAATCAACATTGTGTACATAAGGCAAAAAGCTGATTTGGTTGCTGGGTGTAGAGCCTAAATCACCCGAGGGTTGAACATACAATAGCTTATAGGGAGCATCGCCTGCCCCAATCTTGGCTTTCGGGTTTAAACGACCCGTTTTGGTTAAGGCGTTGATTTCAGGCCAATAGGTGAGTCTCTCTTTTTCTATGGGTGCGATTGAGCCTGAATTCCATAAAATATCAATGGAGTTGCTCCATTGTTCATATAAATCAAAAGACTCCGGTTGCATGGAGGCTTTTTGTAAAACGGCGGCACTGCCTTTGGGTTCGTACACAATATTGATCCCAAGATCTTTCATGGCCCTCTGACGCAACGCTTCTTGGAGAGTAACGTGGGTTCCCATCACTCGCAGGGTCACGGTTTTTTTGGCAATAACATACGGTGCCTTCAGCGCCACCGCTGCGCAAGCAAGGGAGGAGGAGGTAGTTTTGAGCCATTGCCGGCGTGTGGGGTTGGACGATGAGCCGGTGTTCGGTTTACTTTGATGGCCCTTGCGATGCGATTTCTCTTGTAAGAGCTGATTTGGCATGGTCTTAGGAGGTGAGGGGCAAATACACTCTTCATTTGTTGTCAGCTTCATCATGGATTACCTGCCCGTTTTTTACTTTTTGTCTTACCAGCACTCACAAGCCAGTGTAGTCAATTTTCGCTTGTCAGTGCTTCAAGTGATGGGCATTTAACCTTTTTTCCTATGATAAGGACGTGTTTATTTGTTTGATGAATTCTTTTTTCATCAAATTAAAAGAGTGTGAAAGTTTGACGGAGGCTTGATTTTAAATGTGTTCTTGTTATTACCGTCAGTATTTGAATGACAATTGATGAGTTTTGAGTGGCTTTCGTCTAGCTATTGGTGATTGTATTGCTGTAAAACCGTGAGTCAGTAACATATAAGTGGCTAAGCAAAATATATAGGGTGTGTAATTAAGAATGACAGATTTTGTTGAAATTTATGATGAAGCGTTAAGCCCTGAATTTTGTAAAGAAATTATAGCGGCATTCGAAGACAATAAGACGTTTCAGGTGCCAGGCCAAACCGGCGGTGGGGTTGATACCAGTAAAAAGCTCAGTAAAGATATTCACTTGTTAGAATGTGAAAACTTTAAAGGCATTGTTGAGCGTGTTTTGGAGCCGACTCGTCGCTATGTGATTGACTATATGCGCAAGTATCATTTTTTATTGATAGGCGCGTTTGGGTTAACGGTTCGTCATCCGAAAACGGGAGAGCCGATTAAATTAACGAATGATAATTATCAGGAAGTGGGGGAGCCACAAGCCCATGTGTTAACGCAACAATTGTTTCGAGTGGGCGCCATTAATGCGCAGAAATACGAGGCGGGAAAAGGCGGTTACCCTTATTGGCACAGTGAAATTTTCCCGCAAATGCCTCATAACGAGGCCTTGCATCGTGCTTTATTGTTTATGTTTTACTTAAACGATGTAGAAGAGGGCGGAGAGACGGAGTTTTATTATCAAGACAAAACGATTGTGCCCAAGGCAGGCAGAATGGTGATTGCGCCGGCTGGCTTTACCCACACTCATCGAGGCAACGTGCCTCGCTCCGGTGACAAATACATTTTAACATCTTGGATATTGTTCAGTCGGGCAGAGGCGATTTACGGCAGCGGTGGGGCGCGTTAGCGTTCGTCATCGCTCGTTTCGAATTTGAAACCGACGCCATACAGTGAATGAATGTATTCGTTGTCGGCGTCGATGGCTTTCAACTTAGTACGAATTTTCTTCACATGGCTGTCGATGGTGCGATTGCTGACAATCCGGCTGTCGCTGTAAATGTTCTCCATTAGCTGGTCGCGAGTAAAAATACGTCCGGGCTGTTTGGCCAGCGTCAGCAGCAATTGGAATTCGATGGCGGTTAGATTGAGGGGTTCACCATTTAAAGAGACCGAATATTTGGCTTCATCCCATTGTAGAGGGGACGTGTTGACGTCGGTTGAGGCTTCAGTGTGTTCACTTTGTTGAGTGATACCGCTGCGACGGAGATTGGCTCTTACCCTCGCGACCACTTCACTGGGGCTGACAGGTTTGCATACATAGTCATCCGCACCCAGTTCCAGCCCCAATATTCGATCAATTTCTTCTACTTTTGCAGTCAGCATGATGATGGGCACATCGGAGAATTGGCGTATTTCTCGGCACAGTGTCAAACCATCTTTCCCCGGTAGCATCAAATCCAGAAGAATTAGGTCTGGCGAGTGTGTTTTCACCCAATCAATCACAGGGTTGCCATCCATTAATATGGAGACGTTAAAGCCAGATTTTTCTAAAAACTCTTGTTGCAGTTTGGCCAATTTGGCTTCATCTTCAACAATTAAGACATGCTGCATGGGTTTTCCTTACACTCTTCTACGCTGTTCGTTTTTATTTTGCTTATTTCTACTTGTTGGTTTGTTTCTACTAGGTTTATGTCTACTAGATTTGTTTCTACCTTCAGTGTATCCGGTCTTTTCGGGTTTATCGATACTTGAGATTAGCGGTTGATTGATGGAAATTGAATGGTCATTCGTAAACCACCTAGAGGTGAGTGGCTGGCACGAATGATGCCATCGTGCGCTTTGACAATTTTCTCACAAATGGCTAACCCCAAACCTGAGCCCCCGGTATTTTTATTGCGCGAATTTTCAACGCGGTAGATATGGTCGAATAATTTGCTTAAATCTTCATCGTCTACTCCGGGGCCGGAGTCTTCGATAATGATTTCCAGTTGCCGTGATTTTGTGTGGGCGGTTAAGGCAATGCGAATGGTGTCGTTAGGATTGCAGTATTTCAGTTCGTTGGTGAATAAATTATTCATTAGCTGATTAAACCGTTGCACATCACCATGAATCCACGCGCTGTGATTCGGTAACTGCACATCCAGTTGCAAATTTTTTTCTGTCATTAATTCTTCGAAGCGTTGCAGTGCTTGAATTAAACTTTCACGAACGTCCATCTTAGTTTTGTTGTAACGCAGTGCGCCAATTTCGGCATTCGTGAGTTCGTATAAATCGTTCACCAGTCGGTTTAGTTGCAAGACTTCTTGTTTTAAAGACATAAGGTTGTTTTTCGTTAACGGTCGTACGTCTTCCAACATGGCATCCACCTCACCAATGGCGATGGCCAAGGGCGTGCGTAATTCGTGGGAAATGTCGGCTACCCAGCGACGCCGTTCGGTTTCATTGGCCTGTAGCGTATTTCTCAGGCTCGCAATATTGCGCCAGAGTTGACCAATTTCGTCGTGGCGATGACGTCCGGCCAGGGTTGGGTACTGGCCCCGCGTCAAGGCATAGGTGGTTTTGGCGAGCTGTTGTAACGGGTTGACAAAGTGCCGAGACAGAGGTACACCGATGAATAACACCGCCATCATCAACACCAACCCAACCAGCACAAAGGCCACCTCTAAATGTTCACCCATGGATAAATTGAATTTATCCAATGAATAACGCGGTGGTGGAATCGATAACCAACCCACGATTGTGGGTGCAGCTTGTTTGGATAAGGTTTCGTCTTCTTCACCGGTGCCGTTATTTTCGCTGTTGAGGCTCACTGCAATCGGCGATATGAGGTGGTTATCCTGATAGCGGCCAAAAATAGGCGATTTATTGGCATCTAACAAACTGGGCACGTTCGCACGCTCAAAATGCCCCTTGGGTGGTGGCCGCTTTTCCCTTCTAAATTCGGGTGAGAAATCGCGATCTCGAAAAGGCCGTTGCCTTTGCAAGTGCGCTTGATCAGAAGCACGAGCAGGGCGGCGTTCAGAAAAATGGGGAGGGGGGGGCGGTAATTGTAGAGCAGGCCACAAGTCCCCCAGTAACTCACCAAATAAACGACGATTGCCATTCAAATTTTCCCAGGAGCCGTACTCTGAGTAATGTTCGGCCAGTCGGTTTGCGGCGGTTGATAAATATTCCTGCTCCTGTTGGTTCACGTAATTAATCATGCCGCGATCAAAACTCCATTGCATAAATGCATAGAGCATTACGCACAGAAGGCTGCCTAAGCAGGCTAGGGCAATGACTAATTTAGACTGTATTTTCATGGAGGCAGCCGTCCGCTTCATCCTAAATGCCAGTGCAATGTATCGATTTTCTTGAGCTGCGTGAATGCTTTTTCAGGGATTCATGCGAATTTATATTTGTTTGCGAAATGTTCGCCCAAACCGTGAAATTTTGCCCTTTAGGCTAGTGATTAATTCATCGAGATCAGCATCCGTAGAGGCAATTCTCTCGTTGAGGTGCATTCTGATTGAGATAAATGAAGTTTGAAAACCCAACCGTTTGAGCACGAACCTGAAAGAGGATACGGACATGCCACATACGCCATTTCATCGCATTGATAAAAACCATTTTACGGTTTCACGTATTGCGGGTGCGATACATCAGCATCTTGCCACTTATGTTATCAGTGGCTTGTTAATTGGGACATTAACGGGCTGCGGTGGTGGTGGTTCTTCTAGCAGTACTTCAAACAGCAGTGCTTCAGAAAGTAGTACGGACACTACTGCCGCAGCAGAGGTATCAACGACGACTGATACTACTGCGGATGAATCGTCCAATAATGAGACGACAACAGATGTAGAGCTCTCGGCACTGGATGTGGAATTAAAGGCCCTGATCGACACTTTCAGTTGGAACCCTGATCCGTTGGCAGAACGGAGTTTACCGGATATTGACTCGCCCTTGGCGCAGTTAGGCAAAGCGCTGTTTTTCTCAAAAAGTTTGGGGGGCGATTTTGATGTCGCTTGTGCCAGTTGCCATCACCCATTACTGGGGGGAGACGATGATTTAAGTTTGCCGGTGGGGGTGGGGGCGTTTGACCCGTCGTTATTAGGTCATGGGCGCGAGCACAATGATGGATTGCCCAATGTGCCACGGAACTCGCCCACTACCTTTAATGCTGGCTTATGGGATACCGCCTTATTTTGGGATGGCCGTGTAGAAAGTGAAGGCCAAGAAGACAATGCCAACGGCAGTGTATCGGGCATTCGTACACCCGATACAGAATTTAATGTGGTCGATACCAATGCCGGTGATAATTTAGTGGCGGCGCAAGCGCGCTTTCCCGTGACATCATCGGAAGAAATGAAATCAGAATTCTTTGAGGCCGGCAGTGACAATACGACCATTCGTGATCATTTGGCGGCGCGACTCGGTGACTATGGTGTGGGCAGCGGTGAACTTGCTCGTAATGAATGGTTAGTAGCTTTTCAGGAAGCCTATGGCACGGCAGAAGACGCCAGCACATTAATTACGTTTGACAACATTGCCCATGCCATTGGTGAATATCAGCGTTCGCAAGTCTTTGTTGACAGCCCTTGGTTGAATTATGTTAACGGCGAAACCAATGCCATGACCGACGAGCAAAAAGAAGGCGCGATTTTATTTTTCACGTCCGTGGATGAAGGGGGGGGCTGGGTGTTCCGCTTGTCATAATGGGGCTTTATTCAGTGATGGGGATTATCACGTTGTCGCCTTCCCGCAAATTGGTCATGGGAAAGGCGATGCCGATGCACTCGGTGGTGATACCGACGATTGGGGGCGTGCTCGTGAGACAGGTGAGAATACGGATCGTTACCGTTTCCGCACACCCAGCTTATTAAACATTGCCACAACCGCCCCCTATGGCCATGCTGGATCCTACGAATCGTTAAACGATGTATTGAGTCATTACAACAACCCTCGTGGTGCTATTGAAGATTATTTCGCCAATAATACGCTATGCCAATTGGATCAGTTTGCGGCCATTGAAAATTGCCAAAACCTTTACCCAGCGTCTGAGTCCAACTCTCTTAGTGCTTTAGATCAACTGGCTCGTGAGCGCAATAATGGCACTTCTCGATTTGCCAATGCAGGATTAAATCGAGAAGAAAGGCAAGCGATGATTGCGTTTCTCAATGCTTTAACCGACCCTTGCGTTGAAAATGATGCTTGTATGGCGCCGTGGGTAGCGCGTACGGAAGATGATCACGATGATCAATTACTGGAAGCCATCGATCAAGAGGGTCGAGCCCTTTAGGTCAGATAGTTGCTTAGTGATTTAGTTGCTTAGCGATTTAGTTGCTTAGCGATTTAGTTGCTTAGTGATTTAGTGGCTCGGTGATTTAGAAGCCCTGTTTCAACTTTTAATTTCAGCACTCAGCTGCAACGACTATGGCGTCAAAAATTATCTTTTTGGCGCTTTTTTGTTTATAAAAACCCCATGTTGATCCTCAGGCAGGATGATTGATCGATTTTTGTCTAAATAATCAGGTTAAGTGAGTTGATGTAATATAGTGTAATAACGAAATTCATGAGTTTCTTTTATCTTTGTTTCCATGATGTGGTGGGTAGTGAGAAAGTTTCACTCAACACCATGAAAAGGAGGGGTGTTGTGGCGGCAATCTAGACAATCAGTAGACGTTTTCTGATGACTAAATGATAGGCCACCGTATTGATAAGAGAGAAAATCATGACATTAACATTACTGTTTGCCTGTTTGTTTGTTGAGCTATTGGCACTGGGTTTGTATTTCGTTTATCAAACAGACAATTAATACACATCACTTTGAAAGCAGAGTTGACGTTCTACCTAAGTTAGGGCGACTTAGATCAGAACCATCGTTGTTTATTCTCGACATCGCTTACCCCTCCGACTTTTTCAGTCTCTTTTTGTTCTTATGAGCCTCTTCATTTAATGCACTTCTTTTTCAATTAAGTATTTCTCTAGTATAAAAGTACCCAATGCATTGAGTTGTGTTTCTTGGACTTTGTCTACAATAGAGGCTAACGATTGAAAACCGTCGGGATAAACGCCTGACACTCGATACGTGAGTGTCAGGCGTGTGGCGTTGATACCTTCTGTTAGTACCCAGTTTAGAGTGCCGTGCAGGCCCATTTCTTGTAATGGCCCAAGTCCGCCGCTCATACGGAGCGTGTTGCCGGGCTCAACAAAGGTAATACGCATGTGCTCGGCGGATTTCTCGTCCGCTCGCTCACAAAAACAGCCCCCTGCCACCGGGGTAATGGAAAAGGTGCCTTCCCACCAGCTATGATCCTTTGGCCACCAATTATCCACTTGATTGATTAATACATTCCAAACAGTTTCTTTTGAGTGGGGGACGGAAATTTGATTCTTGATTATAAATCCATAAGGGGTAACAGAGCGTACTTCTGCGAAAGCCCATGAAGCCGATAAACTCAATATAACGAAATTCAGTACGATAATAGTTGAGAGAAGTCGTTTCATAATAACGTGCCTAATGTTTTCCGCTTTATGAAATAGCTTAGAGGGGCATCTAGGAAATACCAGTAGAAGCTTTATCTTGAAATGTTTTTTCTTGAGCGTGGTTCCTCTATTTCCTCTATTTTTATGTTTTTTTATTTCGCCAGATTCAAATACAACATTATTTTTGTCTGTTTTCTAAATTTTCGTATTTTTAAAGATTGCGCTACGTTTCTTGTGACGCTAAATGATGATTTTATTTAGAGGCTTCTTTTTCCATCTTTTAACTCGCTTATTTCTTCGATTGTCTCCTCTTTTTTCCATTTTTAGAACGAGATCACGTTCATATATTGGGTTACTTACGTTGGCGTCTTAATTTTTCTTAAGTGATTTATTAATTTTTATGACGACCTTTTTGGTTGTTTTTTGATCTTTATGGCGCATGGAAGATCTTGTCTTTCTCGGATGAGATTGAATAATGAATGGATTATGAAGTTCAGAAGGGTTCAGAGTAGGTATGTGAAAAAGGAATTCTTCCGAAAGAGTATTCCTTCACAAAAAAAAAGATAATCGTAATGGTAATATAAAAATCACAGGGCGCTTTGCTTTTTTGCATAAGAAAGAGCCCCCGTTTATTTCCCTGTCGGTAATGTTTTTCGTTTTTGGTTTGGGTGATCGTCTGAGTTGGGCGAGATGGCCACTCAGAATGCGTCGAAGGATTCGATGTGCCGAAAAGCTAAGTGAAATAGCTCGGGTAGGTGTGCTAACGGTTTGGTGTGTTAAAGAGATTAAGCTTCCTGTAATAGACATATATCTTTACTGCTGGGGAATTTACATGAAAAAGCAACACTTTAATCCATTGCTGAAAAAATCAGCTGAGGTATTAGGGGCCGTATTATTGCTATCGAGCTCAATGGCGATGGCGTCACAATGCCCGCCGATTAAACTGGGAGAAAAGTATCCGGCTGCTGTTGGAAAAGACATGCGTACTGAGCATACACAGCCTTGGTGTGACTCGGTTTGTGTTAACGTGATTGCCAATGGTACCGCGTGTGAGAACGCTTCAGGTGGAGTGGTAGGCACTTCGGGTTTCTGTAACGACAGCTTGCAATCAATAGAAGCCATTAAAGATATCGAACACAACCTGTGTATTGATATTGACGATCGTTTTATTGCCGAGGCCGGCTACGGCGACAGAAAAGTCGCACCGGGCCAGAGCCGCATTCCTGGAACGGATTACCAGCTTTCTTCTGCTGATGCTGCTTTCTTCTTTGCCACCTTGTTTGCCGTGGACAGTGATGGTAATGGTGTGATTAACGGTCCAGAAGCGACGTTTGGACAAGAGCGTGGTTGGCAGTTGGCCAACGAGCTGGATTCAAATGGCGACGGCACAATTACACGAAATGAAGCGGGGCAGGTAAAAGGTAGTGACCCTTGTCAGTTGTTGTCCACGGGCTTTAGCTCCGGTTTGGCGACCGACGATATTTTATCTTACCTTGGTTTGTATCTCGGTGATCCGTTCATCGATAAATACGCCGGTGACCTAGAAGGCGAAGATAAAATTAAAGAAAAGCTGTTGAATTACTCACGTACTTGGCAGCCAAGTTACTGGAGAGTGGGTGGTAAAGGTGGCGGTGCACCGATCGCCGGAACGTCAAATGGTGTTCAAAATCACTATGATGGTACTTACGCTCCAGGCTCTACTTCTCGTCGTGTTTGTGATGCGAATTACAATGGTCCGTACAAGGAGCTGTACGCTCTCATGCGTGGTGGGGCCTCGGTTCCGACTCCTGCTCCCGCTCCTACGCCGGTTCCAAACCCAATTCCGGTACCAAGCCCAGCACCGGGACCTGTACCAGCACCAACTCCGGCTCCAGCACCTGCTCCGGCTCCAGCTCCAACCCCTGCACCGGCTCCAACCCCTAATGTTGGTATAGGTCAGTACATGGATGCTTCGTGTGCGGGTTCGCACCCTTATCGTTGTCCTTCGAACAACCAGTGCTTTACTGAGCAACAAATGAATGATTATTGCTCATTACCAACGGGTGCTCCTGTGGCTCCAGCGCCGACTCCAGTCGCTCCAGCGCCAGTGGCTCCGACTCCCGCAACGGATCATTGGGTTAAGAGTGACAACTGTGTTAACTCCCACCCTTACTGGTGTGCAAGCCGAAGCCAATGTTTTAATGAAGAGCAAATGGATAATTACTGTTTATAATTTGCCTTGTTTACAGTGAGTTTCACTGCCTATTTGGCAGTGAAACCTCATTGGTAAAATCACAGTAGTCATGGTTGTTTTGGTGTTTGTGGTTCTGATATTGTGATGTTCATGGGTGCGCCAAAAGGGACTCGATGCCGTCAATATAATAATGAAGCACAATATGAAGAACCATTGGGGAGGCAACTTGAAGTACACACTGAAGTTCAACGCTAATAACAACATTAATTCCAATGTTAGTACTAATATTAATAACAATAACCGCGTTAATTTTAGCGTTAGTAAAAAACGCCATCACCATGTTAATCAAAATCGCCCATGGATAGAAAAGGGTTGCATTAAATTATCAACCGTTATTTTTTCTGTTATCGCCAGTGTGGTTTTAATGGGGTGTAGCTTTTCCCATGATGAGACAGCGGTCAGTATTAATCGATCAAGCGTGTCTGATAAATTGCATCAAGTCGAACAACGGCTTTACCACAGTGGTGGTGTCGTTAATGAAAAGGAGATGTGCCCGAAAACCCCTTTCGATACCATTACGCCGGTTGCAAATTTAAACCCTCCGGCCCCAACGGGTACCCCAGAGATGACCATCAGCGGTGTTGATGACTTCATCCAACAAAATAATATTACGACGATAGACGCCTTATTAAAGACCTTTCCAGATCACTATCGAACGAACTTTTCATTGGTTGAACACACTCGTGCAACCGGACAATCGGATCTTGAGCACCCGCGCATAGTGCTGTTTGGTTCAGATGGCCGTTTTTTATTAAATATCGGCACCAAACCAGACGACCCTTTATACAATGCCTTGGATGTGGCGGAATTGAATACCACTACAGGCCATTGGGAATTTTCAGTATTTGATTTCAGTCAGGAAAAGCCGATATTAACGCGCAATGATCCGAGCTGTAATGAATGCCATGGCAGTCAAAACTCCCGCCCGGTATGGGGTTCCTTTCAAGAGTGGACAGGCGTCTTTGGTGACAGTTTTGTCGATGGGCCTCGGCCAGAAGCGTTAGACGATACCCATGCCGATAAAATGAATAGGATTATTTTTGAGAAAGACGATACACCCAGAATGGATTTTTTGCTTTGGGAGCCAGTCCCATTGGTGCGGGGTGGGAGCCGATTAATCGCGCGTCACGACTTTGGGCCAGAATTATTGTTATCGAACATTGCCATGGGCAGTGCGAATGCATTAGGCTCTTTTTTACGTTTAAGCCAAAAACAACCGGAAAATTATCGGGCTTTGCGAAAAGCGTTGGTGCTGGCATATTACAAAAAACGCAGCGAAAAGAATCGATACTTTGTAAAGGTAAATCACTCCAAGGAAATTTGGAATTATTCGAACTTGATGAAAGATAAAGTCCGTAAGACGTTGAGTGAGTCTCAAGCAGGTTTCAATGGCTATGATGAATTATCTTTAGATAATTTGTTGTCTTCTCTGCAATTGGAAACCAGCGAAGCTTTTTCACTGGCGACTCTGCACAGTACGGAAACACCAAACCCAAACTGGAATACCACCACATCCGATTTGTATGATCTCTTAATGTTGCAGGTACTAGATGATTTGCGTTCAGAAGATACCAACGTCGACACCATTTTAGCCAAAACAAAACCGGGTTATGGTGTATTTGAATGCCCTGATACAGCGGCGACGATTGCCGACTTGGTGGATTTCAAAATGCTGCATTTATTTCAATTGGCCGGTGAATCTCGTTACGACGTGAATTGGGTGTATTACCCGAAAGATGTTGATGATATTTACGATCAAGTTTTCTTACCCATCGCAGAAGAGCTGATTCCGTATTTGGTCGAGTCTTCACCTCAAGCTTAATCGTTAAGAGAAGGTTGGATTAAAGTTTATACCCTAACAGGTAACCGCCCTGTGCGGACCCGTAAGCAGGGTGGTGTGGGTAAGGGCTGGTTAGACACCAGCTCTTATCCGATTAAATTCGTTGCTTATCGCAGACAAGAACATAGATAACATAACTGCCCCATTTGCCATATTGGCGATTTGGCGAAGCCAATAAAGTGCTTTTCCGGTTGAGGTTTTGTTCTTTGTTACAACTCAACTAGCTTTGATTTATAACAGTAACCCATCTTAGCTCCTCTATCGCTCCACCATACGATGGACAGCCACCAAACCCAACTAGAGTAACTTTCAAATTCGCTACCTTAGCGGCCAATAGTGTGGAGTACAATGCTTGGTCGGCAAATGTTTCAAGACGGAAGGTGTAATTCCAATTCAAATCAGTATGACATCCGTTTTCCACAGGTGCTATATCAGTTCTTAAAAAGACTTGATTAGCTTGCCTATTAACATTCAGACTGACCAATTGCACGCTGTTTTGCTGTGAAGCAAAACTAGGTTGAAAACAAAAGATTAAGAATAAAACACTTACAAATTTATTCATGAGTTCTCTATGAGCTATAACGAGGCTGTAGAAAAACCCAAATCATAGCTTCTCTACACCTCGCAAAACTTGTTTATTTTTACGCCAAAAAATCCAAACATCACTAAATTCTGGCGCGGTTTTACAAACTGATCAAAAAACAAGCCATTCAAACGGTCAATTTGTCGAAATGACGACAATTTGGGTCGTTAGGGCTTAAAATTCCCATAATTTACCAGTTTTTCAATATTGTACACCATACAGAATAGCTGGCAGAAGACATGTTGCACCCATCAATCGCAAACAATTCATCCCCAGCAAACCTTGCTCATGACACACTAACAACACCTGCTCAAATAAGGTGATCATTTCTTTTGAAAAGCGGCTGACGAAAGCCGCAATCGTAGTAAAATGAACCACCGTATGACACGTCAATGCCATAAAAATAACATTGTGTTCACAGCAGCTTTGAATTTCTCGACTAGAGGTAATGCCTTTCGAGTAAGCGAAGAGAATAATTTTTAATAGAATGGCCGTATCATAAGCGGGGCGACCCGTACGGTCGTTTTTATAACCACCATTAAAGATCGATAAATCCAATTTATGCTCAATTAAATAGTTGAGAGCGAACTCAAATGTCCCGGGTTGTATTTGACGATTAAACTCAATGGCAACCATTGTCATTTGATTTAGGTTGTACGGGATAAAATTTGGCACAAATGATTACAATTCAATCAAAAATAAGGTCAGAGAGAACCAATTATGCCAAATTTTAGGTTTTTCTACAGTCTCAACGCCCGCATTTGGGGCCGAAGTGAAGCGCAGCGTAACGTAGGTCCAAGCGGCGTAGCCGCTGAACCAAGATGCGTTTGTGTACGCCCGGCATGGGCTTGAATTTATGGGGTGAAAGTCCCCTGTGGGAAGATCACCGTTGAAAACAGGTTGTGATTAAACGACAAACCACTAGCGAATGGCAAGGGCTGATCCGCGAGGAGA
>NZ_JAJQVM010000047.1 GCF_021234875.1 Marinibactrum halimedae | reverse complement strand
GCTTTTGAAGTTGCTGGTCAGATAGCTTGGGTTCTCGACCTTTGGCTACGCTTTTTTTCAATGCCTCATAGCCCCCTTCACGATAAAGGGCCAACCATCGATAAATTTGGCTGCGATTAAAGCCGAGCGCTTTGATTACGACTTCAGGACTTTCGCCAGCTTCCACTTGTTGTACTGCACGAATGCGAATTTCTTCGAGCGTATCGTGACTTAATTTTCTGCCATCATTTTTCATGACTGTATTATACAGTGTTGGCTAAGTTATGCACCCTTTAGTAGAAGAGCTTTTTGATAGTCTTAAATTGAATAGGTCAAATAAAAAATTATAATGTTTTTAATATTTCCCTTTTCTCTGAATTCTTAATTGATTTAATCTGCATAAGAATTATGTTTTAAAAACCAAATGCTGTGAAGCGTAAATAAACCAATAAATGGCACTAATTCAGACATCAAGCGACTCCCTTGGGTGTACCATGAAAACGCAGTGCAGACAGCACAAAGTAATACAAAAAATAGGCTGGTAAGGCGGGCCTTTGTTGTTGCATGTTGGGTTTCTGAAAGCCCTTGATGTTTCTTTTCTGGATGGAGCGACCCTCGCGCCATCGTAATCACCAACCCCATTAGCGTCATCCACATCAGCATCGCCGATGCGCCCATGATTCCATAGAGTTGATTAATACTGTTTATGTTCATGACAACACTGATTAGTCCGGACAAAAAATAAGCGTTAATCCCAATAAATAGGCGATTTAGTGGCCGTTTGATGCTGAGTAAATAACCGGTGGAAAGAACTGCGGCAATTGAGCTGATGAGATAAGGGCCGAGCCATTCTTTGGTAAATCGTTGATCGATAAACTGCATGTAGACTAAGAAGAGGGGAAGAGGGGAAGATTCTATCGAACCTACAATAAATTGACGTATCCAGTTGGGCATGGGCTATAAGACCATAGAGTCAAAGGTCATAGGGTATAAAAAAGGCGACATTCAGTAAAACGCCGAATCATGTTAATGCAAAAGACTTTATTTGGTAAGATGTGCACCTTAATTACACATGAAATCTGGCATCTAACCGGCGTATAACAGTTATGGTACATCCTTTGTCGCCAAATCTTGAAAAAGACAAAAAAGAGTGGGTTGAAGAAACATCCTTTGGTAAGTGGTTCCTCACTACAGACATTTGGTATAAATATGTCTTGAAAGAGACGATTTTGAATCTTCGTGATTTGATTGATGGGCAATTTAAAACGCAGGGTAAGTTACTTGAAGTTGGGTGTGGTGAAGGACGCTCTTTTAGCCTGTTAGAGTCTGTTTTTCAGCCAGCATCAATCGTCGCGGTTGATATTGATATGAGTTTACTTGAAAGAGCAGAGCAGACGGCACAAGCGTGCTCTGTCCCTGTGGAGGTATTTCAAGCTTCTGCAAAGTCCATGGATTTTCCAGAGAATACCTTCGACATTATTTTCTGCCATCAGCTGTTGCACCATATTGCGTTTCAAGAAGAGGCACTCACGGAGTTTAAGCGTGTGCTTAAACCTGGCGGCAAGCTTTTGGTTAGTGAGTCGTGTCGGGATTTTTTGAATGTTTGGTGGGTGAAATATTTCTTTCGCCACCCGAAGATGAGGCAAAAAAACGCGCAAGAATACAAAGCATTGGTGAAGAAAATGGGCTTTGAATTTCAGGAAAGTGATGTTTTAGAGACCACGCCTTGGTGGTCTAAACGAGATTTGGGGGTATTAGAAAAATACCATCTTCAGTTTTGGAAGAGCTCGGTGAGTGAAATTTCTATTGTGGCAACGAAGCCATGAAAGCGGTGAAGGCAGAGGTGTATCATACATATTTGGCATGAAAATTGGTTTTTCAAACACCGTGAGGTAGTATTGCGTCAGGGCAAAGCTCTGATTGATATAAATTAAAAACCGATTTCTGCGTGTGAAACTTCATTATGGGAATATATCACGTAGTGTTATTTACCTTTCATGGATCAAGTGTATGAAGACCTATTTAAAAACTGTGATAATGGCAGTCAGTGTATTATTTTTAGCAAGTTGCGCCACTCAAATTGTTGAAACCCCAAGCAGGGTTACTCCAGCTACTGTAAAGCTAAGTACGTTTAAAAAAGTTGTTTTAGTCGATGCAGAACTTGCTCCCAATTATGCAGGCCAAGGCGCTAATGAAAAGGCTGCGAAAAAAATTAATGAGCATCTTCAAATGAAGCTCAGTGGAATATTTTCTGATTTAGAGGTTGTCAGTGTAGAAGAGAGCAAAGCTAAGTCTTACACACAATATTCGAACAATGAAGTTCTTGTCATTAAGCCTTATATTAAACAAATTAAGTTTATCGGTGGTGCAGCTCGTTTTTGGGCGGGTGCAATGGCCGGTAGTAGTGTGGTGATTATGGATACTGCATTTTTGGATGGCGCGTCAAAAAATCAGCTTTCCAATCCGGGTTTTGAGCGTTCTGCGGGCGCTTATACGGATGCTTTTGGCATTGCTTCAAATAGAATGCTAGAAGATGTTGCATACGATGTGGTTAACTATGTTAATTCCAATATGTAATTTTCTTTACCTATTTGCGTAAGCAGTGGGTGCGATCAAATTACCTTGTGAGCTCACGGGGTAATTTGATATGTTAGACTTTCCGTTTTTGCCATTCCGTTTTTACCATTTATAACGGTGAGTATTAATTCTTCCTCTTTTTGACGTATTTTTCTTCACTCATACCTCTCTTTCGTGTTTTTTTGCGACTGCATACGTATTCATTGTAAATTCTCTGGTGTCATTCTGGATTCAATGTGACATTTAAGTGGTTTTCCTATCTGCTGTATTGCAAATAAAAATAATAACGAAGCGTTGGCGGATGATCGCTCTTGAGCTCAGAGTTTCTCATAAAGGTTTAGTGTCTTCCGTCATTGCTTTTCATTCTCAGGTAAAGCTTCTCGGAGTCGTTTATGATGCGTACATTAATAGTGTTGCTTTTCTGTTGTCTTCCCTTTTCTTCTCATGCCGTGACACGGACAGTATCTGTTCATTTGTTTGAATGGCAATGGGATGATATTGCCAACGAATGTGAAAATTTTTTAGGCCCAATGGGGTATGCTGCGATTCAAGTTTCTCCGCCACAAAAATCCATTTCAGGACCTCAATGGTGGACACGCTATCAGCCTTTAAGTTATGCCATTGAAGGACGAAGTGGAAATCGTGCTCAGTTTGCGTCGATGGTTCAACGGTGTGCAGCAGTTGGTGTGGATATTTATGTGGATGCGGTAATAAACCATATGTCTGCCGGGCCCCGTCGTTACCCAGAAGTACCTTATGATACGTGGGATTTTAGCGACTGTAATCGCGATATCAATAATTATCAGGATGCCTATGAAGTGCAGTATTGTGAACTATTGGGTTTAGACGATTTACGCACAGGCAGTGATTATGTTCGTCAAAAAATTGCTGATTTTATGAATGATCTTATTAGTATGGGGGTAAGAGGGTTTCGGATTGACGCGGCGAAACATATGCCGTCGGGGGACATCGCTGCGATTAAATCGAGATTAACCGACCAAAGCGTGTATATTTTTCAGGAGGTAATACGTGGCCCTGGTGAGCCTATCCAGCCTGAACAATACACTTATATAGGTGATGTTACAGAATTTAATTTTACCGATACCATGGGGCATTATTTTAAGGGGCGTGCACCTCTACGCGAGATCAGTAATATTGGGTCGTGGGGGGGCTGGATTAGTTCAGCGGATGCGTTGGTGTTTGTGGCGAATCATGATAATCAGCGCCAAAAAACGAATGACATTATTACCCATAAGGATGGGTTTGCGTTAAATAATCTTGCTCATGTCTTTATGTTGGGCTGGCCTTATGGGTATCCTCGTGTGATGTCCAGTTACGATTGGAATGATCACGATCAAGGCCCTCCTTCAGCCGGTGCCAGTAGTTGTGGAAATGGTTGGTTGTGTGAACACCGTGAGAGAAAAATCGCTAATATGGTGGCGTTTCGCAATAATACGAGCGGTGCTTTTCGGGTGACAGACTATTGGGACAACGGAAATAGTCAGATGGCTTGGGGGCGCGGTGGTTTAGGTTTTGTAGCGATTAATCGTGAGGGTGGCTCTTTGAATCGCACTTTCCGTACAGGCATGGCGGCGGGTACATACTGCGATATCATCCATGCGGATTTTAATTACGATACAGGTGAGTGTACAGGGGCAACCGTTACGGTAGATGGCAGTGGTAATGCCAGTTTATCGGTGGGCTCATTCGATGCGGTGGCGTTTCATGTGGGGGCAATAGTCGGAACGGCTTGCACGTCGTGTGGGGGGGCACCTAACAGCGCTACTCCCGTAACGGATCGGACTGGTACTGGCCCGGGCCCAGGGCCTGGACCAGGACCGGGTAATGGAGGTCGGACGGATATTTTATTTACCTGTTATCAAGGCCAAACCTACTGGGGGCAAAGCGTTTATGTGGTGGGTAATAAAGATGAGTTGGGTAATTGGGATCCTGCTCGTGCGGTAAAACTAGAGCCGATTGATTACCCAACTTGGAATGGCAATATTAACCTCCCCGATAATACGGATGTGGAGTGGAAATGCTTGAAGCGGGAAGAGAATAACCATCATAATGGTGTGGAATGGCAGCCTGGTTCGAATAACACCTTTAATACTGGCTCGAATAAAACACCTTGGGCGGGGTTCTAAAAGTATTTGCAAACTAAGGGATCGATTTGCTTTCTTTGGGGCAGATGCGTAGTGGCAAAATGTGTAGTGGCCAAATAAAACTGGCCACTACACTTATTTTGGTGCTTTTAGGTGTTTTTATTCCCTAAGTTTTTTTCAATCCACTGATCTAACTTACTCACTTGTAGCTCATCAAAATAAAGTCCGAAGTCGGTTCTTCTCCATAGCGCATCTTCTGCTGTTAATACCCATTCTTCGTTGATTAAATAGCACAATTCTTTTTCATAAAAGCCATGCCCGAAGTGGTGACCTAAATCGTCTTCTGATTGAATGTCACCGAGTAAAGAATAGGTTCTTGCGCCATAACGATTGGCTAAATTAAATAAAAATTTCTCTGATAACTCTGGGTATGCGGTGGTGAGCTCATCGAAAAATTCATCCCAGTATTTAAATTCACCGCCAGGAAGTCGTGTTTGAGGTTGCTCACGTTTCAAATTATTCAAATAGGGCTTCAGTAAATTCATGGCTTGATTAGCCATACGCCGATGGGCCGTTAAATTACCCCCATAAATGCTGAGTAGAGGGCTTTTGCCGTCGGGACATTCAATATCCAAGACATGCTCATTCATATCGGTAATGCTTACGTCATCACAAATGGCCCGAAACCCCCAACGATGATGGCGAATATCTTCGGTGGTAAACGTTTTATTTAATAATTGGTTGTGTTGCTCAAGTAGTAACGTAGCAAAATGTTGATGAGGTGTTTCATCTTCAGGAGGATGTCCAGTAATAAGTGGACCTACATGTAGCCATCTTTCATCCACTGGTGTGAGGTAGAGAGGCTTAGTGTTTCCTGAGCTTTTGGAGTAAACCGTAAGATTTTTATCTATGCCTAAATGATTTGGGATAATAATGTGATCTAGGCGTAAGCGTTTTGCTCTTCCACGGGATTGTTTTGGCAGTAACTCATCTTGATTACTTTGCACCCACCAGCCACTGGCGTTGATGATGCATTGGCAAGTAACAGATCGCTTTTGTACGATATTGCTCTGTGGGTTTGTCGCTTCAAGAGTCAGTTGCCATTGGTTGTCTACTCGTGCCCCACCGGTAACTCGGTGTCGTGGGGCAATAGTTGCTCCATTGTCTTTTGCTTGCAGAGCGTTTGCTATAACCAGTCGATAGTCCTTTACACCAAATTCTGTGAACTCAAAATGGGGGCCAATCGTATCTATTAAATGGCCAGTGTGTAGAACGCCGGGGTGTAAAGCGTCTGAATGGGGTGCTTCTGCATGAGTTGGTGATTCGTGGAAAGTATGCTTATTAGGTGCTCTTTGCCAAGAGTTAATTAGGCTTGCAGCCACCGTCCAGCGCCAGCTAGATGGTTTTGGCAGTATACCAATCGCATTGAGAGGTGTTAAAAGGTGTGGCGCCAGTTGTCCTAAAAAGCGTTGATCTTGAATGGCACAATAGGTTCCAGGAAAGTTAAATGTTGTAGCCCGCTCAGGAAATGCACTGACAAGGTAGGGATTCATGCCAGAATATCCACTGGCCAGATCTTTGCTTTGGCAAAGTAAAACTGATAAGCCTCGGCGTGCGGCTTCTGCGGCAATGGCTGTGCCATTAATCCCTCCTCCGATGACAGTAACATCATAGGTTGACTGTAATGTGATCATAAAGTGCGCCGATTATGGAGTTTGCTATATAGCCAATAGTTATGGGCATATTACCTATAAGCTTAACGTGTTGAAGTGGGAACTGCCAGTTTGGAAAAGTTGCTTTTTATATTGCTCTTTATGAAGACTAAAGAAGACACCTTCAGTTCACCTATAGAATTTAAAGCTTGAATAAGTAAAAGAGAGGCTTATAGACCCTGTGATCTTTTTAATGTGTTGAATAGACCAGTTTTCACTACCTAAATGCAATTTTATGCGCAATCAATAATGATAAATTTTTGTGCTATCTGGTTAGGCTGAGTTTGTACTCATATCTAGATAAATGGGTGTTTTTTAACGGTGTGACGAGTTGTTAATGTGCAATTGTACTTTAAATTATTAAAAGTTCATGTAATAACGATGGCTACCTATAAGATCTAAATTAATTATTTTTGAGATGGTTTCTTTCATGTTCAAAAAATTTTAAGGTTAATTTAGTGTGATAAAACAATGATTTATCTATAATGTGATTTAATGCTTTTTTAGCAGTAGGTTGGGGTGTTGAAAATGTTTTTAATTTCAATGTCGGTGTTTTTTTGATTTTACTTTGTAAGAAAATATTGTGGAGGTTGACTTTTTTGTGGGTGGGATGTACGTGAAAAATAAAAAATTTTAATTGAGATACGAAAGTGCTCGTTTTGCGCTTTATTTTACTTTTCTTCTTTTTTTCAACCGCTCGAGCGGTTGAAAATATTTCATTGTCAAGTTCTCGCCCTTTAGACAGCCCTGATGGTCAGTATCTTTATCTTGTATACAATGAGGCCTTTCGAAGGTTAGGTATTAAGCTTCATTATGTATATGTGCCATCCAAGCGTGCTTTATCCATGGTGTATAAAGGCGAGGTAGATGGAGAGATTTCTCGTGGTTCTTGGTATGGTCATTACCATCCCCTTTTGGTTCGCATAGAAGAGTCTCATTGGGAGAATGCTTTTGTGGCAGTAGTGAATGACCCCAAAATACAACTCGATGGTTGGGAGAGTCTACGTGGAACGGAATATCGTGTGAGTTGTAGCACAGGAACCCAAATCTGTGATGCTAATTTACCAAAGCTGATTCGAAGTGATCAATTACGTCCTATAACACGAAGCCTCCAAGGCTTAAAGATGTTGCTCGCAAACCGTACTGATGTATTAATTTTATCCGAAACAAGAGCTCAAACATTGATTAATCATCCCGAATTGCCGACAGAAAAATTATATATTGCGGGGGTGCTGGGGTCTTTTTATGGGTATGCGTATTTGCATAAGCGTTACCGCCATATTGTGCCTAAAGTATCTGTCGTATTAAAAAACATGAAAGAAGAAGGTTTGTTGAATCAATATTGGAAAAAAGTAGGGATGAAAGAGCTACTTAAATCACGACAGACTATCAGTTCACAATCTATTAACGACCAAAGTGTGAATTGAGCTTTTACTTGATTTTAATCAGATTTTGAAAAAATAATTTCAATACAGATCGAAAATTCAGTAAAGGTTGAAGTATGACAGCAAAAATACAGGGCGGAGTATAAAAAGAGCCACTCCAAAAATAGAAGTGGCAATCAACGGTCATATCTACAGGAGTATATCAATATATTTTACGTAAGTTTTTTTCGTCTGGATTAGGTTTGTTAATCGATTCAAACTGCTAATTTCAGCCAGTATTGGTTTACTGGTTGTGTCTTGAATGAGTTCATTCATTGAATTCAATCTCTCTAAGCTGGAAAGATGAATTGTGTGTCAAATTGAGTATAGAACAGGTAAGTTAAAATGATTGCTTTTTGTACTTTAAATTTTCTACATTTCCATGTTTTTGGCTCTTGTTTTGAAATGAGTTTGATTTGATGCGCTGGATATTTCTGTTGGAAATATAACGGCTTATACACAAAACTTTTTCGTATGTTAAAACGCTGTGAGGTGGCAGTATAATCACAAGTGAATGGGTGTGTTCTATAATTATATTAAATGCGTAAAGAAAATAGCCGAACAATGGAAGGTTACTTTGGTGAAAGTGGCAGTGTTGTTATTCGTAGTATATTTATTCTTATATTGCTCTCTTTCAGTCGGTCAGGTAACGATTTACGGGATTGAAATATCAGGGTTGCACCAAAAAAATGGTGAAGGTATTTACGATAAAATTATTCATGAAGCTGTGGTGAGGCCAGAAAAAGTTTCAATTATTGTCAATCCCTTGTCCCGAGCTAGGCACTTTTTTCAGAAGTGTGATAACTGTTGTATTAGCCCTTCAAATCTCAGTTATGAAGCTGAAAATTTCTCGAGTGATGGATTGTTACAAACTCAGCCCTTTAATCTCGCTAAAGCGTATGTATTTGTTAAGCCAGGGCAGCCTGCTGTCAGTCGCTTAACAGATTTGCAAGGCAAGAGGGTAGGGGTGAGTCATGGGATGTTTTATGGTACTGCATTTGCCCAAGCTGCTTTAAGCACAGAGGCTGTTCAGAAAGTCGAGCAAAATATTAAAAAGCTTCAACAAGGGCGTATTGATGTCTTTATCGCTTATGTACCTGATGTCTACTTTGCCTTTCAGAATTTACAAATAGAACCTTATCCACATGATGTTAGTATGCCTATCGTGACTCAACAGGAGTCGCTAGTTTGTCGTGGTGTAGTGCCGGAATTTATAGAAAATTTCAATGAAAAAATAGAGTATTTGAAGTCAGTGGGTCGTATAGAAATCTTTGATTAACCTGCTTACAAATTCGATAAAGTCATCACATTTCTTTTGTGGCTTGATCAGAGGTTTCTTTATGCCTTTGTCCGTCTTTCTCTACTAAAGTCACGGTGCTTCTAGTAAAGGAGTATGTTCACTCTTTTATGGTTGGTTCATCATAGTTGACTCAGCCCTTCTTGAAGAATTTTTTTTGGGGGTGAGTTTTTAATTGTATGACCAAATAGTTGTATGACTAAGTAGTTGTATGACTAAATAGTTGTGCGACCAAATAATGGTATGACACAAAGTGTGATTCTCTTAATACACGGCTAAGGTGAAAAAATAAGCAGAACGATGTCTTCCTGTTTTGTCATATGTGGCGTGAGATCACGCTTTTTAAAATCAAGTGAATGAACTGCGGACTGGGTCATGAAAACGATTACATTTATGGCCTTGTTTCGTAGTTTTGAGTAGTGACATTTCCTACTATTTTTCACGAGAGTTTGGCAGCAAGTAAAAACGTTATAGTCAAACGTTCGGTAAAAGGCACAGGCATTCCCTTATATAGTAAGAGTATTTTACTGCAGAGACAGAATTTTTTATTGTATGGCCTGCTTTAAAATAACCATTATTTTCGAAGAAAATAATACCTTGTTGTATTTGTGAAATTGCTCTGTAATTATCGCTATTCATGCTATTGCCAGTCATTATGCTTCGACAGGTTGTTTGGCAGAAAGTTCACAGGCTTGGTGTGCGCTATCTCTCTCTTACCTTAATGTCTTTTTCATTTTGGTTATTTTTATAACCTGGAGGCAAAACTCGTGTATCAACAAATAAAATCAGCGTTTAAATATTCGGCTCTTGGATATTTAGCCGCGTTAAGCCTTAGCGCCCACGTGGAAGCTCAAAATTGTCCGTCATCCCATCCATTAGCTTGTGGTGGGGCTTGTTATGTGGATGCTGCGCAAGCTGCGTCTGGTGGTTGCTCAGTGGGTAACAATAACTTCAATAATAATTCTGGTGGTAATAACTCAAACAATAATTTCAATAACAATGCGGGCAATAACAACGCCGGCAATAATAATGTGTCGACGAATCATTGCCCTTCATCGCATCCATACTCGTGTGGTAGCGCATGTTATGTAGATGCTGCGCAAGCTGCCTCAGGTGGTTGTTTTGGTGGAGGTAACTCAAATGGTGGTGGTAACAATAACAATCCTCCACCCCCTCCACCGAATAATGGTGGCGGTACTCCACCCCCTCCTCCCCCCAGTAATGGTGGTGGCAGTAACCCAGGCAGCTGTGGTTCAGATACTAATCCAACGGGTTTAATGAGTGCGGTTAGCGGTCAACGTAATTCTGATACCCAAGATTGGTGTGATACCACCTGTATTACTTACTTGGCAAATGACACGGCTTGTGTGAATAAAGATAATTTTATTGTGACGACAGGCTTAGTGTGTAGTGATCCTCAAAATGCCATCGAAGCTATTAAAGACGTTGAATATAACCTCTGTATTGATATTGATGATAGCTTTGTTGCTGCTGCGGGTTATCAGGCCTTTAGTACGTCGGACATTCCTCCACTGAATCCGGTGATCACCAAGGCAGATGCAGAAGTCTATTTTAATGCCTTAATGGGTTCTCCACGTGGCACCAATTTTGTGAATGTATTGGATGCCAATAATGATGGCATACTCACGCGTTCAGAAGCATCTCAAGTGAAAGGCAGTGATCCAACTCAAACATTAAATACCGGTTTTGGCTGTGGGCTTTCTACGGATGATGTAATGGCTTATGTGGGTTTGTACATGGGGGATGCGGCTATTGATAAATACGCCGGCGACTTGGATCAATCTGTAAAAGACAATATGTTGAAATTTACTCGTAGTTGGCAGCCTGGTGTTACCGCACAAGACTGTGAGTATCGTGGTGGATGTACCGGCAATAATACGTCTGCAAGTAATGTCTCAATGTGTGGTCGTCGAATTTCCGAGCGTGACCTTGCAAGATAATGAGGATACTCATTGCAGGTTGATCACACTATAATAAAAAAGCCCATACTCTTTTGATATGGGCTTTTTCTATTTACTATCAATCGCTTTTGTATTTTTTTATATTACTTTATCTTTGTATTCGTAAGATAAGTAAAGGCGATTTTAATTATTATGTAGGAGTGCTCTCCAAGGTATCGATATGAAAAAAGTTTCATCATTTTTTAATGATGTCGCCGTTATTTCTCTATCAGGGTTCCTTCTGTTGGGTTGCGAGTCTTCAACAGAAGATATGGTTAATCGGAAGACGCAGGCTCTCCCGGCTCCATCGGAGAGTTATCGAAACCAGGTGTTCACTGCGGAAAAGAAAATTACCGCAACGGGTGGTATTGAACATAACTTCTCTCAGTGTGCGCAATCGCCATTGGATACTGTAGTCGCCATTGACTATTTAGATCCTATGTTAGATGCAAGAGCTGCTTCTCGCGCCAAAGTAGAAAGTGCCCCCTATATTGAAATGACCATCGAAGGGATTCAAGCGTTTATAGAAGAGAACAATATTACCGCGATTGAAGACTTGTTAACCCATTTCCCGATACATTACCGTACTAATTTTTCGTTAGTGGAACACACGCGAGCTACGGGTGAGTCAAACTTAGAATTTCCTCGTATTGTTGTTTTTGGTGCTGATGGACGCTTTTTATTGAATATTGGCACTAAGCCGGATGACCCGATGTATAACAAATTGGATGTTGCTCAGTTACATACGGATACAGGGCAATGGGAATTCTCTGTGTTTGATTTTGATCCGCCTTCACCCACTTTGACACGTAATGATCCCAGTTGCGCAGAGTGCCATGGTACTCATAATGCTCGCCCTATCTGGGGAACCAATGCCCAATGGATTGGCGTTTTTGGTGATAATATTGCACGCGGCCCTCAAGCCGAGGCTTTGCATGAAACGCATTTGGAAAAAATGCTATCTATCATAGAGGGTGAGGGAGGCTCACCTCGTTTTGAATTTTTAAAGTGGGATGATCAGCCTTTAATTCGGGGTGGAAAACGCCGTTTGGCAAATCATGCTTTTGGTGCCGAGTTATTATTGTCCAACCTGGCGATGGGAAGTGCGACATCGTTAGGCAGCTATCTTAGGTTAAAGCAACATGCCCCAGAGCAATATCAAGCACTACGTGAAGAATTGTTACTGGCCTATTATCTGAAAAAGGGAAATGCTTTTTTATCCGAGTCTGAAAAAGCGGTGTTTGAAGCATTGGTAAGTACCTTAGACAGTTCCATTCAGGCCTTTTCTTTACCTGAAGTGCATCCTTATCAAGAAGGTCATCCAAATTTTGAAAAAGTGAATAAACCTATTTTTCTTGAAAAAATTTCCTTTAGCTATTCTGCCAGTATTCAAAAAGACAAGACCTTAGATAAATTGTTAACAGGCTTAGGTGTCAACCCGGCTGAAGCATTCTCATTGGCAACGTTGTCCACCAGAGAAAAACCGTCTACTCATTGGAGTATGGGGGCGGGTGATTTATACGATATGTTGATGCTTCAGGTGTTGGATGATTTACGAAGGGATAACCCAGAGGTTGATCAAATACTCAGGCGTCGCGTAGTGGAGGAAGCGATTTTTAATTGTCCTATGACGGCGTCCAATATCAGTGAGGTTGTCGATTATAAAATGATGCACTTATTTTACCTATCTGGAAAGTCACGCTATGACGTCCATGAAGTTTTTTATCCCTTGGATGTAGAAGATATTTATGATCGGGTTTTTATGCCAGTGGCACACGATTTAATTGGCTATTTGAAAAGCTCAAGCAGTACGGAAATTTAAATGGCATTTCCTCATTTTTAATATAAAAACTGGCGATACTGTTTATAAAGCGTGCTTATAAAGTACCGCCAGTTGATACAAGTGACTCGTCTGTTATAAGAGGCTGTCAGTTTGTTGGATTTAGTCTGTTAGGAAAACATTACTAATGGTGGTTTCGTTATTTTCTGTGCCGCTATCTTTGTCATTGATAAGGATTAAACGATAACCGGAACCAGTAAAGTACTCTCCCACAGGGATGCTAATGGTTTCAGTACCTGACCCGCCGTAACGGAAGTCATCAATACCGTAATTTTGTGAACCGATTAAATTAAAGGTTCGGTTTGATGAGGCTGTGTTACTTTGGCTTAAACCGATACCATGAATTTCACCCGTGCCATTGGCGGAAAAATCAAAGGTCAGTACGGTATCTTCAGAAATAGTGAAGGTCTCATTCGTGGCTCGCCAGATGTTGCCGCTGAGTTCAATGGTGCACCCGTCTGAAACATAGCTCCCTGTGTTGGTGTTGCTGTAAGGGCTAACATCTTCTAGCTCGATACAATCGGTTGGAGGAGGCGGTGGTGGTGGGGGAGGCGTGTCACCACTGATGGTCAAAAACTCAGCCGAAACAGTTCCCCAGGTGCCTGTCTCGTCTTGGGCTCGCACATAGATCATGTGCTGCCCTTCACTCAAGCCCGAGGTATTAATTACTGCACTGGCATCTTCAGTGACTTCATTAAATGAGCCATCATCGCTGGTCAATGGGTTAGCCACTGCCCCACTTTGCCAAGGTGGGATATCGATGTAGTACTCCACTGCGGAGATATCTTGGGTGGGTTCACGCCCGTTACTGTTATTAAAGCGTGCATCACTGGTACGAATAGAAAGATCAACTGATGTTCCTGCTTGAACAATATCCGCATCAAGCCTTAGTGATGTAATATCTGGGCCACTAGAGGTAATGTAAGGCGTTCTAACCACTTTGGCGGCATAAATTAGTGCTTCAAGGTTGTCCGGTAAAATGGTGTTTGTATAGGTACTACAGCGTTGGAAAAAGGCGGTGCCTAATTCAAAAGTATAAGCAGCGACACCTAATTCACCATAACTCACCGCATCCGAAGTACCATCGGTGGCATAGAGGCCGATGGATTGTTCTGGCGAGTAACCATTGAAAAACGCGAATTTTCTTCCTAGAGATTGTAAGTCAGAGCCATTTGGTGCCTGACTTCGGGTTGACCCCCATGGCCAAAGAACCAACTCACTGTAACTGTGAATATCAATATGGATACCGCTTGTGGTTCGCGGAGCTGCATCATTTTGATTCGGACCACGTGAGTCCGGCCATAAGCTTCTTGCATAGCGTTCGATAGCTTGTGTTTCGGGTTCGGAGCCGGGGCTTGGTCCTCGGTACGTATCATTGCATTGACTTCCGCTGGAGCCTTGTCCATTGGTAATATTCCACGTAAAGCTAAAGTTACGGTTTAAGTCGGCCCCTCGTCGATTACTGGTGCTACCGCAGTAATTTTGGTTTGCGTTTTTGCGCCAGGAGATGCCTGTTTCGGCTTGTTTGCGAGCGTCTGGGTTGGCTTGTAGCATCAGGTGTACTTCATGATGATCCAATATCCATGTGGCATCCGCATTAGTACCATAACCATCAACAAGCCAATTAGCGAAGGCCAAATTTAACGGTGCGGTGGTGTATTCACGTGCATGGATGGCACTGTTAATAAATAGCTTGGGTTTGTCGCCACCGATATTTTGATTTGTTAGCTTTAATACATAAATATCGTAACCGCCACGATTGGTGGTTTTTTCCCAAGAGTCACCCACGTCAATCCATTCAGCAAGTGAGGGATTATTTCTTACAATCGCTTCTGCTTCGTCATAAGTTTCTTCTACGGTTTCATAACAGGAATAACCTGGAATGCTTGCAATGGAAACGTCGTCTGAAGCCGTTCTGGCAAGAGTGCGTATTTCCGTTAAAATAGCGTCGCGTTTTTTAATAAATTCGGAAGCTGTGGTAAATGTGAAGCCAAATGGCTTTAGCTTTTCTTTTTCTTCTTCGGTTAATTCTAAGACTAAATAACCTTTATTATAATGGGTTTCCATTATGTTGTTATGGAAACTTTTGGCCGCTTGGCGCGCGGTATGTACATCAGGAAAATAGGCGTTGTAAATATTGGTGACCTCAAGCTCCGCTTCGATATTGGCGAGTAGCTGTGCTTTTTTCGTCAATTCCGTAGGCTCGGCAACTAAAGAACTCGCAGTAATGCTCATTGCCAGGGCAACAGAATATGGCAGAATTTTTTTTGTTTTCATGTAAAGGCCCATTTTGTGAAGGGGTGTCAATGTTTTCATCAAATGACTTTGATTTAGGCTCCTGTTAACGCTTGGTAATTCAAATGGGAGTCAAAAAACAAAGTTGCAGGACCAATATTTCTTAGTGGTAATCACATGAGTGATTAAATATGGTGCACGAAGAAAATTGGCTTCGTTGAATCTGCAATAGGTGTGCCTATATTTATTTTTATTGGTATACGTTTTAAATAGGCAAAGGGTTAGACTGGAAGTGGTGTGAAATTTTATCTATTGTCTTTGATTGATTTTTCACCTTAAAAAGAAAGGCTTTTTGGCGACATTTTTAATGAATGAAAATTTAATGGACAGTCTGAATTAAAATAAAGGCTGCGCTAAGTTAGGGGCCTATTTAAAACAGTGCACTGTATTGGTGGGTAAATAGTACACGTTTTTGGGTGTTTACATAACATGGTTCATCTTGCGGGGAATGGGTGTGTCTTGTTTTGATAGTTTGGTGTGCTATTTGATAGCTTGGTGTACTTGAAATTGAATTGGCGTCTTGTAGAGCCTCTATGTTTTCTATGAAGCCTTTTTCTCATAAAGAACATAGAGGGATTTTTAAGTTGGAGATTTTATAATGGCGAGTATGATCACTTTATTCCATTACAGCTCTGAAGATAACCACTCTTTTTCTGAAAAAGGCATGTTAATATCGGGTGCAAGTGATGAAGGTGAAATGCTCGTCGATTGGTTGTTTGGCGGCATGTTTTCTGACATATCGATTGGCGTAAGACGATTTTCACCGCTCACCGTTTGAAGGCTCATTGCAAGGGTTTGATTGTAATTATTCTCCTCATCAATGGTTTCTGCATGGAACCAATGACCTTGTAAACGCTCGTGTGTGATATCCAGTACCACATATCCACGACGGAATAATTCCACAAATTTCATGTGCGGATTCGTTGCCAGTAATAATTGTGCGGTTTGCTCCGCTTGGACTGGGTCTTCAACACCGGGAGAACTCACCGCAGGCGTCACAAATTCTACGGCGACTGAGCCTTCTCCAGTTTCGGCGTTATAGGTATCGCTATTGTATGGATCGCGGGTCAAGTCCATACCCCATGAGGTATGAATGTCGCCGGTTAAAATAGCGGTGTTATCAATACCGTTGCCGCTTAAGTAATCAAAAATTCTGCCTCGTTCTGCTGCGTAACCATCCCACTGGTCAAAATTAAACGGTGCGCCACCGATTTGAAATTGCCCCATCATGACTTGCTGCCCTACTAAGCGCCAACGATTCCCTTGTTGGTGCGAATCGGAAAGCTGATCGGTAAACCAGTTAAACTGAGCTTCCCCCAGCAGCGTGCGTGACTCATCGTTGGCATCGTCGATATTATCAATTTGTTGATCTCGACCGTACAGGCGAGTGTCTAGCATAATTAAGTCCATCAGGTCGCCAAATTGAAAGCGGCGGTAAATGCGTGATGGATCATTTTTATCCGTCAGGCGTATGGGCATCCATTCATAATAGGCACGAACCGAAGCAGATTTACGCTCGCCCCAATCGCCTTCTCCCAGTTCAGGATTGTGGTTTTCAGCGCCACCAGTCCAGGAATCATTGGTGGATTCATGATCATCCCATACTGTAATAAAAGGGTGTTGACGATGGGCTTCCTGTAAATTGGGGTCAGTGCGGTATTGCGCATAACGCTGACGATAATCTTCGAGCGAGACAATTTCTCGGTTGGGCTCGGGAATGCGGTCTTTCTCTGTTCCGTCTCCATATTCGCCGTTGGCGTATTCGTAAATATAATCCCCTAGATGCAGTACAGCATCCAGGTCGTCCCGCTGAGCGATCATGCCATAAACGTTGAAATAACCATAAGGGTAATTAGAGCAAGAAACGGTGGCCAATTTCAGTTGGTCCACATGCCCTTTGGGTAAGGTTTTGGTACGGCCAATGGGTGAGCAATTACCAAAGCATTCAAATTGATAATAGTAAGTGGTATTGGGCTGTAAACCGTTTGGGTCTATTTTAACGGTAAAGTCTTGGGACTGTTTGGTGAAGGTATAACCACGGCATACAACACGTCTAAAGTGAGGGTCTTTGGCAACACGGTAACGAACGGGCACTTTTATGTAAGACGGAATATCGTCTGCAAGGGTAATCCGAGTCCATAAAATGACACGATCTTGAAGCGGATCACCGCTGGCCACACCATGGTTGAAGGCAATAAGGTCTTTCTTTTTCCAAGGAAAAAACCCTCGTGCATGACTCATGGATGCAGTTGTGCTCGCTGCTGCCCCCAGTGCGACGGCAGACTTTGAAAATAAGCGGCGTGTAAAAGCCATAAGAACCCCCAAATTTGGTATCGAATAATCAGGCTATGGTTAGCTCAATTGATGCATTTATAAGCGATGCTTTTTGAGCGACTTGCACAGTGCAAATCAATAGATAAAACTTGCCAGCGATACCGTAACGGGCGTGTGTGAATCTTCTGTGACGCTTAAATGATTTTTGTTTTATGTGAAGGCATGAGCAGAAGTTTGTGAAGAGAATAAGAAATGACCTTATTGATGAGGGGGCATCAATAAGGTCAAAAAAGGAAAAATTAAGTGTTACTTTACTGAGTTAACAATCAAGAAAGTAAAATTATTATTCCTGCCGGTTAATGCCATCAGAGGTCACACCGGGCAGGCCGGTATTTGCCGGTTGATTTGGGAAGGAAATATAACCTCCACAGCCAACCACCACCACAACTTCTGTTGGTCCATTAATATTCATTCCGTTGCTTTTCATGTAAATACTGGCATCAGGGGTGCGCATTACGGAATTATCAATCACATAGCGATAATCGCCCCCAAGCCCCAATAGGCGTAATTGTGGTGGGCGTTGATTGGGGCCTTGTGAATTTCGGTAAAGATAAAAACTACAGCAGACTGGCTCCGGGTTAACACCACGTCTGTCGATATGGGCAATTTCTGTGGACATCATTCGTGTAAATTGTCGTGAACTCCAATGTACCAGAATGTCATTAGGGCCCAATTGAACAAGGGGGCCAAGCACGTTTTCTGGGTTGTTAGAGGCCATGTCATTGGGTTGTGCCGGGGAGTTGCTACAGGTGTGGCATCGACAGTATTTAGCCATAGGTTTGTTCCTTCAATGATTTACCATTTTGAGGCGTTATAGAACGCTTTTAATCGCGAGAGAGTCTATAAACTTATTATTATGTCCTGTGCTGTGCATTAAACAGCTTTATGAGACTCTGTGAGTATAGGGTTTACTAAGCCTTATCGTTAGATGCTGGAGAGAATTTCCGAAAAGTTTAGTATATTTGTTTCTTTACGTGCCATTTTTGGATGATTTTGGCGATATAAAAAAAATTACTTCTACTATTTTCCTGCTTGCATCGCCATAATCATGAAATTACGAGGTGTCGCTTGATAACGACAAAATGTACCGACGGAAACATTCAATCCGGCTTCTTCCAGGCGTAGCGCCCGATCTAAAATTAACCAAGCCTCCAGTGGGCGAGAAAAACATTTTCGAACCAGTTCAGCCCGCTCATTCCATCGATAATTTCTTACACCTTCACGAAGTGCCGAAGGCCACAATTGAGGGTTATTGTTATGAAGGCGTGCATTTAAATCGAGTAGGGTAGTTTCGTTTTGAAAAATAGAAGCGATAAATTCTGGAAAAGATTGATTAAATAATTTTTTGCTCATCTTTTTTTGACAAAGTGTATTTTCCTCTCTTTCTGGTATGCTTTGTTGATGACACCATTGTCGTAAAGCAAAACGATACACTTTTTCACGTCGGCGAGCGATTTTTTCTCGCTTTCCAGCCGTCACCGTTTGTTGTACCGCAAGATGCAAATCTTTTCGTGTTAACCAAAAAGGGGCAGAGTTTGATGGTGAAAAACTGTCTTTGGCTAATTGACTAAAAGGCCGATAAAAATCCGTGTTAATTTTATGAAAACAGCAAGGGGAAAAGGCAATGCCCGGTGCGTGATGGTGAATACACGTTTCCACTGCCTGACGATGCAAATCACCACAAGCATGAAGTGCGGTATAAAACGAAGCATTGGCATTCACGTTATCGGGCAGGGGATTCATCACATCATGATGAATAAATTCCAGCGACTGTTGTTTTTTTTCTGCTAATTCATTGCCTTGCCGACATAAAATTTCATCGTACTCCAAGCATTGCACGGGTTGTTGAAACCGCTGAAATAACAGCCCAGCTAAATGTCCTTTGCCCGAACACCAATCTAAAATAGGGGAATCCACTTCAGGCAATGACTGGCTAAACGCTAGCGTTTGTTCCCATTTTCGGCCAGGGATATGAGTGTGGCTGAATTTGTCCGGTGTAAAGTGGGTATGAGGTACAGGGAGAGGGTTTTCTAATAATTGAATCGTTTCGTTTATGGCGGCTAACCCAGGAATGAATTTATGGAGAGCGTTTCTTAAATGATTACTGTCGTTGGTAAGGTGTTGAATGTCACTGTTGGATAGCGCTTTTAAAAAATCAGTTAAGTCAGGGTTGTTTTCTGCCCATGATAAGGGTTGATTTTCTATAAGGTGATAAAAAGGGACTGGTTTCCATAAATAAGAAAAATTTTGTAAGTAGTGGGTGAGGGATAAAAAGTGGCTTTCTAAAGTGGGTGTGTTCATGGGGCTTGGCTTTTCTAAGATTTCTTAAGTATTGTAAATAAAAGTTATAAAAATAGCGATTTTCTATGTCTTTTTCTCTGTCATTACTTCTCTTAAGAAGTCTTTGAAGTGGGTGGTGCCTGTTGTTAAAGGGGGGAATAAATCAGGCGCATTGAGTTGAATAAATAAAGCGATTTTATTTATTTCTATTTGTTGTTGGTTTGGATATAATTTCGCCCTCTTAATTCTAATGTGTTTGTTATTTGTTCGGGTTCGGGTGAATCTGGACTCCTCTATTTGGTAGCTTTTAGTATCTTAATTCTTAAGTGAAATCTTTTTTTTAAAATGAGCAGGTTAATTTCCATACTTTGGTGTGGTTGATTGTCATTTTTGCATTATTGCCGTTTGAATACATAAAGGTACGCCGAAGAGCGTCTCGAGTGAATAGTTTTTGGTCTTTTTTGGGGTGTTGTTAAGGATGAGTGGTTGCGTTCAAGAGAATCGAAATGTCGATGAACTGTGTATTTTCTCTTTTTTGTTTTTTTGTCTTCTTTTTTTACTGTTTTTTAGTAGTTTAAGTATTGCGGGAACCCATGGTGTTTCTGGGCCTGCTGAAAGTATAACGGGTAATTATACGATTTCTTGGGGGCGCGTACCTTCTGATTACAACCTTCCCGCTCAGGATCATTTTGAAGGTGTGGCTCATATTAGAGAGTACTTTAATGGGGAGTTTGTACGCCGATTAACACCCAATTCTTCTTCCCGTAATATTAATGTCGTTGTCGATAAAACAGGCGAGTATCGCTACGATGTAGTGTGGCGAATACGTACCTGTTACAACCCTTTTGAGTGTAATTTTGACTTTGGGTATGAGAATAAATCTATTGGCTCCCATACTGTTCGCTCTATCCTTCACATTGATAAACCGGGTAATGTTAGCTATCAGAATCTGTCCCATGCTAATCAATTTGCAGACAATAATAATAACTTTGTATTGCGTTGGGGGGAGGCATCGTTTGGCGCGGATGCATTTCAAGTACAGCGTCGGCGTGAAGGTGGGAATTGGGAATCTCTTTACAGTGGGAAAAATCAGTCGCTGACGATCAGTGATCAGGGAAATCATGCGGCTTGGTATCGAGTACGTGCTTGTACGGCCAACTATTCTTTTTGCGGTGCATTTCTTAATTCTAATCTCTTAACGGTGGCAGTTCCTCCTTCTGTTCCTGCAAGCATAAACGGTATTCCAGCGACAGACGCTGATGGAAAGTATACAACTTCTTGGTCAAAGCCTAATGGCAGGGTTACGGGTTATACCTTGCAGCAACGGCGCAATAACGGTAATTGGACAACAATTGATTCTGGCTCCGATACACAGCATTCGATTAACAATTCAACGGATGGCACTTATCAATTCCGAGTGCGAGCCTGTAATCAGGTTGGGTCATTTACCCAATGCTCAGGGTTTCGAGAGTCTTCAAACAGTATTGTGGCCATTACCCCAGGTGTGCCCCCTTCTTTAAAGGCCGGAGACACGTCTGCGTCACGTAATTTTACTGCTTCTTGGGAAGTCACTAGCGGACGTGTCGATAGCTACCAAGTGTTTTACCGAAATACCAACAGTACCCAATGGATTGGTGCTGGCTCCAGCAATGCGGACGCTCGTTCACAGTCTGTTCTGGTGCCGTCTGATGGGACGTATCAACTGAGAATCCGGGCATGTAATTTAGAATCGACATTCAACTCCTGTGGGGCGTATCGTCACTCAGACAATGTCACCGTTGCAACCAGAGCGCCTAAGCCTACCGGTTTTCGTGAATTTCCTCGTACGAATACTTCTGACAACGTCACCCTAAAATGGTCTGCGGTGGCGAACAACCACTTTGATCATTATGAAGTATTTCGACGAACCAATGGTGCTGGGTCTTGGGTAGACCTTGGCAATACCGTTAGCAATGAGTTCAATGTTGCGGGTTTGAATGATGGCTCGTATGAGTTCCGGGTGCGGGCTTGCAACGTGGAAGGGAGTTTTGAAGCGTGCAGTGATTTCTTATCTTCTCCCTCTATGGAGGTACGCCGAATTCCGGGTGTCCCAAGTAAGCCCCGTTATGATCTCACCGCAACGGGAAGTCTTTCCGTCGAGTGGGGGGGAGGCGTTGTCGAAAGTGGCGTGTATTACCAATTGCAATACACCCAGGTGGATGTGCCGCCCCAAGAATCTCATTGGGTGTTGCCGAATGCTCAGAGTCACTTAAATCAAGCGTCAGCGACCAGTGTGGCATTGAGTGATGGCTCAGTGTTATTTCGTGTGCGCGCGTGTAAAACGGCGTGGTCCTGCTCGGCTTTCTCCGCAGCGGGTGAGCGTGCCACTGTGCGTAATCCTTTGGCACTCCCAAGTGATTTTCAGCTCCCAACTGAAAATCAGGGAACGTTGAATTATTTGTATTCCACTAATTTGAGAGTCTCATCAAAAACGCGCCCTTATTTTTTACTCTATGGTCGTCAAGCCATTAGCTCAGAATGGACTATTGTTGAGCGTTTTGACATTGAGAATATTCCAGGCCGTGATGGTCAGGTACATTTTCAAGCCCGAGGCCTCGTTGGAGGAGGGTGGGATTTTGCAGTTCGTGTTTGTAACCAATTCAATTGGGCGTGTTCGGCGTTATCTCCAATGCAAAGAGTCACCGTGATGGCTCGCCCGGAATGGGCACACATCGGTGGTGCTGTGCCTGAACCCGTTTTTTCCCATCAAGATGTTCCTTTCAATGACTATAACGGCCCATTACCCGGTTCGGGTGCCACTAATGGTGGTACGGCCACTTATTTGATTCCTATTCAATTACCCCCGGGGCGCAATGGTTTTGAGCCCACCGTGGCATTGAATTACTCCAGTAAGGGGGGGAATGGCATTGCCGGTGTGGGCTGGTCGTTAAGTGCAACTTCGGCCATTGGTGCCTGTTCATCCACCTATGCACAAGATGGTATGGGCCATAACCGAGATCATCAAAAATGGTGCTTAGATGGGCAGCGTTTGATGCTGGTGTCCGGTAATCGCAACGATGGTACCTTCCGTTTGGAGCATGATCAGGAAGTGATTGTTCGTTCGTCCACGACTGGTGGCCATCGAGAGTTTACGGCAACTTACCCTAATGGCCATATCCGTCGTTTTGGCCACAGCAGTAATCATAATTTTGATGATGGTTTGAACTTCTACCTGCGCCAGTGGGAAAGCTCAAATGCCCAAAATGTGGTGCATTATGACTATGAGCGCGTCGGGCAAACCCAAGAAGTGCGTTTAAAGCGCATTCATTATACGGGCACGGGCGCTACCCGAGGTGATCGCTCGGTAGAATTTTTGTACCAAAGTCGCAGTGATACTTTACATGGAGTGCGTTTTGGTAAGGTGCAGCAACGACGCTCTCGTTTGTACAGTATTCGAACTTTTTACAACGGTACCCAGGTTCGCGGTTACGGTTTGCGTTATACCCGCAGTGAAGCCAGTGGTCGTTCGTTATTGTCTTCCATTCGCACTTGTGGTTATAACGGCCCGAATCAGCAGTGCACGGAATACACCAATGTCGAGTGGCAAGATCAAGCACCCCGCTATCAATTGGAGTTACTCACTGACAACCAAGGGAATGAATTACACCCAGGGCCGTCGGCAGCATTGATAAGACACCTCCCTCAAGGGGATCGCAACGGCGATGGTGTGAGTGATTGGCCAGGGCGTTTTATCTCTGCTGAAGGACAGAGCACACCGAACAATTTTACCTTGAAAAATTGTGTCTACTCTTTACATGGGAATCGTAGGCGCTGTGTTGAGGGTGATTTTAACCAAGATGGTCGTACCGACAGTTGGCGAGTGCAAAATGGGATGTTGCAAATCGGTTATACCTCAGCAGACGCCTCCCGCACCAGTTGGAGTGGTCGGACAGATGTTCCTTTGGATGCTATTGTCGACAATGAAGCTGTTCGTTACTCCCAGGATTTCTTGTTCGCGGTCAATGATTACAACGGCGATGGTTGGTTGGATATTATTGTCCACCGCAACAACAATCGTCGACCTACCGTTCATGTGTATCTTCACACTCAAAATAACGCTAATCCGTATATTGCTCAAGGTGGCCGTCAAATTTTTACTTACCCCTTTGAGGGTGCAGGGTGTGGATTGCCTGATGGTTTTGGTCCGTGCCTTTTCCAGAATGAGTTACAGCCAACTGGGGATATGGATGGCAATGGCTTACCCGATTTTATACAACTTAGTAAGCCTAATTTTCATGTAGAAACGATTATGGTGGCGGATGTTATTCATCTAACTAAGGTGGATGCCGCAGGTAATATTAGCTTACAAGCGGTGCCATTGGATTTTGTTGAACACTCTCCTGTATCCGCTTATTCCTCGTTTATTGATGTGAATGGAGATGGTCTAGCGGATTGGATTGGCTGGAAATCGACTACAGATGGCCAATTGTATTTGGCGATAAATCAGGGTGAGGGGAGGTTTGGTGAATTACAGTCTCTAGGCGTTTCTCTTTCGACTAAAGCTGTTATTTTAAACGGTGATATTTTTGGTGAGACATACTCTGAAGTTCGTGTGCCGCGTTTTGTGGATGCCATTCAGCAAATGGATATAGACGGTGATGGCCGGGTTGAATTGTTAGTCCCTGGTCGTATCGAGGTAGAAGGGTGTCATACGTTGCTAGAGCGAAATCAGCATCGCTGGTTTTGTGGTTCAGAGCTTCATGGCACCTATCAAGTTACAAAAGGTGCTCGGGTTTACGAAGAGTCGATTCCAAACTACGCAGATCACAATATTTATCAATATCGTGCTTTGCATTTTCAAGAAGATGCGCATGGTAATTTTTCAGCTCGTGAAGAAAATACAAACCTTTATGGTGGGGCGAATAATACTTTCACATTAGATGCTTTTGGCAACGGATTGACTGACATGGTCTTCACTTATGGGTGTGCAAATTCGAATTGTCGAATGAACTCGCCCTCAGTGGGTAGCCCGCTTTCAGGGTTAAAAGAAGGCGTTTATATCAACCGTAACTACGGCAGTACCGAAGTATCCAGCCCGACTTTTGCGGATTATGAAGCGGTAGATGCTGTGAAGGCCATCGATAACGGTGCGGGCATTCGCTATGAGTGGGATCACCTTCCCCTTAATTCTCAACAGGTGCCCAATTTATATCGCACCGACCCTGGTTATGTGGACGACAACGCCCATATCCACTTCAGTTCCAGCATGCAAGTGGTGCATGAAATGCGAGTCAGTAACGGTGTGGGGGGCAACAACCGCACTCGTTATCAATACGAAGGTGCGGTGTACAACAACCAAGGTCGTGGGTTTGCAGGCTTCCGGACCATTCGCGTGTTTGATGATGCCGACGGCTTAGTCACCCAAACCCGTTTCCATCAAAAATTCCCGTTCACCGGACGCGTCGAGCAAATAGAGACCTACACGCAAGGGGAATTTCCCAGCGGTGAGCCGTTGTCGACGGCGAGTCATCTCTGGGTGGTGAATGACGCTCACCGTCAAGTTTGGGGTAGCCAGGGCTTAGTGAAGGTATTTGATACTCGGGCCGACAGCGAAACCTTTGATTTACACAGCCATGAGTCTGTGAGTCGTACGGTGCGAACCATTAATAATGGTGATGTAGATCAGTACGGTAATGTGGCCCGAGTGACCAGTACCACACTTGATGCAGTGGGCACTTACGTTGCGATAAATGAAGCCGACTTCACGCCAGCCAATGACCAATGGCCCCACCGCTACGCCAGCCAAACCGTGACCAACCGTAAAGTGGGTTATCGCAGTGGTCAGGTGCCGGCCATGGGTGGCAGCAATATTGATAAAGTTGTGACCACCTTAGTGGATGAGTGGGACACAACCCATCGTGTGCCGCGTATTGTCACTGTTCGCGGTGGTACAGCCAGCGCCGCTAACGATGGTGAGAGCACCACTACAACGACTCACTTTAATGCCTTTGGCTTACCTACTCGCGTGGATGAGCGGGGGAATGTGCTGAATGACAGCGGTAATGCATCTGCGCAAACTCGCAGCACTCGTTACACCTACAGCAAAGATGGCCACAATGCCGCGAATGACGGTTACTTTGTATTGGAAACGGCTACGCCAGTAGGAGGACGAACGTTAGTCACCCATACCACCTCTAACCCGCACCATGGCAGAGTGGAAACCACCACGTCACCCGCCGGGGTGAGTACCGCCCAGTACTTTGACCCGTTGGAAAAACCCTTCACGGTGATCACCGATGGAGAAGCCTATCAGCGGGTTCGCTTCTTGAAGGTAGATGCCTCGGTAGATACTGATGCACCGCCTTATGCGCGTTACCTCCGCCAGACTTTCCAGCAGGGGGCACCCTCCGTAAAAGAATACGTGGATGCCTTGGGCCGAGTACTGCGTACCGTGGTAGAGGGGTTTGATGGGTCGCCGATTTATCAAGATGTGACTTACACTGCCCGTGGCCACCAATCCCAACAGACCAACGCTTATTACAGTGTGTTTGACCGTCTTACCACGACTCACAGTGACTACGATGCTCTGGGGCGTGTGGGTCAGAAAGTGACTGAGCAAACCAATGGTCGTCTCTCGATTCGCTACACCTACAACGGTTTAACCACCTCTGCAGCGGTCACTGCAGACGTCGGCCACAACATCGAAGTACAGCGCACCTACAACAGCCGCGATCAACTGATCAGCACTGTGGATGCGGAAGGTGGCCGTACGCGTTATGCCTACGACGCTAACGGTAACGTCATCGCCATTGAAGACGCCCAGGGCAATGTCATAAGGGCCGATTACGACAACCTCAGCCGCAAGCGTTGGGTGAATGACCCTAACCAGGGCCGGACTAATTTTGTTTACAACCGTTTTGGTGAACCTGAGCGAGAGCAAGATGCCAATGGCCAAGTGATTCACTACGATTACGATACGTTAGGCCGATTAACCCGTCGCAACAGTGCTGGCTCGGTGGCCACTTTTGAGTGGGATACCCAGCGCCCAGGGTTGATGACGGCCCAATCTGAAAGCGGCGTGCGTTATCGATACGAATACGATTTTGCAGGCCGTATGGTGGCTGAACACACTGAGATCGGTGGTGACACCTTCACGACGCGACATCAGTTTGCTCAAAACACTGGGCACCCCTTAGCCATGGTCTACCCCAACGGTTTGCAGGTGGCCTACGAATACAACGACCTTGGCTATCTCACCACCGAGAAAAACGCTGCCAGCGATTACATCTATCGCGAAGTGACCGAGCAAGACGCTCGTGGCATGGCCACTCTGTACGGTTTAGGGGCGGCTTACCAAAGCGGCTTTGCCCTCACCGGCGAGGGGCATTACAGCGGCCATGGGCAGATGCTGGAAACCCGTGTGTCTCGCGGCAATGTGGACGTGCACCACTGGCTATACCCGGCCACCGACCACGACAGTTACGGTAACCTATTGGTGCAGTACAACCGCAGTGAGTGGACGGGTGCTTTAGGTGTTGCTTCTGGGGAAGTGAATGCCCAAGAGACCTTTGTGTACGATCGTCTGCATCGGTTAAGCAGTGCCCAGTTACTGGCAGATGGAGACACTACCCGCATGGAATTGCGTTACGACGCGGTGGGTAATATTACTCAGAAGTCGGACTACGCGAGCAATTACGAATACGCCCGCAGCAACGGTGCTGGCCCCAATGCGGTAACGGCGGTGCAGTTAGCCGATGGTTCCCGAGAGACTTACGGGTACGACCGCAAAGGCAATCGTATCAATCGCAATGGCGTGCAGGAAATCACCTACAACGTTCACAACAAGCCCACACGCATTAACAAAAACGGCGCCACGCTCACCTTTGCTTACGGGCCAGACTTGGCGCGGTATCAGCAAGTTCGCACCGTGGCAGGGGAAACCACCACCACAACCTATGTGGGCAAGCATTACCAGCTCGAACGCTCCGCCCAAGGCACGGCTTGGAAGGCGTTTATTGGTGATGTGGCCATTGTCAGCCAAGGGGCGGATAACCAATATAAGCTGCGCTTTACCTTGCGTGATCGTCTGGGCAGCGCCACTACCCTCACGGATGACAACGGCCAAGTCACGGCCCGTCGTCACTTCGACCCCTTCGGCAAACCACGCCAGGGGAATTGGGCGGAGCTGGATATCGCGCAGTTGGGGGAAAACCCCTTCGACAGCGATATGGCCACCCGCCGAG
>NZ_JAJQVM010000046.1 GCF_021234875.1 Marinibactrum halimedae | reverse complement strand
CGTGTCTTACGCACCTCAAGCGAACTTGGCGGAATACCACACTGACCCAAGCTTTAACGAGACGTTCCACATGATCGACGAATTATCACAACCGGCAATGATGGACATGCCTGGCTTATTCGACACCCTGTGGGGCTACAAGCGCAGCGAAAACACCACCGCCGGAGCAACTGAAGCGGCTGTTGACAGCATCAACGCTACACCCATGAATGTATTAACCAGCGCTTTTTAAGTAGGGCAACACCAAGTAAGGCAAAGTCAGTAAGAAGTGAGTGAGAAGTAGTAAGAAGTGAGTAATTTTCCCCGCCTTTATGGCGCAATGCTGTTCACTTAAGTATTTGAGTATAAAGTTGGCTTAATAGAAAATCCGAAGTTAGAAATGACTTCGGATTTTTTTATGCCTTTCCAGCACGATTTATTAGACCTCAGGGACCTCTTTAACTTCTCTAACCTAAGTTCGTTTACTCACAACATTCCAGTCAAATGGGTTGAATCAGCCCTGAGGTTATCGGAGTCTGCAACGATAAGAAGACGACGACTGCCGTCAGATCAAGTGCTGTGGCTGGTGCTTGGTATGGCCATTTTCCGAGAGGAGCCAGTTCATGAAGTCGCACGCCGATTGAATATCTGCACAAAGAGTCTTGCTTCAGACAGCTTACTCGCGCGCAGTGGTATCAGCCATGCCCGCCAGCGTTTAGGTTCGGAGCCGGTCGAGTGGCTTTTTCGTGAGACCGGTGGGCACTGGAGACACGAGCGTTATCCTGAAGATGAGTGGAACGGATTACAGGTGTTTGCAATGGATGGGGCGCTATTCCGTACTCACGACACACCAGAATTGAGAGAGCACTTCGGCTCTGGGAATACGTCAACAAAACGTCAAACCCCATTTCCTATGCTGAGACTGGTTGCACTGATGAACGTGCGCTCTCACATAATAGTCGATGCACAGGTAAGCCCTTATCGGAGAGGTGAAATTCCGCTAGCAGAAACCTTTATTAACCATATACCCAGCCGTTTCATCACGCTGTTAGATAAAGGTTTTTGGAGCGCTAATTTACTGAGTCTGATTCATCAGGGCGATGATCGACACTGGCTTATTCCAGAGAAAAAAGGCCTTATCCAAAAAGTTATCGATACCTATGATGAAGGCGATGAGCTTGTGGAAATGAAAGTGTCGCCCCAAGCAAGAAAACAGCATCCCTACCTAGGTGAAACGTGGCAAGCTCGTCGTGTAACGTATAAAACGAAGACTGGACATAAGACCATCCTCACCTCGTTACCGGCAACTGAATACAACGCAGAAGCTATCGCACTTCTTTATAAGGAGCGTTGGGAAATCGAACTAGGTTTTCGTGATATAAAAAGCTCCATGCAGGGCAACGCGATCACGTTGCGAAGTAAAAAGGTAGATCTTGTCTATCAAGAATTGTGGGGGCTATTGCTCAGTTACAACGTCATCAGGCGCGAAGCGGCTATGGCAGCCATTCAATTTGATCGATCACCCTCAGATATACGTTTTAAGGCGGTATGTGATTATATCGCCGTCCAATTAATCGTCATGGCGGCATCCAATCCACTATCTGGAACAGGTCGACGGTTGTCGGAGTTAAGATCAGGGATAGGGAGTTTATTTTTGGAAAGGCGTTCGAGGCCAACCACGCCTCGAACGGTGAAGATATCAAAAACCCGATATCCGGCTCCGCTTAAGTGAACAGCATTACTATTTTTATCGCGGCTTTTTTGTGTAAAAAATACATCTTCTTTTCGTCTTAATCCAAGTTTTCATATTAGGCTGCGTTTGTATGTCGATGTTCTACACTTGGAAAATAGTCATGTGGTTTAGGGGAATTTAATGGCGACAGGTGGTGCGCGTAGTTGGGTAGAGCGTTTGAGTCAGGTTGAGATGCCTGCTTTGGCGACCGTTGTGAAAGAGCTAAATGATCTTACGGGTGATGATGATTCCAGCGTTAATCATTTGGCTGAGGTGATACTGAGGGACTCTAATTTGACCTCTCAAGTATTAAAAATATCGAATAGTGTTCAATACAACCCTACCAGTATCAAGGTAAACACCGTCAGTCGAGCGATTGTTTTGATCGGTTTTGATGGGGTGAGGGCCATTTGCATTTCGCTCATGCTGATTGAAACCTTGCTTGCCAGTGACACCCGCAATCGTTTGTTGCAATGCATGGCCGATGCGTTTCATGCCGCTTCTCAGGCAAGAACGATGCTTTCAGGTGGTCGTGCGCATGATATAGAACAGGCATTTATTGCGACATTATTGTTTCATTTAGGTGAAATGGCCTTTTGGGCCTCTTCCAGCCCCGAAGCAGAAGAACTGGATCGTCTTCTTAGGGAAAGTAATTTGACCTTGAAAGAGGCCAGTACAGAAGTATTGGGCGCGAGTTTTTTACAAATTACTCGAGGCCTGGCCGAGTTATGGAAATTAGGCGATACCCTGAAAGATGCCTTAGCGGGCCGTAATACCAGTGCTTGTGTTGTAGCCGTGCGTTTAGCGGATCAGCTATCCAGAGCGTCGAAAAATGGCTGGGATAGTACTGAAGCGAGAGGGGTTATGGCGCGTATTGCAGAGTTTACAAAACAACCTGTGCGGGAAGTCATTGTGAATTGCCGGGATACTGCCGATGAGGCAGTGGCATTAGCTGTTAGCTTCGGGGCTGCGAAAGTATGCCACTTGATTCCTTCTGGACGTGAAAAAGAAGGTTCTGTTTCGGATCGATCATCGAAGAAGATCGTCTTGGATTCAGACCCTAAATTGCAACTGAATATTCTTCGTGAGTTATCCAGCTCAGTTAGTGAGCTGGATGTAAATACGGCTTTTCAAATGGTACTCGAAGGGCTTCATCGAGGAGTTGGGCTTGAGCGAGTCATGGTGTGTTTTATCCAGAAGGATTTACTGTTTGCCCGCTATGTATTAGGTGAAGGCACGTCCCAATGGAGAGAGAAGATACGTATCAATTTGAATTCAGAGCAAGGCACACTGTTTCATTATGCTATTTCCCGGCGACACCCTATTTGGCTGGGGGAATCGGGGCGGGTTGAAAATTTAGAGTTGTACACGGATGTGTTGAGATCGGTGATTGGTTGTTATCCTTCATTTATGTCGGTAGTGAGATTGGGCTCAAGAGATGTGGCCGTATTTTATGCTGATCGTTGGGACAGAGGCGGCAAGTTAGACTCTGAGCAATTTGATAACTTTACTCACTTTATTCAACAGCTGAACTCGACATTAAAATTGTTGGCAGGCAAAACGAAAGGTTAGTTGATACAAAGTTAGTTTCCACAAAGCTAGCTTCCACAAAGTCAGTTGCCACAGAGAGCAAGGCCAGTCTGTGGTAAAGGTTGTTGTGTGATAAGGGTTGTGGAGTATTATTGCTCCAGAGTGTTGTTATTACCTCATAATGGGGCGGGTTGCAGCAGTGAAGTGTTCAAAGCTGCTGAGAATTCAAAGGAGCGGTTAAATCTAAGAACCGCTGATTTGAAGGCCATTACAGAGATGTACTGGTGATATCTACGAAAAGAGTTAAAGATTGCCCTGGGTGAATATAGCTGGCTTTTTTCAATTCGTTCCAACGAACAATATCGGTAATCGTTAAGTTGAACTTATTGGCGATTCTGGAGAGGGAATCGCCAGACCGTACTTTGTAAGCAACTTTTTTAACCGTGTTATTACGATTGTTGTCCCCTTCTCGGTGAGTATAGGCTTTTGCTCGTTTCCAAATGACCAAGTCAGAATTGACGGAAAGTGGATCGGTAGTGGCCATGCCGTTCCATTTGGCCAAGCTTCTTACATTGACGTTGTGAAGGCGTGAAATTTTCCACAAGCTATCACCAGGGCGAACGGTGTGATTAATCTTAACTAACCCTGACTTTTGGCTTTTGCCACTTTTCTTCCTTTTTAAACGTTCCGGGGCACTTAAAGCATAATGATCTGATGATTGACTTGCCATGGGTATCATCATGGTCTGACCGACTCGAATCATGTCATTTTTCAAGTTATTGGCCTGTTTGAGTGTGGCCACATTGGTTTTGAATTTCTTGGCGATTCGAGAGAGTGAATCGCCAGATTGGATTTTGTATCGGTTCCAAGTCACTCGCTCTTCTGGATCAATTGAGGCCAGATTGTTTTCAAATGTATTGGCTTGCAACAAAGGGACAAGTAATTCGTGGGGGCCGGAAGGGTCGGTGGCCCAACGGTTAAATCCAGGGTTTAGTCGATAAAGCTCATCCATATCGATTTCCGCCAACTCGGCTGCTTGGGCTAGATCAATTTGAGAATCCACTTTCACTGAGGCGAAATAAGGCCGATCTGGAATGGGTTCAAGCTTGAGCTTATATTGTTCCGAGTGTTCAATCATATGAGCCAATGCGATGAGTTGTGGCACATAAGCGGCGGTTTCTTTGGGAAGGCGAAGAGACCAATAATCGGTGGGCTTTTTCGCGGCTTTATTCCGGCGGATCGACTTTAAGACATTACCTTGGCCCGAGTTATAGGCGGCGAGGGCAAGCATCCAATCCCCATCGAACATATTATTCAAGTAAGAAAGGTATTCGATGGCGGCACGGGTAGATTGCACAACATCGCGGCGTCCATCGTACCACCAGTTTTGTTTTAGTCCGTATGCTTTACCGGTGGCCGGTACAAATTGCCACATACCTGCCGCACGTCCATGAGAGTAGGCAAAAGGGTCAAATGCACTTTCTACAACCGGTAACAGGGCAAGTTCTAAGGGTAATCCGGCTTTTTCAAGCTCTTCGACAATGTAATACATATACGGGCGAGCTCTTTCTGATACCCGTTGCATGTATAGAGGGTTCTTTTTGTACCACTTAATATATTGTGCTACTCGCGCATTGTTTTGTTCGGGGAGTGAAAACCCTGCTCGAATTCGATCCCAAATGATGACATCTTCGATGGCATCCAAGTGTTCCACCGGTTCAGCAGCTAATGTGGAATGGGGAATACTTGGTGTGATGATATCGAAGGGATTGGTTGAATGCTGTTCTTTGGCGACTGATGGCCTGGGTGAACTGGATGACTCTTTTAATAAGGGGTGTTTACAGGCGCTAACAGAAACCAAAAGGCTCATGGTGATGGCATGTTTTAGTGTTGGTGTCGATCGCATAAGACTTACTTCTTTCAATTCTTTGACGGCATTGATATCAAGTGCCAAGGTTTTTAGGGGGTTTTCAACACTTTGTAGTGGTGTTTAAAGCCCCTTGGCTCTTTGACCCTTGTTTATTTTCCTTGTGGAATTAGCCGTCCTGGCGATCGCCTTTGACTCTTCCCGCTAAGGTATGAGGGGGAGTCGAACAGCGAGGGCGCTTCCCATCGGCATCTATCAGTGGCCGATGGATTTATTGTTTTATTGGTTTTAGAAGGGCTTTCGCCTACTGCAGAATTTCAAGGCTTCTCACTGACCAAAGAACGCTGTTGCATGACATAGTTCAAGACATAGTTCAAAAGTAAATATTAAGAAAACATGAAATTCGAAATTCGGAGTTTATGAGTCTGGGCGCCATCGGTCAAATTTAGGCGCCGCTTACGCAATTAGACGTGCTTCTCAGAAATTGTCTTTCCAGGACCGTATTTCGGAAAATATGGTATCGGCACTTTTAATCTGTGTGCCAGATCGCATCGAAACTAAAGAAATGATGGAAGGGCTATCCCAGCGTAGAAAAGGATTAATGCGCTTTTCTAGTTGGATTGTTGTGGGCAAAGAGGGCTGCCCTTGCTCCCTGCGTTGTTTCACATAGGCTTGATGCTGTGTGATGGTAGGGTTATCTGGTTCTGCGGCGCGGGCAAAATCAAGGTTGGCCGTCGTATACTCATGGGTACAAAATACCAAGGTTGATTCTGGGAGGTTGCGCAGTTTTTGGAGAGAACGGCGCATTTGGGAGGCGGTGCCTTCGAATAACCGACCACATCCAGCGGAAAATAAAGTATCGCCACAAAACAAAACGGGCCGGGTTTCATCTTGTGTGAATTGAGTTGGCACTTGATTCTCTGCTTGGCACCGTAATCCTGGCGTAAAGTACGCAATATGATCCAGTGTATGACCTGGAACAGTTATAACATCTAGAGTCAGTGCCTCGCTCAATGTGGCTCTATCGCCGTCTTCTAGTTGATGAGTAATGCCTTTTATCGAGGGGTTACTTGGCCCGAACACGGGGATCTTTCCAAAATATGCCACTAATTTTGAGATCCCGCCGGTGTGATCAAAATGGTGATGGGTAATTAAAATGCCCGCAAGACCATTGAGTTGGTGTTCTTCAAAATAGTCAATCACTGCTTCAGCCGAGCCGGGATCGACCACCCAACGCTGGGTATTTTGTTTATCTTCAATCAACCATATGTAGTTATCGGAAAAGGCGGGAATTGGGGAGATATGGAAAAGGCTATCGGTTGTCATGATGTGATGTCCTAGTTTGTCTTGTCTTGATTTTTTGTATCCTGATTGTGGTGGTGCCTTAGGTTTATGTGGTGAGTGTGGGTATTTTAACAAGGTTGATGTTGCGAAATTCGTGATTTTCAAAGGTGGTGCGTATAATCCTTACGGGTACAGGGTGTGAAGTAGAGAATATTGAGTTTGACAGGTCTATCTGCTTGAGGAGGAGGCTTGTTTATGTCGTCAAAGATGGATAGTGCAATACAACAAAGTTCCACGCAGCGACTAATGCAATGGTGGTCAGACCAGTTTGGCGCCATCGATTTAGTTAAGACCGTGCCAGATGTGGAGCGATGGTTTGAGAGCCCGCTTGGTCAACAGCTCTTGCAGGCGGAGCAACAGGTCATTGATGAGTCGTTAAACTGCTTATTCGGGTACCACCTTTTACAGTTGAGTGTGCACCGACAGGCGCGATTATTTGGCGCCAGTATGATTAACCATTGTTTTGGTTTGCATCCTATGGATGCCAGTTCAACCAATAATGCCATCATTCATTCGCAATCGAGTTTCGAGCGCTTACCGTTTGCTAATGACACAGTGGATGTCGCTGTGTTGCACCATGTCTTAGATTTCGCCATAGAGCCTCATAAATTGTTGCGGGAAGTCTCCCGGGTGGTCATTCCTCATGGGTATGTCTTGATTGTGGGCTTTAACCCGGTCAGCTTGCTTGGTGTTGGGCGACAATTGAGCAATTTAGTGTCTCGTAAGCCTCTCTATAGGGCCAATACGATTAGATTGAGACGATTGATGGATTGGCTCAGATTGCTGGATTTTGAACCGGTCAAAACTCAGAGAGGACTCTTTGTTCCGCCTATTAATCACAAATCCAGTTTGCAAAAGTTACAATGGGTTGAGGCACTGGCTAAAAAAATATATTGGCCTTTGGGTGGGTTTTATGCAGTCGTTGCTCGAAAACACGTGGGAGCAGTTACCCCGATTAAACCCAGTTGGACATCCATCAATCCATTACAGGTGATTCCTGGCAAAGTAGCGTCCCGAGTGCCCGAAGCCTGTCGAGAAGCAGTGGGACAACGACCTTCACTTTATTTGGTGGATGATTATCGAGTCGATAATCTTGGTTCTGAAGGTGCTAGTCAGCCGACAAAGCTTAAAGAGTGAGTTCAGAGTGTGGCATCTGGTGGTGGTTATGACTCACAATAAGCCAAAATTGATAAAAAGTTGGGAAGGGTATTTTTGAAAACCGTTGAAATCTTTACGGACGGCGCTTGCAAGGGCAACCCCGGTCCGGGTGGTTGGGGGGCGTTGCTGCGTTACGGCGATGTCGAAAAGCGATTGTGTGGTGGCGAGGCGAACACCACGAACAATCGAATGGAGTTACAAGCTGCCATTGAGGCCTTAGCCGCACTGACTCGCCCTTGCGAAGTGATTTTAACCACGGATTCTCAGTATGTGCGCCAAGGGGTGACTCAGTGGATGCACAACTGGAAGAAAAATGGCTGGAGGACATCGGCGAAAAAACCCGTCAAAAATGATGATCTCTGGAAAGCGTTGGACGCTGAAGCGGCAAAGCATTCCATTCAATGGAAGTGGGTGAAAGGCCACAGTGGCCATCGGGAAAACGAAATTGCTGATGAATTAGCAAACCAAGGCATCGCTACCCTTTAGTTGCTGCTGGGTTAATCAATCCGAATTTTGAGTGAGTCTTTTTTAAGTTTATGCGACAAATTGTGTTAGATACCGAAACGACCGGTATTGACCCGAAACAGGGTCATCGAATTATTGAGATTGGCTGTGTCGAGCTGGTTGAACGAAAGTTGACCGGTAATCATTATCATCAATATATCAACCCTCAGCGTGTGGTCGAAGATGAAGCCATCGCGGTGCACGGTATTACCAATGAGTACTTGGAAGATAAGCCGGTTTTTAGTGCGATCGCTCAGGATTTTTTGGCGTTTGTGAAAGGCGCACAACTGGTTATTCACAATGCGCCATTTGATGTGGGTTTTATTGATCATGAATTTGGTTTGTTAAATGCCGGCTTGGGTAAGATTACAGACTACTGTTCTGTGGTTGACTCCCTGACGCTAGCGCGACAGAAACATCCGGGCCAGAAGAACAATCTGGATGCTTTGTGTAAGCGTTATTTTGTCGATAACTCCCAGCGAGAATTGCACGGCGCGTTACTTGATGCGGAGATTCTCGCAGACGTTTACCTGTTAATGACGGGTGGGCAGACGTCGTTAGGATTAGGCAGTGGGTCTCAGGAGATGTCTGGTGGAGCAGCAGCGGGAACGGAGATCATTCGTTTGGCGCAAGGTCGTCCACCATTACCCGTGATGAAAGCCTCACAGGAGGAGTTGCAGGCCCACGAAGAAAAGTTGGCGGCCATTGATAAGGCCAGTGAAGGGGTGGTTTGGCGAGCGCTCGAATCGCAATAGCGGTGCCCTCCTTATTACCAAAACATCATCAAAAAAGCCCAAGTTGGATGAGTTCAGCTTGGGCTTTTTTGATTCATCGTTGTGAAGGGGCTTCGATAACGAATGCGCTAAGGGTGACTGGCAACCGGTTTGTGTTTAACGACTGTGTGCAACACCACATCGTATTCAAAGTACACGGAAAAGTCGTCGTATTCCCATGTGGTGATGGGGGGGCTGCCCACCGGGCCACTGATTTGTTTGGCCGTACCAAATTGTTGTTCTACATCGACCTTTTTCATGCCCAATCGTGGGGTCAGTACACTGCCTTTTCCTTGCTGGCCAATGGGAACCACAATCTTTTCGGCCATTGCTTTCTGAGTAAATAAAGCGAAAGTCATCAGGCAAAGTAGCACGGAAATGGCCACTAATACTTTATCGATAAGTTGGCGGCTCAGTGGGGAAGTCTGTGTCATAGGAATGGCTTTGATTTTTTGCGAGGTGTGGGTGCGTCTTTTAGAGCGCTTACTACAGGGTTTGGCGTCGTCGATATAAAGAGTCATTGGCAAACTGAGTTCCTATTCAATCTTATTTCTCGTCAATAAATTACCCATTAAGAATGTTGCCACACGCTTAAGCTGTCAATGTTTTCGGGGTGATTAGTGAAGATGAATCTCGCTTTGGAAAATTCTGTTTTAGCCCTTTTTTAGATAGCCATGGCTGGTTTAGAGAGTCATGGCTGGCGTTCTGCCCACATGCCCTCGGTTTGGTCGGTCTTTTTTCGTCGTTGTTCCCGCTCTGCTTGCATCATGTGTCGACTGATGATGTGTTGCTGATGTTCATCGATATTGATAAATTGCCCTCCGATTTCAAAGGACTGAGCCAGGATTTGTTCGCAGCGAGTGACCTTGGCAAAACAGCAGATGGAACGGTATTCGGGCAGCAATGTGAAGCGCAGAGCCAGTAATGTGCCCATGGCCAGAGGTTTTTCTCTGGAAAAAGCCAAGCCTGTGGGAGAAAGATTGACGGTGGTGGTTTGTTGTTGATCCGCGCTATTGGATAAGCAAGCCTGCACCAATACATCTAACTGTTTTTGCACGATCATGGCGTATTCGCCAAGCTCTGGGTGGTCATCACTTAACGCTTTCACACGCTTCAAGGCTTGCTGTTGTAGCTCTCGATATTCTTGGGTCAGCTGGATATTGGCCGAATCCAGAAAGTAATCGTGTGGGTTGGCGTTGATGGATTCATTGTCTGTTAGAACTTGGTCTGTTAGAACTTGGTCTGCCAACACTTTCACATCGACAATGGCTTTGGTTTCAATACGGTAAGACTGTCGTCGATTATCATTAATCGGATTGTCTTGAATAACATCGTCACTCATCATCACTACTCAGGATGGTTTTTGGGGCAAACAACGAAATACACTTTATTAATACACACGATTAAATACAAACTACAGCACGTCTCTTGGCGTGGTTTCTTTAAACATAGCAGCCCAACCGGGCACCACGACTGAGATCTTATGTCGCTTTTCTCTTCTGTTCCTGCCTTTATCGGTTTGCGTTATACCCGTGCCAAGCGCCGTAATCAATTTATCTCTTTTGTGAGCTTGTTTTCCTTTCTTGGAATGGGATTAGGTGTATTCGCATTGATTGTGGTGTTGTCGGTGATGAATGGTTTTGACCGTGAAATCAAGGAGCGCGTTTTGAGTGTGGTGCCCCACGGATTTATCACTTACCCAGAAGGCGTGAAAGATTGGCAATCCTTGCAAGTCCAGGCACTGACCGTTCCGGGCATTGAAGGAGCTTCACCTTATATACAAGGGTATGGCTTGCTTAGCTATGGCTATGGTATTCAAGGGGTGGAAGTGCAGGGGGTTGACCCAGACTTTGAGGCCCAAACGTCCAGGGTTTCAGACAGCATGTTAGTGGGCAAGTTAGAGCATTTGGCCCCAGGCGAATACGGGGTGGTGATTGGCCGTTTATTGGCCCGTTACCTGGGCGTGAATATCGGAGATTCTCTGACGCTGACTTTACCCCAGGTGAGCATTACGCCGGCAGGGGTGTTTCCACGTCAAAAACGGGTGAAATTAATAGGGGTGTTTGAAGTCGGTGCCCAAGTGGATCAAAACCTGGCGTTGGTGCACGTGCAAGACGCCGCTAAGCTCTTTCGTAAGAGTGGTAAAGTCGATGGTGTGCGAGTTCGCACCGACAATATCTATACCGCCGGAGCCACGTTGGAGGCCGCGAAGGCTCTCATAAACCCCTTTTCTCCAGATCACACTGAAGGTACTGGAGGTGCCTTGCAGGTTAAGGATTGGAGCCAAACACAGGGTGGCCTTTTTCAAGCGGTGAAGATGGAAAAAGTCATTATTGGCTCGCTGCTGATGATTATTGTAGCCGTTGCCGCATTCAATATTATTACCAGCTTGGTGTTGATGGTGGCGGATAAGCGCGCCGATATTGCCGTTCTGAGAACACTGGGGATGACGCCAAAGCAGATAATGGCCATTTTTGTTGTACAAGGCACCGCAGTGGGGGTGTTTGGTATTGTGTGCGGGGCCGTTTCAGGCAGTTTGATTGCTGCGTATTTAAGTGATTTGATGCAATGGTTTGAGTCGGTGACCGGTGTGCAATTGTTTGACCCTACCGTGTTTTTCGTGGCTCATTTACCCAGTGTCTTGCAATGGCAAGACGTCGTCGTCGTTTGTACTACCGGTATTGCATTAAGCCTGTTAGCCACCTTGTACCCCGCCTACCGAGCGGCGCAAATCCAACCGGCTGAGGCGCTGAGGTATGAGTAGCTCACCTATGGGCTGTCTTTATTTTTAAACGCCGTGTTTTTTAATATCACATCGTACTGATAGAAAACAGTCATCTAGAAAACCGTCACTGTAAGAGGAAAACCATGGAGCAGCAGGAATCTGTGCCCGCTCACCAAGTCGTTCATGCAGACGAACCAGAAATGTCCGTTCTCGCCTGCCAAGACTTATCGAAAGTCTATCGCCAAGGCCCGCAGGAGGTTACCGTACTCTCCAATGTAAACATGACGATTGCCCGAGGCGAGCGTGTGGCTATTGTTGGTGCTTCAGGTGCCGGTAAATCCACCTTATTGAATTTGCTTGGTGGGTTAGATTTGCCCTCCCAAGGTCGTGTTTGGCTCAATGGTGAATGCTTCTCTGAGATGAGCGAGCGCCAACGTGGTGTATTGCGAAATCAGCAGTTGGGATTTGTCTATCAGTTTCATCATCTACTGGCTGAATTTACGGCGTTAGAAAACGTGATGATGCCGCTGTTGATCGCACGCTTACCGAAGCAAGATGCCATAAAGCGTGCTGAAAAACTCTTAGCCCAAGTGGGGTTAGGCGCACGTTTGTCCCATAAGCCTTCGGAATTATCTGGTGGGGAGCGTCAACGGGTTGCCATTGCTCGTGCTTTAGTGGCCAACCCGGCGTGTGTCTTGATGGATGAGCCGACGGGTAATTTAGATCGCCATACCGCTGAGTCGGTTCAAGCATTGATGGTTCAGCTGAATCAAGAGTTGGGCACCAGCTTTGTGATTGTCACCCACGATGAGGCAATGGCAGCAACGATGGATCGGTGTTTACGACTGGCCGATGGCGGTTTGCATGACATTTAATCGCCCCTCTTCTAACAAAGCTTCTAACCACGAGGCTAAAAACGTTTTAAAAAGCGTTTCTAAAAACATAGACCCAACCGAATCGTCTACACAAATCTCTGAAAAGAACAGCCCCTTCGGATGGTACGTGGGTCTGCGATTTGCGGGGGCGAAAAGCAGCAACAAGCTTGTGAACTTTATTTCGGCCATCTCCATTTTTGGATTGGTATTGGGGGTGGCATTGCTGGTGGTGGTGGTGTCGATCATGAATGGGTTTGATCGAGAGCTACGTGAACGTATTCTGTCCGTCATGCCACAAGTGTCGGTGTATCACCGTGAAGGGGTTGAAGATTGGCCTACTGCCTATCAGCAGATGCTGGATCTTCGGGCGGCGAAATCGGCTCAGGCCATTGCCCCTTTTGTGCATTTAGAAGGCATGATTTCCATCAATAACGAAGCCAAACCGGCATTGGTGTATGGCGTTGACCCAGAATTAGAGCCGGCGGTTTCTGGGGTAGACCGTTATTTGTCTGAGGGAGCGCTGGCCTCATTGGCAGGTCAACCCCATGCCATTATTTTGGGTTCCGGGCTGGCCAATTCATTAGATTTAGAGGTGGGTGATGGGCTGACCTTGGTGGTGCCAAAACCCAACCGAGCCGGGAAGGCACCGGGCGTGCGTCGGTTGAAACTTATTGAAATCCTGCACACCGGCACAGAGTTAGACCATTCTTTTGGGGTGATGCACATTGATTCAGCATCGGACTTATCTGCTTTCCCTGGAAAGGTTTCCGGCTTTCGTTGGCGTATTCAAGATTTGTTTTCAGCGCCTGAATTGTCGTTCGAGATTATGTCCGAGTTGCCTTATGGCTATTACACCAGCGATTGGACGCGCACGCATGGCAATCTTCACCACGCGATTCAAATGTCCACCAGCCTCGTCAACCTATTGTTGGTGCTTATTATCGGCATTGCGGTCTTTAACATCGTCTCAACGTTGGTGATGGCGGTGGTCGATAAGCACAGTGATATCGCCATTTTGCGTACATTGGGTGCGGGCCGACGTGACATTATGGCCATTTTTATGGTGCAAGGCGGTTTGATCGGCATTGTCGGGACGGCCGTTGGTTTGGTTGTGGGCATTCTCTTAACCTTTGGCGCACAACCTTTGTTGGAGTTGGTTGAAAACGTCATTGGCACCAAAATACTGCGCTCTGATGTGTATCCGGTGAGTTATTTGCCGACGGATATTCGCCTTAGCGACCTACTGTTTATTGCGTTTGTCTCCATCACATTAAGCATATTGGCCTCTTTGTATCCCGCATGGCGTGCTAGCCGGGTTCAACCCGCCGAAGCATTACGATTAGATATCTGATGGTCATTTTTCTTTATTGATAGAACTGAGAGTTCGATGGCAACGGTAGAAATTTCTCCTCAGAGTGAACATGCCATAGCGCAATTTTTAGAAACCCAGTGGGTTGAGAAATCCCTCAGCGATAACACTCTGGCGGCCTATCGTCGTGATTTAGTGTCATTAGCTCGATGGTCGGAATCTCAACCATCGAACAACGATTTGCTGGCCGTGGATGAATCTGCCTTGAAGGGACATCTGGCTTTTCGGCTAGCAAACGGTAAATCGGCTCGATCCACCGCTCGCTTTTTGTCCTGTATTCGAGGTTTTTATCGGTATTGTTTGAGAGAGGGGTGGTTAGTGTCTGACCCGTCAGAAAATATCGACTTACCTCAATTGGCGCAAAAGCTGCCCACCTTGCTCAGTGAAACGGATGTGGAAAACTTATTGTCGGCACCGGATGTAGAAGATCCAATTGGTTTGCGTGACAAAACCATGCTTGAGTTGCTGTACGCGACGGGTTTACGTGTGACGGAGTTGGTTTCCCTTACCACTGATCAGGTGAATTTGCGTCAAGGTGTTGTTAAAGTGATGGGCAAGGGTTCGAAAGAACGGCTGGTTCCTGTGGGGATGGAAGCTATCCATTGGTTGAGCCATTACGTTCATGTGGCAAGAGGTGCGTTACTGCATCAGAAGCAAAGCATCGTTTTGTTTCCCAGTAATCGTGGCGTCGAAATGACCCGGCAAACGTTCTGGCACCGAGTAAAGCATTGGGCTCAGGTAGCCGGAATAGAAAAAAGTCTATCGCCTCACACTTTACGCCATGCTTTTGCAACACATTTATTGAACCATGGTGCTGATTTGCGTGTCGTACAGATGCTGCTTGGCCACAGTGATTTATCAACAACCCAAATCTACACCCATGTGGCAAAACAGCGAATGAAAGACTTGCATAAGGAACATCATCCGCGTGGTTAAGTCTTCAATTTTAAGCTCAACCACATTTTAACAAGGTGAAGTGAGGAACCATTTTAGGCTTTTCGCTTCCAATAACAGTAACGATTGGCAAGTTCAAGATAACGAAAAGGGGATTGGTTTGAAATTCAATCAAAAACGCGCTTGGTTCAAGCGCACGGTGATCGCGGCATCCATCGGTGTATTGGGCTCAGGTGTCGTTTCATTGTCGGCAATGGCTGGTGATGTTAAAGACTCTGTCACAAAAACCATTACGGACAAACTGGGCAAAGCGCGTCCAGAATTGAAAGTCTCAGACATCAGCTCAAGCCCCATTGATGGCTTGTACAAAGTCAGTGTAGACGGTGGCCCGATTCTTTTTGTCAGTGAAGATGGCGAATACATGATCGCCTCAGACATGTACCAAATTATTGCTGGCGGCTTCGTTAATCTTCAAGAGCAAGAGCGTCAAGAGAAGCGCAAAGAAGTGGTCGCTAAGCTCGATCCGAAAGACATGATTGTTTTCGACCCGAAAGGCGAAATCAAAGGTGTTGTTAACGTCTTTACCGATGTTGACTGTGGTTACTGTCAGAAGCTTCACCGTGAAGTGCCAGAATTAAATGAATTGGGCATTTCCGTTCGTTACTTGGCTTATCCTCGTGCTGGATTGAAATCGAACTCTTACACCAAAATTGCTTCAGCTTGGTGTGCGAGCGACAAGCAAGAGGCCATGACAAAGCTGAAGAATCGTCAAGAGATCGACGTCAACGTGTGTGAAGACAACCCTGTTGCTGATCACTTTGCTTTAGGTGGTGAGTTGGGTGTACGTGGTACTCCAGCGTTGTTACTCGCTGACGGGACTTTACTGCCGGGCTATTTGCCTGCTAAAGAGCTAGCATCGCGTATGGGCATTGAAGTCACTGACAAAGACAAAGTGGCGGATAAAAAATAAGTTTTTAAGCTGTTCTTGATTAAAAAAACCGAAGCAAATTGCTTCGGTTTTTTTATGGAAATTGAAATACCCTATACATCGCTAAGGAAAGTAGTGGAAGCAAAGAGTGAGTATGGGTGGTTAGTGTATTGTGTCACTTAATCACCACTGTTATGGTCGCCCCCATTGTTCATTGGGGGTGTTATGGAAAGTGCAGTGAGTGTCGATAAGGCTATTTTCAAAACGGGCGTGGTGATTGGTTGGGTGTGGCCCGAGCCGACCTCTTCCGCAGCAGGTAGTCATGTCTTATCGATATTGGACGTGTTAAAGGAAAGTTGTGAGGAGCTGTGGTTTGTCTCCAGCGCTCAACCCGGTGAGCGAGCAGCGGATTTATCTTCCCTTGGAATTCATAGTCGCACGATTACACTCAATTGCAGTAGCTTTGACGATTTTCTTCTTGACGTAAAGCCAGATGTGGTGATGTTTGACCGCTTTATGATGGAAGAACAATATGGCTGGCGTGTTCAAAAAAACTGCCCGGATGCCTTACGAATTTTGGATACCGAAGACCTTCAGTGTTTGCGTGGTGCTAGGCAGTCTGCCTACAAACAACAGCGTGATGTAAGACCGGAAGATTATCGATCAGATCTAGTGTTAAGGGAGTTGGCGTCCATTTACCGCAGTGACCTTTCGTTGATGATATCCGAAGCGGAAATACGTTTTTTACACACTGAGTTTCAAGTCCCTGATTATTTACTTCATTATTTTCCTCTTTTAGTAAGCGATGATCGATTACAGCAAGTGCAAACGACTCTAACGCCTTTTGAGGCGCGATCTGGGTTTTGTTGTATCGGCAATTTTCGCCATGCACCCAACTGGGATAGCGTGTTGTGGTTGCGAGAGTTGTGGCCGGAAATTCGCCGTTGTCTGCCTACAGCCGAATTAAGTGTCTATGGCGCTTATCTTCCTCCAAAAGCGAAAGCATTGGATAACGCCAAAATTGGCTTTCATGTGAAAGGGTGGGTGCCCGATGCTTACGCGGCTGTATCTCAAGCCCGTGTGTGCTTGGCCCCTTTGCGTTTTGGTGCGGGGTTAAAAGGCAAAATGATTGACGCCATGTGTGCTGGTACACCGATTGTCACAACGACGATTGGGGCAGAAGGTTTTCTTGCTGAAGGTGAGTTCGATTGGCCTGGTGTGGTGGTGGACGACCCCAGCGGCCTGGTGGATGCCGCCGTTGCACTCTATCAACAGCCAGAGCGTTGGAAAGTGGCCCAACAGTGTGGTGTGAATTTGCTGAGTGAGCGCTTTCAGGAAGGGTGGCATCAACAAGCACTTCAACAGGCCATACGCGAGGCTGAGCAGGAAAAGAGGCGGCGGCGTTTGAAAAACATCGTTGGCGCGATGCTTCGACATCATCATCAAGCCAGTACCCAGTATTTATCTCAGTGGATCGAAGCCAAAACGCGGCTAGAGGCACAACAAGCTTCCTCGAATTGACAGCCCCAGAGTGCCCCAGTATGGTGGCTTCCGCTCTCGTTGTTTTATCTGTTTGCCCCATATTTGGCACTTCCATTTAAAACTGACACTCCAAACTAAAATAAAGAGCAATGAGCAGAGCGGAAAGACTCTGCTATCTACATAAATACGCGTGATAACACTTTTGATAAAGGAGCAACCTTTGAAACCCGTCAAAGTTGGCTTATGTGGTTTAGGAACGGTCGGTAGTGGTACCGTGAATGTCATGACTCGTAATGCGCAGGAAATTGCCGCGCGTGCGGGGTGCGATATTGTCATTGAGCACATTGGTGCCCGTCGTGATAACCCAGTCTGTAGTACCGGCGATATTCGTGTCAGCCGAGATATTTTTGAAGTCGTGCAAGACCCATCCATCGACATTGTTGTGGAGTTAATTGGTGGTACGACCACGGCGAAAGAATTGGTACTGGCCGCGATTCGCAATGGCAAGCATGTCGTTACTGCCAACAAAGCCTTAATTGCTGAATTTGGTAATGAAGTTTTTCAGGAAGCCCACGCGAAAGGGGTTTCTGTTGCCTTTGAAGCCGCCGTTGCCGGTGGTATTCCTATTATTAAAGCCATCCGAGAAGGCTTGGCTGGCAACCGCATTGAATGGTTGGCAGGCATTATTAACGGCACTGGCAACTTTATTCTGAGCGAGATGCGCGATCGTGGTCGTGACTTTGCCGACGCCTTAAAGGACGCCCAAAATCTCGGCTACGCCGAAGCAGACCCGACCTTTGATGTTGAAGGTATTGATGCCGCCCATAAATTAGTCATCTTGGCTTCGATGGCCTTTGGTATGCCGTTGCAGTTCGAAAAAGTCTTTACTGAGGGTATCAGCCGAGTCAGTGCGGCAGATGTCGCTTATGCTGATGAGCTGGGGTATCGGATTAAGCATTTGGGTATTGCTCGTCAAACCGCCAAAGGCGTTGAGCTACGCGTGCACCCGACTTTAGTGCCCTATAAGCGCTTATTGGCTAACGTCGATGGCGTCATGAACGCAGTGTTAGTGAAATCCGATGCGGTTGGGCCAACGTTGTATTACGGTGCTGGCGCTGGTGCTGAAGCCACGGCTTCTGCGGTGGTGGCGGACGTGGTCGACCTGGCTCGAACCCTAACCGTTGAAGCCAAACAGCGTGTTCCTCATTTAGGGGTGCAAGCCGACAATCTCAGCGAACTACCGGTTCTTCCCATTGATGAGGTGGAAACCGCTTATTATGTGCGTATGTCGGCTTTAGATAAGCCCGGTGTACTATCCACCATTACTCAAATTCTGAGTGAAGCCGGAGTGAGCATTGAAGCCTTAATTCAAAAAGAGCAGCCGGAAGATCAGGATATGGTGCCGATTATTCTGGTGACCAATCGAAGTGTAGAAAAAAACCTCATGGCGGCCATTGAACGTATTCAGGCGTTACCTACCGTGGCTGGGGAAGTGGTGCATATTCGTTTGGAAACTCTGGGTTAAGGCTCTCTCAGTTAAGGGCCATCCATAAAGGTTTTTTCTTAAAGGCTTAAGTAGATATTTTCGGCAAGCTCATGTTCGATTCGATGTGGGCTTCACTATGAAATAGGATGAGTTGTGAAATACATCAGCACACGGGGAAGCGCCCCGAGTTTATCGTTTGAAGAGGTTGTACTGACGGGCTTAGCCTCTGACGGCGGCTTATACGTTCCTGAAACCTTACCTCAATTTAGCCACAGTGATATTGAAGCCATGCGTGGCATGAGCTATCAGGAATTGGCCTTTACGGTCATGAAGCCGTTTGTGGCCGATGCGCTTAGCGATGATGAATTGAAAGGCCTGATTGCTAAGGCATACAGCACTTTCCGCCATAATGGTATTGCCCCTTTGGTTCAAACGGGGCACAACGAGTTTATTCTTGAGCTGTTCCAAGGCCCAACCCTCGCGTTTAAAGACTTCGCCTTACAGTTTTTGGGGCAATTGCTTGACCATATCCTCAAGAAGCGTAATCAAAAAGTGGTCGTGATGGGGGCTACCTCCGGTGATACCGGGTCGGCGGCCATCGAGGGTTGTCGCCATTGCGATAACATCGATATCTTTATTTTGCACCCCCACCAACGCGTATCTGAGGTTCAGCGCCGTCAAATGACCACGGTGTTGGATGACAACGTGCACAACATCGCCTTAGAAGGCAACTTTGATGACTGCCAAAATATGGTGAAAGCCAGTTTTGCGGATCAATCCTTCCTGCCGGATGGGCGCCAGTTGGTTGCGGTAAACTCCATTAACTGGGCCAGAATCATGGCTCAAATCGTTTACTACTTTTACGCTGCCTTATCTCTGGGGGCGCCGGCTCGTGCGGTCAATTTCTCCGTACCAACGGGTAACTTCGGCGATATTTTTGCCGGATACCTGGCCAAAGGCATGGGTTTACCAATTGATCAGTTGATCATTGCCACCAACCAGAATGACATTCTTCATCGTTGTATCAGCGAGAATGATCACAGCAAGCGTGACTTAGTGCATTCGTTGTCACCGTCTATGGACATTATGGTCTCCAGTAACTTCGAACGTTTATTGTTCGATTTGTACGATCGTAATGGTGCATCCATCGTGACCTTGATGGATGCCCTGAAAAATGGCGGCGGCATGACCTTGGGCGAAGCGGAACTGGCCAAAGCCAAAACGCTCTTCTCTAGTTTCCGTTTGGATGATGCGGAAATGGTGAAGGTAATCAAAGACGTCTTTGAGCAAACCGAATACTTGCTCGATCCGCACACCGCCATCGGTTTGGAAGCCGGGCGCCGCGCACGTCACGACCACAATACACCGATGGTGTGCCTTGCCACGGCTCACCCGGCGAAGTTCCCAGAGGCCATACAAAAGGCGGGCTTGAGTGATGCGCCATTACCGCATCATATGGCAGACTTGTTTGAGCGAGAGGAACGTTATCAAGTGTTGTCTAATGACATGGACGCCGTACAGAAATTTATAGGCAGTCATCTTCGAACGTGATGATGCCGGCCTAAAGGAAGGGCGATGGAGTGAAAGCTTCATCGCCCTTTGTGTTTTGATCGTTTAAAACTGTCTAAAATCGTCTAATAAATCGTCTAATAAAGAGTTAATCGACCTGCATGCAAAAAGTGATTCGTCGACGTGAATCGACCGTCCAACTTTCCCCTGAATTTCACACCTTTCCACCTTTGCTCCAGCGCATTTATGCCCACCGATCGGTACAGCACCCCAATGAATTGGATTACACCCTCAAGCAATTGAGCCGCCCCGATTTGTTTAAAGGCTTACCTGTGGCCATTGAGGTATTGGTACAGGCCATTGAGGAAGGCAAGCGGATAATGATTGTCGGGGATTTCGACGCAGACGGAGCCACCAGTTCCAGTGTCGCGATGTTGGCGTTGCGGGCGATGGGGGCGGCGTGGGTAGATTACCTTGTGCCAAATCGATTTGAATTTGGTTACGGGCTTACCCCGGAAATTGTTCGGGTGGCGGCTCAGTCATCGCCGGATGTGATTATCACCGTGGATAACGGTATCTCCTCCATCGATGGGGTCGACGAGGCCAAACGATTGGGCATGCAAGTGGTGGTGACCGATCACCATTTGCCCGGTGAGTCTTTACCGGAGGCCGATGCCATCGTGAACCCTAATCAGCCCGGTTGTGCTTTTCCCAGTAAGAATCTGGCCGGGGTGGGGGTGATTTTTTATGTTATGAATGCCTTGCGGGGTGCGCTGCGTGAGCGGGGTTGGTTCCAATCTCAATACTTCCAATCCTTGCAACTGCCTGAGCCGAACATGGGGGATTTTCTCGATTTGGTGGCACTGGGCACGGTGGCCGATGTGGTACCGCTGGATGCCAATAACCGGGTTTTGGTTCACCAAGGGCTTCAGCGAATGCGGGCTGGGCGAATGCGACCGGGCATACGTGCGCTGTTGGAAGTGGCAAAACGCGATCCTGAACGCATTGTCGCGGCGGATTTGGGCTTTGCTGTGGGGCCGCGCTTAAATGCCGCAGGTCGCCTAGATGACATGAGTATTGGTATTCGCTGCCTCACTACCGACGACCCTTACGAAGCACAAAGCTTGGCAGAAACACTGCACGACCTAAACCAAGATCGTCGCTCCATCGAGACCAGCATGCAAAAAGAAGCCTTAGCGAGTTTGGCGGCCTTGGGCTTGGAAGACGCCGATGCCGAACAGATGCCGTGGGGTTTGTGTTTGTACGATGCCAATTGGCATCAAGGTGTGATTGGTATTTTGGCTTCGCGCATCAAGGATAAATTTCATCGCCCGGTGATTGCCTTTGCACCGGCGGACTTGGCTGCAACGTCGGAGTCTCAAGTGGCGGAGCAAGGGGATTTTGAAATCAAAGGCTCGGCGCGTTCCATTCCGGGTTTGCATATTCGCGACGCCTTAGCGGCTGTGGATGCCCGTCATCCGGGGTTAATCAAAAAGTTTGGTGGCCACGCCATGGCGGCGGGTCTGAGCCTTCGGGCAGACCAGTTTGAGACCTTTCAGCAAGCGTTTGATCGGGAAGTGCGGGCCATGCTGGATGAAAAAGACTTAACTGCCACGTTGCTAACCGACGGTGAGCTGAGGCCCAATGAGTTTTCATTGCCACTGGCACACCAGCTCCGGCAAGCGGGGCCATGGGGCCAACAATTCCCCGAGCCCTTATTTGATGGCGAATTTCTCGTAGTGCAGCAACGTATTGTGGGAGAAAAACACTTAAAAATGGTATTGGCACACCCCGATGCTCCGCAGAACGTGCTTGATGCCATTGCCTTTAACGTCGATACCACCGTCTGGCCAGACCCGTCGATTACGCGGGTACATGTGGCTTACCAATTGGATGTGAACGTTTTTCGTGGTCGGGAGTCTGTGCAATTAATGATAAATCATCTGTCGGCGTTGAAATAAATGACAAAGCACAGATGAAATGAATAACGACAAACGATCATTGAGGAGTTGGTATGGATCAATCGGAATCGCGCACAATGGGTATTATTGCCTTGGTTGTGGGCCTGGGAGTCATGGGCGGAGTGATGTGGTGGGTGTTTCAGGGCACGCAAGCGCCTGCGGAGCCAGAGCCTATCACAGAAATTATTGATCCTCCTGCATCTGACCCTGAGCCTATTCCCAGTGCTCCGGATATTCCAGAGCCACCGGCGCCAGAAGAAGCGCCCGCTGAGCCGACACAAGCGTCTGAGCCTCCATCTCCACCGGAACCACCTAAACCGAGTCTGCCTGCGCTTAATCAAAGTGATGCACTGGTGCGAGAAATGTTTCAGCAACAAGTGGCCGAAACCGACTACCAATTGTGGTGGCAGCCATCCAACCTATTGCAACGCTGGATTACGGTGATAGACGGCGTGAGCAAGGGGGAATTGGTAAAAGGTATTTTGCCAATACAACCGCCGAAGCAGAAGTTTCCCGTGCGTAAAGTCAGCGAAGGGGTGTATGAGTTAGATGAGGCCGGTTTTACACGTTTTGATGCCTATGTGGACATGGTAACCAGCATCGACCCAAGCTATATCGCAAAGAGCTTTCATACCCTGCGCCCGTTATTGGAAGAGGCCTATGGCCAGTTGGGTAAAAAACCAGAAACGGTCGATAATGCCATTATTCAAGCCATCGATACGGTATTAAATGCACCTATATCGAACGAGCCTTTAAAGTTGCTGGCGCCGTCGGTGAGTTACGTGTTTGCCGATGAAGCCATCGAAAAACGTTCTCCCATTGAAAAACAATTGTTGAGAATGGGGCCTGAAAACACGGAGAAATTGCAACATTATTTGCGTACATTGCGCTCTGAATTAATGGGCGAAAACGCATCCTAGTTAATAAGTGACATTGACTTAATTATTTCCGTTGTGGTTATTCTCGAGTTCTGTCTACTCGAGAATAACTTCTATTGGTCTTTTTTCTCAATAAATAAGCAAAATTCAATTGTTAAAAAGTGCTTGGCAGTAATGGAAGAAAACTAAAAATTAGGAATAATTCGGCGCCAAACAGAATCCATCAAAACACCAATAAAATCAGCGATTTATTCTTAATGACTGTGGTTTCTGGTATGTTAGCGAGAAGAAATCAAACAGATTATGTAATCGCAAAATCATACGCCCCCCCATTCAATGTCATCCACAAACCCTACACCCAACAACCTTGCCGTTTATTACTGGTCCATTGCCGACCTGTTATGAGGCGACTTTAAACAATCTCAATATGTCCGAGTTATTTTTCCCTTTATGTTATTGCACCGTTTGGAGTGTATGTTTGTAGTGGTCTAATAAATCGTGCTGGAAAGGCATAAAAAAATCCGAAGTCATTTCTAACTTCGGATTTTCTATTAAGCCAACTTTATACTCAAATACTTAAGTGAACAGCATTGCGCCTTTATTGCGGGGTTTTTTGTTTAAGTGAATCTGCTTAATTTTCTTGACGAGTTTCTTAAGGACTTTTTTGTTTGCTACTGTCTATTGGGAATCCATTCAATGTTTTATTGATTGTTTAGTGGGCTACCGCCTTAATGTTCGCACCGGCTGGTTACGATTGCCTGTGCTGAGGTTTTGCCACTGGCCATGGTAACCAGCACTGAGGTTGGATCATCAAATTGTAAGTAACAGGATTCTACCGTTGTATTGAACGTAAACTTTGCACTTCCGCCAGGGGTGGCAAGTACTCTTAAATCCTCCCCTACGACAGGCGCGACGCCTTCCCCGTTAAAGAATAGGCTCTCTCCTTGCAATCCTGATACACCTTGAATCCCGACGGTAAGTTGTTCTGGCAGGTCTGACATGGATTCATAGACATACCAGAAATTGCCGGAGTCTCCTTGTTCTATCCATATTTGAAAGGTGTACCGGCGTTCAGGGTCATCGAACAAAGGCACATTATTCCATTCGAAAACGGTATAGTTGCTACTGTTGCCTCTTAGAGTTGCGGTGTACCAAGATGATTCATCCTCATTCGTCCCGAGATCCAGATCAGCCCAGAAGGGTGCCAGCATATTTGCAGGGGCTGCTTTTGAAGGTAAGCGCTGATTTTCGCCAGGTATTGAGCTTAGGTTATCGCCATTGCTCAAGAACTGCAGTGTACCATTGACAGACCAAAGCACTTGGTTATAGGTCTCGCCGAGGAATCGAAACTCCGGAACATTTACTAACACAGCTCCATCGTCGCAATCGTCCGCAGGGCAGGGCGTTGGCTCTGTACGTCGGGATAATGAGATATAACCGAACGGTGCTTTTTCACCATTAAGACTGACTTCTCCTGCCTGCAGATTACCGCGCCAAGTCAGTGTGCCGTGATGATGAGTCATTGGTATCAATGTTTCTGCTGCCATGAGTTCGGTGTTGATTGACCCTTCAATCAGTTCGGTATTCGGTGCCAAAACGGCCTTGATATTGACCGGATCAGACAAGGTTTCGTTATTGACTTCAATCTCGTAGGTCACAGTATCTGAAGGTTTTATCTCAGTCTTGTCGGTTTTTATGGTCAATCGGTCAGCACGGGTCGCAGTGATGCCTTGCACTGCGATGGGCATTTTTAATTCGGGGCTATCACTGTGACCCACGTTCATTAGTTTCAATTCTCCAAAATGCCAACCTGCCGATGCCGTTTCTGTAGATGCCGTAACCGTGATATTGGCACTTTCCCCTGCATCCAGTGGTAGGTAGAAAGGGCTGACTCTTAACTCAATGGGCGCATCAGTGGTCACCTTGGTCAACCAGTGTGAGCGCTCAGAGGTGGTGTTGGTTACGCGACGGATCCAACGGCAGGAAACAAAACATTCACTATTTTGCATACTGGGAATGTTGAGTGTTTTTGGGTCTCCGCCTAGCCTAGGATTGGCCGCGAGAAAGTTATCTGTTGTCTCCTCAAGAACCAATCCACTGTTTTGAACTTTTTGGAGGTCAATACGTCCCGCACCGACATCAAAGGAATCCAAGGGCGTTACACGATCCGGCTTGCGGCCATTTTCACGGACTGAGGTCATCATGAGTGCGGATTTAATCTCTAACGGCGACCATTCAGGTCGCACTGCACTGAGTAATGCACCCGCACCCGCAACATGAGGGGATGCCATCGATGTGCCGCTGAGTAAGCCATATTCTGGGCTGGTACGATTATTGGCCGAATTGATTGCGGCGAAAATATTGACGCCAGGCGCACCTAAGTCGGGTTTGAGAACATCAAAGTTTGAATTTGGCCCCCGGCCGCTAAACGGTGCGAGAATATCGCCATTCTCAGGATTTTCATCGAAATACGTCGCTGAGATGGCACCCTGTGGGTTAGATTCTGCGGCAAGCCATTGGCGTAACTTTTCACCATCATTAAAGCTGATTTGAATCGTGGGTATAGGGTACTGATTCAAGCTGAGAGTCTCACCGCGAACCTCATTGTTGGCGAGAATCATTCCCACTGCCCCACCAGCGCGTACATTTCGTGCAGCACGTTTTGGGAATAAACCATTGAATTCGCAAATGACAATTTTTCCTTCGAAGTGACGTCTGGGGAAGCGGACACTGCACCTCTCGGGATTTCTGTCATTAGATGAGCCGTTGTTCGTCGGGTAGTCACCAGCATAGACAATCGGTGCTGGGTCGGAACCGAGTGTTAAGGCAGCGCCGGTGATGTCATCAAGCCCTTCACTATCACTGATGAGGTCATGCAATCGATTCTCAATCGTTCGGTTATGGCTCAGTGCGGCAACTGAAGTCACCCAGGGTGAACGATTATGAACTGAGCGCAGTCCGGAATTGCCTGCCGCCGCAACGACCAAAATTCCAGCTTCGGTAGCATTTAAAAACGCGAGCTGAACGGGGTCAGTATAAGGATCTTGGTCACCACTAATAGAATAGTTAAGGACTTGGATGCCATTTGGCAGTGCAGAGGCGTCCTCTAACACTTGCTCAACGCCTGAGAGTAAAGCTGTAGACGGACACGAGCCGGAACACACATCGTAAGCAATAATGTTGGCATGAGGGGCCACCCCACTGAGCGAACGCGTTGCTATAGGGGTATCGCGCACGAAAAAGTCAACCGAGTTGATTACGTTGCCAGCAATCGTGCTAGCAACGTGGCTACCATGGCCCTCACTGTCTTCTGGAGAATTGGAATCCCCAGATGAATCGAGAATTTTCCAAGCCCCAATCAATTTATCGTTACAAAACTCAGGGTTTTCTTCACAATGACTGCCAGGAATGTAGTTTCCATTGCCCAGTGGATTACTATGATCGTATCCATCGTCTCCGATATCAGCAAACGATGGATGGTCGTGGTTAATTCCCGTGTCCAAAATGGCAACGACAACACCTTCCCCTTTTGAAAAAGTAGGCCCTACCCCCTCTTCCCAGATAGAAGGTGCATTAATCCAATGAGGCCCTGTGTCAGTTAACAATTCCTCATAACGCTCTTGAGTGACCCGCTTAACGCCTTTCATCCTGGCGATTCGCTTGGCTTCAGCTTTCGTCAGAGAAAGGGCAACCCCATTGAACGCATATTGATAGGTGGCGACAGTTTTTGGAGTGCGTGCCAGTATGGCTGTAGAGGCTTCTTGAAAGTCCGATTGACGTTGCCTTATCCAACTTGTGTAAGCTTGCCCCTCGACACTATTAACATTGAGGTGTTGATTTCCTGTCATCGCAGTACTTGTGGCTTTAAAGCCGCCAATACCACCACGGTATGCGGCGACAGCAGGATCTTCCAGCTGGACGATATAGACGGCCAGGCCACCATCTTCTTCATTGTTACTGATCAAGCCTTCTGTTTGCTTCGAAAAAGTATCACTCAAACTCGCTATAACCTCGGGCTGTTGTTCGGTGAGTGATAATGGGTCAGTGTGTTGAATAACAGTGTTGGAATTAACATGAGCAGAATGCAAAGCGATAGCAATACTGATGGAGCGGAACGACAACGTCTTCATGGAGACTCCTTTAGGTATTTGGCAATTTTTTTGTATTATTTTTTTGGAAAATCGAAATGGGTGTAGCTGTGGTATATATTTATAGATAATGAGTGGCAATAGCAAAAAATTAGAAATACGTCGTTGGATTTTTTACCAAAATAAGAATAGAAAAGGCAGCGTAAAGATGTGGGCTTCAATAAAAATAAATAAATTTTTTATGTTGATCGAGTAATGAATGGCACTGTTATTAAAGTATTTGAAAAATTTGTTGATACATATGAATTATGATTGATATTCAGTAATTCAGAGTAAGGCTCTGATATATGAATATGATATGTATGCTTAAAACATCGGCCAGGTTTTTTTTGAAATTTCTGCATTAATTGAAAAGCTCACCAATCTGATTGTGAATTAAAGGCCGCCACAAAATAGTCTATAAATGCTCTTACTTTCGGTGCGAGTTGACGAGAGCTTGGGTATACTGCCCAGATGGCTGAGTTGTCGACAAGCTTATAATCCCCCATAACTTCCACTAATTCTTTGCGTTGAAGGTATTTGTAAGCAATCCATTTTGAACAGATAGTAATGCCTAGCCCTTGCACGCACGCGTCTCGTACAGTTTCTCCATTATCGGCGCGAAATCGTCCTCGTGCTTTGATGGTTGTAATGCCATTGGGACCTTTTAACTGCCAATGGTCTAATCCCGCTAACACAAGACACTCATGTTGAGATAAGTCCTCAGGGGTTTGAGGGTGGCCAAATTGTTCAAGGTAATCTGGTGAGGCACACAGTATACGGTGATCATCCGCCAATTTTCGTGCAACTAGGCTGGAGTTTTTGAGCTCTGCATTTCGAATCGCGATATCAAACCCTCCTTCAACCAAATCCACAATGCTGTCTGAGAAGCGAAGGTCCACCTTCAGTTGAGGGTATGCTTGCATAAACCCCTTCATTTCCGGCATTAAATGTATACGGCCAAATGAGGCGGGTGCGGACACCCGTAGCGTCCCCGATGGTGTGCTTTCACCCTGACCTAAAGATGCTTGTGCGGCATCTACACTCGCCAACACATCTTCTGCGAATGGCAGAAAAGTTTGCCCATCTTCGGTTAAAGAAACTTTTCGTGTGGTTCGGTGCAGCAGCCGAACAGACAGAGACGATTCGAGTTTGTTTAGGTAGCTACTGGCCACTGCCGGCGACAGGCCGAGCTCTTGCCCAGCAAGGCTGATGTTATGGGTTTGGGCGATTCGAACGAATAGCCGTACATGCTCGATGATCATTATCAACAGTATCAAAAAAGTGATTATTCAATGAGGCTGATTATATAGATATTGTTGTCAATATATACTGTTTTTACGTTAACTGATTCCGAGATAACTCTACTAAATTCATTGAGCATGATGGTGAGGAAGTGAATAATGAAAGCGATGATCATTAAGCAGTTTGGTGATTCTGATGTATTCGAAGCGGCCGAGTTGCCCAAACCAGAATTAAAACTTGGTCATGTGTTAGTGCGTGTTGAAGCCAGTAGTGTTAATCCTGTTGATTACAAAATTCGTGAATTAGGTGAAAGCCTACCGTTTTCGCCCAGCTTACCTGCTGTATTAGGAATGGATTTCGCGGGTACGATTGAAGCCATTGGTGATGATGTGAAGGGGTTTCAGGTGGGTGATGAAGTGTATGGTTGCGCCGGTGGTTTGGGTGACCTACCGGGGAGTTTGGCAGAATACCTATTGGCCGATGTTCGACTTATTGCTCACAAACCAAAAAGTTTGAGTATGGCAGAGTCTGCTGCTTTGCCCCTTGTATCAATTACGGCATTTGAAGGCTTACAAAGGGCTGGTGTCGCTAAAGGTCAGAAAGTATTAGTACATGGTGGTTCAGGAGGTGTGGGTCATATTGCGTTGCAGTTGGCTAAATTTTTTGGTGCCGATGTTTATGCTACAGGAGGTGGTGAAAAACAATTAGCGCTAATCGAAACTCTGGGTGCCACCCCCATTCACTATAAAACGCAAACGGTTGAAGACTATGTTTTACAGCATACCGCCAACCTAGGTTTTGATATGATTTACGATACCGTGGGTGCTGAAAATTTACTGCAGTCTATGCAAGCCGCTAAATTGAATGGGCAGATTGCCACCACCGTTTCTTTAATAGAGCTGGATTTAAGTTTGGCGCACTTGAAAGGGCTTTCTATGCATGTTGTATTTATGTTAATTCCGATGATTCACAATATTAGTCGAGAAACCCATGGTGTGATTTTAAAAAATATTGCAGAGATAGTGGATGCAGGTGAGTTACGACCTGTTTTGGCCGAACGAACATTCACTTTAGAGCAAGTGAGTGAGGCGCACCTCTATGCTGAGAGTGGGGCGGGTATGGGGAAAGTTGTGCTGACTCACTGATTATCTGTATTTACTCAGATTTTATTTGACGGTTGCCTGCTTTTCACTGAGTGCCTGTTAGATTCCATCTGTGGTCATTTTCTCTTTTTAGATTTTTATTTTTGTTCGAAGAAGTCCTGGCTACATTTTCTTGCCAGGACTTTTTAAATCTATCAGGTTAGTAATATTTTAGCTCGGAAGTTTTACCGCGAAAAACCCAGTAAGAGAAAGCGGTATAACCCATAATTGCCGGCACGGCAATTAGAGCGCCGACTAGAATAAAACGTAACGATTCAGTCGCGCTGGCCGCTTCCCATACGGTAAGTGTGCCGGGGATAACATAGGGGTAAAAGCTGTAAGCTAACCCTTGGAAGCAAATAAAAAATATGGTGATGGCAGCGGTGAAGGGAATCCAACAACCAAAGTCTTCTTTATGCGGGGCGTGGCGAAGGTATTGATCGACCACAAAAAATAGGCCTGCACATAATATTGGCATAGGAATCAAGAGTAATCCTTGAGGGAAACCGAGCCACTTTTGGTAGACGGTTGGGCTGATACTCACGTTCACTACAGAAACTAAGGCAATACCCACTGCGGCAATAGCACCTGCTAGCCGCGTCCATTGAGTAGCGCGATATTGTAGTTCGCCTTCGCATTTTAAGATAAGCCAGGCTCCACCAATAAAACTATAGGCGGCGGTTATGCCTAATGCGCTCAGTACAGCGAAGCCTTCTGCTTGCCAAGATTGCTCAAAACCCATGACGTATTGACCGAGCATGTAACCTTGAGCTAATGCCGTGATGAGTGATCCCATTTTAAAGGCGCTATCCCAGTGGTGACGATAATGGCTTTTCGCTTTCGCTCGAAAATCAAAAGAAACCCCTCTTAAAATTAACCCCAATAACATAATGGTGGCAGGAAGATAGAGTTCTTTTAACACCAATGAGTGTGCGCTAGGAAAGGCAATTAAAAGTAAACCCACCGCGAGTACTAGCCAAGTTTCGTTAGCATCCCAAAAAGGACCAATACTTGCGATCATAGTATCCCGATCTTTTTTGTGCTCTGGCCCGAGGGGAAGTAGGATGCCAA
>NZ_JAJQVM010000045.1 GCF_021234875.1 Marinibactrum halimedae | reverse complement strand
GTTGATAAATCTTTTATTGCCGATCTACCTTCGCAAGCACCCACACGCATTGCTTGAATTCTTTTTTAATGTACCACCGACAAGCTTGTTATCGGCTTCGCCCTGAAGCGAGGTGCGCATTATACGCCTTCGATTTTTTGTGTCAATATCTATTTTTTAAGTCTTTAAATTTTAAAATCTCAAAAAAATAGACTTAGTGTAGAATTTTAAATTTCTAACCAACTTCCCAGCAGCCGAAGAATCTTTCTTTCTGCTGGTTGACCTCAACCGAGGGCGCGAACTATACGCAGCACCCTCACACGTTGCAAGTACTTTCCACCACTTTATTTTAAGATCAAAAATAATACAGATTTAGAACCTTTTTCTAATAACATCCATATAGGACTGCATCCCCATGCTCACTTCAGGTGATACGACCTGAGATTGACTTAGCCCTTTTATCAAGTCATTGCTTACGGATTCAATCTGGAACTCGAACCCACTGCCTTTACGGTTATCTCTATATTCTTCTACACACTCATCCAGCACGTAGCGATAACAACTGTCCGCCCTCCAGAAATTAGGGATCGCTATATAACCGTTTTCACCAATGATATAAGCCCAATTTTGGAGCTTGGCCCTAAAACTCGTTGCCAGACTAACCACATAATCTTCATGCTCAGCGGTAAGTATCACATCATCTTCGACGCCATTGGGGGCCTTATGGGAAACCACAGAAAGAGCACTGGGTAACCCCGAACCAAAAAGCCACGCCAAACCTACTGGGTATATACCCATTTCCAACAAGCACCCACCTGCTAAATTAGCATCATATTCTCGTCGAGTTGAATCAAACGGCAACGGGTACCCGAAATCTGCTTTTATATGGCGAATAGGACCAATTTTCCCCTCCTCAACCCAGGACTTCGCTTTTTGTATGGCCGGAAGAAAGTGTGTCCACATTGCTTCCATGAGATAACTGTTCTCTGTGCTTGCAACCTGAAACAATTCTTTACACTCACTGGTATTCGTTGTTATGGGTTTTTCGCACAAAACCGCCTTACCCGACTTAAGAGCCATTGATGCCTGCTCTAGATGGTGTGTATGAGGCGTAGCAATGTAAATAGCATCAACGCCAGGGTGCCGATACAGCGACTCATAATCCCCAAGGGCGATTGAAACATCATATTGAGAAGCAAAGGTTGAGGACCTCTCTACATCCCTTGAAGCAACGGCCACTAATTCCGCATTAGTTGTATGCTGAATATCAGACGCAAAAGTGTGGGCAATTCGTCCTGCACCCACAATCCCCCAACGAACTTTATTTGTACTCATGCAATATCTCCTAAGACCTTATTCGTTTTTTTTGTTGTGCTGTTATTAGGCGAAGAAAGGGTAAGCTCTTCTTGGAGCACTTCTAGGGACTTACCTTTCGTTTCCGGTAGGAGTTTTACTATAAATACCAAACTCACTAGCGCCATGATGCCAAACAAGAAAAATGTAGTGCTAGCCCCCAACGTAGAAAGCTCCCAAGGGAAAACAACCTGAACACAAAAGCTAACGCCACTGTTTATAAGGCCCACAATGGATATGGCCACTCCCCTTAAATGATTAGGAAAAATTTCCGCAAGTAAAACCCACATAACAGGGCCAAGGGATACGGCAAAAGAGGCTACAAAAGCCAAGATACCAACAAGAATAACAACAGCATTGATGTTGGCTGCCGCCTGTAACAATGTGGCCTCATGTTGTTTTGCTGCAGATCGTCCCAACTGATCAGATAACGCCTTTTTGAACTCAACATCACTCTCAAAGTGCTGCCCTATTAATGGAGATAGGTCGATTTCTTGTGAAAGATTGAGCTCTTGTACCGCCGATGACGTAATAACATAATCTGCTTGCTTAAAACCGACACTGCATATACACATACTCACAATCACACCCGACAACCCGAGTATCATTAAGGGTCTTCTACCTATACGATCAATCATCATCATTGCAACAACGGTAAAGACAACATTGGTAATACCGACCAATACCGCTTGAGCAAAGGCAGCATCCGTCCCAACACCACTTTGTTCAAATATCGTAGGAGCATAAAAATAGATGGCATTCACACCCGTAACCTGTTGAGCAATGCCCGCAACTACACCAATAGCCAACACCAATCTCATTTTACGGCTAAAGACTGATTTTACTTTTCCGATCAACTGTATCCATTGTGCTTGTTGCGACTGGTGAGCGACCTCTTTTACCGAAGCTTTAATTTCTTCCAATGAAGAGCGCGCAATATCTAAAGAATTGGTCAGTTTTTGAATGACGACTTCTGCATGAACATCTCGACCTTTCATTATCAACCAACGAGGACTTTCTGGAATCAAAGGCAGCAATAACAGATACATCAGCGCTGGAAGGATTTCGATCCCCAACATCCAACGCCACGTTTCATCATTAATAGAAAGTGCCTGCACCCAGGGTAAAGGCTGTTTAGAAAGTTGCAGAATCACATAATTTGCAAAATAAGCTACCGAAAAACCCACCACAATATTCAACTGATTGATGGAGATCATTTTTCCACGCTGCTGAGCAGGCGCTACTTCAGCAATGTACATGGGTGCGACAATCAACGAGCAAAAAGCAATGCCCCCAATAAATCGAGCAAGTACCAGCATTTCATACCCAGGGGCGAAGGCAGAGGCGCCTGCTGAAACCAAATACAAAGCTGCAATTGCCATTAACATGGGGCGGCGACCGACAGCATCCGCAACTGGACCCGCACTCAGTGAGCCCGCAATAGCACCGATAGTTGGTGCACCAACAACCATTCCAATCTGCCAGTCCGACAATCCGAATTCATGGGACAAAAAACCCACAGCACCAGAAATCACCGATGCATCAAAACCAAAGATGAACCCACCTAATGACACAACGGTCGCAATGAAGTAACTGTATGATTGACTTGATGTGGAATGCTGCACGCGTTCACCTCATAAAAATTAATGTTGTTATTATGAATTGAGGCTGAGTTTAACGAAGGTGCAAGAGTTCTTGCACCTAGAAGTGGGGAATTTTTGAGATTAGCTTACCGCCTTTGCCAACCGGTCTTCAACGACACGACTGACCGAAAACTGATATCGCATATTTCGATAAACGCAAATATCAGTGATATCGTCGGGCGTTCCTTTGGGTGCACATCGGTAATTGGTCGACACTCGATAATCTCCTACAACTGGAGTTACTCGGTGCCAAGTGTGACCATGGAGAAGTACCAACATCCCTTTTTTAGGCTCAAGAACCACTTCATTTTCAAAGGTTTCGTCTCGATCACTAGCAGGCAAAACACCTTGCTTATGAGACCCTTTAACAACCATGGTAAGACCGCCAATTTCTGGTGACACATCCATGGTATAAACCAAACGATTCATATTGAAGTGGTCACGATTCTCGGGCGGACAATCTTGATGCCACGCCTGACCTTTCGTTCCTTGCTTAGAGAACATCACCATACTGTATTGAGAATTCCAGCCCTGCCCCAATATGGCCTGAGTCAGCGCCTGTAACATTGGATGCTTCTCAACGGTATCAAAGGCTTCAACACCTTCACGTTGAGGAAACCAAGGTATGACTTCTGTATCTGATTTATTGAGAAACTCTTCATTGTGCAGAAACTCGGGAGTGTTACCAAAGTGCTCCAGAATCAAACTATGATATTGATCCATCAACGAGTCATCAAAGAAGTTCTCAAGGACAAGAAAGCCATCTTCCCAAAACTGTTTAGAAAGTGCCTCTATATTTAGAGATGCTGAAGAGGTTGTTTTGATAGTCATTCGACGAGTCTCCCAGAAACGAATATTCTGAATCTGGACTGCTTCGCTCTGTGATTTATTCTTGTTATGTTATTTATGCTGTGTGGCGCCAGAGCATATATCCAAGATCTGACGCCACACAATGTCTACTTACTTATTTGCAGCCTAACTTCAGAGCGCATTTATGGGCAATCCTGATCGCTAAGCTTAACACCCGTAGACCCTTGCAGCCATTAAACTCACCTAGAGCGGTAAAAAGGTCCGGCCATAAAGGCCGGATAATCACCAAGCACTACGAGAGATAAAAACGAATAAACCGTCGAAACATGTCCCATTGTATGCCGTAAAAAACCAAAATGTAAACGATTACATTAGTAGAAATTGAATTTACTTCTAAAAATGTCTGTTTGATTAATCACCGTGGAGATCAAATTTACGACGCTTGGGCGTCAACATCTTGATGTTTTTTGCCAAAATTTTATGCGTTACCCAGGTTTTTGAACGACAAAGCGCGACTAGGTTGCTTTTTTTGATTAATATTTACACCGCCATTACGAACACCTTCCAATGAAGAGTTAGTTCAAACTAACACACTAATGGAGGACTTAAAGCAGTGTCTTGATGACAAGAATGTAACTATGAGCGCTGCTGAGTGCTAGGTACCAGGGAATGAGAGCGGAAGAACAGATCTTTGAAGCCACTGAATATATAGAACGCAATTTAGTGTCGACGATTACTGCACCAGAAATTGCAGAACACTCGTGTTTGTCTTTACGACAGATGTATCGCTTGTTTCAAAAGCACACGGGGGATTCTGTGCAAAGTTACGTACGTACGCGACGACTCACAGAGGCCTCTCGACAACTGATTGAATCACCTCGCAACATATTAGACATTGCCTTAGAGTTTCAGTTTCAATCTGCTGAGGTCTTCACACGAGCATTCCGGCGTTTATTTTGGGTAAGCCCTAAGAACTTCCGTTCTATAGGGAGCCCATACAACGCCACACAACGCAACCCAATGACCCCTTCTGACTTGTCGTTCATCACTCAGTCTTGTACTCATCCGCCCAAAATCATCGAATTACCTCAATTAAATATTGTGGGCCATCACTGTATACAACCTCACTATTCAATTCGTGTGGACGACAACCCACTCCACAACGCAATGATGTTAGAAGAGGTACAACGCTATCAACAGCAAATAGGCAATAAAGTGGACGCCCAACCTTGGCATGTGAGCTGGCGACAAACTTCAAATATGACCTTTCATAATCTAAACAACTTTTTTGGCGTTCATGTCAGCGAGCCCGATAAGCATCCAAGCTTTTTTTCGTCTCTCCGAATTCCCGCGAATACTTATGCCGTCTTTTCCCATTCAAGCTCGCAAACATCCGTTGATTTCACGATCATGCTTGCGCATCATTGGATTAAAAACAGTCAATATCATTACGGAGACGGTCCTGCACTCTTTCGTGCACACGATAACCAAAGCCAAGTTGGTGAGCTTTACCTTCCTATCAGTAAACAGCTTTCGTCCTATATGGATTGGTGGCAAGGCTACGATGCCTTTCTCACACAAAAATAACGTCATTTAATAGTTGGTAATAATCGATTGTAATGTCAAAGTTAATTGATCGCTTTTTATACCTGGGTCAAAAAAGCCATGATAATGTCCATTCGGATTAATCAAAACCAATTGACTGCCATGATCCATCGTATAGCTATCGCCTTCCGGCATTTTTTGAAAGGGTACGTTTAGTGCGTTTGCCAAACGCTTGATGCCAATAAACTCTCCTGTCAATCCAGTAATATCGGCTTCAAAAGCCATAAGATAATCCTTCATACGATCAGGCGTATCTCTCGCAGGATCTACCGTTACTAAAAATAACTGTACACCCTTAGCAATAGAGGGCTTTAATTGATGAGAGGTTTTTGTCAGCTCCGATAATGTCATTGGGCAAATATACGGGCAATGAGTAAATCCAAAATAAGCAATTGTCCATTTACCCTCAAAAATACCGGCCGAAACGGTTCTACCCTCCTGATTAATAAGGCTAGGCCAATGGAATTTTCTGGGAGTATCCAGTACTCTCGCGCCATTCACCTGTAATTCGATAGAAGATAAAATACGAGGGCTTGTAATTTTGTAAACAAAACCAACCAAAACTAATGCAATAAAACTGACAATAACGACAAGAGTAAAAAAAATACCTCGTTGCTGCTGTGAAGCTCGTTCACTTTCTCCCGCCCGAATATCGTCTATACCCCTCTGTGAATCATCGGTATCATGAGGGTTTGAAATTGTTGTTGCCATACCTCACTCCAGACAAATAAATTAAAAAATATTTTCTTAATAGAACGTTATTACCTTTTTATTCGAATTTATTCGAAAGGCTTTTACCATAATCCATCAACAGGAAATGCATAGTGATCAATCAACATCACAATAAACAAGATCATTAAATACCATATCGAATATTTAAAAGTCGACATCGCACCGGACTTTCCTTTCGACATCAACATCACCATTGCCCAATACAAAAATCCAATTCCCAAAACCAATGCACCAATCAAATACAACCAATTCAACATACCTGTTGCATAAGGCAGCAAACTCACCATTAACAATATTAAGGTATAAAGAAAAATATGGATTTTAGTGTAACGCTCGCCATGGGTCACAGGCAGCATAGGAATGTTTGCTTTTGCGTATTCCTCTTTTCGATGAACCGCCAATGCCCAAAAATGGGGAGGTGTCCACGCAAAAATAATTAATACCAATAACAACCCATGGCCATCAATTGAACCCGTTACAGCTGTCCAACCCAATAGTGGTGGGGCCGCTCCTGCTAAGCCCCCTATAACAATATTTTGTGGTGTTGCGCGCTTTAAAAACAGCGTATAAACCAATGCGTACCCAACTAAAGAAGCTAACGTTAACCAGGCTGTTAAAGTATTGATAAATACCCATAAAATAAAAGCTCCCAATATCCCCAAAATCACAGCAAAGGTAATGGCCTGCTCAGGGGTGACTCGCCCTGTAGCCACAGGACGTAAATCCGTCCGAGACATTTTCGCATCAATATGACGATCCACGACATGATTAACAGCAGCCGCTGAACCCGCACACAGTGCAATACCGATATTTCCCCAAAATAAAATCGTTATAGATATCCAAGCATTTGAGGCAAGTAACATACCGATTAGAGAAGTCAGCAACATCAACGCAACGACTTTGGGTTTGCAAAGCTCCAAAAAATCTCGCCAATGAGTTAAGACATTGAATACCGTTACTGGACTCGCTCTATAATTGTCTGCTACGGGGTTATAATGGGGTTTTGCCATTGTGCCATCTCCTCAAACTCGCTTTCGCTAACGGCTTTACGATGAACATAAATAACAGAATATGAATGATATAAAACGGTAATCACCGTTAGAAACAAAAGAGCGCCGCCAAGATTATGAGCAACCGCAATTAGTAAAGGGAGAGATAACATAACATTGCAAATTCCCAATCCAATTTGAAGCACTAAAGCAAAAAGCAAATACAAAGCCAAGCGTTGATGTAATGACCAAAGAATGAAGACTCCAGCCAAAATGAAAAACATCACAAATAACGCCCCTATTCGATGGGACAAGTGAATAGCAGTTCTAGCGGGCCCATCAAGTAATCCACCAAGATAATTCGGCCCAATAGTTTGAGCAACATTAAAACCTTCAGAAAAATTCGTTTGAGGAATCCATTGTTGATGACAAGTGGGGAAATCTGGGCACGCCATTGCCGCATAATTTGAGCTAGTCCAACCTCCAAGTGCAATCTGTCCGATCACCACAATACAAGATATCGCGACAATATTTCTGGCCCACTTCCATCGTATTATTTTCGACTCTGTTAACCGCACCATCACTTTCGTGCCACTATTTGAAAAATTTTTTTTGAGCCTTAAGCGCAGCAACCATAACAATGCCAATGTCGAAAACCCGCCTAACAAATGTGCTGTTACAATTTGTGGCCATAATTTTAAAGTCACTGTCCACATACCAAATAAGGCTTGAACAACAACCAATATCAATAGCGCCATTGGCAACTTAAGAGGGTAGTTTTTCTTTCGTTGACGAATTGCCACAATCGCTATCCAAGCAATTAATAAACCCAATATCCCTGCAAAATAACGATGCACCATCTCTGGCCAGGTTTTTTGCGTATCCACCGGAAACTCAGGAAATAACCTTTCTGCCAAATGAATTTCTTCACTAGAATTTGGCCAAGAAAGGTGGCCATAACAACCAGGCCAGTCTGGGCAGCCTAAACCAGCATCCACTAAACGGGTAAAAGCCCCTAAAGTAATAACAAAAAATGCCAGTACCAGTGCGATGTTGACCAGATGACATCCTGGACGATAGACATCATGAATCATATTGCTATTATTTTTTTTATTTAACATCGTTATCATGAAAACACCATTATTCATGAGAAAACTTTAACATTCGCTCGACATCCTTTAGCAAATGCTCACCCTTTTCATCAAAGCGATAAGACATCATCATAAATCCATTTTGATCGACCAGCACATAACGTTCTTCTGATGATGACAAGGGGAATACGCTTCTCCAAACCTCAGGGGATGCCACAGCAATTTGTAAGCCTGGGTGCGCCTCTTTTAACTCCGCTTTAAAGTTAGGTGATAGACTGCCATCTGTAATGACTACCCTTGCTAAACGATGAACATTTTTTCCTAAACGAATATGCACCTGTCTTGTGGTATAAAGCATGGAAGCACAAACATTATTGCAATCAGAAAAAACTGGAATCAGAATATGCCACCTTGATGTATCTAATATAAATGGCTCCCCGTTTTGTAGTGTTTCAAGCTGTAGAGTACTAATGGGTAAAGCAGGCTGGATCAAAACCCCTTTATTAATGGTTCCCTTAGGTAAACCAAGCCCTGTTTTGAAAATAAAATAGGCGACTAACATCGGCGCTAACAACACCACAAAAAGTAATATCGCCGTCACTCTTCCTCGACGTCCTGCCGTACTCACTTCGGCACTTTCAGGTGTCTCTGAAGACGAGTTCATCCCACCATTTAATACGCTTATCGTTTTAATACTAGCCATGATCGCAACACCGAGAAAAAATTAGAACTGTAATACACATAAAGCAGGCAAATAGAGAGTGCAATTAAAAACCACTGTAAAGCGTAACCCTTATGCTTCTGAGGTGTGACATTAACGCTCTGCCAGTGAGTCGTGTAAGAGGCATTATCTTCTGGTGAAATTTGAATGTAATATTCAGAAATACCCTGTATAGAATCCGGTAGCACACCAAAAAACTGTTCTGGAATCACCTCTATCACTGAAGGCGTATTAACATATCCGGCACTATTTAAAATATTACTGACGAATGGAACATCCATTGGCTTGCGTAAACGTCCGGTTAATTCAAATTTTCCTTCAGGTAAACGTATAAAAGGCAACTGATTACGGTATTCAGTAGCAGGCACCCACCCAAAGTTGATCAGTACAGCGCTATTATTGAATTGAAATAGCGATAAGATATCATAACCCACCTTGCCGCTAACGGTCTGGTTATCCAAATACCATATTGCTTTATTAATAAGGCGCCCTTTTATTCGAACTTTTCTATATTCTTCTAGCTCTTTCAAATCACGATCATGAATTGCAGTAGTAGTTTCACGCTGATACTGAGAATGAAACTCATCCAAAATATTTTGTTTCTGATGAGCTCGATCTATCTGCCAAAAACCTAGCAAACAACAAAGCATGACGCCAAGTATTGCAATACCCAACAATGCGACATTATTTTTGAAGACAACTTGATACTGTGGAGGTTTATCATTCACATCAAAAAGCATAATTTCAGGCTCAATAGTGATGCTATCATTTCATCCGCACTTTACTTTTGCATTAAGTGAATAAAAAACACTACACTCTTTATAAAAAATGAAGGCACTCTTACCAAAAGGTATTTTTCGTTATGTGGTTAAAAGCTATTATCATTGTTCTTTTTATTGCAGTACTGATCAGTTTAAGCAGCGCATTAGTTTTTTTACTGAAAGACTCCGGATCTGAGTCAAAGCGCACTCTTTACGCACTCGGTATTCGAGTTACCCTAGCAGGTGCTTTGCTTTTATCTATTTTTTATGGGCTACTGTCAGGTCAACTAGGCAGTAATGCTCCATGGGATCGACGCCCTAACAACCAAAACATCGATAACACAACGACATCAAATTAATTATCCTAAAATATAAACAAACAAAAATAGCCCAAGCCATACCACATCCACAAAATGCCAATACCAGCTCGCTGCTTCAAAGCCAAAGCAATCATCGTGCTTGAAATGGCCTTTCAAAATAGCGCGCAAAAACATCACCAGTAACATAAAAGTACCTAAAGTAACATGCGCACCATGAAACCCCGTTAGCATGAAGAAGGTCGTACCATAAATACCTGAGGATAGCGTTAAGCCCAAATCATTGTAAGCATGCAAATATTCTTCTGCTTGCAGAATTAAAAAGACAACACCAAGAAAAACCGTAATACCTAACCACAGATGAAACTGTTTTCTATTATTATTTTTTAATCCTGTATGAGCAAAATGCACCGTAATACTTGAAGTTAACAGTACCACCGTATTCCAGAACGGTAACCATGTCCATAAACTGCTTGCCTCGGCAAAACTCATACTATGATCAGGACCAAAGACTTTTGCGTTCTCACCATTCGCAGCCATATCTGGCGTTTGCATGAGAGGCCACTCTGCAACAAACCCTGGCCATAGCAAGGTCTCTGTCGCGGTATCATGGCTACCTTCTCCAGCAAGCCAAGGCAAAGCAAGCTGTCTTACGTAAAATAACGCGCCAAAAAATGCGGCAAAAAACATCACTTCACTGAAAATAAACCAGCCCATTCCCCAGACATAAGAGCGTTTTAATTGTGTACTGTTCAAGCCTTGAAGATTTTCAGTGATGACAATATTAAACCAACTCCATAGTACAAATGCGAAAACTAAAAAACCAACAAATAAAATTGCCGGCCCATTTTCAGCACCATTTAACCAATTGGCCAAACCGAAAACCGTTAAAAATAACCCTAATGAAGCAAAAATGGGAAGCTTACTTTGCTCCGGAACGTAATACGTACTGTCACTCGACATAGCCTAGCCCTATTGTATTCGCCTAACGGCTTTTTATTGTTGAGATGATGTATATAATTATCGACCAGAAATAATGGCCACTGCTCCAATTTTGATATTATGACTTAACATTTCTTGTTTGTTTTCTGTATTCACCTTATTTCTCAAGCCGATTATGTTTTCCGCACCGAGTGTCTCAGTAATATCAAACATGGTGTAAGACAAGGTGATGGTATGTATCTGCTTTGGAATATCTTGATCCACAATAAATCGTAATGGAAGTTCCGCACTTTGCCCCGCTAATAACGGTTGATAATTGAAACAAAAACATTCCGTTTTATGAAAGTATTGAGCCGCTTTAAAGGGCACCACACTGGGAATAGCTTGTCCAATCATATCTGACTGTGTTGGATTACGAGCAAAATATCGTATCTCCGTCTCTTCACCAGGGTGTACCCGAATTTCCTGTAACATTGGCTTGAATTGCCATGGCATGGTTTCATTATTGGTGGCAATAAATTGCACTCGGATGGATCGACTACGATCTACCTCGGAAGAGACCGGAGTATACTGGCTACCGGTTTTCCCATTTAACCCTGTTACCTCACAAAACACATCATAAATTGGCGGCATAATAAAGATGGCAAACACAAACATACCCACCCCCCAAGCCAAAAGCTTAAGAAGAAGCATACGATTGGCTTGTTGAATGCTCATCTTACTTACCTTATTTCGTTATCGAACTTCTGGTGGAGTTGAAAAAGTATGATAAGGGGCTGGTGAAGGAACTGACCACTCTAAGCCCTCAGGATTTTCCCAAACCTCATCTGAAGCTTTTTTACCCACCGTAATAGTTCGTAAGACATTAAATAAAAACAGTACTTGTGCAGCCCCGAACAAAAAAGCCCCGCAACTGGAAATCATATTGAAATCTGCAAATTGCAATGCATAATCTGGAATGCGTCTCGGCATACCCGCCAAGCCAACAAAGTGCATGGGGAAAAATGTTAAATTTAAACCAATAAATGCCAACCAAAAATGGGTTTTCCCCATCAGCTCGTTGTACATATTTCCGCACCATTTCGGTAACCAGTAATATACCGCCGCCGTAATAGAGAAAATCGCTCCCGGCACTAATACATAATGGAAGTGGGCCACCACAAAATACGTATCGTGATACTGAAAATCAGCCGGGGCAATGGCTAACATCAGCCCAGAAAATCCACCAATGGTAAACAAAATAACGAACGCCACAGAAAAGAGCATAGGGGTTTCAAAGGTCATGGAGCCTTTAAACATTGTCGTTATCCAATTAAATACTTTTACCCCTGTGGGCACAGCAATTAACATGGTGGCGTACATAAAAAATAATTCGCCCACCAAAGGAATACCAACAGTAAACATATGGTGCGCCCACACAATAAAACTCAAGAAGGCAATGGAGGCTGTGGCGTACACCATTGAGGCATAACCAAATAAAGGTTTACGGGCAAAGGTTGGGATAATGGCACTGATGATGCCAAATGCTGGCAAAATCATAATGTAAACTTCAGGGTGCCCGAAAAACCAAAAAACATGCTGGAACAATACTGGATCACCGCCACCAGCGGCGTCAAAAAAACTGGTTCCAAAATGGATGTCCATTAACATCATGGTCACTACGCCTGCCAATACTGGCATGACCGCAATCAATAAATATGCTGTAATTAACCACGTCCAAACAAACAAAGGCATTTTCATTAACGTCATGCCAGGAGCACGCATATTCAAAATTGTTGCAATAATATTAATGGCGCCCATGATGGAGCTGGCCCCCATAATATGAACCGCAAAGATAAAAAAGGTAACACTGGGAGGCGCATAAGTGGTTGACAGAGGAGCGTAAAATGTCCAGCCAAAATTCGGAGCGCCGCCTTCCATAAATAAAGTAGAAACCAGCATGGCAAAGGCAAACGGTAATATCCAAAAAGACCAGTTATTCATTCTCGGTAATGCCATGTCTGGCGCCCCAACCATCATGGGAATCATCCAATTAGCCAGGCCAACAAACGCTGGCATAACCGCACCAAACACCATGATTAATCCATGAAGAGTGGTCATTTGATTAAAAAATTCAGGCTCTACAATTTGTAACCCAGGCTCAAATAATTCTGCCCGAATCACTAATGCAAATATGCCCCCAAGAAAAAACATCATAAAACTGAACCATAAATACATACTGCCAATGTCTTTATGGTTAGTCGTAAATAACCAACGGGTTATGCCTTTTGCCGGACCATGCGCCATTGTGATTCCCCTAAAAATTCCAATCGGCTACGTCGTGATTCTCTTAAAAATCAAAAAATCAGGTTATTTATTTTTATAATTCAGCACATCAATGGGTTGCAGACTGTCTCCCATATTATTACCGAAGGCATTGCGCTGATAGGTAATCACCGCAGCAATATCAGGCTCAGGTAATTGATCTCGAAACGCCTGCATAGCAACATTTTTCGAACTACCATTAACCACTATCTCCAAATGATTGTTCACTACACCTGTCGCAATTGCACTGCCGGCAATCGCAGGAAAGACACCTGGCACACCTTCACCATTGGCTTGATGACAAGATACACAATTTTTTTCATATACCACTTTTCCACGTTCATACAATTCATCAAACGTGAACGTTTTTTCTGTCAATGCACGAATTTTCTCAGCCACTTCTCGTTTCTCGGCAAGCCAAAGATCATATTCGTTTTCAGGAACGGCTTTTACAACAATGGGCATGAAACCATGGTCTTTACCGCATAACTCTGCACATTGCCCGCGATAAACACCCGGCTCTTCCACATACGCCCAAGATTCATTAATAAAACCAGGAATGGCGTCTTTCTTCACTGCCAAGTCCGGAACCCACCAAGCATGAATCACATCATTGGCGGTAATGAGAAAGCGAACCTTTTTATGGATTGGGATGATTAACGGCTCATCGACTTCTAACAGGTAGTTGGGGTTTTTCGCTACCCGGTTATAGATTTCATCTTTGGGTGTAGCGAGATTACTAAAGAAAGTGACACCCTGATTGAGGTACTCGTATTTCCACTTCCATTGATAACCAGTAATCACAATATCCAACTCAGATTCTGAAGTATCGTAAATTTTAATTAAACTACTGGTGGCAGGAAATGCCATAATGATAAGAATAACAAAGGGAATAACCGTCCACGCCACTTCAAGAGAAGTGCTTTCGTGAAAGTTCGATGACTTCGCACCATTTTCTTTTCGATGAACAATCATGGTGTAAAACATAACACCAAATACCACAACCCCTATGGCAACACACCACCAAAAAATCTGCATGTGCAAACCATAGATTTCTTTACTCAAGGGGGTTACCCCTTCAGTCATATTCAGCCCCCATCGCTCAACAGAGTCTGTTGCACCCAGAGCAACGCTTGCTAGAGTGCATACCATCATGCCAAGCAGCCAGGCATACTGCTGAATTGCCTTTTTGTACATCACCCAAATCTCCGTGTCGTTTTTATTATTGAATGCAGTCATGTTTGTTAACATGACCACAAATTATTGAAATAGACACTACTTATCGAAAACACTATTTATTAAAAATAGACACCACGTCCATACCAATGATTTTCAGAATGAATTTGACACTTACTCAAAGGCAAGTGCGCTGCCAAAAATCAGAGGTTGGTTTCTTGGAAGATCTGCTTTTCACCTAACTCAGCACCATGCATTCATTACATAGCCAAACCACAGAGAGCATGAACACTATTGCGATCGGAGAAGGGATACTACACAAGCTTCTGGAAAAACAAGCCTTTGCATGTCTCACAGGAATACCCACCGTTAGACACACGCCCCCGTGTGCAATACATGCCTATCTGCAGTTTAATTGAGCCTATTCACACAGAAATACAACACCGCACTGTGAGACTTCAATAGTCGCGAGAACACCACAAGCAGAAATCTACCTAGAAGTTACCATCGCGTACATCAGCTTAATCACAACAGATGACGTTTTTTCTTTTTTGAATATCGGTTAATCATGCTAGCCAACATCGTGGCTAATAATTTATGAATATTATTTATGCGTTATTATTCTAATTTTTCACATCTTATGGGACATCAACTTTTGAGTTTTCTTGATCATCCTGTTTATTTCAATACCAATCTGGCCCGCACAGATCAACTCAGTGATAACCCCAATCTATTACAGACGCTAACATTGTTGACCTGTACACTATTCAAAATAAGCAGGATCGACAGTGATTATTTATGCCAAAATCCATGATCAAAACTCAAGATCAGGACTATAGAGGGCCACAGTGAAGATAAAAAGTCAACGTTTTACCCTCTGCTAACTTCGATTCCTCAAGCGTAAATTTATTTGATATTGCATAAAATTATTAGTCTATGACCAAGCCATTGTCCAATTCTTCCTCTTTACAGCCCATTGAGCCTAATCACAAACAGATTTGGTCTTTAGCCTGGCCAATGATTATCAGTAATTTATCCATACCGATGGTGGGTATAGTAGACACCGCCATTCTTGGGCATTTAGATAGCCCAGAATACTTAGCCGCCGTCGCCACCGGTGCCAGCCTAATCACTTTTTTATTCTGGAGCTTTGGCTTTCTGCGTATGGGTATGTCGGGTTTAACGGCCAATGCCCTAGGGCGTAGAAATAATGAAGGCGTATTAACACTTCTAATACAAGGCGCCACATTGGCATTGGTACTCGGTGTGATCTTGGTATTGGGAAGAGCACTTTTCCTGGCGCTGTCGGTCTATGCCATGAACTTACCCAGTAATTTATCCGATTTAGTCCGAAGTTATTGTGACATCCGCATTTATTCTGCTCCATTTGTTTTACTTAATTACGCACTGATTGGCTGGTTTATTGGGCGACAAAATACCAAAATCCCCCTCTTAATTTTAATTACCACGAATGTCAGCAATGCGCTATTCGATTGGTGGTTTGTCATTGAGCTGGGCCTATCCAGTGATGGCGCTGCACTTGCCAGCGTGTTAGGAGAAGTGACCGGTTCTATCATCGCTATTATTGCTATAGGGCTGGCATTGAAAAAAATTCGAGCTAAACTGGATGAGCACGGTAAATCACGAGAGCAAAAAAAGCACTGGCAGATAATTTATTCTGCTTTAACCAACTGGAAATCTTACGCGACATTTCTCAACGTAAATCGCTTTCTTTTTGTAAGAACCGCAGTGTTATTGTTGGTTATTGTGTTTTTTGTAAAACAGGGTGTTCAACAAGGAACAGTAGTCGCAGCTGCAAATGCTGTGTTAATGCAATTGGTCGGAGTCATCTCCTATGGCCTGGATGGTTTTGCTCACGCCGCTGAAGCGTTGATTGGAAAGGCGCAAGGGCAAAATCACCGCAGAAGTATTATTGTCGGGTGCCAACGCACAGGCCTGTGGGCGATTGCAACGGCAGCGGGTTTTACTGCATTTTTTCTACTCTTCAAGTCGCCCCTATTGACGCTGTTCTCCGATATTCCAGAAGTCTTACACACTGCCAGTATTTTTTATGGTTGGGTGGTTTTCATGCCACTCATCAGTGTGTGGGGGTATCAATTAGATGGTATCTTTATCGGTTTAGGCAAAGCCCAATCTATGCAAAACACGATTTTAGTGTCAGCACTGGCCGTGTTTTTGCCCATCTGGTGGGTTACTCACCCTCTTGGCAATCATGGATTATGGCTCGCCTTCGCCTGTTTTAATGGGGCTCGTGGCATCTCGTTATTTTGGGTTCTCACTCGATATTTACGTGGCATCTAGTGCATGAAATCGTTTACATTAGGCTTGCGTATGCGTCATCGCTGCTTTTATTGCATCAAAATGGCTACGAACCTTAAGTAATTGATAAGCATTCGCTATAACTATCAGTGTCACCCGACAACGAAAAACAATGTCAATAAAAACACGACCAACAAATCGTTAAAATCTCATCGGGTGGCTGTTTTCAACTCAAGCGACAAAGAGTGGTTCTTGGGGATATGTTCAAACCGCATGTACATCATGAGTGGCTAGTCCACTCCTCGGCTATTAACATCGATGCATCCAATGCTTCTCGTGCACCGAGCCACTTGGCAGGTAAAGCGACCAGCATACGTAATTTCATTGAACGGCTCTGGAAAAACACATACTTCAAACGAGAGCTTGCTGGCTTAGCTAATCAGTTCAGTCACTCTTTACACCCAATGGTGATTATTACGAGTGTGAATAAAGAAGGGTGTTTGTTGAAATTTTTAACATATTACTTAAAACAACTGCCTGATTGCCTAGAAGCATTGATTGAAGTAAGCCTATCAGCGGGTATCGAGCGTTACACCAATGTCTTTTTAAATGTGGCCGCTGACTTTCTGATTGAGGATAGCGAGCGATTAAATGAACCTTTCGATGAGTTATCAGAAGCCACCCTTGCCTTATTGCATAAAGCCTACTTAGCCCACCGAGTCGTCGAAGAGTTAAATGATCGTTGTACGTTGTACTTTGGCGAACCCATATCACCGGTCGACACCGGCAAAGCCAATATCATTATGCACTCGTTGATTGGCGAGGAATTTGCCAACGAGCTGGATAAAGTTGTGCACTTTACGTTGTCGGAAATGCGAGAATTTGAACGCAGTTTGCTAGCCAACGTTCACCCAATTACACCCAGCGCCTTAGCCAACGCCGTTGCCGCATGGCCCTGTCTCTCACAAGATTGCTATATGGACATTGACTTTGTTGGTTTGTAGTTCTGACTTTTAATTTCGATGGTAGTTCTGGTTTGTAACTTTGGACTTTAGTCTGGGCCGTACGATCGGCCCGACCCTCAGTAAAACAATTAATTGCATAGAACAATTAAATAGAATTGTTAATTAGAACATTTAGATACTAAAAAAATTTATTTAGAACCAAGCGGCTTAAATTGAAGCACTTGTGTCTCCTGCTCTTTCACTTCTTTGGGTGTATTTACCCGAGTTTCCAATTCTCTTACGGATGTTTTAAAACGCATTTCATCACTAAACCCGCAACTGACACACTCCCGATAATCCACACCCTCTTTTCGATACATTTGAATCGTATCCATACTAGAGCAACGTGGACAAACTGCGCCTGCAATAAACCGCTTAGGTGTTTGAACAGACATGACCCTTAACCTCGCAGATCACAAAAAATAAAGGTTACTTTTCTGAATGAGTTCATTTAACCCTCACTCGCTCAACCCAAGATGCCACTGTGCCTTAACAGGGCATCGGTATTAGGCTCTCGACCACGAAAGGCATTGAACAGCGTTGCTGCTGGCTCACTTCCACCTTTTTGTAGAATATTTTGTAAAAATTTCTGGCCCGTTGCCTCATCAAAAATGCCATTTTCTTCGAAGAGAGAAAACGCATCGCTTGAGAGCACTTCTGCCCACTTGTAACTGTAATAACCCGCTGCATAGCCACCGGCAAAGATGTGTGAGAAACCATTCTCAAATCGATTAAACGACGGTGGTATCAATACCGCCACTTCTTTGCGAACTTGGTCTAATACGTCGGCTACCGGTACAGGGGTTTCCGATTGATACTGCCAATGCAATCTCAAATCAAACAATGCAAACTCCACTTGTCGTAACATTTGCATTGCCGATTGAAAATTCTTTGCCGCCAGCATTTTCTCCAGCAACTCCGCAGGCAGCTTCTCTTCGGTTTGATAATGACCCGACAGCTCCGTAATCACCGACGCTTCCCAGCACCAATTTTCCAAAAACTGGCTGGGCAATTCGACGGCATCCCACTCTACGCCATTAATGCCACTCACCGCCGCCACGTCCACTTGGGTCAGCATGTGGTGTAAGCCATGACCAAATTCGTGGAACAACGTGGTCACTTCATTGTGGGTGAGCAATGAGGGCGTATCACCATTGGGTGGCGTGAAATTACAAGTGAGATACGCCACCGGTAATTGCAACCCCTCTTCTGTGCGTCGACGAACACGGCACTCGTCCATCCAGGCACCGCCGCGTTTATTTTCACGAGCGTAAATATCTAAGTAAAAGCCAGCAATTTCGGTAGGCTCACCCTGGTCATTCACGCCGTACAATCGGTAATAATGGGCTTCTTCGTGCCATGTTGGAACAGCATCATCGCGCTGTACACTTACGCCAAACAATTTCTCCACCACCTCAAACATACCGGCAATCACTTTCTCCGCCGGGAAATACGGGCGCAAAGCTTCCTGAGAAACGGCGTACTGAGCCTCTTTTAGTTTTTCAGAGCAATAGGCCACATCCCACGCTTCAAGAGTTTCCATACCAAGGGATTGGGCAAACGCCTCCAAAGCCGCCACATCTTGTTCGGCCATCACACGGCTTTTTTGGGCGAGATCCAACAAAAAGGCTTCAACTTGCGCCGGTGACTCGGCCATCTTTCGAGCCAGACTGTACTCGGCGTAATTCTCAAACCCGAGCAGCTCCGCCATTTGGTGACGCAACGATAAGGTCTCTTCGATCAGTGGCGCATTATCCCACTCAGACGCAGACTCACCATCGGTTTTCTTTCCCTCACTGGAGGCACGAGTGGTGTAGGCGCGATACATTTCTGCGCGAAGTTCTCGGTCATCGGCATAGGTCATTACCGCAAGATAGGAAGGAATATCCAGCGTAAGCACCGCCCCCCCTTCGTACCCCTTCGCCTTGGCCGCTTGTTCTGCCTGAGCGATGCTCATTTCTGGCATTCCCGCTAATCGAGCGGTGTCTTCAAGGTGCTTATGCCACCCTTGAGTAGCATCCAGCACATTATTGGAAAACTGGCTGGATAACTTCGATAAACGCTGCTTAATATCCGCAAAGGCTTGACGCTGCTCATCAGGTAAATCCACACCGGCCAGATGAAAGTCCCGTAATGCGTTATCGATGGTTTTCTGTTGCGCTTGAGACAAGCCACAGAAACTGTCCCCACTCTTAAGCGAGTGATACGCCTGAAACAGCCCTTTGTGTTGCCCAAGCTTGGTCGAGTGAGCCGATAACGCCGCCAACGACGTTTCATACGCCTGACGCAACGCCTCATTATTTTTCACACTATTGAGGTGCGAGACCGGCGACCAAGCCTGATTCAAACGATCATCGTCCGCTTCTAATACCGCGACAAAGTTCTCCCATGTCGGGTTTGGCGTGGATACCAACAACGACTCCAACGCTTTCTCGTTATCCTCAATGAGTTGATGAATTGCCGTTTCCACATGTTCTGCGGCCAATTCTTTAAAAGGGGGCAATGTATGATGAGACAACAAGGGGTTAGACATAAAAGTAATCACCTTCTGTGTAATAAGTACCCAAAAGCAGAAAAGCGCTATCGGTTATTGCCTTCATGATACACCCAAGCCACACTTTCGTGATCATCGAATGCCATAGCGACTCCATAACAGCGCCATAAAAACGCGCCATAACAACCAGTATTACAAACAACCAACGACGAGCAGATAACTTATGAGTGAAACGAAAACCCCCTCCTCCCTTCGTACCTACCAAGGCCACACTCCCAAACTCGGGGAGCGAGTTTTCGTGGATGACGCCGCTGTCGTCATCGGCGATGTAGAAATTGGCGACGACACCTCCATTTGGCCCTGTGCCGTCGTTCGCGGCGATATGCATCGAATTCGTATCGGCTCCCGCACCAGCATTCAAGACAACAGCACATTGCACATCACGCACGCAGGCCCGTTTAACGAAGACGGCTGGCCACTCACCATCGGCAACGACGTCACCGTCGGCCACGGCGCCACACTTCACGGTTGCACCATAGGCGATCGGGTATTGGTTGGCATCGGCGCCACCATATTGGATGGCGCCATCATCGAAGACGAAGTCGTCATCGGCGCAGGCACCCTCGTCCCTCCCGGAAAAACACTGGAGTCTGGCTACGTCTACATGGGCAGCCCCGCCAAAGCCGTACGCCCGCTAAAAGAGTCGGAAGTGAAGTTTTTTATTTACTCGGCCAATAATTATGTGAAGTTGAAGGATGAGTATTTGGGGGAATAAGAATGGCTAAGAAGCAACCAATACCATTAGATGAACTCGATAAAAAAATGGACCCTAAAATTCTAAAACAAGCCATAGAGAACGCTAAATTGGCTGAAATTTTGGAAAAGTCCCAAAAAGACAGTTGGGATGTTATGAGGGATTTAAAAAACAAACATAGAACTTCCTAATTTTTACGACAATGCCAATTCAATTTTTAAAAGGCGATGCAACACAACCTGCTGGCGATGGTCAGCAGGTGATTGTTCATGTTTGTAATGACCTTGGTCGATGGGGAAGAGGGTTTGTTTTAGCACTCAGTCAACGCTGGGCAGAACCAGAACAAACTTACAAAGAGGCCTTTAAGACTGAACCCAAACCATCACTGGGTGATGTGCAATTTGTTTCCGTCAGCGATTCAATCACAGTCGCTAACCTAATCGGACAACACGGCATACGCTCACCAAGAAATAAAAACGCCCCTGCTCCCATTCGCTATGAAGCCATTGAAACCGGACTATCCACCATTGGATCATATGCGTTAAAGCTGGGAGCAAGCATTCATATGCCCCGTATAGGGTGCGGCCTTGCAGGAGGTCATTGGGAAGAAATAGAACCTATTATTGAACTCACTTTAGTGAATAAGGGTGTTTCTGTTTTTGTATACTCAATAATCTGATTTTTTAGATACAAATAGAAATATAAAGGTAAACATGCCACAAAAAAATATTTGTACTCGCACTATTTCGATAGAAAAATTTAAAGCCAACCCCGTCGAAGAAATAGCTCAAGTTGTCGACGATGCTATTGCTATCACATCTGATAATGAAACCTTATTTTATGCAGTTCCAACTGAACTGTATGAAGAAATGGTCGCTTTTTGCGAATACACCCAGCGTGGAACCACTGAACAAAAAAATGTCCCTGATCGATTTAGTTTAGATGAAACGCAAGATACAGATCAATTTGTAGAAAAACTTGCTGAAAAAATACAAAAAAAATCCAATGATGACGAGTGCCTATAACGCTAAAAAATTTAATCAAACCTAAAATAAATATATTGGATCATTGTATCAATTATAGTGGTTTATCATACAGAATCACCTATAGATAGGTTATTTGTGAAGTATTTGTTATGAGTGAAAAAAGAGATTTTTCATTGGATGAGATTGCCAGCGTAGCAACAGAAGCAGGGAAGCAAGCTAAAAAAGAGAGTTTGGACGCGGGAATAACACCACTTTATAAAGATATAGAGACTGATGAATATTATATTATTGAGCAAAAATTAGACGGATCAGAACAAAGAAAATATATTACTAAAGAGGAAGCGGAGGCCCTACATAGCTAAACCAAAGTTGATTCTTATAGCTAAAGTTTCGGTAACGCTTGCAAAAGAGTACTCGCCCTTTCCAAAATCCCAACACGATCACTCTCATTCATCTTTTCCCATACCCGATAAATCATTGACATACGTGGGTTTGTTTTGAGTACACTTTCGTGTTGATGAATAAAATTCCAATACAAGCTGTTGATGGGGCAAGCCTTTTCACCCGTTTTTTCTTTTACCGAATAAAAACAACTTTTACAGTAATCACTCATTTTATTCGTATAACTGCCACTGGCCGCGTAGGGCTTGGTCGCCAGCCATCCGCCATCTGCGAATTGACTCATGCCCCGCGTATTGGGCAACTCTACCCATTGCAACGCATCAATATAAATACCCAAATACCACTCATCGACTTCTTCGGGGCGAATGCCCGCTAACATACAGAAATTACCGGTAATCATTAACCGTTGAATATGATGCGCATAAGCGTAATCGAGCGACTGCTGCACCGCATGATGAATGCAATTCATCTTTGTATTCGCATCCCAAAAATACGATGGCAAAGAGCGCGATGCAGAAAAATAATTCACGTGCTCATACTGCGGCATATTGGCCCAGTAGAGCCCTCGTACAAATTCACGCCAACCCAGAATCTGACGAATAAAACCTTCTACTTGGGCAAGCGTTATCTTCTGTTCAATGTCTGGCTCTTGATGAGATTGACGATAGGCCTCAACCGCCGCATCTATAACCTGTTTGGGGTGAAGCATTTTGGCGTTCAATGAAAAAGATAAGCGAGAATGATACAAACTCCATTGATGGGGTGATTCGCAGGTCATCGCATCTTGAAATCGACCAAAGTTAGGCAGGCACACGTTACAAAAAAAGTGGAGTAATTGCAGACTCTGCTGGCGGTTAATGGGCCATGGCAATTGATAGTTTGGCTTTTCCAAAGCCTCTTTTGTTTTTCCTGATATAGGTTCAATCGTGCCAATAACGTTAATTTTATGCTTTTCAATACGCTGAACGATCTTGGTTACCTCGTTCGAAAACACCAACGGCGCTGGCAGATCCGCTATATCGGCTTTTTTTAATTTATTTCGATTATCCGCATCAAAGTTCCATTTACCGCCTTCTGGATTTCCATCGACCATTAATACATTCCATTTTTGACGCATTTTTCGGTAAAACACTTCCATCTTGTAACGTTTGCCGGGTGAGAAATACTGAGATAATTCCTTCCGAGTATTCAGAAAATGCTCTGACTCTACGCAGTCACAACACATTGGATAACGCGCTTTATTCACGCCCTCTGAGGATACAGAAAGGCTTTCTGCGTATTGCGAAAGCTGTTGTTCAACACGGTATTCATCCGGTTGTTGATATTCAACATGGGAAATTTGGTAGTGTTGGCAGGTATCCTGTATCAATTCGGTTAAAGCACCTTGCTGAGTATAAGAAGTGGTGTCATCGAGCGTTAGATGCAAAACATGATGGCCTGATGCGCTCAGTGCTTGTGCAAATTGTTGCATGCCTGCAAAAAATGCACTGATTTTTTGTATATGATGCACCACATAATCGGTTTCTTGTCGAAGCTCGGCGATTAAATACAAAACGCTTTTATCTTTTTCTTTATACCAAGAGTGAGAGGCATTCAGCTGATCTCCGAGGATCAAACGTAAGGTGCGGTAGGACGATAGTATTTTCATTGTATTTACGTGACGATTAAGACGATGTGCGCTTCGATGGAGTTTTACGTTTGTCAGTTCTAACATGTCGCGCGATAATGCGTTGCTTTTCTTCTTCCACCAACGCATTTTTACGCCAAGCCCACAACAGCTCGCGAGCCTCTTTTGCAGCGCTTTCTGGGTCGACGATCGGAGGCGGGTAATCGATATCCGCAAGACCCAACATGGCCTTTTCCATCGCGGTAATTAACCAGGGTTCATGAATAACTTCAGCGGGCAAAGCATCCAACTCTGGCACCCAACAACGTATAAATTCACCCTCTGGGTCATGCTCTTTGGATTGTTTTATGGGGTTGTAAATTCGAATGGTATTAATGCCCGTCACCCCGGCTTGCATTTGGAACTGCGCATAATGAATACCCGGCTCAAAATCCAAAAACAACTGAGCCAAATGACAAACACCCAAACGCCAATCGATCAGCAGATAATGGGTTAAAAAACTCACCAACATGGCTCGCATACGAAAATTGAGATAACCGGTGTGCTGTAAGCATCGCATACAGGCATCCACTAAAGGATAGCCTGTGTTACCGTCCATCCAAGCAATCAAGTGTTTTTCAACCTTATCATCATCTCGAAAAGGAAATTCGTCATAACCCCGGTTAATGTGTCGAAGTTCCATTTCGCATTCACTTTCGAATTTTTGAATAAAGTGACAATGCCAATGCAATCGAGACGAAAACGCCGACAGTGACCGACGCCACCCCGGTTGCTTCCAGTGCGACAATAACGTTTGATACACCTGCCGAAGGCTTAAATTACCCCACGCCAAATAAGGCGATAAGCGAGAGCAATGCACACGACTGGCTTCTGGTTTAGAAATATGAAAAGCGTAAGACTGCCCTCGTTCAGAAAAAAAGCTGCGCAACACTTGCCATGCACAAAGCTCGCCTCCGGGTTGCATTAACGCAAATTCATTGTATTCCGATTGAGCCCATAAAGGCGGTGGAATAAAAGGGGTAAAAAACGATTCACTGCCTTGCTGCCAATGCGCTTGGCTGAGGTTGGGTGCGGCCAAGGGGGCTCGCATGGTTTTTTGCCAATGTTTATCCCAATGCTGACGATGAGTTGCCCCTCGTATCACACCTGCATAGGGGTATTCTTCCCAAATAACATCATTGTCTCTACACCATTGCAGAACGTGTTTATCGCGGACAAATGTGTTGGTAAGACCAACTTCTTGATGGCTGTAGAGTGTGTGAATAGAAAAGTGTTGGTGCAGTTGATCGAAAATTTCCAGCGCATTACCGAATAAACATAAAATACGACCACCATAGCTTTGCAACTCTTGATTCATTGCCTCTAGAGATTGCCAAACAAAATGCCAGTGTCGCTCACTGTAATGTAAGTCATCGACAAAAAGGGTTTCAAAAACATACAACAGAATAATTGGACGATTGGCAGCACAAGCCGCTTGCAAAGGCGCATGGTCTTGCAGGCGCAAATCTCGTTTAAACCACACCACACTGATCGAAGAGCCATGCTCTGCTGTCATAATGAGGCCCGATTTGAATCAGGGTCGAGCGGCCAATCTGCGGCATCTACCGCATCTAATATCAAATTGTTATCGGTAACGTTAGTGGCCCACTTTTTCTGAAAGATGCCATCTGGGTCGTACTGTTGTGTTTGCTTTTTAAGGTCAAAGTGTCGCTTGCCCCTTGGGTCTGCACCTACGCCCGCCAGATATTGCCAATTCCCCCAATTTGCCGCTACATCGTAATCAATCAGTGTCTTTTCGAAATACGCCGCACCATAACGCCAGTCTAAATTTAATTCATTGACAAAACAGCTGGCGACAATTTGCCGCCCTCGATTAGAGAGATAACCCGTTGTTTTTAATTGGATCATGCACGCATTCACAAGAGTAAAGGGCGTAGTGCCCTCACACCACTGTTGAAAACGCTGTGGATAAAAACTGGTGAGGGGCTTTTTCTTTTTTATGCCCGAGAAGCGGTATAAATACAAACCGTAATAATGGGCATACCATTGAAAATATTCGCGCCATAATAATTCAAAATAAATCCAATACGTAGACTCGTTGGCACCGCAAATACCTTCGTATTCTTCAAGTATTTTGACGACTTCCCTTACGGATAAACAACCGTTGGCAAGCCACGCGGATAACTTGGTGGAATGTTCCCATCCATCGAGTGCATTTCTCACTAATTTATACTGGCTGGGCAGACGTTTTTTCGTATCAAAATACGCACTGATGTGATCCAGTGCAGCGTACTCCCCTCCGGTAAATTTTTCCTCTGAAGAAACAAGAGACGAAGAATAAAGACCTGGCGAATTCACATCTTCTTTGCTTTTAATATAAACATAATTTGCGTTGACGCCTTTATTTTTACCTTGCTTATTGGCGCTCTGATCAAAAATGGGAGACGGGGGCAATTTAGACACCGGCGCTTTGGCATCAATCGTACCGACTGATTCCATTTGTCGTCGAAATTTCGAAAACGTCTGTGCAAACCCACGTTCTAAGTTAACTTGGGCGGGTTCAAACAGTGTATGAGTGTGATAGCGATGCAACGCCAACTGAGGGTAATGCTGCTTTAATTGATACAAAGTTTGATTTTCATACCAACCGGCATTAACGCTAGAAAACACCGCCGTTGCTCGATACTGTTGAATGCATTGAGCGATTATTTCTAAGGGCGCCCCCTGTAAAATAAGCAGTTCTTGCCCCAATAATCGCAAACCATGAGATAAGCTGCCTAGGCTTTCCTGCTCGAATTGCTGCCGTAATCGATTTCGGCCTACCCCCTGTAAGCCACACTCGATTCGCTGGTGCTGCCGAGCCAATTGCTGATGATGAGATGGCTCAGACTGCACAACATAAACACAAACAAGCTGATCGCACTGCTGCCCCGCCGCCCGCAAGGTAGCGTTATCGTGTAATCGCAAATCATTGGTGAACCACATAATGCCGGTGGTATGGCGCTCACCGGTTATTTCGGTTGGGGTACTGGAGTATGAATGATTCAAGAGGCTTTCCACTCAAAAGACTTTCCACTGAACTGGCATGAATACACTCATAGATACGCACCACACATACTCTTAGTTTACTGTCTGTGTGTGATGTAACCTCTCCCTCAACTCACCGAAATTCAATCGTCTCTGAGGTAAGACAAAACCACTTTTTTTAACTCACTTATTATTGCCAACTGCTTAGTACTCTCTTGCTCATTAATAATCGCTTCATGCACCGTTTTTTCAACTAGGTAGTAAACCAGCTCTGCTGCCGTAGTAATATCCAAGTTGGGACGAAGTTGATTTTGATAAGCCAGTAGTGCTGCTTTTACATTGGAAAGGATAGAGCCATCAGGGTTATCCTTTTCTTTGAGGCCAAAATCCACTAAATCCTGACTTAATACTTTATGTAAAATCGGGTCAACTTGATGACCTTTCACACTGGCCTCAATAAACGCATCAACCAACTCTTTAAGGTCATTGGTAACTAAATTTTCTTGTGCCTCTCGAAAGAAACCTCGAAGCTGAGCAAAGTGTTCTCGTTTAATCTCAGCAATTAATGTCTCTTTGCAATCAAAGTATTGATACAAAGAACCAATACTGACACCCGCGTACTCTGCCACCACATTGGTATTAAATCCTTCAAGCCCTTTTTCCTTCAAAATGCGAGTAGCCGCCTCTTTAATGCTGTTAACCAAAAACACCGAGCGCTTTTGAAGTGGTTGTTTTTTAAGGGAATATTGTGTTTTTTTCATAGGCTACCAAGGTGGTATGAATGCGAGTTTTTTATCCATTTTATCTCTTTAAAATAAAGACTTCCCGTATGAAACCATCAAGTGAAATTACTATGATAAATCAAAGCGTAAAAACTTGTTTCATCTATTTGATCTTACCATTTTGCCTATCGGTAAGCACGATGGCGGTTGCTGAAGAGAATGGTTTTCTCATTCTTGGCCCAGCGTTACTTCCTGAATACCAAGGTAGCGAAGATAGTACAGTCGTCCCAATGGTCGTTTCACAATTCAAAATTTTGAATCAAAAGATTGAAATAGAAGGATTAACATTTCGTTCTCCTATTTATCAAGAAAGCGCTTGGCAATTTGGCGCCACAGCTGAATTGGCTTTTGGTCGCGATAGCGATATAGAGAACGCGCAAGTAGACACTTTTGAAGAAATAGATTTCGGCATCAATGTAGGTGGCTACGCTGCACATCAGCAAAACAATGTATTCTTCGATGGCGATAATCTTGAATACCAACTTGCCTTGTTTGGGGATGCCTCCAATGTTCACGATGGTTTTTACGCCACAACCAGTATGATCTATACGCTACCTATGATGATCCCTTGGCGATTGGAATTTGAGCTGGAATCCAGCTATGCCAATGACAATTATATGAATACCTATTTTGGCGTGAATCCAAGAGATGCGTTTAACTCTGGATACGATCAATACACGGCAACCGCATCGTTTAAAGACATTACGTTGAATACAAATATTGGGCTCTTCATCAACCCACAATGGGGTGCTTTTCTTCGCTTGGGGGCAACACACTTAATAGGAAAAGCCAAAGACAGCCCCATTGTACGCAATGGCAGCAATAACCAATATTTTGTTGGTATGGGTATTTTTTATCGATTTGGAGGTGAGTAATGAAGCACTTATTGTTAGGTTTTCTTTTACTCATCTCTACACCATTAATAAAAGCAAACGAATTAATCAATAATACAAAAACAAACTCAACCATTATCCCTTTAAAAAACGGCATTACTCTAGCCAGTACAAACATTAACGAAAAACCACATACCATTGCAGTAATCCATGACTTTGGTGGCCTGATTGCAGGAATAGATTTAACGAAAATGCTGAATCAGCCGGGTAGTCCCATTCAGTTATACCAACAATTTGGCTACGACACACTGGCCACGCTGATTGCTCAAGCCAGCCCTCTTTATCATGTAAAATTAACATATAATGACTTACTAAGCCCGGCAGGTACAGGCTTTCATCATATCGCCTTGGGCCTGAATTATCGTAAACACGCTGATGAAGTTGGCGCAGAATATCAGTAAACGCCAAACCAACAACCTCCTACAACCCCACCTTCCAAACCAATAACCTACTGTCTCCACCCAAAGGAGACTACCATGCCAAAATACCGCCGTTACAACTGGCCTCACCTCTTGTCAGAATTCGAAAAATCTGAGCTAACCCAAGTGGAATTCTGCAAGCAACACAACGTCAACCCTAAATATTTCAGCATCAAACTGTCCGAACGAAAGAAAGCTCAAGCAAAGCAAGCTTTTGCAACTGTGGTCGTACAACCCCATAAAGAACCCACACAGCCCCAGCCCTTGAACAATCTCATCATAGAAATAGGCCAATGCAAGATTCATTGCCCTACCACCATGCCCACACCCAACCTCGTTGCCTTAGTGAAATCGCTGATATGATTGAATGGACTCACTCTACTCCGATTTATTTACATCGAAATCCCGTCGATTTTCGCAAAGCCATTAATGGTCTATCTGTCATCGTCAGCGATATAATGGAGCTGGATGTCTATCAATCCGCTTTGTTCGTATTTTGCAATAGAAGACGCGACCAGATAAAAGTATTGTATTGGGACTACACCGGTTTTGCGCTGTGGCAAAAGCGATTGGAGAAAGATAAATTCAAGTGGCCCAAGAAAAATTCATTGGACACGGTTTCTATTACCCATGAGCAATGGTCTTGGCTACTTCGTGGCGTTGACTTCGAAAAAATACAACCTCATCAAACATTAAAATACTCACACGTCGCCTAGTCATTATTGTATAATTGCTGCATGAAAACAGTCGCAGCGTTACAACAAGAAAATGATTTATTGCGGCAAGCATTAGCCGCTGAAAAAGAAAAAAATACCGTTCTCAGTGAGCAGATTCAACATCTGCTCCGTCAGCGTTTTGCCCCCTCCAGTGAAAAAACCCCTCCTAATCAATTGGGCTTATTTAATGAAGCTGAGGCAATTGAAGCGGAAGATAACGAGCTTACACCCGAAGAGACAACGACAGAAGTCAAAAGTCATACTCGTACACGCAAACCTCGCGTCAGTATTCCAGATAGTCTTCCCCGTGAAGACATTATTTATGATCTTCCTGAGCAGAAAAAAACCTGCCCACACGATGGCGCTACACTCAAAAACATCGGCAGTGAAGATCATGAGCAACTGGAAATCATTCCCGCTAAAATTAAAGTCATTCGCCACCGTCGTTTAAAATACGCTTGCCCTTGTTGCGACCAACACATCGTGACGGCAAGCAAGCCAAAACAGCCCATCGAAAAAAGCATTGCCAGCCCCAGCTTATTGGCTTTTATCGCCACGCAAAAATACGCGGATGCCTTACCCCTGTATCGCCAAAGTGAGATGTTTAAGCGTATTGGTATTCATCTGGATCGAACCAACATGGCGAACTGGATGATTCAGTGTGGAAAATTAGTGCAGCCGCTGATTAATTTATTAATCGAGCACTTGCATCAACAACCGCTCCTTCATATGGATGAAACCACCCTACAAGTATTGGACGAGCCGGGTAAAAATGCGCAAAGCAAAAGCTATATGTGGGTGATGAACCATACCGGTTCGCACTCGGCGAGTGTTTTTCATTATGCCGATCACCGAGGGCAACAAGTACCGCTTGAATTACTCAGCTCAGACACTCATGCCATTATGGTGGATGGTTACGAAGGGTATCAAAAAGCCTGCAATGACTATGGCATTACGCGTTTAGGCTGTTGGGCACACGCTCGAAGAAAATTTAAAGAAGCTCAAGCCCTGCAAAAAAAGGGGAAAACCGGAAAATCCGATCAAGCTTTAGCCTATATTCAAAAACTGTACGCGATTGAAAAGAAAATCAAAGAAGAGCCACCGGATCAGCGCCACGCCCTTCGACAAAAGGAAGCCAAGCCGATTGTGGCCAAATTAAAAGAGTGGCTGGATAAAAGCCTGCAAACCGTGGCGCCGAAAACCAAG
>NZ_JAJQVM010000044.1 GCF_021234875.1 Marinibactrum halimedae | reverse complement strand
TCTCTTGGTTCTTCTTCGCCCAGCGGGCATCCGTATCTTTTTGAGCGCCAACGTTCGGATTCTTTTCAAAACGATCAGGCGTTTCACCGCGTTTTATCTGTTTGTTTTCTTCCTTTTTATTGCGCTGCCTGGGAACATCGACAAAACTCGCATCCACTATTTGACCTTTTCTTGCTTGAAAACCGTGTTCCTCTAATTGAACATCAAAAGTAAAAAACAAACGCTTCATTAAACCAGCTTTGACTAGGTTTTCTCTAAACAGCCACACTGTCTTGGCATCAGGCACCTTGTCCGATGGAGTCAGACCTAAAAACCGGCAAAAAGAATAGCGGTCCCGTATTTGGTACTCTATCTGATCATCGGATACATTGTATAAGTGCTGAAGTACGAGTACTTTGAACATCAGAAGCTCGTCATAGGCTTTACGACCCGCATTGCTTTTTCGGTTCGACTTTCGTATTTCCTTTAAGGTCGGACGAAAGGCTTCCCAAAATATCAGTTTGTTGAGATGAACTAATGGATCTTTTTCATCTAACTTGCGATACCTGTCATCTAAATCAAAAAAGCCGGGCTGAGACATAGAAGGAAACTCTTGAAATTTTTGAACAGTGAGATTATATCAAAGTTGGGCTATTTTTAGAGGTGCCCTTATCTATATAGCTCACGCTCTTATGTTATGCCTCTATGACGGAAAGTTTATGCCGCAACTCCCCAGGTAAAGATGAATAAGGCGATAGTAAGACGATAGAAAGAGACTATCTCGCTTTTACCCATGTAAAAGTCCATTAGCGCCCTGTGGTTATTAAATACCGCTCAATGGTTTCTTCGGCGTAACGTTTTCCTTCTTTGCTGGAGTACTGGCCGCGAGTCATGACGCTTTGTGCATATTGAAATAGCGGCATAAATAACGCTTGGCCCTCGACGGTTTTGGTCAACGCCAAGGTGGGGTGTTGTTTGATTTTATCGGCCCATACCGCACGTACGTCCGCCCAAAACTGACCTGCAAGCGCCATGTAGTTTGCGCCAGCCGAAAAATCAAACCCCTTGATGCGCTCGTATCGGGCCACCCCCTGCTCTTTTGCGATATATTCACTGCCTGTGCTAACACTGACCCGCTTCAGATTCTCTTCTTCTTGAACCCACCCCGTGGCCATGACGGTATGTCGATTAAAGCCTTCCAACACTTGATAGTCATTACGCACGCTAGATTCACGTCTAGGTAAAGGTCGCCAGGTTTTTGTACTCTTCCATGAGCTAAAGCTAGCATTGTGCTCCCACTGACCAATAGCCTCATAACGGGGGGAATCGTCCACCTGAAAGACGGCTTGACTCCAATGCCCTTTCACATCAATGGGCGAGCGACGCGATGTTTTCCAGGTATTATCGCCTTGGTATTCCAGAAGCTCAGAGTCTTCAAAACGCCAATCTTGACGCCAATGCTTCATCACCATGGGCTCAGAAAGCGCACCGTCTTCTTGCACAAAGACCATCACCATCATGTGCTGCAGAGAAATAAAATCGCCTTCATCGGCAATTACATAAACGTATTCTGTGCCCCAAGATTGATAGGGTTGTACCGACTTTTTAGGGGCCTGGTACTGTACCGTCTCTAAAAAATCGAATGTGGTTCGATATGGGCCTGCCATGGCCAAGATGGCGCGACGATCCCGCTCGAAAGTGGAAATATTTTTCGACTGTAGCGCTTGCCACTGAGGGGAGCGGTCCATATCCAACGTCACAGGAGCCCCTTTTGTGGTGCCACCACGGGGGTTCATGGAACAATCATCTGAAATCGGCCAACTGAAGGTAAATCTCTGAGCACACTCGCTAGCTTTCTCTTTTTTCGAGCCGTCATAAGCAAAGGCAGGAAACGCATAAAGCCCCCCAAAAATCAGCCCGACCATCACGGTTACCGAGATCAACCCCCTTATCACTCCGGCCACGCCGTGATTACCCATAACCCAGTACCTACCTTGTTGAAAATGAATCAATGTAAACAGCATGAGAAACAGCCCCCTTAAGACCATTTTTAAATGAGTTTCACTTGTTTACAGCGCCCTAGCAATAATACGCCAACGGTAATTTGACCTACGTGGATGCTCACCTATAATCGGCGCCCGTTTTTATTGATTCGTTATACGAAAATTTGATCCAAGAGGCCACCAATGAGCGAATTCACAACCAGTTACCAGCAACGGTTTGGCGGTATCGCACGGCTGTATGGAGAAATGAATCTACAACGACTGGCCAAAGCCCATATGGTCGTACTGGGTATTGGCGGTGTGGGCACTTGGGTAGCCGAAGCCTTAGCCCGCTCTGGTGTAGGCACACTCACTTTGGTCGACCTCGATGACATCTGTGTCACCAACACCAACCGCCAAATCCACACTCTTGCGAGTACTATTGGTTCCAGCAAAACCACCATCATGGCAGACCGGCTACGCGGTATTAACCCTGAAATAAACATCATTGAAGTGAGTGATTTTATCGAACCGGAAAATGTTCATGAGATCATTACAGATCAAGATGCCGTCGTGGACGCCATTGATGCCGCCCATGCCAAAGCCGCCGTTATTGCTCACTGTAAACGGCGTAAAATTCCCATGGTGACAGTAGGTTCTGCCGGTGGCAAACGCGACCCACGTCTTGTTGGCAGTGGCGATTTAAGCCGCACCACGAACGACCCCTTATTGGCAAAAACACGCAACCAACTGCGACGCTGTCATCATTTTTCTCGCAATACCAAGCGTGTATTTTCGGTGGAGGCGATTTATTCCACCGAACAAATGGTGTACCCAGATGGCGACGGAGAAATATGTTACAGCGCCAGCGGCATGAGCGATGGGGTCAAATTGGATTGTGCCGGTGGCTTTGGTGCCGCCACCATGATTACCGGCACCTTTGGTTTTGTGGCCGCTTCTCGGGTGATTGATCGTTTTCTTATTAAACAAGCACGGGAAGATCAAAAAACACAAGAGAAGTAAATTAACACTAGATTGATTATGGGTGGTCATTAACCATTAACTGAATGCGATTCCATAACGCCCAAAAACCGTTAGAGCGGGAAGGGCTGAGGTGTTTTTCTAGCCCTAAGTCAGAAAAAATGGCCTTGATCGGCAATAACCGAATGGTCTCGGCAGTTTGCCCCTGAACTAACATCAGTAAGAGCACACCCAACCCTTTGACCACATTAGAATCACTGTCCAGATAAAAATAAAATCGCTTGTCTTGGAGTTGAGCCACTAACCACGCCGCCGACTCGCACCCCTCCACTCGATACTCATCGCAGCGAATTTCAGGCTGATGAGGAACTCGCGCCGCCCACTTTAACAATAATCGATACCGTCGCTGCCATTGGCGCTCGGCTTTTAAAGCCTCCACACTGCATAACGATAAATCAGGCGCTTCAAAACACACGGTGTCTTCACTGCTGCTTGGCGCCTCTGCCTGAGTAGAGAGTGTGGACATTAAGGCGGTGGTCAGCGGTAGCGCAACGGACGCCATTCGTTGATCACTAGAGGCAAAGAAATCATCCACAGCGGTTAACGCTCGATCAATGTCGTTGTCGCAGTTATACGCACCGATGGAAAAACGTAAGGTATGAGAGACACCCAATGACGCCATCAGCGGTTGTGTACAGTGATGGCCAACACGGCAAGCCACTTCACACTCATCCAGCCAATGACCCAAATCAGCTAAATGAATTTGATCGCTATGCACACTGATGACACCCACATTGTCTTGCCAAGGCGATAAAACATTGAGCTCAGGTCGGGCACTTAAACCGGAATACAACCGCTGGAATAAAGCCTGCTCGTGCTGCCACAACCAACCTCTGTCTAAACGTTGCCAAAATTCCACACACGCCGCTAAAGCGGCAATATCGGCCAAAGACGCCGTACCGGGTTCAAAGCGATGAGGCGGCTCTGCATAGGTGCTGCTCTGTAACGTCACCTCTCGAATCATTTCCCCTCCCCCTTGCCAAGGGTGCATTGCTTTGAGATGCCGATAACGCCCCCAAAGCACCCCCACCCCCGTAGGCCCATAAAACTTATGGGGAGCACATACCCAAAAATCACAGCCAAAAGTTTGCACATCAACCGATTTATGCGCCGTGTATTGTGTTCCGTCCAACACCCAATGAAGCTGATCGCGGCGACCGGAACTCACCAGCGTCTGCTCAATAAGCGACAGAGGTGATAAAAACCCTAGTGCATTGGAGGCCGCCGTAACAGAGACAATGCGTGTTCTGTCCGTAAGGTACTCTCCTAAGCGCTCAAAACAGGGAATGCCCTGATTCGAGGGCAAAAACACTAAATTAAGCCCATTGCGTTTCGCTGCCATTTGCCAAGGAACCAAATTCGCATGATGCTCTGCTTGCGTAAGCAAAACCTCATCGCCCGGCACTAACTCGGCACACAAACTAAACGCCAATAAATTAAGCGCCTCTGTCGCCCCTCGCGTAAAAATAATTTCTTCCGGTTGTTGTGCGTTTAAAAATACCGCCATGCTGTTGCGACTGTGCTCCAAAGCATGAGTGGCAACACGACCTAAACGATGGCTGGAACGATGGGCATTACTGTTGGAATGTCGATAAAAATCTGAAATGGCCTCTATTACCTGCTGAGGTTTTTGCGTGGTGGCAGCATTGTCGAGATAAACCAACGATTGATTTTCAGGAGTTTGGAATAGCGGAAACTGTGCTCGCAATTGAGCATGGGTCGAAAAAGGGGCAGTGGTCATTGAAGCAACCATTAAATATAACAACCATTAACTGAAACCAATACCCATTAAAACAACAATTGATTAAAACAACAATTGGCTAAAACAAAGACGAAAAAACGAGTGGCGTGTTTCCTTTATCTTTATTGACTTTCAAGATTGACTCTCAAGGCTCCTTAACAGGCTCTCTGATTGGCAAAGCAAATAAACAACGCGCATTTTCGGATGTCTGAAGTGCAACCTCTTCCACGGCAACACCCCTCAACGAGGCCAATTCTTCCGCTACCAAGGGAAGAAATTGTGGATAATTAGTTTCACCCTGTCGACCATTTAACGGCATATCCGGTGAATCAGTTTCCAGCAACAAGCACTCAAGAGGTAATCGAGAAACCGCATTTCGGGTTTTATTGGCACGAGGGTAAGTAATCGTTCCTCCAACCCCTAAATAAAAGCCCATTTTCCAATAGCTTGCACCCAACTCATAACTGCCAGAAAACCCATGAATGACGCCACCACAAGGAGGACGGTAACGCTTTAAAACTTTTTGTATTCTTGGGTGTTCGTTTACCGCGTGAATTATTAATGGCTTTTTCGCCTCGCAGGCTAAGCGGACATGGGCTTCAAACCACTGCAATTGCTCCGTCATGGGGGTATCTGCTTTACCATCTAACCCCGTCTCACCCACCGCCAAACAATAAGGCTCTGTTACCAACCTAGCTAGCGTTTTTTCAACCATGCTAAGAGAATGTTTTTCCAATAGGCACTGCTTAATCCACCAAGGATGTACACCAAATGCACAATGAATACAATCAAACTCACTGGATAATGACTGCAACGATGACCACTCGCCTGGTGAAACACCCGGCACAATGAACTCCGATACCCCTGCATTTCGTGCAGCGGTAATGGTTTGCTCCACCGGTTGCAAAGGCTCAAAATCCAAATGGCAATGGCTATCAATGTATTCCACAATCTCGTTATTCCAGAGTCTGATTATTCAAAAGTCTTGTGATTCTAGAGTCTCAGTATTCGATCTTTTCTGTCTTACATTTTTATTTCACCCAGCTCTATGAGCTACTCTTTATGCACTGCTCTTTTATGCACTACTCTTTATTCATCAAGCTCTCAAACACAAAGACTTTTCAAGCTCATATTAGCGTGAATTCATGTAATAATAATTAACATGTAACAACAATTAAAAAGACAAATAAAGGAAATACACAGCGAAACAGAAAGGAAAATACAGCGTAAGAAAAGTTACCGCAAACGCGATAACCATGGCTCCATTTCTTCAGCAGGTTGTGGGCGGCAAATGAAAAAACCCTGTGCATAATCACAATTTAACCGTTCTAAATGCAACAATGTCACCTCGTCTTCAATGCCTTCTGCCACCACTTTCATTTGCAAATGTCGTCCAATATCAACAATGCATTCGACGACAGCAGATTCTTTTACCCCTTGCACCACACTTTGCACAAGACTGCGATCAATTTTTAAGAAGTCAACGGGTAACTTCTGAAGATAACTGAATGACGAAAATCCCGTACCAAAATCATCAACCGCAAATCGAATGCCAAAACGCTTAAACTCATGCATAACTTTCAACACACGCTCCATGTCTTCCATAAACACTGATTCGGTAATCTCAAACACTAACGATCGCGCTGAAATTCCATGGCTTAAAATCGTATTCTTCACTTTCTCGATAAAATCGGTTTGCTGAAACTCTCGAACAGACAAATTCACCGCCACAACAACGCGATCATACCCTTGCTGATTCCATCGCCGGATATGAGCGCAAGCCTCATTCAAAATGTAATCACCAATATTGTTGATCATGCCCATTTTTTCTGCCATGGGAATAAACTCTGCTGGCGAGATCATCGAGCCATCCGGGTTAATCCAACGCACCAAGGCTTCGAGCTGTATCACCTCTCCGGTTTTCACATCAATTTCAGGTTGAAAATACAGTGTTAATAAACCCTGCTCGAGGGCAACAAAAAGCTTTCGCTGCATTTCCACTTGATAAATGGCATAACGTTCCATGGAATCACTGTAAAACTGAACACAAGAGCGTCCCATTTCTTTTGCCCGATACATCGCCATATCCGCTTTTCTCAAAAGCGCATCTGGGTCATTATCATCGCGAGGATAAATACTGATGCCGACACAACAGGTAATATGAAAAGATTTTTCTCCCAATTCAATAGGATAAGCAATACTGTCATGAATACGCTTGCATAATTGTCGCACAGAATGTTGACTGGTAACGGCCTCTTGCAGTATGACAAATTCATCACTGGTGAGTCGGGCCAAGGTATCTTGATCTCGAATAATCCCTTCGAGTCTTAGTGCAATTTCTTTGAGCAAGCCATCCCCAGCCGTATGCCCCTCTGCATCGTTAATACGCTTAAACCCATCTAGATCAATAAACAATACCGCCATCATGGTATTTTCACGAGCGCATAATTTGATGCTGTGCTCGATGCGTTCTTTTAATAATAAGCGATTAGGAAGATTGGTTAACTCATCGTGAAAAACACGATGCATGTTATCGGCTTCGGCTTGTTTATAACCCGTGATGTCCCGAAAACTCCAAACCCGGCCAGTCACAATATTTTCGAAATATTCCGGTATGGAGTGACATTCAATATGACGACCATCCAACAATTGTAAATAACCAAAATAACGCTTGGATGGGTCTTTTTTTAACACACGAAGCGTTTTAAATAAACGCTTGGGTTGATCCATTCGCTTGGCTAACTTGCGAATCAGTAAATTGTCGACTTGCCGACTCTGAAGATGATTGCTATCAAACAACTGTTCAGCTAAATGATTGGCATGGCGAACACGGCCACTGCCATCCACAGCCAAAATCGCTTCTCCAATAGCATTAAATGTCGTGGCCAGTACAGAGCGTGAGTTTTCTGCTTCACTACGCGCTTCATCCAACTCCACTAAGTGCTGACGCAATTGTCGACTACGAGAAATTAGCTCATTTGACGATAACTCAATGGTTGAACGAAGCATATCTAATGCTTCATCGTACTCACTATAGGTTTCCGAAATTACACTGTACAGCTCACGGATATCCGTATCGATACCCGCATCTTTAGGGTTTAATCCAAAGCGCCGTAACTGCCTGATCAGCCGCTTATGCACTTTATCTCCTATCTTTACAACCTACTCGTTTACAATGTATTCGTTTTAACCACTGGCAGGTATGGCAAAACCAAAGGTATTCCCCGACTCATCCGAGCTATCGACAAACACATCACCACCATGATGTTTAGCAATCTCTTTCACTAATAGTAGGCCAAGACCATTGTGATCATCCAAATTCTCATGATCTTTACTACTGCAAAAGGGGACAAATAATTGCCCAAGCTGCTCAACTTCCATCGAGGCACCGGTGTCATGGACCAAAAAACGCAACATCCATTGCTGCTCTTTAATTCGATCTACCACAATTTCCACCGAGCCTGTATCGGTTCTTTGTATTGCATTCATCACTAAATTACTCAATGCCTGCCGGATCAACCGTTTATCACATCGTGCATAAGCGGTTGAGGCTTCCATACGGGTTGAAAACCCAATTTTTTTTTCATCTGATACCGGCTTGCACCAACGTGATACTTCATTCAATAGCTCTTCAATAACCACATCATCGCGGTAAGGCGAAGCGTTAGCTTGGTCGAGACTGATGACATCAATAATATCACCCACCATATCCAGTAGTCGGTCGGCATTACGCTTCACGGAATTTAACCCATCCACATCCTGTGCCGAGAGCTTTTCAATATTTTTTGTTAGAGCACGGGAGCTAAGACGAATGATGGTATTCAATGGGGTTCGAAATTCATTGCTGACCATAGCAATAAACTGACTTTTTCGACTGGACGATTCTTGAGCCAGACGGAGCGAATCAGAAAGGTGAGCGGTCTTATCCTCCACCAACTTCTGGTGCAATTGATCATTACCCGTGAATAAACACACTAAACCCATGGTAGTACCGCCGAATAAGATCACCACTAAGAATAGAAAGGAGACATCTCTGTACTCCAAATTTTGAAAATATAGGGGTGACGGTTGGGCAACGAGATGGTATGTCCGCCCCCCAAAATTCAGCGTATATAAATGCACAAACCCTGGCACGGGCGTGGCATTATTCCGATACAAAAGCCGTTCTGGGACACGAGCCGCCGAATCACTGCCATTATCGATTAATGACAATTGAAAGCTTTCCATTTGAGTATCCGTAAGCTGGCCATCCACCATGATGTCCACATCCACCATGCCCATGACCACCCCCATGATCGAACGGGGCGTACTCAATGTCGCCACATCACTCCCATACACCGAACTCACCAAGTAGATACTGTTTGCTACCCGTGAAGACTCCAGTGAGGTCTTGGTGGTCGCAATCGTAGAGTTAGACTGCTCACTCATCTCTATTAGCTCACGCCAATCGGCCCGATGAGTGGGGTCATATCCTCTAAAATCGTCTGAAAAAAACAGGGCATTCCAATACAAAATGGGCAGATAGGTTTCGCGCTTCGGCGCCAAATGCACCTGAACCTCGGAGCGATAATGAATAAAAGGGTGATCGGCATTGGTTCGATCCAAACGACTTTCAAACGCCTTACGATCCTGATGTTGTACCAATGGTAACCAGGCAATACCTTGAATACCGGGATACACGCCTATAATTTCTCCGAAAAAGCGTCCAAATTTTTCCTCAGACACCTCAGGGTTTGCCTGCATTAACGCCTTGGTAGCAATCAAAGAGGACTCAACCATCAATAACGTCCGAGTAAACGACTGACCTATTTCATCCACTGAACGCTGAAATTCCAGCATAAGACGCTCTCTTTGCAGCGCATAAACCCACTGGATGCAAACACAAATAACAATAATCGTCAGCACCCCACCCAAAAAAAGACCACCACGATGATCCCGTTTAACCTCTCGATGAAAGATATTTAACAACAACGGTAGCGCCAGCTGCCCACCCAAAACGCTGCTGGCCCAAACCCCTAGGCTGTCACCTTTGGACATCAGAACACTATTATTTAAAGAAAGGTTGATATGGGCACCCAATAGCCAGTCCTGCACCATCGAGGAGACAACATCAAAAAGAGACACCAAAGGAATCACAACAAACAACAACCGTAAACAGTCGCGTGCTTTCAATAAACTGGATTGGATATTCAATTGATGGAGTAAAAATACTGCCACGGAAATATGAAGTAGAAAGAAAAGCAGTACGATAAGTACCCCAAGCGCAGCGCCATCTACCCCCACCTCTGAATAGGCAACAATACTCGCAAAAACCAACCCCAAGGCAATGGCTGGCAACAACCTCACCCCAAATGCAACCCAGATAGCAATAGCAAGTGCAGGCACAATATTCAAAGCCCAGTGCCAGCTATTAATGTGCTGCCAATAAAACCCAAGCAAGAAGATGCCCGCCAGCGAAAGCACTACCACACATTGCTGCATAAGGGTAATGATTATCGAAGGAGCAACTTTAGCCATGAACGCGCCTTACCTATATAGAGGAATACGTTATAGGGAAATACGTTCAGTATAGATGCTATTTTTTTTAGTAAAGGAACGCTTTGGAGGCCACTGATATTGAGGTTTACTCCAAAGTAAATGACATGTCACACAATCCCTATGTACGCAATGCCAAGAATCCACTCAAGCCCGCAATCGCCATTGAATCCCTTTCATGCACTGATAGATGCTCTTCAATGACACATTTTCAAAAGCGAATGCGAGAATTTCGAGAGAACTGCGAGCTTAAAAACTCCATCTGATCCCCACGAATACGATCATTATTGATCAGTGCTAGATATTCAGCGGCATTGGGACGAAAAGGTAAGGCTATTAGCTCCATGTTGATTTCAGACAAAAGGTAGTTACTCTTGCGCTGATTGCAGCGCTTACAGGCAGTCACAACATTTTGCCAGCGATCTTTGCCGCCTCGAGAAATGGGAATAACGTGATCACGAGATAGATCGGTGAAATCGAAATCCCCACCACAGTACATACATTGATAATTATCGCGAGCAAATAATGCGGAGTTAGTGAGCGGTGGAATGGTGTTTTTGGGTTGTAGCGTCTTACCATGACAAGCAATGATGGAGGGCAATTCAATCATCGATTGCAATCCCGTAAAGCGCGAATACCCGCCCTTCACAGCCTTAACAACATCTCCCAGCGTCCAACAAATCATATCTCGAGAATACAGGCAGGTCGCCTGTTTCCAGTGCAACCACTCCAGAGGTTGCCCATGGGCATTCAATCTCAGTATTCGAGGTTCCATCGTACCTGTTCCTCTTGTGCGTGAAACCAGCAGACTACACAGCACCGATATTGATTGAGAACGACCCCCGCCAATACCACGGTTCGAGCACTGCCCAGCAATTTGCCAGCAATAAACGTCATCAGTTGATAAAAAATAAGGGTATGTACTACCCATAACATAATTACCCACAACATAATTACCCACAACATAGTCGGTAATGGGTGTAAATTAGGTAATGCGCGAAAGGAAAAGAAAGAATAACACCTTGTAGAATGATGGCTTTGAGTTGAAAACCATCGGCGGACAGACCGGTGGACCTGCTGAAGAAAAGAGATCAAAGGGGTGTACTTAATGAAACCGTACTGAAGGGGATAATATTTCGTTATCTCTATGAAAGCGGCCTACCTCTGATGCATCATCAATGGACTGACGCTATTTTTAATGGACTGACACTATATTCAGTGGACTGACACTATATTCAGTGGACTGACACTATTTTCACTCTTATTGTTTCATACTCACTTGTTTTTACTATAGACCATATAAGGCACCAAAACCGGGCATCAGAGAGTCTTTCTTATTGGCGACTAGGTTAGCGGCCACCAATGACAGTACCGTGACATTCTATTCATCGCTTTTACTTATTTGTTACTTAGCTTATGGCACTACTTTGTTACTTAGCTTATGGCACTACGATCAGAGAAATTCCTAAATTCAAGAAGGTCTGTCTTCTGGTGACGAACTTTGAGGCAAACTGCCCCCTGACGTATCCCAGCCTTCCCGAATTTTCTGGCCCTGACGCTTCACCAGATGTTGAATAAGCAGTTCTTGGTCTTGGGTGTTCATGGCAAAAAAGTCCATTCGTACATAACGATTCTCGTTGGCTCCCCGTTCCCCTACTACTGACTCACCTACCATCAACTCCCCTGCCATAGACTCGCCTGCAACCGGATGATCCACCACATCAACCACTTTAGCCATAGTGGATACGATGGTATTACTGGGCAATAACGCCAACTCCAAATGCAAATGATCCCCTTGTTGTAAGGTATCTTCAGTGTAAAACGCCATCCCGCACGCACTGACATTCACTTCTCGAGCTTTATGCACCAGAGAGCGCACTAAATAATTATCCATCTCTAATTGATTGACCACTGCAATCAATTTTTGGTTCAAGGCATCTAGGATTTTTGCCACGACTGGATCACGGGTTTGCAATACACTGAGTTGCTCTGCAAGTACACGATCATAGCTGGCCAGTTGGCGAAAAAGATCGTTTTGTTGCTTCGCATCGGGAATATTTTCTGTTTCATTCATCTTGGTATAGGCAACACCTAGCGTATCATCAATTCGAAAAAAACGGCGCCGATCTTCTTGGTTACTCATCATTTTTACAACTCAATCGTTTTATTTATCATCATACTTACTTCAGTGGAACCCGCTTTTTTCATAGAACTTTTCATAAAATACGTGTCTTGACCTTCACTTGAATTGGCAGCGCTTAATCAATACAGCGAAATAAATAAAGCTAAATAGCGACGGCTAAAAAATCATACCCACAAGCAGTATCAAAAAATTTCATCCGGCGCTAGTTCAAATAAATATTCCGGCTCTATATCTAACTCCCGCAAAATATCACTGCCCTCTGTTTTCAATAATGCTTTGTCTTCTTCTGATAAGGTATTATCCAAACTTTGTCGTACAACAATTTCTACCCGACGATTTCGTGATCGACCATCGGGCGTTTCATTACTCATTAATGGTTTTGTATCGGCATACCCTGTTACTTCAAAACGATCTCGACCCAACTCTGCCCCACTCATTAATTCCATCGCCACGGATACCGCTCGTGACGATGACAATTCAAAATTAGAACGAAAGCGTGCAGTTTGAATGGGTAAGCTGTCCGTGTGTCCTTCTACTGAAATAGTACCGGCCGTGCCCGCCAATACTTTTCGTACATCCGCCAGTACCTCACCATAATTGCCAACCAATTCTGCAGAACCGCTTTTGAAAGAACCCTTTTCACGGATACGAATAATAATATTCCGGCCGCGAGTTTCGATTTCCATCTCGCCATTAATAATTTGCGTCTGCAGCGCTCGGGCCAATTCGGTGGCTCGATCTTGCGCTACGTTTTCCGCTTTTTGGATGAGCTTTTCAAGCTCCTGCTTAATACGAACCTTCACACCGGCTTCACTGTCGACGTCCCCTTGCTCCACATCGTATTGCTCTTGGCAATCCACCTCTAAACTCATTTCGGTAAAGTCATCGGTGCTTTGAAAAATTTCATTAATAGGAGTGGGTTCAGGAATGCCTGGGCTGAACTCTTGAGCAATAATACTGGTTCCTTTGGGAGGATCGTCCACATTCAATTTATTCTGCACCCCAAAAGCTTGCGCCATCGAGCCCGCCAAACGCTTAAACTTCATGGCATCCATTTCTGAAAACGACAGTAACAAAACGAAAAAGCACATCAACAGCGACATTAAATCCGCAAAGGTACCCATCCATGCAGGCAGCCCTTCTTCGCAATCGCATTTCGCTTCTGCTTCATCCATACTGGAGGCCTCCGTCGATGAAACCGTCTAGATAATTATTCATCACCAGCCACATCTCGCTTGCCTTCCGGTAAATACGTTTTCAACATCCCATCAATCACTCGGGGGTTTTGTCCTGCTTGAATGGCCAATAATGCATCAATGATCAAATTTTTAATCATCGCCTCTTCATTAGCCCTTAAATTCAACTTGGCTGCAATCGGGTCTGTTAAACCATTTGCCATCACGGCACCGTATAGGGTGGTCAATAGCGCAACCGCCATGGCAGGCCCAATGGACTTAGGGTCATCCATGTTCGCTAACATGGCCACCAAACCAATCAATGTCCCGATCATTCCCATCGCCGGTGCCATCGCGGTCATGTCTTTGAATATCTGAGCACCCACGGCATGTCGGTCTTCGGCAAGAGTGCGGTCTTTCGAGAGAAGGGTTTTCACCACATCCGGGTCATGTCCATCCACCAGAAGTTGGATACCTTTTTGCAAAAACTCATTGCCAACTTCTTTCCCTTCCAAAGACAACAATCCGCCTTTGCGTGCTGCATCTGCCAGACCAACAATCTCTTCAATTAAAGCAGCGGTATCGGTCCCCCCCCCTTTAAAGCTTTTGCCTGCCACTTTCATCGCACCAAGAAACTGCCCCAGCCCAAACTTAGCCATCACCGCGAAAATACTGCCGCCGACCACAATGACCAACGAAGGCGCATTCACGAACATGCCCAAACTGCCGCTCATCAACATGGTCACGATAATTAAACCCATCGCTCCCAATAAACCAACCAGTGTTGCTAAATCCACCATTTACTCCTTACACATTCTCAAACGCCCTTTCTCAGAGACTCTTTTGAGTTAATCGTCTGTCGGGGCATCGATCAGAATAACTATTTATTCAGAACACCTAATATTATTTATTCAGAAGATCTAATACTATTTATTCAAAAGATCTAATATTTTGAAATCTATCGGCCAAATCGACATTCACATTAGAAAAAATGTCATGCGCAAAGGTCGGCCTTAAAGAACAACCTTGTGGCCAGCGCACAGATCATCTACTACTAAGAGAGTGTAGCGTTTAATTACTCATAACCTAATGGCGCTGTGTTAGACCCGTATTCTCATTCTCAAACAAGCTCATCCGTTTTGAGAGATTGACCGCCACCGGCGCGTTAAGTATGGTTGCGCCAATGATGTTTTTCTCTCATCGAATAACTCTCTCACCAAGGCTGATGGCGGCTCCACTGCTCTAAAAATGACCGCAAAACTCCAGCACTGGAGAATGAGATAATCATGAAGACCAGTAACCAATTTGTTCACGGGGGCATGACCTATGGCAGCCAGAAAAAAATCTCAGGATTTTGAATCTGCGCTCACGGAATTAGAGCAACTCATTGAGAAGCTGGAAACCGGTGATTTATCGTTAGAGGAGTCACTTAAGGTATTTGAAAATGGAATTAAATTAACACGGGATTGCCAAAAAACACTGGCAGACGCAGAGCAAAAAGTGCAACAACTCATTGCCAGCCAAGGCGAATTGCAACTACAAGAATTTCCCACAGACGAGTAACGCGAAACACCGTCGAAGAAGGATAATCGGCATTGATTGGCGTCTTATAAGAGCGTGACTCAACAAAATACACCATCCTTTTAATCGAGCGTAACCAATAATCGGGCGTAACCAAGTTGTTCGAACAATTTTCTAAAGACTCTCAAAGCCGGGTACAAAACACCCTGGAGCACTTCTTACTTTCCTCAGAAGAAACGCATCCATCACTGCTATTAGATGCCATGCGCTACAGCGCACTCAACGGTGGCAAACGAGTACGCCCAATGCTGGTTTATGCTGCTGCAGAAGCCATTGGCAATGAAGATAGAGGCTACCTTGATACCATTGCTGCCAGCATCGAATGCATTCACGCCTACAGTTTGATTCATGACGATTTACCCGCCATGGATGATGATGACCTACGACGTGGTCAACCAACTTGTCATGTGAAATTTGGCGAAGCCAATGCAATTCTTGCCGGGGATGCCCTGCAAACTCTGGCTTTCGAGAAACTCTCTACTCCGCAAGCAGTGGATGCCTCACTCCAACTGCGAATTCTTCATGAAATTACCCAAGCCTCCGGCCACCAAGGCATGGTATTAGGACAAGCTATTGACCTTGCCGCGATAAATCAATCCCTAACACGAGACGCGCTAGAGCGTATGCATGCCCACAAAACAGGCGCCTTAATCAAGGCCAGTGTTCGTTGTGGCGCATTGGCCTGCCGTGCTTCTGAAAACCAATTAGACGCTTTAACAGGCTATGCCAATGCCATTGGTTTAGCTTTTCAGGTTCAAGACGATGTATTGGATGTCACCACAGACACCGAAACACTGGGTAAACCCCAAGGGGCAGACGCCGCCTTGAACAAGCCTACGTTTGTCTCGCTATTAGGGCTAAGAGGCGCACAGCGTCTGACAAAAGAGCTCCATGAAGCGGCACTCAATCATTTGGCAGGATTTGACTATCGGGCAGATTATTTAAGGCACCTCTCCGGGTACATCATCCAGCGTGCCTTTTGAGAGGCGAACACGACTTAAGAAAAATGCAAAAACCACAAAGGGGCATATAGCAATGCGCCTTAAAAATTTAGGTTATGGTGAAAGATCCATCCCTTTCGAGCGTAATGGTAGTTATTCGGAAGCGGGCTGGCTACAATAGGCCGTTTAATGAAGTAAAACTGCTGAAAAAGAACCGTTAATGCTTGAAGAAATTCCAACACGTCGCCCCTCAACGCCCCTGCTGGACGCCATTAATAGTCCAGCAGATCTACGCACACTGGAAGAGGCGCAACTACCTCAACTGGCCGATGAACTCAGGCAATACTTGCTATACAGCGTAGGACAAACCGGCGGCCATTTTGGCGCAGGGCTTGGAGTGGTGGAATTAACCATTGCTCTTCATTACGTCTACAACACACCAAATGACCGCATCGTATGGGACGTGGGCCATCAGACCTACCCCCACAAAATTCTCACAGGACGCCGCGAGAGTATGCATTCCATGCGCCAATTTGGCGGGCTGTCTGGCTTCCCCAAGCGCAGTGAGAGCGAGTTTGATACCTTTGGTGTGGGCCACTCCAGTACATCAATCAGCGCAGCACTGGGCATGGCCATCGGCAGCGCTATGGGAGAAATCAACCGGGAAACTGTTGCCGTTATCGGCGACGGTGCCATGACGGCCGGCATGGCCTTCGAAGCGCTTAACCACGCTGCCCATGTAGAAAGCGATATGCTAGTCATTCTGAATGACAACAACATGTCGATCTCCCGTAATGTTGGTGGTTTAGCCACTTACTTTTCCAAGATATGGGCCAGTAAGCTGTACACCGGCTTCCGTGAAGGCAGCAAGCGTGTTCTGTCTAAAATCCCACAAGCATGGGAACTGGCCCGCAAGACCGAAGAGCACGTCAAAGGCATGGTGTCTCCGGGCACGCTTTTTGAGGAGTTAGGGTTCTATTATATCGGCCCAATTGACGGCCATGATTTACCTCGACTGGTACACGACCTGAATAACCTCAAAGACATCAAGGGCCCAAAACTTCTACACATCATCACACAAAAAGGCAAAGGATTCTCACCCGCCGAAGAAGACCCCGTTGGCTATCACGCACTGAATAAAATCGAACCAAAACCCGCCACGGAAAGTGCCGACAAGAACCTTAACAATAACGGTGTAAATGATGGCAGCGTAAGCCAAAAAGAAACCGCTTCACCTCATCAGCCCAAAACCGCTTCTCCCAAGTTTCAAGATATCTTTGGCCAATGGTTATGTGATGAAGCCGCACTTGACCCGAAGCTTACCGCCATTACCCCAGCCATGTGCGAAGGCTCTGGTATGGTTCCCTTTTCTCAAGCCTACCCTGAGCGCTTCCATGACGTCGCCATTGCCGAACAACATGCCGTGACCCTAGCAGCCGGCATTGCCTGTGAGGGACAAAAACCCGTTGTGGCGATTTACTCTACCTTCTTACAACGCGGCTACGACCAGTTGGTTCATGATGTAGCTCTCCAAAAACTGGATGTGACCTTTGGTATTGATCGCGCCGGGATTGTCGGAGAAGACGGCCCTACCCACGCCGGTGCCTTTGACCTGAGTTTCTTACGTTGTATACCCAATATGGTCATTGCGACTCCCAGTGATGAAAATGAGTGTCGACAACTGTTACACACCTGTTATCAGTTCCCGGGGCCTGCTGCCGTGCGCTATCCACGAGGCAAAGGCATGGGCAGTCATATCTGTGAAGAGTTGTCCGTATGGCCGCTGGGTAAAGGAAAGCGGGTTCGCTCTGGTAAACACATTGTCATTCTCAACTTTGGCACCTTGTTAGACCGGGCTTTATCCGTCGCAGAATCACTCAATGCCACCGTATGCGATATGCGCTTTGTTAAACCCATTGATGAAGAGCTGATTCTTGAGGTGGCAACCCAACATGCGCTGGTGGTTACTCTGGAAGAAAATGCTGTTGCTGGCGGTGCCGGTAGCGCGGTATCCGAATTTTTATCAGAGGAAGGGGTAAGCACCAACTTACTTCACTTGGGCTTACCTGACGACTTCTTAGACCATGGCAAACGCGACCAATTATTAGAGCAATGTCAATTAGACGTGGCAGGTATGACCAAGCGCATTCGCACACGCTGGAGTAAAATCAATCAACGCCTATCTAGTGCGATGGTCTAGCCAAAAGAACACTCATCTTCACCACTATCGGTTGAGGGAATGATCACCTCAGCCGTTTTATGGCCAGGTAAACTGGCCTATCTGCCGGTCTATCTTTAATTTGTACACCCTTGATTTATTTCGACCTTTATTGAATTTGGCCTGTGTCGAATTTTTACCTCTGAATGACTACATGTAACGTAACCACGCTATGGAACCAATATCCGCTTTCTTCACGCTCATCTTCGTTATGGACCCACTGGGTAATATTCCTGTGTTCTTGTCGCTGCTCAAAAACGTAGACAATCGCCGTCGCATAAAGGTAATTCTCCGGGAGCTTCTCATCGCTTTGGTGGTGATGTTTGTTTTTCTCTTTTTTGGTAGCTACTTTCTCGAAGCACTGCAATTAGAACAACCTGCTGTGAAAATGGCCGGCGCCATTGTCTTGCTCATTATCGCACTCAGAATGATCTTCCCCCAGGCCGGCGGCATCATGGGAGAAGATCAATACGGCGGTGAGCCCTTTATTGTGCCATTGGCCATTCCGCTTATTGCCGGGCCTTCCACTCTCGCCACACTCATGTTAATGGCTCACACCGAAGGGACATCACTGTGGCTTTGGACATTGGTAGTCATTGGTGCCTGGGCGGTTACCTCTGCCGTATTATTGGCCTCTCCACTGCTGTACAAACTATTGAAAGAGCGCGGCCTATTGGCTACAGAGCGTTTAATGGGGATGATCCTCATTATGATTGCCGTGCAAATGTTCTTTAGCGGTTTAGCCGTATTCTTAAATATTGAAGGCCATTAGCCCAATGAGCGCAGGCTTATGCCCTCGTTTTAAAGTGCGTCGTACAGCCAATTGGGTCAATAAACCCAAAACGTGAGCGACCACTTTTCTTACTAATTTTCTCGCTACACCGTAAAAAGTACTTCTCCTCACGAGGGCGCTCACGTACCATGCGCCCCTTTGAAAACATTGACGCCACCCAAAAGGTGAGTCAAAACCGAATAGCCTTCGCCGGCGATGCAAACGGCCCAACCCGACGCCACAGCTCGAACCACCGGCTAGAAGCAACGATATTAAGCCAGTAACCCAAAAGGTTTCGCTGATGAAAAACAACCTTAATCGCACCTTCACAATGCTGGAAGGCTGCTTTCTTGTGTCCCTCGGGATCTGCTTTCTCAACTTCAACCAATTATTGGTCAGCGGTACAGCCGGCCTCAGTGCATTGCTCGCCTACACACAACCCTTATCGTTCGGCGTGTTCTTCACGGTAATCAATTTGCCCTTTTTCCTGCTCGCCCTAAAATTTTTAGGCCGATCTTTAGCCATTAACTCTTTAATTGCCATTCTCATTGTTTCCGGCCTTTCAGACCTTCTCAATGCCTACATTTCCGTAGCCTCAATCCCGCCCATTATCTGTGCTTTAGCCGCCGGAATTCTCACGGGTATGGGCATTGCGATTATTTTTAAAGCCAATGCCTCATTAGGCGGCATCAACATTCTGGCTTTGTTTCTAGAACGGCGCTTTGGGCTTCACAGCTCCATTACCTTACTCACTTACGATAGCCTTCTGGCATTGGCCGCTTTACTTATTTTGCCACTGGAATCAGTGATGTATTCTGCGGCTTCCTTTGCAACATTGAGCATTATCCTGCGTCGCTACCACAAAAAACCCTCACAACCCAATGTGGACGATGCAGTACAGAGTGCACCAGACCCTCAATTGAACACCACTGGCGACAATATCACTTCCAATACACAACCGATGAATTAACACTGCAAAACCTCGGCGAAGCCGTTCAATGGCTTCGCCCGAAACACATTATTTATTTCCCCTACCCCTTCCCTCACACACATCCAAACACGACATTTTTTATCCTTTTCTCAATACTTTTGTTAATTGACATTTCTTGCGTAAAGAAAAAAGGAAACAGGCGCAGATCATAAAAAATTAACAAACAAATTCTTTTTTTTTGTACACAATTCAGGAGCTGTAAAAACCGCAATAACACCATATCAATTATTCCACCTTGGAGATCTCATGAAATCGATATTTAAATCTATCGCATTAGGGGTATCTGTTTGCGCTTTTTCTGCCTCTGCCTTCGCCAATCATTACAATACACAAGCTCAATTTGACCGCAGAGCATTAACCATTGAATTACAACGTACCCTTAGCTCACCCAATATTTTTGACAAAACCGTTAAGGCATTACAAAGCACACCTAAAGGAATTGCCATTACTGAACTGGTAAAAAAAATTGAAATCAAAGAACTTGCAGATCAATCAGCTGTAGCATCATTAAGTCAGAAAAGTACCAATTACTGCTTAATCGATAAAGAAACAAAAAGTTCAGCGGCATGTCAAACCGCACTAAAACAAAGCGTCGAGATCCCAGAAGTTTGGATGCATTTACCGAAAAGTTACCAGGGGAATTTACAGAAAGAAACCCTATACGCTTACCCTCCCACAGGCAATGAACAAAGCTGGGAGCGCATCGAAGCATTTGATCGTTTTGGCAACACCGTATGGCTAGATAAAAATACCCCACCCAATGTCCCTGTTATTGTTCTTGAAACACACGGCGCCAATGCTTCTATAGAAAAAGTGAAGTTAATGAACAGCACGCTGCGTGACTTGGGATTGCAAAGCCGAAATATCAATACTCTGATTACTTCAGAAAAAAAATCATCAACGGCAACATCGATACAAGCAACTGAAGATGCTTCATTAATGAGCAAGATTATGATCAAGGATGTACAAGAACCATGGATAAAAGGTTCGGCTGAAATTTACATGATTACATCAGGCGTTAAGTCTTCAGCGAATGATCCAGAAATTGCCATCATTCCACTGAATTATTTAGATGATGAAGAAACCGCCTATTACCCTAATCAGCTCGTGCTATTTTGGTCTGATTACACTTATAACGTCGCCAATATTCAATTTTGGGAAGACGACGCTGATACCAACTATCAAAACCTCGTAGCCACATTACTTCGTGCTGTATCCGATATTGGTGGATTAGCCGGTATTCCTGAACTAGAAGCCGTATTCGACATTGCATCGATCATCGTAGAGGCCATGCCTAGCGAATGGTATGAAGACAACGACGACTTTGTAGACTCTTGTTATACGCTTGAGAAAAACGCCTACTACAGCGACCATACCTGCGCTGCCAATAATGCCGTTATTTCTCTTGAGCCCTATGTGCTGACTTCAGAATAAGTATGGCTAGCCTGCCGAATAGTATGTTGTAAACGTTTATGGCTATCGTATACGTACGATAGCTCAAATGTCTTACGATCTAACAGACAGTTTAGATACCCCTAAATTACTAGGGTAATTAACGACAACGCCCCGCAGGAGATACAGCTAGCAGGAGATATAACTAATAGAGGCCACACTTAAAAGAGACTAAACTTAATAAAAATCAAACTCGTCTCAGCACTCCATCAATCGCAGACAAAAACGATACATTGCATCCACGTTAGCGGCACCAAGTCGCTGGCTTCGCTCAGGAGACCAACCACACTCACGCATCGGTGTTTCAACCGTATCTTTAAAAGGCATCTCCAATGTCATTGCTAAGCATTTAAATTCTTCTGCAATAAAATTCGTACAGATTGTAGGATTGGCTTTACCCGGTGCAGGCACAGGGTACCCAAATTGGGTTTGAAAATCCGGGGAAGCCATCATTAATGCATTTTTATAAAAATCCAAATCCGCCTGCCGTTGGTCACTCCAGCTAGGTATACCTTCAGGCCCGGCAATAAAATTGTACGGCAAGGCTTCGTCCCCATGCACGTCCAGGCAAAAATTCACATTAGTTGCACGCATTTTTTTCAGTGTATAAAACACTTCTGGGCTGTGGGTTTCACTGGGTGATAACCACTCCCGATTTAAATTACGGCCTGCCGCATTCGTGCGTAGATGACCACGATAGCTTCCATCAGGATTCATATTAGGAACCACATATACGTCAACATGACGGAGTAATGCACGACTCACAGGATCATTAACATCCAGCAATCGCTGTAAAAATCCTTCCATCCACCACTCCGCCATCGTCTCGCCTGGATGCTGACGACCAATCACCCAAAAAGACAATTTGTCCAATAGGGTCGCTGACGTATGATCTTGCTGTGGCGAGGCAATTTTTAATAAATCTAAGTCTCTTCCGTCTACAGTCTGACCGATCATTTCATACTGAACATTTTCAACAGAGCTGTATTGGGCGATAAGATCAGCGTGTCGCTCTAAGGAGTAAGGAACAAAATACGCGAAGTACAAGGCATCGTTGTTCGGAGTATACTGAAAGCTCAATGTTTGCCCATCAAACTCAGTACCAATCCGAAACCAATGCCGTCGATCATAAGACGCCACCACACAATATTCATGGAAACCTTTTGGATAAGCTGCCGCCCCAGCGTTACCTATCTGAATATGACAAGGCAATCCTGCAGCACCAGTCAACCGAAAATAAAACCACTGTAGAAATTCCGAGTTATGATCTTTTTCAATTTCTAACTGAATATCACCCTTCTCACTACATTGCACACAATGGATGTTGCCACCATCAAACATACTGGATATACGCAGTGCCATACACTTCCCCTCACCTTTACTACGAGCTAGCTTTTCATGCTCTTCATCAAAAAGCACTTAGTATCACGTAAGTCCATTTACCCCTCAAGTAATGATGTACTTGGAAATTGACTCTGAAGAAATGAGTATTGGAAACTAACATAGACAGAACTGTATTATTTTTGAACACCCTATATACCTACCTCAAGCTGTATCGCTCATACCTGCTTTATGCATACCAAATGAAAAGAAAGGTAAAGCCATTCGGTATTAGCTTTATTGCACTTTCCCTTTTACTGACATATTCCCTTTTACTGACACATTCATTTAAAAATAAAACTCTCATATCAGAGCGATTAATTAATCATTACATCAAAAAATCACACTGCCTATTTTATTCTCAAAAAACGCCTAACCAAGGTAGTGGCTATTCTAGGCGCCACTAAAAAAATCACCATGCCAATTCGCAGAAATTCAGACATAAAAAAAACAAATTCAACCCCCAAAAAGCCATCTGGAAAAATAATTTATAAAAAACCGCTTAATAAGCTTGTTTTGTGATGCATTTATTATTAATAATAATAAAAAGAGCGAGAGCCATATCAAACTTGGCATTCCGCCCCTTATAGAAATTTAAGCGCCAACACAAAAAACATTTTTTTGATAGATAAACTTTTATTTAATTTCGCAACCTTGCATTAAATAAAATCAAATGGCGATATATTTTATTCTTATTTACAACACACAAACATAAATTTCATTAGTAAAAAGTGAAAAAATAAAGAAAAGCAAAGAGGTTGGCACAAGCGAAACCTCAACAGTAAACTCAATGACAAATAATAAGTGCTGTCAGAGTGAGAGAGCATTCTTGTTCACAACCTCATGTACAGCATACTAAACTTTAGGTATTAAAATATTATTTTAATTCCGGTTATAGTTTGGGTGCTCTTTGCAGTTGCTGAATAATACCCACACTAAATCAGCATCTGCCTGCTTTACTCGTGTGTTTCTCGTGTACCTCTTGTACCAAACACACATCAGCCGTACGAAACCTACTCAGGAGCTTGCCGTCTCTGTTAATAAAAAGAGCCTCTGCAAGCACATGGACATCAAAAGGCTTTGAAAGGGCAATTACGCCATCACACCATATTGTTAGTTTCAGTCAATTCAGTACGGACAACTGAATCACAGGCTGAGCATTACTGAGAACAGAAGGCTACAACAATGAATATTTTACAATTCGAACGAAGCGGACTGAGTGTTTTTTCTAAATTTCGGAAATGCACTTTTCATCCTGGCGATGTCATTTGCCAACAGGGGGAAGTCTTAAACGGTTGTTATTATATTGTAGGCGGAGAGATCTCTGGCTACTACGAAGAGGAAGAAGTGTTTGCTCGGGATGAAATTGAACACTACTTACCTGGTGATATTGTCGGTGCCGTCAGCATGCTGGATGGCGAACCCATGGCAGTCACACTGGAAGCCACAAAGCCAGTAACCGCTTTTTATTTTTCTTTAGAAGAATTACAAGCGTTGGCTTATAAAGATATCGAGAGCTATCGGGAAATTATTCAAACTGCCGCTGCATCCATCACCAAAAAATACCGCTCGATGCACAGTCAAATCAAAAAAGAAACCCTGAATAACAGCCCAAGCCCTTACATCGATGCCACCGTGAATCGTGCTGTCAGCGCTCAAAAAAGTTTCATGAGTTGGTCAGAAGAAAAACTCAACCAACTTTTGATTAACATTGGCGATGCCATTAACGAAGAAGCCAGTATGCTTGCTAGTCTGTGTGTTCAAGAAACCGGAATTGGTGTTGAAGAGCATAAAGTGGATAAAATTGGCTTAGGCTCTATCGCGGTTGCTGAAGACTTGGTTGCCAAACCCGGTAATGGGAAAGTGACCATGTCCAGCCCTGGCGTCGAAGAAGTGTCCATGCCAATGGGGGTAATTCTAGGTTTAATCCCAGTCACCAACCCCGTTGAGACCATTACTTTTAAATCCTTAATTGCATTAAAGTCTCGTAATGCCATTATTTTCAGCACCAGCCGCCGCTCAGAAAAGATTAGCCACACTACTGTAAATATCATCCGTGAAGAACTGCGTAAAGCCGGCGCCCCTGTTGATTTAGTACAAATTCCCACACTAGCGCCCAGCCGACAAGTCACACAGCGTTTTATGCGCCATGAAGATGTGAGCTTTATTCTCGCCACCGGCGGCTCCAATATGGTTAAAGCAGCCTACCAATCCGGTACTCCAGCCATCGGTGCAGGTCGTGGTAATGCGCCTGTATGGATTAGCAATGATGCGCATATTGAACGTGCGGCAACACACATCGTGAACAGTAAATCTTTTGATAACGGTATCGTGTGTGGTTCAGAAAATAATCTATTAGTGGATATTCACATCGCTCGAGACTTCCGCCAAGAACTCATTAAAAATGGCGCGGCTATTTTAAATGATGCTGAAGCAAAACGAGTACGTGAGTGTTTATTTTCAGACGGTACGCTAAAAGCTGAGTGGATGGGACAAACTGCCGGCAAAATTTGTGCTGCTGCAGAGATAAGTCGCAGTTACCCTATACGCTTAATTATCGTTGATGTTGAAGCCGGAGATTTTGAAGACCCACTGCTTCGCGAAAAACTTGTGCCACTATTATCTCTGGTTATGGTAGAAGATGATCAAATGGCATTGCATCATGCCAAAACCATCTTAGCAATGGAAGGCCAGGGCCATACTGCCATCATCCACAGTACTTGCGAAGAAAAAGTACATGCCTTTAGAGACTGTGTGCCTGTGAGCCGAGTATTGGTTAATGGCCCGGGAACCCAAGGCTGTATCGGTGCCGTTAATGGCATGGAGTTATCTTGGACACTCGGCTGCGGTACTTTAGGCGGTGGTTCCTGTAGCGATAATGTCAATTACCAGCATTTACAGAATACAAAACGCGTGGCCTATTGTTTAGAGACTACCGTTTAGAGACTACCGTTTAGAGACTACCGTTTAGAGACTACCGTTTAGAGACTACCGTTTAGAGACAATGGTTTAGAAACAATGGTTTAGAAACAATGGTTTAGAAACAACGGTTTAGAAACTGCCGTTTAGACACCGTATAAAAGGCGTCTAAACAGTATCAGCTCCTCTGAATAGAGGCGATTCCAGAGGAGCTATTTTGATTATCGGTAATTAAATTGAACAAAAACCATACATCATTTTAGTTATCATTGTCGCTTTTTTATTTCTCAATTTCTCAGTAGTGATGGCAAGGACGCCTTTTGTGCATTACTTTCCATTTCACTTTCTCTCTGCTCAAAATAGTCATTCAGCCCATGACTGGTTGATTTTCACACGAACCCAAAGAAAAAATTTCACCTACGCCTTATTCAACACTAAAGTGTCATAAAGGGTTGTAACAATCCTCGGCAACTTTCTAAAGCCGTATAACGTTCTTATTAACGAATGTTTTAACTATTGGGTTTGACAGAACATTTTTTATGGCAGTTTGTTTTTTCGGAGCCACCACTGTTAGTAATGTCTGTTTTAATAACTAGCACTTGTGACAATCAGAGCATTTGAGGCTGATTACTTCAATGGTTTACTCAATATTCCACACTACAACCACTCAACCACGATGATGAAAAGAGTTTCTGTTATGCCTTTTTTGCGTACACGATTATCCCTCCTCGCTTATGTCATTCCCTGTCTTTGGTCGTCTTATGCTTTGTCATCAGGCACAGTTGAAGGGCGTGTGAGTGATCAGAGTGGAGAAATATTCTTTGATGGTGCATTGATTCAATTAACCCCTGAGTCTGGGCCACAACGCTATGAAACCCAAAGTAATCACGGCGGACGCTTTATTATTAATGGGCTACCCGCAGGCCGCTATACACTGACGGTCGAGTACGCAGGAACCGATTCCGTTTCCGAATCCATCATCATTGTGGACGACCAAACCACTTCTCACTCTGCACGGATTGGTCAGCATGTCCAATATATGGAAAACATGATTGTGGTCGGGCAAGCGGCTGGGTCATTACGGGCCCTCAACCAACGACGCAATGCTGATAATGTGATTGCCGTCGTCAATGCCGATGCCATTGGTCAACTCCCTGATGAAAATGTCAGTGAAGCGTTGCAGCGTATTAATGGGGTTTTTATTGAGCGAGACCAGGGCGAAGGTCGCTTTGTAGGTGTTCGCGGAATTTCACCTACCTTGAATGTCGCCACCGTTAATGGCTTAACCATTCCTTCGCCAGAAGGTGGCCGACGCGATGTTGCACTGGATGTCATCCCTTCCGATTTAGTAGAAAGCCTTTCTGTCTCCAAAACTTTGACGCCCGATCAAGACGGCGATGCCATTGGTGGAAGCATTAGCATTAATAGTTTAAGTGCGTTTGATCGAGCAGGCTTTAGCGGAAAAATTACGGCACAAAGTTATTATAATGCCCATGAAAGTGATGATGGTTATAAATTAGCGGGCAGTTTCAGCAATATATTTACCGTCGGCAACGGTGAACTGGGTATCGCCTTCAGCGCCTCTACCAACGAGCGAAATTTTGGTACCGACAATATTGAATCGGGTGACCCTTGGGTAATTGAAGACGGCAACCCTCCCTTCCAAGAGTCCTTAGAGATGCGCGATTATCAAATTACCCGTGAGCGTGATGGACTTTCCCTTAATGTGGAATATCGCCCCTCAGAGTCCACCCGCATTTACCTCAACAGTTTACGCAGTGAGTTTTCTGATCAAGAATTTCGTAATCGTGCGCAATTTAATTTCGACGATGGTGATATTACTCAATTGGATACCGGCTTAATCGCAACCGATTTAGAAATATCACGGGATATGAAAGACCGCTTGGAAGAGCAAGTCATTAGTTCAACCGCCATCGGTGGCGAATGGTTTGTGGATGATTGGACCTTTGAATTAATGGCCGGCTTGTCTAAAGCCGAAGAAGAGGAAAGCGGTCGTATCGATTCCGAATTTATTAATGATTCTGTTGCCGAAGCCAGTTACCAAGGGTTCAGCAGCCCCAGCATTTCTTACAGTGAAGATGGGGCCATGGCCGAAAACTTCGTATTAGAAGAACTGGTATTGGAAGACAACTACACCGAAGACGAAGAAAACGTTGTCAAATTTGATATCACCCGCGCCATCAGCGGACAACAATACAACGGCATGATTAAATTTGGAGGGAAAATTCGCCAAAGAGAAAAATTCGTTGATGTCAACAGTGCCACTTATGAAGGCATTACCGATGCGTCTGGCAACCCACTCACCTTATCCAGCTTTTCCACTTCTCTGGATTACAACTACGGTAATTTTGGCCCAGGTATTAATGCCTCTCGTATCCGACAATTTGCTGCCGATAATATTGCTTCAAATATCGCCTGCCAAATCGACACCTATGACGAAGACCTATGCCCTGCCGAGTTAGATGAAGACAATACTTTGTTAGATTCTGCACGAGACGCCGAATTTGAAGAGGACGTCACTTCGGTTTATGTGATGAGCCGTATGGACTGGCAAGACTGGCGTGTGGTTTACGGGCTTCGCTATGAACAAACGGATTTCTCAGCCAATGGTTTTGTCGTACGTGAAGTGGATGTTGAAGGCCAAGACAGCACTCAAATACAGGCCCAGAACCTCAGCGACGATTACAGCCAGTTATTACCGAGTATTAACGTACGATTTAAATACAGCGATAACCTTTTATTTAGGGCCGCGTATACCGAATCTTTGGCTCGCCCTTCTTTTGGAGACCTCACCCCCACACCTGACGAAATTGAAATTGAAGAAAACGATGGTGAAATTGAAGCCTCTATTTTTGCAGGTAACACCAACCTTGAGCCTTATGAATCACAAAACGTTGACTTCACCATGGAATATTATCCTGAACACTTAGGTAATTTTTATGCGGGGCTTTTTTACAAAAACATTGAGAACTTTATTTTCCCTGCAGACGTTAGCTCTATTGTGGATGTCTCTCAATTTACAGGCAATATTCCCATCACTGAGGCTCAAATCATTCAACCAAGAAACGGTAACGCCGCCGATTTATACGGTGTTGAACTCGGATGGATGAAACAGTTCTCTGCCCTACCCAGCCCCTTTGATGGTTTCCTCATCAGTGCCAATGCAACGTTAACCGACAGTGATGCCGACCTTGGCCTTACAGAAGACGCTGAGCGCAGCAGTAGCTCTGCACTACCATTGCAAGCCGATACGGTTGCCAATCTCACTCTAGGGTATGAGAAAGGTAACTGGAGTGTGCGCCTAAGTTCGGCTTACGTTGGTAAGCGTTTGGCAGAAATTAATTTCGAAAACAGTGATGCCGATGCCTACAATAATAGTCGTCATCAAATTGATTTAAGTGTTCGCTATGACATAACCGATCACTTGCAAATGTACCTCAACGGCATCAATCTCAATGAAGAAACGGAACATACTTATTATGGACAAAATCGTCGCCTACTCAAACAACGTGACGAAATCGGAACGTCTTATGTATTGGGCGTAAGTTATCGACTGTAACCTTCATGACGGAAACAACGGTGGTGCATTGCGCCACCGTAGCACAGGCCGTTACCTACTCTTAGAATGACAATTATATTGACTGAAATTCAATGCCTATACTTATTCATAATCAACATACCGCCCATAAAAAATACACCACTCATAACAAACGCTCAGCTTTTTTACGCACCGCATTTTACCCCTTTATCGGGAGTGCCTTTCTGATTTTTGGTCTTGGCGGTTGCACACCAGTTGATCAAGACAGCCTGCGTTTACCCCCTTCTAGCGCCAAAGTGGTTTACGCCACCATTGAAACCACTCCAGTGAAAAGCCCCGGCGATGCTGCTGATGACCCTGCTATATGGGTTCACCCCACCACTCCTGAAAAAAGCCTGATTTTAGGAACAGACAAACGCAAAGGCTTAGAGGTATACAACCTTGCAGGTGAGCAACAACAAATGATTGAACGTGGAAACGTCAATAATATCGATATTCGCCAACAGGTAATGGTGGATGGGAAATACATCGATATTGCCGTGGCTACCAATCGGACCCACAACACACTGGACATGTACACCATTAATGCCAATGGTGACGTACACTTTTTAACATCAGAACCCTTAGACATTGGTGACCCCTATGGTATGTGCTTACATCACCATAAAGAGAAGGGGCTATACGTATTTGTAAATGGTAAATCTGGTCAATACCAGCAATGGCAACTCACCCATCAGCAAAAAATAGTTCCAAAACTGGTGCGTAAATTCAACGTTACCTCAACACCTGAGGGCTGCGTCGCTGACGATGAAAACCATATTCTGTATTTTGGGGAAGAAGACGTCGGTATCTGGAAGAACGCCATCCAATATCCCAATACGCCTTATCATACCCATGACGAAACGGAAGTAATCAACCAAAACAATGCCATCTTGATCGACTCCGTAGAAAGTGCCTATCTCTCTGCAGACATTGAAGGCATGGACATTTATAAAGGGAGAAATACTACAGATTATCTGGTCGTTTCAAGCCAAGGTAACCACAGTTATGCTGTGTATGCGTTAAAACAGGATCATGATAAAGAGACAGATGAATACATCGGTTCAATTCAAGTGAAAAGTAGAATGGGACAAAATCAAACGATAGACGGCACCGAAGAAACCGATGGGCTAACCGTAACTTCTGCGTATTTGGGAGAGGCATTCCCACGAGGCATTTTGGTTGTACAAGATGGTTTTAACACTCAACCAGAGGACAATCAGAATTTTAAAATTATTGATTGGATGGACGTTATTGAAACTCTTGAACTCAAAGATTAAGTGATATTTAATCTTCACTTCTAGGGTTTTGTTGAAATCCTAAGGCCTGTTAACACTAATAATTCGGTCAACGATTAAAGCAAATTTGATGAAAAATCGAAAAATAACATCTAATTTTTCATATCGGGTAAAACTCGTCGAAAGCCTTTCAGCGCCTGAAAAGGCGCTCCATTTCATACAACCATGCTCCGCAACATGCAAAACCGCACTTAACAAGTGTATATTTGGCGTTTTTACGTTTCCTCGTTGCGTTGGTAGAAAATCTTCGATAATTTCAAATTGGTCATGGATAATTTTCATGCAGACATTCTAACAAAAATAGTGTTAACAGGCCCTAGCTCCTTCTATAGCATTCTTTACATTAGGAGTGATGTGTCATCTTTTTCTGCTCGTTTAGAACGCAAATCATCTTTGTAGCCAGATTTTAAAATGTCTGGTTCTTCAGTACTATTTTTAACAGCGTCGTCTTGCCTTTTCTGGATGCCAGGCTTTGCCTCTTGAAGGCGCTGCTTGGCTCGTAGTAGGGCTTCTTCTACATCTGCGTCCATTAGTTGAAATGCCAATAAACTGATCAAAAAGCTTTAATATCAATGACCATTGATAATTTCTTCATCAAACTGATTGGAGTATCCGTTGCCTAAATCAGTGGTAAAGAATACGCCTGTCAGTTGAGCATTTTCTATAGCATCTTTCACCACTTGATTACATTGTGGTGTCATATAAGCATTAAACTCTGCTCTGAATACAGCCCAGTCTTTGACTTTGTCCACATGAAAAGCCAAGTTCTCAACATCGCCCCATTCATTTTTTTTACTTAAATTGGTATCTAGGGCATTATTATCTTCGGCTACTTTCAATGGGGTAAACACATAACCAGAATTTCCACTATCGTCAATTAGGGGCAAAAACTCCCCATCATCTTTTAAGAGGTTGTATAAAACATCGTAGGCTTTTTCGTTTAAATAAAATCGTCCTTCTTGAACTGTTATGTCCGATTTAATGAGCTTTTCGTCACCTTCAAACCGTTTTTCGAAACTGACTCTGAGTGGCTCTTTGAAGGTATCCGCATGACGAATAGGTGCCCCGTTCATATCAATACGGTGATCTAACTCGTTATTGGAAAGTGCTATAATCTGCTCACTGTCCCAAATAGCAGATAAATAACGACGATTATCAAAGACAATTGTATAAAGTGCCATGGGTATATTCTATCTTCCTGTTTGAGGCATGACTGATGGTGGAACTGCACCGCTTTGTAAGGCAACCCTAATCAACCGTAAAGCATTAATCAATTGGTCTGGCGTTTTGATCAAAGTTGGATTTATCCGATTGCGAAGCCAAAAGTAATATTGATCGTGATGGATTCTCCTGTGAGGGACAGCATTGCGGAGATAATTGGGCATATGTTTTTGATCTTCCCAGTCACGTGGCAGCCAACAACCATTGAAGGGATCATCAACTCGAATTCCTGCCCATGCCATTAATAAACGTAATGTTAAGGCGTCTCTGTGTCCTCCTGATATTATCGCATGTGCATCACAACGTGAGGATGGCCTTGGACTGCCAGCACGGCGCATATATCTCGCCATACGAGCAGATGAATGGGGTTCAGCCTGTAACTGTGCCTGGCTCATCTTGAAGGCCTGCGACCGATATTTGTCCAAGTAATCTCCGACCTGTGCTCGTGTCCGAAATGCCATTAAATCGGCAATACTTGGTTTCTTAATTTTGGAAAATTCAACAAGTAATCGTTCTATGTGAGTAAAAGGAGGTTTGATGTTTGGAAACATAGATCGGGCAAATCCTTTGTCTGAATAATGTTCAAGTGTTTAGAGGTAAACGCCAAACCAATTACACCTTGATATTCCAAGGCAACAAAGCCTCCACCTGCTCAACATCATTGGCATTGGGCAGTTCTTTAAAAATGTTCTGCAAATATTCGTAAGGGTTGAGCCCATTGGC
>NZ_JAJQVM010000043.1 GCF_021234875.1 Marinibactrum halimedae | reverse complement strand
GCTTTCCGGCTTTGATATGGGCAATAGCGTCTTCGAGATCGAAAGGAAGGTCTGATTTGGACATGTGTCATCTCCTCTGGTTACAACCAGTTTATGAAAGAAATGACACAGAAATTTGAACACTACCCAAATGACAGACGAAGATGTACACAAAGCCGCCTTATCTGATCCTGATGCACAACCATTAACGTCTTACCAGCTCAGTCAATTTAAGCCTTTTAAACACCTAAAGAATAAGCTGGGTCTTTAAAGTCAGAAAAATTACCTCCAATAAGACCAAAGTATTTCAGTGTTGCTACACTTTGAATGAAGCTCATAATAAACTATGAGCTTTCTTTTTTAAACCACATCAAAATTATTCAAAGCAACAAGTTCATCTTCTTTAAGAAGGTTAATTAAGTTATAAAGTATGTATAAAACACGCTTAGGGGGTAACAACTCACCCCCTCGCACATCGCTTAGAAACTCTTCAGAATTAAATATGTCGGAGTTTTCTACATCCAATGAACACCGTTGAATTAACATCACTTCCAACTCAAATTCTGTTAATTTTTTCACCTCATCAAAGACAAAGGAGAAAAAGTTTATTAACACTGACCGTCTATTATCATTGGTTGATATTTTGTAGCCATCATCATCCAAAAAAAATGACTTAAACTCTCTGTTAAAACTACTGTAATACAAATCCTCCAGGTAGTCATCAAACCAGCTTTCATTTGTAAATCGAGCTTTCTCACCAAACAATACTAAGCACCTCTGCACCTGAGAAATATAAAATATATTTTCCTCAAACGAAGCATTATTAAATTCTATATCTTCTCTAGCCATATGCAATTACTTCGAACCCTTTGTTACATCAATAATTTTGTCTTTCAATTCATGAGAGTCAATATATTTCATAGCTCTTTTATATAGATCATTATTCTTAGATTTCAAAACTGTCAAATTTAAAATTACATTGTCGGCATCTTCCAAGTGTTTCTCAAGTGACTCAAAGAATTTTCTTTCTGTTTTAACAGGCTTCTTTTCAAGTTGACGAATCATACCTTCATTGATTTCACTACCGAAGTCATCAAAAGTCTGACCTTTATACGGCCCACTCAATGAAATAAAATCACCCTTCGGAGCATCTGGTGAAGGCCTTTTGTAACGATCAAAATAACCGTACTTTTCCTCAATTTCAAAAGCTGTCTGGGCTTCTTGAGAACGTAATTTTTTAGTATCCGGATCTTGAGCCAATTCCATAATACGGCTTTGAGGATCAGTTCTTCTAAGGTTTTGAATATCATTTAGCTCTACCGATCCCCTAGAAATGTCATGGGGGGCTTCTGCTTCTGGATAAAGCTGATTTCTAGACAACTCTTCCGCATCACTACTAGGATTTTTGGCAGCCTGATCAACCTCCGGCTCCCTCCTCGGTATCACACTCCTTTCCGGCAACTCACCTAACTCAGCATCCGCTCTCGCTCCTACACTATCACCTACATTTCCCTCTAGGCGAACATCAAGATTATCAAAAGAAGGCAACGCATCAACAACATCATCACCCAACCGGCCAGCAACTCGCCCTGCTGCTCCACCTGCCACATTGACCAAGACTTCAGCAACAGCGTCCACAGTAGGATTATAGCTACCTTGGTGATCTTCAAGGCTGAAGGAATCCACCACTCGTTCACCGCTCTGGTACTCATGCTCCTTGCTGAGGCCATCCACTCCCTCGGCCAGAGTCATCGCTCCAACCGTTCCCAACGCGGCACCTACCGTACAACCCACCCCGGTTGTACACAAACCCGTGGCCCCCGTAACCTCTAGCGTTCCGGCTACAACCTGACCCGCCTGAACTCCGCGAGCGACGATTTGCTCATTGCTACTAATAATATCGTTCGTCGCGTCGCCCACACCGTACTGGAAACCATCGTGCTCGTTGCTTGAGCGACCGCTGCGAATGACATAAGTGGTGTCGACATCGAGCGCTGCTAACGTCTGCAGAATGTCGGCCCCTTGTTCTTTTTTGAGCGCTTCACCTTCCCTTTGTAAATCCGTCAAAATGTCATAGAAATCGTCATTCTCAGAAACACCCGCCGCACAGCGTACCTCTGCACAGGCGAGGGCGTTTAAGCGGTTTAACTGCTCGAAACGCTCTTCACGATTGAGTGATGTATTGTTATTGATCACCGCACGAGCCTCATCGAGCATGCCCGCTTCATAGTGAGTAAACTGCCGATAATCCACCTGCGCATTGCCCACATCATGGCTGCGTTCAGTGCCAGCACGAGCGATGTCGGTATCCGAAGCCCCCTCCAAACCGATATCCGCAAGAGATCCGCTTAAGGCACCGTTCAACCGGCGAGATAGCTGCGCACCAATTACATTGGCGATGGCTTCTTGCTCGGCGTCGTTGTCGCCGCCGGTCATTTCCGTCACGCTCTCGTAGACTTCATGACCTAAAGTGTTGGCCAGATCAGCGGCGTTCTCGGCGTTTTCTACATTGATAAACACATTACCGCGTTGCTCGTGGTTGTCGTCCGTAACCACCGCCCCCATGGTTTGCGCCAAAGCAGTGTTTTGCAGCGAGGTACTCTCGGTTTCTGAAGCGTTATAGAAATTGATGTCGGTGGGATCGATACCAAAACGGGCTTGGGCACGCTGTCCAATCTCTTGGTTCGCCGCCAGTCTTTCTTCGTCCGTGCCATTTTCCAGCGCATTCAGTAACGCTCGACCGTCTGCGGTACGGGTGAGATCGTGATTAAGCAGCGTCAAACGATGCGTGCCGTCCAACGTCTCGTGGAAGCCATCCGCACCGTTGATAGTATCGTTGCTGGCCACTTGCCCAATGACACCACTGAGATCTTGCACCGCGTGCGTGGCATTTTCAGCAACCTGCCCCCACGCCTCCGGGCTCACCACACTCGCCACATTCCCTCGCCAGGTATTGAGTCGTTGATTCCGCTCGTCGTCCGAACCCACCAAATTACCAATGGACTCAACTGCTGTGGAGGTGGCGTAGAGGTCAGTATTCTCTTCATCGTCACGGGTAATTTCTTGGGCGATGGCGATGTCACGATTGAGGTCTGCGAGGCTCTGTTGTGGATTGTTGCTGCCAGTACCTACGCGGGTGGCTGCGCCTATGGTTTCAACCACTCGTGATGAACGTCCTACCGTGGTTGAGCTCATATCCAACGGCTTCAACCACTCTTTTGGATTGAATACGCTGGTTACATTGTCTTTCCATTGGGCCAAACGCACATCGCAGAATGCTTCACTGCCCACCAAATCCGTTAAGGCATCCACAGAGTAGGGGGTGGCATAGATTTCCGTAGTCTCTTCCCTGTCTTTGGTAATCTCTGTTGTGAATAATGTATTTAAAAATTCATATCGACAGGCCACCCTACGAATGCTAGCTTATCGATTCTTATGAGGCGCAATCCCTTGAGTCGACTAAAACTACCGTTCAAGATCGATAATTGCTGATGTAATTTAAGGAAGTGGAAAAGTTTGACGAGGCAAATGAATATTTAATGAATAAATTTTTGTATGCGTCTTTAAGTAAGAAAAACTTAAAAGTATGATAAAAAATAAGAATTAATAACGTAAGATCAACAAAATGAATATCCCTACTCGCCAAATCCGCGCAACCTATAATGATAAAACCATACGAGTTTACCAAGCCTACAACAATAACATTGCCAATACAGCATTAGAACACGGCACATTCATTTCACCACCATTTAAAATAGATCGCATGACGTGGATTAAACCTTCATTTTTATGGATGATGTATCGATCTGGATGGGGTAAAAAAGACAGCTGTCAGAATCGGATTTTGGCAATTGATATTACCCGTGAAGGTTTTGACTGGGCGCTTAAAAATAGTTTACTGAGCCATCGAGCAAAAATTTTTGCAAATAAAGATGAATGGCTGAAAATCAAAAAGGCAACTCCTGTTCGTATACAGTGGGACCCTGAACGGGACTTGCATCTACAACCATTAGAGCATAGAGCAATTCAAATCGGCTTAACAAACGAAGCTGTGCCTCTATACGTTAATGAGTGGATACAAAATATTACAGATATAACGCCTCTGGCATTTGATATTCATTCGCTCGTTAACGAAAATAAACTGCAAAACGCTCAAGATCGCCTACCCATTGAGTTGCCATACCCACTTCCTGAATATCTAATTAAACACTTAGATGGATAACTTCAAGCTAGATTCTAGTAACCTTCCAAAAATCAAACCCTTCAACCTCCCAGTACACTTCACTGGAAGGCACACACCAAAGAAAATCCTCTGAATAACCTTTCCACCCATCTGACACAAGGCTTTCATGACAGCGATCCCAATCTCTATGGAGAAAAATTTTTCGATCAAAGTTAATACAAAAAAGAGGCAACTTTGAAAGAATTTCATTAATCAATTTAAAATCCCTGCTTGGTATTTCATCATCAAATAACAAGGTATTTTCAACATGACGAAATAAACGCTCACAATTTTCTATCAAAACAGACGAGTGAAAATATTCTTTCAAGTCTTCTTTTGATACGAGGTTTGTCGTCTCAATATTTAAATAATCCTGAAAATTATTCTCTGTAAGCACCAAAATGCCAGCTCTAAACTCTTTACATGCGGCTATATATTGATTGCGCGTTATGCGCCCTTTAGATAAATAAGCAGAGTACTCTTTATCAGCATCAAGAGAAAAATTATATTTATAATCAATAACCCAATAAAACTTTCGTTTATGAATAAATAAACCAATACTTTTTTCACCATTCCATAAATCTTCTGATAACTGATCATCAAATATCACTTTTTAAATTCCTCAAAAAATTCTTGTTGAGTTAGAACACGTGCTTTAGATGAATGCTCTTTAAGTAAAGACTCCCACACCTTAGGCAACTCTAGGGCTGTTCCCGGTTTAGTTTCATCAACCACCTTTGGGGCTTCTGGACTACGAACAACTCCAGGTACAGGTCTCTGTGGTATCGCGCTCTCCATAATAAAGTCATGCAAATCATTATCAACTTCAAAAACAACTACAGTTCCATCGGGACGGTTATTAGTTAAATAATAAGAAGCATGGTCCGAATTTCCTACACTCACGCACAATTGCCCTGTACATTGAGGATTAAAATCTATAGAACCATCATCATTAACCAAAATACGGTTTTGACTGGTTTTTGTGCCTGAACCTCCGCCCTCAACTCGGAAGTAAGTTGTAGTATTTGATGTATTTGGAAGATCCCCTGAAGAAATTTGTGAATTTTCCGGCAAATCACCTAACTCAACATACTCTCTCGCCCCAATACTATCGCCAATATTCCCCTCTGGGGCTAGAACACTTCCACCATCTGCTAACGGCCTATTATCCACCTCACCCGTTCGGGAACTAATCCGTTGCTGCCCTTCCGGATTATAGTTCTCATTATTCATCCCAATATTTAAATCAGAATGAACTTCACTCCCTTCCGGTGGCCCTCTTTGGCTATTTCCACTCTCAAGTTGCGCTCGACGATCACCTACGTCTTTAATCGCACCAATAACGCCACCACCTCCAGCGGCGCCCAACAAAGTGCTGGCAATTAACACACCGCCCTTATCATTCAACTCTTGGTCGTCTAGATAAAGAGGCATTTCAACACCATTTTGTACCGCCTGCTGAAAATCTCCTCGCTCAACAGATGTTTGCTCTAATGCAGCGTTACTGATGTATTCGCCCACCCAGTTAGTCGCATCGTCCATCGCTTGACCAATGGGTGAGTCAGCTAGCACTTGATCTGCTACATATTGAGCAGCGCCTTTGACGCCCTGAGAAGCTACCATTCCCACTTCAATCACTGTGGCTAAAGCAGGGTCAACCTGCTCCATCGCCTCGGCAACTTGCCCTGCGCTATCAACTACACGCCCCAACGCCGTTTCTGGGCCAGTACGACCACTAACATCCGTAGAAACTAATGACGATTGATTATCTTCAAAATCTTCAGCTTGGTATTCAATCGTGTCTGCAAGCACATTAGGCTGAGGCGCCTGAATCGAAGGAGTTTCATTTGACTCTGTACTTACCCCAGATTCTAAGGCCTGCTCACCAGCCGATTGAGGATTAACTTCTCTTTCCACCGCAGCAGCCAGCGCATCTGTAGCGCTAATAAGTTCTTTTACATCTTCACGCTGAACTAACGCTTCGGCCTCATCACGACTTAAGTCTGAGTGGTCAATGGCAGAGATCATCAAATCCCGTTGAGCACCAGGATCTTCCGTTAGCAAAATATCCAATACCTGGTACTTCTCTCCCAATTCCTCAATGAAGGCGCCGGTGATGCCCACAATTTCACCCACGACTTCTTCACTCACCACACTCGCCACATTCCCTCGCCAGGTATTAAGTTGTCGATTCCGCTCGTCGTCCGATCCCACCAAATTACCAATGGACTCGACGGCTGTGGAGGTGCCGTAAAGATCAGTATTGTCTTCATCGTCACGGGTGATTTCTTGGGCGATGGCGATGTCACGATTGAGGCCTGCGAGGGGCTATTGTTGAACAAATTAATTGGGATAATTACGAGAGAATAGTGACCTTTATAATTTTCGGCAGAGCTCTTGTGCTCAAGCACAAACTATAGGCTTTACGTGACACAGAATTTTGAACAGCCTCTTCGAATATAAAACCATCAGTTTTCGGAGGTAATTTTCCAAAAATCAATGGCTTTTTGAGCACACTTACTTATGGACAGTGTGGACAGGACATCACGGTGATCATCCTAACATGGTGTTCCCCGGTTACTACCGGGCTTCTGGAATAGTAAATGGTCGAGTTGGCGTGACCTGCAACTTTTCAAAAAATCACTTGCTTCATCAGGATTATTTTGAAAAGAGGTAAACTGACTTTCTGTTATTTGGTAATACTCTTCATAATCGACAATGCCATTTGTCACTGGAATAGACAAAAAATAATTGCCGGAGGCTGTTTCGATACCTACAGAGAATCGGTGTGTTTTACTAAAAAATTTTTCTTCGAATTTTATATTGCCTTCGCATGAAGATTTAGAATTATCTAAACTCCAATCATAAATACAGACTCCTACAATTTCTTGATCAGGATCATCTTCAAGATCTACTCCTCCAGCAATAAAATACATGCCTGGAATAATCTCTTCATTTTCATCACATAAATGATGTACATCATTAGCATCATCTAGATAGAGTTGATGTTTCACCTTCCCAAGGGGATCTCCTATTTTCACATCCTCATAAATGGAACCCTCATAGCCACAGGATGCCTCTATAGAGATCAAAAAATCTTGCTTATTGAAACCTAATTCCAAATCACCATCATTTAGGTATAAAAAACTTCCACCACTAGATAGCTTATAAAGTAACAGACCAACATTATCTTTTGTTAAATTTACCGTCCATTTTACTGACCTTTCATCAATAATAGTTTTTACATCTTTCAAAAAAAACTCAAGCGGCGTACCTAATTCAATACCTGCCAATGACTTTCCTATAGTAGCTTTTTCACTTAAATTAAAAATCACTTAACCACCTCATAACGACCATTTTTAAATTCCAATCTTCGCCCAGATGTATCATAAAAAGTAGAATTTTTTGCAGTCCCTTTAAATGTCTCTGGGTCGATCACATAAACTTTTTTATTTCCATAAGCGTCAGCTTTTCCAGGCTTAAAAGTGAATTTAGTGTATTCACCAACATGCTGACTTCTTTCACTACGAGGCTTTCCTGCTGTTGACCGACTGTACTGCACTTTAGATAATTCGTGATGATCTTTTAATTCAATAATTTGTGCGTTACCAGAACTACTGGCTCTTGTAGGAGTCGATTTTACATCATAGCCTTTTTGTTCAAAATGTGTTCTAAGTTGCTGTGAATCAAGGCCATATGCATTTGAAGGATTATCCATATCAATATTATCTGGTAACCCAGCCTGCTGGGATAAGTCTCGTTTATGTTTATTTGGATTATTATAACGAATTTCTGGAGGAGTCTCTTTCCCACCAAACTCCAACTCCTTAACCGATATATTTTCTGGCGGTATATCCTGAGCGTCAATAATCGCTTCACGGTTACCATCCGGTAATTTACCTCCCGGTAGCCATTGGCTATTTGTACCCGCTTCATTTCCTGAAGGTACACGCAAATTCAACTCTTTTGGATTAGATACATCAACACGTAACAATGTGTTTCCTTCCAAGAAGTTATCCGGTAAGCCCAATGCACTTTCTAACGCCCTTGGGTCACCATTGGCCGCATTCAGTAAGTTATCACCCTCTCCTTTCGGCAATACAAACGATGTTCCATCACGCTGAGCAATACCATATTTCTTGTAATTGCCTTCTGTAACAAACTTGGTAACACCCTCTTCAAAGTCAGTTAAATGCTCATCTACCTGACCATCAGGGAAGTAGGTTGATGGATCTGGCCTTTGACCTTTCGGTGTTTGAACTACACTTTCCAATACTTCTGGTGCAATATTCGTGTTGTCACTTAAGTCTTTATAATCAATAAGTGGTCCTGAATTTCCTTGTGATACGTCGTTATAAAAATCATCAGCTTCTCCCTGTGAAAGATCATTGACCAAATTCCCCTCTGCACCATCACCCCGCTTACCCAACTGCCTCAACACATCGCCAGTTGTTTCAACTGCCGTAACGGCAGCATCCTTAGCTACCTTCACACCAGGAGCAACTTCCACAGCAGCGAGACCAGCGTTTAATAAATAATTAGGCGCTTCCTCAAAAGTGGCTGGATTTTCGGCATTTTCGACTCTCTGGCCAACTTCAGACTCATAATTGACCGCTACATCGCCATGTTCAACCGCCTGACCCAGCAATTCCCTAGTAAAGCCAAAGCCCGCATCCCCATCTTTTAGATCTAGAAGCGGTGCAATGGTGAGTGCTGCGGCTTCTTTGGTTACCCCCTCTGCCAAATTGTTGACTGTAGTTGCAAACCCATCAGTATTGGCAGAAGCCCAATCTTGAGCTGCATCCATGCCCGAGTATTCAAATTCCTGCTTTTCTCCTCGTTGGTACGTTCCCGCATAAGGACCTTTATCAACGCTAACTTCTTGATAACGCTTTGTGCTAACTCCCAGGCCTTCCAGCATCTGCACGACATCCGTGCCTTCCTCTTGCTGAATAGCCTCACCACGGCGTTGCAACGCTATTCTGTAGTTATAGCGTGGATCATCCTCTGGAATGCCTGCTGCACATCGAATGGCGGCGCAGTTCAACGCATCTAAACGAACTTGCTGCTCATTTTTCTCCTCTTGAGTTAATGAACTGTTAGCGATAGCGTCTCGTCCGGCTTGAAACATGCCCATTTCATATCGGTTCACCTGACGATAATCCACCCGCGCATTGCCCACGCCATGGCTGCGCTCGGTGCCAGCGCGAGCGATGTCGGTATTCTGAGCACCCTCTAAATCTCTGCTCGAAAGACCGCCATCCATCAACTCATTTAGGTTGTAGGCGTGTTGCTCTCCTAATACATTCGACAGGGCTTCTTGTTGAGCGTTGTTATCCTCGCCATTAAGGAGCGTGGCTCGCTCGTTAACTTCATGACCGATGGTATTGGCAAGGTCTGAATGATCTTCAGCGTTGGTGACGTTGATGTACATTTCACCGTAGTGCTCACTGCTTTCATCCACAACGGTGGCACCGAAAGTGCCAGCCACAGCCGTATCTTGCAGTGAGGTACTCTCCGTCTGGTCTCCATCATAGAAGTTCACCTCACTTGCTTCAGTAATACCTAGGCGTTGCTCTAGCAGTTGGCCTATTTCCGACTGCACTTGCAGGCGCTCTTCTTGATCGCCCTCTTGGAATCGTCTGAGCAGCTCTTGGCCATAGGGTGTGCGGCTTAATTCATGTTGCACCAAACGGGCTTTGTGCTTGGTATCAAGCGCACGGAAAAAACCACCCACCCCACTGAGATTGTCTTCATTGGAAACCGACTTACCCGCATTGGCAAGATCGCGGGTGGCATCGAAGGCATTGATAAGGACTTCGCCCCAAGATTTAGGACTGAAAACACTGCCAACATTGTCTTTCCACTCATTAAGCTGCTCTGTGGCGGTCATTTCGCCTACGCCAGCGAGGTTTTTTGTGGATTCCCAGGCGGTAGAGCTGGCGTAGATGTCGATGTTTTCTTCTTTATCGCGAGTGATTTCCTGTGCGGTATCGATATCGCGGTTCAACCCACTAAGATCAACATTGGTGTCATCACGAACGGCAATGGTGCCATTACCAACGGTGGCACGATTGATCTGTTTGCGGTCTCTCTCGTAGTAGTTGCCATCCACTCCCCAACTACTCGAACCTTCCTCAGCATTAGTATCGGGGTTGTCTCCACCAAAGCCAAAGCTAACACCGAGGTAGTAGCTCTCTTCTTTGTCGTGGTCTTGAATATCGCTGAATCCAAGTGTTCCTGTGCTGAGCGTAAGATTGCCATTGTCTTGAAGTTGGCCATCTTCACCCTCATCCACAGCTGCAATCACAGCACCGTCAATTTGGGTATGACCACCTACGTTAATGTTGACACGCTCACCCGTGATTCCGGTTTGCTCATTCACCCACGCTTTGGAGCCTTCGGTTTCTCCGTAGCCCACACTGCCATTCACACTTACGCCCGCACCGGCAGTGACGCCCAAGCTCACATCCCAACGAGAGCCTTCTACTTCACCCGTGTCTTGTACGGATGCGACGGTCAGGTCGCCGCCAACATCCATATTCACTTCACCACCGTGCAGGTTGGCACCGGCAACCGTGGTATCGCCACCGCTGGTGATGCTCAAGTTATTGCCCGCTGTGATCTGACCATTGGTGTAATGAATCCCGTCTCGGTCTAGCTCGCCTTCGCCCATAGCAAAACTGGCTTTCACACCAATACCGTCTGAACCAAAATTAACACCAGCAGCGGCACTCAAATGACTGTCTTCAGAACGACTACTCGAAGCATCTTGTGCAGCTTCAATAATGATGGATTCACCCGCCGCAAGGCTGGCGTTATTGTCAGCATTTAAGGTACTGCCGGTAACGGTAAGATCTTCACGAGCATTCAGGTGAAGGTTGCTGGCCGACAAGCCACTGCCAATGGCGGTGGTGCTGCGGGTGTTGAGGTCGCTTGCCGACTGGCTAAAACCACCCATGATATTGACGTTGCTTTGACTGGCGTTGAGCGTAAACCCATCCTGCCGATAGCGAGTTCTCATATCACTGTCAGTGGTATTGCTGACAGCTAATATGTTGATGTTCTCAGCATCGATAGTGATGTCATTTTTAGCACCAAGATTGGAGCCCGCGACATTCGCATCACCACCCGCTTCAAAGGTGACATTGTCACCTCCAACAAAGCTGCCACGAGCTTGACCAAAGGTGTCACGGCTTCGAGTTTCTGTGGTAGTGCGACCCACATGCACTTTGATACTGGGCCCCGTATTATTGAGCGCGTCCATAGCGCGCATGGCACCCGATGCATTACTGACGGCATTGTCACCTTGACCAAGATTACTGATCGTATCCCAGGTGTTTTCTAGGTTGTAATTGGCGGTAAAGGTAAAGCCATCACGGGTATGACGCTCTTTTTGTTCCGTACTGACTTCTTCCGTAAAGGACAGGATATTGATGTCATTATCAGCGGAATACTGCACATCCGCTTCTGCTAAGACATCACTCCCTATTTGTAGAATGTCATTCCCCGCATTAACACTGATATTACCTTCAGCGGTTAGCGTCGCCGCTGCCGCTGTTACACCGGTTGTGGTATTGCGTAGGCTGGCAATATCATCACCCGCAAACACACTGGCATTGTTGCCATCCGCACTCACCGCAATACCGGTATTCGTCTCTTCACTGCGGCTCATGGTGCTGTGGCGGCTTTGGCCGGCGAGCAGGTTAACGTCACGTTCGGCTTCGATGCGAATGTCGCCACCGGCGTTTAACCCACTGCCGACGATATTGGCATCGCGGCTGGCTTGAACGCTGATGTTGTCGGTGGCGTTGAGAATGGAGCCAACGTAATCTGTGGTGACTTGGCGATTCTCTTTGGCGGTTTCTTTTGCCACGCTGAGCATGTCACCACTCACGTCCAGCCCTAGGCCGTTGCGACGACGCTCTGAATAGAGGCTTTGGGTTTGTTCATCACCGAGGATATTCACATCGGCGGCTTTTTCTTCTTCGTTACCGAAGCCCGCCACCGCACTGATGTTGTCGGCGTTGATGTGGCCTGCCAAGACGTTGATGTCGTTGTGGGACAGAAGTGTGGTGTCGCCACCGGTATTGATTTCGGTATGGCCTAGGTACTCCACCTGCACTTCACTGGTACGAGAAGAGCCGAATAACCCCCCTGCGTAACTCTTCTTTTTGTAGTGGAATTCGTGGTTGTATTCTTCACCAGAGACCACATTCAGATCACCGCCAGAATAGGCATCGAAGTCACCGCCCGCGCTCACTTCCGTACCGACCATCGTCACGTCACCGGAATTGAACAACTGTAAGCCGTCGTCGGTGCGATCTGCGTTGAGGCCCACATCGCCCCCAGCGACTAAGGTGGTGCCGTGGTGAATAACGCTGATGGTTTCGTCGATCTTGACCTTCTTTTTAAAGGTGCTTTTCTTTTTACGCTTGCGGCGAGACTCGTGGTATTCCGACACCCCCAGCAAGTTCATTTCACCCCCAGCGGCGAGGTTGATGTCCTGCCCTGCGGCAAAAAGGGTCCCTGCTGTGGTGAGGTCGTTGCCTGCGGTGATGCTTAAGTCACCGCCGGTGGTCACGCTGGCCACATCGAAGGTGGTGTCGTAACGGATATCGTATCCACGCTTACCGTAGCGCTCTGTGCCAGTGGCGATCTCAATGGCCCCAAACAGCAAGTCACGGCCAGCGCTGATGCTAACACTGTCGGACGCAGCCAATTCTGTGCCTGTAAGGTCGATGTCTCTTCCGGCGTCAATGGTCAAGTTCGTGCCAGAGAGGATTTCAGCAGCGGGGCCAACCTGGGTATAAAACTCGACTCCGCTTTGTACCTCCGACACCGAGTGTTGGCCAACACGAATACGCTGCCTAAATTCTCGCTCAAATTGTACCCTTTCCGATTCAGTGCGATTGATTAGGTCATTACCCGCCGTCAAACTAACACGGTCACCTTGAAGTCTCGCCCCACCGGTATTGATAAGATTATTTTCGGCTTCTAGCCAAAGGGCATCACTGGCCAAGGCAAAGCTGTTATTGGTGATATCTTGGGCAAAAATACTGATATTAGAGGCGTTCAGGGTATTGTTATTGATGAAGTCGCCATCAACCTCTAACAAGATATTGTCGCTTGAAAGGCCGTATTCATTGGTAAAGTCACCGCCTAAATCCAGATGCAATAAGCCCGTATCAAACAAGGTAGTGTGAGTTAAACCCAATTCGGCATCGGTTGCCAAGCGCAGTGTGCCACCGGCGGACAAACCAGACTCTAGTTGGAAACCACCCTCGGCGGTTAAGTCCATATTGCCTGCGGTGCCAATGCTCACCCCTGCTTCGAGTAAGTCATTTTGACGAAGCGCGGCATAAAGGGTGTCGGTGCCGGATTGCAGCGTCTCACCATCAAAACCAAAGTCGGCGGTAAGGGTACGAATATGGGCATCGCTCAGGAAAATATTGGGCGCGACTTCGTTTCCGTTCAACAACGCTAAAGTATTGTCGGGGGTAAATTGCAATGGCGCCTCATCCGTGAGCGGTGCAGTGGCGAAAGCCAATAAGTCTGCTTCCGTCACTTCCGACGCCTCAATGCCTAACGCTTGCGCTACCGCTTCCATTTGAGCTTGCAATGCCGCTTGGGCTTCGCTGACTTGGCGCTGCTGCTCCAACACTTGGTTGTTGATCAACAAATCACGAATGATCAGCTCTGGGTTATGGCCATTGCTCAGTAAGTCGGCATCGGCGCCGAAGGCCGCTCTGGCGGCAGCGTAATCTTCACCGTTGCCTGCACCATAGTTAAACTCCGGCGCTTGTGAACCCACCAACAAACCATCGATGGAGAACCCCTCAAAACCGGCAGCGGCCAATGTGGATAAGCCACCGTCTACAGGATTTGTGACTTGGCTGAGAGAGGTTTCAGACAACGCATCTTGCTGACCCAAAATATCCGCATCGGCCTGTGCATTGCTAAACACGGTGTTAACGCCAATGGTGGAGGGGTCAATATTGGCATCCGATGCCCCATTTTGACTGGCACTCCGCCAATCGCTATCATTAATGGTAGAAACGGATGGTGACTGGAAGCTGGGGTCATTAACCGCCGTGATAACACCTGTATCAAAGCGAGGTTTGACCGGGCCAGCAGGAAGATAGGTAGGGTTCAAACCACCACTGCCGCTAGTATCAAACTCCTCGCCAAGCTTGACTGTACTCCATACTCGGTCTGTGGCTGAGACAGCCCCGTTATTTGCACCATCCAGTCCATTACTGGCATCCAGTCGGGCTTGATTGCCCTGCAAACTCCGCTGCTTGATACCACTTAGGCCCACTTGGTAAGGGGTAAAGCCCGCCAACTCTTTTCCTTGATCGTTCGCGGCGGTAACGCCACCAAAAACAGCAGAGCCACCCGAAGTAGCCGTACCTGCAGTAACATTGTGGCTGGCAGTACGATTACCACTGGCAACGGCTAATGAGCTGCCATAAGTTTGAGAAACAGAGGCTGTGGAGTTGTTAATGCCGGAGGTGGCAGCGCCACGAGAGGCGGTGCCAGCATTGCCGGAAACAGAAGTATTCTGAGACATATTTTGGATGGATTCAGGAGCGAGATCATTCACCACTATCTGACCGGAGAGGTTTCCAGTGATGCCACCAGCAGAGGCAATGGTGCCAAAAGCACCACCGCCGGTGTAAGTCGTGTTTTCGCTGATCAGAGTGGTCTCGGTTCTATACGTTTCGAAATCCCCTCCAACGCATTCACCAGTTCTTTGATCCGCCATCGTACAGTTTAAATCTTGATGTTCGACAACTTCTTCCTTGCGTTCAACCACTCGACTCTGAGCAACATTGTTCGTGATCCCTTCACCACTGATATTCAGAACACCGCCAGAAGAAATGGTGCTGAAGTCATTCGTTATTCGTCCATTGAGCGTTAAGTTATTCCCAGAAGCTATAACACCAGACAATCCAGTACCTTCAGCGTGATACTCAGTACGAGTCAAACGCTCAAACTGTATAGACTGCTCAACGGCAATCTGCTGCCCATTGAGAACTTCACGCAGAGGTATAACAGGACCCTCCTCCACTTCTGGCACGCCAACTTGCGAGTAGGTCACACTGCCCCCCACACGATTATTATTAATCGTGCCACTCAGACTCAAATCCCGTACGGCACTGATCCGCCCACCGTTGTTATTGATGGTACCGCCTGTCAATGTCGCATTTCGCTGAGAATGAATACTCCCTGTATTGGTCACCGAGCCATCAATGGTCATATTGGTGCGGGCGAACAGCAAGTCGCTGTTGGTCACAGTGCCATTAATATCCAACTCATTGGCCGCAACGGTACGCTGGTTATGGGTATTACCCACGTTTAAGCGCAACAATTGGTTACTACTGAGGGTACCGGTATTGGTGAGATTATTGGCATTAAGGGTGACGGTATTGCCACCGCGCAAGGCACCGCTGTTGGTGACATTACGGTTGTGGGTGGTGATATTGCCGGTGGCCACCACCTGCCCGTGGTTGGTGAAATCGTTGGCTTGGGTATTGATGGTGATGTTATTGGCCGCACTGATGGCATCAGTGGTATTCAAAGTGAGGCCATTGCGAACCGTTAGGTTAACGTTCGAACCGTTGACTTGATTCACACCATCAAACGCAGCGGTATTGATCGCGACCGTCCCATTGGATTGCAAACGCCCACCGGTATTGATAACGCGATTGACATCCACTTGAGCGCCGGTCGCCCCAGAGACAACCCCATTGCTGTTGTTGAACGTGCCGCTGGTGTCGATATCCACCACATTGGCACGGCTGCCCACCAACCCTTGGTTACGAATGCCGTTGGCATTGAGCGTGACTCGGCCTTGGCCAGATACCGTCCCGGCCAAATGCAGTGAATTACCACCGTTAAGCGTCAGCGCACCATTGCTGCGAATTTGGCTGCCAGCGCCGTCTGAATTAATGGACGACGCATTGACCGTAAACGTCCCAGTACCCGAGTGGAACATGGCGCCATCTCGGTTATTGAGCGTGGTGGCTGCAATATTCAGGTTGGCGCCATCACCGTGAATTAAGCCACCAGTATTAGTCAGCGCAGCCACTTGAAGGCTGCTGTTACCCCCGCCAGTGCCCTCAATCGTGCCACTCACATTACTGAGATCACCAGAGCGGACGGTAAATTGGGTACCGCGCAGAGTGCCGTTATCGTTATCAAGAAGGCCCGTGGTCGACACCGACAACGCCCCTTTCGTATCAACGGTGCCGTTCTCATTAAGCAGGCGGCTACCCACCACCGTGAGAGTGCCGGTACTGGAATGACGGATTGTCCCGTCCGTGTTGGTGAAATCACCATTGGTAGCGCGAACCGAGAAGTTGGTGTTTTCAGACTGAATCACACCACCGGTATTGTTAATGGAAGCCGCCTGCACCGAGCCATTGCCCCCGGCCAACGATGTGATCGTGCCGTTGGTGTTGTTGATAGAACCTGCGGATAAAGCAAGCTGGTCGCCTTGCAACACGCCGTAAGAATTATTGATCACCCCTTGGGTGTTAATGGCTAAAGTGCCATCGGCAATAATGGAGCCATTGGTGTTATTAAGCGCGCTATTAATGGCAAGGTTGCCTTGGGTATACAACCGACTGCCACTATTGGTGAAGGTACCCGCACTGTTAAGCACAATGCCTTTCTGAGCAAAAACGCTACCCGCACCTTGTATACCACCATGAAGTGCCGCCTGGCCGGCAGTGGCAACCGTGCCACCACTGACATCCACTTGACCATTATTTCCAAGCGTTAAGGTGCCGTTTCCAGAATGAACCAACGAGCCGTTATTCGTGAAATGGCCACCAAATGACAAGTCGGCACTGTTACTGGTCAAACTGCCTTGGTTTGTGAACTGAGCGGCACCAAAGGTCGACGATGGACCTGTTAACACCACCTGGCCTGTGCCTTCATTCAAGAATTGATTACCACTAAAATTCCCGTTCGCAGCTTCGATTCGGCCACTGTTGTGCAAGGTCGTAAAGCCGACGATATCAAGATCGGCAGAAGATAGGGTGGCATTGTTGTCGAGGGTTTGTGCCTCAAGCGTCGCCTTATTAGTGCCGAACAACAATAAGTCGTTAACGATTGTTGCGGCACTGACTTCTAAGACGTTGCGGGCAACCATGCGCCCTTGGTTAGTCACTGTTTGGTTGGCAGCATTAATATCTACCGCATTCGCGACCACGACACCCGCAGCGCGATTCGTCACACCACCGTTCAGTGTTAATTGGCTCCCTGCCTCAAGCCTTCCACCGTTATCCACCGCAGAACTGGTAATGGCTAGGCTACCCGTACTGCTGACATTACCGTTATTGGTGAAAGCAGTCTGAGTATTCAGCGTGAGAGTGCCATTGCCTTGATGGGCAATAGTGCCGCCAGTGTTATTCAGGTTCGTGGTAGCAAGCGTCCAGTCTTGGGCAGATGACACCAGTGTGCCCGCAGCATTATTAATGCTCACCACCCCAGACAAATTCAAAGAATTAGCAGCAGAATCGGTTGCAGACACTCGGCCACCGGCAGAATTATCGAGGGCATTGGCAGAGAGAGACACTATCCCACTGCGAACCTGCCCACCACGGTTATTGACGTTGCTGGCCGACAGCGATACCTGATCGTTCGCCACCATCACACCGTTGTTATTCACCATATCGCCCGACGCCGTCAAGGTGACAACTTCACCGGATTCGATGCGGCCATTGGTGTTATTGAGTTGATCGGTGACCGCAGATAACCACTGCATTGCCGACAAAGTACCGCCGGTATTGGTCAAGGTGGCCACATCAACCTGCATTGCACCACCACTGGTAAAGGTTCCTGAGGTGTTATCCAATACGGAGCCACCGAGATGAACATCGTTCGCCGCTTGTATGCGTCCACGCTGGTTGAAGGTTGCACCAGTTAAAGACAGGCCACCTTGGCTAACCACTACGCCATCGGCATTATTCAGCTCACCCGCCGACAAGCTGCCATCACCTAGCAGCAAAACACTGCCATTGCGGTTATCCACCGCTCCTAGCTGCAAATCGCTGCCACGAGATTGGATAACACCATTCTGATTATTCAATGTGGAGGCAACGTTTAACTGAAGTGATTCACCCACCGTGCTGCGAGAAGCCAATACGCCGTTTTGGTTATTGAGAGCCTGTGCCGTAAGAGAAAGTACATCCCCCACGAGGGTACCGGAGTTCAATGCATTGAAGGTCGATAGGGTTACGTTCGACGAATCCACCAAGCCACTGTTCGTGAGGGTATTCGCCGTCAGCGATAACACAGTATTGGCACCGATCTCACCGGCATTCGCTATTTGGTCTGCTTGGATGGCAAGTTCACCTACACCTCGCTGCAATAACACGCCTCGATTATCGAGGCTTGTTGTATCGATCGTTAGGTTGCCATTTTCTGTAGCAATCACACCACTGGAATCCAGAGCCGCCTGGAGCGTTAAGGCCATATCTGTACTCGATAGGACTTGCCCATCGGTATTGCTCATGCTGCCGGCGTTTACCACCATTGCCGCACCGGATTCCAACGCACCTTGGTCGTTACGAAGCCTATTGGCTGTGGTGAGATTTATACTCCCTTGTGCCTGTAAGGTGCCACCTTGGTTATTCACTCCCACTCCGGCTTGCTGACCCATCAGATCAATTACCAGGTCATGGGTCGAAGCGATGCTGCCGCCTTGATTATCCAAAAAGCCAGTGCCAGTCAGTGAAAGTGGGCCACTTCCCTGCTGCAAGACGGTTCCTTGTCGATTATCAATTTGTTGCGAGATCGCTAAGGTTAATGTGCTCTCAACCGCCGAACCTCCTCCGGCTACCACCACACCCCCTTGGTTTAGCAGCTGCGCGGCACTCACACTCATTGCCCCTTCCGATTCCAACACACCACCGGTGTTATCAAGGTTTTGTGCCTGCAACTGGAATTGTTCGGCGCTGATTAAGCCATTTTGAAGATTGCGCACCTCTGTGGCCGATACCGATAACGCACCGGCAATCGCGACAGCACCACTCGTATTATCCAGCTCCCCCACATTCAATTCGGCCCGAGCGGCACTCAGGTCGGCGCCTTCACGCACAATTTGTCCATTCTGGTTGCTCAATGCTTGCAACACATCCAGTCGCAATACCCCTGCGCCCAGCAACGCAATACGGCCGTTTTGGTTATCGAGCGAAGTGGATGAAATGGTCAAACGATCACGATCAGCTAGGGAGTTTTGTATCGACGATGTTTGAGCACGATCAACAGCCGCAAGGCTGCCGCCGCTGTTGTTTAGAGTTTCAGCATGGATGCTTAATACCTCTGCCACAACAGAGCCACTATTCATCAAACTCGTTGAATCAATCGCAAGGTGATTTTGGGTAGCAATAGAACCCGTATTACTCAATCCATCGGCACGAATATCACCCTCGCCCAAGATGATTTGTCCGGCATTCGACAACGTGGTTGTGTTCAAAGAAAGCTGATTGGCATTCAACTCACCAGCTGCCAGCTGTGCTAGCTCGGTGGCGGCAATAATCAACTCAGCCGCTCGCAGCTGGCCATCAGTAGTCAGTTGATTTGAATTAATCGATAAACTTTCTGATTCGATGCGCCCGGCTTGTTGGTTATCGAGCGTGACAGCATTAATAACGGCGGTGTTTGCCGTGATAGCACCGCGATGGTTCGTCAACCCATCAGTCGTGATGTTGATTTGGTGTAAGGCACTGACTGTGCCGTTGGTGTTATCCAACTGACCTGCGGATAAATCTAAAACCGCACCGTTGGAGGCAATTTCCCCATTGCGGTTGTTCAATTGGGCAGTAACGGCAATCGCGCTTGTATCGGTTCCGGTCAGCAATAATTGACCCGCTTGGTTACTCAGGTTTTGTGCCTGGATCGACGCAACACCTTCCGACTGAATTAAGCCACCATCGTTATCGATCATCGTGGAATTCAAAGTCAGATCGCCTTGTACAACCAGTTGACCTTGGTTTTCCAGAGTTTCTGTCGTTACCGAAGCGTGACCTGCATTAAACAAACCATCGACTAAATTACGAAAACGCCCCACAGTCACTGTGGCATCGGCACCGCTGGTGAGTTGACCTCCATTAACCCACTCCTCTGCCGTGAGTCTCACTTGATCATTGGCGGCGATACGACCACCTAAGGTGTTATCAATCTGCCCCGCCAGAATAGCCAGCACGCCCTGGGAGACAATTTCCCCTCCCTGATTGCGTAAGGTGTTGAGAATATCCAGCTGTAACACCCCTTCCCCGAAGAGGAAAAGCTGCCCGCTGTTGTTATCGAACGTGGTTTGAGCAAGTTGTAGATTCTCGCCGTAACTGGCAAGAGTGCCTCGATTTTCAATGTGGCCCGTTGTTAACATCAAACTATTGGCTTGTAATCCATCGGCCACCACCTGTCCTGTATTAACGAGGGTTTGGGCGGATAATGCCACCTCGTCCCCTCGCACAATACCGCTGTTATTGAGCGAAGACGCCGCCAAATTGACGGTATTGTCGGCACGCACCTCACCGCTATTGGTGAGTTGATCTGCCTGAATTTGTAACTGCTGCGCTTGAATAACCCCTGATGTGTCTAGGCTCTGAGTTTGCAAATCCAGCACCCGCTGACTCGAAAGACTCCCCGCCTGATTCTGAATAGAGGTCGCCGTAATCGACACCGCCGCATCAGCGCCGCCCTCAATTAATCCGTCGTTATTGAGTAACTGGCCTGTATTAATTTCGCCACTATCGCCGGCAATCAGAATCTGCCCTTGGGTGTTATCCAACACCTCGGCAATACTTAGAGAAAGAGAATTACCCGTCGCCGCCTCTCCCATCACGCTGCCGGCCACATTACTGAACGAGTGCGCATTTAATCGCACCTGCCCCGAGCGGATGTCTCCGCTGTTGTTATTGACGGTATGCGCGTCAATTTCAGCACCGAGCGCAGCCTGAATCACCCCTTGCTGGTTATTCAGTTGCTGGGCAGATATCTGCAAGGCATCGTTGGAAAGGATTTGCCCGGCTTGGTTTTGAAGAGCTTGCTGTGCCTCCAGAGATAAGACGCCCGCACCAGCCACCACAATCGTACCGACGTTGCTCAACAGCGCAGAAGCCACCGATAGGTCGCCATTTTCTGCACGCAAAACACCCGTGTTTTCGAGAATTTGTGAGCGAAGTGTTTGAGAAGATTGGCTTTCAATATGCCCAGAGTTGGTCAAGCTATCGGTTTCAATGGCCAACTGGTCCGCCGAAATTACACCGTCATTGCGCAAGGTAACGCTATCGACCCGCACTTGGCCCTGACCAACGATTTGGCCATCAGCAAAATTATTGAGTGTGTTCACCACTAGGTGGGCATCGTTATCGAAGCGCAATTCACCGTGAGAGTTGTCGAGGCTATCGGCTTGTAATAAAGCAATACTGGCACTGTAAATCTGGCCGAACTGGTTATCGACTTGCTCAGAAAGGGTTAACGATAATCCGTTTCCATTAGCATTGACGGCACCCAGCTCACCGCGCTGGTTATCCAGTGACACCGCTTCAATATTGAAGCTACCCGCCAGCATTTGCCCCTGTTGGTTGTTTAGGGTATTGGCGAGCACAGACACCGCACCAGCGGCTCGAAGAGCCCCTTGGGTATTGTTGATCGAATCAGAAGACAAGGTGAACAACTGACTGTTGGTCAGTATTTCACCTGATTGGTTGTCTAGCTGCGCCGCAACCGTAAGGCTTGATGCCTCACTTCCCGTCAGGGCAATCGCTCCGTCACGGTTTTGCAAGACGCCAGTAGCAATCCGACCTTGGCCAGCAATTTCAATTGCACCCTCGGTATTCTCCAGGGACGCCGTATCCACACTGTTCGTAGCACCTGCCAACACAATATTGCCTTGCGTATTCACAATGCGCTCAACAATATTCAGCTCGGAGGATACACCGCTCTCGGCCACCACGGCTCCAGATTGGTTAAATAGCGATGTCGCCGACAGAGAAACTCCCTCTCCGCCCTGAATCAAGCCACCTTCATTACGAACCGCCTCAGCAGTAATGGACATCACTCCCAATGACGCCAGCTGCCCGCCTTCATTAGCGACCTCATTGTGATTCAAAATCAAACCACCCTGAGAGGTAATGCTTCCGCCTCGGTTATCTAGCCCCTGTAACACCTCTAAACGCAGTACACCCTCTCCACGATAATGCACCGCACCACCTTGGTTATTCAGGGCTAGGCCTGATAAACGCAACTGCTCGCCAGCACTTTCGATCACCCCTTGGTTATTTACCGTGGCCGTCGTTAATTGCAGTGACTCGCCCACCGTACCTGTCGCAACGAGGTTGCCAGCGTTATTCACCGTCGAGGCGGTGATTGCGAGATTTTCCCCTTGAACAATGGCGTTCGCACTGTTCGTCAATTGCGCTACGGAAAGATCGATGGAGGAAGCTTGAATTTGACCACCATTGAGCAACGAATCGGCGTCAACATTCATGGCATTTACGGCCAACAATTGGCCTTGCAGGTTGTCTACCGTTGAGGACTGGACGACAAGGTTATTACCAGCGATCACACTACCATCAGTAATCGATAAAGCCTCTGTAGTAAGAGAGAGGTTGTCACCACTCAATACACCGCCACCATGGTTCAAGCTAGCCGCACTCACCAAGGCATCACCTTCACTGGCCATCACACCTTGGTCGTTATCCAACTGGTTTTCAATGTCAACAACCAGTGACTCTGTGCCTGCAGATTGAGCGACCAAAGTACCAGCTTGGTTATCGAGGCTTCGTGCTACCATAGATAGGCGTTGACCGGCCATAGTGCCAACACGGTTTTCAATTGTATTAGAAGACGATACCGCCACCGCACCATTAGACAGAATCTGCCCATCATTATTGCTTATCGTCTCGCCGCTCAATGCTAACGAAGACGCCCCCACATGAACGATATGACCGTCATCATTATTGAGTGAAGCGATATCAAGCTGCGCATGGTCTGCCGCGATCTGCAGGGTACCGCTGGCGTTATTCAATTCACTTATGATCAGCTCAGGAGCCATGACTCCATCGAAAATCAACGCACCCGAATTGGCAATTCGATTCCCTTGCAGTCTCGCTGCATCAAGGGTTTGGATTACGCCCACGTTTTCTATCTCAGGCGCTTGAATTGAAATGGAACCTTCCGACAACACACTACCGGCATTGCGGAAGAACTCTGTGGCATTGAGCGTAGCGGCCCCTTGGCTGGCCAAGAAAGCATCATTGATGTTGAAAGTGTTGGTCGCAATCAGCAGGTTCCCCTCGCCCAATTGCTGAAAACTACCGTTATCGAGGGTAAATTGATCACTCTCTATTTGAAGGTTTCGGCCTTGAATGGCACCGCTGCTGGTAAACGCAGATGCATTCGCTATCAATTCATCCGCCACCCACGTCCCCATATTCATGAATTGACCTGCAGTAACTGAAGCACGATTACCGTAAATCACACCTTGGTTCTCAAGTCCATTTTGAACATTAAGGTTCATTGTGCCTTGATTCAGCAAACGCCCGTCCGAGTCTAAGCCTGCATACACTTCGCCCAACTGGCTCACTGCCGCCGCATTAACCGTAAGCTGATTTAAAGCCCCTAATAAATTCTCATTGTGATAAGTACCACCAGATTCAATCGTCACGTTTTGTGCGTAAGTGGTGCCAGTTGTGGTCACATTATTATTTTGCGCCGTTAGGGTCGCCTCGTTACCGGCGATGGTGTCTTTCAGGCGAATCTCACCATTGGCTGTGAGTTCGAGATCATTAACGCTATTAATTAAGCCTTCACTACGAACCCCTAAACCCGCTTCGGTGCCCACCAAGGTAATATTATTGGCGTACATAGCACCCAATGCAGAAGCATCTAACGCAAATTGAAATTCTGTATTCGTATTTAAATTAGAGGCCCCCGAAACAGTCCCGGTTTGATAATCAATGTAATTATCGCCGGTAACAATATTCAACTCATTGGCGTAAACATTGGCATTTAATTGTAAAGCTCTTGTGTACACATCAAACTTTGTGATGTTACTGGCATTTAAACCTTGGCCATCAAAAAACACACTGCCTTGGGCAATATTAAAACCGTAGAGTTGACCATCGCGCACATCTGGTACACCAGTGGCAAAAACGGCACGCGGGGTATTAATAAATCCACATCCATTACACGTAATACCATTGGGGTTGGCCAAGACAAATTCGGCCGATTGCCCTGCAATTTCGGTTAACCCCAATAGGGTAGACACATTGGCCCCTGTCACTTCGGCCAAAATAATATCGGCCTGTCCGCCCGCCAAATGACGGTTACCGTCTACCCAACCGCCTAAATTCGTGAGGGTCGGCCCAACACTGTTGTTTAAAATCAGCCCTTGATCAGAAACATTAAATTCACGAAAACGGTTGTGTGAAACACCGGCACGGCTGACTTCGGCAATATCCACCACCACTGTGCCATTTTGAGACTCACGAATTCGAGCCCGCTGGTTGGAGGCTGCATTAGCGTCCACCTCAATTCCCACAGAGGTATTTTGCTGAGGCGCGGTAAAAGATTGAGCGGCAGAAAGTAATGGGTTTGCCCACATGACGAAGAGCAATACACGAGCGATCCTGGCCCGATTGATGGGACTGAACATAGTTTTACCTTTTCCTATATAACTCTTCAGAAATTCATGCGAACAAAAACGTCCAGCTCTTCTTGACTATCGTCAATAAAGTCTGGCGTTCGTAATGCTTTGGCGTATGTAAAAGACACACTGAGATCACGATGCAAAAACGTGAACCCTAATGCAGAACCAGCGACCCAATCGGAATTTTCATCCGGGAATTCAGGTAAATTAGACGCCCCCACATCAACGCCTAACATCAACTGAGTTTGTCCAAATTGATCCCAAGGGGTAGAAACAGGGAATAAAAAATCGTTGCGAAGATAACCACCACGATACCCAAATAAGGCACGCTGAGATAAACCACGCACACTGTAACGACCACCAACGGTAAGTCCTTCTGAGGCAAGTATCACCTCTGGCGAATACAATAAATGCATCTGCGACGATAAATTCACCGACTGCTCGCCCCATTTCATGTGGCGAGAAATCCCCGCATCCAATGTGTATTTGGTAAATTGGTAATCCACTTCAGCAGAGACTAATTGCTCGGTCGCACCAAACCACGGCACACTTTTCGAAACGGTAAAATCTGCCGTTAAAGTCCCTTTACGTAAGTGTTTTAAATACGATGCTGAAAGGTCCCAGAGGTATAATGTTCGTGATGAAGTCTCAAGAAAAATATCTTCGATGTAATTTTTACTTTCTTTTCGGGATAACGAGGTTTTTACATTAAGCTTTTGAGATTGACCACGATACACCGTAACATCGGCTTCAAAACTGGAATTGAACGAAGAGCCACGGGTAGTAAAGTCAACATTGTTACCCAATACAGATTGTTCGTATTCAAAATAGCTATTACTCAGCCTGAAAAACCAATAATGGTAAGGCAGTGACCCGACCAGGGATACACTGCGAGATTCAGCAACGGGCAAATCATGCTCACCCACGTTGGACGATAAAGACGCAACAAAATTATCGTTGATACCCAAGACGTTATCGAGTGATAAATTGGCATCTAATTGTAATTCACCGGTATCTTCCACTCCGGTATTATTTAAACCGATCGAACCTCGCCACCCATCACCTAATCGGTTTTGCACACTCACCACCGTGCCACCCTGGGTGTTACCCGGTACCAACGACATCGTCGCTTGGTTTTTTCCTAAACGATTTAAGTTTTCCAACCCTTGCTCTAAATCCCTCAAATTCAGTAATTTTTGCTTGGTTGTCGGAAATGCTAAGGACAATTGTGTTTCTGAAAGTGTTTCATGAACGGATTCAATAGCTTCAATAAATCCTTCAAGCACCACAATTTCCAACACACCCGTCGATAAATGCTGCGGATTAATATAAGCACGACTGGTGACAAAACCCGCGTTTAAATACAAATTAGAAAGATCAGTCACCAGTTGATTAACATGATTTAAATTAATACAACGCTGATGATAAGGCTGAGTAAGGTTTTCAATTGTTTTCGTAGAAAACTTCGTTACACCTGTTACCTTGACGGTATTCACTTGCACACAAACATCAGAATCTGCATCCACACCTGAAGGGTCGTCTGACGAAAATAAGTCTTGTAAAAAAATGTCTTGTCTTTGCAGTAATGGACGGTTTTCATTAACAATACGATCGTTTCCTTGTTTAATTTGTTTTTCGTGATCAGAAAAAGGGAGCTCCTGTGCAACAACAGAAACGCTGATCAAAAGAGCACAACAAAACAAAGTGCAACAAAGAAGAAGGTTAATGAGCGCAATGCGCTTCAATCCAGGCTCCATGGACAACTCCACATTTCCTTTAAACAAATTGATTGCAATAACCCAAGACAAGAAAGTTCAAAAAAAAACTTTTTATAATGATATTCAGAAAGTAATGGTGATAAGAATAAAACGCTGTGAAAGTTCATACCGCTTAAGCTAAACTTTCACCAGATTCAACGTTGGCTCGCATTTTATAAGGAACTGCGTCACACTTAAAGGGTTACACTGTAAATATTTACTCAACTTTACTTAAATTGGAGTAAATCCATATCAATTATTACTTAAAAGAATAAAAAACAGACAAATAAAAGTGTAATACTCATTCCTAACTAGGGCTGCATGTGGCATAAAGAAATATTATTCCCTACGATCATTCACGGAAAGTATATAAAGGACTGATAACTGCTAGCGAGCAATTTTATAATATAAATGAGATTAGAAGTTCATGCCTAGGTTCAACTCTTCCTCAACAAAACCTGTCCGCTCAAAGAATTATCATTCTCGCCTACTACAGTTATTAACTCAGGATCAAGCACTTGACGTTGCATTATCTTCACTGGCTACACTGATCGAAAGGGAAACGGTGGGGATGAAAGCCTCAATACTCCTGCTAACCCGTGACGGGCTTCAACTCACCCACGGAGCCGCGCCTAGCTTGCCAAAAGAGTACACAGACGCACTCAACGGTGTGTATATCGGCCCCGCTGTTGGCTCATGCGGTACAGCCGCCTTCAGCAGTAAATTAGTGATTGATGCCGACTTAAACACGGCGCCTCGCTGGAAAGACTACAAACATTTAGCCCTAGCGGCAGGTCTACAAGCCTGCTGGTCTCACCCCATTACCCAAGAGAATAATAAAGTACTCGGTACCTTTGCTCTTTACTACCATGAGCCTCGTCACCCGGTACAAGAAGAATTACACTTTATTGAGGAAGCATCTAACCTAGCAAAAGTGCTCATTGAGAAAAGCTTGGCCAAACAACGTGCTGAAGAACTGGAAGAGGCCAATGAAGCCGCCAATATTGCGGCTCGATCTAAAGCCATGTTTTTAGCGAATATGAGCCATGAAATCCGCACCCCCTTAAACGGTATCATCGGCATCACAGATCTCCTAAAAGAAACTCACCTCAACAAAGAACAACGAGACCACCTGAAAACAATCAGCTTTTCCGCAAAAACTTTACTGACTATCATCAACGACATTCTTGACATTTCCAAAATAGATGAAGGTATGATGAAGTTGGAAAATGTCACATTTAATTTTAGGGATTTTACAGCGGCTCTGTTATCTGCTTATCAATCACAAGCCAACAATAACGTTAAGCTCAAATTTTCCATTGATAAAAACATTCCAGATTGTTTATCCAGTGACCCTACACGATTGCACCAAATTCTTGGAAATATATTAAGCAATGCATTCAAATTCACTCAGTCAGGCACTGTAGAATTTAAAGCCACTCTTATCAATATCGAACATAGTATAGCAACATTGCAATTTGAGATTCGCGACACAGGCATCGGCATTCCCAAAGACGTCCAAGAAAAAATATTTGAGAAATTTGAACAGGCCGACACCTCTACCACTCGAGAATTCGGCGGCAGCGGACTTGGTTTAAACATATGTAAGAAACTCATCGAGCTTTTTAGCGGTGAAATTTGGGTCAAAAGCCAACCCAACAAAGGATCTTGCTTTTTTATTCAACTTCCTTTTTCTGTTAGTGAGAAAAATAAGAATTCGGAAAAACACAAAAAACACCCCAACCTGAATTTTTCACACTACCGCATATTGGTGGCAGAAGACAACGCGGTTAATCAAAAAGTCATTGCGGCAATGCTGAAAAAATTTGCTATTGATTACACTATTGTTGAAGACGGAGAACAAGCAGTAGAAATCGCGTGCCAAAAGCATTCGAATTACAATCTTATTCTGATGGACTGCGAAATGCCTAAAATGGACGGCTACAACGCCACCACTCAAATTCGCAACTGGGAAAAGCAACATCATGTTAACCCAATCACTATTTGTGCTTTAACTTCCCATGCCATGACTGAACATCAAGAGAAATGCCTAGCGGCGGGAATGAATCATCACCTCGCCAAACCAGTAACACTTAATTCACTTCAACAATTTCTCTTATCGATTTCATAACAAGCATGGCAGAATAGTACTGAACATCTGAATACATTGCCCTCATACTTGCTTAATGAATGTGGAATAACTCTTCTATTATCGATAAAAAACTTTCAAAGTTTGATATTAACAATCGTTACCTTCAAGATTAAATAGAAATTCTAACTTTTAATTGAGCACGATTTGATCTTTATTGCACTTGAACGACATTTGCTTGTACAAATCAGACATTTCCCTTCCGCTGAGTTGTTTATTTCCGGCCTGATTTATACCATGAAGTTAACTCAGAGAAAGGGGCTTAGGTATGCATACAAGTATAAATAGGGCCTCTTTTTCCAAAGCTTTTGAATTTCTGAGTCCATCTTATTTCATTTACCATGGGTTTTGTAAGACAGCAAAACGAAGGAAGCTATTATGTTTAAAAAGGGTGTATTGGCCTCATCTTTACTCATTTTATCGTCAGTGGTCTCTGCTGAGGGTTTTTATACAGGGATCTCAGTGGGTGAGTCGAGTGTGGATGTGTCTGGATTCGATGATGAAACAACCTACGGCATCGTCGGTGGGTATAAGTTTTTTGAACACTTTGCTCTAGAATTGTCCTATATAGATTTAGGAACATACGAGTTCAATGAGGTATTGGAACAGGGTATCGTTGAATTTGAAAACAAAATCGATGTGCTTGATTTCTCTGCGGTAGGTATTTTACCGTTGAGTGATTCGTTTGAACTGTTTGCAGAAGCGGGGGTTTTTTACTGGGAGGTAGAGGCAGATGCTCGTTTTCAATCAATAGATGGAAACGACTTCAGTATCACTGCCAATGAGGACGGATTTGATTTAAGTTTAGGCTTGGGGGCAACAGCGCACTTTGGTGAGAATTTTTCAATGACACTAAAATACCAATCCTTTGATGCAGACGATGAAATTTCCAATCTCTCGCTGGGTGCACTTATTCATTTTTAAGTTGATTATTTCAACCAATAATTCGGCATCATACACAGAAAGGCCATCATTATTGATGGCCTTTTTTAATTAAAAGGGTAACCCCTTTGACAGCTCTCGACACTTAGCAATTTAAAAACCAGCGGCGGCGCCGTCTTTTCGCGATTCGGACGCACCGTAATACACGCCGTTTTCATCGCGCATAATGGCCTGGTAACCACCGTAACCGCCCACGCCAAAACGCACCTTGTGGCCTTTTTGCATAAGTTCTCTTACTACCTGATAAGGTACGCCGGTTTCAAGTTCGATGTAACCGCCGTCGACAAGGTAGGTATCCGCACCTTCAGTGGGTTCGGTCGAGCCCAAATGTTGCCAACGTGGAGCGTCTCCCGCCTCTTGTACATTCATGCCATAATCTACCATGTTCACCAATATTTGTACGTGGCCCTGCGGTTGCATACCCCCGCCCATCACACCATAACTCATAAACGGACGCCCTTTTTTTGTTACAAACGCCGGTATGATAGTGTGAAATGGACGTTTTGCTGGCGCGTAAACATTAGCGTGGTCTTTATCCATGGAAAACATTTGGCCGCGATCTTGAAACACAAAACCTAACCCCGGAACCACAACCCCAGACCCCATTCCACGGTAATTACTTTGAATCAGCGATACCATATTCCCTTCTTTATCCGCCGTGGTGAGATAAATTGTATCGCCATAACCAAGGGCCGCGTGGCCAGACTCTACCCGCTGGGCGGCTCGCTCTCCAATTAATTTCGCTCGAGTTTTACCGTATTTTTTTGAAATGAGTTTTTTGACAGGTTGTTGCTGAAACGAAAGGTCTGAATAAAATTTCGCGCGATCTTCGTAGGCGAGTTTTTTGGCTTCCACCAAGGTGTGCAACGATTCTACGCTGTTAAAGCCCATGGACCCCAAGTCGTAATTTTTTAACATTTGCAGCATCTGAAGTGCCGCAATACCTTGACCATTGGGCGGCAACTCCCAAAGCGTGTAACCTTTATAATCGACACCTAAGGGCTCAACCCAGTCGGATCGATGTGCGGCGAAGTCACCATAACGAAGGTAGCCTCCTTCGGACTGCATAAAGGCATCTATTTTTTTCGCGATGTCACCTTTATAAAACGCATCTCGCCCACCTTGAGCAATAAGCTGATAGGTATTCGCTAAAGCAGGGTTACGAAATATTTCGCCTTTTCGTGGCGCTCGCCCATCAATGGTAAAATGCTCTGCAAACGCACCTGGCTGTGGCGACAAACGTGGCACGGATAAATTCCAGTAATGGGCAATCAACTCACTCACCGGAAAACCTGATCGGCCATAATTGATCGCCGGTTGCAGTATTTTATCCATCCCCAGCTGGCCGAATTTGTTATGTAACTCAAACCAACCATCCACCGCGCCTGGCACACTTATCGGCAGCATTCCATAGGGCGGTAAATCTTCACGGCCTAAATCCGTTAATTCTTTTTGCAACTGATCGTAAGACAACCCTTGAGGAGATCGCCCACTCGCGTTTAAGCCATAGAGTTTTTGTGTTTTGGCATCCCATACAATGGCGAATAAATCACCCCCGATACCACACCCTGTTGGCTCCATTAACCCAAGCGCCGCATTGGCCGCAATCGCCGCATCAATCGCATTACCCCCTTGTTTCATAATATCCAGCGCGATTTGGGTCGCGAGGGGTTGGCTGGTCGCGGCCATCGCATTGGGCGCAATGACTTCGGAACGGGTGGCATGCACTAAGCCAGTAATTCGGTCAGCAGCAGAGGACACTGCACTTATGATGAGTGACGCAAGAATAAAAACCAGAAATTTCATAGCAAAAATCCGCAGGGGTTAATATGGAATCTCAGCATAACGACTGAGACGAAAATTGAGAATACATCGAACCGATAAACATGTGATCGATCTATTTTTGCATCCTCTTTTCATTGACTTAAGGAATGTCTGATTAACCTACGATTATACTCGACCAAATTATCATGGGCACCCTATTACGTTAGCAAGATCCACTAGCTGCTCCGATGACGCACGAAAGGCAAATTGGCTCCCAAAAGGACTGTGCTCGCCCAACTGAAAAAAACGAATGATTTTTAGCGGTTGAGATATCATTTACTTGATAGAAGATTTGATGTGATCGATTAACGGCAAGAGTTCTTTAATATTTATCTGGACAGATCATCGATCGTTTGGGTATAGGAAGTGTAAATACCCTTTTCCTTCAGAAAAACTTTTTCTAAGTGGCACACATGCAGCAAGTGTATCTATTGAATTTTACTTTAATAACAAACACCAAAGCCAACTTAGAGCGACGTTACTAACTTTTAATTATTTAAATAGCACTAAGCTCAATTAAGTAAGCCTACTCACCAGCAAAAAGTGTGAGAAATGGCGATCAAATTCATACATATTGGGTGACAGCAATAATGGAAAAAGGCGTTCTAAAGTAAAAAAATTTTCATTTGGCTACTACCCAGATATTGTTATTTACAGTGTTTGAAGTGCTGTAAATATACAATGTGAAAACTGGCTGTAATTTTCACAATGCAGCCAGTTTTCATATAAATAAAGCTTACTGATAAGCCCACATCCAATCATTCATAATGACATTTCTTACCGGGTAACAAAATTCATGGTGGCGTTTTACGGTCCATTTTGCGTTTTCTCGAACCTTTACGGCTCCAATAGCGGTCATTGAAGCAACCCCAAAGCCGGATATACCTTTGTATAGTGGTTCGTTTTGGTGTTGATATTCGTGTTGCTGTAATTCAACTACTTTATTGATAGTCAGGCTGTTAAAAGCATATAAACTGAAACACCAGGAAAGAATTAATACTTCACCGCGTGCCTTGGCGATTTTGGATTGTAGCTTTATCCCTTGAGTTTGTTGACCAAAACTGTAAGTGGCCATGTCCACAACGTCGATGCTGATTGTTTCTGGCACGGTAATGTAGTTAACTTGAGTTGAACCGTTACCAAAAGTGGATGTACCGTTTTCCATGTTGATTTTTCGTTGGCGATCTTCCCCGTAGAATCCTCCCCCGAATAAATTATTATCGTAGTTATAAACGTCACCATGACGACCAGAAAGTACTCGAAATTTTCGATAACCCTGGCAGTATAAGCGAGCAATTAACGCCATCCAGCCGCCGGTTTCTGCGGTAATATTGGCGTAAATATGGTTTATTTTAATCCAGGGGAAAAACTTCATTCCTTTTCCGTTTTTGAGAAATTCATCTTCCAGTAGAGCACCAGATGTGCGACATGAAAGGCCATCATACATACAGCTTGGGTCAGTTCCTGCCTTGTCTAACATTTCAAAACTCATGACATTTTCCTTAATACTAATCCGTATTGTTTTCGGTTAAATGGTTTTTTATCAATCAAGGTGTTTGTTAATGCTGTGTTTATTGATAACTATGTTTGGCGGATTCAACACCGAAGTGCATCACTTAACGAGGTAGAAAAAGCGGTCAACAAGAAATAACCTATCCGCTTTTTTCCGGCAAAAGAGTCAGTGACAAACAAAGCATACGACCACAAAGATGCCACATTTATACCCGTAAGAAAAGCGGATATTACTTTTTACCGCACATTTATTTGCAATCGTTGGTTTTATTACAGGGTTTGTGTGCTTGTACTCCATACTCGACGAATTGCTATCCGTACCCTCTACATTGTTTTTAGGTAATTTTATTTCTGCCGCCAACAGTGCGCTGTTTTTCTTTGTGTGTATCATCGTAAGTGACATATACGTAGCAATTGTATCTATTGAACTTCAACCAGTCTAACATAACGATTTAAGAAAGAAGTTAAAGTGTTAAAAAAGTCGTCAGCATATTTCAAAGAAATCAGAGGCGGGCTATGCTTACGACTGGTGTAATAACGGGTAATATTAACCAATTCCTTTTTTCGCTAGAATAGCTCCTGAATAGAAGTTTGCATTCTCTACTCGAAATGGAATTGACAAGAAACCTGGAGAGGAGATTAAATCAAATGAGCATCACCAATTTACCCAATGAATTGCTCGCAAAAATCAGCAAAGACCTGCCCCCAAGCTCTGCTTTGAAACTCAGAATAACAAACAAACTTTTTAATGGCATTGTCGATACTCACCATACGGACATTAATACCAAGCTGAAACAGGGCCCGGTTTACATAAGACACCGGGATACATTTAACGATTTTTTTAAAAATGCGGAGATCAAAAATAAAGTACAAAACAATACGCTAACTATATACCGAAAGATGGGATTTTCAGAGCTTCCCAAAGTCAGCGTTTCTGCAATTGATCAAGCCCACACTGATATTATTGCTTTAATCTCAATAGCGTTAGAACTAGAAAACTTTAGCACCTATCGCGTATTTCTTATCGATTTATTAACGGAATTCATATCTTTTTGCCAGCGAATAAAGTATAAAGAGAAAAATTTAAAATTGCTTATCAATTTGAAAGGATCTCTCTCTGTAGGGAACAATAATTCCTGAAACACACTGTTGGAAAAGCCTACAGGAGTGAGCAAACGCCTTCATACGGTACATTAAAGTGACCAAACCAAAGGTGTAACCGATAAATGAAGACGTTCGCTCACTGACCCACAAACTTAAGCACTATTGGGCTGGCATCAATCTCGTGCTGAATGTTTGGCGCACTTCATGATTAATCTCGTTATCTCTGAAAGTGTCAATCTCGCGGTATTGGCCGAACACATGGGAGGGACCGCTCAAATTGCTTCTAACCACAAACGTTTGAAACACTTTTTTAAAAATAAAAACCTATGTTTGAATCAAATTGCCAGAATCATTGCCTCTTGGCTGGCCCCTCATGATAATTAGGCTTGATTTACTACCAGCTTCGTCCCGACGCACTGGGCGCTCTATTAATGTAATGAGGTAGCCTTTTCAACACTAAGGAGTTTTAAGAGTCTTCCCTATTAGATAGACTTTTAGATAACGCCTACCCCTCTTTATTCTTCGTTCTAATCGCCCTCAATCAAAATTAAATTTTTAAAGAACGTTTTTCAAATTTCCGAATAAGTGATTATTTTTATTCTATCAACTTACAAAAATCAGACGGTAAAAATCATGACACTAATTTATAAAATATACTTAATAAAAAATACACAAAAAAACAGGCTTTACTGCACTTTAATTCTTCGATTATAAATACCGGCCCAATAATCTGAAGGCAATTCCATATTCATCCAGCCTTTAGGAAAATCGATTTCATGATCAAACAAATGTTGCTTCAACAACCTACCCGACACATCAAAGTCAACTATTTTGGGGTTATCAGGATAATATCCTGACTTATTAACATTCATCCACTCCGTTAATTTTAATCCAAGGTAACACTCTATACTTTTTATGAGCAACTCAAAATTTTCGTACTTTAATAGCAGCACTAACCCACCCTCATCGTAACCATAAGTATTATATTCGACAGAAAGGGTCTGATCTCTCTTTATAACTAAGTCTCTGACAAAACCTTCATATGTATCAGATAGCCTTCGATCAATACAAATCGATTTAGTACTTCCGGAATTCAAGTAATTCTCTATTTCATTTATATTCATAATTTAAGAGCCACTAATAATTATTGCTGATTTATTACCATCTGGTAGCGTTATATTAAAATGTGGGAAATTAGCATGATTTGGGTTTTGTACGCCAGGGTGGACTGGCCCCGTGGGATTGGATTTATTTATTAAATCTCCCCTATACGTTCCTTTCGCATCTTTAAAACCATTAGCCAACCCTCCACCAGGATTAGGAGTTAATCTAAGCTGCGTAGCGGGCTTCAGTTCAGGCATATTATCAAGTAACTTTCTTGCTTGATTTATATCTTTAACATGTACCTCTCCATGAGGTTTCCTTAAGGTTGCAATGTCATTTTTTTCAGCTCGGGTCAGCCCCTTCCCAACCGGCCTACGAGTAAGCGCCATTCCAACCACACCAGACGCTGCCACACCGGCTTGCTGGAATTCTCCCGCCGCATAATTACTGGTCACTTCATTGTAAATATCAACCGCGCCATCATAAATCTGTTCGGCCATACTTCGGCCACCCATCATCATGAATCCCAGCCCCATCATCGACTCCGATGTGGCCAAGCCATTGGAGCCCACAATGCCGTTAAATGTACCTGTAATTTCCCAAACTACCATCGAACGATCCAGCCTATTCCTACCCAATTAACATCGTATCCAACCCGCTCCCTACAACGCTAATTCGACAAACTCAATTTCCCTGTAGAATCTCCTCCTTTTCAAA
>NZ_JAJQVM010000042.1 GCF_021234875.1 Marinibactrum halimedae | reverse complement strand
CAAAAGAACGAATTTTTATCCAATATTTTTGTAAATAAATGCGTAATGATAATTATTTTCGGTAAATGTTCCGGTAGAAAAAATTAGAAAATTATCGCGCTAAAAAAACGAATTTATAGAGGTTCCCTTCAGTTTGATTTTGCCACAATTGCAGTTTTATAACGTTAAAGCAAACTTCAGTTGAGAGTGTCATTAAAAAAAACGGTAGAACCTTTCTTGACAATTTTATGGCCTCTTCTTGAAAGAAATAAAAAAGGATGTGTATAAGACTGAAACACGCTAAGATAAAGGCCCGTAAAGGATAGGTCTGTAGAGTGCTTAAAAAACCATCAAGCCACTCTCTCAAACCTCACTCATTCAACATTTTATATGGCCCCACCCCTTCCATGAAAATTCTTTATATTTGTACTCACAATCGCTGCCGAAGTATCCTTAGTGAAGCCATCACCAATCATTTGTCTGAAGGGGAACTGACCGCCTTCAGCGCCGGCAGCGCGCCATCGGGTGAAGTTCACCCTCTCACTTTGAAATATTTACAAGAACGCCATATTTCTACCCAAGGCTTACGCAGCCAATCTTGGAATGATTTTGAAGCCATTCAGCCAGACATTGTCATCACCGTTTGCGACACTGCCGCCAATGAAGCTTGCCCGGTGTGGTTTGGTCATACTATTCAACTGCATTGGGGCTTACCCGACCCATCCAAATTACAAGATACGGAGGAAAACGTTAAAGCCGCTTTCTTTTCTGTGATGGATGAAATTACACGGCGCGTAAACACATTACGTTCACTTAACCTTGCAATGATGCCTGAATCCGAGCGAAGATCGGCGCTAAAGACATTAATTGATTGATAAAGGAAAAAAAGTGGGTGTATTTGAAAGATTTCTGACGGTTTGGGTAGGTTTATGCATTATTACTGGTGTTCTACTGGGCAATCTCTTTCCCGATCTCTTCCGCTGGTTTGCACAATGGGAAATGGCTGGGGTGAATATTCCCGTTGCCCTTTTTATCTGGGTGATGATTTACCCAATGATGATTCAAGTGGACTTTTCTTCGATTAAAGATATCGGTAAAAAACCCAAAGGCTTACTGCTGACGTTAGTCATCAATTGGCTCATCAAACCTTTTACCATGGCCGCCCTTGGTTGGTTATTTTTTAGGGTGCTATTTGCCCCCTGGGTTAACCCAGACACGGCAACAGAATACATTGCCGGAATGATATTGCTCGGCGTTGCCCCTTGTACAGCCATGGTGTTTGTCTGGAGCCATCTCACCAAAGGTGATGCGAATTACACGCTGGTGCAAGTCTCCGTGAATGATGTCATTATGGTGTTTGCCTTCGCCCCCATTGCCGCTTTTTTACTGGGTATTAGTGATGTGAGTGTCCCTTGGGATACTTTACTGTTTTCCGTTTTACTTTATGTGATTATCCCATTAGCCGCTGGCATCACTACACGCTCCATTCTCGATAAAAAACAGAACCACTCTCAACTGAATCAGTTTATTCAAGCGCTTAAACCCATTTCAATAGCCGGTTTATTGGCAACCGTCGTACTCCTCTTTGGCTTTCAAGCTGAAACCATTATTGAAAAGCCTTTAGCCATCGTCTTAATTGCCATTCCCTTATTAATTCAAACCTACGGTATTTTTGCCATTGCCTACGGCGCAGCCAAAGCGCTAAAACTTCCTCATAATATTGCCGCCCCGGCTTGCATGATCGGGACGTCTAATTTCTTTGAGCTGGCCGTTGCCGTCGCCATTTCACTGTTTGGTTTACAGTCCGGTGCTGCATTAACCACCGTGGTTGGTGTATTGGTGGAAGTGCCCGTTATGCTCTCATTGGTGGGTTTTGCCAATCGAACCCGGCATTGGTTTGAGAAAAACACCGCAACTTCAGTTTTGTAATTTTCTAAGCTACCATCTTGCTTTGGTATCCAGATTATTGGAAGCATCCTGTTTACCAAGGTAATTTATTATTGTCTTAGGCATTGTGAGTATTAGAAGGCATTTAATTGTGACAAAAAACGCCATTCAGCAAGGAGAGCGATGCCATTAAGTGCTTCGTAAATTGCATTATGACCGTAAATGCTCAAGGCCCCACAAACACACCGCTAGATACTCACTTTAATGTCGAAACTCCCGAAGGCATCCAGTTTAATGCTGCCGCTGCCGGGCCTATACCTCGTATGCTCGCTTACACCATCGATTCTTTATGGCGCGGCTTAGTATATTGTATCGTCTTTATCACTACGGATTTTCTCGGCAAAGCCGGCGAGGGCTTTTTTCTGATTACTCTATTCTTGCTGGAATGGTTTTATCCCGTGGTATTTGAAGTCTTTCGTAATGGCCAAACACCGGGGAAAAAAGCGTTTAAAATTAAAGTAGTCAATGAAGATCTTACCCCCGTCACATGGGGAAATTCTTTTATTCGCAACCTATTGCGTGCCGTCGATATCCTGCCCTTTTTCTACGTTTTTGGCTTAACGAGCATGACCCTAAGTAAGCATTTTCAGCGACTGGGCGATATGGCGGCCGGAACCGTCGTGATTTACAATACCGCAGCTCCCATGCGCGCGCCCAAAGAAAACGCTTTAGAGCCTTGCGCACCACCTAAGGCACTGACCCCAAACGAACGCCGTGCCATTACTGAATTTACCTTACGATCATCTGACATCTCCGAGTCTCGCCAGGAGGAACTGGCCACTCTTCTCAAACCGGTCACCGATAAAGAAGGTGAGGAAGGGGCCAAATTGCTGAAATCGATTGGTGCGTGGTTATTGGGTCACAAATGAAACAACAAGAATTCGAAACCAAATATCAAGACACATGGCACACCTTCGAAGCCATGATTGATCATTACCATACCAATAACATTACGCCCGGCAAAGAATTCCCCACGCTCTATCGGCAAATTTGCGGGCATTTATCTTTGGTGCGTGAACGTCATTATGCCAGTAGTATCGAAATTTATTTAAATCGCTTAATTACTCAAGGCCATCACATCCTGTATGAACACAGCGGAAAAATACGTTGGCATGATATTTTGAAGGCAATTGCTCTCTTTCCCGCTGCGCTTCAACGTAATGGGTTTTACGTTCTTTGGGCCACATTATTGTTTGTTGTACCAGGACTGTTCACCGCTTTTTTTACCTACGCAGACACCTCTTTTATTTACAGTATTATTGAACCTAACACTGTGCAAGACATAGAGTTTATGTACGACCCAAAGAACAATAAGCTAGGCCGTGAAAACCGAGGTTCTGATACTGACATTGCGATGTTTGGGATTTATATTTACAACAACATCGGCATTGCCTTTCGCACGTTTGCAGGCGGTATTCTCTTCGGTTTAGGAGCAGCGTTCTTTTTGGTATTCAATGGATTGTATCTTGGTGCTGTTGCCTCTCGACTCACCATGGCTGGTTTTTCGAGCACGTTTTACCCTTTCGTTATTGGCCACGGTGCGTTTGAGCTAACCGCCATTGTTTTTAGCGGGGCAGCGGGCCTTAAAATTGGCCACGCTCTGATCAACCCAAGACAATATACTCGCCTAACGGCTCTGAAATTGGCAGCAAGGGATGCTGTGCACATCATGTATGGAGCAACACTTATGCTATTCGTGGCTGCTTTTTTAGAAGCCTTTTGGTCTTCCAGCAGCACCCTGCCCATTGCAGTCAAACTGTCTGTAGGAGTCCTGTTTTGGGCGCTGGTCATTTGGTTTTGTTTTTATTCTCGACTGGGTTATCGCAATGAACTTTGATCGCTTGCAAGTCAACCCAGAACTGCGCAACAAATGGCAAGCGATTGATATGGGTATCGCTCTCGCCCGCCAATGGTATTGGCCTCTGCTCCTGGCATGGGTAATTCCAGTACTGATCGTTTCCATTCCATTTGCAATCATAGACAGCACTTTTATTACCCTACTGCCTCTTATCATTTGGTGGCTAAAACCACTTTTTGAGCGCCTTCCGTTACTCTACCTTAGCCGATATTTATTTGGGGAATTTGCACGACCCAAAATGACATTAAAAGGCTGGTTTAGACTCTATACTTTTGATGCTTTCGCCGCTTTAACGTGGCGGCGCCTCAGCGTTTGCCGCTCATTTACCCTTGCCATTACCGTACTCGAAAAACAAAAAGGACACGCCCGCGCAGAACGCCGTCGATTACTGGGCCGGTCTACTAACCGAGCTGCAACTTGGTTAACCATTACACTCATACATGCCGAAATGTTTTTATTATTTGGTTGCGTTTCTTTGGTGGTGCTTTTCATCCCTGAACAAGTCGATATCAATTACGATACCCTATGGAGCATTATTGAGAACCCAACCGTCATCGAATATGTTTACACTTTTTTGTATTTTATTTCCATCGCGATCATTACACCATTTTATGTTGCCTGTGGCTTTTATCTTTATATTAATCGCCGTATTGAACTGGAAGCGTGGGACATCGAAATTCAATTTAAGCAATGCGCCGAATCCCGTCTTCAAAACGCTCGAAAGCAGCAAAACCGTGAAAAACAAAAAAGGCATCTGCCCGACTTAACCAAAGTGCGCTCTATAATTACCGCCATCATTCCCACCCTAGGAACAATGCTTATCGGTGGTTTATTGTTGCTGCCAGCCGCTGCCATCGCTGAGGAGCCAACGCCCAAATACGCTTTGCTCCAAGAGTCATCCGATTCATCAACAACTTCATCAACAACTTCACGAAAAACGTTATCAACCCCTGACGCTCAGATACCGCCTCCCGAAGAAAGCCAAACGCTTTGGCGCAGCGATGCAGATGCCACACTCGACACCAAAGAACGTATTCTGTCCATTCTGGAGTCGCCACCCTTCGTTATCGAAAAGGAAGTTCACCACTGGAAACCAAAAACATCGAATGGGATAGTAAAAACCATTCGTGAAAAGATAATTAGCGCCATTCTTTCGCTGCTTTCTCTCCTTGGCGCCCCTTCCAATCGCATCGATATTGCCCTATTTGTAGAGATTCTCCTTTGGGGTTTAGTCATCGCGATCATAGGGCTCATACTTTGGCACTTCCGACACCATTTCGAGGGCCTTATTGCGCCGAAAAGCAAATCGCTTTCTCCACTGGAGTCAGACATTCCCGACACCATCATGGGTATGAAGGTCACGCAAGAAAGCCTACCCACGGATGTTATTGGCACCATACAATCGCTTTTAAGTACCAATCAGCTTAAGGAAGCGCTATCACTCTTGTATCGTGCCAATCTTCATGATCTCGCGCACAGACACCATGTCTCACTCAAAAGCTGGTGCACTGAGATGGAATGTGCACAGTTAGCTCAAGCAAGCTGCCCAGCACCCATCGCATCATACTTCACGGCCCTTACCCACTGTTGGTTGCAATTGGCTTATGGCCATCACCTTCCCGACAAATCCAAAATTTTGTCACTGGCGAACGATTGGAGCAATCTTCAACACAGCCCTCCCCAGGTGCTAGATCACGGGGCGAGTCAATGAGTCCTAATAAAATCGCCATTCTTGTCATCACCCTTGTGGCCATAGGAAGCTACTATTTTTTTACGAACTTTGAGTACGTTACGGAAATCGTAGACGATGGCCCAAGCCTTCAAGTAAAAAAATTTCGCTATTTAGGCGCGCGATTGTTATTGAAAGAAAAAGGCATAGAGTCAAAAAATCTCACGTCTTTAAAAGATCTAGACACGTTAAAAGAAAATGATGTGTTGGTGTTAACCGATGAAACCCATATTTCGGATACGCTGGTTGCAGAAAAAATTATTCAATGGGTAAAGTCTGGTGGACACTTAATTTGGGCTGCTCATTCTGCGGCACCCAGCCCCCTAGCCGATGCCTTTCAAATTAAAAAACAGTATTCATACTATCATGCTGAATACGAAGAGAATGAAGATAATGAAGAATATAACGAAGAGGCAAATGAAGCCGACACAACACTATTCACTGAGAATAAGCCAGACACACTAAAACCCAGTGAGCGCGTCAGAGTCAATATTCAAGAAAGAGAAGAAAAATTATCAGACTCAATCATCGTGTACGTCACTCCAGACACATTACCATCGCCTTTGAATACTCGGCATCATCAATATGCCCATCAAGAATATGGCTCTCAAGAAACACTGTGGAATGCCTTTCCTGCATTTTTAGTATTGAACCATCCTTTAGCCCAAACAAAAGAAAATCGTGATCATCACAGCAGTAATCATAAACCCCCACAAGGGGGACAAGACAATGAAAAAGCAGAAGCACCTCACGAACCCTTACTTCCCGCAGAAGAGTTAACATTACACTCTGTAGGCAAAGGAAAATCGGGTATTCACCTATTGCACTTTTCTCTTGAGCGAGGATTCATCACGGTCGTTTCCACAACGGTACTGTGGAGCAATAATTACATAGGCTTACTCGACAACGCTCATCTATTAATGCTCTTGACGGAGAAACGTGAGCGGGTGATGTTTCAAGAAACAGTAAACTGGCCATCACTTTGGGAGTTGCTGTCTGCTTATGCTTTAGAAGTCATCGTGGCAGTTGGGCTGTTTTTATTGGCATGGGCTATGAAGTCCGGTGTTCGCTTTGGCCCCCTTCAAGAAGAAAATACGCTTATTCGACGCTCACTGGCTGAACACATTCGCGCCATGGGCCAATTTTATTGGCGGCATGAACACCACAACGAATTGTTATCGGCATTGCGCTCACGTATTACACAAAAAATGATGCTACAGGATACCGCTTATATTCAATACTCAGATCACCAACAATGCGAGTTAATTGCCAAGCACACCACTCTGCCGATAAAAGAAGTTACTTTCGCCTTATTGCCACAAGAAAGGTATTCTGAAATCACGCTATTTCATACCGTGAAAACTCTTCGAAAAATTCAGGAAGCACTATGAACGACATCGACAATCACGACAACAAGATTGACAACGCCATTCAGAACATCCAAAAAATCCGCACTAACATTCGCAATATTGTTGTCGGACAAGAAGACGTTATTGACCAAGTGATTGTTGTTTTACTGTGTCGTGGCCATATTTTATTAGAAGGTTTACCCGGCCTCGGTAAAACCTTATTAGTCAAATCATTAGCGACTTGCTTTTCAGGTAAATTCAAGCGCATTCAATTTACACCCGATTTAATGCCATCAGACATCACCGGCCATGCACTGTATGACATGCACAGCGGTAAATTCAGTGTTCGCAAAGGCCCCGTGTTTACCCATTTATTATTGGCTGATGAAATTAACCGCTCGCCCGCCAAAACCCAAGCTGCACTATTAGAAGTAATGCAAGAACAACAAGCGACCATTGAGGGCAAGCCTTACCCTATTGAGGGGCCTTTTATGGTCCTTGCCACACAAAACCCGATTGAACAAGAGGGCACCTACCCTCTACCTGAGGCCGAGCTGGATCGCTTTTTATTGAAAGTTTTTATGGAATACCCCGCGTTAGACGATGAAAAAACACTGGTCAAAAACGTGACCAGTGGCAGTTTAGCCATAGAAAGTCTGGATGAGAAAGTCTCTGACCCGCTCACCCCGGAAGACATTATTGAATTACAACAATTGACAAAGGCCATCACAGTAGATGATCAAGTTATTGAGTATGCGGTACGTCTTGTCCATGCCACCCGCCATAGCGGCGCCATTTTAAAAGGCGCAGGCCCACGAGCCAGCATCGGTATTATTACCGCAGCAAAAGCGTGGGCGTTAATGAACGAGCGCCGTTATGTCTTGCCCGATGATGTCAAAGCGATGGCCATACCCGTCATGAGACATCGGGTACTGCTATCGCCCGATACCGAAATCGATGGATTCACCCCAGATCAAGTCTTGGAACAAGTTGTGCAATCGGTGGACGCTCCCAGACAATAGTAAAAAGAATTAGCATTGTTACGCCATTCAATGATTAACGTCATTATTAATGTAGCAAACAGTTTATTGCTAAAAGAACTGACTGATGACAATAACGAACGGATACCGATCCATTTACCAAGTGGATTTTAAGCCCCAATAACCCCAGGCTAACAAACATAAAATGACGTTAATTCCTGATCAACGATTACTGCGTAGCACACTGATTCTGGTAATACTCGCGATAGTTGTGGCCCTATCTCGTTTGCTAACAGATAATTATTCGCAAGAAAACTTTTGGGAGTGGATAGCCTATGCCTGGTGGGCAGGCCTTGCCTTTTTTGTAATGGTATTAGGTATCGATGGGCTTTTTTCTGGCACTGCTTTTAAATTAACCTGCAAACGATCATTACCTACGACGTTTTCTTTAGGCAGTACAAATCGTGTTTCATTACACTTTACTAACAGCAGTCGACACAATTTACGTATCACCTATACTGACCTTTATCCTAATCGCGTTAAGATTTCTGGCCTTCCCCGCACTGAAACCATTTACGCCGGTGGTACTTTAACCACACAATATAAAATCACCGCAACGCAACGTGGAGAGGCTCACTTTGGGCAAGTTGAGGTGCTCGTTCAATCGCCTTTTCGATTTTGGCAACGGAAAATACGTTTAGCACAAGAACAAACCACTAAGATATATCCGAATTACATGGCAATTTCGAAACTCAACTTTTTGAATTATGAACAAAAATTAAGCCATATTGGCGCTCACGTTAACCAACGTTTAGGCTTGGGTTTGGACTTTAAACAATTACGCGAGTTTCAACATGGGGACGAATTACGACAAATTGATTGGAAAGCCAGTTCACGCCAGCACAAGTTAATCTCACGAGAATACCAAGATGAGCGTGATCAAGAAATATTGTTCATGCTCGACAGCGGACGAAGAATGCGAACCAAAGACGGAGATCTTAGTCATTTCGATCACGGGTTAAACGCCATGCTACTGACCGCATACGTTGCACTGTCTGCTGGCGATGCGGTTGGATTTATGAGTTTTGCAGGCCAAGAGCGCTGGTTGCCGCCAGTGAAAGGCAAAAATGCCATGAGCACCTTATTGAATAACCTATACGACATTCACAGCTCTGCTTCAGCCAGTGATTTATCCAAAGCAGCCGAATCTTTGATGCTACGCCACCAAAAACGCGCATTAGTGGTGATATTAACCAACCCAAGAGACGACGATTACGACGATTTATTGCGCGCAGTTGAAACACTCCGTACAAAACACATTGTACTGGTAGCCTGTATAAAAGAATCCTTACTCGATGAAAGCCACTCCATGGAAGTGAATAATTTTACGGAGTCTATCGAATTTGCTGCCACAGAAGTGTACACCCAACACCGCAACACACTATTACAAGCGCTAGAAATCAGAAAAATTCCCATTGTCGATGCCACTCCCAAAAAATTACACGTCGCCTTGGTCAATAAATATATGGCTTTAAAAGCAGCAGGCCGAATTTAATCCAGATAACCTAAACCGGTTTATCGATACAATTATTACCGAAATTGGTAATAACATTACTAACACAAACAGCCTCTTACAACGCGGCACCACTAAGTTGGATGCCATAAGCGCACTATCATCTCTACTTAATGCACTCTTTTAATGTAAATTTCATTAATCCAATCTTTTGTTCATGCATCATTAATGAAAATGACCATTAAAAAAACACACCTGTCGCGCCGTTCATTGAAACATTCATTGAAATACTCATTACATAACATTCTGTCTATGAGCGTGATCAAGAAATAGATCAGAATTAAATTAATACATTGCGATAGTCGAAAAAGTAAACCATCATATTCCTTGAGGATGTGCGGTCATCATAACCTAGCCTACAACTCTATTTTTTTAAGCGTGTCTTTATTGAGCACGTCCTTACTGGGCATGCCTTAGTTGACTGTGTATTTATTGTAAACAAAGATCTTACATCGCATATCGGGGCAAATATTTGCACCGTGTAAAAATCATTGCTGTGCAAACACGATTGCGACACCAACAAGAATAAGGAGCTGCATGAATGAGTAACACCACTTCAGGAATTTCCATTAGCGCTGGGGTCAGCGGCATCATAGAAGATGCACCAGAACAAAAAGTGAAATCGTTACGATTAGTATTGGAGCTGATTAAAGCACGTGCCATCGGCGGCGGAAATTACTCATTGCAAGACGACATGAACAACATCCCGCAGTATATGGCGATTATTGAATCTGCACTGAAAGAGAGCCCGTAGAGGTAACAACTCGCCATTTATTAAGGGACAACTTTTACCGTAAGTGTTGCGAATTTACGGTAAAAGTTATAATTTTGCTTTTTTTTCGTCGAAACCACTTTCAACTTAATCGCTCAAAATTGGGTCAAAAGACCTTTTCACTACTGAAAACGTTTACCAATGACTTGATGTAAAAGGCACTCAATCTCATTATTTTTGTCATCCTTGTCTGCATTCTTTTGTCCATCTTCCCTGTTGCCCACAACTCACATACACCGATTTTGGCTGATTATAAATCCCTGTAAAAAAATCCAGAATGGCATACAATCGACCTTGGCTTTTCTCGACGTGACTCTTATCGACGTGACTCTTATCGATTTGAACCTTTCAACCCAAACCTAATGAACCCCAATTTTCACTGAATATACGAACACATACAGACCCATTCGGTACATTAATATCCAACTTACGCAAAGTATCAATCTCTTCACAAATAGGATCCATTCACAAACAGTATGACGGAAGAACTCATTCTCAAAATCGGCATCGCTTTGGGCAGCATCCTGATTGCACAGGCACTGATCCCCATCTTTAAAGAAATTTATCATCGCTGGCGTCGAAAGCAGCTCTTTAAACGTTATCTCGCCGCACACGTGGGGAAAACTCTGGCGAATTTTGGCTCAGAAGAACCTATTGACGTCGTACAAAAAACCCACGGGATTGGTGAACCCGACTGGCTATTGCGACTAAAAAAAGCCGGGCGAGGTGTGCCTCCATCCATCATCGCAGGTCACTTGGCCATTGAACTGACTCTCTCCGAGACCGGCCATGATCAACAGTATATTCCCTATTTGTTTTATTTAGATGCCGCCGACATTCCACTACAACACGACAGTCAGTTATGGGAGCTGTCGGGTAAAACAGCTTCTTGCGCCATGAATTATTTACTCACTCAACAACAGATTATGTCCGCCATTAAGGCCCAATACAGTGGGTTTTTCTTTGAACTCATCAAAAGCCAACAACGAGAAGAGCGGGAGCGTTGGTGTAAAGGTGCAAAATTTATTTTAAATGATATGACAGAGCACTATCTGGATGCATTAGCACTGGACGCCCAAGTCCGACACTATCGAAACTGACCTGAGAACGTGAGCCATAGAAACAAAAGTCAAAGAGGTTTAATGACGACAAAATCCATTCACATGGCGCAACCATTATGATTTGTCATCAAATTGGCAGTAGACTATTTCACGGTAAAGTTAAACCTACCTATAATGATTTTTTATTGGTTGTTTTTAATTTAACGTTCTTTGAACGTCAGACTGATGAAAGACAGGTTTTAAAAGATCGTTTTTAAGAGATTGTTTTCAAAACGATTGATCTTAAAAGATAGTGAGTCGATAAAAGAGCTGGTGCCAGCCACAACGATGAGCATTTCCTTAAACGCATCCCTCTTACCTGTCTAGGCAAATGATTTTTACAGACAAACTATTTTTACGGACAAGTTTTACAGACAAAGACCAAGACAAGAGAAAATAAGAAAAAGAGACACAAAAATAGACATTTAAAAAACATATAAAAGAAAATGGGGTAACCAACCGTATGGCCAAGAAAATACATGTTAACGGGAAACTCGTTACGGTTTCCGCCGACGACGCCACGCCACTCCTTTGGGTGTTAAGAGAACACTTAGAGTTAACCGGCACTAAATTTGGTTGCGGTATTGCGCAATGTGGCGCTTGTACCGTTCATCTTGATGGACAACCGGTACGCTCTTGCGTTTATCCACTCTCTGCCATCACCGAAAATCAAAAAATCACCACCATCGAAGGACTCTCTGAAGACACGAATCACCCTATTCAGCAGGCCTGGGCAGCATTGGATACCCCACAATGCGGTTATTGCCAATCCGGCATGATCATGGCCTGCGCTGCATTGCTCGATAGCAACCCAAACCCCAGCGACGACGATATCAATTCCACTATCACCAACATTTGCCGCTGTGGCACCTTTCAGCGTGTTCGCGAGGGTATCCATTTAGCCGCTGAGATCAAAGCCGGCAAAAAAGTGGCTAAAGAAATGAACTCGGAACAAACCGAAACGACCAATGCGGTTGAGTTTTTCGACCCAAATGCAGCCTCTGAGCAATCATCGAATGCACTCTACACGGAGGTAAAAGCATGAGTACTCATACGATCGCCGTCAGCCGTCGTCGCTTTCTGATTTCCACCGGTGCCGCCGGTGCCGGCCTCTCTCTCGGCATGATGCTGCCAATAGGCGCTCATGCTGCCAAGTCTGAGAAACAACCTGATGAGGTGAACGCCTGGGTGGTCATTCACCCAGATGATACGGTTGTGGTTCGTATCGCCCGCTCTGAAATGGGCCAAGGCACGCTGACCGGCCTTGTGCAAATGGTCGCCGAAGAGCTGGAGTGCAATTGGGACAACGTTAGCTGGGAATACCCCACCCCCGGCCAAAGCTTGGAGCGCAATCGCGTTTGGGGCAATTTTTCCACCGGTGGCAGCCAAGGTATTCGTGGGAGCGAGAAATACGTTCGCGAAGGTGGCGCCATTGCCCGCACGTTACTGGTGGAAGCTGGCGCGAACAAACTCAAAGACAAACCTGCCGATTGCTACGCTGAGAACGGCTATGTGATCAGTAAACGCAGCAAGAAAAAAGTGCGCTTTGGTGAAATCGCGTCTGATGCCGCACAATTGGTACCCCCCACAGAAGTGACCTTAAAAGATCCAAAAGACTGGAAGCTGATCGGCAAACCCATCAAACGACTAGACACGCAAGACAAGCTTAACGGTAAGCAAGTCTATGGCGCCGATTTGAAATTGCCGGGCATGTTGAACGCCAGCATCAAAGCCTGTCCGGTCTTTGGTGGCACCGTCGCGTCTTTTGACGAATCTAAAGTGATGAAGCTCCCCGGTGTGAAATCTGTCGTTAAAGTGGACGATAATGCCGTTGCCGTGATTGCCGACACCTGGTGGCAGGCGAAGACGGCCTTGGATCAACTGCCCATTAAATGGAACGAAGGCCCTAATGCCAACGTATCGCAAGCGGACATCGAGAAGTCCCTTACCGAGGGGTTAACCTCTGATAAAGACGTCTTCGTGGGAAATGAAAATGGCGACGTTAACGCGGGCTTAAAAAGTGCCGCGAAAGTGGTCGAGGCCACTTATCACTACCCCTACCAAAATCACGCCACCATGGAGCCCATGAACGCCACGGCCAAATGGACGAAAGACCGTTGCGAAGTCTGGTGCCCAACACAGAACGGTGAAACCGCTTTAGCCGCCGCTGCGGACGCCGCTGGCCTGCCTCAGGAACAATGCGATGTCTATAAAATTCATTTAGGCGGTGGCTTTGGTCGTCGTGCCAGCTCACATGACTATGTACGTCAATCGGTATTGATCGCCAAAGCCATGCCGGGCACCCCCATCAAATTACTGTGGACCCGCGAAGAAGATATGCAACATGGCCACTACCACCCGGTGACCAAGGCGCGCATGGTGGGCGGACTGAACAAAGAAGGCTATCTCGACTCATTGCACATGCGGATTTCTGGGCAATCGATTGTGGCGGCGATCTTTCCAAACTTCTTAAAAGACGGCAAAGACCCGTTTGTGTTCCAAGGCATGATGGCCGAGGGTGATCAAGCCATTAGCTACGGTATTAAGAATTTGTTGGTGGATCACGCCATGCGTAATCCTCACGTCCCACCGGGCTTTTGGCGTGGCGTCAACGCCAATCAAAATATGGTGTACATGGAGTCTTTTCTTGACGAGCTGGCCGAAGCCGGAAGCAAAGACCCATTAGATTTTCGTCGCAACCTGATGAAAGATCACCCCAAAAGTTTGGCGGTATTGGAAGCGGTGGCGAAAAAATCCGGTTGGGGTCAGAAGTCCCCTAAAGGCATTCATCGTGGCTTAGCCGTGTGTAATGCCTTCGGCAGTTATGTGGCAGCGTGTGCGGAAGTTTCCGTCGATAAAAGTGGTGCCGTGGTATTGGAGCGGATTGTCGCCGCCACTGACCCCGGTCATGCCGTGAATCCGCAACAAATCGAAGCACAGGTCTCTGGCTCGTTTGTGTATGGGCTTTCTGCCATGCTCTACGGCGAGTGCACGGTGAAAGACGGCCACATTGAACAATCCAACTTCCATGACTTCCCGTCGCTGAAAATTGCACAAATGCCGAAGGTAGACACCATCGTCATGCCCTCAGGTGGCTTCTGGGGGGGTGTTGGCGAACCCACGATTGCCGTCGCGGCCCCAGCGGTACTCAATGCCATTTACGCGGCAACCGGAAAACGGGTACGTCAGTTGCCACTGACCAAGTACTCGGACGTTAAGATTGCCTAAATGGGATTTCTGAAATCATTTCTGCTTGCAGGCAGCACCATACTGGCCACTTCGGCCAGTATGGCTGAGCCGGTTTCCATGGAGGATGCCAAGGCCATGGCCGCCGTATGTAATGGCTGCCATGGTCCTCTATTATCCTCCCCCTTATCGCCGCCTTTGCTGCACAATCAACCTGCGGATCAATTGTTTACCAAGCTAATAACGTATAAAACAGGGCAACTCGAAGGGACGTTGATGAATCGCATTGCAAAGGGGTATTCCAAAGAGCAGTTACGGGCGATCGCTAACGTATTGGCAAGCACCACCTCTCCTTCATCGACCCCTTAAGCTCATTTATCTCGGTTCCACTTGTTATGACAGACACACGCGATCACGACCTTTCCCCCCCTCACTCAATAACCCGGCGTCAATGCTTGCAAGCCGGTCTCACAGGAGCCGGATTGACCGCACTATCATTGCTCGAAGGCTGTACAGCGGGTTCTTCCGAGCGCGCCCTCACTCAAAGGGCACCGAAGCACTCCCCAAACGTGGTTGTCATTGGCGGAGGCTTTGCCGGGGCCACCTGCGCCCGAGTGCTCGCCGAAAGCGGTGTGAATGTGGTGCTCGTTGACCCTAGCGAACAGTACGTCGCCTGCCCCATGAGCAACCTGGTGATCGCGAGCCTGAGGAATATCGAAGCACAAACCTTCCAACCACAAGGGTTTCCAGAGAACGTCACCGTTGTGCGTCAGATGGCGCAATACATCGATGCCGAACAGCAACAAGTTACATTAGAGGATGGCGTCGTGCTTAATTACGACCGCTTAGTGTTAGCACCCGGTATAGACTTACGCTGGAGTGCCCTTGAAGGCTACGATACTGAGGCCGCAAAACGGATGCCCCACGCCTGGAAAGCGGGGCCGCAAACACTGTTACTGCGTGATCAACTGCGCGCCATGCCCAACGGCGGCACCGTGGTGATGAGCGTACCGGCCAACCCGTACCGATGCCCCCCCGGCCCCTACGAACGGGCCAGTTTGATTGCCCATTACCTGAAAACCCATAAACCCCGCTCAAAATTGATTGTGTTGGATGCAAAAGATCGCTTTTCAAAGCAGTCGCTGTTTCAACGTGCTTGGAAAGAGCAGTACAGCAATCTCATCGAATGGCAGGGGTTATCTGACGGTGCGCAAGTCGTTCGTATCGACGCCAAACGCAACACGCTGCATACGGATTTTGACGAGTTTCGAGCAGATGTCGCCAACGTGATTCCGCCACAACAGGCGGGAAGCATTGCCATTACCAGTGATATTGCCGACGCTTCTGGTTGGTGCCCAATCCAACCCGCCACTTTTGAATCAACCCGTGTACCCAATGTCCATATTATCGGCGATGCTGCCATTGCCAATGCCATGCCCAAATCGGCGTTCGCTGCGAACGCTCAAGCGAAGTTATGCGCCATACAAGTGACAAGATTATTGTCTGATCAAGACCCACTTTCAGTCCCCCTGATCAACACTTGTTATAGCTTGATCAATCCTAACTATGGTATTTCTGTGGCGGATGTTTACCAACCCACCCAATCAGCGTGGTCGCCCACCCCAGGAGCCGGAGGTGTCAGTGCCACCAACGCACCAGCGTCTCATCGTCAGAAAGAAGCTGATTATGCTCATCACTGGTTCAAAACCATTACTCAAGAAGCCTTTGGTTCTACACCAACGACCAAACAAAAAGAAAGAGATAAAAATCGACATCGGAATAGAATCGTATAGTAAAAGCATTACACAATGGCGGTATTACATCGTTGACGGTTTGAAAAAAACCATGAAAACACACTCTTTTTTAACACTATTATTTTCCATCACATTTTTCGTTTTTATTATCAGCGGGCTTATGTCTTGCAGTAGCCTTACAAAAAATACACCTATAAATAAAATACCTATAAAAAATACACCTATAAAAAGTACCTCTATAAAAAGTAACCCTATAAAAAATATCCCTACAGAAAATACCTCTATAAAAAATACGACTTTAAGAAATATGTCTATTGTTTATACCCCAACTGAAAGCACACTTTTTTCAGAGCCTGCGCTCACCTCACAACCCGGCGATCCCAAAAGAGGGAAGCAATGGATAAAAGCACCCGAGAAAGGCAATTGCCTACTATGCCATCGCTTCAATACCTTCCATGATGCTTTTCAAGGTAATATTGGCCCAGACTTATCCAACGTCAGTAATCGATTAACGACAGAGGAAATTCGTTATCGAGTCATAGACCCTAAACGAATCAACCCTAATTCCATCATGCCCGCGTATTTTCAAACCAAAGGATTGCAAAACGTCGACCCGATTTACCAAGGTAAAACCATTTTATCTGCGCAAGAAATCGAAGACATCATCGCCTACTTGAGCCAAGCACAATGAACTCCAACACCTCTCACCCTCAGATCCATACTCTAAACCGAAGGCACTTTCTGAAGGGGGCCATTGCCATCAGCACAATGGCCTTGCCCTTGTTCGGTCGAGATTCTTTGGCAGCATCGTCTATTGCTCGCCCAAAGGAAATCCCCAAAGACTACCCGGGCCCATCCGAACGCTTTTTAAACGCCATCACATCCGTGTATCAACAAGAGCCTATTTCCGATGGAAAAGTAACATTAAACATGCCGGTGTTGGCTGAAAATGGTAATTCCGTTTTACTGAGCGTACACGTAGAAAGCCCTATGAACAAACAACAGTATGTCAAAAGGTTACGTCTCTTTGCCGAGAATAACCCCTTACCTGAAGTGGCCGCATTTCAACTCACCCCACACAGCGGCACCGCACAGATAAGTACACGAATTCGATTATCGGCATCGCAAATAATTACCGCCATCGCCACCTTAAACGATGGCTCTCATTGGGCAGGCAGTGCGTTTACCACCATTACCCTACCCGCCTGCGTAGAGGCCTTTGTCTAATGCCAATAAACACAATACCAATAACCACGATGCCAATAGCCACGATGCCAATAGCCACGATGATCACTTTTTATTGATTCGAGATAACTCATGTTAAATGCACGTATTTCCGTACCCACCAGCGCTATACCCGGTGAAGTCATCGAAATAAAAACGCTGATTTCTCATCCCATGGAAACCGGCTTTCGACGTGGCTTAGACGGCGAAAAAATGCCGCGTAATATTTTGAAACACTTTCAATGTACGTATCTCGATAATGTGGTTTTTGAAGCCGAGTTTTTCCCCGCCATTGCTGCCAACCCGTATTTAACCTTTTTTATCAAAGCAACCCAAAGCGGTGAACTGATCTTTACTTGGACGGACCAAAACGGCAAGGTCACTCAAAAAAATCGATCAATCAGCGTTCAACCCTAATGAATACCGGATATATTTTACACTCATCATGCTGGTTAATAACCTACGCGTTTATTCTCATAAGCATAAACACGAACGCCAATGAAACTGCCGAACGAACACTCAATGAAAGAACACTCAATAAAGAACGCTCGGGGTTCTATTTTCAATCCAACAACACCCAAGCACTGCAAAATGACAGTTTTGCCAACCCCGGTTTATTATGGGTAGACAGTGGCCAACAATGGTTTTCGAAAAGGCCTGATAACATCACACCGGCTTGCCAACATTGCCATAACCAAGATAAAAAGCCGCTGGTGGGCGCGGCTACGCTTTACCCGCAATACGATAGCACGACAAAAAAGCTCATGAATATTGAACAGCGTATTAATCGATGCCGCACTCAATACCAACATCAGCCCCCCTTCCCCTATGAGTCAAACGAATTATTATCACTCACGGCCTATGTCTCGAATTTATCCAAAGGAATGCCGTTTAACGTCAACATCACCGATAATGAAAAACCGTTTTTTGAACGAGGTAGAGACTTTTTTTATCAACGTCGGGGGCAAATGAACCTCGCTTGCCACCACTGCCACGAATGGAATGCGGGAAAAAAACTTCGAGGCGACACCCTAAGCCAAGGCCACAGCAATGGCTACCCCATTTATCGGCTGGAATGGCAAACGTTAGGTTCTCTCCACCGACGATTGCGCTTTTGTAACACCGGCGTCAGGGCTGAAACCTATCCCCTAGGCTCAGAGGAATATGTGAATTTGGAATTATTTTTGGCGTGGCGAGCGAATCAATTATTGATTGAAACCCCTGCGGTAAGACGATAATTTTTTTGCAAACTCAAGAGTCACTGGCTTCTTCTCCCGTCAAACGAATTCTTTTCGCCGGTACTCGTAATTGCTCAAGCAGGTATTGCTTAAAATCCTCTTTATACGGTTGCAGTGCGATAGCTTTTTCCATACACAATAACCACGCTTGCTCTTGTTGAATATTCACCTTTAAGTGCTGATGAGCTTTCGGGATATTGATACTACCGAAATGTTCAGAATATAACTTTGGCCCACCCAACCAGCCGGATAAAAAATACGCCAGCTTTCTACGAGACTCCGTTAAATCGTCCTGATGCATACGACGGATCTCTTGGGCTTCTGGAATCGTCTCCATAAACCGATAAAAGTCGTCCACCAATCGCGTAATCCCCGCAAGCTCTCCCGCTGCTTGGTAGGAAGCATCGCCAATACCGTAGTTATTCATAGAATCTTTCACAAACAACATGCCTATTTTTTAGACTGGCTTTCATAATATTGAGTCAAAATGAATCTAATCATAAGATAAACAAAAAACACTACCCAAAAAACCGACGAATAAACGCCTCTGTCGTATCCTGAAATCCAAAGTAGGCTTTCGTCTGCTGAGTCCCCTCCCCATCATTCGTGGTTTTAAGGTCAATCCAACGGGCGGAGGGGTTCTGATCTCGGTCAAGCCAGCGCATGACATTGTGGATGTGATGATCCGATTGCAGCACGCCCTGCTCGATCAAGCCGGCGAGGCGTTGTGGGCCAGGAGGTTTGGTAAGGGTAATCCGGGATTCCACAAGACCGATGTACGGTAATAAACACCCCTCCCATTTTAAATCTAGGCTTACCACCCCATTGCCCACAGGGCGTAACCATGGTTTTTGCAATAAATGTTTGACCGTAGAGAAATCACCCGGCCAACCAATATCGTTTAGTAGCGCCTGTACGCCATTGGCTGGGAGTTTAATGAATAATTTAACACTTTTATTTACCCGTTCGCGCATACACGAAAGGTGAATCAACACATTTCGTTGATGCAAACGATGCAGTAATGACTTGAGTGAAGGGTCAATGCCCTCTGACTGAGTTAATAACCTCATTACTGCCAATAATTCTTCAAATTCAATGGGAGATTGTGACGAAGTTGAGAGGTAATTCGGGCTAATACAGGCATGCCAACACGGGTCACGAGAAAAGTTACCCTGCTGAATATTATCGTACTCTAGCCAAATATAGGGAATCCGGGGGCAGGCTTGGAGCAAAGCTTCAATTCCCTGGCGGGTTGACGCATTGAGAGGAAATTCGTCTAAAGATTCCTGGGTATTAATGCAATAAAGATAATCAAGAGAAGGATCATGATTAAACCGACACTCGATGTATTGCGGGGAAAATAAGGGAACCGATTGCGAAAACATGTCAAACTCGGCGCAAGACTCCGAATTTGACAGTAAATCTGCAACCAGTTTTTTTACACTCTGGCTCAACATTTTACATCCAAATAAAAAGCAAAAAACTCGGTCGCTAATCTAGAGCGATAACACTTTATCGCTCTAGAATTTCTAGCCTTACCAAATTAACGATTGCTCTTTCAAGTATTGCGCCACCATATCGCCATTCAGCACTTCCGTTAGGTAACTTTTTGCTTTGTCTTTTTCACCACCTTGGACCAATTCTCCAAACTTCACCAAATGATCTTTAAATTCAGACGAGAAGTTCATTTCTGCACTTTCGTCACTGGAGAGGTTATCGATATAAGATTGTGGATTATCAAGGAAGGATTGGCGGTCGTCGGCGTTATAAACAATATTGCTGATCAAAACAGCCAAACGCTGTTTCATACCAGTTGCAAAATCCGATGAGCTTAAGTCTCCGTCAATAACGCCTTCTACAATTTGATCATTCATACTGACCACAGCAGTTTGCCATTCTTTTTCATTTTGTTCGGGATTTGAAAAACGCCCGCTGGCATACCCACCAATATTATTAAAGGTGTCTACTATTGGGTCGGAATCGGATTCAAAAAACTCATCCCAAGTGGGATTAACCGCCCAAGATTGACGCACTTCATTATTGGTGGTTAGGGTATATAAGAATCCTATTGCTTTTGTTTTTGTGTCACTCATTTTTCTTTCCTCTTTTGGCTAGGAACGCCGTAATGGGTAGGAGTAAAACTAAAATCCGAAAAGGTATTAATCATTCCGGGCTTGTTGATGATATTCGCGTCCACATGGCAGCTAATGCAACTGAAATTCTTTTTAGGCGGTACAGCTGGAAAGGGCTCAAATAAGGGATTAAACAACGTTGGCGTAGTGATCTCTTGAGCAATATTACATTGCGTTTTAGCAACATTATAACTGTAAATATAGCGATGACTGTCTGAAATATAAAACGGTGGGTGTGGCCCCTCTTTTGATAACATAGTTTCACACGCCGCTAAATCTTCTTTGTAGGTAGGAATTTGATCTTCGGGTATCGTGTCAAAAGACGCATGCTGCACACCCAACATTTTATAATGTGTTAAAGGTGATCCATCCTTTAAAAAAGCGCTTTTCACGATACTGTTGAAGCGCTTTACGTTGCCCGACTGATCGGTATTGGGCTCTAGAGGTGTACCGCAAGGTGACGATTGACATTGCTCATCGGTTTCCAAAAAACTGGCACGCACTTTTTCCCCGTTATATGTATACCCTTCAAAATTATTGCGGTGTTCATACGTTGACCAAATCCACGGCCAAGCTTTGGTGGTTTTGGCTGCCATATGCCATGCCGCAAGGCCCCAAACTTCCTTACCGTCCGCCATGGTAATATAGCGGCTTTGATCTTCTTCCTTGGTCAACTTTCGCCAAGCCAATTTCACCATAATAGTGGGTAAATTAATTAATGATCCGGTTTCTATGGATGTGCTTGCGTAAGTTCCGCACTTGCCCAAGTTAAAAAAGTTACCGGTATCGGACTCGATGGTACTGCCTTCTAGAAAAAGCGCCGAGGAATAAAACCAAGGGCGATTTAATAAAATTTCGTACCGAACGGTATTACCGAAGTTATCCACCAGTGGCACTTGACCATGAAATTTATCTTTTGGTTCTTCATCCACCGGAGGAAATTGAATCAAATGTGCATTATCAGATTGCCAATGTTTATCGAGCCGTATAAAAGGCGGAGCAATATGTTGAATGTCTGACTGGTTGAACCACAAAGACCAATAAGGCGCAACATTCGGGGCCTTCATCTCCCAAGAGGGCAACTCCCCCCAAAAAGCTTGAGGCGGATCAATTTTGCCACCATAAGAGGATTCATTATAATAAATCGGTGAATTAAGGCGGGAAAACATTTGCCATGAAAATAATTCCACGGCATCTTTCGCGCCGGTATTACGACAATCGACATCAGGCTCTATAACCGGTGAGGTCACAACATAACGAATGATATCGGCTTTGCTGGTTTTACTCGACGCTGCAGAAGCAGTGTGTGCAACACAAAAAAAGAATAACAAGACCCAAAAAGTGGTTTTCATAACAGGCTTCCTCCTCACATTATTTCGCTTTATCGTTCCGTACAAGCTTGTAGTAATTCTTGTATATTTTGATCGTTCAAGATGGACAACACCGTGTTTTGCAGTGTGTGTTTGATATCAGGCAAGAATCCTCTGGCCTGCTGAGAAAGTAATAGTGTTAGCATTTCTGCTGTCCGTGGTATCAACTGCGCTGAACGGCCAGAAGATTGTTGATCCATAATCTGCAGACTTAATCGATACGTTTCCACAAGATACAATACATCGTGAGTGGCTTTTGCCGTTGCAATCGCCTGCTCTAACAAACTCAATGCTTTATCAGTTTCACCCCCATTAAAATAGGTTTCCGCCAATAACGTTTGGTACCACGATAAATGCGCTTTTGTGCCCGTCTCACACAGTGCATCAAACCCCTCTTGAGTTGATGCTAACAACTCTGCACTGGCGGCATGGAAACTTTGCCCCCACCCGCGAATCACTTGTGCCGACGCCTTCCATAAACCCAAATCGTGCTCACAAGATAAACAATACGCTTCTTCTGCCCAAGCTGACGCTTGCCCTACTTGTCGATTTAATACCGCTAATTGACTGGCGCGAACAAGCGTATGGGTTAAATCTGCGGCGTGCTGCTCTTGTCGAGATAAGGATAAAGCCGTCTCACACAACGTTTGCGCCTGATCTTTTTCTCCAAGGGCCCATACCACTAACGATTGCACAATCATAATGGCAATACCCGGGTCGTAGGTATACACCTGAACCAAATGATGGTGACGATGAAAGTCATATTCACTGAGGGCAGTTTGTGCGAGGGTATTTGCGTCCAAAAACTTGCCTTGATGCCAATCCAACCCAATCCGCATTAAGGCCGCAGGCAACACAGCCTCTGCATCCCCGATGCGATGGCTTAATGCCACAAGCTCATCCACCACCGTTTGTGCGGGGCCGTAATCAGCACCAACAATATGGTTAATGGCCGATACCCACAACACCGTAAACATTTCCGTCGGATTATCTAAACAAGAAAGCAACTGGGTAATAACGGCTTGGTTTTCCGTTACGGACTCGCTGGCATACCCATGGGTAATCGAATACGCCGTACCCAATTGTTTACGCACTTCGATTTCCTGTTGTATAACCTCTTCCGACCGGGGTAATTGAGTAATACATTCAATGGCATTATTAAGGTGCGAAGTGGCTTGTACCGTGTTAGCACGACGAATCGACGTTTGGGCCGCCTCTTGCCAATAAGAAGAGGCTTTTTGAAATTCTTCTGCTTGTTGAAAATGCAGCGCCACCAAGGTGCTTTCATACCTCCGGTCATGCTGAAGCGACGATGTATTTTCTTTTTCCATACTAACGGCGATACTGCCGTGTAAAGTACGCTGGCTTTCTTTCGTTAACCGATCATAGGCGGCATCACGCACCAGTGCGTGTTTAAACAAGTAATGATCACCTGAGGTTTGTCGGCGTATAAAAATTAAATCGGCATCCACCAATTCCGCCAAATCTGCCTGTATTTGCATTTCTGTGCGAGTGGACGCGGCTTTTAATAAATGATCGCTGAATTCACGTCCAATCGTGGCAGCCAATTGCACGGTTTCTTTGGCGTACACCAATCCATCTAAGCGTTGCTGTAGCGAGTCTAGCAAACTGGTTGGCACTTCACTCAAGCTGCTTGGCCCCACAAAATGGATAGCACCATTAATTTTGTGCACCAATTTTTTACTGAGCAACATGCCAACCAATTCTTCCACAAACAAGGGAATACCATCGGTGCGCTGGACGATTGCCGCCATCACCTCTTTTGCAATGGCTTGCTTATCGAATAAACGCTCAATAAATTGTGAGGTATCGTCTTCGCTCAATTTGGGCACAGATAAAGCCGTTACATTTTCCGATGACGTATTCTTTAAAGGTTCCCGTGACGTAGAGATCACTTTATGAGATGAGCCTTTAAGACGCTTGGCAAAATACTCAAGAAAATCTTGAGTCGCAGGGTCTGCCCAGTGTACATCCTCCAATATCAATAAATGATTGGGCGTGGGCTCGGTACTCAATTGATGCATCAGCAAATGCGACAAGGCATTAAACAGCAACTGCCTTTGGACGTGGTATTCTAAATGTGAGTACTCTAAATGTGAGTACTCTAAATGTGAGTATTCTAAATGACTGTACTCGTTCTCTGATTCTGCGAATGGCGTGTCGCCTTGCCACTGAATGTTCAGCCAATCGCACAATAATGGAAGAGTATAACCTTCCTCATCCATTTGATTGATCAAAATGCGTTTAAAAATCGCTACAGCCGCTTCAGGCGAAAGCGCATCCAGCGAATATTTGTAAGTGACCCATTTTAACACCGGATAAAGCGCATTGTTTTTGTATTCCGGCAAACATTGCCCAATAAAATGATTCCGGTTTTGCTCATGCAAACGTAATTCATGAATCAGACGAGACTTTCCAATACCCGCCTCACCATAAATATGCAAATAACAACTGTCTTTTTTTGAATCTTCGTTTGAAGAGAGAAAATCTTGAATGAGGGAAATTTCATTCTCTCTGCCAACAAAAAAAGCATTTTGACGATTCGCACGTAAAAAGCCAAAGGCCTCTCCACGGCGCTCGCCGGTCATAAAAAATAAAGGCGTCGGTTTACTGTCAACACCAAGCGCCACCGCCTGGTACGACTCAAATTCAATGCTGTGATCCAATGCTTTACGGGTAGTTTCCGAACACAAAATATGATCAGGTAACGCCATGCGACTCAACTCCATGGCAATATTGGGCGTGTCCCCTTCTGGAATGGTATCAGCGTAAGACACCACCATGCCGGTATGCACCCCCATTCGCGCTTCCAGTTGAATTCCCTGTGACGACTTGAGAATAGCATTACGTTTATTTAAATCGCTGATCATCTCCAGTGCGGCCCGAGCGCACAGCCGGCTATCATTATCACTGACCACCGGATAGCCAAAATAAAACAGTTGGGTATCCCCCAAAGTACCGGCATGGGTTGCGCCAAACCGCAGTGCAATATCATTGCACGTAGACTTTCTGTCACGGTGCAAGGCATCCAGTATTTCATGGTCAATGGCTTCTTGTTGGATACCGCTGTGAGCCACTGCATCATCACCCTTATCTTCGTTCTGGGTGGTTTTAATGCTGAGCGTCAAGCATAGGACGCTAATTTGATTTCGCTCGGTTAAATTGGAAACGGTAAAGCTACCCTCATCGATAAGAGTTTCATCTGGTGATGCATTGATATGGTGCCCACTTTGATCCACCTTAATACGACGAGGGCCAAAGCTTCCAATTAACGTAGAAAAATTTAATTCACGTAACGACGATAAAACATCATGGGCTGATGAAGAGCGATCGTTGACATTTTTGCTGAGTACACCACGTAATACTTTGGACACAGGATGACCTACCAATCCTGCCGGCAACGCAATATTGGAGGGACTTAATTGCTGATGAAACACCGACGCGACATTACTGCCGGATATGGCAGGCTGGCCTGTTATGCATTCAATAAAAACTAAACCCCACACATATAAATCGGTTTTTAGCGTGGGTGGGTCCCCGCGCAACTGCTCGGGAGAGCTATAGGAAGGGGTGCCTAAGGTTTCATGGGTTAGTGTTAAACTTTTATAATCGAGCTGACGGGCTTCATGCATTAATGCCCCAATACCGAAGTCCAGCACCTTTGCCGTTAGTTTTCCCCCCACCTTTGTTAGCATAATATTGGCGGGTTTAATGTCTCGATGCACTACCCCTTGTTCATGAGCATGAGACAATCCTTTTAGCACTTGTGACATCACAGACGCCGCTTCAGGCGGGGAAAGCGGCCCAGATTCGAATAATTGTTCTTTTAAAGAATGACCGTGAACAAACTCAAAGACGGCATACACCAAGTCCTCAGCACATTGACCTTTGTCGATGAGCTTGACGATATTAGGATGCTCAAGACGACTGCCAATTAATGTCTCTCTGTCGAAACGCTGTAGATATATTTTTTTCTTTTCATCGTCAAAATTGGGATTAATTGAGAGCACTTTAACGGCAACTTTCTGCCCGGTTACCCTATCCTCCCCTGAAAAAACTTGGCCAAACCCTCCCTCGCCTATTTTCTCCAGCAGTTGATATGGCTGTGATTCAAAATGCGAGAAAACACCGCTTACCCTAGAAGAAGACTTTGGCATTGCAACTTTCCTCTAACCACAAAACACAATACTTATGCAATACAAAAGGCATCGTAAAATTATTCCCTTGCTCGGTGCGCCGCTCTATGCCGTTATGGTTCAGCATACAACTATCATTTAGAACACAGCAATTATCATTAAAAACACAATAACTATCATTTAAAACACAATAACAAACGTTTAAGACACAACATCGATTCTTCAAAGTTGAATCATTACTCAACACAATACGTTTTATTAGAGTGATCGATTATCAAAGGTAGATGGCTTTATTGCCCTGTCATAATGGCAATATTATCTTGCTCACCCACTTCTTAAAATAGTTTTTTTCGATACTAATTTTCACGACATTTTATATTATTTTAAAGCGTGCAACTCATCCAAAAAAATCAAAAAAACAACATACCTGACCAAACAGACAGATAAAAAATAAAATACAAAAACGTTTCACCGAAACATCAAGCTCTATTTTTATAGCATAAAATAAAAAAATACAGTGAAACCAAAGCAATATAAAATCCAATAACGCCAAGACCACTACATATCTTACACATAACCCCCTTTACATTATTTTACACACTCGCTTTTTATTGAGACTCGCTGGTGTTTTTATTCAATGAGGGGGAGGTAAAAGGGAGAGGTAAAAGAGCGTGGATAAAAAAGAGAATAAAAAAACAGGAATAAAAGCGGCACGCCATAGTGAATCGTATTCACCATGAAAACAACAAGGGCTTTATTGCCTAAATTGTTATAACAGCTTAAATGCGTTGTACCGTTGGCAAAGCCTCAACTGAAGGGCTAAAGCGATAAGCAGGAACACCACGTAAAGCTGGGTCAGTTAAACCTACTCTGGCCACCACCCGATTCAATTAATCGGTTTCATCACAAATCATCAGCGACACAAAGGTCATGAACAACCCAAAGGACACCATAAAGGCCGGAGAGGCCATGCTCAGCATGATTAAACCATTCACAATCCAAAGGCTTTTCACTAGCCGGCTTTTACCTCGGTATTGCGATGTAAAACGGCGATAGTGGCAATGATTGGGGTCGAACTGGTCTTCTTCACGCCAACGGGGCATAAAGAATTGACCCCACACCAACAGTGGAAACAACAAAATGGATAAGCGCACACCCTCCTCCTTTTTGCTCAGTTCAGTCCAACTCCCCCTCACTTAAACATCAGTATAGATCGCCAATCTCTTCCTTGAGTAAGACAACCCATCATTCCTACCCACCGTAAGATAACGACAAGATAACGACCCCGAAGATCACTATTTCACGTCTCGCCGAACAACCCGACTGACTTCGCGCATGGTCACAAACTCTTCAGCAGCGGTCGGATGAATGCCTATAGTGCTGTCAAAGTCCGCTTTGGTCGCACCTGCTTTCATCGCAATACCTATACCTTGCATGATTTCTCCTGCTTCAGGCCCAACCATGTGACACCCAATCACTTTGTCGGACTGCGCATCCACCAATAATTTCATCAAGGTACGCTCGGTTTGCTCTGTCATGGTGAGCTTCATCGGCTTAAAAGTCGACACAAAAACCTTAACTTCGCCGTATTTCTCCACGGCTTGTGCTTCAGACAGGCCTACTGTCCCGATAGAAGGCTGTGAAAAAACCGCCGTTGGGATATTGTCATAACTCACGGGCTTTTCCTGATTACCATACAAGCGGTGAGCCAGGGCCATGCCCTCCGCTAAAGCGACCGGTGTCAACGCAACACGATCAATCACATCGCCAATCGCATAAATGGAAGGCTCATGGGTTTGAAATTCGTCATTAACAAGAATGGCACCACTACTGGCGCATTGCACTTGTGTTTGCTCAAGCCCTAAATCGGCGGTTTTGGGTTTTCGCCCTGTCGCGTACATCACACAGTCAAACCGCTTTTGAGAGCCATCGGCAAAGGTAACCAATAATTTCTCAGACGCTTCATTATCCAATTTCTCAATGGAGGCTATCTGGCTGTTAAAGTTAAGGTGAATGCCTTTTGCACTCATTTGCTCTGCAAGAAATTCGCGGACATCGTCATCAAACCCTCTTAAAAATAGAGGTCCGCGATAGGACAACTCTGTTTTTGCCCCTAAGCCATTAAAGATTCCGGTAAATTCCACAGCAATATACCCTCCCCCCACTACCAATACAGATGAGGGGAAAGTCTCAAGATAAAAAGCGTCATTGGAGGAAATAACATGTTCATTGCCAGGGAATTCAGGCACATAAGGCCACCCTCCGACAGCAATAATAATGCGCTCTGCTGTGTAGGTATGTTCACCCACTTGAACACTGTGAGGCCCCATGATTCTTCCTCGGCCTTCAATCAACTCAACCCCGGCATTGCTTAATATGGTTCGATAAACGCCATTTAACCGCTCGATTTCCTGAGTTTTATTGTCTCGCAAAGTGGGCCAATCGAAGGTAGGCGAAGGCACATTCCAACCGTAACCTTTTGAGATTTCAAAATCTTCATGGCAATGGGAACCGTACACAAACAGCTTTTTAGGCACACACCCGACGTTAACGCAGGTTCCCCCTAGAAACAAATCTTCACAAATGGCCACTTTGGCACCCAGCTGCGACGCCATTCTACTGCTGCGGACACCACCAGAACCGGCACCAATAACGAACAAATCGTAATCGTAGTCAGACATAAACTTCACTCCAGGTTGAACTTAGCACCCCCGTTGACTGAGACAAACACACTATGGGTATGAGTCAAAGTACTTGAGAGTTTCTATAATTTGAGAGTTTCTATAATTTGAGAATTCCTACACTGAGAATCAAATGGGTAGTGAACCCATGAATTGCAAGGGAAGGAATGGGAAAAACGAGAATGGTCATCAGTGCTGGATACACAGATAAGAAGGTACACAGATAAAAATCAGCAGGGGCACTCCCATCAGAAGAAAAGCACACCTTATACCTTAGTGTTAATGCCATGACGATGACGACGATCTTGACCGGAACGGCATTCATACAAGTTAGAGCCATGATGGCCCCGACGGTCTTTCCCGCTTCGCCGTTCCGTAAAAGCAGCTTCTTTTGCAGAATCAATATCAGTGAATGACTCTCTCAATTCATCAGCAACGCCATCAACCGATCCGTCAATGAGGGCTTCGCCCCTCTCATCGGTACCATGGTCGTCGCCGCTATCATCACCGTGACCACCATGCTCACCCTCTTGGTCCGCCTCATCGTAAAGCGGTGCGGTAACGTCCGTTTTACGCTCCACTTTCTTCAACAATTTCTGAGCAGTGACGACTGGCATTCTGCTTGGGGGAATACCATCCATATTTCAGCCACCTGTTGTGAAAAGCTCTAGACCTTAAACTGGGCCGCAACATGCTGCAAGCGACTGGCAAGGCCTTGTAAATCCGAACTTAATGCCGACACTTTTTCTGTACTGCGTTCAGCCAACTGCGAAGAGTCACGCATGGAGTTCACATTGGACTGAATAGAATTGGCAAGGCGCTGCTGTTCTTCTGTGGCACCGGCGATTTGCATGTTCATATCGGAAATGGATGCCACCTTTGAGGTAATCGCTTCCAGAGAATTCCCAGTAGCGCCCGCTTGATCAACACTCACCCGAGCTTGCTCTTTGCCCTGAGACATTACTTGCACTGCCGATTGAGCTGCCGATTGCAATTGTTCAATCACTTTCTGAATCTCGTGGGTAGACTCTTGGGTACGAGAAGCGAGGGTTCTAACCTCATCGGCAACCACGGCAAATCCACGACCTTGCTCGCCAGCACGAGCCGCCTCAATGGCTGCGTTTAAAGCCAACAGGTTAGTTTGTTCCGCAATGCCTTTGATAACATCTAAGATACCGCCAACGCTCTCAGTGTCACTCTCGAGCTTAACAATCACTTCTGCCGCCCGTTCTACTTCAGCCGCCAAATCATCAATGGATTTCACGGTATTGCGGACGATTTGTTTACCTTCTTGAGCCTCATTATCAGCATCGGTTGCTGCTTGCGCCGCTGACCCAGCATGTTGAGCCACATCATTCACACTGGCCAACATATCGCTCATGGCCGACGAAACAGTCGCCGACGACTGGGATTGCTCAGAAGACGCTCTAGCGGTTTCTGTCGATACATCTTTTAGGTCTTGAGAAACACCGGATAAAGGCTGAATGACTTCAACCACACCACCAATGGTGCCATGAAGTTTCTCAACAAAAACATTAAACCAATGAACCAAATCGCCTAATTCATCCGAAGAGTTTTGTTGAATACGACGAGTCAAATCCCCTTCGCCTTGAGCAATGTCTTTTAATGAACCGATAATGTCTTCAAGGCTGCGGGTAATAATAATCACCACACTAAAACTGATGATCAATACTAAACCTACCGTTGCCATACCAATCACCACGCCCATGGTGAGATTATCTTCTTCCGTTTGGCTGACGCCTTCAATGGTATTTTGGAAGCGAGTTAGACTGGCTTTTTTGTATTCTTTCAGAGCGAGCGTCACACCATCTTCCAGCTTTGATTTTTCTTCGGCAATCTCCGCAATCCGAGAGAAGTCCACAGTGCCATCAATCATCGACTGCGTCAGCCTATAGGATTTGTCTTGATAAAACTTAATCTGATCTTTCAACTCCCCCATGGACAAGCGCTGAGACTCATCTAAATTGGCAATTTGAGTCACGTTATCCAATAACTGCGTGCCGAGTGATCGAGCATTGTCGAGCATCTCTTGTTCACCCGTTCCCGCCGCACTGGCCATGAGCTCTTTGGCTCGATCGAGCAACACAATATTGGCATTAGACAGCTCCAGAATCGGGAACTGAACTTCTATAACCTCACTGAGACGGCGATTGTTTTCAATACCTGAGTCAACAATGAGTATTAGAAATCCTACGAAGCCGACAATGCTCACACCGGATATTAATAATATCTTTACCTTAATACTCAGGCTACTTAACCAGCTCATGAAACACTCCGCTTTTACGTCAAAAAATTATAAGGCACATCAATGTGTTATTAAGCATAGCCATAGAACTGCTATCTGTACCAACTAGCACTACTCAAAAATATATCGGCGCTTTAAGCGTACACTTGAGCAAAACACACCTCGACGCTGGCATTCAAGGAAATCCAATTTCAATAGCGTGATGATTTCACTCTGGTTAAGTGCGGCTGACCCGGTACAACTGATTATGTACAACTAATTTAGTACAACTAATTCGGTACAACAGATCCTTCAATGCTTATGGGCTATTGATAAATAAAATGCCAATTACAGAAGTGTAGGTCAACGCCAGCGGAGTTGGCGATGCAGTTGCACAACTTCACCAATAATAATCAATGTGGGAGCGTGAATATCGGTGTGAGCCACCAATGAAGAAACATCGGCGAGAGTGGTAATGTGAACGTTTTGTTCAGGAGTCGTGCCCTTTTCAACAATGGCAAGAGATGTATCGGGCGAACGCCCATAGCGAATCATCGATTCAGCAATTTGTGTAATTCCGACTAACCCCATATAAAAAACCAGAGTTTGATCAGGCTGTGCCAGTTCTTTCCAATTCAGATTAATGTCACCATTTTTTAAATGGCCTGTAATAAATCGCACCGACTGGGAATAATCACGATGCGTCAGCGGGATACCTGCGTAAGTAGCGCATCCAGATGCTGCGGTTACCCCAGGCACGACTTCAAAAGGAATACCCAGTTGTGCCACGACTTCCAATTCCTCACCGCCGCGACCAAAAATAAAAGGGTCTCCTCCTTTTAAGCGTACCACCACCTTCCCAGCTTGCGCATAATGCACTAACAGATCATTGATACTCGCCTGAGGCATAGCGTGGTCAGCTCGACGCTTTCCCACGTACACCTGCTCTGCAGAAGGCGGCACCATGGCCATAATGGGTTCAGAAACCAAGCGGTCGTATAAGACCACTTCGGCTTCCGCCAAAATTCGAACAGCTTTGAGTGTTAGCAATTCTGGATCACCGGGCCCTGCCCCCACCAAATACACTTTACCGATAGGTGTGGTGCCCGGCGCGCTGTGCGCTCCATTGTTATTTTGCTCAATCACCGTTCTTTTTGTTTCCTAAGTTTTACAGGTTCGAATCCCAAGTGCACACATCGGCAATCTCATCATCTATGTCTGATGACCATTAACCTGATGACATGCCAAATGACAAACTAAGAAAGCGGTTTATACGCGTTTAAGGATTGCCAATAACCGCTTTACCCGCCATATAAGGACGCAACACTTCGGGTATTTCAATCGTACCATCAGCGTTCTGATAATTTTCCATTACGGCAATTAAGGTGCGGCCAATGGCCAAACCAGAACCATTTAACGTATGTAAAAATTCTGGCTTACCGGTTTCGGGATTACGGAAGCGCGCTTTCATTCTACGTGCCTGGAAATCACGAAAATTACTGCACGAAGAAATTTCCCGGTATTTTTCTTGAGACGGCAACCACACCTCAATATCGTAAGTTCGTGCAGCAGAAAACCCTAAATCACCGCCACACAAAATAACAGTACGATAAGGCAAATTTAATTTCTCGAGAATGGCCTCAGCATTGTTCGTTAAGGCTTCCAACGCGTCATCGGACGCCTCTGGCTTAACGAATTGCACCATTTCTACCTTTTCAAACTGGTGTTGGCGAATCATACCGCGAGTGTCCCGACCATAAGAGCCGGCTTCACTGCGAAAACAGGGCGTGTGACACGTGTATTTAAGCGGCAGCTGGTTGGCATCAATGATTTCATCACGAAGCATATTGGTAACAGGCACTTCCGCTGTCGGGATCAAATAAAAACCACGGTCGTCCTGTATTTTAAATAAGTCTTCTTCAAACTTGGGTAACTGACCGGTGCCGAAAAGGGAATCGCGGTTCACAATGAAAGGCACGTAAATCTCTTCATAACCGTGATCTTGCTGATGAGTATCTAGCATGAATTGAATTAAAGCGCGGTGAAGACGTGCTATATCCCCTTTCATGGCCGCAAATCGTGAGCCCGTAATTTTAGTGGCCACTTCAAAGTCTAACTGCCCATTGAGCGCAGCGCCTAAGTCCACATGATCTTTCACCTCGAAATCAAATGACTTTGGAGTGCCCCAACGACGAACTTCTACGTTATCGTCTTCGTCATTCCCTTCTGGTACAGCATCGTCTGGAAGATTCGGAATTTCCGCCAATAGCGCATCCAGTTGCGTTTGCACGCCACTTAACTCAGTCTCTGCAGCAGACAGCTGCTGCTTTAAATCGTCCACTTCTTTCAATAAAGGCGCAATATCTTCCCCTGCGGCCTTAGCTTTACCAATATTTTTTGATCGATTGTTTCGCTCTTGTTGCAAGCTTTCCGTACGCACCTGAATATCTCGGCGAGACTGCTCTAAAGCATGGAATGCCTCTACGTCTAATGTGAATCCTTTTTTAACCAGCTTCGCGGCAACGTCTTCTGGTTGAGTGCGAACAAATTTTGAATCTAACATGATGCCTGTTTCGAATAGAGATTAATTTTCATACACAATCAAACGTAAATTGCATTGTGTACAACGCTAAAACCATTTAGGCGCTAAGTGTAACCCTAAGGCCGCCGCCAGCAAACCGCCAAACACTGACGAGAGAACATACATAATGGCCGTCCCGGGTTGATGCTGCAACCAGAGTGTTATTGCCTCTAACGAAAATGTTGAAAAAGTAGTAAAGGCGCCTAAAAAACCCGCAATTAAGATCCATTTCCATTCAATGGGCCACACGCCCTTTTCCACAATAACGATATAACTCACCCCAATAAGAAACGAGCCGAAAATATTGATGAGAAAAGTGGCCCAAGGAAACTGCCCTCCTTGCACCGGCAACCAATAAGTACTGATGGTAAATCTCAACAACGCCCCCAGCGCCCCTCCCGCTGCCACTGCCAACCACTGCATGAATACTCCTAACGTTCTGTTTATGACTTGATCACGACTCCCTGGCCCGACGGTATTCTTAATAAAACCTTGTAGCGTATCTGCCCTCAATATAATACGGCGGCTGACAAAACAAAAACGGCTGCATAAAAGCAGCCGCTAAGCATGTTACTCTAAGGCCTCTAGAAATACCGTCTAAAAACACATCCTTTAAAAGCGCACACTCATGCCCAGTCGCGCACTTCTCGGATTTTGATAATACATGATGGCACGATAATCTGGGTTTGGATTTCCCGGTGAACCGGTTTCTGAATTTTCATAGATTTGCACGGGCTTTTCAGAATCCAATATATTGAAAATATCTAGTCTCAGCTCTAAGTCTCCCCCCCATAAATTGGTGCTGTAGACCATATTGAAATCAATATTGGTGATGGATGGTGTTCGACCCTGTGAGCCTCTGGGATGAAAACGGTATTCTCCTGTTTCATTGTTAAATGAATAAAAAGTTTGGCCATAGGACGGGTCCTCGTCTGGATGACCCAACCCAAAACGATTAATGGGTCGACCAGACTGAAAGGTAAATACCCCCCCTAATCGCAACGTTTCAAACCATTGGTAATTTCCCCATACTTTTAAAAGATGGGGCCGGTCATTCGGCGTATTCCCAAAAGCACCGTCTGTTAACTGGACAAAATCAAAGTCGGTGGTGATACCGGCATCGCCTTGTCCATTATCCGATTTCACCAACCCTTCTGTGTTGCCTTCCGATTCCGAATAGGTGTAGGAACCTTGCAGTGACCACACACCATCCCACACTCGATCAAAGGTCACTTGCAATGCTTGATACTCGCGCTGCGCTTCTGGGTAGCCAAGTTCATCCGCACTGAAGGTTCTTTGCTGTAACGTACCATCTTCTTGAGGTACTCGAACCGTAATACTCGTTCCAGGGTTGGTTAAGACATATTCATGTATTTCTTCGATTTGCACATCATCAATGCCACTTTGCAATTCACGATTAATGTAACTAACCCCGACACTCCACATATCATTTAATTGATGATTGTAACCAACGATCCATTCATCTTGATACATTGGCTCAATGTTCGCGTCCACAATGGTACTCGTATCGGCAATTTCCCCATCATCAAAGTAATGTACCGGGCTGATCACCTGGGCAGTGGGTAATCCGTTCGCATCAATGTTGGCCGGAGCATCCGTCGCAGGGTCAATGGCACCGTCAAATAAAAACCAGGTTTCCGTAAACAACTCAAAACCCGCCAATCGGGCATTGGTATTATTGGGAATAGATAAAAAATAGCGCCCCCAGTTAGCGTACAAAATCGATTTTTCTTCTCCTGCACTGAAATCCCAGCGTGCGCCCAAACGAGGGGCAATTTGATCATTAATTTCAATAAAGGTCTCACCTCGTCCGTTTTTATTATCGAAATTTTCACTGCGCACACCCAACGTCAGCTCCAAATTCGCATTCACTTGCCAAATATCTTCTAAATAAAACGCACGTGCCTCAGTTTCAAAATCGCCATTATTGTATAAATACCGTGTCCGAACGACATCTACATTACTGCCATCGCCGTTCACATCCGGTACGACATTACCATCCTGAAGCGAAGAGCCCGGCGCCAAACTAAAATAACGATAATACTGCCCATGAGGCCCAGCATAAAAATTCTCTGTTTGGGTAGAATTCACTTCATTATCCATCCCAAACCGAAGTAAGTGATTTTCAGCAAATGCCCATTCCACATCAAAACGAAAGGCTTCTCTTTTGTCTTCACCCAGTTCAATCACCAAAAAATCACCGGAGCAACCCGCAATTCTGGGTAAATCAATACCAGGGTTGTTATTGAGAATATTGGAGCAAATACCCGATTTAGAATTATCATCCCCTAAATCGTATTTATTCTCTCCATACAATAACGAAACCGTCAACGCATCACTAAAGTGGCCCTCATAACGCAAGAAGGTGTTTTCCCCACCTCGACTTTCAATGGTCGTTGATGATTCAGCACCGCCGGTTCGATTAGACAGATAATCATAATCCTTATACAAATCACGTTCTATCGTCCGCTCATCACTAAAATACGTTAAATTTAATGAATGGTAGTCATTGATATTCCACAATAAATCCAACCCATAAAAATCATCATCTTGTGTTTCTTCATTCCGAATATTCACAGAGGCACGCTCTGTGTAATCCCGCTCCGTACTTTGCATTTCATAAAGGGCATAGAAAAAAAGCGTGTCTTCAATAATCGGCCCACTCACATAAAAGTCACTGACCCAACGACCTTCTTTATTTTTTGAATTGTGATCGTAGATTTCACCGTTGGTACGATAACTGTCTGGCTGACCAGAATAAAATTCTGAGGGTGAAAAATAACTGACGTTACCATAATGAAATTCATTGGTGCCATGCTTTGTCACCGCATTGATAACACCCCCTGTAGAGCGACCAAATTCTGCTGAATACCCTCCGGTTTTAATTTCAAAGTCACTGTAAAATTCAAATGGCACCGACGCCCCACCCAGTCCATTTCTAAAGTTAGTGACATTCATACCATTAATATAATAAGCATTTTCAGCAACGGAAGAACCGCCAAAAGAAATCAACGTTTTATCATCTCCAAAACGAGCATCACCGGCAATCGTGCCCGGCGCCAATAAGGCAACAGATTCGATATTACGCGCAACCGGCAAAAATTCGATTTGCTCATAAGGGAACCTCTATAAATTCGTTTTTTTAGCGCGATAATTTTCTAATTTTTTCTACCGGAACATTTACCGAAAATAATTATCATTACGCATTTATTTACAAAAATATTGGATAAAAATTCGTTCTTTTG
>NZ_JAJQVM010000041.1 GCF_021234875.1 Marinibactrum halimedae | reverse complement strand
CGATAAATGCCGAGTGAGAATGTTCTTCCGTGACCTCCACCGCCATTTCTGTCGTAATTTCCGGTGGTTTTCCGTTGCCCAACCATTCCGCTTTTCTGATCACCAACTCTAAACTCTTGCGAGCTGGTGTCACTTGAAGCGCGTAAGAATTGGCGTCCATGCCTTGGGGAAACAAGATTCTAAAACAGTCGATGCCTTCGGCTTGCATCATCGCGGCGTGTTTGTCGGCGGCGGTGTTGCCGGGGTCGTCGCGGTCGTAAGCAATCAAGACTCGTTTAATTCCGTGACGTTTAAAGGCGGCTAAATGGGAAGCGGTAAAACCCTGTGTGCCGTAGCTGGCCGTCACATTTCTAAAGCCATGAACCCAGAAGGTCATCGCATCGATTAACGATTCACAGAGAATGATTTCACTCTGGTTTTTCAGGGCTTTTTCGTTAAAGACGCCGTCGTGTGGCCCCGGTAAATAGGTGTGCTTGGGTGTGCCTTTACGCAAGTTGTCGAGTAATTTTCTGCCGTAAACTTCGGTAATTACCTCATTTTCATCGAACACCGGCACCACCAACGAACCATTAAAATGCTCGTGGCCGCTTTCTCGTAAGATGCCGATCTCTTGAAGTTTACCGCGCAACTCCTTTCCGGCTTTGCGGTTTTTTTCGGGCAGGTGATACCCCAGAGTGCGATTGGCAAAGCCGAGTTTAAAGTGCTCGATTAATTCCGCACTCTCTAACCCACGTTGGCGTAAATAGTCTTGCGCTTCCGGGGATTGTTTAAAGGTGTCGTGGTAAAAATCGATGACCTGACGCAAGGCGGTTTGGCTATCCGCATCCGCCGATAACGGCGCCGCTAATTTCGTTTTGGTGTTTTTTATTCTTGCGCTCGTACTGTTTTCTGCGATCACGCCCAAGTCTTTTTGCAACATCTCGCAGGCAAAGCGGAAGCTAACGCTTTGGGTTTTCATCACCCAGTCAATCACCGAACCTCCGGCCCCACAGCCGAAGCAGTTAAATAAATTCGATTCTGGGCTGATGATGCACGACGGGGTTTTTTCCTCATGGAACGGGCAACACACCGCATAGTCTTTGCCCTGCTTCACCAGCTTAAAGCCTTGGCTTTCGGCGAGGCGAACCAGTGAGATGTCGCTTTTTATTTTATTGATCACTTCTTCAGCGATTCTGGCCATTTTGCCCCCGTTACCCTAAAAACCTGTCAATACGCATTTACGCTAAATTGTAATTTGCATATACTCTAAATATCAAATAGCCGATATGCAAGGGGGTTTATAGTCGTGTTTCCACAGACCATTGAGTTAATGACTATGAGCTTTCCTAAACGCTTAACAGCTTTACGTAAAGACAAAGGGCTTACACAACAGGCGTTAGCCAATGCTGTTGAAGTTCATATCACCCAGATTAATCGTTACGAAGCTGGAGATAGCCAGCCAACACTAGAGGTGATTCGTAAATTGGCTATCACTCTGGGCGTTAGTGCAGATATGCTAATTTTTGATGAGGATGAACGCGGCCCAAGTTCTAATGACGATACGTTGCGTTTTCAGTTTGAGACGATCAGTAAATTTGAAGATGAAGATAAAAAAGTCGCGCAAGCCGTCTTGGAAGGATTAATCTTAAAATACCAAGCCAAGCAATCTGTTAGACGTAATATTTAATTTAAAGGGGCGCAACGCGCCCCTTGTGCCTTACCAAGGCACGACTAAATCATCGTAGTCACTCCGTATTTTTCTAACAATTTCCTGAAGATCATCGATGCGATCCCAAGCCTCAACCACACTGTAACCATCTGGGATAAAATCCATTCGATCTAACACGAACGCCGCTGCGATAATTTCACCGGTGCTGGCTCCGGTTCTTCCATTTGTGGCTAATTCATTGGCGGTTTCGATGATTTTTCTTGCGATGGGTGGAACATTTAGCATTGCCTTTTCTCCTCTTGAGTGGCGGTTTGTTTGCCGCCACCCGTCAGCGTCGCGCACAGGCCGGTCAAGGCTGCGCAGCACCCGCAGGGCTTGGCCTTGACCTGCCGAGCACGTCGCTAACCTGAGAAGGCAAGCAAGCAGACACGTTGGTGACGCTGGCACCATCAAGCCCCCTTTTGCTAAAGGGGGTTGGGGGATAGGAAATGGATTTTTTAAGTGCGGCTTTGCCGCCACAGAACCTGTTCCCCCTTGGGGGCTAGGGGGTAAACCTGCCGTGCGGCCAGCCCGAACCCTGCCCGCTTTATTGCTGCGGTTTGCGCGATTGTTTTTTACAACGTGCTAACGAACCGATGACCACTGAACGTGACCCACTTTGGCGGGTAGGGTTTTAGGGCGGGGAGACGTGCGCAGCACGACGGGGGAGGCACGGCTTGGAAAGGGCTATGGAGTATGGCGTGACGCTTGCCCACTGCGAGGGTTTTTTAGCGGCTAAAAGGGGAAGTGATGACGGTGCCAATAAAAATGCCGCTGCGAAAATGCAAGCGGCATGACATAGGACAGAGCAGCCTTATTGACTATGCAGTGCGCAACGAAGTGCAGCGCTGCCCGGAGCCGCAATGCGGCGCAGTGGCGGTATGTCCGCGCTTTACGTGCTAACTACTGGTTCATCATTTAACAGTTGTTTAATTTGCCCATATGCAACCAATACTTTTGTTGAATATCCAAAAGTAAGAAGCAATATAGATTCCCACCACCAGCTAAAGAAAATAAAGAAAACTATAATTGCAGGAATAACTAAAGTATAAATCATGGTGTCAATTAACTTTACTCCTGCTCCACTTAACTTTAGTTCTTTACCTTTAATTGTAATTGATGAGAAAAACATTAACGATAAAAAGATAAATACTTTCTTCACTATTGACACTCGCATTCTGGTAACGTTTTTTCCATTAAATCAATAAGTGCAGAATATGATGCTAAAGACATTCCCAATGTTGCCGCACTAGCTTGCATACCTGTTGCAGCTACTCCTCCAGCTCCAACTCTACCCATCCCCTTTTTAAACAATAATGCTGTTCCGGTATTTGCAAGTGCTCTACCACCGTAATAATCAGGGTCTTTTCGAACTTGATTTAATGCTTGTTGCTTTACTACATCACGAACAGTTGGTGAGGCAGCGGCTTGGTTAACTAAATTTTCAACTAGAGCCATAGCATCCTGCCTTCTTGTATGCTCACACGAACCAGGTTCGTAAGGGTTACCAAATGAAAATAAATCCGAATAGTAGCCGTAAACACCATGATAAATTGACTTACCATTTTCAGATTTTACGCTGGGTGAAACCATATATCCGGCGACACTTAAACCATTTGGGTCATATTTTGAAATTGGATTTCCATGTGCGTAAGTATATGTATTAGGACCATCATCTAACCCAATCGGATCACTTTGGACATATCTTCCAATGCTCGGATCATAATCCCGATGCCAGTTGTAATTCAGGCCAGTAATTTCATCTTCATATTGCCCCGGCATACGAAGTTTAAAATCAACCTCCACTTCATCACTTTCCGCAACAACTGCACCAAACGGCTCATACTCCGCTGACCATACCACACGTTGATCAGCATTAGTAATCCGCTGGGGGGTGCCGAGGTGGTTGGTGTGGATGTAGTAGAGGTTTTCGGCGCCATTGTTTTCGTAGGTGGCCAGTGCGATTAATTCGGTGCCAAAATAAACGTATTCCCGTAGGGTTTGACCAGTGGCATCGGTGATGGCGATAAGTTGGCCGTTTTCATCGTAGTGATGGTAATTGGCCTCGCCATTGGTGTCCCATTTAACCCGTTGGCCCATGGCGTTGTGGGTGACGGTTTGGGTATTGTTGCCTTTGGAAAATTCTGTTGGGCGGTTGTTAGCACCGTATTCGATGGTGAGCGGTGTGCCATCTTGGGTATCTTCGATTGTGTTGCCGTTGGCGTCGTGCTCGAAGGTTCGGGTGGCTAGCTCGCCGTTGTTATCGATGTCGACGGTTTTTAATTGGTTGGCGTTGTCGGCGTAGGTGTAACGTTCGCTTCGAATATTGTCGTTGTGAGTGTGCGTTAATTCGATGCGATTGCCGACACCATCGTAATCAAAAATTTGTGTACCGTAGAGATTGCCTTCGGCGGTGCTGATCCGATCTAATCGGTCGTAATCGAAGGTTTCGTTGTGTTCACCATCGGCATCGGTAATGCCGGTGATGTTGTTGGTGAGGTCATACACGTAATTCCGCGCCAACGTCGTGGCGTCGCCTTCGATGGTCAGGTTTTCTAAACGGTAATCCAAATCGTAATTGAGGGTTTTGGTTAAGCCGTTACCGTATTCGAAATGGTTTACCGGGCCGAAAGGTTGGTAGGCAATGTGGGTAATGAGATTTTGAATATTGCCGCCGTTGGGGCGTGTTTGTATGCGATTCACTCGTCCTTGGTTGTCGTAATAAAAATACACCAACCGACCACTGTGATAACGCATTAATGCCAACTGCCCAGCATCGTTATAGCGGTAACTGATGCCGTAACGGTTGCCATCGGCCACCACATTTTTTGTTGCCACGCCGCCTAGGTGATCGTACGTATATTGAGTGGTGCCCGACGCATCGGTAATGCGCGTTAACTGGCCAATACCATAATTACGCTCACTGTGGTTATCGTAACGGTAGGTGATATTTTGGCTGTCATCACTGGGGTAAATAATACTGGTTAAGCGATTTAACGCATCATAAGTGTATTCTGTTTTTATACCGTTGGCGTTAATTTCGCTAATTTGGTTACCCGCGTTGTCATACTCAAAAACCGTGGTGCCGGTATCGGGGCTGATTAATTCAATTAAGTCGCCAAAGCCGTTGTAGTGGTATTCGGTTTTTAAACTACGCTGATCGGTCACGCTGGTGATGCGATCGTGTGCGTCGTAAGAATAGGTAATTTCGCCGCCGTCGGCGTCAGTGGTTTTGGTGAGTCGATCTAACGCATCAAATTCTTGTTGCGTGTTAAAACCTTTGGCGTTGGTCATGCCTACCGGATTATCGTTGACGTCATAATCGGTGTGATCGTTCTGGCCGTTATTGCCGGTGATGTCCATCACGCGGCTTAATTCATCAAACGCTTGCGCCACTTGGCTGGCAATTTCTCCGCCGCTGTTTTTGATGACGGTTTGGGTACGGTTGCCGGCGTTGTCTAAGGTAAACTCGATGCGCTCGCCGTTATTATTTTCAATGGCGGTGAGGCGTCGGGCCGGGTCGTATTCGTAATTTAATTCTGTGCCGCTGGGTGAAATTATTTTGGTTAATTGGCCGACGCCATCGTATTCGTATTGTGTAATGGCGTTGCGGGTTTCATCACCCGACGGATGCACCACGGTAGAAGACAGCAACCAACTTCGAACGTGATATTCCATTAAGGTGGTAATGCCATTGGCATCCACCATCGTGCCCGGTTGGCCACGGCCATTGTAATCGCGGTATTGGGTGACATGGCCAAGGGCGTTGGTGATGCTGGAAACATTGCCCATGTCGTCGTAGGCGTAAGTGGTAATGTCGTCCACGTCGGTGCGGGGGCCGTTAATGGTATCGACCAAACCCATGTCGTTGTAGGTTTGGCTAACGCTGCGTGAAGCAGACGCTTCAATAGAAATCACACCCAATACACAAGACAGCGCCGCGCCTAAAATGGTCTTTTTCTTTCCGTTCACATTCATTCCGCTTGTCTTCATTCCGAATGTATTCTTTTTCAATTGTTTTTTTAAATTCATTGTTTTCATCATCGATTCCCTTCTTTACTGTTCGATTTCCGTTACGGTGGTATTTAACAAACGGCCTTCGTCGTCGTATTCGTAAACGGTTTGCGTACCGGGGGAATTGGAATTCTCAGAAGGTAATTCTGTGACTTTTACCGGTAAGGAAAACGTGGGGTGCCATTGGGTTTGGATGGTGCGTTCTTCTGGGGTGCCGGTGGCTTCAGTTTGTTTGGTTTCTAGGCCGCGATTATTGTATTCAAATTCGGTGGTATTGCCGTTCCAGTCTTTCGCTAGGCTTCTAAGCCCTTGGATTGTGTGACTGTTGGATTGAGACGCCGCCGCACAATGATCGCTTTGATGACCTGTTACTTGAGTGATCAAGTATTTATTATTTTGTAATGTAAATTGATATTCGGTCTCTTTACCTAAAGGATTTGTCACTAATACAGATTTTTCATCTTCCGAATATTGAAATGTATGTTTATCAACTCCGCCGGAATGTTCACTTAAAACACCTCTCCCAGATTCATCATATTCCCAGTGTGCGTAAAGAAGATTGTCTATATAAAGATCCGTTAATGCACCTTCATTTCGAAAATCTTTATATTCATATGATCGAGATGAGTTGTTGGAATAGATTACTTTCGACAACAGGGTATCTTGATTATACTCATAAGATGCTATTGTGGTATTTCCATCCGTTATAGATTTCACAAAACCTAAATTGTTGTAATTCAAGTGTAGTTCTTGCCCAGTATTTGATCTTATTTTTACAGGCTTTTCTCCTGAAAAAACATTAGTATCATAATCAAACGTCAGAGATTGCCCCTGCGGCGTTATGGTTGATAGCAGCTGACCTTCTTCATTAAATATTTCTACCAATGTTTGAGTTCGATATACCCACTCATTGTTTACTTTTCTGAAGTTTACCTCTGTACCATCGTAGTTTTTCCAGCTTCCCTCTTCATTAGCTCTACTTAAATAGACCTTTACGCCAGAAGGTTTCTTAATTAGCGCTCCTACAATACCATCATTTGCATTACTGTAAAATTGAAGCTTAGAAGAAAACGGATCATTCCAGTAGCGGCCAAATAGGCTTAAATCTTCCGAGTTTCTTTTTTCGTAACGATAAACTCTATCAACTTTTAGTAAAGGACTTGTCTGATTTTGATAATCCTGTTCAATCTGTACTTTTGTTCCACTGGCCAACATGATTGGATTGCCAGCACACGCTTTTTCTTCAGGAGTAGCTTGATTTAAAAAATCCTTTTCGTCCACATCCCCTCTACCATCGTTATTGCTATCGATTTCACAAGGGAGCCCTTCTTCAATTTTGGATAAACTGTCGGTTTGGGTATATCCATCAGGGCACTTTCTACCTTGTGAATGAAGGCCATAATTATATAAATCTGCTACTTTCAAAGTATCTAGATCAAACCAAAGATAGTAATCAATAAAGCATCTTACCATAGGTTCTCCAGGTTCAGGTGAAATGTAGGTACTTCCCGAAAAAATATAAAAGGGAAGTCCCCCACTTGTTGTTCGACGTCTTAATCGTCCAAGTTTAGAATTACTCTCACAATGGGCTGCTAGTTGGTCATAAGGTGCTGTAAAGTATATTTGTTGATCTGCGTCATATCTAATACGATAATTGAAAACTTGTTCATCGTAGGTGTAGTCTTGAGAAAAAGAGAATTCTACTGAGAAAAGTACTATTACTACTGCAATTAATGATTTTGTTAATCTTTCAATAAAGCCCATACTAAAATGTCATTCCTTTTAAAAAACCAAAGTAATTCTGAAAATTAGCCAGAGTAGCTGTAATCCAGCACAATAGAATAGCCAAGTCAGATTTTTATTGTTCATACTAAGCTATCCGTAATAAACCCTTCCCACCCTAAAAATCCAACATGCCAGAACGGCACGCTGAGGCTGGTATTGTAAATGTATATTTAATCAGGAGCGGTTTTGTACACAAAAAGATCGATAAGATCAACCAAGAAAAGACTCTGAGCGTCATGGATTTTTCAAGCGATTAATTCATTTGAGAACAGGCGGGCGGGGGTTTTCTTGGTTGGCTGTTTTTTGAACTAAAAAGAAAGAGAAGTTTAAAAGCAACATGGCTATTCACGCCAAAATGCTGACAAAATGATCAGAAAAATCAAAAAGGTTAAAGAACAATCTTTGTGATAAGTTATGTTAAGAAATCTGAAGATTTCTTAAGAGGCGATAACTTTCGCCCCCTTTTTTACGCTTCTTTTTGCGCTTTACCAAATTACATTAGTCACTGAGCAATTCTTCTAGGCCGGCATCCACGTCTTCCAATGACTCCAAATCGCCGAGCAAGTCCACCAAATTTACTTTTCCTTCATTGGCCAAGTCGTTCGGAAAATTCGCCAATAATACTTCATGTGAGGTCTCGACGTTGTCGGTTAAATAAATTGCCAAGTAATTAATCAATGCCAGAATCGGTAAACCATTGGGGGATTGTGTGGGGTTGGCTTGCCAACGAATGCTTTCTGCAATCTCTTCTGGGAAGCGCCAACGGGTGGCCAATTCTTCCCCGGCTTGGGTATAGTCAAACCCTAATTGATTGACTTGCAAATCCAGCTTATTGGCACCTTGTTCTGCTAGCGCTTGAATGGCTTGGGCTTTTTCTGGCAATAAAATATGAATTAATAAATCGCCCACGGCGTGCATCATCCCGCAAGTGTACGCCACATCCGGATTCGCATTACAATAATTGGCAATCCATTTCGCACGATTCGCCACCATAAAACTTCTTCGCCAAAACGCCGCCCCATCAAACCCTTCCGGGGCTTTTAAATTTGTACTGAATCCGGATGCCAACACCATGGTGCGTAATGCAGAAAATCCCATTAAGACAATCGCATCGTTCACAGAGCCAATCGTGCGATTACCACCGTATTTTGCAGAGTTTGCAATGCGCAATACTTTTGCTGTCAGAGCTTGATCTGAAGCGACTTTTTTGGAAAGTTCATCAATTTCAAAATCGTCATTACTAAAGGTCACAATCAATTCTTGTACGACCTTTGGAATGCTCGGCATATTCGTTGCGTTTTCAATAAGACTATTCAGTTCCACGGTGGCTCCTTAATAAAAAATGAAGCACCTAACCCTATGGGTTTTGAAATGATAACAACAAAAGGATAAGGAAAAAGAATAACTGACGTTTTGTTAAGTCCCTTTCCACAGGTTGGGTGCCAACTATAGAATTAGCATAGATCAACCTAGAAAAACCTGCTCCACCATATTGGCGCACTGCTATCATCTTCATCGAAAAAAGCGACATAATGAGGGTAATTTTATAACAGCACTCACGCATCGATTTTATTGAGGCAGTCGTTCTCCTTATTCAGGTATTCGCCAATGGGATTTGATCCACTCTGCCGCTTCCAATAAATTAGGCAATAAGGCCGTTGCTTGCTGAAAATCATGATGTGAAGAATATTCACTGGGTATCGCTAAGCAGGATACCCCAGCCGAAACGGCTGCGGTTAACCCCGTTTGGGTATCTTCAATGGCGAGAGACGCTTCAGGGCTCACCCCCAGTTCTTCCATCGCACGGCAATAGACATCGGGTGCAGGTTTGTTATTGTCTACTCGGTCGCCTGTCGAAATCACGGACACCATCTCACTCCACCCCTGGCGCAAGAGAGAACGCTTTACGTCTTCGTAATTAGAACCCGAAGCAATGGCAATTTTCACTCCGACACGATGAAAATATCGAATGAAAGCATCGGCACCGGCCATGGGCGGGTAACCCGATTGCTGCTGGTGAGCTTGGACTCGACGACGCTTTTCCTGAAGTAATTTTTCGGCTGAACAAGAGACAGGAAAAGCTTCAGCCAACATGGCCGCACACGTCACTTCACTGACCCCTACACTGTGTTCGCGATACCAAGACTCAGGAAACACCACATGATTGTCTGCCAAAATGTCTCGCCAAATCTCATAGTGCACAATCTCAGAATTGACGAGTGTGCCATCGTGATCAAGCAATAAGGCATTTAGTGTATTCATGGTGAAGGTTAATCCTCGAATGATTGGGGCAAGTGAATCTCAGCATCAAAATAGCAGCCTCAAAATAACGACATCAAATCAACATCAATCAACAAGAGCAGGACACTGGTTTATAAAAGATGACGAAAAAAAGAGGGGAAATAAAAACGCCCCATCGCCTCCTATGTGTAGAATCCGATAAAAGAATCTATACATAGGGACGATAGAGCCAGCACACAGTGCAGACTTGCAGAAGGAAAAAAGGGTATGCACCGTGAAACGGTTCGGGTCGGCCATACGTGCAGGCACCACCCTAAAATCAATGGGAAGGTTAACGCCTTACCATAAAACACTCATATAAAAAGCCATTACAAGCTCATTGCTCGGCGGCTGATCTCGGTAATCGTGTTCCAATCACCAGACTCAATGGCCGCTTTTGGCAACATCCAAGAGCCACCAACGCAAACCACGTTGGGTAGCGATAAAAACTCATTGGCATTGGATTCGCTCACACCACCAGTTGGGCAGAAGCAAATATCTGGGAAAGGCCCTGCCAATGCTTTTAGCATCGCCAACCCATTCACCACTGCGGCAGGAAACAATTTGAAATTGGTATAACCGTATTCCAACCCCAACATGAGTTCTGAAGGGCCACTCACCCCTGGTAACACGTTTAATTCACGCTCTTTGGCAGCCGATAACACCGCAGGCGTAATGCCCGGTGTTACCGCAAAATCTACTCCCATATCGGCCACTTTGTGAACCAACTCAGCGTTGATAATGGTTCCTACGCCAACTTGCACCCCCAAATCTGCCTCTTGTACGGCTTTAATGGCGTCAAACGCACAGTCGGTTCGCAATGTGATCTCTACCGAATTGATACCACCAGCGGCCATGGCCCTGGTCATCTCAACGGTTTTTTCCACCGAAACCGGAGTTAGAACGGGGACGATTTTTAAGTCTTTTAATGTTTGGCGAAGGTTGTCCATGGGCTCTCCTTAAGCTTCTGTGGCTTCACTGGATTGGGTTTCTGTTTGGGGTTGCGGTGCGGTGCGAGGTGTACCCACAGCACTGGATGACCGAGACTCTTCGTTAAAGAAGCCACCGCCCAATTCCGCAGGCTCGGCGCGCTCTCTTAAACCGGCAAACAAATGACGGCCCAATGTATGCAGTTGCTCAGGCTGGGTAGATTGTTCACGAGAAGCCAGCTCGGCTTCATCAACCAGTAAACTCAACTCACCCGTTTCAGCGTTCAAACGCATGATATCGCCATCACGAACTTTACCGATTAAGCCGCCCAATACCGCTTCAGGAGACACATGAATCGCCGCAGGCACCTTACCGGAAGCACCAGACATACGGCCATCGGTCACTAAAGCGACTTTAAAGCCTTTATCTTGAGCAATACCTAATAATGGGGTCATTTTATGCAGCTCCGGCATACCATTGGCCGCCGGACCTTGAAAGCGAACCACCGCAATCATGTCTTGAAACAAGGCGCCTTCTTTAAAGGCCGCCTGCAATGCCTCTTGGGACTCAAACACACGACAAGGCGCTTCAACGATTTGATGTTCGGTTGCCACCGCAGAGACTTTGATGACCGCTTTACCCAAGTTACCTTGAAGTAATCGCAAGCCACCGTTGTTAGAGAACGGCTTATCAGCACTGGTCAAGACGGTGTAATCGCCCGAGGTGGTGACTTTTTCTTTCCATTCCACTCCACCGGCATCGGTCAAGGTCGGTTGAAGTTCGTAAGACTCCAAACCTTCACCCATGATGTTAACGACATCTTCATTCAGCAAACCCGCACTGCGCAATTCACGGAACAAAAAGGCCATTCCGCCGGCTTGCTGGAAGTGGTTGATGTCGGCTTGGCCATTGGGGTAGATACGCGTTAACAACGGCACAACTGAGGAAATCTCATCCATGTCTTCCCAGGTCATTTCAATGCCCGCAGCCCGCGCAATGGCCACAAGATGCAAACTGTGATTCGTCGAACCACCGGTTGCCAATAAGCCCACTACGGCGTTTACCAACGACTTTTCCGTCACCACTTCATAGAGGGGACGATAACACGCTCCTTTCTCAGTGATCGCCAACAGCCGTGCCACTGCTTCATCGGTTAAGGCATAACGCAGCGGGGTACCAGGAGAGACAAACGACGAGCCCGGTAAATGCACACCCATAAATTCCATCAACAATTGGTTGGAGTTTGCCGTGCCATAGAAAGTGCACGTACCTGGGCTGTGATAAGAAGCAGACTCTACTGCCAACATTTGAGAGCGGTCGATCTCACCGGCAGCAAATTTCTGGCGCTGCTCGGCTTTTTCTTTGTTGGGAATACCTGAAGCCATCGGCCCAGACGGGATAAAACACGCTGGCAGGTGGCCAAAGTCCAGGGCACCAATCATCATCCCCGGCACAATTTTGTCGCATATGCCGAGAAAAAGATTGCCATCAAACATGTTGTGGCTAAGGCCCACAGCGGTTGCCATGGCGACGATGTCGCGGCTGAACAAACTCAGCTCCATACCCGCCTGTCCCTGAGTCACACCGTCACACATGGCCGGCACACCACCGGCAATTTGCGCCGTCGCGCCGTGCTTGGCGGCAGCGTCTTTAATGCGATCAGGGTAATCTTTGTAGGGTTGGTGGGCTGACAACATATCGTTGTAAGACGTGGTGATGCCCAAATTAGGCGCGTTTTCGGACACTAAGGTTTTTTTGTCACCGTCTCCACACGCGGCAACGGCGTGAGCAATGTTGCCACAAGAGAGTCGCTTTCGAGGTGGCGTATTGTCCATAGTGGCTTTCATGCGAGCAATATACGCCGCACGCTGGGACTTGCTACGTTCTATGATTCGCTCGGTCACGGTGGCGATCACACGATTCATCTGGCTCATAACATCAACTCTTTACGTGTGTGAGTGGTGAGTGCGGGTGTTTTCTCCCGCATCATTGTATTAATGATCACTTGTTCATGATCAACATTGTATTAACGATCATTTTTAAACCGTTTTAACAACCGTCTTAACGACCGTCTTAACTACTTAGGTTGCTACTTCTTTTCTGCAAAATACACTTGCAGAGGTATGGTGATTTGGTGAATAAACTGGGTAATGGGTTTATCGGGTGTATTGGCCTCAGCCACACCACTGAAAACATCCCACTTATCTTCACCAATTAATTGCAACAGCAAATTGTGAGTATCTAACAAACGTGGGCGTGTTTGGGTCAGTCGCAATGGGGCAACAGTGACCGGATCTGTTTTCAAAATATTGACCGAAGAGGTCATATCTAACGCCATATCCCGCTCGGCGGCTTCTGGGAAAATCGATGCGGTATGGGCATCGCCTCCCATTCCCAAAAAGACAACATCGTAAGTTTCTGACAATTGAGGATGCTCAGCAAAACGGGCTCGGCACGCCTCTTCAGACTCGTCTTCCAAAAATAACGGCACAAAGTTAGCCACGGCAGCGTGGGATTGACACAGGTTATCTTTCACCAGTTTGGCGTTACTCAAATCATCCGTCTCTGGTACACAGCGCTCGTCTGCCAAGGTGATGTAGACCTTCGACCAATCCAAATCGGTTCCAGATAAAGCTTGGAATAAACCTTTGGGAGTCGAGCCACCGGACACCACCAAGGTGGCAAAACCCCGAGATTCGATAGCCCGCTCAACGGCCTGACGCACAAAGTCAACCAATTGCGCTTCTTGCTCCGCCTTAGTGGCGGCTTTCGTGACGGTGTAATGGGTTGTTTCAGTCATCGCATTACTCATCCTTCTAAGTCACTCCATTCACGGCCATCACGGGCAATCATCACAGCAGCGTCCACTGGGCCAGAGCTGCCAGCTGGGTAAGGCTTGGCTTTCACACCCGCGCTTTGCCATTGTTCGATAATTTCATCAATCCATAACCAAGAAGCTTCCACTTCTTCGGCACTCACAAAGAGGGTTTGGTCGCCGTTTAACACTTCCAACATTAAGCGAGCATACGCATCGTAACTGCGCTTTTTGCGAGACTCCGGCACACTCAGATTCAGCTCTACATCTTCCATGGCTAAATCACCCAACCCCGGGCGCTTACTGAGGAAATGCAGCTTAATACCTTCATCAGGTTGAAGCTGGATACGCAATTGGTTAGGTGCCAAAGCATGACCCTGGCTGGCAAAAATGTTGTGACGTGGCTCTTTAAACTGAATCAGAATCTCAGAAGCGCGAGTTTGCATACGCTTACCGGTGCGCAAGTAAAACGGCACCCCAGACCAACGCCAGTTGTCAATTTCGGCGCGAATGGCCACAAACGTTTCGGTTTTGGAACGGCTTTCTTCACCGACTTCCGAGCGATAAGACGGCACCACTTCGCCATCCAAAGAGCCTTCAACGTACTGACCACGAACCGTATTCAGTTTGATGTCATCATTACGAATCGGACGAAGACTCTTCAACACTTTCAGCTTTTCGGCGCGAATCATGAACGCATCACGGCTGGTTGGCGGCTCCATGGCCACCAAGCACAGCACCTGCAAAAGGTGGTTTTGCACCATGTCACGCAGGGCACCTACTTCGTCATAAAATTCTTTACGGCCTTCTACACCCACTCTTTCGGCAACGGTAATTTGCACATGATCGATGTAATTACCATCCCAAAGTGCACCAAACATGACATTGGCAAAGCGCAGTGCCAATAAGTTTTGCACGGCCTCTTTGCCCAGATAGTGATCAATACGGTAAATCTGCGACTCGTCAAACGCTTCGCTCATTTCAGCATTCACGTTGAGGAAGGATTCTCGGTCGGAGCCCAATGGCTTCTCTACCACAATACGGGTAGAAGGTACGGCAAGGCCGGATTCTTTTAGAGCACGACAAGCGCCACCAAACACTTTCGGTGGTACAGCAAGATACACAATTAAGCCAGAGCCACCTGGGGTCATGGTGGATTTATAAGACTCTAAGGTATCGGGTTTTGTCGCATCCCCTTTCAGGAATTTGAAACGACCCTGGAAGCGATCCCAACAGGCCTCATCAAAATCATCCAAAGCCTGAAGCCAAGGCAACATGCGATCGAGAAGTTCTTCACGAGCCGTACCCGCTCGGGATACACCGGTAATGGTTGAAACGTTGCTAAGTTGTCCTGCCAGCTCCAGCGCAAATAACGATGGATACAGCTTACGTAGCGCGAGATCCCCGTCTCCGCCAACGATGAGAATGTCATGAGCCATGGTGTCTTCAGACCTCTTCTTATTGGAATTCGAATGCTCTTTGGGTTTTGTATCGCTTCCTGCTGAGCTTGTATTGTCAAACCTAAGCGACTTTACCTTATTTAGCCGTACAAACTATTCGTCGTACAAACTATTCGTCGTACAAACTATTCGTCGTACAAACTATTCGTCGTACAAACTATTCGTCGTACAAACTATTCGTCGTACAAACTATGTAACCACATACTATGTAACCACACACTATCTATGTAACCACACAAACTATGCGACATGTTAGATTTTGGTAATATATCGCCTCACAGTCCATACCAGTATAATCCGGTAAACGATTGTGCCATTTAGAGGATGTTTCTAGCAGGTTGCTCACAAAAATGTAATTATCTACCAAAATTGGTATTATTTAGTAATTTTATTACACTTTTAACCAAAGTGAAAGTTAATTACATTTTGTGACACAGAGCCGCTGCCTATGCACTTTGAGACTTTTACAATGTCAGAAAACCTCCTGTCGATGATGAGCAGCGATACCATCAAGCTCAGTAAATCAGACAAAAAAATCGTCACTATTATCCAGCGTAACCCAAAGCAGGTCATTCACTATTCTATTGCCACCTTGGCACAAATGGCGGAAGTCAGTGAACCAACGGTCAACCGCTTTTGCCATAAGCTAGGTTGCGATGGCTATCCAGATTTCAAATTGAAGCTGGCACAACAGCTTTCCAGTGGCAGTCATTTGTTTGTCGATAATATGGAACGCAATGACGATACCTATACGGTGATGCAAAAAATCATGGAGTCGATTCAATCCAGCGTTCAACTCATTGGTAAATCCACCTCACCAGAATCGATCAATCAGGCCGCCTCCTTACTCTTAGATTGCAACAGCGTCAGTTTTTTTGGTATGGGCGCTTCCGGCCCGGTGGCACTGGATGCTCAACACAAGTTTTTCCGCTTTGGTATGCCGGTCATCGCCCATACGGATTACATTAACCAGCGCATGATTTGTTCTATGCTGAATGAAAAAGACGTCTCAGTTTTCATTTCCTACACCGGGCGAACAGAAGCCATCGTGGAAAGCGCACGCCTTGCCCGAGATCGCGGTGCCCCTACCATTGGCCTTACCCGTGATGGTAGCCCCTTAGCCTCTTGCTGCAATGTGGTGCTCAATGCGGTTACCGCCGAAGACACCGATCTCTTCACACCCATGACATCCCGCATTATTCATTTGGCACTGATTGATATGCTCGCGACCACTGTCGCTCTGCGCATGGGCGACCAATTAGAAGAAAACATTAAAGCCATCAAAACCAATTTGCGGGCCACACGCCGCTTGTCTTAGGCGTTTCATCGTATTTACATAGAACACCCCAAGCCCAATGCGCCAAAGGGCGCGCTTTGGGCGCCCTTCTCCTTCCCCTATTCTGGTTCTCTTTGTCCTCGGTTTAGATCATAAAGGACTCAAATTTTGGCTACTTATTTTCGTAAATTTGTACAAAACACTCGCAATTCATGAAAAAATGTAATTTAATTACATTTAATGAGAACGGTAATGCCTATGTACCGTTTGACCGCCCCACACACCCAGCGGGCATAAATCCAATAACTTCAGAGAATGCAGGGGTGCGAAAATGAAAAAAGTCGCTATCAATGGTTTTGGACGCATCGGTCGTAATGTGATGCGCGCATGGTTAGAACGTCGCGATCAAGTCAATTTTGAAATCGTGGCCATTAATGATCTGGGCGATTCCGCCATCAACGCCCACCTTCTAAAATACGATTCGGTACACGGCACCCTGCCCAACGACATCCGCATCGATAACGATCAAATCCTGATCGACGACATCAATATCCATGTGTGCAACGAACGTGACCCAGCCAAACTCCCGTGGGCAGAATTCGGCGTAGACTTGGTTATGGAGTCTACTGGATTCTTCACTGAAGCCGGTGCTGCACGCGCGCACATTGAGGCCGGTGCAAAGAAAGTATTGATTTCGGCTCCGGGCAAAAACGTAGACAAAACCGTCGTTTATGGGGTTAACCACAAAACCCTCACCAACGACGACACCGTTGTCTCTAACGCTTCTTGTACCACTAACTGCTTGGCACCTTTGGTCAGCGCACTACACGACACCGTGGGCATTAAAAAAGGCTTGGCCAACACCATTCACGCCTACACGAACGATCAACGCCTATCGGATGTTTACCACTCTGACATGATGCGCGCACGTTCTGCCACTCAGTCAATGATCCCAACCAAAACCGGTGCAGCGGCAGCAGTGGGTGAAGTGATTCCTGAAATGAAAGGCAAAATTGACGGCTTAGCGGTTCGTGTACCACTGGTGAATGTTTCCATGCTTGACTTCACCTTTGAAGCAGGCCGTGCTACCACTCGCGACGAAATCAACGAGATTTTAACCGCCGCCAGTGAAGACAAACTGCAAGGCGTATTAGGTGCGAACAGCCTTCCTCTTGTGAGCATCGACTTTAATCACAATCCGCATTCCAGCATCATCGATACCAGCCACACTCGTGTAATCGATAATCAAGTGAAAGTCCTTTCTTGGTATGACAATGAGTGGGGTTTCTCTAATCGTATGCTAGACACCGCCGGTTACATGCTCGCATTATCAATGCAAGCCGCTGCAGCGAAAAGTGAAGCACCTGCTACGGCCTAGTGACCTAATAGGCATTTTGCTTTGTGTTAAAAAACAGCGCTCATTGAGCGCTGTTTTTGTATGGGGTGATGTGAATTCGAATTTTTAAGTGCGGTTGAGGTAAGATCCGTAAAACACGGCAGTAAGAATCATCGCCAAGAACGACGACCAAAATAACAAAAAAGCAGGTAAGACTATGAAGCAGGTAACACCATGAAATACACCCACGCGGAAGTCCCTACGAAAAAACGCATCGCGCTTGTTGCCCATGACAATAAAAAGCAAGAATTGATCGAGTGGGCCTGCGCGCACCCCCTTCTGAAAAATCATACGCTGTTTGCAACCGGCTCCACCGGAACATTGCTGGAACGCGCTTTGGATTACCCGATTGAAAAATTCTTATCCGGCCCACTGGGTGGCGACCAACAAATCGGAGCCAACATCGCCACAGGCGGAATCGATGTTTTGATTTTTTTCTGGGACCCTTTCGAACCCATGCCTCATGACCCTGATGTGAAGGCCTTATTGCGGATTGCGTCTGTATGGAACGTACCAGTGGCCTGCAACGTGACCACTGCTAATTATTTGATTAGCTCGCCTCTCATCAACGAAAGCTACTCACGAGAAATACCGGATTACCAAAATTACATGTCTGGACGAGTATAGAGATGTTAAGGGGCAACCTTTTATTTTCGAATCACCATTAAATAACCGGCAGCGGTTTTGGGGTCATCCACCCGCCAAGGCACCAACTCTGCGCCAAACTTCTTTTTACAACGCTTGGCCAAACGCAGAAAGGGTGGTCGACCTGGGTCGGCAACAATGATATAGGGCACGCCCTCTTCGACGGCCTTTTTAATCATTTTATACAACGGCTCCACCAGATTGTCCCAAAAACAGATATCGCCTCCCGCAATAAAATCCTGTTTCGCCAACGTCTTTCGTTTTAGCTTTTGGTACTTCTCTTGTTTGGTTTTCACTTTTACCTGATTCATCGCCGCGTGAACCCGCAAATAAGGAAATACCCAGCGATCTGCATCCACCGCTGTCACTTTCGCGTTATAAGTTTTCGCACAGTACACACTTAGCATTCCCCATCCACAACCGATGTCCATAACCTTAGCGCCGTCATCTATGGGGTAGTGTTTTAAGTAATCCATAATCAAAAAACTGGAAGACCAAACTCGATGGCCATGAATGGATGGCGGAGGCAAACGCTTGCGTAGCTTTCGTAGTGCAGGATTCTTTTTACGCATGACATACACACCACGCACCTTTTTTATGCCATGTTTGATGCCGTAGGCTTTCGTTTGCTGTGAAACAGACAACGTATCTTTCTCCTATTTGATTTCTATGGTTCCTACTACCTATGATTCCCATTACTTTCCATGAATAATGCTTTATCTCGGTCAGTAATACCCTATCGCTGCTATCAATTATGATTAATATCAATACTCGTTACATCAATACCTTATCATTATTCCATTTTAAGATTGATCCTCTATGTTGTTTTTCTTTTTTTTTGTTTTTCTTCTCCGTCCACTCTGGGAGTCTTTGAGTGTGCAATCAATTCACTACCGACATTTCATAACCGACAATTCACAACCGACGATTCAGATACCAACTATGCGTAAATCGCACCATAACCTCGACGAGCTTCAAAATCGTCGGTATCCTCTCGTCCTTTGCCACTGACCTCTGATTCTAGGTTCATGATTGAACACGCTCTGCACCTGTTACAACACACATACGGCTACTCGCACTTTCGCGGGCAACAACAAGATATTATTGACAACGCGCTTCATGGTAATGACAGTTTGGTGTTGATGCCTACTGGCGGTGGCAAATCTTTATGCTATCAAATCCCGGCGTTAGTGAGGCCGGGATTGGGTATTGTGGTATCCCCTTTAATTGCCCTCATGCAAGACCAGGTATCCGCCCTGCGACAACTGGGCATCGCCGGTGCTTTTTTAAACTCCACCCTAAGTGCAGAAGAAAAGCGCCACCTCGCCCAAGACCTCTATCAAGGCAATGTGGATATTCTGTATATTGCCCCAGAACGGCTGGTCCAACCCCATACATTACAATGGCTGCAACAGTTTCCTATCTCACTGATCGCCATTGATGAAGCACACTGTGTAGCACAATGGGGGCACGATTTTCGTGCGGACTACCTAGAGTTACACCAGCTTTCCACGGCATTTCCCGGCGTGCCACTAATGGCCTTAACGGCGACCGCAACAGAAACCACGCAACAGGAAATCGCACAACGTCTTGCCCTGCGCCAGCCGTCTGTTTTTCTCTCCAGCTTTGACCGCCCCAATATTCATTACAGCGTGCAACCTAAAAACGATGCCCGCAAACAACTGATTAAATTTCTGGCTCAACATAAAAAAGAGTCCGGCATAGTCTATTGCCTCTCTCGAAAAAAAGTCGAAAGCACAGCCAAATGGTTATCCGAAAAAGGCGTGAAAGCCCTACCCTATCATGCAGGCCTACCGGTGAATTTGCGTGCTCACCATTTAGAGCGATTCCTTAAAGAAGACGCCATTGTCATGGTGGCAACCATTGCCTTTGGCATGGGCATCGACAAACCCGACGTACGCTTTGTCTGCCATTTAGATCTTCCCAAAAGTATGGAAGCCTATTACCAAGAAACAGGCCGCGCCGGTCGGGACGGAGAGCCCGCGCACGCCTGGATGGTCTATGGGCTTAATGATGTGGTCCAATTAAAACAAATGGTGGAGCAGAGTGAGGCCAATGAACAACACAAGCAAAACGAACGCATCAAGCTTGACGCGCTCTTGGGGTGGTGTGAGGTTACCCACTGCCGACGGTCAGCCCTGCTCGCCTATTTTGGTGAAACACTTCCAAAGGCCTGTGGCAACTGCGACACCTGCTCTACCCCTCCACCCACCTGGGATGCCACCGTTGCTGCACAAAAGTTACTGAGCTGTATTTATCGCACCGGGCAACGCTTCGGTTCAACGTATGTGATCGATGTACTAAGAGGGAAAACCAGCGAACGTACAGAATCTCTCAAACACCACGAACTCAGCACCTTCGGTATTGGGAAAGACCTCAATGAAAATCAATGGCGCAGTATTTTGCGACAACTGATGGTACTGGGCTACGTCAGTGCCGACGCAGAACGATATGGCGCTTTGGTGTTGCAAGAAAAGGCTCGCCCTCTTCTCAGAGGTATGGAAACCCTCTCTCTACGCCAAGACCTGGAAGAAAAACTGACCAAAGCCGCCTCAGGCACGGCAAGAGTCTCTTGGAGCGATAGACAACTTTGGGAAGCTTTACGCACGGAGCGCAAACGGCTTGCACAGGAGCATGAAGTGCCGCCATATCAAATTTTCCACGATGCGGTACTGATGCAGATGATGGAAAACCGGCCTCAATCCAAAATTGATATGCTGCAAATCAGCGGCATAGGCGATAAAAAATATGAACGATACGGAGAAGCTTTTTTAGGCGTCGTAAGGCAATTTGCTGTATCGCCCTAAATTCTTCAAATCACCACTATACTAACAGTAACAGAGAAACCAACAGTAACAGAGAAACCAACTATTACCGAGAAACCAACAGCAACAGAGAAACCAATACTAACCTAAATACCAACAATCAATCGGATACAAATTCGCGCCATCTATATTATTATTAACGCCATTTTTGCCAACTGTATCGCCTAGAATGAGTGAGTTGATATCACCCTTCTTTTATTGAAAACAATTTAGTCTACACTGTAGCTCTGTCTGTACAATACCAACACAACGCACTGAACGGCTCTAAGCAATACGGAAAGCGGCAACCTCTTTTGTGGTTTTATTTTAATGTTGAAGTTACCACCTAGAGTGTTACCCCTACCTCAACCATCACTTAGAATATTTTCATTATCCATAAACGAAATTCTTAATCCATGACCGAAACCAGCATCCGCTTGCGCATTATTCTTGCCCTAATTGTGGCAACAATGGTTTTCTTTATCGGGGAGCTCATTGTACGCAAAACACTGCATGAGCCAGAATTACAAGCACTGCAAACGCAGCTTGAAACACAACGAGCCGAACACGTAGTCGCAACATTACACCTTGCAGCCGAACGACTAAGAACCCTCACATACGATTACGCAACTCGTGACTCCACCTATAAATACATTTTTGATCGCAAACTTCGATACATTCGGAAATCCTTCAGCCATCCCTCATTTACCGGCATGGGGGTCAGCGGTTTTCGTTTTTACAATAACGATCAAAAACGTATCTTTGGTTGCGATTTCCCCATGGCAAGCCCAATCTCTGAACAAGATTGCCAAGCAAAACTCAAGATTCGTTTTGCCGGCCCCATATTAAATAGCCTTGTGACCAACGAAGACTTTCAACATCCACACCACAGCTACAGCGGCGTCGCCTTAGTTCGCGGCGCCAATGAACCTATTTTAGTGTCCATCGCCGCCATTAATAACAGCCTGCACGACCAATCGGCGAATGGTTATTTATTATTTTGGCAATCGTTAACTTCTTTCCCAGAATGGATAAACGCCGGGCTGAGACATTTGAATCACACCCCATCAGAACCTGCACTGCCATCTATCACCCTATTACCTTTAAATGAAACGGAAGTAAATTCTTTATTAACACTAACACCCGCTAACACATTGGCTTATCACGCAACCTGGTTTCCTCAAACCACAGAAACGCCGGACACTATAAAAAATACCCATCCCGTTTCAACAGCCTCGCATACCTATATTGATGGCCAAATATGGGTGCCGTTTAATGATGTCTTCCAGCAACCTCTGTTTGCCTTACAACTTCCCAGCCCCCGCCCAACCTACCTCAATACTTTTTGGTCAATGACCACCTTTGCCACACTGCTGGCAGGGTTCGTTGCTTTTGGGGTCTGCTATCGCGTGCTCCTACAATGGGTGATTACCCCTATTGAAACAACCGCCTCACAAATTAACCACATTGCCAAAAATAATGTATTTCAACGCACCATTAAACACACAGAAAGCAGAGACGTATTTTTGCTCGTGCGTGCCTTTAATCGCTTATTGGAACATGTCAATCTGCAACAACAAGAACTAGAGCAACTGAATCAATTAATCGCACAACAAGCCCGACGTGACCACCTTACTCAAATTGCCAACCGTCGCCGAGTTGAACAACACAGTAAAGGCGCATGGGAAAAGTGCGTGCAAGATCAAGAGTCCATGAGCCTCTGCATGATCACCTGTGATTACTTCAAGCACTACAACGAGCATTATGGACACCAAAGTGGTGATCAAATTTTGGTTCAAATTGGACAGCTACTGAAAAACAGCTCGGAAACACTGCCAAATACATTGGTTGGTCGCTATGGCGGAGAAGAATTTATTGTAGTAAACACACACGCTTCACTCGAAGACATTCGCAACCTTGCCCATACGTTGCAGGAAAAACTGATTGAACACAATATTGCCCATGCGGTTTCTCCTCACGGAAGAATTACATTAAGCATGGGGATTGCCCATGTTCAGCCCAACAGCAAGAGTTCCGTTGAAGAATTGTTTCAGCTGGCCGAACAAGCACTGCACCGAGCGAAAACACAAGGTCGTAATCAAATTGTAGAGGCGTAAATTTTTCAGACATTTCTGATTTGCAACAACTCGGATACCATCACTCAGACCCAAAATCATAGTCACCCACAGCACATTTTCACTGAAAAATTCGCTCCTAAGGCTTAAAAAAACGTGCCTGCTCTACGACATTAGATTTTTTCCCTATGACAAAAAACAGTACGTCGATGGTATTATCAAGCAACCACTAATACGCCATTATTTGCTTTGAATTAATTTAATTCCTTCGACACATGATATGATCACATTGCTTTGATGCAAATAAAGATGCTGACATTTCCACTAGCATATAGAAAAGTAGTCATAACAAAAGTAGTCATAACAAGGATCGATTTATGAAACTCGTCAAAAAAAGCAATTGGCTTTACACAACCACTTTACTCATATCCCTCTCTACATTCGCTAATGAACCCGCCTCAACAATTCAATCGTCTCAATTTAATTCTCTATCCAGCCACTCTACAAGTTCCAGCAATACAAGTTCCAGCAATATTAATATTGATCAAGACGGTGATTATCTAATTGATATTTCAACACTGGAACAACTCGATTGGGTAAGAAACAACCTTGATGGTACAAGCTTAGTCACACACACCGGTGAAGAATTTTTTTGCAGTGACAATTATGACCCTTGCGAAGGGTATGAGCTGACAAACAACTTGTCTTTCGATACTAATAATGATGGTCTCATTAATGAAGAAGACGACTATTTTGATATGGATGGAGACCAATCCAACAAAGGTTGGCGCCCCATAGGAACTTCAACGTCAGGGTTGGCAACAAAATTCTATGGTAATGGTTATAGAATTCAAGGCTTCTACATTAATCGTCCAGAAGAATCTTATTTAGGGTTGTTTGCCCGTATAGAAGCACAAGAAAATCAACCATCATCCTCCAGTGAAGTACGTCGCCTTACGATAGAAACTGCCCCGCAGGGTGTCACTGGAAAAGACCACGTAGGCATTATTGCCGGCAATGCTTATATTGCAGACAATGGAAATCTATTTATTGGGTACAATCGTGCTATAGGTATCATTAACGGCAATAATTATATTGGAGGTATGGTAGGCAGTATCTCAACGGTTAGTGACGAAGAGTTTACCTATGGCGGCCAGGTTACCTTTGCAAGAAATTACTCAGAACTATCAATATCCGCCAATGATTACATCGGTGGCTTAGTCGGCGCTTTAGTAGATACTCCCTATCAAGCTATTCACGAGAATACTTATCGCTTTAGAAACAATACTTCTGAAGTGACAATGAGTGGCAACCTGAATCTAGGCGGTATTATTGGTCGAGCTTTGGTTGAATCTGAAAGCTTTAGAATTACAGAGAATCATGCCACTGTTGATATCACTGGCGCTAGATCTGCCGGCGGCATTATTGGCTTTTTTGGCTGCTATGAAGAAACACCATGCCTTCTAAGTGATTTAACTGCTGAAGGTTTTATCGATAAAGCCTCTTCAGCAGGAGGAATTATTGGCTCATTCGTTGGGAATGGCAACAGTTCACTTACCTACAGTAACGCCAATATCAATATTAAAGGCGAAAACAACTTAGGAGGATTAGTCGGCTATTTAAGTGTTCACGACTTCTATTTTTCCTCAAATGATAGTGATGCCCTATCTGTAAATAACAGTTACACCACAGGATTTGTCTCTGGCAAGAATAATATTGGGGGGCTTATAGGCACTGCTTCTACCTCAGAGTATGATTTTATTGATAATAATCTTGAAATATCAAAAGTTTTCTCTACCGCTAAAGTGATTGGTCAACAAGCCGTTGGAGGGCTAATTGGTCATGCGAACAGCTACAGCGAAAATGATGGTGCAGGCAGAATACCGACTATTACTAACGCATATACTTCTGGATTGGTAAGGGGAGAAAGATATGTGGGAGGGCTAGTCGGTATAGCGTCCGTCAATTCATATGCCACTGATTTCTACAATACCGCTAGAATTACCAATAGCTACTCATTAGCGAATGTCGTAGCGACGACAAACCGCATTGATACCATTGGCAAATTTGTCGGATCGATGAAGGTAAACTTTAGTACAAGTGGTAATTATTATCAGACTGATGTGGGTAATTTTAATGACGTTGGTGAGCGCATTAATGATTTCCCATTTTGGCCCGATGAACTCTCAGGGCACCTTACAACACAACTTCGCTGCCCAGAAAGTGCTGACAATACTACCTGTTCTAGCAGTACGTTATTTGAGGGTTGGGATGAATCTGTTTGGGACTTTGGGAATAGTACGCAATTTCCCGGATTAATCATTAATGGGGAAATACGTCGTCCCTACTTACGACAATAACCATTAGCGGCAGAACAATTTTTTTACAAAAAAATCGGGCATTGAGCAGATTATTCGGCTCAATGCCCCTATCGGCTGCACCCCAAATTAGTGGGTGAATTTATAGGCGTAATAACAGACAGGCATTATCGCCTTTTTGGATAGGCTACTAAGAGAACCCTTAAATGAGAAAAATTTAAGGTTGATTCAATCCCAGCTCTTTTTGTTTTTTCTTGGTCAACCCTAAAGACACAATCCGGTGAGATTCCGTCAAGTAATAGATAAGGTCATCTTCCACTCTACATTCAGGGTCGTATTGTTGAATCCATTTCATCCCGCGAGAAGCAAGGTACGGAGCAGGCCGATAACCCGGCTCATCTTTTAAAATTTCGTAGTTCAATTCGGAAGCTTTGAAAGTAAAAGCAGGGCCAGTATTCTTGTCCCAACCACCAATCGCAAAGACTTTACCACCGACTTTCCACACATGAGCATCACCCCACTGCATTACGTAGGTAGTGGCTGGCAACCTTTTACAGAAAGCATTGAACTCTTCGTAGTTCATTATGAATAACTCACACTGATTTTATCGAAAACCACGCTATTTTTTACAAAAGATTTTGGCACAAAAAAAGGAGGCTTTCGCCTCCTTACTAAATATAAACCATTAAAACGCAGTTAAAAAATTAAACGCGCTCAATAACGGTGGTAATACCTTGACCTAAACCCACACACATGGTGGAAACACCCAAGGTACCTTCACGCTGACGCATTACGTTTAATAATGTGCCCGTAATACGTGCGCCAGAACAACCGAATGGATGACCTAACGCAATGGCGCCGCCGTGTAGATTCACTTTCTCGTCCATTTTATCCAATAAGTGAAGGTCTTTTAGAACCGGCAATGCCTGTGCGGCAAAGGCTTCGTTTAATTCAAAGTAATCGATATCTTCAACAGATAAACCCGCACGCTTTAACGCTTTTTGCGTTGAAGGCACTGGGCCGTAACCCATAATAGAAGGGTCAACACCCGCTACCGCCATCGCACGGATTTTCGCTAACGGCTGAATACCTAATGCTTGCGCACGCTCAGCAGACATGACGATCATTGCAGAAGCGCCATCAGTGATTTGTGAAGACGTACCCGCCGTCACTGTGCCACCTTTCGGATTAAACACGGGGCGCAATTGCGACAAACCTTCAACGGTGGTTTCTGGACGGATCGTCTCATCAACGCTACACAGCTGTTTGAAGCCTTCTGCATCATGCCCTTCAATAGCAATGATTTCGTCTTTAAAACGGCCATCTTGAGTGGCTTGATGCGCTAAGCGATGTGAACGCGCCCCAAACTCGTCTTGTTGCTCACGGGTGATACCGTGGAACATACTGAGGAATTCTGCGGTCATGCCCATCATACCCGCCGCTTTCGCCGCGTGCTTAGACAAACGCGGGTTAGGATCAACCCCATGGTCCATCGGCAAGTGGCCCATGTGCTCTACACCACCCACAACAAACACATCACCGTTGTTGGTCATGATGGCTTGCGCCGCAGTGTGAAGCGCAGACATGGAAGAACCACACAAACGACTCACGGTTTGGCCCGCCGCTTCGTGAGGAATCACGGTCATTAATGACATCATACGAGCGATGTTCCAGCCTTGCTCTTTGGTTTGGTTTACACACCCCCAAATCACATCTTCCACTTCGGCTGGGTTTACATTTGGGTTACGGGCAAACAACCCATTAACCAAGTCGGCAGACATGTCTTCAGCACGAGTATTGCGGAACATTCCACCCTTTGAACGGCCCATGGCGGTACGCCCAAAATCTACGATTACGGCATCTCTTGGATTCAAGCTCATTGTATTTTCTCCTGAATTCTATATTGGCTTTGCTTTATGCGATTCATTGAATGACAGGCATTCATTACGCATAAAAGCGCTCGCCATTGGCTGCCATTTCACGCAGCTTGTCGGTGGCTTTGAATAGGTTGCCTAACTCTGCGTATTTGTCAGCCTTCGCCACAAATTCAGCAACACCCATATCGTCGATGTAACGCATTGGTCCACCACGGAATGGAGGGAAACCCAGGCCGTAAATTAATGCCATATCCACATCGGTCGCGCTGTCGGCAATACCTTCTTCCAAACAACGAACCGCCTCTAAACAGAACGCCACCATTAAGCGATCGACGATCTCTTCTTCTGAGAAATCTTTAGGCTCTGCAACCACAGGCTTCAATAACTCGACGGCATCTGGATCGGTTTTCTTCTTCGGCTTACCTTTTTTGTCCAGCTCATATTTGTAATAGCCTTTGCCGTTTTTCTGGCCAAGACGATTATTTTCAAACATCACGTGGTTGGCGGATTTGTAATCGTAGCCCATACGGTCTGGGAAGCCTTCGGCCATCACATCGGCGCCATGAACGCCAGTATCAATGCCCACCACATCACACAAGTACGCCGGGCCCATTGGCCAACCGAAGTTTTCCATGATCTTATCGACTTTGACGAAATCGGCGCCATCACGAAGAAGCTGCATGAACGCACCCATGTAAGGGAATAAAATACGGTTTACCAAGAACCCTGGGCAGTCACGCACCACCACCGGCTTTTTGCCCATTGCCAAGGCATAATTAACCGTTTTGGCAACAGCTTCGTCAGACGTTTTTGCACCGCGAATCACTTCTACCAACGGCATTTTGTGCACAGGGTTGAAGAAGTGCATACCAAGGAAGTTTTCAGGGCGCTTAAGCGGTTCAGCTAGGTGATCAATAGAGATGGTGGAAGTATTAGAGGTAAGAATAGTGTCTTCAGAAATTTTGTCTTCGGCTTCAGACAAGACCGCATGTTTCACTTTCGGGTTTTCAACAACCGCTTCTACGACCAAGTCGACTTTATCGAAATCACCGTAACTCAAGCTAGGGGTAATGCTGTTGAGAATATTGGCCATTTTTTCTGCTGAAATACGGCCACGAGATTGCAACTTGCTCAACAATTTAGACGCTTCATTCAAACCCAAATCAATACCGGCTTGATTGATGTCTTTCATGATAATGGGCGTGCCTTTGTAGGCCGATTGATAGGCAATGCCACCACCCATAATACCCGCACCCAATACCGCCGCTTGCTCTACTGCACTGGCATCACTGGAAACGGTTTTGGCCTTTTTCATTAACGCTTGATCACTTAAGAACAAGTTAATAAGGTGACGAGACACATCGGTTTTTGCCAATTTTACAAAGCCATACGCTTCGCTTTTTAAGGCTTCATCACGGCTTTCTTTTGCCGCTTTCTGCATGCTTTTCACCGCCGTAACCGGTGCGGGGTAATGCTTGCCCGCTTGACCTGCGATGTAGGCCTTGGAAGTTTCAAACACCATTAGAGCTTCGGTATCATTCAGCTTTAACGGGCCTTTTTTCTCTTCACGGCGCGCTTGCCAATCGAAGTCACCGGCAATCGCTTTATTCACAAGATCCAGCGCTGCTTCGCGTACTTTATCAGCAGAAACAACCGCATCTACTGCACCGACTTTTAATGCTTCTTCGGTACGCGCTTCTTTACCTGCTGCGATCCACTCAATGGCGTTATCCGCACCAATAATGCGAGGTAAACGTACAGTGCCACCAAAGCCTGGCATGATGCCCAATTTCACTTCGGGCAGACCGATTTTTACACCCTCCGCCAATACGCGGTAATCGGTACACAACGCCATTTCTAAACCACCACCCAGTGCTACACCATTAATAGCAGTCGCACTTGGGAAAGGAAGGTCTTCAATCACATTAAAGATATTGGTGTTAACGTCCTCAACACTCTTGGCAATTTCTTCTTCGGAGCGTGAAAAGCCAGCACCGAATTCGGTAATGTCAGCGCCAACAATAAAACAGTCTTTAGCACTGGTCACCAACAAACCTTTTACATCGCTTGACTTGCTCAAGGTTTGACCAACTTCTCTTAGCTCTTCCAGTGTGGCCTGGTTGAATTTATTAACAGACTCGCCTTGCAGATCAAACTGGAGCTCTGCGACACCGTTGTCGAGCAGAGTGACCTTGATCGAATTTCCCGAATAGATCATGGGTTGGCCTCATTTTTGTTTGTTATAAAATAAGTGTTAAATAAGTACGGTAATGTCACCGAACCAATATGTGCGTTTTGATTGTCGATCATGAATCAATGTATTTGATACGGTTTAACTTCAAATAATCAGTCAGTTCCAGAAAACAGACAATAAGTCCCCATGGCCTATGAGTATTTATTGAAAATGTACGCTGTTACTGCATCAATACACTTCTTCAAAATCCGTATCCTTAGATTAGGCATTCCCAATAAAGCAACAATGGCAAATACGATCAATTGGTCTAACAAATCCCGGCAGCCCTTTCTCTACGTACAGTAATCACCGATCAACCGAGTAATGAATACGCAAAAAAGGACAACCCCTATACTTGAGGATGACCAATAACGAAGTGAGCGACCATCGATACTGCTAACCCTCTGTTTTAAGGCGAGATGTGTTTAATTTGACGACAAGAATACTTAAAGAGCTTAGCAGTAATTATCTTCCCTCACCGCACCAAACACGACCACCCTGATCAAAATTCGCCCACAAAAATCTTATTCAATACAGAGGCAATGAGAAAGGCACATTGATGGTGGAAAAAGCGTCGATCTTATTTATCGTTAAGATTGACTATGGCAACGAATTATAGAGCAAATGTCGCTTATTATTATTTTTATATACAATAGAGTAATGAAGCGACAGAAATGGGATAAACTGGAAAAATGATGACCAACACAATAAGACGCTCAGCCATAACGACAAATGATTTCAAATATAATTAGTCGGCGGACGAGCTTCCCAGATTTGAGCATAAACTGGGCATATAACCAAAGGCATCAAAGAGCACAGTCGCACCATGCATGCTTTAATGGCAATACCTGATAATGCCAAATACCATGAAACTCATTTTGGTTATTCAGAGCAATAATGCGGAACTGCTGATTTATCAAGGAGCACAATGAATTCCACTCAGTTTTGGTACGGATTGAGCAGCATTGTATTGGCTATTACAGTTATCATAGGCATTTATAACGGTGTAAACCCACCTCAGGCCTCTAGTCTAGAACAGAAGCCAACAAGCTCTAAAGAGTCGGTTGTTATTCACAAAACATTGGTATTTCCCCCTTATTGGGAGTTAGAAGGTGGTCAGGTAACCGGTCTTCATGCGAAATTAACCAGACGAATTTATCAACAAGCTGGTTTAAATGTTCGGTTTCAAATACTCCCTTATGAAAGAATTATTCGAAATATCACAGCCAAAGACACAGCCATTATTTCTTATGGCGATAGCCCTGAAACCAACAACTTACTGTATTTCCCCGTACCCAGTACCAATGTCGCCCTTCACATTTATTCGCTCAAACCCAACCCACCTACCGATGTTGAACAATTAAAAGGCGCTACCATCGTTGTTCAGCGTAGTTTCCCATTGGCAGACTTTGTGGATATTTTGGACAACCCAAATTACAACGTCGTAAAACTCGATACGGTGGCACAAACTTTAAAGTTTTTCCTCAGCGGCCGTGCGGATTATTTGATTATACTGGCCGCCCCAATTGAAAAGGCGATACAAAAATTAAACGTGGATAAAAACCTGATTTATACCCAGCAATTACAAAAATTGGATGGCTACCCTATTGCCGTCCCCATTTCACATCCGAGGGCTTTGGAACTCCATCAACGTATCCAGGTGGCTTATCAACAACTCCAACAACAGGGTGTTATTGGCTATCGCGACGATGAAATGTTGTTAACCGAAGACTTTGACTAACACTCTGATATAAAACGTCTCACTATAAAACAACACCATAGTTATTTGTTTTGATTATTGAGTCACACTTGCCCACAATAACTTATCCGTCGATTAAGACGATTAATGGTTAATCTGAAAACAACCCTAAGTGTACAAACTGGGCGACTCCTCTATGAACACTATTTTGTATTACCTTTCTAAAGTAGGACAAGCGTTCTATCCATGGAGCAGCGAAATTGCCATGGCTTTTTTAGCCTGCTTGTTGGTTCTACTGGGTAGCGACATCAATCGATTTATCCGCAAACAACTGGCCAATAGCCACTTTATTTTAAGAACAAGTGTTTTTATTTTGATCAACGCTTTTGGTTATGGTGCTTTTCTGATTGCCACTGCACCATGGCTTGCCCGACTCATTCGAGCAACCCCTGCACATTGGCTATGTTTAACAGTGATAATTGGTTTTATCGCCCTGGGAATGTGGGCAGAAAAAAAGCGTTATGCATAGAAACACTCTCTATGAATAGGCTGTTATTTATCGACAGACTACTAATTATTCACACACTACTAATTATTCACAGACTACTAATTCTCGACAGCCTGTTAATTATCGACAAACTACTAATGAACCAATATGAACAGACCCATTTTCGATCGATATTGAGGATGATGGCTCATCCCCAGTGCTCAAAGCTCAAACAGTAAACTGGCGTGCAGACTGCTCCAATGTATGAGCAAGACCATCCACTGTGTCAGCCTCACTACGTGTTTCACAACTACTGCTGGCCACAGAGGATGTGGCCTTTTCCATCGTACTAAGGCTCTCGTTCATTGCGGTTGTATTGCGTTTATTAGAGCTCGCGAGTTCGGCTAAATCCGTACACGACTGACTCAATGCACTAATGGTCTCTTCGATTGCCCCCAATGCCACTACCGTTGATTGAGCAAAGCTCACCGACTCATTAGCTTTTGACTTATTATCCTCCATCGACGTAGCCGTTCGAGCAATAGAGTCGACAATCGTCGCTAAAATATCGTTAATTTCATTGGTGGATTCTTGGGTACGCAGCGCCAATGCACGTACTTCATCTGCCACCACCGCAAAACCACGCCCCGACTCCCCGGCCCGAGCTGCCTCAATCGCGGCATTCAACGCTAATAAATTGGTCTGTTCGGAAATCTCAGCAATGGTTTTCACAACCGACGCAACACGATCGCCTGCGACTTTTAACGTGTTCAACATTTCAGCGGAAGAATCCAGATCCGAAGAAAGCTGAGCAATACTGTCTGCCGTTTTTTGAACATCACGTGCTCCGGTTTTTACCTGGTCTGCGCCTATTTTTGCCGCTTCTGCCGCCGCAAGCGAGCGATCCACATTGGATGCAGTATTCGATTCCAGCAAGTTAATGGCTTCCATTAAGGTGCCCATGTGTTGGCCCAAAGAGGAAACCTGATCATCCACTTGTGATGCAGAGCTTTTCAACCGGTTCGCAGAAGTGAGTAACACCGTCGCAGATGAAATGGTCTCTTCACTACCGCCCTTAAAAGCGGATAGTAATTTGTTCAGGCTATCAGCCATTGTTCCCACCTCATCCACCGAAGACACACTCACCGGCTTAGAAAGGTCTTTATGCAAGGCAATACTGTCCAACTGCTGGTTCAATGAAGACACGGGTAACACAATACCAAAACGTGCGAAATAATAAGAAAATCCGGTGATGCTCAACACCAAGGCCAGTGCGATCAAAATCCATACACGCACTTCCACCAACTCATTGCCCACCGCTGCTGATACCGCTTGTGCCTGTTTATTTACAAGAGCCTCTGCTTGAGTCAATGCCTCCTCTAACTCAATTAACACATTATTGATGCGACCAAGCTCTGACCGAGCCTCATCCCAATCAACAAAATCCGCAGACATGATTTTCTCCAACGCTTTGACCTGACGTAATACCGAATCCAAGGCCAACCGCAATCTCTGTTGCATAGGTTGATCCAACATGGTCAGCGCAGACACTGAATCAGTTAACTCTTTGGTTTGCACTTGAAAACGCTGAGAAAAATCGGATTGGTTCAGAGTGGTGCCATAAAGCGCATACGCATCAATATGGATTTTATTGGCTGTGTGTTTAATGCCTTCAATTTGATGCAATGCTGGCAAGGAGACTTCTACAAAAGTCATATTTTCTTGTTTTATACGTGCCGTTTTTTCATACAATATCCACGTTGCAATCAGTACAACCACCGAAATCAGCGCAAACCCAAACATCACTTTTTGGCTAATTGAACGAAACACCCTTCCCCCTTAACCGTCATCATTTATGTTGTCTATTCAAAAATCATTCAACCCCAAACTCGAGACTCTGATTTAGTCTTCTTATCGGCGGAAAAAAGCATCTCTGAAGTGGTAACCTATCCATTACTCATTCTCATTTTACCTTAGCCTAATCCCTACTCCCTATTACAACAACGTCGTATAATCCGCAGTGTATTGCAAGGCAATCATTAAGCCTGGCTAAGTTCGTAAACCTTTAAGGAATCTATTTTTCATGACCGTTCGCACGCGCATTGCCCCATCACCTACTGGCGACCCGCACGTTGGTACTGCCTATATTGCCTTATTCAACCTCTGTTTTGCCAAACAGCATGGTGGTGAATTCATCTTGCGTATTGAAGATACCGACCAAACACGGTCAACGCCCGAATCTGAGCAAGCCATTCTCGACAGCCTTCGCTGGTTAGGCATAGAGTGGACAGAAGGGCCAGATATTGGTGGCAACAAAGGCCCCTATCGTCAAAGCGAGCGAAAAGACATTTATGCCCAATACGCTCAAGAACTCATCGAAAAGGGGCACGCCTTTTACTGTTATCGCACTCCAGAAGAATTAGACGAATTACGAGAAGCCCGACGCGCTGCTGGAGGATTTGCTGCCTTAAAACCCAGCGAATTGAAATTACCTGAGGATGAAGTTGAACGCCGTAAAGCAGCTGGCATGCCCTGTGTTATTCGCATGAATGTGCCAGAAGGCGAAGGCCCCTGCCCTATTAATGACATGTTACGTGGCACAATTGAGTTGGATTGGGGACAAGTTGACGCCCAAATATTACTCAAATCCGATGGCATGCCCACCTACCATCTGGCCAATGTCGTAGACGATCATTTAATGGACATTACACACGTATTACGCGGTGAAGAATGGATAAACTCAGCCCCCAAACATAAATTACTATATGAATATTTCGGTTGGGAAATGCCACAGCTTTGTCATTTACCTTTACTGAGAAATCCAGATAAGTCCAAATTAAGCAAGCGCAAAAATCCCACAAGCATTTTATTTTATCAACGCATGGGTTATTTACCCGAAGCACTGGTAAACTACTTGGGTCGTATGGGGTGGTCTATGCCCGATGAACGTGAAAAATTCAGCTTAGCAGACATGGTGGCTAATTTTGATGTCCAACGCGTTTCTCTCGGCGGCCCTATTTTTGATGTAGAAAAACTAAACTGGCTGAACAGCCTTTGGATACGTGAAGATCTTTCAACCGAACAACTCGCCAAACGATTACATGACTGGCTTTTAAATGAAGACAGCTTATTAAAAGTCATACCTCATGCACAAAAGCGCATGAATACATTGAGTGATTTTATTCCTCTTTCTGGGTTTCTCGCCTCGGGTTATTTACCAATTACTCAAGAAAGTTTTTCTGAAAGCAAATTGGATGAAGACAATCTGAAAAAAGTGCTTCAATTTTCATTATGGAAGTTGGAAGCTTTACGTACTTGGGAAAGAGATGAAATTTTCTCCACATTAAAATCTCTGGCCGATAACATGGAGATTAAAATTAAAGACTTTCTTGCACCAATGTTTATTGCCGTTTCTGGCACAACCGCTTCATTTTCCGTGATGGATTCTATGGAATTACTCGGCCCAGATATGACCCGCGCACGCCTTCGCCACGCATTGAACACTGTGGCTGGAGAGATCGGAAAAAAACAATTGAAAAAATTAGAGAAAGAATTTTCCTGTCTCACTGAAAGAAACCATTAATACAATAAATCATACCACTAGACATAAATTTCAACATCGATCCATTTAAAGGAGCAAATCAGCTCCTTTTTTTATTCCTATCGATTGTAGGATTTTCTCTCAGCTATTCAGAGTTATTATCTTATAAAGATATATACGCCTTTTTTAAAAACTTCAATGACAAGATAAATTTCAAGCATTATTTTTGATCACTTTGGCGATATACTGACCGCGCTGTTTCTAGGCAATATAACTCATTTTAAACGCCATTGAGGAATCGTCATGTTATTAAAAAAAATTGCATTTGCTTTTGCTGTCCTTCCCTTTTTATTTTCATTTGAAGCTTATGCTCAGTCAGACCGATCCACATACTCTGCAAGTACGCGAGGCACCTCCGTCACTATTCCAGAGCAAAGGGTAAGAGAACTGTGTGGAGACATTGATGGGTGTGCAGTAAGAATTGCTATGTATAATTGGGATGGATTAAGACGCACTGCCTCTAGAGACACCATTCTCTACTATAACTCTTCCAATGGAAATTGGAGAGATCTTCAAGGAGATACTCAAGGGACGACCGGTAATAGTGGTACTCAGCATATTATTCAAGCATGGGGGTGTTATTTTACGGATGGTCGCTATAGAAATTGGTCGAACTTAGGTGACACATCAAAAGATTTTGCTGTACTCGCGTGGGATCAGTATTCTGGACAAACTTGTCGAGTGACTTTAATTGACTAAAGCATGACAATAAATTAAATCAAATTATTATTCACGTTCACGTAAAGAAAAATTCTTTACGTGAACTCAGAGATTTTTCTTATCCCCATGACAACAAAAAAAATAATATTATCCACCACAACATTCTTTGTCTTGATAAGCTTTTTCATTAACCATATATTAATAGAGTCTTCCAATAGCCAATATACAATTAACATTGAGGGTCCAGAAAAGCACTCTGATTTAAGCCTTCCAATCAACTCTTTTTCACCTGCTCATACACTGATACAAAAGCAAGAACACGTAAAAAGTGCTGAACCCTCACAAAATAGTGCAGCTGCCTCAATGACTCAGGGAGAGTTCATGGACTTAGAAGACACATTACTAGAAATTGAAACATGGGATGCCACCCATCATCCCATGGAAGTCACTGATGAAAACTACGACATGCCTAGCAACGGTCCATTCTCAGATCAAGTAAACTTATTAAACATTGAGGACGACTGTGTTGAAAACTGTGCGATTGCACTCAATGAGCTCGCCCCCTCGGAAGGTCGTTACGCGGATCAAATCAATCAATCTAGGATTACAGAGCAAGCAATTATTGAAGGCTTCCACAACCCTGAAAATAATCACTACATTCCCTTAACCAGTAAAAGCGCCACCCCTCCTCAAGAAGGACCATACCAACCTTAAAAGCTATACATAAATCATATATATACTCTAAAAACATTTAATTTATTAACGCATTCTTTGAAGAGTCCTAAAAAAAGAAATGGATTTTTCTGCACTTTAATGCTGCAATGTATACGTTTACATTGCGTTGTGGTGACTCATTTTGACTGCAATAGTCAAGCCTTCGGAATAACCCCTGCATTATTATTCTATTAAAAAGCCACCGTAATCCCTCGCGATGAAAACCTTTGTTCATAACGTTTTGATAATTAGAACAGTTAACCTATTAGGGATTCCCAATATGAACTTAACAATGAAACATATTAATGTGCTTTTCCAAGTCACTCTACTTACCCTCTTAAGTCATTGGGCAAACGCACAAAATTGCCCCTCCAGCCACCCTTATGCCTGCGGCGGAAACTGTTACGTTGATGCAAACCAAGCGGCCAGTGGAGGCTGTCAGAACGGCGGTGGTAATAACGGCGGTGGTAATAACGGTGGCGGTAATAACGGTGGCGGTAATAACGGCGGCGGTAATAACGGCGGCGGTAATAACAGTGGTTGTTCTAGCGATACCAACCCAACTGGTTTAATGAGTACGGTGAGTGGTCAACGTAATGCCAATACTCAAAACTGGTGCGACACCAATTGCATTACTTACCTTGCCAATAATACCGCCTGTGTCAACAAAGATAACAAGATCGTCACTACAGGCTTAGTCTGCAGTGACCCCGACAATGCCATCGAAGCCATTAAAGACATTGAATATAATTTATGTATTAATATTGACGATAATTTCATTTCAGCTGCCGGTTACCAAGCTTTTAATACCAATCAAATTCCAGGTATTAATCCGTACATGACCAAAGCCGATGCCGCTATTTATTTTAATGCACTACTCGGTTCACCAAGAGGAACCGAATTAGCCAATCTCTTAGATGCCAATAATGACGGTATGCTCAATCGAAATGAAGCCTCTCAAGTAAAAGGCAGCGATCCGTCACAAACATTAAATACCGGGTTTGGTTGCGGTTTATCTACAGACGATGTGCTCGCCTATCTAGGCCTATATATGGGTGACGCAGCCATTGACAAATACGCAGGCGATTTAGATCAGTCGGTTAAAGACAACATGCTAAAATTTACCCGAAGCTGGCAGCCTGGCGTCACTGCCCAAGACTGCCAATATCGTGGAGGTTGCAGCGGAAATTCTTCAGCCAGTAATATCTCTATGTGCGGACGCAGAATACCCAATAGAGATCTTGCCAATTAGTTCGCCATTCATTCTCCTCTTTAGAATTAAGTCGCTCACACCGGTTACCAAGCTGGTGTGAGAAACGTAAACGCCAAACCAACAACCTCCTACAACCCCACCTTCCAAACCAATAACCTACAGTCTCCACCCAAAGGAGACTACCATGCCAAAATACCGCCGTTACAACTGGCCTCACCTCTTGTCAGAATTC
>NZ_JAJQVM010000040.1 GCF_021234875.1 Marinibactrum halimedae | reverse complement strand
GATGAGTGAGTTTGTCGTGCCCTTGCCAATCATGAATCACTCGCCCACAGGCATCGTAGGTCCACTTTAAGGTGCGGTGTGCATTTTTGGCTTCGGTTAATTGGCCGGAGGCATTGTATTGAAAATCCGTGACACCATCCGGGGTGTTTTCTCGTAATAATCTGCCGAACGGATCACGTTCGAATAAGGTATCGATGCCGTCGCCATTTTGCGGGTCCATCACCGCACGGCTGGCAATTAAATGGCCCGCTTGGTTATAGGCGTAACGGGTGGTACGGCCATCAAAACCCACTTCTTCAGTTAAGCGTTCTTTTAAATCGTATTTTAATTGGTAGCGTTCGCCCTTTTCGTTTAATAACCCAATTAAATTCCGCTCGCCATCATAAGCGTAATGCAGTGCGGTGCCGTCGGGATTAATGCGCTTCGAGACTTGGCTTAAGCCATCGTAAAAATACTGGGTGCTGCGGCCTTCGGCATCGATAATTTCTGAGACTAACCCTTGCGGGTTATAGCGATATTGGGTTTTGGCGCCGTCGGGGGTGGTTACCGCACTGATGCGATCGAGCGAGTCGTATTGGTAATGAGTCGATTGCTTTTGTGCGTGTTTAACTTCAATTAACCGCTGGGCGTTGTCATACACATAATGCTGGGTGCGCCCCATGGGGTCGTGCACGGCGGTGAGTTTGCCGTGATTATTCCAGAGGTAGCGAGTGGTGTTGCCTAAGGCATCGGTTACGCTGCCAACCAACCCGATGGGGTTGTAGGTGTAGGTGGTTTTATTGCCCAGCGGGTCGATGGTGGCTTTAATTTGCCCGCGCAAATTGTAGCGACGCTCCCAGGTGTGACCGTCTGGATTGGTGATTTTGCTGGGCAGGCCACTGGCATTGTAGGCAATGGTGTGTTCGTTACCGGCCACGTCGATTTTTTTACTGAGGCGACCTTGTTTGTCGTATTCGAATTTTTCCGTGCGGTGCTCGTTATGGTGAGCGGGTAAATCCGTTTGCAGTAATTGGCCAAGCGCGTTGTAGTGGTAATGGGTTTCGGCGCCCATTGGGTCTTTGTTGTACACCATATTGCCGCGCTCATCGAAGCGCACCACTTCTACGCCGCCACGGGTATCCGTGACGGTTACCCCTTTGCCGTCGTCATCCCACTGGAAGCGATAGTCGTAAGTGGGCGTATCATTAATGGGATCGCCCCACTGGTGTAAGCATTTCCCGGCCGGCCCCAATTCACTCCATTCCCAATGGAATTGATACCCTGTTTTGAGGGTACGCTGAGTGATCATATGGTTGTTGAATTGGTAATGCTCGCTAAACCCTTGAGTGTCGGTTGCTGAGAGTAAGTCCCCAGCCTCAGAATAGCGGTACTGGGCTAAAGCGGTTTTCTGGCCATCGGCTGTTTCTCGAATGACTTGTTGGATGCGGCCACAGGGGGAAGGCGTTAAATGCAGCGCATCGCCCAATGATGATTCTATTCGAGCTAAACGCCGCCCTTGTGAGGCGTCCTTACTGTAGAGGAATCGGTAATAGTTGCCGTAGTCGTCGGCGATTTGACGTAAGATAAATCGGTTCGGATCACCCTCTCCCGCGTGTTTAAAGTGCTTTTGTACCCCGTCAATGGCGCCATAGGGGGTAATTACCCAGTGCTGATCACTTAGGCGAGTGAGGGTTAAGTGTTCGACGATATTGTGGCTGCGTTCTTGCGGCTCGGGCACCGGGAAGGTAATTCGTCGGCCTTCGTAATCGTGGAACTGCACCTGGGAATCGGGTTGTCCGTCCCACGTTAGGGATTCATCTAGGGTGTGGCTCCAACCAAAACCCAACGGGCTGTCTTTTGCAGCATTACTGCTGCGATAAGCGCGAGCCAGCACCAGTGGCAAAGGGCCATCCAAAACGGCGTCCTGCAAAATGAGCTGTTCTTCACCGGTTTTTAAGTTGATGGGTTCGCTGCGTTTTTCCACCTTTTCGTCGTTGGGTGTTTTGTCATTATTCCCGTTTTCGCCCGTTTCTGTCGAACTGGACTCGGGCTTACTTTCACTATTGGCCTCATCGGCTTTTTGTTTGTCCGCCATTCGCTTTTCTCGGCCTTCTTTGGCCGGGTCAGAGGAGGGCGTTTCTGGGGTTCCGTCGGAGGTAGGGATGTCTTTGTAATCGGCTTTCTCGGCTTTAGCTGCGCGTTTTTTTAAGGCTTTTAATCGACTTTTTTGCGACTTGGCAAACTTCATCATGAGTTCGCCCACTTTTCTAAAGCTTTTGATTAAGCGAATGTTTTTTGCCGCCGCAACGGCTGCGCCCACACCGCCGGTGACGGCAGCTAAGACAATGGTGAGGATAATTTCGAAGACGCCACCGCCCGCAATTTCTGTCCACTCTAGGCTGTGCTGGGCGGCCACATAATCTTTGGCAAACTCCCCTATCATTTGCCGCAAGGAGGGGTCGTCGTAAATTAAGGTGGCGACGTCCATGGCTTGTTCAAATTGGGCGCGGGTAATTTTGGTGGGGTCGAACCCTAACACGTCCACCGCTTCTTTCTTTAAGCCAGTAAGGTACTCGCCTCCTGAGTCTGCGAAGCTTTTATTGTTCGCGGTGTAATCAAAAGCGGCTTTTGATGCAACGTAAGACAAATGCTGGGGCGAGACTTTATGGGCCACTTCCACAATATCTTTTGCCCAGACCGCCAAGCCCCAGGCCGCCTCACCCAACCCCTCGCCAAGCGATTGAACATAGGCACCGGCTTTACCCAATGTGGAACGTTGTTGGTAATCCGCTTCTATTTGCGCCGCTTCAGCTTGTTCCTGGGCAATGATTTGACGTAAGCCCAATTGGATTTTTTGGCGTAATAGCGCCGATTCATTACTGAGCTCGTCCAGTGATAATGGGGCTTCTTTAATCTCTAAACGGTTGTGGACCAGCGCAAGAAAAATGTCTTTTTGCAGTTGATTAAATTGGCGGGGGGCTTGGTATTTTGGGTTGGTTAAATAAGCATTGTGTTGATCTTTCAGCCTGGGTTGTTCTTGAGGCATCAACATGGGCTTTGAGATGTCTTTGGTTAGCCCAAAGTAGTGGCTATGGATACGCTTTAATTCTGAAGAGGGACAGGCACTGACAAACTCAATAAAGTCGAAGTAGGTGTACCGAGTAGAAGGCATGTTTGGCCAGGCAATTTCGAGGGTGTAGCGCTCTCCGTTGGTGGTGGTTACATAAATGGCCATGCCTTGAGTCGTCCTTATTTCAGAGTGTGAGAGTGTTTTTCGACGTTAATGTCTCTGCTATTAATGTCTTTATTATTCGCGTCTGTTCTTTGATGGTTATTGTTTAATACTGATTCGACAAAAAATAAAGATTACATTGTACTAATTTTTATTCTGTTTGATGTGTCAATGTGGATGTTATTTACGCCAAAATTTTCTGAATAGGCTCCTAAAGCCTAGGTATGAGGCAATAAGATGAACAAGAATATTTGTCTGATAAGCCATGGCCTAACTGAAGGGATGATGCAGTTGAAGACATGAGGTAGTTGAAGGCATGGCGTAGTTGAAGACATGACATAGTCGAAAACAGGACGGTATCCAACTGTTCAGGGTTTTTATGACAAAACAGTCTGATAAAAGAGCGTGCCTTAACTGTAGTGGCTGGGTGAGTGGTCGATAACCTAAACAGGTGATCTTCTGTGCGCGAGGTTTGGTCGTCAGAGATCTTAGTCATTGGTTAAGTGGGGTGGTTTATGCTATCGACTTTCGCATCGTCTTTCTTCAGCGCTTCTTCACGATCTGAAACATCGCTCAGCTTTCGTCAAAATTCGGCGCCCCCTCAGCCTGACACTGATGCGCTAGCATTATCGCGTTCGCAACCGAGTATAGAACGTGAACCGCAAGAGGCGGTACGCCCGGTTGAGCCCCGTGGGCGTGATGAAGCCGGCAGCGGCAATAGAGAACGTCGTGGACTTGATTTCAGTGAAGAGGGCTTGGCATTGGCACAGCGGGCACTTGAGCGACCCGTTGCAACCACGAATGATGATACTAATGAGCAAGGCCCGTTTGGGGATTTGGATGGCGTGCCCCCAGAAATGATGACGATGTTTCGCATGATTCAAGAAATCAGTGGCGAAATATCCACCTCACCTTTTGATGAATCGGATTTCAGCTTCGAGTTCAGTTTCAGTCGCTCCATGTCATATTCATCCAGTTTTGCGTTTAGCAATGCGGGTAATGGGCAAGGTGCGTTGTTGAGTATGGAGCAGTCTTCTTCAGTAGAGTTGTCTGTATCAGCATCGTTCTCACTGGGCGATGAGACGTTTAGTTTTGATTTCACAGAAAGCCGTTCGCAATCGTTCAGTGCAGAAATTGCGTTGTCTCAGTCTACAGCGCCTCAATCGTCACCCGCTCGTCGAGAGTTAATTGACCCACTGGTGTTAAATTTCGGTGAGCCGTTGTCTTTTACCGATCAACGCACGTTATTTGATTTGGACGCAGACGGTCAGGAAGAGTCGATTCCGCTTATTGGGGAAAATTCGTATTTTTTGGCGCTGGATCGAAATGGTAATAATGAGATTGATGACGGCAGTGAATTGTTCGGCCCAGCTACCGGCAATGGTTTTGAAGAGTTAGCGTTGTTTGATCAATATAGTTTTGGGGGCAATGGTAATGGCTTGATTGATATTGGGGATTCAATTTTCAATCAATTGAGTTTGTTTCGGCCAGACACGTTTGTGAGTGATTTTATTAATGCGGATAATGTTGAGAATGATTCTGATAATACTCAACAAAATAATGGCAACCTAATTTCTGGTATTAGCCTTCAGCAGGCTGGGGTGTCGTTTATTTATTTGGCGGCAGAACAGGCATCGTTTGAATATGTGGATGAAGACAATAATTTATTGGCTCGTGCTGCCTATGAAAGTACTTATGGTGGGGCGGTATCCGGTTCTATTCAGCATATTGATATTGCCGTGTGACAATGGTCGTATGAAAAAACAACCTGTGAAAAAGTATGGTTAGAAAAGCTTTTTCACAGGCCGACTATTCCTTGGCTAATTCCTTGATGAGTGTTCTACAAACGGTGGATTAAAACAAAAAATATCGAATAATTTGTAGCACCATCAGTAAAGCCAACAGGGGGATTATCCAACGACTGATTTTTTTCACTTCCTCTGGCGAGTATTCTTTCCCGAATTTTTCCAGCAATGGCACAATCACTAATAGTGCAATAGCCAGTACGCCGAGAATCATTAAGAGTGTCATTGTTCTTTCCTTTATCCAAAATGTTTGCTGAGTTTTCTATCCAAGTTAAACGCTATCTCAGTCAAACGCTATACAAATCAAGTTCTACCCAAATCAAGTGCTACCCAAATACAGCGACCGACTGGCGACTTAAGGCAACGGGTTTCCCGCAGGGGCTCCAAATAGTACAGGTATGATTGGCGTAGCCTTCTTTGGCATACAACAATTGAGTATCGAACTGCCAGCCTTCGGCGCTGTATTCTTCTTGATGATGTAAAAACTCTAAGCTCCAGACAAGCGAGCTGGCGGGAATCAGTTTATCAACCATGGATAATGCGGGAGAAGGAATATTATCAGCCAAAGTGACCAGTGCGGTTTCATCTACATTGTCGACATCTTTCATAGAAACATAAATTACCGAATTAGTGTCTTTAATATTGGTGCTTGGCATGTTCCCTTCCACCCAATAGGCATCGAAAAACTGACAAAACTTCGGCATTAAACCTTCAAAATAAGGGCGCGAAATACATTCTTTCAAGGGCTTTTGTATAGGCCGTTTTAATTTTGAACACTCTATTTTTGATTCACGAGCAGCGCCAAAAGCAGCAACCACTAAACAGTGCACATGGCCGTCCACTAAAATGTTGGCTTGCATATGGGTAACGGATTTACCTTGGCGTAATTTAGTGACCGTAACGTGTACTTCCCCAAAGGGTACTGGGCCGATAAAGGTCACTTGTAGTGCTCGCAAAGGCAGAGTTTTTGGTACTTCCTCTCGCATAGATTTAATGGCCATTGCGGTGACTAATCCACCAAACAAGCTACGCCCTTGTGACCAGGCTTCACTGGCGCTAAAGCGGTATCCGGTGTCGGTGCGGGTCATTGTGTTCATCACGTCATAAAACATACAGATTCCAACTTACTTCTATAAAATATAAATGCGTAATAATAGAAATACGCAAAGTATGAATACGTCATCATAGTGCACATCACGATTGCGTTGTATGCATTTTGGACAAAAAATTTGTCAATTTACCTGTTTTTCATCGCGGGTTTGAACAAAAACTCATACTGTAATGGGAAATAATATTCAGGACTCTTGGTTGAATAACGAAAGGGTGTCTTTTCCATAGGCTATCCTAAAGAAGAATAAGGAGGTGATGTTATTTGGGGAATGCGTTAATAATACGTATAACCATTTGGAGGCGATAAGGCGTATTTTTTTATGGCTCATAAAATTTTGGTGGTTGAGGATAACCCAGATAATCAAAAACTCGTTTCGTGGATTTTAGAAGACGAGGGGTACGAATATAAATGTGCGGCAACGGGTGAAGAGAGTTTATCGCTAGTCGATGAAGAACGGTTTGATATGGTCCTTATGGATATTTCTTTACCTGGAATGGACGGCAAAGAAACGACACGCAAGATGCGTGAAAGATCCAATTTAAAAGGCTTACCCATTATTGCAGTGACAGCCCACGCCATTAAAGGTGAGCGTGAATCCATTTTGGAGTCTGGGGTGAATGGGCTCATCACCAAGCCCATTGATGAGGGGGAGCTATTAGCCATACTCCAAAAACATCTATTTTAGTCGGGCTTTTTTTCTTCCTTCTCCGCATACACAACACAATTACGGCCCTGGTCTTTGGCTTGGTAAAGAGCGTTATCCGCGCGAGCGAAGACGGTTGTGGTGGTGTCTTCTTCTTGAAAGTCGGTAATGCCAAATGACGCGGTAATGGTTACGGGCTGATCTTTAAAACGAAAGGCGGCTTGAGAGAGCGCCTCTCGAACCGACTCAAGCACGTTATAGCCTTCTCTGGCATGGGTTTCTGGCAGTAGAATGACAAACTCTTCACCGCCAAATCGGGCGATAAAATCCACTTCCCGTAAGCGTTTTACCAATAAATTCGCGATAATTTTCAAGACTTTATCACCGGTTTGGTGGCCATAGGTGTCATTAAATTTTTTGAAATGGTCAACGTCGCATATGGCAAGGCTCAATGGGTGGCCGTATCGTTGCCAACGCTGAAATTCATGGTGTAGGCGTTGATTAAACGCTTCACGGTTGGGCAATTCTGTGAGAGTGTCAGTGAGTGCTTTTTTACGTTCGGTTTCTAATTCTTCGAGCGCTTCTTGGTGCTCTTGTTCTAAACGCGATAAGCGCTCTTGTACCGCAATAAGCTCGGTATCCAATGTTTGGCCGCTGGTTTTTAGTTGTTCTAACTCACTGAGATTGCTATAGAGCGCTTCGATGTGTTCTTTCACCGAGCCTTTTAGTTCCTGTAAGTCAGAGGCTGCTTGTAGTGCCAGTTCTAGGCGTCCTTGTTCTGATTTCAAGGCATCGTGCACACGGCCACTTAAGGTGACTTGTGAACGATTTTCTGTGGTGGCAATAGACAAGTGTTCATTCAGAAACAGCAAAGCGTCGTTAACTTGGTTGAGGTATTCCGTGAAGGATCGATTTGCCTCTAAATACGCTTGGAGTACTAAGTCACGTACATCTTCCAAGGTTGGTACCAATTCGTACCAATTAAGGCCGTTGGCGATTCGATCTCGGGTGGTGTTGGCCTTGTCTTCCACACAGGGTTCGATGTGAATGGAATCAAGAATATCCGCTAGCACTCGGCTAATGCGAGAGGCAATACGAGAAAAGGCGGGGCCTGCATCCGACTCCTGGCTTGCGATTGTGCGATCATTGACTGGCTCTGCGGTATCATCATTTGGAGAGGTATCATCTGGAGAAGTAGGTTCCTCCCCCTGGTTTTCTTCATCGATAAGGTCGTTGAGTTCCGGTGAGTCAATTTGTTCTGAAGACGTTAACTCGGAAGAAGATTCTTTTAAGGTAGCCTTGGTGCCGGTGATCTTTCCCCACCAACCGGGTTTGGTTTCAATAATGGCTTCCAGAGTTTGTGATTGGAGTTCAGATAACTCCTCCAACATTTTGGGGTACTGATACAGCTTTACAGGGTCTTTTTTCACCGTCTTTTCAAACTGCTTCAGCGCACTGACCAACTCACCGCTGGGGTTCAAGTCTTTCAAGCTTTCTGTCAGAGAGGAAAGAGCCTTAAGGCTAGCGGCATCGTTAGATTCTCGCCGGGCAATTGCTGCGTCTGCACGCTTTTGCAACTCGTCGGTTTGCAGAGCTGTACGGGTGCGAGTTTGGCGCCTGAGGTAGGCGATGACTCGCTCTAGTTCTTCGTCCAGCTGTTCATCCACGCCTAAAGAGGCTTCTGAGAGTTTAATAATGCCTTTGCGAAATTGTTCGATCTGTGCCGCACTGATCTTTTCTATGCGCTCTTGATCACTGAGTGCTTGCAGATACTTCTCTCGCCAACCGGTACTCAAGGGGGACTCTCCTGATTGAAAAAAGATGAAATAGAAACCAATACAGGGGGTGAATCAGATACAGAAGGTTTATTAGGAGTATATGAGGGACTTTACAAAAAAGCCCGCCAAATGCAGGCGGGCTTTGTATTCAGGTGATTCTGAAGAAGGGGGGTTAAGAACGCTCGGCGCGGAGCTTCTCCACTAAAAATTTCGCGACGTTCAACATTTCTTGCTGGCTGCCAGCGAGGTTAGCGCTGATTCGGTACTTACCGTCTACGATAATTTCAGGTGTGCCGGTAATGCCGTAGCCACGAGCGCGGGCATTGGCTTGGTTAACTTGGCTGACCACACCGAAAGACTTATAGGTTTTCATGAACTTTTCTTCTTCCACACCGAATTGAGTGAAGAATTCGGCTAATTCTTCCGGGGTGGCAAGACGCTTACGTTCCACGTTCATGGCATCGAACAGCGGTTGATGTACTTTGTCGAAGATGCCCAACGCTTTGGCGGCGTAGAAAGCGCGTGCGTGAACTTCCATCGGGCCGTTCCAAATGGCGGGAGATCGAACGAAGTTAACATCATTCCCTAAGGTTTTTTTCCACTGGGTAATCACAGGCTCAATTTTAAAACAGTGGCCACAGGCATACCAAAACACTTCAGCGACTTCAATTTTGCTTGGGTCTTCGGTTTTTACAGGGGTGCCAATAACTTGATAATGCTTACCCGCCATATACTGAGTTTCTTTCTTAGCAGGCTCGGCACATGCTGCTAAAGACATCAAAATTGCCAATAGGCCGAACATAACACGCATAGTGTTTCTCCATTTCCAAAGTGATAGCTGTTAGACAGTATTCGGTGTATCGGTTCCATCGCTGAGCGACAAACGCACGATACCCATTGAAGGCTTAACGAAGACTGACATGGTGTCATTCGTTCGAAAAAAAAGTCAGGCATCAAGGTGATAACGTGGCTTCGGTCTCAATCACGACGACATTGTTGTTATTCGGCAGTCAATGTGAGTAAAAAGAAGCCAATAAAAAAGCGGCTTACGCCGCTTTTTCAAATACCGCTGGGATTAGTTCAATCCAGCAATGTAGTTCGCAACCGCCGTAATTTCAGCGTCGCTTAAGTTTTTGGCCACACCGCGCATGGTAGAGCGATCACCGTCATTGGTACGCTCACCACCACGGAAGGCGAGCAGCTGCTTCTCAATGTATTCCGCATACTGACCACCCAAACGTGGATAGCCCGCTGGTGCGTTACCGATTCCGGTTGGTGAGTGGCACCCCATACAAGCCGGGACATTGGTTTCTTTGTTACCACCACGGTAAACACGTTTACCCAGTGCTAAGGCATCTACTTGTGCGCCTGAATTCACTAGAACGTTGAGCTCTTTCGAGCCTGTCAATTGCATGGATTGAGAGGCGAAGAAGGCAGCGATATCTTGCAAATCTTGGTCAGACAAGTTATTCAATAAGCCAGTCATCTCAGGGATGACACGGGCGCCACTTTGTACATCCACCAACTGTTTATGGATGTATTTTTCGCCCAACCCAGCCAGCTTCGGGTAGATTGGAGCGGGGCTGTTCCCATCTGCGCCATGACAACCTGCACAGACGGCAACTTTATCTTTACCTGCCTCCGGGTTACCAGCGGCGGAGGCTTGGCCGGCCAAAAGAGGCGTGGCGGCCACGAAACTTAGAGCAATCATCGCTTGCTTAAAAAGTGTATTCATTGGCTAATCCGTACATTATCAGTCGTACATTTTCAGTATCATTCTGCGGGTGCCTGTTTGCCGTTTCATTCAGGGCCTTTCGGCGCCATGCAACGCGATCTATCGTCTCGTTTGTGCCCGTTACGAATGGTGCATAGCTCGTTACGGGTCGGCCAGGCTACAATAACCGCTTTTCGGCGGCGCAAAAACGGCGACATTATATACTAACGATTTGATATAACACTATTTTCTGGAACCTTATGACCGATTCGATTAACTTCCGTAAAGCATACTACGTTCAAAGTGCCCCTACCTTGCGCGAATGTCCACCTGAAACTGGCGCAGAGGTGGCCTTTGCGGGGCGGTCTAATGCGGGTAAATCCAGTGCCATCAATACCCTTACCGGGAATGGCAAGCTGGCCAGAACCAGTAAAACCCCAGGCCGTACTCAAATGATCAACTATTTTTTTCTGAACGATGACCAGAGATTAGTTGATTTACCCGGTTATGGCTTTGCAAAAGTACCCCTAGCCACCAAACAAAAGTGGGACAAACACCTCTCAGAATACCTTCAAGAGCGGCAAACGCTACGGGGAATGGTGTTGTTAATGGATATTCGTCACCCCATGCAGGAATTCGACACCATGGTGTTGAATTGGGCGGTTGAAGTCGAAATGCCAGTACACATTCTGCTTACTAAAGCTGATAAGTTTAAACGAGGTAAAGCTAACGGTACTTTGTTGCAAGTCAAGAAGCATTTGCAAGAAGCGCAAGTGGAAGATTTGGTGTCGGTGCAAACCTTCTCGTCACTCAAAAAAGAAGGAGTGAAAGAACTGGAGAGGGTGTTAAATCAGTGGCTGGCTTTGGAAACTGAAGCCGAGGACCTTCCAACAGAAGGCTAATCCGTTTTTAACGCGGTATTTCGGTAATAATTTTATTGCCGAGCCAATAAAAGAAAGCCCTACGTACGGGGATACGTAGGGCCAAGCACACTTTAGGGAGAGATCCGCATTAAGCGGAGAAGTCAACAACAGAAGCAATAGATGGTTCTATCTAATCTTCAAATACTCTGACTACCCCTTCACGCTTTAGTTCAACACTTTTTTAAAAAGTTGCTTTGCTAGTGTGCTTCGTCCCAGTTATCGCCCACACCCGCTTCTACCAACAACGGTACACTTAGCTCTGCAGCGTTAGACATCAGCTGACAAAGCTCCTCTGTGATGATATCTACCTGATCTTCAGCCACTTCCAATACCAATTCATCGTGTACTTGCATAATGATGCGGGCATCTAGGTTGCGCTCGTTTAGCCAGTTGTGCACGTTCACCATGGCCTTTTTAATGATATCGGCGGCGGTGCCTTGCATTGGCGCGTTAATCGCGGTGCGTTCTGCGGCTTGACGACGCATCCCGTTGCGAGAATTGATTTCGGGCAGGTGCAACCGGCGACCAAATAAGGTCTCTACATATCCACTTTTGGCCGCATTTTCGCGAATGTCGTCCATGTATTGGGCGACACCGGGGTAACGTTCAAAGTAACGGTCGATGTACTGCTGGGCGTCGTTACGGCCGATGTGTAATTGCTTCGCCAAACCAAACGCCGACATACCGTAAATCAGGCCGAAGTTAATGGCTTTGGCACTGCGACGTTGATCGTTGGTGACGTCTTCTAAGGCCACTCCAAACACTTCCGCAGCAGTGGCTTTGTGCACGTCTTGGTTATTTTGAAAGGCGCTGAGCAGCCCTTCATCCCCCGACAGGTGCGCCATAATGCGTAATTCAATTTGCGAGTAATCTGCAGCGACAATTTTGTAGCCTTTGGGGGCCACAAACGCTTGGCGAATACGACGGCCTTCAGCGGTGCGGATGGGAATATTCTGTAAATTCGGGTCGGACGAAGAAAGACGACCGGTGGCCGTAACCGCTTGATGATAAGAGGTGTGTACCCGCCCCGTGGCTGGGTTAATCATTTGCGGCAGTTTATCGGTGTAGGTGGATTTTAACTTCGCCAAACTGCGGTATTCCAACAGCAGTTTGGGCAGAGGGTAATCCAACGCCAGTTCTTGTAACACTTCTTCTGCAGTTGAAGGGGCGCCGCTTTTGGTTTTTTTGATCACGGGCAATTGCAGCTTTTCAAATAAGATGGCTCCCAATTGCTTTGGCGATGCCAAGTTAAATTCTTCCCCAGCAATATCAAAGGCGTCTTTTTGCAGTGTGGTTAAGCGGGCGTCCAATTCTTGGCTGTGTGCACCCAGTCGATTCGCATCGATCAATGCACCGGTGCGTTCAACGTCGGATAACACCGGTACTAAGGGCATTTCGATGGTGTTAAAAACCTCTTGAAGGCGGGGTTCGTCTTCCAGTTGTGCCCACAGCGTTTGATGGAGCGACAGGGTGATATCCGCATCTTCCGCCGCGTAGGGGGCGGCCTGCTCTAAGGGGATTTGATTGAAGGTAAGTTGCTTCGCCCCTTTCCCGGCGATGTCTTCAAAATGAATGGTGCTGGCGGCTAAGTAGGTTTCGGCGAGGGTGTCCATATCGTGGCGGTTGGATGTGGAGTTCCACACGTAGGATTCCAGCATAGTATCGAAGGCGATGCCTTGTAAGGTGATGCCATGGTTGGCCAAGACGCTACGGTCGTATTTTAGGTTCTGGCCAACTTTGGCCTGTTCTGGGTTTTCCAGCAGGGGCTTGAGTTTGTTCAGGACGAACTCGAGCGATAACTGTTCAGGTGCCCCCATGTAGTCATGGCTACAGGGGACGTAAGCGGCTTCATTGGGTGAGACTGAAAACGACACCCCCACCACTCGCGCTTCCATGTAGTTCAAGCTGGTGGTTTCGGTATCGAACGCAAACACCTCAGCATTTTGAAGTTTTTCAATCCAGCTATCCAGTTCGGTTTCTTCAAGGATGGTGACGTACTGCTTTTCGATGGGTTCTGCGGCGGCTGCCGTATCCGCATCGCCTGTAGACGGGCTATCTTGAGGTTGGCTTTCTAATTCTTTAACCCAGCTTTTGAATTCCATGTCTGTGAATAACTCATGCAACGCCTTCTGGTCTGGGGCCTCCAGCGCAATGCCTTCGGGTTCTACTGGTAGGTCAACATCCAATTTAATGGTGGCCAATTCGTAAGAGAGGAAGGCATCGTCTTTGTTGGTTTCCAATTTAGCGCCCATGGTTTTCGCCCCGCGAAACGAGAGCGTGCTGACTTTATCCAAGTTGTTGTAGATATCCTCAAGGCTGCCTAACCCCTGAAGTAAGGCTAACGCGGTTTTCTCACCCACACCGGCGACACCAGGGATGTTATCCACTTTGTCCCCCATTAAGGCGAGGTAATCGATGATGAGATTAGGCGGTATACCGAACTTATCCACAACGGCGGCTTCGTTCATCACGGTGTTGGTCATGGTGTTGACCAAGGTAACGTGCTCATTCACCAACTGGGCCATGTCTTTATCCCCGGTAGACACCACCACTTCGATCCCCTTAGCGGATGCTCGGGCCGCTAGGGTGCCGATCACATCGTCTGCTTCCACCCCGTCGATTACTAACATTGGTAGCCCCATGGCCTGAATAATCTTGTGGATAGGTTCGATCTGTAAACGCAGGTCATCTGGCATGGGCGGGCGTTGGGCTTTGTATTCTGGGTAGATGTCATCTCGAAAGGTTTTGCCTTTCGCGTCGAAAATCACCGCGATGGGGCTGTTTGGATACGCCTTAATGAGGCTGCGTAACATGTTGATAACGCCTTTCACAGCACCGGTAGGTTGCCCTTTGCTGTTGTTGAGCGGGGGCAGCGCATGAAAGGCGCGATAAAGATAAGAAGAGCCATCAACGAGAACGAGCGGGGAAGTGTTATCAGTCATACAAAGGAAGTTTCGATTGTTGTGGTGAATGGAAAGGTGGGCCAGTCATTGAGGTAGAAGCTGCTTACATAGACCTACTTCGCATAGAGTTACTTACATAGACCTACTCACATAGGGTTACTCAACAGAATTTGGTAACAGGCCGCTTACCGTTTTTATCGGTGACGATTATACACAAGGCATTTGCTGATGGTTTGATGGTTTGATGGATTTTTCGTTCTGTTTATGAGTCTCGATGGGTGGTTTTTGGGTAAGTCCACATCCTGTCGTGATCGGTTACTCAGCTGTGACACTTTAATGATGCCTATTCTAAAAATTGTGTATTTTCGAAACTTTTTAAGAAGAAAGTGCCCTTTCACCCGATAAGATTCTGCAAAAAGCGTCAATATCCTTACTTTGTTCTGAATTTTTGATCAGACAAAAGACAAAATGGCGTGAAATTTTGTGCGCCAAAATGGTGTTTTTAGTACCAAACTCAATTTTTTTGCCCCAAATTGAGTTTTTTATCACTTTTCTGTGGATAAAATAATCAAGTGGTGTTACCATGTGTAACATCAAGTAACAGAACAGACGTTATTTGATAATACCTACTATCAATGGTCTCTTCTTTTCCAAGTGAATTGACCGGGTTCTACCATCCTCATGCACAAAAAGGGGGCATTATTATGAAAAAACTTGGACTTTTTATCTTCGCTCTCGCACTTGGCGCTAATTCTGTCATGGCATCTGAGGCTGGTTCCCACTACTCCAGTGCGAGTTACCGCACTGTAGAAACTGGTGCCAGTGTTCGCTGGGCCACCCAAGCCCCTGTGAAAGACGCAGTGGCGGAAAGTGAAGCTCAGACTTTGTCGACCGTGAATGAGCTCCTTAGCGAGAAAATCAATGCAAAGCTGGAAGCGCGCATCGCGAAGCTAGCTGCATCATTTGAGCAATAAGGAAGTATATGGGGTATGTAAGTGATCACATACCTCGTGGCCTTTTTTAGGGCTATCAGTCAGTCAAAAAGCAGTACCCAAAAGTTACCCAGAAAGGTCCCGTGAGGAACACCTTTTTGGGTAGATTTCCCACCTTTTTCTTCTTTATTTCTCGCTGTTTAGAACTTCTCTGTTTAGAGCGCTTGTATTTCAAGCTTTCCTTTAGTCTTTCCCGTTTTTTATTTCTCGGTTGTTGGCATATCTCACGTCATTAAGTTGCTTATTGCCTGCGTTATGCCGGCGACGGTGTTTTCTGATTTTCGCTTTTCAGTTTTGAGCCTTTCTAGGTTTTATACCCTACGAGCTACCGCATTTGGCTGTGGATTCGAAGTGCCTGTGGCTTGGTGAAGACGACTTGAGTTGAGTGTGTTGGCTTTTTGGGTTGAGAGGTTTGTAGTGTTATGGGTGGTATGACTGGAGAGTGAGTTTAAGAGGGCTAGGTGAGGCTAGAGAGGGGAGGAGGGCAGGGTTGGGTCTGCGCATGTTTTCTTGAAATGACGAAAACATACGCTAACTTAAAATTAATATTGCTTAAATATCTCTTTTATATCGTTAAGAGAACAAAACATGATCAGATATTACTCCATTATTGAGCAAAGTTTAAGCATGATCTTAATTGGGAAATCATTTGTTCAATGAGTTGAAAATAGGATTCAGACTCCGCTCCGAGTGGATCAATGGAAATAGCGTTGAGTGAAAACTCATTGGCTAGTTGTTGAGCGAGAGGCGTGTTGTAATAGTTTTCGACCAATAAGCATTGGCCGTTCTTGAGTGATTGTTTTAACTCATAGATTTTTTTTGCGCTGGGACGTATTTCGGGGGATTCGGTCAATTCAATATACCCGCCTAGTTGAAAACCCAACTGCAGGTGCTGGTAAGCATCGTGGTAGACCACAAACGATGTATCGCGGTTTGATTGAAGACTGAGATTTAGGTTTTGAGTCATTTCAGTCGCCCTGTGGATAAAGCCTTCAAGGCGTTGAGGCATCTGTGATTTAACCGATTCAGGCAATTGTGGATGGTTTAAAAGTGATTGGGTAAGTTGTTTGGCAATGACAATCCCATTCGTTGGGTTCAGCCAAATGTGCATATCTCGTCCGTGATGGTGGTGATCAAAGGCGTGGTCGTCTTCAAGATGATCGCCATCGGGCCATTCGATATTCTTTGCTTCTCCGACTTCGATAGTTTGTTTGTGAGCAATTACTTTCTCTAAAAAGGCTTCTAGTTCTGGCCCTACCCAAGCGATTACATTAGCATGATCCACCTTTTTACGATCAGATACGGCTAATTGAAAACTGTGTGGTGATGTTGTGGCGGGGAGTAAGCGCTCGACAGTAATAAGGTCACCAATCAAATCATTCGCGATGAGATACAGTGGCTGTATGCTGGTGAGTAAGACGAACCCTTCTTTTTCTTCCATGTTTTCATCATTTGCAGGTGATAGCTTATCTTCCTGATAATCACTGGGTTGCGTCGTAGGCGTACTGAAAACCGAATTGAAAATGATAAAAGCTGTAGCGAGCAGCGACAATACTAATAAAGTAACGATAGCCTTCAACGTAAATACCTCAAGGTGTTGATTTGCGGGCGTGTAACCCAATCTGAAACGTAATAATATAACAGCAACCAAAGACACAGATGAGCGTGGTTGTATTTCGGCCACCTTGCGCAATAGGAATAGACCGAAAATGCCCAAGTCGTCCACCGTGAATAAAACCCCCATTGCTTGCACTGATCATAATCATGAGCACTGTATTGAAGAGGCCCTTATAAAGGCGGAACAATTATGTGCCAAACGAGGTGCTCGTTTAACTGCGTTGCGCCGGAATGTACTTCGATTAATCTGGAAAAATCATGCGCCACTTGGTGCGTATGATTTAATGGATATGTTGGCAGAAGAAGATACCCGGCGTGTGGCGCCTCCAACAGTGTATCGGAGTTTAGAGTTTTTACTCGATCAAGGGCTTATTCACCGTATTAACAGCCTTAACGCGTATGTGGGTTGTCACTCACCTTCTGATGATCATGAAGAATATTTCTTAATTTGCCGCGAATGTGGTGTAGCGGTGGAAGTACCGGCAAAAGAAATCAGTCGAGCGATTGATAAAAATGCGGAAGCAATGGGCTTTACCATTGAAACACAAACATTAGAAGTCGTTGGCCTGTGCCCTAACTGCAAGTAAGTACTTACAACTAGGTACTTGCAACCAGGTACTTACAACCAAGTATTTACAACTAGGTGCTTACCATTAAGCTCCTCAATCATTCAAATTTGCTTTCCTTTTTTCTTCGTTAATACGAGGTGCGTTTTGAGCGTCTTACTTTCTGCCACGTCCGTGGGGTTTCAGCGAGGTGGTAAAACTATTCTGCAGGATGCAGATATTCAGGTGTCATCGCAGGAAATTGTTACACTCATCGGCCCCAATGGGGCAGGTAAAACCACGTTAGTCAGGTTATTGTTGGGGCTAATGAAGCCAGATTCGGGAGCGATTCAGCGATCTAAGGATTTGGTTGTAGGTTACATGCCTCAAAAGCTCAATATTGATAACACCATGCCATTAAGTGTTCAGCGATTCTTAGCGCTAACGGGGCAAAAATCCGGAGAGATTAATAACGCTTTGGCGCGAGTTGGAGTAGGAACACTTAAAAAGCAATCGATGGTGGATTTATCCGGTGGTGAAACTCAGCGGGTATTGTTAGCCCGTGCGCTTTTGCGTAAGCCGAATTTATTGGTTTTGGATGAACCAGTACAAGGGGTGGATGTGGCTGGACAAGCTCAGTTGTATGATTTGATTGCTGAATTACGAGATGAATTATCCGCTGGTGTATTAATGATTTCTCATGACTTGCATTTGGTTATGGCAAAAACGGATACCGTGGTGTGTTTAAATAAGCATGTCTGTTGCCATGGTCATCCAGAGGCCGTTACCGCTCACCCAGCGTATTTGGAATTATTTGGGCAGAACCAGTCCGCCAGTGTTGCTGTTTACACACACCACCATGATCACACACACGACCATCATGGTGACGTACATACCGACACCCACTCACACTGTACAGATGCCACTCATTCCCACTAACACGATTGATTATTTATGCCTGATTTTTTATTAATGGCCATTTTGGCTGGTTTTTGTGTCACGCTGGTTACGGGCCCTCTGGGTTGTTTTACGGTATGGCGTCGTATGGCCTATTTTGGTGATACTTTGGCTCACTCGGCGTTATTGGGCGTAAGTTTTGGGTGGTTATTGTCGATTAATTTAAACCTTGCTGTTGCCTGTGGTTGTTTGGTTTTAGCAATGGTATTAATTTTTTTACAACAACAACGTGTGCTCGCCACCGATACTTTATTAGGTATTCTTTCTCATAGTACCCTGGCGTTAGGGTTGGTGATTGCCAGCCAATTAGAGAATGCCCGAATTGATATTACTTCGTACTTATTTGGAGATTTACTCAGTGTATCGATAGCCGACGTGATAACGATGGCGGTCGTGTCTGGTATTGTGTTGAGTCTATTACTGGCGTTGTGGCGGCAGTTGATCACGCTTACCGTTCATGAAGATCTTGCGCAAGTGGAAGGGGTCAATGTCAAAGCGGTACGTACGGTATTGATGTTGTCCATGGCATTAATGATTGCCATTGCCATGAAAGTGGTGGGGGTGATTTTAATTACCGCGTTATTAATTATTCCCGCTGCTGCTGCAAGACGGGTTTCGTCCACACCAGAAATTATGGCGGTGATGGCATCACTCTTTGGAATGATGGCCATTGTTATGGGGTTGGGAGCGTCCTTTTATTGGGATACTCCCGCAGGGCCTTCGATTGTGTTGGGCACGAGTATAATTTTTATTTTGACGTTATTTAAAAAAGTAGTGCTTAGTAAAAGTAGTGCTTAGTAAAAATAATTATTCACAAATGATGCCTCTTTTCACCCAAATAATCGATTAAACCAAGTGCCTTGTCTTGCTTTGGTTCTTGTAGTGGCGGCATGTAAGTTGGCTTTGACGATATCGGAGTAGTCTTTATCGTCTCGTTTAATGTGGTTAACCAGCCAAGATTTTAAAACGATGAGTAAGTCATTGGTGATATCTTCACCAGCGTCTAGCCGTGTTGTAAAGGTTTCAACTCGTCGGGTAAACAATTGATGTACCTTTTTATGGGCTTTGGCAAAGGTGTATCCGGCTTCTTCCATTAAGCTTTCTTCAAACGCAAAATGCGAGATCGTATAGTCGATAAGCTCATTTAAGATGATCCGCATTTTTTCTTGGTCGTGATTGGCTTGTTCAACACTGTTAATGTATTCGACAATTCGTTGATGCTGCGAGTCGATCACCGGTATGCCAAGCTCTAATTCGGATGACCATTGTAGTTGCATATTTTTTCCTCTCACGGTGACAAGATGATACCTAGATAACAACGGGTCTAATGTATGAGACTTGGAAGGAGATAACCCGAAATAAATCAATTCATCCTTGATTTTATGCCACTGCAAAAGAACTTTTTTAAGGTAAGTTGAAAAGAACTAATAGCAACCCCTTTAATATGTGTTTAACGCTGCCAAAACATCGGTGTGAACAGTACTAATAACGTAAACACTTCCAGTCGCCCTAATAGCATGGAAAAACACAAAATCCATTTAGCGGTTGGATTGATATCACCATAATGAAGCGTGACGTCACCTAAGCCTGGGCCAAGATTATTAATAGTGGCACCGATGGCAGAAAAAGCGGTGATGAAATCGAGCCCTGTCGCCAATAGCAACATAAACATCACCATAAACGAAATGACGTATACCGCAAAAAAACCCCAAACCGCTTCAACGACACGGTCGGCGACAGAGCGTTTACCAATTTTAATGGGCATAATGGCATTGGGGTGAATTAAGCGGTGAATTTCTCTCATGCCTTGTTTGCAAATTAACATCACCCGGATGACTTTCATCCCGCCACCGGTGGAGCCGGCGCATCCACCCATAAAGGCCAGCATAAATAAGAGAAAAGGCAGAAAGGCGGGCCAGATGCTGAAGTCGGCAACGCCAAAGCCGGTGGTAGTCAGAATAGAGACCAACTCAAAACTGCCGTGCCAAAAGGCAGTGCTAAAGCCATAGGTTTGTGTGTAGCTCAGGTATGAGACGGTGATGATTGTGCCTAAGGCAATCACTCTGACGTAAAACGATAATTCTGGGTCGCTCCAATAATGAGAGAGCGTACGCTCACGCCAGGCAAAAAAATGCAGGGCAAAGTTAATGCCAGAGACAATCATAAAGAAAATACACACGGCCATAATGGCGTTGCTTTCAAAGAAACCAATACTGGCATCGTGTGTAGAAAAACCACCAATGGCAATGGTGCTGTAGGCGTGGCAAATAGCATCGAACACACTCATTCCTGCGGCCCAATAACACGCTGCGCAAAGCAGGGTCAGTTTGAGGTACACCAAAAATAGGGCTTTTGCAGTTTCGGTAATGCGTGGGGTGAGTTTGGAATCTTTCACAGGGCCAGGTGTTTCAGCGCGGTAAAGTTGCATACCACCAATACCCAGCATGGGTAAGATGGCTACAGCAATCACAATAATCCCGATGCCGCCGAGCCATTGTAATTGTTGTCGATAATACAGAATCGATTCCGGTAAATAATCCAGCCCGGTAATAACGGTGGCGCCGGTGGTGGTGAGCCCCGAGAGGGATTCAAACATCGCATCGGTAATGGATAGATGCGGTGCAGAAGAAAACACAAAAGGCAGGGCGCCGAATAACCCTAATACAAACCAAAATAATGCCGTAATTAAAAAGCCATCTCGGGTATTTAAGTCGTGCCTCGTGTTGTATACCGGAAGCCAAATAATAAACCCGGTGACAAAGGTGATTAAAAACGCGATTAAAAATGCAAAATAATTATGGTCATTAAACCAGAGAGAAACCGCAACCGGTGGCATGAGTGTTAGGCTGAACACCATTAATAACACACCTAATACTCGAGAAATCACTTTGAAGTGCATAGCGAAGTGGCCTATTAAAAAAAGCTGAATCCCACCTGGAAGAGTTTTTCGACGTCTCGGGTGTATTTTTTATCGACTAAAAACACAATCACATGGTCGCCGGTTTCCACCACGATATCGTCGTGGGCGATGATCACTTGATTGCCTTTTTCGGTTTCTCGCACAATGGCGCCAATGGTCGCCCCATCGGGGAGGTCGATGGTGTCGAGGGTTTTACCCACCACTTTGGAAGAGTTGCTGTCGCCATGGGCAATGACCTCAATGGCTTCCGCCGCGCCCCGTCGAAGGGAGTGCACATTCACCATATCGCCTCTGCGAACGTGGGTTAACAAACTGCCGATGGTGGTTTGTTGAGGCGAAATGGCAATGTCAATCTCGCCACCTTGGACTAAATCCACGTAGGCGGGGTTGTTAATTAATGTCATGACTTTGCGAGCGCCCAAACGTTTGGCGAGCATGGAAGACATGATGTTGGCTTCGTCATCATTGGTGACCGCCAGAAACACATCGGTATCTTCGATGTTTTCTTCCAATAATAAATCTTGGTCTGAGGCACTGCCGTGCAAAACGATGGTATGACCCAATTGTTCGGCCAATTGTTGACAGCGCTCTCGATGAAATTCGATGATTTTTACGGCATAGGTCCGTTCCAGTTTACGGGCAAGGCGGGCGCCGATATTGCCACCACCGGCAATTAGGATGCGTCGGTAAGGGCGTTCCAGTTTGCGCAGTTCACTCATTACGGCTCGAATGTCATGTTTAGCGGCGATAAAAAAGACTTCGTCGTCGGCTTCAATCACGGTGGAGCCTTCAGGGCGAATGGCTCGGTCGCGACGGAAAATGGCCGCCACGCGCGTGTCTACGGAAGGCATGTGTTGGCGGAGAAAGCGTAATTCCTGCCCCACAAGTGGGCCACCATAATAGGCCTTTACGGCAACCAATTGTGCCTCACCCCCCGCAAAGTCCAACACCTGCAAAGCGCCCGGCTGAGCAATGAGCTGCGACACGTAATTGGAGACCAACTGCTCGGGGCTGATTAAGACATCAATGGGAATGCGGTCGTTTTGAAACAACTCGGGTTTGGCCAAATACGCATGATGTCGAATGCGCGCAATTTTGGTGGGGGTGTTAAATAGGCTATGCGCCACTTGGCAGGCAATCATATTGATCTCATCGTTATTGGTGACGGCGATGAGAATTTCGGCATCTTCAATACCGGCCTGAATCAAAATGCGCGGGTGAGACCCTTCCCCGGTTACTACACCAATGTCGGTGCGATCGCGTAGTTCACGCAGGCGTGTTTCATCGGTATCAATAACGGTGATGTCATTGGCTTCGCTGGCCAAGTTTTCAGCAAGGGTGCCCCCCACTTGGCCAGCGCCTAGGATAATAATTTTCATAATTTGGCCAAACAGTCCTTACCGTTGCTATTTTGGCACAGTTATTTGTAAAAGGGTTGCGTTTACCCTGCTTGTTTCATGAGAACACAATAGTAGAAACCATCGTGCCCACTGACGTGGGGCAATAATTGTCGTCCGTGTGGCTGAGCAATCCCCCAGGGGCCGGCTAACGCGACGTCGGTGGCATCGGTATGCATTGCCAAAAAGCGAGCGATGTTGTCGCTGTTTTCGGTCGGCATGATGGAGCAGGTGGCATACACGAGTATTCCTCCCGGTTTTAATAAGGGCCACAACCCATTGAGAATAGACAGCTGCAAATCTGCCAGCGTCTTGATGTCGTTGACAATGCGCAACTGTTTGATGTCTGGGTGGCGTCGAATTACGCCGGTGGCCGAACACGGTGCATCGATTAAGATTCGATCAAAGACGTGTGTTTGTTGGAGATTGAGATTTTGGTGTTCCAAGTCCGTCCATGTGTCGGGTTGGCTGGCATCACCGATGGCGAGCTGAATTCTGTTTGTTTCCGTTTTTTCTTTCGCTCCAGCGCTTTCGTGTTGTCCATACCGAAGACGCTCCAAGTTTTCCGTCACTTGTTGCAGGCGTTTCTCGGAAATATCCAGCGCGACTAATTGATGGATGTCGGGTTGGATTTCCAAAATATGGCCGGTTTTTCCACCCGGTGCGCAACAGGCATCCAGTATTCGATCACCCGCTTGTGGCTGTAAAAGATGAGCGGCCAATTGGGCCGCTTCGTCTTGAATGCTGCAATGGCCTTCTCGAAATCCGGGTAGGTTATCCACCGAGGTTGCACTGTTGAGCGTGATCCCTTCTGTACTGAAGGTGCAAGGTTCGTGTTCGATTCCTGCTTGGTTTAATGCACTGCGGTATTGCTCGCGAGTGTTGACTTCGGTATTCACGCGCAAAGTAAAAGGCGGGTGAGCGTTATTGGCTTCAATGATTTGATCGCGGTAGTTCGGCCAATGTTGATTGATGGCTTTCAACAACCACTTGGGGTGGGCCGTGCGACCGAGTTCCGAGGTGTCGGCGGTTGCCAGTAGGGCTTCACTTTCACGCTGAAAGCGACGTAAAACCGCATTAATCAATTTGCTGGCCCAAGGTTTTTTTAAGGCTTTGGTGGCATCCACTGTGGCGCTGAGGGCGGCATGGTCAGGGATGCGGGTGTAAATCAGTTGATACAAGCCTAAAAAAATCAGTGCTTCAATATCGGCCTCTTTTGCTTTTAGGGGGGTCTCGATCAATTGCAGATACACCTGCTTTAATCGCGGATACCAGCGTAGCGTACCGAAACACAATTCTTGCAGAAGTGCTCGGTCTCGTTCGGCGACCTTATCCAACGCCTGCGGTAGGGTTTGTGCCAAAGTTTCTTGGTGAGTATTGAGTCGGGCGATTACCTGCGCGGCTTGTACACGCACGTCGGAATAGGTTGCCATGGTTGCCTTACTTAAACGCTAAAGGGATTTATTTTAATTGAGTACCGGGGGTGAACAGGTGGCTGTAGCCGTTGAGTACGTCTTTAACCTCCATGGCTTTCTTACCCGGTAGTTGGAGTTTGGTCAGTGTGATGGTTTGACTGGCCGCTCCTTCAGATGTACCACACGCAACGGTAATGCCGTTGTTATTGGCTTCCAGTACTTCGCCGGGCAACGCAGAGGCGTTATTTTCTAATTGACCGACGGTGGCCGCATGAATACGCATGGATTTTTCGTTACCTTTTTCATCGGTCAGTACGCAATGACAAATCGGGAAGGGGAAAAAGCCGCGAATTTTCTGATCGATCACCTCAGCCGGTTGCGACCAATCAACGGCGGCTTCGGCTTTCGAAATCTTTGAGGCGTAGTTGGCGAGATCATCGTTTTGCTTTTCGGGCGACAGAGTCCCTGAGGCAATAGTACCTGAGGCAATCGCATCCAATACGGTCAATAATGCCGGTGTGCCGATATCGGCCAATTTATCATGAAGGCTGCCGCCGGTATCGGTGGGCTCGATGGTGCAGGTGGCTTTCAGCAGCATATCGCCGGTGTCTAAGCCTTTGTCCATCTGCATGATGGTCACACCAGATTCCGTATCGCCCGCCTCAATAGCTCGTTGAATTGGTGCCGCACCGCGCCAGCGGGGCAAAATGGAGGCGTGTACGTTGATACACCCGTGTTTAGGGGTATCCAACACCACTTGCGGCAGGATTAAACCGTAGGCTACAACCACCATGACGTCTGCGTTGAGCGAAGCCAATTCGGCTTGGGCCGCTTCGTTGCGCAATGAAACGGGCTGATACACCGGTAAATTGTGTTCCAGTGCGACCGTTTTAACGGGGCTGGCAGTGAGTTTTTTACCCCGCCCGGCAGGGCGATCTGGTTGGGTGTACACCCCCACAACCTCATGATCACTTTCAATAACGGCGTTAAGGTGGTGGGCGGCAAAATCGGGCGTTCCGGCGAAGACAATGCGTAAAGCGGATGTGGTCATTCGTATCCTGTCTGTGTTTTTTAGTAGGTGGTGAGCGTTGGAAAGGTGAAACAAAAACAGGCTTGCGATGAATCACAAACCTGTTTGAAACGTTCTCATTGCAATCTCACGAGTGGCCAATAAGGAATGGCGCACTTATGTGTGTAAAAACCAGTGTTCGTAAAAACCAGTGTTCGAGAAAATCGGTGTTTGAGAAAAACCCATGTTCGAGAAAACTCATGTCTGGATAAAATCTCATACGGGGAAAACTACGCACGAATACGCTGTTGTTTCTCCAGCTTTTTACGGATGCGCTGACGCTTAACGGGAGAAACGTAATCCACAAAAAGCTTGCCTGCCAAATGGTCCATTTCATGTTGAATGCACACAGCCAGTAAACCTTCTGGGCGCATTTCAAATTCTTCTCCATGGCGATCTAACGCTTTTACAATGATGTGCTTAGGTCGCTCAACGGATTCGTAGAAACCGGGAATGGACAAACAACCTTCATCGTACGAAAACAGCTCTTCATCTAACACGGTAATCTCCGGGTTGATGAATACTAACGGTTCGCTTTGATCTTCACTTACGTCAATAACGACGATTTGTTTGTGCACATTGACTTGAGAAGCCGCAAGGCCGATACCGGGGCAGCTGTACATGGTTTCAAACATGTCATCGATGAGCTGGCGCACGGAATCGTCCACCTCCTCAACGGGGGTTGCCACTGTGCGAAGGCGTGGATCGGGGAATTCAAGAATCTCTAGTTGTGCCATAACGTGCTCTATTCGATATCTAGTTTGTGACTTACTTCAAGTTGTGACAAAGCTCTAGCAATTACGCAATAACCGCTGATAACATTCTGATTGGACACATTTTTTTGCCTTTCTACACTATCCATAACTATTATCGTTCTATCTATAATGGTTATTAAGAAAGCAATTTCAGTGGTTGGCGTGGCAATGGGTGCCGTTGAAAACAGTCGCAATCTTGGCGGCGGTGTCTCACAAAGCGTCGTTACGATGGCTTGTCTCGTGCGCTATTATAACCCTTAACTGTTGGCCGAGCCGAGTAAAACAGGACAGGTTTCTATGAAAAAGATTATTTTAGGGGTCTTGCTGGCTGCAAGCGCGGTTGCCGCATGGGCCGAAGACGTGATGTTGCGAGATGATCATCCAGATCAATACACGGTAGTTAAAGGCGATACCCTGTGGGATATTTCCGATACCTTCCTTAAAAATCCTTGGATGTGGCCAGAGATTTGGCACGCTAATCCACAAATCGAAAACCCTCACCTTATCTTCCCTGGCGATATTATTTCTTTGATTTACCTTGATGGTAAGCCTCGCCTAACGGTGGACCGTCGCACGGTACGCTTGCAGCCCGGTACGGTAAAAATGGCCCCAGCGGTACGAGTGGTGCCTTTGGATGAAGCCATTCCCGCGATTCCGTTGGACGCGATTGATGAGTTCTTAAATAAAAACCGTGTGGTGTCTCGTGAAGAAATGGAGCTTGCGCCCTATGTGGTCGCCGGTCATGAGCAGCGCATTGTCTTAGGTGCGGGTGATCGCCTTTATGCCCGAGGCACCTTTGATGAAAACATTCCGGTGTATGGTATTTATCGTTTAGGCCAAGCCTATACAGACCCTTTCACCAAAGAAGTCTTGGGGTATGAAGCGGCCGAGATTGGCGCGGTGAAGGTGAAAGAAATCGATCGTGATATCGCCACCATGAACGCCATTCGTACCACAGAAGAAATTCGCCTTACGGATCGTTTACTGCCAGACGAAGAGCGTTCTATCGATTCCACTTTCTACCCATCGCCACCTTCTGATGAATATATTGAAGGGGTAATTATGTCGGTCAGTGGTGGTTTAACCCAAGTGGGTAAACTGGATGTGGTGGCTCTGAACCTGGGAGATCGTGATGGCCTGAAAGTGGGCAACGTCTTATCCATTTATAAAGAAGGTTTGGTGATTAAAGACCGAGTGGCTGGGGATAAGGTAAAATTGCCAGAAGAGCAAGCGGGATTACTGATGGTTTTCCGTACCTTCGAGAAAATGAGTTATGGCTTAGTGTTGGAGTCTGAGCGGCCATTAAAAGTGGGTGACAAGCTCTACAGCCCGTCTCGCCGTGTGGTGCGTAAAGTGGCTGAAGATTAACGCCTTTGAGTAAAGCGACCATAATGATCCAGAGTTTGTAAGAAAAACCGCCTTAATGGCGGTTTTTTTGTATGTGAAAGTGGTACTGTTTTTATATACACATCTATTCGATTGAGATATTTTTATCATCTAATCTTTCTTTTGGGCGAATTTTTAATTTAAAAAGAGCTATCACTTTGGATGACCACAACGCTTCTGATTTAACGCCTTCTCAACAATCGGCATTGGTGCTGGCTTTGTTACCGGTTAAGCAGCCTCGTAAACTGCATAAAGCCATCTTTGAGGCTGGCAGTGCAGAGCGACTTATTGCTCAACCATCGGGATATTCAGCTGGCTCAATTTCACCCGAATTGATCGGGCCAGAGCCGTTTCAGTTATTCACAGAATATCGACGCGACCCTTCTGGCAGTCCTTCTGGAAGTGTATTAGGGGGTTGGGTGCAGCAAGCCAAACACCAGCTCAGGCATTGTCAGGCTCAATTGGTGGAGTGGGGCTCACAGGGGTATCCGCAAATGCTGCGAGAAATTCCCGCACCGCCACCGTTACTTTATGTTCGTGGGAATGTGAATGCGCTGCATTTGCCGGGTATTGCGGTGGTGGGTAGCCGTAATGCCACGGCGCAAGGTTTAGGCAATGCCCACAGCTTTTCCAAAGAAATGGCCGCCAGTGGGTTTTCCATCATTAGTGGTTTGGCGTTAGGCATCGACAGTGCTGCCCATGCTGGGGCGTTGGAAGCGGGTGGTATTACCGTAGGGGTGATGGCCACCGGGGTTGATCGTATTTATCCCAGCCGTAATCAAGGGCTAGCTGAGAATATTATCGCCAATAATGGTTGTGTGATCAGCGAATTTAATTTGGGTACTCAGCCTTTGCGTTCCTACTTTCCACAGCGCAATCGTGTCATCAGTGGGTTGAGTTTGGGCGTGCTAGTGGTGGAAGCCAAAGTCAAAAGCGGTTCTCTCATTACGGCCAATACCGCACTGCAACAAAATCGAGAAGTGTTCGCTATTCCCGGTTCGATTCACAATCCATTGGCAAAAGGTTGCCATCAACTTATTCGGGAAGGGGCCCATCTCGTCGAAAATGCGATGGATATCGTGAATGAATTACAAGGGGGGTTATCCACGAAGCAGCTAGAGTTGGATATGGCTGCGCATGATGCAGATAACATCTCTCAGTCGCTGCCCGTGCCGCCATTATCGACTCCCCCCTCATCTATTCCACCCTTAGTCCAGGCCATTGGCCACGACACCACCAGTGTGGATGCTTTAGCTCAGCAAACAGGACAGCCGGTAGATCAACTATTGGTTGAGCTACTGACTTTAGAAATGGAAGGGTGGATTACCCATGTTGATGGTGTCATTGAGCGAATTCGTTAGGTTATGATTCGTTACTTTATGATTCATCATGAGTTTATAGTACCGTCAGTTGTTGATTATTGAACGACACATAAGCGTTAGAAATGCGAGGTTAAAAGTGAATTGGTTTAGTCACCCCAGAATTGTTCGTGCTTCCCACCATATGATGGCCGGTGGTGTGATTGCCTACCCGACGGAAGCCGTTTGGGGGCTAGGGTGTGACCCTTATGACGCGCACGCGGTGGGTGATATTCTTCGTCTCAAATCTCGGCCTGTGGAAAAAGGCGTGATATTGGTGGCCGGTTCGATGGATCAAATGTCGCCGTTTTTAGAAGGCTTATCTCCCTCGCAGCTAGACACCTTAGAAGCCACTTGGCCCGGCCCCCATACTTGGGTGATCCCTCGTAATCGTTGGGTGCCGTATTGGATTTCTGGTCAGCATGATTCAGTGGCGGTTCGGGTCAGTGCCCACCCAGTGGTACGCGCATTGTGCGATCAATTCGGTGGCCCTATCGTCTCCACGTCGGCCAACCCTGCGGGAATGCGAGAAGCTCGCACTCCTTGGATGGTAAAGCGTTACTTTGGTCGTGATGTTTACGTCACCCCCGGCGTGGTGGGAGCAAGCGCAAAACCCTCCACGATCAGTGATTTGGTATCAGGGCGCGTGCTTCGTTCTTAGCCTTCATTAGATCTAACGCAAATCAGCGGACATTAACCGCATTTTCTTCATGGCTGGCTGGTAAACTCTCATCATTATTTTGTTGCCTCCCTTTGAACGTTGAATGCTTAAATCACGTTTTTACAAGGGTGGTCGACTCGTTCTGCTAAATGAAAAACGTAAGGATTTTCCATGAGTGCACCCAATAAAGCTGCCGTTAAAGACTATTTATTAGCCTTACAAAATGCCATTTGTGATTCGCTCCAGCGTGTGGATGGTGCCGCTGTGTTTGAAGAAGATGCCTGGGAGCGAGAAGAAGGCGGCGGCGGTCGTAGCCGAGTGATGACCAATGGCGCCGTTATTGAAAAAGGCGGCGTGAACTTTTCCCATGTTTTTGGGGAATCCATGCCCGCCTCTGCCACGGCTCATCGTCCTGAACTGGCGGGCCGACGCTTTGAAGCCATGGGCGTCTCCTTGGTGATTCACCCCAATAATCCCCATGCGCCTACTAGCCACGCCAATGTTCGCTTTTTTATTGCCGAAAAAGACGGCGCCGACCCCGTGTGGTGGTTTGGGGGTGGATACGATTTAACCCCATATTACGGATACGAAGAAGATTGCATTGCATGGCATCAAACCGCCAAAGAGGCTTGCGATCCCTTCGGTGAAAACGTGTATGCCGATTACAAAAAATGGTGCGATGAATATTTCTACTTAAAGCATCGAAATGAACCCCGTGGTGTGGGCGGTTTGTTTTTTGATGATTTAAACCAGTGGGGTTTTGAAAAAAGTTTCGATTTTCTAAAAGCCGTTGGCAGCAGTTATACCGATGCGATTTGTCCGATTCTAGAAAAACGCAAAAACACTCCCTTCACAGAAGCGCAAAAACAATTTCAACTATACCGACGTGGCCGTTATGTAGAATTTAATTTGGTCTTTGATCGCGGAACCTTATTTGGTTTACAAAGCGGTGGTCGTACCGAGTCGATTTTAATGTCATTACCGCCATTGGTACGGTGGGAATACAACTATCAACCTAAGCCCGAATCAGAGGAAGCGCGTTTAACCGAGTATTTCCTACAAGGTCGTGACTGGTTGAAATTAAACACATAAAAAATCCAACTCTAAAAAATACAGTAAATAAAAATATTTAAGAGTCCTTTAAGAAAAGTTTAAGAGAGAGATTTATGACCGATCGTTACGCTGTATTCGGCAACCCCATCGCCCATTCCAAATCACCGGTCATTCACACTCTCTTTGCTGAACAAACCGGACAACAAATTCAATACGATAAAATTTGCGTACCCGAAGACGAATTTATCCAACACGTAAACGCTTTTTTTGAAGACGGTGGTAAAGGGTTAAATATTACCGTGCCCTTTAAACTAGAGGCCCACGACCTGGCCGATGAACTCACCGAACGCGCTCGTCGTGCGGGTGCGGTTAATACCTTACTGTTAACCGAGGCCGGTAAGTTATTGGGCGACAACACCGATGGTGCTGGCTTAGTGAATGACATAACGGAGCGTTGTGGCTGGTCGTTACGTGGGGCGCGGGTATTAATTCTAGGGGCGGGTGGCGCCGTGCGTGGCGTGTTACAGCCCCTTTTAGCTCACCAACCAGAAAGTCTTCTTATTGCCAATCGCACGGTATCTAAAGCGGAAACCTTGGCAGACAGCTTTTCACAATTGGGTAATATTGCGGGTTGTGGCTTCGATGAACTTTCTCAACAATCCCCCTTCGATATCATCATCAACGGCACCTCAGCCAGCCTCTCCGGCGACCTTCCCCCACTCCCCGACACCTTACTCCACCCCAACAGTGCTTGTTACGACATGATGTACGGAAAAGAATTAACCGTCTTCCTCAAATGGGCACAACAAAAAGGCTGCAATCAATTGGCCGACGGCCTAGGTATGCTCGTCGGCCAAGCCGCTGAATCGTTTCGATTGTGGCGAGGTGTAATGCCAGAGGTGGTGCCTGTGATAAAAGCGCTTGCTTAAGCTTTTTACCGGGTGTAGGAGGCACTATGATTGAATACAAATATAAAGAAGAATTAGAAATTTTGCTTCACTATGCGAGAAAAATGAAACGTGAACCTGTCATTGAAATTTTGAATAATGGTAGCGTTAGAAACGGTGATGAAGCGGCGATTTTATCCAAGTTCTATTGGGATATGATCGATGTTGCCGTTGAAGATCAGGGAAAAGATATGCCAATTTTAATGTCAGAAGGTGTTGAAGATTGGATTGAGTATATTTTTCATAGTTTAAATGGCTATCTTGTGAGTAATGGTTATGAATCACAATGGGATAGCGAAGAGTAAATAGAATTTTTCCATGTCAAAAGGCTACCTTTTCACTATCGATGAACGCTATCGTATAGAAGTCAAATCTGTCGAAAAAATTAATCACCTAATCTTGTCTGACAATCAATTTTTTCTTGATGCTCATGAAAAAGAAGTCAATCCAAACGGATATTTAAGAGAAGGTGAGCATCGGGTTGTTGCCAAAATGCGAAGGAAAAAAGTGCTCGCTGACTTGGCAATGCTTGGGTACTTTCCCGGTTGCAAAGCACCTGAACATGCTTTTTATCTCGTTTATGGCCAGCCGAATGTTCAGAATTTTCCAGAATCACACTATTACGACATTGAACATACCTTTGAAGATATGGGGTGGGAGTTTCCAGGCTGCCCTCACCATGAGCCTGCAATGCTGGATTTTAATGCAGAAAATCATAACGCCAAAGTATTAGCAAAACACTATGCCAATAAAGTAGATAATGATTTGCTCATTCATTTTATGTCTGCAAAATGTTGTGTCGTGTCTGAAGCGCAAGCACGTGAGGTAATGCAAGGGTTTGGGTTAATGAAAAAATTGGCGATCGACGATTATCACAATGGGTTAGAAGTAGAAGGTGTTGTTGATTTAAAATTTTGGATGCAAAAGCTATCTCATATCGTGAATGGATATATGAGAAAAAACGGCTATGATTTTGTTTGGGATGAAGAGCTAAATAGTCGTTAGCAAGTAAAAACCTCACAACCGCTCCCGAACCTTCGGCATTATCCTACGGCTTACCGGTACACACTCTCCCGTAGATAATGCCAATTCTCCCGCACCGGATGAATGCCTTTTTAGGCTTTGAATAAACTGAGTATTCACGATGTAAGAGCGGTGCACTCGCAAAAATGTCGATGGTAAGGTATTTTCTAATTCCGTGAGTGTACTGCTGTATAGGATAGGTCGGTTGTCATCCAGGTATAACTCTACGTAATCACCAGCACCTTTACAGTATTTCAATTCATTGAGGTCGACTACTCGTATTTCTGAGCCCTGTTTCACTTTTAGGTTTTCGTGTTGAGCTTCTTTTTGAGCTTGATCAATGGCGAATTGTAACTTATCAGCACGTTGTAATGTTTGGTAATGGGCGGTTTGTTCTTGTACAAATTCTTTCGCTTGCAGAACAAATAAGAACATTAATAATCCGGCGACGATGTAAAAAAAGTAGACATCCAGAAACTGCGATGGTGCAAAAAGTAAGGTGAGAAGAAACACACTTAACGCAGCGGTATAGGGTAGGGCTTCTGCCTTTTGTTTTTTTAAGGCCATGAGGCAAAGGGCAATGGCACTAAAAATGGGAATGAATAGCGCGAGGCCAGACTTGTTATCAAATCCCGGTGTGAAAAAAATGGTCAGCACGGTGAGTAGAATACTGCTGCCAAAGATTTTCTTTTTATGGTTCTCTAAAAACCGGCTTATCACAAAACCCAATAAAACGAATGAAAATCCGCCCGATAGAAGAAGAATAAGTAATAGCCTGACTTCATGAAAAGGATAAGGGTAGGCAAAAATGCCTCTGGTAACTTCGATGAGCAATTGGCTGGCCGCTAGGATACACAAGGTGGGTAAATACCAGCTTTGCTGCCATTCTCGTTTAAACACCGCCAGTGCAATGTAATACAACACGCCCGCCACTAAAATGCCAAAAGGCAATAATGATAGCCAGTAGTGGCGGAGAAGCCGGTCTGTGGGAAGGCGATATGGGGTGATACGCAGGTAGTGAATGGGACGATTGAGTTTGATGGAATGTTTAAAGCCTGAGAGATGCATCACCAGCTGGTTTATACCAGGCCTTAATACATCATTTGGAAGTGGATGTACGACGTCCATTTTGCCAGGGGTTTCTTCACTTGCTGCAGCGCCGGGTGTGCCTTTGTTGCCAATGTGAACTCCGTTGATAAACGTCGTGCTGGAAAACATACCCGAGACATCCAAACCCAGAGCGTGATGACGCTGTAAGAATGCCTTCGAAACTTCAAACTCGGCTTTAATCCATACCGTTTGCTGGAAGGGGTTAACCTCTCGGAGCGGCTTTTGGTGGCAAGATGACAAATCGATAGGGTGGGGTGGTTGATTCGAATGTTGAGAGGGTGAATCAGAAGGCGATGTACACATCCACACCGTTTGACGGTCAATGGCAATAATGTCGTTACTATTTGTTTCATGGCTTTCTGCACTCTTTGCCCAACCGTCGTACCATGTAATGCACGATAAAATAAAAACCCCCACGATAATCATCCGCATTGTTCAGCAATACCCTCTTAAAAAAAGCCATTCAAACGATCACGGTATTGTGCCGGTTGGGAGTCGGTCATGCCAAGAAATCGGTATCGACCATTCACCGAAAAAACGTAACCGTTGACCGGAAACTGTTGATATTCGTGGAGTGGGGCTCTGCCTCTTACCGAAAATTTTACCCTTGTGACCGAAAGCTAACAGTTAGAAAACACCCGTTATGGAATAGTGAACATGCCGATGAGCAAAGTTTATGTTGATTAAAGTATTTTTTGAGAGGAAGTGAGGAATGATGTTTACGAAGAAAAACAATAGGGTGTTGGCAAGGCTTCGTGTTTTGGTAAGTGGTGTGTTGTGTATGAGTACCGTGTTGGCTTTTGGTGGCGAATCGCACCGTTATGAGAATGAGAGTGGTATGACATTTACCCCACAAAATGGGGAGAGTGTAGAAGCGCTAAAGGGGGTGATTCAGGTACCCGAAAACCGGCAGCGGCGAGGTAGCCCAATGATCCCACTGCATTACGTTCGCTTTCCCGCTACCACCAAGAATCCTGGCTCACCAATTGTTTATTTGGCCGGTGGACCAGGCGGATCAGGAATCAACACCGCAAAGGGGCGTCGGTTTCCTTTATTTATGCAGCTCCGAAAATATGGTGATGTGATCGCGTTGGATCAGCGTGGGACGGGGTTGTCTGATGTAACACCCGCTTGCCGTTCAAAACAACCGCTTCCCTCAGACCAAATAATGGACGATAAAGATTATATTGAGCGACACCAGAAAGCCTTAAAGGAATGTGTGCGATTTTGGGGTGAACAGAAAGTGGATCTTAAGGGGTATAACACGTTGGAAAGCGTGGCAGATTTAGAGGCACTGAGAAAGCATTTAAACGCAGAAAAAATCACCTTATGGGGTATCTCTTACGGCAGTCACTTGGCCTTAGCTGCAATAAAAAAAATGGACGATCGAATCGATAAGGTCATTATTGCTAGTGTTGAGGGTTTACAACAAACGATAAAACTGCCCCAAAGAACAGATGCCTACTTCAAGCGGCTGCAAACGGCGATTCACAATGAGCCATTGGCCAAACAGCAGTACCCAGATATTTTTCAATTAATACAACGGGTTCATCAACGTTTGGAAATGTCACCCCTGACATTAACGCTTTCCCCGAAAGACAAGCCACCTTTTGAATTCATTCTTCAGCGTCGAACGATGCAGCAATTTGCTTCAAGAATGATCAGCGACCCAATTTGGACAAAAAGGCTATTACAGCTCTATCTTGCGGTTGACCAAGGCGACGTTCCATTATTACAACAACAGATGGCACGATATTTAGCTCCATCTAGGCCGATTCAATTGAGAGCCATGCCCACTGCGATGGATATTGCTTCTGGAATGAGCCAACAACGACGAACCAAAATTGAAGAACAAGCCAAAACCGCTTTATTGGGCAGCTACCTAAACTTCTCGTTTCACTATACCGATGTGTTACCTGAATTGGATTTAGGAGATGAATTCAGGCAGCCACCGCAATCCTCGATACCAGTGTTATTATTAAGTGGAACATTGGATGGCCGTACCTACATAGAAAGTCAGCGCGAAGCAGTAACGGGCCTAAAAAATATAACCGCTGTGACTGTGGTGAATGCAGGGCATAATCTTTTTATGTCTTCACCAGAGGTAGGGAATATAATGGAGAAATTTTTAAAAGGGCAGTCAATCATCAAAAAATCGATTATTGTTCAGTTGCCTGATTTTGGAAATAAAACTTGAGTGCAAGTTATCAATGACGTTTGTTAAATACTATTAATAGGTTGTGGTGTTTTTTGAATCCCATTGCAAATCAAAATAACCAGAAGAACCTCCCTTTACATTAAGTTCTTAACTTTTTTTTATGTTGAGTTGTAAATGAATTTTTTTGTGATGTAATGATGGTTAGAAGTTTTTGTTTATTCGGTAATAATTTTATTACCATTTTTGGTAATTTTTTAATTATTATGTTCAAAAATTTCTTATCTACAGATGTATTAAAGGATTTAAAAGTAATTAAACCATACTGAAAAAGTATGATAAAAAATTGGAGATGTAAAATGAGTACGTCTATTCCGTTTGACCCATCACTCACACTCGGCAATATTGTTCCAGAAGATCATTTAACGGTATTGGATAAAATATCAACGCTTCAGACACCTATTGATAATGCGCTTGATCTCTTGAATTCATCCATTATGTTAAAACGAAAACTAAAGATGACCATGCAGGAGTTGGTTAACTTACAAGTGGATACCACAGAAGTTTCCAAATCGATGGATGATGTAAGCAAAAGTATAGGCACGGCTGCGTCTGAATACGCTAAGGTGTGTGTTAAAAACATGCCTGAGATAGCCAAAGAGAAGGCCAATATTCCTCAAGTTTCCCATAATATTGAGAGTCCTATCGATTACAATCGCAGTCAAATTAAACAATTACCTTTGTCATCAGATTCACTCACAATGGATGCGCAGTATTTTTCATTCGATGAAACTGGGCAGTCTTCAGATTCTGCAATGTCATCTTTAAAGTCTTTTGTGTCAGCGTCGACCTCATTTTTGGGGAATAAACGGAGTGCTGAGGCGACAGCATCAACAATGTCCCAAGTGAATCATCAAAGGGAGCAGCACGGTATACAAGGTACTTTAGTGATTACAGCAAATTGTACTCATAAAATGGCGGATATCTTTGCCCCTTTTTTTATCGATGTAGATAAAGGTATACGCGCTTGGAATGAATTATTTCCTGATGATATGATAAAAACCAATGATCCTGCTTCGATTGCAAAAATAGCTGAAGAACAACAAACGCAGAAGGAAAAGTTTTTTAATTTACTGTCTGGAGCTACCTTTGGCTCAAGTTTTGTTGGCATGGTTCATGTATTGAAGGAATCGAAAACACAGTCCTCTCAAGCTATGTATTCAGCCGCCGCAAGTCTCCAAGCACAAATGGAAGTAGGAAGTTGGTTTTCGAGTTTTGAGGGTGGATTTGGCGTATCAAGTTCTTTTTCTAACAGTGCAAAACGACTTTTAAGTAGTCAGCAAATATCTTCTCATGTCAGTTTAGTGACAATGGGTATCATTCCAACGATTGAGGCAAATGATGTCCAGCTTGCCGTTAAGCAGTTTTCTCAATTTGATCCTGCCGAAATGATGGGAAAATTGGCCGACTTGCAAAACGCAACTGCGTCTGAACAAGCAAGTGTTACTTCTGCAGCGCAAAATGCCAGAACAGGTGGGCAAATGATGTCTATCGAAGCGGCAAAGATTAAGAGTGTCATGTCCTCCGTGAGTGAACATCAGGATGGTTCAAATAAAATGCTGGATATCAATTCATTAATGACAGCTTTTACAGATTTTGTAAACAAGGCTATAGCAGGAAATGTTGGGGTTCCGATTAATTTTTATTTAAAACCTATTACCGCCTCTCAGCTTGCTCAAATGTGGGTCGCAAAATATTTCCCAGGCAAATACGTTACTTCAGCAGGAGATGATTCAACACCAGAAGAGCCTAAAGAAAACACCGGTGGAGGTGATTCTGGTAACTAATAACAGATAACGATAGTTTTAAGTATGTCGGATTCAACACTGAAGAGTATCACTTAAAGAGGCAATAAATTGCATCTTCCTTGACTTTACGATGAAATATACAGCAATAGTACAAGAGTCTATAGATCCTAATGGCCCTTTTCCTCATTTAATTTCTCCAGTATTGAGGCGGCTTGGTTGGGATGTTTTTATCATCCCAACTTTTGAAGCTGTACATTGTTTTGGGGAAAGTGCTTTTAATCAATGGATTGTAAAAATTGTGGAAGAGATTCAGCCACAAATATTTTTTTGTATGCCACCACTGGATTTTCTGGAGAAAAAAACGAAACTTTGCATTCGTGGCGGAGGTACACGACTTGTTGGATACGTTATTGAAAATCAAGAAAAAATAAGAAATGAATTGGCAGAAGAGAGTTACGATTTTTTGATGGTTGTTGAAGGTGCTGGTAAAAAAAGTGAGTGCACGTATATCGTACCTTGGTTGACAACAAAAAGATCTGTGAAAATGGTTGATGAGTTAGCCCCTCAACATGAGGTGCTATTACTCGGTAGGTGTTCAGATAGCCAAGAAGCTTTTGCGCAAGAAATTGCAAAAAAAGGATTCAATATAGCCTGTTATGGAGAGGGTTGGGCTAACGGTCCGGTAACAAGACCTAGTAAATTAGGTTTAATGAAAAAAGCAAGCATCGTGATTTCTCCTTTCGAATCTTCTCCAAAATCGAATGCGCAGGTGTCAGAAGCGGCATTGATGGGGTGTAAGCAAATAATAGAATCACATCCAGGTTTTGGGGTAACTTTATTGAAAGCATGTATCAATAATAAGATTTTTGCCTATAATAACGTTGAAAACTGTATCGAATTGCTAAAGCATAAAAATGTCATTACACCATGGCTTGATTATCCACAGTGGGATATATATTGGCCAAAAATACTTAAAAAAATAGCAATTCGAAAAGACTTGAAAAAAGAAAATACAGACACCCTTTCTTTACTTTATTCTGTCATAACACATAATTTAGAAAAGTCTGGCCGATTGTTGGCTGCAAAAAATACCTTAAGAGAGTGGAAAAGATTTGAATTTGATGATTTGGGTTTACGCTTTATTTCCATGAGGTTGGCCTACAGAGAAAAAAATTGGAGTGCCTGTGAGGCTCATTCAAAATGGTTAATAGAGAAGCTTGGTGACGATTGTCGTGTGGGTAGTATAGGTTTAATGGGAATGGGGTATGGCCTCGGACTTTTTGGAAATATCAACCCCCTCGCCGAATGCTATGGCCTTTTATTAGCGGTATATCTTAATAAAGAATTATTCGACCAGGCAATTGAAATGGTAGAGACTATTCCTAAGAGTTTAAGATGTTCAGCTTGGCAATGTGTTCCTGCAAATTATAAAAACGAAATGTATCGAGAAGTTCAGAAAATTTGTCTTGATGAAATAGTGTAATAATGATTCATTAAATTTATCAAGGGATATTGAATTCTGAAATTTTTTTTGATGCCCATAAGCCGTTGTTTACCAAATAATCGGCTTATTATCCCAGTCAAGGTAGGACAACTCTCCATCCACTGGCGTCTCGTCAATAATCTTCAGAAGCTGTGTTGCCACAAACTCCGGTGAAAATAGCTTCTCCTTTGAAACAGATTTTTGAAATGGTTTAGATAATGGTGTGTCAGTGGTGCCAGGGTGAAAGGCGATAAGTTTTACATTGGGAATTCGTCGGCGAAATTCTATCGCCATGGTTTTTAACACCATATTCAATGCGGCTTTAGACGCTCTGTAGCTGTACCAACCGCCCAATTCATTATCACCTATGCTGCCAATACGAGCACTAAACACCACAACATGGCAGGGTGTATTGCCATGTTGTTTTTTCTGACGATCAAATACGGGAAAGAGATGTTTTAGCCATAACGTAGGCGTCACGGTATTCACCGTAAAAACCCGTTGCAGTGCGAATTCTGAAAGCTGCCCGATATTTTTTTCTGGCTGCAAATTACCATCGTGCAAAATACCGTTACAGATAAACACCATACGTAAACACGTTGACTCTGTGTTGATCTGATTTATCACTTCAGTAATGGAGGCTTCTGAATAATCTTGAACCTGTAATCTTCGATGAATAACGGGCGAGTGCAATAGCGGTTCATTGTCCGTTCGAGAAATACTAATGATTTCTGTAATATGCCTGCCCGTCGAATCTTCCGTTAAAGGTTGATTTCCTTGTAACAGTTGATTGATCAACGCTTTAGCAATGGCGCTGTTTGCACCGATAATTAAGGCAGAAAATGTCATGATCGTTCTACGTCTAGCCTTTCTTGGTTTTAAGTCACACGTTACGATAGGTTGGCGAAGTCAGATCACAAGTCGTAAGTTAAACAGGAGTAAGGCTGATTGGGTATTATTGAATGTGCACATGAATCAACCCCAACCAACGGGCAGAAAGCACAATATTATCCCCAGATTGTAAGTAATGTTTATTTTCAAACTGTTTGGCAAGGTAGTTTTCTAATACATACTGTCGAATTGAGTCATCATTGGTAAGAAAATGAAAGCTAACGAAGTACCATATTGCCATTTTGACTTTATACCAAAGGTTGGGAGGTCGCATTAATACCCCGTCTGGGGTGCCAGTTAGAAAACTTATTTCATTATCTAACCCTCGAGAAGGAAGCCAAGTCTTAATTTCACTGTAGGTGGGTTGATTGCTTTCGGTTAAGCTCAGTAGATGCGACAGAATTTTAGGTAAGCGCCATATTAAGTCTTTAGTTGATGCTATTTGCATTTGTTGCCCATTGTAGGTAAGCGATAGTGATACGTGGTTTAAAAACATTTCTTGATTTTTTGGAATGACTAAATAGGGGCCAGTTGGAAAATAACCGGGAAGGCTTTTTGCTTTACTGAACCCTTTTCCACTCTGTAAGTTGCTCGGATCAACATTGCGCATTAACGCAGCTCTATCGGTAAAATCTCCGCATAGAAAAAAGGCAAATTGAGCATGTTTTACTGATTTAAGGTTTACTGGATGAATTGGTTTGGCACAAAGCTCAACTTCATAATCTAAGAGTCGATTTTCATCAAAGGCAATGGGGTGCTCTCTGGTGGGTGTAACCGCCTTTAAAAACATAAAAGGTTGATATTCGTAAACGCCAAACCAATTACACCTTGATATTCCAAGGCAACAAAGCCTCCACCTGTTCAACATCATTGACATTGGGCAGTTCTTTAAAAATGTTCTGCAAATATTCGTAAGGGTTGAGCCCATTGGCCTTGGCTGTTTCGATTAAACTGTACAAATTGGCACTGGCTTTCGCTCCCGCCTGACTTTTGCTGAACATCCAATTTTTACGCCCAATCGTGAATGGACGGATTGCGCGCTCTGCTGCATTATTATCGATCGGGTAGCGCCCATCCTCCAGATAGCCGATTAATCGATCCCACTGGTTATTTAGGTACACCAGTGCTACACCCAACTTGGTTTTCGGCGCCACGGTTTGCAGGCTTTTATCCAGCCATTCTTTTAATTTGTCCACAATCGGCTTGGCTTCCTTTTGCCGAA
>NZ_JAJQVM010000003.1 GCF_021234875.1 Marinibactrum halimedae | reverse complement strand
ATCGGAGTAGAGTGAGTCCATTCAATCATGTCAGCGATTTCACTAGGGCAACGAGATTGGGTATGGACATGGCGGCTGGGCAATGAATTTTGCATTGGCCTATTTCTATGATGAGCTTGTCCAAGGGCTGGGGCTGTGTGGGTTCTTTATGGGGTTGTACGACCACGGTTGCAAAAGCTTGCGCTTTCTTTCGTTCGGACAGTTTGATGCTGAAATATTTAGGGTTGACGTTGTGTTGCTTGCAGAATTCCACTTGGGTTAGCTCGGATTTTTCGAATTCTGACAAGAGGTGGGGCCAGTTGTAACGGCGATATTTGGGCATGGTAGTCTCCTTTGGGTGGAGACAGTAGGTTATTGGTTTGGAAGGTGGGGTTGTAGGAGGTTGTTGGTTTGGCGTTTACGTTTAGAGGCATATGCTAACGGAAAACCTCATTTATAAAGTGACCTCAAGTGCACATTGATTGAAAATTGAACGTCAAATTTTTCAAAGAAATGGCGCAATATGATTATTAACCTCCTAGATCTTTCTCAGTCGAAGTCCAGAGACGAAACACTGGGCTTACGGTTGGTCGATAGGTTTCATAGGGAGCAGGCCACACTGTTCATCACAGCTCACAGAGGAAGATGAACTATATGCCAAATTTGCAGTTTTTTTCACATATGTGGACAAATTGTTCTATCGTTTATAAAGTTTAAGACAGATTTGACAGGGCTATTCACCTTTTATCTCCAATAGATCTACTGGGAAATCGCCCCTAATTATCACAAAGGCCAATGAGTGCTGTATGATTAGCGCCCAGATTTAAGCTTAGAGTGTGATGTAGCTTTAAAAAACAGGTATTTTTGCTTGACTTTTTAAAATACATGTAAAAAGCAAATTGAATCAAAAAAAATCTAATATAAGGATATATAATATGAACATACGAGGTAATAACGATTTAGGCTCAGATATGGATAATGAACAGCTAGCATCAATGCTCTCTACAATGTTTGAAAAATTTTCACGAGATATTAACGATCTTAAGAGTGAATTTAAGGATGATATTGAAAGACTTTCAAAAGACCTAGATGATAAACAAGAGAAACGCTCAAAAGACTTAGATGATAAAATAGAGACTCTTTCAAAAGACCTAGATGATAAACAAGAGAAACGCTCAAAAGACTTAGATGATAAAATAGAGACTCTTTCAAAAGACCTAGATGATAAACAAGAGAAACGCTCAAAAGACTTAGATGATAAAATAGAGACTCTTTCAAAAGACCTAGATGATAAACAAGAGAAACGCTCAAAAGACTTAGATGATAAAATAGAGACTCTTTCAAAAGACCTACGCAATGAAGTAGAAGGTGTTGGTGTTGAGCTGAGTTTTATGACATCTGCTAATCGCTATATTGCGGAACGAGAAGACATTGCGAGGCCCACCGAAGGACGATCAAAGAAGCCAGGCCCTTTTTCTCGCTATGGTGGCGTTCAAGATAATTATCATTCTCATCTAACTCGATATTAGATATTTCTTTAATCCTCTCCCCTGAATATCAATTTGCCTTGAGGTGTTACAGTGACACCTCTTATTAATTTTAGTATGTAAATGAGGTATATTTTAAGAGTGTTAAGTTAAAAAACTATGGATAGAATAATTGCTCAAAAATTCTATAATTTGATTCGATTCACTCAATATTTTCTTCAAAAATTAAAAAATAAAATTACTTTGTTATCTGAATGTGTATTAAGCTCACCCAGGTTCACCTTTAAATTAGTATATGAGAGCGATATTAATTACACCTTCGTTTATTTTAGACCCAATTATTATTGGCTTCTTTGGACTATATTCACAATAATAATAAGCAATACTCCCGGAATGCTTATTGCGTACACAACCCAAAGTAAAAATTTTTTAGCGTATGCATTTTTTATCATTATATTTATTATTTTTAGCATAATCCCTATATCAATAGCACTTAAAGCTTCCCTCTCTTTATTTAAAATATCTCAATTTGATAGCAGCGACATTAACACAGGCCATCAAGATCAACTAAGGCAAAAATACAGAAATAGTGCCAGATGGACCCCTTTGTTTTTGATGCATATTTTTCTCTATTTGATTGCCATTCCAATAATTCTAGAACCCACTCCAGAAGCCATCTGTAATAATCAAAAAACTACAACACCTACTTATGGAGTATACTTTTTAGTATCGATAACAATAGTATTTATTTATTTCATTGCTATTTACATGACCTTGAAGAAAGGATTAAGAGTAAATGGTATAGAAAAATTAATTAATTTACCACACTTTCCTGAACCTCTATCAGGATCTATTATGGAGTCAATGAAAATAAAACCACGTGTACACCCTCAAGGGTGGCTCGTACCCGAAAGCTTATCAAAAATCATATATAGATCAGCTTTCTTTGAATGCTTCCAGCCTAAAGAAAGTCGCTTACCTCTAAAATTATTACTTATCCCTTTGGGTGGAGTTTCTATTTCTTGGATTATAATTTTTGTAAATATAATCATCTTAGGAACACTGCATTGCGATTATAACAAGTCCACAATATGGATAAACAGCTTGTCTTGGGCCATTTCTTTTTATACTTATTTCTTCTTTGTATCAGAGAATATATCGAGAAATTCAGATCTATCATCGGAAGAGATATCACTGCAATTACCCTTCGAGAATCTTATTCAACCCAAATCAATAAATTATAATGAAGAATTAATAGGTTTTATTGGTGGAAGAAAATTGAGCTCATTAATTGTGCTTTCACTCCTGCCATTTCTTTGGACATTTTTAAGTATTATCTAGATGGAATATGTTTATGAAAGATGGAGACCCCGAAGTTCTTTATCGGATAGCTAATTTCGATTTATACAAAAGGCTTAGCACACTAAAAAATGAATTAAATCATATAAAAAATGTAGCCAATTTTTATAAATCCTCTAGAGAAGTGAGTGGCCTTTCTGATGAAATGACGGAAATTTATAGCAACTGTGAAAAATTAGAAAAAAACTTAAAGTCAATTATTGAAGATTATGACAAGTATCAAAAATACACTTTAACAGACTACATGGGGAAAAATTCAATTGAAGCGGGCTCCGATGAAACCATCAAAACAATAAGACACTATGAAATCATTATTTTTCAATCTCACTTCAGGGAAAGAGCGAAGTTAATAGCACGAACCATTGGGTTGCTTACTCATAAAATTGAACAAATATTAGAAACCTGCCAACTAGAAGATCCATCCCCAATATTGAGGCGGTCGATTGAGCAAGGCTTTGTAGAGGAATATATAAAACTATTATCTATATTCACACTTTATGATCTCAATAAGTTTCTGACAAAAATTGGAGTTAAAAAAACACTTCCATATAAAAACCTTCAATCTGCAATGCATAGCTGGACATATGACGATGAACATTTTGTGGAGTATTTCAGGGGGAAGAATACTACAAAAAACCCTGATTTATTTCGAAAAACACTTCTAAATGAAGAAAAAAAACTTACTCCAGATAATGATGATTCTTTTAATATTTTTGTTATGTCATTTTGGTGGGTCGACAATTCAGCTCTTCATTCCATTGCAGGGCATGAAGCAGCGCATATATTAATTCATGATTTAACCCGGGATTTAAAAGCAGAAATTATAGGCTTTAAGTGCGAACTGGGGGAGTTTGGCCAACTCTGCCGAAATTTAACTAATCTTTTTAGCAGCTGGTTACCGAATACTGAATTTTCAAAGCTTAGGCTAGACATAGAAGTTTTAAGCGATATTCTTGCCACCTGTAAATTTGGTGTTGCTCATGCAAACGCATGGTTTTTAGAGAACCTAGGCAGCTCATATGAAAGCTCTTTTCTAAAAGATGAATATGACAACTTTATTTCTTTGGACAATTATATTGTTTTAAATGAAAATGAAAACTCAAGCAAAGATAATAAAAAACCAAAAAAGAAAAGCCTATATGATTTAATATCACCTTTTAAACCCAATTATTCAAACATGGCAGCATATTTAAGAGGAAGGGTTATATGCTCTACTCTTGAAGAAATAGGCGATCTTGACTCTTTAGAAAAAGAATACATTTATTCTCTTAAAAGCCATCTTAACAATATACTTAACCTGCGATTAAACTTAGTTGACAACAACAGACATAACACCATATGGAGAAAATTAGGTGATGAGCTAAGCCGAGCCATAAAAAAATCAAACATCGGCTACAACGCCTGGCTATACTTCAAAAAACCTAGAAATCAAAGTGCAAGCAAAGATAAGGAAAATGAAATATTAAATATCCAGCTTTTATCTGAAACATCAAAAGAAATTATATTCGAAAAATTGGAAGACGATAAAAGGGATGATAAAAAAATAAAAAACATATCCTATTACGCAAATGACATACCATGGAGATATACCTTTTCAAAAGCGCTAAAAAACGATAATACCACTTACACCAAAACAAAAGAATTTTATAAGGAACTTGCAAGCAACCTCAGTTTTTTAGATCACATATGTCAAGCTGATTTGATATTTAACTCCATGTTTATGGGGTATGAGTATTTACCAAATGCATTTCTAGAAAAAAACGAAATCGGAAAAACAAATGACAAACGAGAGGAAATAAAAAAAATCAATAAAAACATACTCTCGTTTAACTCAGAGGAACACAAAGACAGCAAAAACCAAATAAGAAAATTAAGAGCAAAATTTTCAAGCTTTATAAAAAACAACTACAATAAACATGATTTAAATTTTAAGTCAAATATTTTACAAAAAGAGACATATTTACTCGATTTGGCCTTATACTCAAAACCCAGCCATGCATCCTTAAGCTGTTCATTGGAGTTTAACAATGAAGAAAAGAAAGGAAATTTTATAAATGCGATCACTTACGGGCGTTACGATAGGCTTTTTTTGATAAAAGAGATAAGCTCCTTATCAATACCACACTATAAACACACAGGGCCAAACTTAGGAAAAGAAGAAGTCATTTCTTACAAAACACGAAAAAGATTCTTAAGGCCACTAAAAATTGAAAACACAAGTGGCGACTGGAGTCATTTTGAAACATTATACAATCAAGAAGAAAAACCTTTAGCAGCTATTCTAATAGATTTGATACACAAAGGGTTTAGGCACTATTTTGCAATGTACATACTTCCAAAAATAAAAAATGGATGCAATGCATTCACCTGGTTTATTTTTGCGAGCGGCGGGCATGAAGACTTTGTACTTTTATTATACCCAAACAAAGGAAATAAAAATGACAACCCTTCAATAAAAAAAATTTATTCGATATCCGAAGAGCTTTTAAAAAATTTTTTAGTCGACAGAACTGATACAATAATAGTCAGAAATGACACTTATCAAAAAAATTTAGCATCAAATAAAAACTTCTATCAAGACGTATATGCATCTATAAACATAAGGATATCGAACAACCCAACTTATAAAGTAAATTTTATATATGAAGTGAACCCTCTTATCAAAAAATTTAAAGAGCGTCTAATTTCATTTTCTAAAGATGAAAACATAATACACCTTTTTCACACTTTTGGCAGATCAGACTATAGCATTCATGTAAATACGGCTATTGACTGCGAATGCAAATTTAAAGCTTTCCATGAGCTCAGGCGTGAGATTGCAAAGATTGAAAATGTATCTAGAATAAACACTCAGCTATCGGTGAAAGAAATATAGAGACTAAAAATGTAGCCCATATATTATTCAACTAGAAAAACTTTTTTTGCTACATCAGAAAGCCTGATTTTAAAGTAAAGATCGACCAGTTATAGCTGTTCAACTTTGTACGGACGCATTTTAGGGTATTTGCCTGTATGATCGGGGGTTAACCCGAACCAACGCATATCAGGATCATCGCCAAATACCTCATCAACGCAAGGCACTTGATACTTCAATCCTGTTGCTGACGAATATCACCCCTAAAATCTCTAAGAGCATCCGTTATAGCACTCAACCACGCACTCCGTGGTAGAGTCATGTTTTTATAGCAATCCAAAGACGACGATAATAGCTTGGTTAGCGACGTTGTTCTGCGCTTGCAATATAAAGTATTCCATATAATTTTTACGTGTTCATTTCTTTTCACTCGGTATTACCGACTAAAAACAACCGTTTTAGTTTCGTTTAATAAAACCCGATGTTGCGCATGCCAACGTACCGCCCGATTTAAAACAACAGCCTCAATATCTCGACCAATTTCAACCAACTCTTCTGGTGTATTAGCGTGAGATACACGTTCCACTGCCTGTTCAATAATAGGACCCTCATCCAACTCACTGGTAACATAATGCGCAGTAGCACCAATTAATTTCACACCGCGATCATAGGCTTGGTGATAAGGTTTAGCGCCTTTAAAACCAGGTAAGAAAGAATGATGAATGTTAATGGCTTTGCCAGATAAGGCTTCACATAAATCATTGGATAATATTTGCATATAGCGAGCAAGCACTAAAAAATCCGCATTATTGTCTGAAAAAATATTCAGTATGGCAGCTTCTTGCTCTGATTTAGTGTCTTTAGTGACGGGTAAATGATGAAAAGGAACCTGATACCATTCACATAATGGCTGCATTACAGCATGATTCGAGACCACAGCAACAATGTCGATGGGCAAGGTTCCGCGCTTGTAACCATCCAATAAATTCTCAAGACAATGCCCCCACTGAGATACGGCAATAACCACACGGGGTTTGTATTGGTTATCGTATAAAGACCACTCCATACCGTAGCGCTGAGCGATGGGCTCAAAGCTGGTTTTCACTTGCTCAATGGATTTCGGCCCTTCACAGCTCTCTAATACCGTTCGCATAAAAAATTTATGCGTATGTACATCTTCGAATTGTGAAGACTCACGAATATTAAAGCCTTGTAGAGCAAACAAATTGGCAACCGCTGCCACAATGCCTGGCTGATCACTACAACTGAATTTTAAAACCACTTCATGGGTGGATGACGAGCCAGTGTCTTTATTTTCCAATTCCACTTTTGTTGATTCTGTATTCTGAGTCTTTGACATGCTTTCTAACCTGATTTCTCGCTACACGTATTCAAAAAAGGCCATTTTTTAAACATTTCTCATAGGCCAATATAATAATTTTGGCGCATGATAACACACCCACCTTCTCTGAAAGGGAGACTAATCAACCCTTTAACGAAGCAACGAAAGCGCATAAGCCACCACCAATGGCAGAGTAATAATAGAGGTTAACGTTGAGACCACGACTGTTCCTGCTACCGCTGTATGATCTTGGCCAAATTTCAATGAGTATAGATAGTTAAAGACCGCTACAGGCATACTGGCCTGAACAAGGCAGACTGCTTTTAAAAGCGGATTCAAATCCATCCAACCCGTAATCAACCAAGCACCCAAAAAACCGCCCCCAATCCGCAACAATGTCACCAACAAGCCAATCCAAACACTGCTGGGCTTTAAGGCAATCAGCGATACTCCCAGCGTTAACATCATCAATGGGATCGTAATACCAGACAGCAGTTGCAAACTTCTGCCTGTCCACTGTGGCCACTCCCACCCCATTTGCAATATCCCCATACCGATTAATACCCCATAAAAAACCGGCTGACGAAACACAAACGTAAGATTCTTACTCAGCGCTTGATTACCATAGTTATAAAAGAGAATTCCTACAGAGTTTTGCAATACTAAAAAAACGATAAAAAATCCCAGTGAAAGGGCCAAACCTGATTCACCAAACGCGTACAGTGCCACCGGCACACCCAGATAACCATTATTGGAGAATAAGACGGGTGGCAAATAAGTCGCTATGTCTAAACGCAACGCACGCAAAGTGATGTAGCCAAGAATACCGGTAAACAGGATGACAAAAAGCGCTACCGCACTCACAAGCAATATCTCCTGATTGGCCACTTCGCTACGCCCAATCACATACACCACTAAACAGGGGGCGCCTACCCACATCACTAATTTTGTCACAAACTCCGTTTCAAAGGCGCTCCCCCCCTTTACCCAAGCCATGCCAATGACCATACACAAAAAAGGAGGAGCTAAAATACTGAACAGTTCTGTCATCATAATGAGAGTTATTCCACTCTGAGGAAGAGAAAGGTATGGAGAATAAATAGGGTGAATGCCGGGAGAAACCCATCGCTTTATTATCGACTTATATTATTTATGAACGTAAATTTGTCGACGTACATTATCAAATCAACATTGCCAAATTTTTTGGCCGATATTGTCTTTTTATAAAATCGAATAAGAAATTCAACGACACTCAGTAAGCGACTCTGAACACTCATTAACCAATGCCGATGCGAAGAATTTTTTCAAATAAGAAGCTTCTGTTTTAACGCAACTATTTATAGTACACATATGGCTTAACTGCACTGTAATAAAGCACGCCATTTTACCGCCTTCCAAATCGGGACCTGACTGTTAAGTGGTCGCTGACTTAGCAATAAACGCCACGGCCTCTTCCAAAAAACCTTTTACGACATTGATCACAAAATATTCACCCTGCGTTCAGGGATGTTTTCTGAGCGCTATAATGGAATTAGATGGAGAAAGATGAGGTAGCGCAAGAATGCGTCTGATTTATTCGCTTACTGCCCCCAAGTGCAATAGAAGACACTAATCAACCTACCCTTCATAACATTAAGTGCGTTAAGGCTTCCTAAATGCTGACTTATGAATTCACCTTATGAAGGGGATTCCTCTCGAAGGACAAAATGTTAGCCATTCATTTGGGGGAAGAAATTATTAAAACGGGAAATACAATAACCACAAGGATACATTGACCAGTAAGGCTTACCGACGGGTAACTATGGTGATTTAAATGGTGGGCCTTCATCATAATACATGGGGTGAAAAGTACACACCGGGAAATTAGGGCAACGGAAATAACTCGACAACCGACCTTGTCTCGCCAGCGCCTTATAAAAGCAAAGTGACAAAGCAGAACCCGAAATACTGCTTGCATTTATAAGGAAAAGCGATTCAAGTACATTAGAAAGGCATAACAACCCGTCCATCGTTTGTCGTATCACTTGTCGAGGTTACGCCGTGGTTCGTCTTAATTCGGCCTGTTTTGCGGGCTGTGTCTCTATAAGGCGATCTGATAATGCACCGACTTTAACCGATGAACGTAAATTGGTAGCGATTGTTTGAAGGATTTTTCACCCATGAGAACCCGAACCAAAGCTCATTTAAGCACACAATTCACTGCGTTTTCGTTGACAACCCTTGTCATGCTCATCACCTCATTGGCGACAACACCCACCGGTGCTTCTAGCTTGTCTGAAATCAGCCCGCGAGCCATTGCCCACCCAGGTTCAACACAAATCCCGATTCAAGGGGCCAGCAGTGTTGACGTACTCGATGAAATTGCACGCATCGAGTCTGAACAAGGTGCTTACAGTGCCGACTTATCAGAGCATCTGGTTTCATTGGGCTCCAGCTATCAAGAAAATGGTGATCACGAAGCCGCCGTAGAGGCCTTTAAGCGTGCAATTCATGTAGAACGTATTCACGGCGGTCTCTATAATTTGAACCAAATCGCCGTACTTGAGCGAATGATTGAAAGCCATGTTGCCGTAGGGGATTGGAAAGCCGCCAGCGATCGTTACGAACACTTTTATTGGTTACATCAGCGTAATTATGGGGACGGCGACCCACGCATGTTGCCCGTCATTGAAAAGCTCAGTCACTGGCATTTAAATGCCTACTCACTGGACTCCTCTTCTGTCAGTAATCACTTAGTCAGTGCCCATAATTTATATCGTATGGCAGTCAATATTATCGATGAAAATTATGGCAGCCACGACATTCGAATGATTAACCCTCTTAAAGGGCTTGCGGTGTCTAATTATTATCTTGCTACCTTAAGCCAAGAACAAAACCGAATGGCACCAATATCGACATCAGCTCAAGCCGAAGCCGAAAAAAAAGCCCGTTTAGATCAATATATTCTCAACGCTTATTACAATGGCAAAGCAGCATTAACGCGCATGGTGGAAATTTATGACCAGCAAGAAGATGCCCCAATAGAAGAGAAAATCAAAGCACGAGTACAGTTAGGCGATTGGTTTATGATGTTTGATCGCCCACACTCGGCCTTCGCTGAATACAAAACCGCTTACAGCAATATTACCGAACATAAACTCTCCAGTCCTTTTTCCCAATCACTATTTAAAGAGCCCCGCGCACTTCCTGACATGCCCGTCGTCAAAACCCAAATGCCCGACAATAACGAACCTCACGAATATGTGTTGGTGCAATTTGATGTTTCTGCACGAGGCCAAGCGCGCCGCGTGGAAATTCTGGAAGCCCACCCCCAAAAAAATGTTGGCCTAAAAACCCGTGTCCGTAAAAGCCTGCGCTCTACCCGCTTTCGCCCTCAGTTGATAGAAGGCGAAGCAGTCGAAACCAAACACATTGTTCATCGGTACATCTACCCCGTTAAAAAAAGTTAGTGTGTCCATACTGCACGAATGGGCCATTCAGTTTAAAACAGCGCTTTGGCATACAATGCATTTTCAACGATAAAGCAAGCACTCATCGTTATACTCTGCGACAACAAAGTGATGATGTATAGCGGAGGGCAGAGGGTGGCTTGCGCTTCGTTGTCATGCTGATCCACACACCACTGGTTTATAGCGTAATCTTTAACGCCCATCCCACCAATGCAGACGATGACTCAAATAAAATACAAACAAATATTCTGTGGTGTTGTCTTAGTTGTAGCAAAATGGTCGTCGCTTTTACCGTGCCGTTATTATCTTGTCATTTTTGCCATATTGTCTTCGTGAGAATTTCATGAGGTCTTTATAAGTTACCTGTGACATGATGAAGTAGTCCATGACAGACACAACATAAAAAAAGTAAGATAAAATGATGTGTATGATATAAAAAACACAGGCATACAGTATTAACATTAAAAGAATGACATTAAAGCAAGGTACTGAATTCATAAGCGTACGGAATTCATAGACGTACGGAATGTAAACAAGTACTGAACTCAAAAGTGGGCGACACCAACAATGAGGTCGGACCAATGACACGTTCAAATACGGCTACACACCTAACATTTTTACCCTCAAAGATTTTTCGTCGTCGCCCCATTCCTGCATCGCTTTCCATGGTGCTTGTGGCTTCTTTTTTTTCTACCGCCGTGTTGTTAGCCGGGTGTCAAACCCAAAACACACAAAGCCAAGCCTCTCTACCCACTCCGCCTTCACCGTCCAGCTCATCTTCATCAAGCAGCTCACCTTCCAGTAGCAGTAGTAGCTCAAGCTCACCGTCAAGTAGCTCTTCATCGAGTAGTTCGTCATCGAGCAGTCGCTCATCAAGTTCCAGCAGTTCATCGAGTGCAGGTGCATCCAGTCCTTCTGCATCAAGCCCCAGTGCAGGTTCTGCTAGTGCGACAGTGACGGCAGGTGGCGTCAGTGTGCCTGTTGGAGGTGCCATTCCTTCTGGCGGGCAATCTGGTAGCTCAGCCCCCAACAACCCAGGCCCCAATGGACGTGATTCAAACCAATCTGGTGGCGGCAGCGAAAGCGACAGCCAAGAAAGCAGCCAATGGCCCTCTGACAACAACAGCGGCGATAACGCCTCTAACGAACCACCCAGCCTAGATGAAGAATCCAACCCCAGCGATGACATTGATTTTTCAGAAGAGACCAGCAGCTCAAGCAGTGCCAATGCCTCCAGTGAAGCCAGTAGCGCAGGTGGCGGTAGCGCGGATGATAGTAGAACGGAAGGCGGTGCTGGAGGCGGCTCACCGGGTAACGAACCTGTAATGACGGATCGTGAACGGGTCGCGCAGATGGAATCCGTTCTAGAAGGCTCCATTGCCAGTTACGACGGTATGATTTTGCGAGAACGCGAGTACATACAAAATCGCCGCAATGAAAATGGCAGTGAAGAAGACTTAGACGACCCTGTTACTGGCCCTTTATACGAAGAGGACTCTTCTGGTGAAGGCGGTGGTGGGGGAGGCATGGGTGGTGTCAACGATGCTTATGAATCCAGCTCAGCCGGTAACGGCACACGCCCAGAAGGCCCAGGTGATAATCGGCAAGGGGAGTACAACCACCAAGGTGGACAATCCGCCCCCCCTGCAGATATTCCCGATGGCAGCGACGATGACGTCGTTGCCCGCCAAATTCGAGAAGCGGCGATGAAAGAAACCGACCCGGTACTGAGAGAAAAGCTCTGGGAAGAATACCGAAAATACAAAAATCAAAGCCAATAAACCCAAAAACCCATTAAGCGGTTTATGGCTCTGTCACTTGATTAATGTATGACTAAATTAATCATATGACTTAACTAACGTATGACTTAATTAACGTATGACTAAGTTAAAAACAGGCAAATGACTCACTAGGTAATCCACTATGTCCAATGCGTCCATGCCCCCACTCTCAGCCAGCACACTCAACATCAAACCATGGTGTGCTGCCATCGTCGTTGTCTTCATCGGCGTTCTTTCAGGGTGCGCCACTACCGTCGTCAAATCTACTAATCAAACGCAACTGCAATTAGAAAATCAATACATTGCCGAAAACGAGCTATTGGATGTAGGAATTGTTGTCTTCGATCCAGGCATCGAGAATATCGATGACGATGATGCCATCGTCTTCCCTGAAATTCGCAAAGCCGAAAGCCATTACATGCCCTATCAATTGATGGACGCTATGCAACGCAGCGCCGCTTGGGGGGCTGTACGTGTTGTACCCAATGGTTCCGCCGCTGTGGACGTATTGGTCACTGGCGATATCAAAGAGTCCGACGGCGAACTATTGGTATTGGAAGTTAATGCCACCGACTCCTCAGGCAAAACCTGGTTCACCAAAGAGTACAAGCGCAAAGCCAGTCGTTATAGCTATGACCGAAAAGTGAACGCCCCCAATGACCCATTCAGCGGCGTCTATAATGAAATCGCCAACGATTTACTGACTTACAAACGCAAAATGCGCAGTGTCGAGCTGCAAAATTTACGCGTCATTACTGAACTTAAGTTTGCCAAAGACTTTTCTCCAGAGGCGTTCCAACAACATGTGTCGGTCAACAAAGAGGGCATCTATGAAATTCATCGCCTGCCCGCGAACAATGACCCTATGCTAGAACGTATCCGCAATATTCGTGAAAGAGACTATTTATTTGTCGATACTCTACAAGAGTACTACGGCAGTTTTGTGCGTGAAATGGAAACCCCCTACGATCAATGGCGTAGCCAAAGTTACCAAGAAGCCATGGCCATTCGCGAATTGAAATCCCAATCTCGCAACCGCACCATCGCCGGTGTGGCAGCGGTTGTTGGCGGTATTATGGCCGCAGGCTCTGGCAGTGGTAGTGCAGCCGCCGCCGGACAAATTGGCGTCATTGGGGGTGGGTATCTAATTAAAGACGGATTTGATCGACGCTCAGACGCAAAAATGCACGTCGAAGCCCTCCAAGAACTGGGGTACTCCTTAGAATCGGATATGGAGCCGCATTTCATCGAGCTTGAAGATCGCACCATTACCCTCTCTGGCAGCGTCGAAAACCAATACGAACAATGGCGTGAAATTTTGCGTGATATCTATCGAGTTGAAACCGGTGGTGTGCTTTCTCAATCTGAGCCTACGACTCGACCGTAAGTAACTCAATCGCCCGACAACCACGACCCAAAAGGAAGGCATTGCTTGAATTCCACAGCAACCGAGAAAAACCCGGAACGCCCTGATACCGACACCGTAGAGACAAAATCCAACACTGCCTCCCATGAGGCAGCATACCCTCCACCTCAACAAACAGGGCAATCCGAACCACCCCCTTGGGCGGCAACAGCGACAATGGAGCCCGCCCCGCCATGGTGGAAAAACCCAACAGCGGTGGGCGGAATGGTCGCGCTCGTCGCACTGATGCTGGTGGTCATCTTCTTATTGCCGTCTTGGGTCTCCTCTCCCGGCCAAACCACAAACACCCCTGAACCAGCTTCAACCCCCAAAACATCAGCAGAAGCCGCCGCAAGCGTGGCAGCAAAAGGGCCCGCCGAAAGCCCATGGAGTGAGGCACAACTGGCCAAACAACGTCGCGAAGCACAAGATATTCTTGCCAAACTCTTGGACAAACAACGCCTGTTAGAAAAGCGGCAAGTCAACCAGTGGAATCAAGAAGGGTTTGAAGGTGCAATGGCCTCAGCTGCCATCGGCGATGAACACTATCGTCAGAGAGCGTTCGAGACCGCCAAAGCAAGCTACCGCACCGCACTGAGCCAGTTTGACGCCTTACTGGCACAGTCGGATGTTGTTCTGGAAGAAAACCTGAATCTGGGCTTAGAAGCCCTTAACGTCCATGACGCTGAGCAGGCGCTCAAACACCTGAGCTTAGCCTTGGCGGTGAACCCTGCGCATAACGAAACCAAAGCCGCCATGGTCAAAGCCCAGGCACTGCAAGAAATACTGCCGTTAATTACCCAAAGCAAACAACTGCAAGAGCAGCGTGAGCTGGACTTGGCCATGGAGCAGCTTGTTTCAGCAGAAAAGCTTGACCCCACATCTGACCTAGTTCGGGATGCAAAGTCCGCATTAAAACAACGAATTACTGATCGCGACTTCGCCAAAGCCATGTCGTCTGGCTACAGCGCGTTAGACCAACAACAATTATCCACCGCCGGAAAGCACTTCCAGCGGGCTTTGAAACTCAAGCCTCAGGCAACGGATGCCAAAGCCGCTCTAAAACAAACACAAAACCAATCTACCCAAAATGCCATCAACGCTCAGTTACAACAAGCGAGAGCCTTTGAAGACAATGAACAATGGCAAGAAGCCCTTACGGCGTATCGTGCAGCACTTAACATTGATGGCAACATCGTTACTGCGAAAGTGGGCGAGATCAGCGCCAAAGCTCGACTAACACTGGATAAACAACTGCAAGGGTACATTGATGAGCCTTTACGGCTATCAGCCCCCAACGTCCACCAACAAGCCAGTAAGACGCTCAACGAAGCCAAAGCCATACCCAATAAAGGGGAACGCATCAGCACTCAAATTACCGGGCTAACCATTGCGCTCATTAAGGCACAAACCCCGATTACCGTGCAGCTTCGCTCCGACAACATCACCAACGTCACCCTTTATCGCGTAGGCAAGCTCGGTATATTTAGCGAACACACCATGGAACTGAAACCCGGCGCCTACACACTCGTTGGCACCCGTAAAGGGTACCGCGATGTGCGCAAAGACATCACCATCAATGCCGGTGGCTCACCACCGATTATCACCATTCAATGTGAGGAAAGAATTGCCAGCGCTGGTTAATTGAGTATATTTAATCTAACAGTTACTAAATTTGCGCAAAAAATATAATTAAAGCGTCAATGCTTTTCATAAATACTTGTCATAAATACTTTTCATAACATCACTACAACGGGGGAAGTCGCTTGAAACACCGCTCTGAGACCGTCATACACTCCGAGCCCAAGGAGAATTCGAACCCAGAAGCACCACACCCCGATTCCACCTCAACGGGAGAAGCGGGAGTTCAAGAAGTGGGTATTCAAAAACTCAGCCCAAGCGCATTCACCCCCAAAAAGCTCAGCGCCACACCTTTTGCCCCAGCTCAACCGGTAGCGACCAAGTCGTCCTCGGCGATGACTCCCACGAATATTGCCATCGCTTTGGCGCTGATCCTGTGTCTTGCGATTGGATGGTACCTTTTTGCTGCTCGCTCGCTCATCGTCTACCCCACCCCTGCGGATGCCGAGATCCGTATTACCGACGGCTATCACCTACAACTGGCAGATAACTATTTACTGCTGCCGGGCGAGTACACCTTGAACGCCGAGCACCCTGACCACTACCCCTACAGCGAACCACTGGTCATCACGAAGAACCCCAATCAAACCATCGACATTGCCATGCAGCCTCTACCTGGCCACGTGTGGGTGAAAACCACTCCGGATGCCTTAGTCCAAATTTTTATCGATGGTAGCGCCGCCGGCGATAATCGCACCCGCATTGACGATATCCCCGCTGGCACACACGAATACACCCTCACCAGTGAGCGGTTTCAAACAGCGAAAGGCACTCTAGAGGTGACCGGTAAACGCCAAGAACAAACGTTAAACGTAATGCTCACCCCCGCGTGGGCAAATATTCGGGTCAACAGTATCCCCGAGGGCGCAGACATTGTGCTGAATGAACAAACCCTGGGCACTACCCCCAGCAACGTGGAAATGCTGGAAGGCGAGCACGTCTTGCAGCTGCGTAAAAGTGGTTATAAGACAGCACAATACCCATTGGTGGTTACCGCCGAACAAGACCAAACACTCCGGGCAATTGTGTTAGAAAAAATCGATGGACTCGTCACCCTCAACTCCACCCCCAGCGGGGCCAGCGTCACCATTGACGGCCAATACGTGGGCCAAACGCCTTTGGAAGCCCCCATCGCACCGGGCAACGATTTGAAAGTCCGCTTCTTCAAAGATGGCTATAAACCCGCGTACAAAACCTTTTCCGTCGCCTCGGGCGGTAGCGCTTCGGTCTCGGCCAAGTTAAACGTGTTGATTGGCAGCGTTCGCATCAACGCCACCCCGAAAGACGCCCTGCTTTATGTAGATGATCGCTTAATGGGCCGTGCCGACCAACGCCTAGAACTTCCTGCACGCCAACACCGTATTCGAGTCACGGCAGAAGGCCATGTGGATTACCTCACGCAAGTCTTACCTCGCCCAGGGCTGGAGCAGCAGTTAAACCCAAAACTCAAAACCACAGAAGAAGCCAAGTGGGAAAATATCAAACCCACCATCACCACCGTCACCGGCCAAACCTTAAAACTGTTCCGGCCAAATGATCGTTTCGATATGGGTGCCTCGCGCCGTGAGCAAGGCCGCCGAGCAAATGAGGTGATGCGCGCCATCCAGCTCACCCGCCCCTTCTATCTCGCCACTCACGAAACCACCAACGAACAGTTTCGACGCTTTTTACGCGGCCACTCTTCGGGCCATGTCAAAGGCAACAGTTTGAATAACGATCGTCACCCTGCGGTGAATCTCACTTGGTTACAAGCCGCGCGCTTCTGTAATTGGCTCTCAGAACAAGAAAAACTGCCCCCATTTTATGAATTCAACGGCGACGAGCTAGCGGGTTTCAACCTTCAAAGCCACGGCTACCGACTGCCCACAGAAGCCGAATGGGCTTGGGCCGCCCGCTTTGAAAAAGGCACCATGCTGAAATACCCCTGGGGTAAAAACCTTCCACCGCCACCGAAATCCGGCAATTTTGCTGATCGCAGTGGTGCACCGATTTTAGGCGTCATCCAGTCCAGTTACGATGATGGTTTTGTGGTCACCGCCCCGGTGGGCAGCTTCAAATCCAACCATCATGGCCTGTTTGATATGGCCGGTAATGCCGCAGAGTGGGTGAATGATTTTTACATGGTCAAAACCGGCCTATCTTTAGCGGCAGAAGAAGACCCCGTCGGCCCCGCAAAAGGGGATTACCATGTTATCCGTGGCTCCAGTTGGTCCAGTGGCAGTATTACGGATTTACGGTTGTCTTATCGGGATTACGGCAGCGAGCCCAAACCTGCCGTCGGTTTCCGTATCGCTCGCTATGTGGAGTAATGACATGTTTCAGGAATTCTCACGTTCTCTCATCGCTTTCGCCGCAATGTTCCTTATTTTGTCGCCACAAAAAACACTGGCAACACCAGAGGAAAATAACAACGCTATAAATTCCGCTACTCAAGAAACCAATCAAAAGGCTACAGAGTCCAATAAATTAGAATCCAATAAAACAGTGTCCAATAAAACAAAGCCCAATAATAAAGAGCCGAACAAAACAGAAACGAAAGGAGCCGGGGCTAAAGCATCCACCGAGAAAACGTCGCCAGCCGAAGAAAATGAGAGCTTCGTCCCCACAGAAGACATTTCTGAGGATTTATCCGTGTCGTTTCCCATCGACATTTAGGTTCGGCGTTTTTTAAAACAGGCCAATATTGAACAACAGCTATCGAACAATAACTACCGAACAACAACACGCATTACACAGACGAAACCAATACGCATACAAAACCAATACACACAAAACAAAATGACTTAACCCGCTCGACGACCAAGGAGCTTTCATGAAGCGCAACGCCTCTGCGGAATTTATCTATCAACTGTTTGCCCTGATCATCGCCATCATCGTCGTGCACGCCGTGTATGTCACCGTGATTCGTCCGCAGGCCGATGCCCTTATTCAGCACCAGCTAGAACGCCAGGAAGCCGGGGAGTCTTACGTCGTGCAACGCTCAATCTTTGTGGTCATGCGCGATTTTGAGCAAGAAGCCTGTTTTGTTCTTATGTTTTGGGCCTTGGCGATCATGATTTTCAAAGCCAAAGAAACCGCTGCCGAACGTCGTTTATTGCAGAACTCCCTCATCAATCTCAACGAAGGGGTGAGCATACTGCCCGAAGACGCCCGTGAACTGTCGCGTCCACTGCAAGCACTCCCGCCCGATCAGCAATCCATGTTGTTGCCGCGCACTCTTCTGAAAGCCCTGCAACGATTTGATTCGTCTCGTAATGTCTCCGATGCCGCCGGTGCGGTCAAAGAAACCTGCCAAACCGAATCAGACCGGCTCGACAGTGAATTGGCCATGGTTCGCTACATTGCCTGGGCCATTCCCTCCATCGGATTCATCGGTACTGTACGTGGGATTGGTGAAGCCCTAGGGCAAGCCCACAAAGCCGTCGAAGGTGACATTGCCGGGGTCACCGTCAGCCTGGGTGTGGCCTTTAACTCAACGTTTATCGCCTTGGTGATCAGCATTTTTATTATGTTTTGCTCACACCAGTTGCAATTAATGCAGGAGCGTTTAGTTATTGATACCGAGAACTATTGCGACTCTCGTTTGCTTCGGTTTTTAACGGTAAGAGGTTAACGCTGCGATGACACCTTCTACGACTAACAATCAAACTACGACTAACAATCAAACGGCAGTCATTCATCTGCACGACAACCTCATCAAGCTGTATACCGTGCAAACCACACCCAATCAACCAGACACCCCATGGCAGCTAGATGAATCGGCGGTGATTGAAAGCCCAGGCTTTGCCATGTTTGATGAACAGCACTGTGGGTTCGGTGCCATGGCCAAATCCCATTACCGAGAGCACCCTCGCAATGCCAATACGTATTACTGGAATCAGCTCAGTGTCGAGCCTCTGAAAAACGCCGCCGGAGTGATTCGCCATACTGCAGATTTGGCCTATCACCATTTAAAACAACTGCAACTCGACAGCACCGAAGCCGGTTTTCCACTGGCGTCGGCGGTTTTCATGGCCCCGGCCAGCTTTAGCGAGGAGCAACTGACATTATTACTCGGCATCGCCCAAGGCTTGGGTATTCACGTTCACTGCATCGTGGACGACGCACTGATGATGTGTGCCGAACTCCCAGACGGCCCACACCGAACAGTACAACTGCAACTACACCAAGCCCTGATCACTGACATTCATGTCACTCAGGGCATCGCGTCTGTCATCGGCAGTCGTGTGGTGCCAGGCTGCGGCATTCTGGATTTACAAGATATCTGGGCGCAGGTTGTGTGCGATCAATTCATTCAACAAACCCGCTACAATCCCACCCACAATGCCACTGCCGAACAGGCCCTCTACGACCAGCTACCCACATGGTTGGCACAATTAGAACAGGGAGAGCACCGCATCAGCCTTGAGAACCACACCATTAAACTCAATGCAGATACCTTGCTGGAAGAATCCCAAGCGCTCTATGAACGTTTACATCGGGCCGTCCATTCAGAAGGGGCTAACGCTCCGGCTTTATGGATCACACACGACGACGCTCAGTTGCCCGGATTGGCCAAAGCATTACCGAACGCCAATGCATTACCCGCCAATGTCATTGCCCTCAACGCGCTGTCGTATTTACACGACTGGTGTGCTTCACATACCGACGAGGACACGCCCTATCTCACTCATATTACGCAGAAAAAACAACGTGCAGTTGTGACCACCGGCCGCCACAAACCGACCCATGTTCTGCTTGGCCATCGTGCTTACACCATTGATCAAGCCGTGAAACAAATCCTCTCAGACACGGAAACCACCATCGCCATGCACGAAGACCAGTGGCTACTCACACCCGGTGAAAAACATTGTCAACTCAATGCACAACCGCTAACCGGGCCAATCTCCATTACCACTGGTGACATCTTGCATTGCGGTGGCGCTGACTTTCATTTTATTGAGGTAGTCTGACCGATATGGCTCGCAAACGCCGTTTTTCCACGTTTAGCCTCTCATTTCTGGACATCATGTCCTGCGGTTTTGGGGCGGTTGCGCTGATTTTTTTAATCATCAAACACGATGTGGATAACCGCGTCGACGAGCAAAATCTCGACCTGCAAGCAGAAGTAAACCTGTTGGAAGAAGAAGTGCTCGATGGAAAAGAAAAATTAGTCGACATTAAAAATACCGTGTCCGACATAGATCAACGGCTGAGGGAAGCTCAAGGGTTAGCACGTATCATCAACAAAGACATTGATGCGGTGAGAAGCAAAATTGTTGAGCTGAACGATGAAGACCAAGATCAACAAATCCAATCCTTAAAAGACAAACTCAAACAACTGGAAATTGAGCGTCAACAAATTGAATCCGAACAAGAAGACCGCGCCAATAACGTTCGTCAATTTTTAGGACAAGGTGACCGGCAATACCTTACGGGCCTTAAATTGGGCGGCGCCAATATGCTGATTTTGCTGGATGCCTCCTCCAGCATGTTGGATGATTCCATGATTAATATCATTCGTCGAAAAAACATGAGCGACGACATCAAAGTCGGCTCTCAAAAATGGCAGAAAGCCTTAGCCATTGTCGAGTGGCTTGTTGCCCAAATGCCCCCCGAAACCGACTATCAAATTTACGCCTTCAATACCCAAACGCAAGCCGCGCTAACAGGCACTGAATCCCAGTGGTTAAACGTGGGTGATAAAGCCCAACTGGAACAATCGATCGCCAATATGAGGAAAATCGTCCCCAACAGCGGCACCAATTTGTTCAATACTTTTGTGGCCTTTCAACAACTCGACCCTTTGCCCGACAACATATTTTTAATTACCGACGGCCTGCCAACCCAAGGCAGAAAAAAACCCAAGGGCCCCACCATTACGGGGCCAGAACGGGTAAAATTGTATCGAGAAGCCATTGATGAAATTCCGCGAGGCATTCCGATGAACGTGATTTTATTGCCCATGGAAGGCGACCCAATGGCCTCTGCCGTATACTGGCAATTGGCCCAAGCCACAGACGGCGCTTTTATTACGCCGTCTCGAGACTGGCCCTGATTTATGAGTAATAAACCGCTAATTAACGACGAGTTTGTCGCTGAATGAGAATCTGCCCATGAGCATCCGTACTCGACGTCGAAGCAATGAAGAGTCCAGCATGTCCTTTTTGGATGTGGTGTGCTGTGGTTTTGGAGCGATTGTTCTCTTGCTCATGATTACCAAAACCACCGCCCCTACCGCACTGGAAGACTCTGCGGTAAAGCTGGATGGTTTAGTCGCTAACCTTCAAGAACAACTGTTTACTATTCGGGGCGAAACCGCCATTTTTAATCGCAACCTCAACGCGAAACATGAACAACTGGATACCGAAAAAAAACGCATTGCCATTTTACGAACAGAACTGGCAACCCTTCAGGCCAAATACGCACAAGTCTCTCAAGCCAGCAGTGTCGACAGTATTGTAAAAGGAGAGTTAGAACTGGCCTTGCAATCATTAACGGCGGAAATGGAACGATTGCTGGGTAAAAATTATCAGCGGCAAAACAACATCATTGGCGGTATCCCCGTCGACAGCGAATACATAATTTTTATTATTGATACCTCCGGCAGTATGTTCAATTATGGTTGGGATCGAATGATGCAAGAAATGGTGAATATTCTCGACATTTACCCCAATGTAAAAGGCATTCAAGTCATGAACGACATGGGCGATTACATGTTTAAAAATTATCGTGGGAAATGGATTCCCGATACCCCCGGCAGGCGAGAAATTATTTTACAGCGGCTGCGTGGCTGGAACCCCTTCAGTAATTCCAGCCCAGTGGAAGGTATTCAAAAAGCCATTCGCACGTTTTATGACCCCGATAAAAAAATCAGTTTGTACGTACTGGGGGATGAATTTACGGGCCGATCAATTAAATCAGTGGTGGATACCGTTGATCGAATCAATAAAAAAAATGAAAAAGGCGAGCCGATGGTGCGAATTCATGCCGTTGGCTTTCCGGTGCAATTTGCACGACCCAGTAATTTGCAAACCACCGGCATTCGCTTTGCCGCACTGATGCGAGAATTAACTCGCCGCAATGGCGGCACGTTTGTTGGCTTAAACGATTACCGGGGATGATTACCGGGGATAACTACATCCCCATTATCGAAACAGAACGCAACGACCATCATGTTTCTATTTTTACAGAAGAGTGAAGCGATGTTTTCTCAACCACAACGTAACACACTAAGACAAATTAGGGATTACCACCAACGGGCACGACGTAATATGGCAATACTCCTATTCGCCCTTCCCTTTTTCTTAGCCAGCTGTACAAATTCACTCGTTGTGGATACTGAATTTCCTTCCCCCATTGTGCCACAGGTGGGTATCACAATGGGGGTAGTCTATGACGAAGCATTAAAAAGTTTCACTTATAAAGAAGAAGATAAAAATCGAGATAAATGGGTGATTGAAGCGGGGGATGCACACACACGATTATTCGATCAAATTTTTCCCGCGATGTTTGCAGACGTCAATATATTAGAAAACCACATATTAGAAAACCACGAATCCGGCGCAGGCAACTACGACTTGGTTTTATACCCACAAATCAAAGAATTTCAATATTCTTCACCAAAAGAAACCCGCATCAAAATTTACGAAGTTTGGATCAAATATCACATGCAAGTGTTTAACGCTAACGGTGATTTGGTCGCCGACTGGCTTATGAGCGCCTACGGCAAAACCCCCAGTGCTTTTCTACAATCTAAAGAAGAGGCAATGAACCAAGCAATTTCCGTCGCATTAAGGGATTTGGGCGCCACTTTATCCATTGGGTTTGTGAAAGTACCGGAGATTCGAACGTGGTTAGAGGAAAATAAACCTCGGCCTGTCCCAACCAACTCAGTGAGTGCACGCCCTAAAACGTAAAAAGCGAAAGGCAATCCTTATGACGCAATCACCTGTGATACTAACTCAAACTTCCTATTCCCTTTCCTCACGTTTTTCTTCCTCGTGGGCGCTTCCACGTTCATGGCTTACCTTACTGTTCATCACCACTTTCATCACCCTCAACGGCTGCACCACGATTACCATTGATGAACACAAACAAGCCGATGCCGACATCACCATCGAGTCTCATCAGTCCGTGGTGATTTTGGGCCGACGCCACTCCAGTGATTATGAAACTGAGCCAGACTTAATCAGCTGCATTGGTAATGTGATGTCAAACGGCAATAATGGGCTCAATATTATTGAAGAACAAACCTTCACCGATAGCTTATACCCGTGGTTTGAACCTCGCACCGCACCTATGCGCGTTAAAGATCTGAATCGTTTTTTGAAAAATGAAGCAGTAGCCCAAGCCATCGATGCCTTTAACATTCGCTACATTGTCTGGGTAGATGGCAATACCGAAACCACCAATAGCTCAGGCTCTATCGGTTGCTCAATCAGTGTTGGGGGTGCAGGGTGTTTTGGTTTTGGCACATGGGATAAAGAGTCGGATTACGAAGCCACCATCTGGGATTATCATCATCGTGAAAATCGAGGCCAAATCAGTGCCGACGCCCAAGGTACTTCTTATATGCCAGCGGTGGTCGTACCCATTCCCCTTATCGCCCGCGTTCAAAACAATGCCTGCAAAGGCATGGGAGAACAATTACGCAATTTTTTTAATGCCAAAGCGGCGCAAGCCCAGCAATAGGAGATAACATGATGCACTCCTTTACCCTATTTCGGAAAACGCTGGCACTGACCACCATCCTTTTCTCAAGCTTGCACATCACAAGCTGCTCTATCAACCCTGCCACCGGTGGGATTGATACGGTGACCATGTCAGAAAGCCGAGAAATAAAACTGGGCAAAAAACTCCATGAAGAAATGATGGAAAAAATCCCCACCTACGACGATGAAGAGCTTAGCCAATACATCAACAGCATAGGGCAAAAGCTTGCGGCCGCTGGGGATCGGCCCGACATCACCTACCATTTCACCATTATCGACAGCCCAGACATTAACGCTTTTGCCCTGCCCGGCGGATATGTCTACATCAACCGAGGGTTAATCGCCTACCTCGATAACGAAGCTCAACTCGCCGCTGTATTAGGCCATGAAATTGCCCACATCACCGCCCGGCACTCCGTGCGTCAAGAATCCGCTCGCCTAGGGCGAGATGTAGGTGCCGTTATGACCGGCATCCTCACCGGCAGCTCCACCGTCGCCTCAGCGGCCGCGCAGTGGACAGATTCCGCCATTGCCGGCTATGGACGTGAAATGGAGTTAGAAGCCGACAGCTTCGGCGCCAAATACTTACGAGCCGCCGGTTACGACCCCAACGCCATGATTGAAGTCATCGGTGTACTTAAAGACCACGAACGTTTTTCCAAACAACAAGCCCGTGATGCCGGCAAGAAACCCAGATCCTATCACGGCGTATTTTCTACCCACCCAAGAAACGATAAGCGATTACAAGAGGCCATTGCAGAAGCTCATAAAATTCTCAATGGCGATAAAGAGACGGCACCAAGCACGAGCAAAAACGAAGCCCTGTTCCGAGAAAAAACCGAAGGGCTCGTCTGGGGGCAAAATTTCGATCGCGCCCAAAAACAAGCGGAGAAAAAAAAGGAAGAAGACGGCACGCGCTATACACATAATCGCTTAGGTTTTACGTTACTGTTCCCCAAAGAATGGGAAGTCAAAAACGAAACCAAAGCCATTGTTGGACGCCCCGCCGACAACAGCGCTGAAATGACTTTAACCATTGACCGTTTACAGCAACCTAATTATGAAGCCTTTCTTAGAGATAAATTCAGTATTGGATTATTAAGGCAATCAGAACCCATCGCGCAATTCGGGTTACGAGGCCACACAGGTATCATTCCAAAAGGCACAGGGGATTTAACCGAAGACTCTCGTGTCGCGCTATTAGCCCAAGGTAGCCGAGCCTATCTTCTACAAGGTAAAGTCAACACACAGGAAAACAAGACGGATTACGACAAGCTCTTTTTAAAGACCATCAAAAGTTTTAAACCGGTACGCCCCAAGGCCTCTCCCAAAAAACGCAAATCCAAAGTCATTAAATACGTAACCGCCAATAAAAACACGACGTTCCCAAGGCTTGCCCGCTCTCTTAAACTGGGAAAATACGGCGAAGAATATTTACGATTAATTAATGGTTACTATCCGAGAGGGGAGCCCATACCAGGGGAAAAAATTAAAATTATTGAATAAACACCAACTTGAATCGCCAAGGAGTGGCGACACCCCCTCACTGAACTTCCTCCCCTACCTCCAAAAAAATTAAAAATGGCACGCCCCTTGCTGATCATATCCTATAATTGATTTGTCGATGTTTTTTTGACACTGAACAACAACATTATTTGGAAATACACAATAAAAATACACAACCAGTAATCATTATTGAATTTGATGAACTAGCGCCAAATAGCTTATTCAACTATAAAAGACTAATTATTATGCCAAGAGTTTCTGTAATTCTTCCCACCTACAATGATTTAGATTACTTAAAAAGCGCTATTCCTACTGCCTTAAATCAAATTTATCAAGATTTTGAACTGATCGTTGTGGATGATGGCTCAAACGATGGCACCGGCGATTGGATAAAAACCATTGATGACGATAAATTGACGTATTACTACCAAGAAAATAGAGGTGCCGCCAACGCAATCAACTTTGCACTCCAGCATTGTTCTGGCGAATTAATCACGTATATTTCATCCGACAACACTAGCCCAGAATACTTTTTAGAGGCATTGGTCGCCGCTATAGATTCCGACAAAGACGCCAAATGGGCTTACGCCTCTTACTTCAATATTGATGCCGACCACAAACACTTAAGCATCAATTTTAACAACCACCAACTCCCCAATGAAATGCTCACCTGCTCACACCGTGGCAATGCCGCGTTTATGTATGAGCGATCTTGCCACGACACAGTTGGCCCTTTTATTGAAGAAAATTTCTGCGATACAGATATGTGGATAAAGTTATCGTCTTTATACAAAGCGGTTTATATCTTAGAGCCGTTATACAACTATCGTATACACGACAACAGAATCTCGTCCACATTCAATAATAAAGTTTATCAAGAAATGATGGTACGCAAATGGGAAGAATTCGAAGCATTACATGGATCTGAAAATGTTCTTCGTAAAATCTATCCCTTCAGTTTAGCATCAGGTAACCCGGATATGGTTGCCATGGCCTGTAATGACATTGCCATTCGTTACGCCAATCAAGTCATGCTGGTTTATGCCATGATTTTTTGGCGTGTTGGATTAGCCAACGGTAAATTCGCATCCTGCAAAGCCTTAATCCATAATGTAGCAGAGGCAACCGGGCGTTATAAATTGAACATAGAGGAAGTCAAGAAAACCCTCCGAGAAGGACTGAATAAAAATAAAAACCTCAACTCAACATCCACTGAAGAATTAATGAGACGCTATGAAATCGGTACTCAACAAGCTGTTGAAGAAGGATTTTGTGGTTACATCAGTGACGAGGTTCTATTAAGAAAAGAATATGCGCTTAGATTTTCCTGCTTTTCTTATACCGCTTGGAAACACGGCCATCAAGACCATGCGGTGGCCTATGCCTGCCCGGTTCGCCCCTAAAAAGAGATAAACTGATGTCATTACTCAATACTGATGATGACACACCATGTTAAACAAGCAAGGTAATACATGAAACAATTTGCGCTCATTGGGGCGGCAGGATACATTGCTCCTCGCCATATGGAAGCCATAAAAAAGAATCATTGTGAGTTAACCACTGCTTATGACATCAATGACTCCGTCGGAATTATAGATAGCTTTTTTCCTAACGCACGCTTTTTTAATGAGTTTGAACTATTCGACCGTCATATTGATCACTTATCCCGAACGGGCAATAAAATAGATTATATTTCCGTATGTTCTCCGAACTATCTTCACGATGCACACATACGCTATGCATTACGCTCTGGAACACACGTTATTTGTGAAAAACCATTGGTGCTAGAAGTAGACAAACTAGACAGTTTAGTCGCGATGGAAAACGCAACAGGAAAGAAAGTCAATACCGTTCTCCAATTACGCTTACACCCCGCCATTATCAACCTAAAAAACAAAGTGGATAAAGAGCCTAACGACAAAAAACACGACGTAGACTTAACCTACATAACGGCTCGGGGTGATTGGTATCAAACTTCATGGAAAGGCGATATCAATAAATCTGGTGGTGTCGCCGCCAATATTGGTGTTCATTTTTTTGATATGCTTCACTTTGTCTTCGGAGAGCTTATCGAAAATAACGTTCATCATTTTTCAAAAACTCGATCCTCTGGGTACCTTGAATATCAAAAAGCAAGAGTGCGTTGGTTTTTATCCATTGATGCCAATGACCTCCCCGATTGCGCTATCGAAAAAGGCGAAAGAACCTACAGAAGCATCACCGTCCAAAATAAGGAAATAGAATTTTCAGGTGGCTTCAATGATCTTCACAATATCTGTTATCAACAAATTTTAGAAGGTCGCGGTTGCGGAGTTGAACAAGCCCGCTGTTCCATTCAAGCCTTATCAGAGATACGCCGAAAAACCCCAACAGGATACACGTCCGATTCGCATCCCTTTTTACGGGCGCTAAGGAGTCTATAAATGACAGATACATTTATACACCCCACCGCCATTATTGACGACGGCGCACAAATTGGTGAAGGCGCTAAAGTTTGGCATTGGGTTCATATTTGTTCAGGAGCCACCATCGGAGACCACTGCTCATTCGGCCAAAATGTTTTTATTGGCAATGCGGTTAACATTGGTAACAATGTGAAAGTGCAAAATAATGTTTCTATCTACGACAACGTCACCTTGGAAGATGATGTTTTTTGTGGGCCCAGCATGGTTTTCACCAATGTGTACAACCCTCGTGCGTTTATTGAAAGAAAAAAAGAGTATCGAAATACGGTCGTTCAAAAAGGGGCAACGCTCGGGGCGAATTGCACCATTATCTGTGGAATCAATATTGGACAATATGCTTTTGTAGGTGCCGGAGCCGTCGTAACTCAGAGTCTTCCCGATTTTGCTCTCGTTATGGGTGTCCCCGCGAAACAGAAAGGCTGGATCAGTAAATTTGGCGAGACATTACCACTTCCCTTATCCGGGCACGAAAAAGCCCGATGCCCACAGACCGGGGATATTTACGTATTACAAGGAAAGTTCCTAGAGCATAGGAAAAACCTTTGAAATGGAATTTATTGACTTATCCAAACAATATGCGCGTATAAAAGATAACGTCAATGCAAGTATTCAGCGTGTACTTGACCATGGCCACTATATTTTAGGGCCTGAAGTTGAACAACTGGAAGAGGCATTAGCCAACTACACTGGCTCAAACCATGTTATCTCCTGTGCCAATGGTACAGACGCCTTACAATTAAGTTTAATGGCAATGGGCGTAAAGCCCGGTGATGTTATCATCACAACACCGTTTACGTTTTTTGCAACCGCTGAAGTCATTCCACTCGTTGGTGCTGATATTGCCTTTTCGGACATTAACCCACAGACCTTTAACTTATGCCCTGATACATTACGCTCAGAAATATTGAAGCTAAAAACCCAAGGCAGAAATATCGTCGGGATTATTGCCGTTAATTTATTTGGCTTACCAGCCGATTTCGCAAAAATTAAAGAGATATGTTCAGAGTTTAATCTTTTTCTGATTGAAGATGCCGCCCAATCCTTTGGGGCAAGCATCAGCCATCATAAATCCTGCACCTTTGGTGATATTGCCACGACCAGTTTTTTTCCCGCCAAACCGCTCGGCTGCTATGGTGACGGGGGCGCGATGTTTACCAATGACGCTAATATCGCAAAAAAGCTTCGCTCGCTAAGCGCACACGGAAAAGGCTTGAACAAATACGACAACATTGCAATTGGGCTAAATAGCCGTCTAGATACACTACAAGCCGCCGTTCTTTTAGAAAAGCTGAAAATTTTTGATGAAGAAATAAAACTTAGACAAAAAGTAGCCGAAAATTATGCAGCATTGCTAGCCGAAACTGCACTTAAGCTTCCCATCCTTCCCCCTTCTTACAACAGTATTTGGGCTCAATACGCAATCATTGCAGCATCGACTCAACAACGAGACTACATTCGTTCGCAATTAAAATATGAGGGTATTCCCAGTGCCATTTACTATGAAAAGCCATTGCATTTACAGCCAATATTTCGCACTTTAGACTATTCAAACGGTGCCTTCCCAATCGCTGAAGATGTCTCTCATCGTATACTTTGTTTGCCAATGCACCCTTATTTACCTCTTGAAGATCAGAAAGCCATTTCTGATGTCATTCATACTGCACTACAAGGCTCCCCATGAAGATTGTGACTATTGTTGGAGCAAGGCCACAATTTATTAAAGCGGCCGCATTATCCCGGGAAATCGCCCTTCATGACGGCATTGATGAAGTGATAATCCACACTGGTCAGCACTTTGATGACAACATGTCGCATGTTTTTTTTAAAGAATTGCATATTCCTCCGCCCACCCACACACTGAAAAAAATGGGCGACTCTCACGGTGAGATGACAGGTAATATGCTCATCGAAATAGAAAACTTATTAAAACAAGATACGCCAGATGTTGTCTTAGTCTACGGTGACACCAATTCAACACTAGCCGGGGCATTGGCTGCGTCAAAATTACACATTCCTATCGCACATGTAGAAGCCGGATTAAGGTCGTACAACAAAAAAATGCCAGAAGAGCAAAACCGAATCTTAACCGATCACCTATCCACATGGCTTTTTGCCCCCACAGAGCAAGCTGTAAAAAATGCGACCAAGGAGAATATCGCCCCACATTCTATCCATAACGTTGGGGACATCATGCAGGATGTTGCTCATTTTTATGGCAATAGAGAAAAAATCACCAACAACCCTTTACTAAAAAAAATAGAATTAAAAAATAGAGATTACATTCTAGCGACCTTCCATCGCGCAGAAAATACTGACAGCCCCACACGCATGACAACTATTGTCAATGCACTTTGCGAACTCGGCAAAGCCTTCAGTATTATTCTTCCTCTCCACCCAAGAACCAAAAAAGTCTTAAACCACCTTAATTTATTGAAAGAATTAGAAAAGCACACCACTGTAATCAACCCCGTTGGTTATCTCGATATGGTTACCTTGGAAAAAAAGGCATCTGTGATTGTTACCGATTCGGGGGGTATTCAAAAAGAAAGCTACTTTTACCATACACCCTGTGTCACCCTTAGAGATGAAACCGAATGGGTCGAATTATTGGCTGAAGGGCATAATCTTTTGTGCCCTCCACTTTCAGAAAGCAACATTATCGATGCCGTTCATCAACAATGGCATAGAACACTCGATTACGACAAAAATCCACTGTATGGCACAGGTAATACAGCACAAAATATTATTAACATTCTTAAAAACACTCAAATAAAAGCGTGATTAAAAGGTAAATCATGAAAGTATTAGTGATAGGTTCACAAGGCAATGTTGGCCATGCTTTAGTAAAGCACTTAAAAAATACAGGGCACAATGTAACAGAATGCGATTGGCATCCAGGTTACCGGCCCAATTATTACCAAGCCGATATTACGATGCCCCTAGACTTACTCAAAGTGTATGACTGTGTAAAACCAGATGTTGTATATCATTTAGCCGCCATGGTCAGCCGAGTCACATGTGAAGCGGCCCCCTCTCTGGCAGTGACCACAAATTTGGTAGGAGTACAAAATGTTGCTGAGTTGTGTAAAAAATTTCAAGCAAAAATGATTTATTTTTCCACCTCGGAAGTGTATGGAAATCAACCTGAAGAACTGGTTGAAGAAACAACAATACCACAACCTAACAATCGCTATGGTTTAACCAAATATCTAGGCGAAAAGCTGGTTGAATACGAAGTAAAAAATCATGGATTAAAAGCCGTAACCGTTAGGCCCTTTATGTTTTACCATGAAGACGAAACCCACGGCGACCACCGCTCCGCCATGATTCGATTCATCGAACATTTATCAAAGAAAGAAAAAATAGACGTTCACCTTGGTAGTGAGAGAGCTTGGCTACATTTAGACGATGCAGTCAACGCCTTAGAAGCCCTTATGCACATAGATGAATACCGTATTTTCAATATTGGCCACAGCGAGTATGTTAAAACTGAGCAAGTAGCAGAACTAATCGCCAAAGAACTCGGTGTGAAGTTAGAAGATTATGCCAACTTTATTCAACTCCCAGAGAAAATGACGCTCATCAAACGTCCCAATACTACCCTTATGGAAACCCTATTAGGAGTCACTCCCCAAATCTCTCTTGAACAAGGCATCAAGCGAGTGATTGCTAAATTTAAACAAGATCAGAGTTTTCCTGATGTGAAATAATTTTAGTTCTTGTCACTGAACCTAATTAGACCTTCCTATTATTTACTCGTGTGAATAATGATTACAACATATTGATCTTTTCTCTTCTGATGACACCTAAAAAGTCTCATTTCTCAGAATGGCACCACTGAGAGCGAATTCATCAAAATCTCAAGTTATGAGATCTCTCTTCAAGATATACATCTTGCACTGTCACGTCATTATGAATACTATAAGTATCATATACATGAGGTAAAAATGACTGAATTTATTAATACTATTTTGAATGGCGACTGTCGAGAGATGCTGAAAATGTTGCCCAGTGATTACATTTCAGCCTGTATAACAGATCCACCATACAATTATGAATTTATAGGGCATAAATGGGATAACTCTGAAATTCAACGCAGAAAAGAGCGAATACAAGATAGTAAAACGCTAGTGAAAAATATTCCCTATGGTTCAGGCTTGGCTGGTGGAGTAAGAAATAAGCGATGGTATGAAAAAAATCGTCAAAATATTTTGGAATACGAAGACTGGTGTCATGAATGGGCATTAGAGCTTTATCGTGTATGTAAACCTGGAGCCACCATTTTAGTTTTCAACAGCACCCGCACAGTCGCACATGTTCAAGTGGCCCTTGAAAAAGCCGGCTTTTATGCTCGTGATATCGTTGTTTACAGAAGGTCAAGCGGGATTCCTAAAGGAATCAATATGCAAAAAAAGCTGGAGCAAAAAGGTTTTAAAAACCCCGAAGAAATGGAAGGCTGGCATAGTTGCCTAAGAAGTGAATGGGAAGCAATATGTGTTCTCCAAAAACCATTAACCAATAACTACACTGAAACACTGATACAACACGGCACTGGCCTATTCTATACCAAGATGGAAGATGGTGGCTTTCAATCAAATATACTGGAAAATATAAAACGGGATAAAACACCTGACTACAATATCCACTGTACCGTTAAACCTCTAGACTTGATGAAAAAATTAATCAATATTTTTGTTCCCAGAACAAAAGGATCTATTGTATTAGACCCTTTTGCTGGATCGGGAACAACTTTAGTTGCAGCAAAAGATGCAGGCTTAGATTATATAGGTATAGAAATTGAACCCACATACATAGACATCATAAACCAGAGGCTAGACCACTCAGACGAGTTAAAAGGTAACTTCTCGCTTTTGTAGTTAAATAATTTTTTATGTCAAACCCACACTTTTCTCTCACAAAGTCAAATGAAGCTTGCTCTGTATAAATTTCCCAGCCCCCATTTTTACATGCGGTTATAGCTGCTGGAAGATTATCCTTGCGAAGGAATAAGAGAATAGGCGTGTAACCTTTATCTCTTAATAACCCCCCATAATCTTTAAACTTTTTCAAAGTACCGGAATCACCAGATCCGATACGGTACTTTGTATCGATTGCATATTGACCAAGCCTAAGATCACACGGTTCATCACCACCAACTCTTAATGCTGGCTTATAACCAGGAGCCCCTTTACAGGCCTCTACAATAAGCGACTCCCAGCACTTCCCAAGCTCTCTCCCCCCAATATTGTCTATTCTCTCGCTTGAGCTGCGGGGTAATGCCGAATACATCCATCAGTAAATCATAGTCATTATTTTCATCTGAATAGACTTTCTGCATGAATGATAAATGGTATTTTCTGAGCACCTTATCTAAATTAGCTCTCATTTCAATCGATATCCTCCGTAAAAAATGAAACCAATGGTTCGCCCAGAGATTGAGCAATTTTTTCTGCATTAAGCAAAGTAATATTCCGCTCACCTCGCTCAACAGAGCCAATATATGTTCTGTGCAAGTCACATAAATCAGCAAGCTCTTCCTGGGAAAGAGATTTAAGACTTCTAAAGTGACGTACACGTCGACCAAAAACTTTTGTTACGTTCATTAGGTTATACTCTTCGCCTGCATACTATAAGTCGACAGACTATAAGTAGCACTAAAACGTGTTCATCACCCCACTTCCTACGAAAAATTTCTATTTAAAAAATACCTCATGTAACACTTTTTCGTTGAAACAAAAAACAAACTGAAATTGGTATTAAATCATAAATCTATTTTTAACAAACTAAAGCGAGAAAGTAATTCATGGTATGATCACCATAACCCCATTACCTTGGCATCATTCTTATGCTTAACCCGTTTCACTCACTCACACTGTCGAACTATCATCAGGTTATGCATCGCTTCCTCTGTGTTCTTCTACTAACCTTCACTACCTACCCATCTCTGGCTCAAGAAGGACTGGCTCAAGAAGGACTGGCTCAAGAAGAACTGGCTCAAGAAAGACTGGCTCAAGAAAGACTGACCCAAGAAAGACAATCACATGAGTCAACCAATCCGCCTCTCAAACAACTTTCTTATAAGGTTCTTGATCGCCAACCCCACGACAGAAGCCTTTTTACACAAGGCTTTCTGGTCGATGGGCCTTGGATTTATGAATCCAGTGGCCGCTATGGTCAATCTAAGTTGGCACGATACAAAGAAGCGGACTCTTCGTCGTTTTATGCGATGAAACTCCCAAGCCGAGTATTTGCCGAAGGCATGACATTGTTTGACGACCACTTTTATGTGCTAACGTGGCAATCCCGAAAAGGGTATGTATATGACAGAAACTGGATACTTAAACGTACGTTCCATTATGAAGGTGAAGGCTGGGGGCTGACCCATAGTGACTCACACCTGATTATGAGCGACGGCTCAAACCAATTGCGATTTTTGAACCCGAAGTCTCTTATCGTCGAACAAACCCTTACCGTTACCGGTGACGATCAAAACTGGGATAACTTGAATGAACTGGAGTTTCACGATGGACTTATTTGGGCCAATCGTTGGCAGCATAACCACATTATTGCCATTGACGCCAAAACCGGAAAGGTAAAGGGCATTTTAGATTTAACCGACCTCCACCAAACTAGGCCTGGAAAACGTCGTGAGCGCGTTCTTAATGGCATCGCCTGGAGTGACGCAAGACAGGGGTTTTGGGTAACCGGTAAACTTTGGCCCACTCGTTATTTAATACAAATCCAATAATTATTTTTTATTCTTATTAAAGAGGACTATACTCTTTCAAAACAGTCAGCTCTAAGTAGTAAAAGGGGCTTTAGTTATGAATACACTAGACACTCTTATTAAATGTGCTCTAAATAAAAAGTACTCTAAATAAAAATTGCCCTGACTAAAATTTTTTCTAATTAAAAGCTGCCCTAGCTAGACTTCGGTCTTCTTTACTTAACCATTCAACTGTCTTATGCACCTCCCTTCTATTCCAATTTACTTAGCGAGCGGCTCCCTACGTTATTGGTTATATTCGATTTTTTGTAAAGCTCTAGCTTATGCATTACTGATCATCTGCACGGTATTTGTTTTTAACTCTTCTGTCGCAATAGCGGGAAGTTTTCAGCAAAAAGGGGCAGCAGCAATACGCTATGACCTCCGAGAAGACCGCCCATCACGGACACAATATCGATTACGGTGGTTTCCTCATTACCAATTTACGAACGAGAATTGGTCACTGCATGGCTTTGTTGTCACCGGTGATGATTTTTCATCCAACTATAATACGCTTGGTAGCGGTGAAGACCGCTCACTGGAATTCCGGCATCTTTATACCCGAATTAAGCACAATAACGGAAAAACCGAATTAGGCGTTATTCCTCCTTATAAAGGCCGTGTCTCATCCACCGGCCTCAGTAAAGATGGGTGGATAACCGGGTTACGCCATGTGCATTCGTGGAAAAAGTTCGGCCTTATGGAATGGGTTATCGGCAGCTTAGACCACCTCGATGAGCCCAGCGTTTTTAAACGCAACCGTAAAATCAATTATTTGGAAATGGAATTCTCGTCCTCTGAATACAAAGGTTTTCGCTACGAACTGGCCTATGAAGCCATGTTGGAAGATCATTTTATTCGAGGTGAAATCAGAAAATCACTTTTCAATACAACCTTCTCTAAAAACACGACATGGGCCTTTGAGTTTGTACAAAATATTGAGAAAAGTGCATTGAAATTAATCGTCAGTATGGAAGCAGAACTGCCGTCTGCCATAGGCGATATTGACTGGTTTAGTTATTACACTTATGTGGATGAAGACTTTGGGGAACGCGGCGAATTAACGGAAGACTTTATCAATTTTGGCCATAGTGTGGTCACAGAGGGCTCCATCCCAATTGTTCACGGCTTAAAAGGGTTTACTAAAGTGGAAATCGCCGAGCAACAAAACCGCTTTCAATTGGGTCTGGAATACAAATGGTAATATATCTCCTCCTCCCTATTCTCCACTCTCTCACCGTCCTTTAAACATTGCCGATAGCCCTTTAAACATTGCCGATAGCCCTTTAAACATTGCCTAAGCGGTGGGAGGTAGCGACGGTCTTTAAACGTTGGGTCTTTAAACAATGGACCGTTAACTGGCCACGTCAACCCATTCATATTCCAAGTCATCAAGAGAAGGCGCCTCATAATTCTCACGCTGCTTTTCCAACTCACCCTGCAAAGCTTCTTGAGCTTGAACAAAATCCACCAGAATTCGGCCCACTTTTTTTACTCGTGCTAACCATTGCACATTCGAGTGGTTACGCAAAGCTTGGTCGGGAGCAATGGCCGATAAGAGTAAAGTCGCAAGCACATTTTTACTGGTTGTAACCCTATTTTGAGAAAATACGCTGCCTTGCAACGATAGCTGACCTTTCGGCAAACAGTGTTCTCTTATCAATTGTGCCATCGTCGTTCTTAAGGTTGCATCCGTGTCAATTTTCTCTATAAAACTGAATACCTGCTCTAAATGTAACGACGTCACGCCTTTAATATCAAACCCCAATGCCTTAACAAAATGCTTTTGAAGTGTATTCAATTCAAGGCCCGATTCTGTATTTTCACCACAGGAGGAAGCCGATAAACTTACCAAAGAACGCTTGTGAAATAGCATTGTGTGATGCGCTAAGCTCACCCAATCCTGAGTGACTGCCACATTGGCTTGGTCGAGAAGAATGTGGCCGCTATTACTGCCATTGGCCGTACCACCTTTCGCCCTATATTCACACAACAATTGCTGTAAGTGAAAACTGACATGATGGCGCAATTGAGCATGACGAAGGGACAACTCCTTTAGGGAATAAGGGTTTTTCTCTGCCACTAATCGCTCATAAATCAAAGCGGTTAAAATTTCCCGTTCTCTTCCCATCATTCCAGTAGCTGCGTCATATCGAGAGCCGAAAAAAGAACGCTTAAGGCCCTTCCCACTTGTCATACTATCAATGGGCTTACCGACACCAAAAAACGTTCGATGAATTTTTTCGATGGACGACTGGCTTAAGCTCTTTAAGAAGCGTAAACCATCAAAGTAATCATAACGAGAGGTCATAAAGCCAGCCTGAAGCGCCTGAACTCGGTAGCGCGTCCCTTCACTGTTTACGATATCAATACTCATAGTGTCTTCTCCTTATCCTCGATAACCGTCATGATAGCGACCAACTGGGCAGGCACCGCGCAGAAAAATCGCAATAATTACTCAAATGAGCCCAAGCAAAGGGTGGCAGCATCTACATACAAAAAGGTATCTACATCAAAGGTACCTATGTCCACAAAAAAGCCGCCCTTAAAAGGACGGCTTAATCAATACCAAAATGGCTCTTCGACGGGTATTACATCCTATTACACAAGCAACAATTACAAGGGTAACCTTGCAAGGACAAGACCGGTCGTTAGCGCTCTACAGAGATACCCAAACGGTCTGTCACCTTACCGTTGAAGGTGCCATAACGGTTAAAGTCTTGGTAAATGGGTAGCCATTGTGCCCAACTTTCCTCGTAGTACGCGGCTGGATCATAACGTTCGACATCCTGACACTCTAAAAACTTATCACCAATTTGAATAAAGTTGGCATCAATATCAATCTTCCTAGCATTGACCTTAACCGTATTACCAGAGATATCCAAAACCTTACGAGACGTACGTAAACGCTCAAAATTCAGGTTAATGTAAAAATCCTCTGTATCCACACCGCTTCGGTCACAATCAATCACCTGATCGGCTGCCTTCAGGTAATGCAAATCCAATCCCCAGTGTGGTCGGCTTGTAAACTCATTGCGATCCAGCAAAACCTCTTGGTGTTTTTTAAAGTACTTCTCTACCCCTTTTAAACCCTGAAGATTAATAATTTCCATCATAGCCGTATCACGCCCGTGCATCATAGAAATATGTGCATCAGAAGCTTTTACAAAACGAATTGCCAGAGGTGCCATTTGCACCACATTTTCTTGTCGTAATGCTTCAATAATTTCAAATTGCTTATTCACAGCCGGAATAATTTCATTCAATGAAAAGGCAACCTCTATTGCATACACCGCCGTTTCATTAATCACTCCAATATTGAATACTTTATGACTGACGTTAATGTACTCCTCGTCTAACTGCGTCTCTAATGCCGTATCAAGAGTCTTAACCGCTAATTGGGGAGACGCATTCACAGCACCTTCTACCACTTTCTGGAAAGTGACTGCTAATTGCTGCAATAAATCAGAACCTTTTTCTGCTCGATATGGGCTAGGTTCTAAAGGCTCTTTGGAAATCCAGCGTTTGGTTAATAGCACATTGTAATCGCCATCCTCTCGCGGATACGGGTTAACTTGTAATTCATAAAAGTCAGGCTCAATTCCTTGAGGGTTTAACAACCCTCCTTCTACCAAATTAGATAAAAATCCGTTATGACCTGTAATTTCTTTCCAGGTGGTTAATACACGGTTTTCTTTAATCCAGTATTGATCAAAGACTTTTAACACATACGCATAAACCACTCCCATTGACCCGATGCTGACACGCATTGCGCGAAATGTTTCATCGTCTTGAATTAATTCGACAGGAATATCCGGGTTTTCAGGTAAATACCCTTTAAACGTCTCTGGGTTCGTAATGCCATCGGTTGGTTCGATTTGAAGCATTCGTCCATCATTACTCACCACCTGAATACTCGCCACAATGGAGTCCAACGCCCCTAATTCAAGGCTGGAACCATGAGTTGCGGTCATGGTTGCCCCTGCAATAGTCTGGGCATCCCACCCACCCAAAATAGGAAACCCCAACCCCTTTTCATCGAAATAGGCATTCAACTCTCGAATGGTCGTACCACTTTTTACCCTAACCAGATTGAACGACATTTCCGTACCGCTACGCATCGTGACTGTCTCGTTAAAGCTCGCTTTAAGCTCGGCATTTTCCAAGGGTAAAGGGCCATTTAATTTATGTGGATACAACAACACATCTTCCGTTACGGCAACGTCCGATGGCGAATGCCCAGAACCGGTCATGCGAATACGCTGATGATTATCTTGAGCGGATTTTACCGCTGAAATGAGTTCCTTCGCAGTGCTGGGCGAAGAATAGTCCGCAGGTTTAACTCGTTGAGTTCCCCATACGTTCTCAAACACTCGACCAAACAAACCACCTGCATGACACCCAGCAAGCATAAAACCAACAACCGCAATCCATAAGAAGCGAACCAATGCCTTTTTCTCAATACGGCTTAACGAAACATCACTTAATGAAAAACACCTTATAGTCTTCATTTTTGTCTGCCACCCCTTTTTTGAGATTATTTATCGTCGTTTTTTACTACCACCCATTATTTAAGTACAAAATCTTCATTGATAATGAAAACACGTCAGCAGCCATGAGGATTACCCTAAAAGCCACAATCAAATAATGGTTTTATATGAAATAAATTTACCTGACAGGAAAATCGGGGAAGGAATTTACTACGAAGAGTGTTTCAGGTTTAAGACACCCGTTTTTCAATATCGGAATCACCCCTATAAATCTTCTATAGAAGTCTACTTTCACAGGCACTCAAGGTTCTTAAACTCCATCACTGAACGTCAGAATCTTTATATTTATCGATGCTTACTACTCATATAGAATATTGATAGCATCTGTGATCAAACTTTATCGTTAGTAGCTTGATAAGAAAGCAAGGGTACCAATGGCGGCACTATTTAACCCAAAAATCAACAAACAAGAGGTTTTACACGCCAATCATACTTTCGGGCGTGATGAAAAAACCAACACCACGATACTGGTTAGCCCCAGTGCCTCACGCAATCATGCCACTATTGCATGGGATGGAGAATCTTGGAAAATTAAAGATTCAAGTACAAATGGGACCTTTATCGATAACCATCGCCTGCCTCCTGGCAGGTACCACCCCTTACTTCAAGGTGCCAAAATTCAATTCGGGAGTATCCCTTCAGAAACCTGGGAAGTCGTTGATACCGCCCCTCCTGTGACGGGTTTGATTCCTTTATCGGATACACAACCGTTTATTCCCCTTCACGACGTTTACCTCCTCCCTATACCGGATCACAAGATATTACTGCTCTTATCTGAGGGTGGGCTCTGGCAGTGCGAGGCTAACGAAGAGCGCTTTACCTTGCAATCAGGCGATAAAGTGGGAGCAAATGGACTGTTCTGGCAATTTGTGGATGCCAGGCCCTGCGCGGCAACCGCCATCATTACCCCTGCAAGCATCACCAATAACATTAAATTTTGCTTTCAAGTCAGCCCCGATGAAGAACACGTTTCATTGAAGTTAGTGGTAGATAACCTAACCATTAATTTAGGAGAGCGAAACCACCATTACCTGCTCTTACTGCTGGCCAAACAAAGACTCAAAGATGCCAATAGAGGATTGGATGTATCTGACCAAGGCTGGATCGATAAAGAATTATTAATGCGTATGATGAAAATGGCAGAGCAACACATTAACATTCAAGTGCATCGCTTCAGAAAACAAGTAACCAAAATGATTCCTAATAGCTCCACTTTGCAACAAGTCATTGAGCGCAGGCCAGGAGAACTCCGCTTTGCCTATTCCGACATTGCTATAGAAGGCGGATTCAACGTTCAAGCGAAATAAATTGGAACATTAGCAATGTGCCTGAATCATTTTTCTCATTGAACTCGTTAACAATCAATGTTTTGGGTCCACCGATGGCTGAAAACAAAAAGAGGTCCCAAAAATCAAGAAAAATGTACAGGCACACATTTACTATCTGAACGACTATCTCAACTACTATTTCAACTATTACTATTCCAGCGATTGTCTCACTACCGTGTCAACATTGAGTCAACTCACAGCGCTTGAATCAATTTGGTACACAGATTATGTCTGTGGGACACACACCACGCCGAAAGGTAATTCGACAGGTACTTGACCTTTAGGACAAGGCCGAACGACTTCAATAATCTCTTCAACTGCCTCTTTCACCCCTCTTAAGTCACTCCCAACAGACAGCACTGAGCCACCCGTTGCTTTCGCAAGAGATTCTGCAGAGCTGGATGCTCTGAATAATGCGGCACTTGAAACTGCTTTACCAGTTTGCTTATCCACCAATGGCATCATTTTTCCGCCCATTGCCGCTAATGCCGTAGGAAGAGGATCGGGCGTTAAGATAAAATAAGTATTATTTTGGGAAGTCATTGCATTAAGCGCATCATTATAATCTGCTGGATTATTTACTACACCCGCATAAGGGTAATCCGGCTCGAAAGGATCATTGTGATACACCAATGGAGACGTAAAGTGCATGGTGAAAGAATTGGTAATGGGGTTAAAGCCTAAAGACTGAGGCGGAATATCGCCTAGATCAACATAATCCCCATCACCATTTAAATCTAACCCAACTCCCGTGTTGGCTTGGCGAATTGCCTCGTACTGCGACTCTGGAGTATCACCACCAACACCATTAGTTAAATTTTTTAATGCTGCTCTGAATAAGGTTAAGTCTTGATTTAATGTCGCTTCCACCCGGTAGGCATACTCGCCCGCACCACCGTAAGGGCTATAAGGAAAATCAAGATGTGAAACCAATGCAAAACGCGCATTAGGATCTACCAGTTTAATAGGATCAATTACCTCTGCTTCCATTCTGGATTTCCAGTTGGGCAATAAAGCACCCGTACTACCCGTCACATCCAAAATAATAACCACATCTAACGCAGACGCAGGCATGGAAACACCCATGGCAGTCGCCAACACCGCACCCGCAACACTTGCACTAACAGCACTTTTTTTAAGCATTTTTTTAAGAAACATCGCTATCCCCTATGAAGACAAAACAGTGAATACAAACCGTGAGCACAAAATAAATTACATAAAAAACAGACGGCTTATAAAAAACTCTATTTCAGCTTGCGCAATCAAGCGATGTCATTGTACTGGTAATGGATTTTAATTTAGAATTTATCATGACAAAAACAAAGTGAGAAACGCCAACACTAGACCCTTTTAACATCAATTATTTTAATTTTAAAAAAAACGGGGAATATAAAAGTTACGAAAAAAATCAACAAAACGAAACATTTTTTTACAAATTACATTTTATTGACAAACACATTGCAAATCACAAAAAAAGAAAGAATCATCTACAAAAGAGAGAAAAATACTCCTATTTTTATTTGTAATTTCGACGAAACTCTTGGTACTTTTTTAAACTTCCCTTTACCGCCTCTGCAGGGTATTTTTTTTCATTTTTGCCAGCCTTAACATTAACCGAGCGAAGTAAGTTGATGCCTAACACATCCGCCAAACGCACCAAGTACAACAGGACATCTGCCATTTCATCAGATACCTCTGCTTTTACCTCCTCACTCAAGTTAGCAGACGCCTCCAGCGACAACCACTGAAAATGCTCCATTAATTCAGCAGCCTCAATGGCGACAGACATAGATAGGTTTTTCGGTGAATGAAACTGATCCCACTCACGCTCTTTCGAAAACACACGAAGATATTCTGTTATATCCTCAATGGACAACATCTCTTTCATATATATCACCTTTTATTCACCCGATTAGAGAACAATACAATAAGCGCGGTTATACGTGATGCACTTGAAGCATCACCAGAACAGGCTATGTTTTATTGAGATAATAGAAGAGACGGTGTATTTCATCCTGAGATAAGGCATTCATTCGTGCGATATTACGCTCGGGTATCTCATCGACATCGGGGTAAAACTCTATTGCTTTCTCAAGGCGGTCTTCTCGAAGAAGGTGAAAAATAGGGTAAGGCGCACGGTTAGTATAATTTTCCGCATCACTGACAGAGGTTCCGGCAAATTGATATTGAGGGTGAAAACTGGCGACTTGTAATACCCCTTCCCAGTCATTACGGCTCAGCAACAAATCCACTTCATTAAAAAACTGATTGTAATCATGAAAATCTGACAACGCATTGGGTGTAATCACTAACGTTGTTTCAGTCGCCTCATGAGATACAGACGATAAAAGAACACATTCGCTGTAAATAGAGTGAAGAATATCTTCCGGTGCAGCACTAGGTGCCACACAATAACGGATAGTGTTCTCCGCAAAAGGTTTGGCCGCAAAAGGGCAAAGCCCCAGCCCAACAACCACTTCTCTTACCCAACGCTGAGTAAGTTCTACCACCTCTTGCGTATTAGTGACCTGCGTGTTAATACTTTGCATAATGACGTTCTCATTAATAATACTTAACGTCATTTTATCTTAAATAATATAAGAAAATAAATGCATGTATGAGAGCAAAATAATCTCCTTGATATGTCTTTTCATCACGCACATCAATAAGATTTTTTCCGTTTTTTTCTTGGTTTTCTTTGGCCGGTAGCTGTATTTGCTTTTTTGCGTTTGTAGGTTGTCCGCTTAGAATAAGTCGCCTTTTGATCACCCAACCCTCGTAGCCCCTCTGGTATAACCGTTTGGCTTTCTAATACTAGCGTCCCTACCTGTTCAATAAGTGGAGTAATCATACTGTCGTAGGTGCTGCGTTGTTCACTAATGGCACTGAGTTGAAATTCCCACTGAGCAGTCATATCAGGTAAGGTAATACGTTCTGGTAGTGCCCGAATAAAAGCTTGCCCTGAATCGGTCGCTCTTACCGCTTTGCCCTGGCGCTCAAGAAACCCTCGTCGAAACAACAATTCAATGATTCCCGCACGAGTCGCTTCCGTTCCTAACCCATCGGTTTCACGTAATACTTTTTTCAGCGCCGGGTCTTTCACGTATTTTGCAATTCCGGTCATCGCTCCCAGTAAAGTGGCATCAGTATAAGGTTTGGGGGGCGATGTTTGTTTCTCAACCACCTCAGCTGCTTCCGAATGTAAACGCTGACCCGGCACTAACGCTGGCAGTTGACTATTATTGACCTCAAACGGATCTGAGCCGGAAGCATCAGAATTCCACTGGAAATTCTCTCTTTCTTTTAACGTTTTATCTTTTCCCCCTTTCACCTCATTTTCTTCGGCTTTAAATAGCACCTTCCATCCAGGCACTTGCACCTGCTTACTGGTTGCAATAAATTTTCCTCCTTCAATCGTTATCGTAACGGTTGTTTTTTCAAATCGGTGATCAGGTAAAAATTGAATTAAATATTGTCGACTGATTAGCTCATACACTTGCCGCTCCGCAAGCGTGAGTGATTGAGTATTACTTAATGATTTTTTCGTTGGAATAATAGCGTGATGGGCCCCAACTTTCTTATCATTCCAAGCGCGGGATTTCTGAGCGAAAGATAAAGAAACCTCCACCAAAGCGGACAACCCCAATTGCTTAGCATTGCCCTGAACAACCCCTGCCACCATCGATGCATCATTAAAATGTTCCAGAGGGAGATAACGACAATCTGAACGAGGGTAGGTAATTAATTTGTGCTTTTCATACAAAGATTGAGCCGCATCTAAGACGTTTTGCGCACTGAGCCCAAAACGTTTATTTGCGTCTATTTGTAATGCGGATAAATTATGCGGTAGCGGGGGTGGAATCCGTTTCGGTTGGGCTTCTACTTTCACCACACTGGCGGGTTTATGACTAATGCGACTAACCACATTTTCGGCTAAGGCACGGGATAAATTTCGTCCTGATTCGTCTAGATACGGTAAGCAATGTTCACTGGGAACCCACTTAGCCCGAAATCGTTCCTGATTTTCAGTGAATAAATTTGCCCATACCTCATAAAAAGGCTTGCTTTGAAACTGAGCGATTTCTTCATCCCGACGCACCACCAACCCCAACACTGGGGTTTGCACACGTCCTACTGACAATACACCTTTGTACCCACCCTTTTGCCCTTGCAGTGTGTAGGCACGGGTCAAATTAATACCAAATAGCCAATCTGCCCGAGCGCGCGCCAAAGCAGAAACAGAAAGCGCAATAAACTCAGAGTTATCTCGAAGATTCGCTATTGACCGGCGAACGGCGGAAGCGTTTAAATCAGCGATCAAGCATCGTTTTATTTTGCGTTTTTTCTCGGCAGAAACGCCGACATAGTCAATCACCTCATCCACCAATAGCTGACCTTCCCGATCAGGATCACCAGCATGGATTATACCTGTAGATTTTTTAATCAACTTGCGAACAACGCCCAATTGCTTAGCGGTAGAAGCTTTGGTCGTTAACTTCCAAGGATGAGGGATAATGGGCAAATGAGTATGAGACCATTTTTTAAATTCACTGTTATACACTTCAGGTTCGGCTTGTTCTAGCAAATGGCCAATACACCAAGTGACCACAGTACCATCTGCTGCCGTCACAAAGCCCTCAGACTTAACCAGCGGCTTAGGCAGCACCTCAGCGATGGCGCGCCCTAAACTTGGCTTCTCTGCGATGTAAACAATCATTACTCAACCCAATACTGTTTTTTAATACAGTAACCAGATTTGGGAATGATCTCAAGTCCATCATAGGTTTATATTTTCACACATTGCCGCTTAATTGAACTAAAATACACATTTTCACGACAACGTCTTAACAAAATGAAATTATACTAAAGATTAAAAACATAAATCGTTGCCACCCACTGAAAATTGGCTACACATAGGTAAGAAGACTCAATCCTTTAACCTTAAGCCGGGTGATATCGATGAACATCATCAGTGCCATCTCGAAGGCCACTCAAACCGAAGACGCGCTTGCTGACGTCCTTGATGGCCTCGGAGTATCGGCTAATACCGATACTCATCACAAAGATTCACACTCGATCCCTTCGATCTTGTTTGTGTCTTTTTGTGAAACCTTAAACGCACATGAAATCCACAAGACGCTAAAAGAACAGTTGTACTGCCCCATTGTTGGCGCCTCCTCTTGCTTAAGCCCACTCACCACACGCTCTCAACAGCTGGATGTCTCACTGTCCGTACTGGCAATCTTCGACTCAGAAGGTAATTATGGTGTTGGCCAAGCCATCATGACGGAACAAAATGATGCTCACCAAGCCGCCGCAACAGCAACACAACAAGCCTTACAAAAATCAGATCGTGCCTTGGAAAGCCCAACAGCCATCTGGTGTATGCTCACCCCAGGCAGTGAAGAGCTTGCTTTAGAAGGCATTAAAAGTGTTATTGGGCCTCACGTACCGGTGTTTGGCGGTTCTTGTGCGGATAACAATATTGAAGGTCATTGGCATGTGCTCAATGATGTGGGCGCACACAGTAATGCTGTGGTTGTCGTTACCCTTTACCCTTCTACCCCTCTCGGACTTTATTTTAGCTCGGGTTATGAGCCCACCTCACACCGCTTTATTGCCAGCCAATGCCATCACCGAACCGTCGGGAGGCTCGACGGAAAACATGCCGCAGACTGTTACAATACAGCTACACAAAACAGCATTCATCAACAATTAAAAGGTGGAAATATACTCGCCTTAAGCACACTCAATCCTATGGGCCGTAAAGTCACATTACCCGATGGTATTGATGATTTCATTTTATCCCATCCTGAGGCCGTAACAGAACATCGCGAATTGACCTTCTTTTCAGAAATTCATAACGGAGATGAACTCATCTTGATGCAAGGCAGTACACCAAATTTAATCGCTCGTGCAAAACGCGTCATTGAAAATGCCATTTCCTTATTACCCATAGGGCGCTCACCTGCCGGGATACTGATGATTTATTGTGCAGGCTGTATGCTGGCACTGCAAGACAACATTACCGACATGCTGAAAGAATTAAACATCGCTTTTCCAGCACTCCCCATCATGGGGTATTACACCTTTGGTGAGCAGGGGCAGTTTTCCGATGGCGTAAACCGACATGGCAATTTAATGATCTCTGCCGTTGTGCTGTCTTCATCAACGACCTCTTCATCAACGATCACCTCTACAACAAATTCTTCTACACTCTCTCCGATGAATTCTCAACCCAATTTGTAAGCGGTCATGCGTGTTATGAAAACCACGGTAGAAGAACTTCAAGAGCAATTAAATCATGCCTATCAGCTTAGAAAGAAAGCTGAGTCAGAACAGCAACAAACCGAAGTTATTTTAAGAGGGATTACGGCATTATTAGAGGCAAATACCAGCGATGATTTATTTGCCAGCATGTACGATATTTTTCGACAAATTGTGCCCTATGAAGCCTGTTTTATCCTCCAGCAAAACAAACCCAGATATCTTATTTGCAGCTCAAGTACAGACACCAACATGGTAGGCACCCAATGGTTGGTGGATGATATTTTAAAGCGAGTCATTAATGGCAGCACACTGGCCGTCTTTAATATTCACTTGCAACCAACATGGGAAAAGATTCCTGAAGAGTTCAAAAAACCTTACACTTCGGCTTTGTACTCCCCTTTTAAGGGGCCACAAAATGAAGGGGTATTAGTCTTTGCTCACAAACAAAAAGGGTTCTATGTTCAAACTCACATCGACATATTAGAGAACTATAAAAACTTCACGAGTCAAGCACAATTAGGTGTGCAAACCAAACTGCTGGCAATAGAAAGCTATGCTTTACGAAAAGAAAAAGAGAAAATGGAAGCCACATTGATCAATGCCGATAAAATGGCCTCAGTAGGGTTACTGGCTGCAGGTGTAGCCCATGAAATTAATAACCCTATGGGCTTTATCAATGCCAATCTTAATTACACACTAAAACAACTCAAACAAATTAGGGATTATCTTGCTAACTTACAAACATTTCTAGATGATCTTTCTATAGAGCCCAACTTCAAACCCACAGAAAAAATAAGCACCCTTATTTCAGACTTCTCTCAACAAACGCCCTTAAAAACCGTAGAAGCTATTTTAGAAGCCTCACAAGATTCCTTAGATGGTGTTGAGCGCGTCCGCGTTATTGTAGATGAACTGCGTAACTTCTCAAGACACTACGAAGAAAATGATGAAGATGTGGACATTAATGAATGCCTCAAAAGTGGATTAAAATTGGTGAACAACGAACTTAAGTACCATACCAAAGTTGAATTGAATTTAGGCGAAGTTATGCCTATCAAAGGTAATGGTGGAAAACTTACTCAAGTCATTACCAATTTATTACTCAACGCAGGGCAAGCCATCGACGAAGGTGGAATTATTATCATTCGCTCTGGCCTCAGTCATCATAAAGATCATGACGAGTGCGTATGGTTTACCATTAGCGATAGCGGTTGTGGCATTTCTCCAGACCAAATCAAGAGCATTTTTACACCTTTCTATACGACAAAGCCCGTGGGGGAAGGCACGGGGTTAGGACTCACCATAAGCTACGATATTATCGACAAAATGGGGGGCACTATTGAGGTGGATAGCCAACTTAATATCGGCACTACGTTTACCATCGCACTCCCAATTAAAACCTCAGTACCAATTAAAACCTCACAATAAGAGACTTTATTCTCAAGAGGCTCATAACAGAACTAGAAATTAAGAACTTTAAGACAATTTTGCTATATAACGATTATTTACATTGTAAAAAGTAATCTCAACACAACACTTGGAATAATTTGCGCCAAAATTAACTAACCGATTTAAATCAAGTTACCTTCATTACTGCCGATATGAAGTAAGAATAAGGAAACATAACAAGCATTCAATATAACAAGCGAGCAGCACAAACTGTCAAGTGAAGCAGACACGCAGAAAAAACACAGAAAAGGCATATAACATCAGAGCCCAATAAATATTGGCAAAACTGAGACAACAAGAAGAATAAAAATGGCGTATAAAAATCAAAAGACTGAATACCAAGAGAAACCTACATTACTGACAATGACGCTTATCACCCTCTATGACAATGATAGATACCACAGGTCATCCAAACTTAATATCAATTAATTGAACAAACTAATTAAACAAGGACTTGACTGAGGCCAAACAATGTTTTTGAAAAAACTTTCCATTCGCCATAGATTATTTTTTATCTCTATCGCTCCTCTTGTTGTGACTGCACTGATTTTACTGATGGTGGCCATCCAACAAATCAATAATCTTATGACCACTGAGGTTCAATCTGCTGAAGAAATGCTGGTGGAGGCTAAAAAGCAAGAACTCAAAAACATTGTCGACATGGCCTATCGCACCGTAAAACCCTTGTATGAGAAAGGGGGAAGTCGCTTTGAAGCAGTGCAAATCATGAAGAATATGGAATTTGGTCCTGATGGCTACCTATTTGGCTATGATAGCGACTCAATCCGCATCTTCAGTGGTTCAAGCAGTACCAACATAGGAGAAAGCTACAGAGATTTTAAAGATGCCAATGGTGTCTATTTGATTAATGACCTCGTCAAAGCCAGTAAAAACAACCGCCTTGGAAGCGGAGACGAATTTATTACCTATCACTTCCCAAGGCTGGGAGAAACCGTGCCTGCCGAGAAACTCTCCTATGCTATTTATCTTGAAAAATGGGATCTCATGATCGGCACCGGTATTTATATTGATCGCATTGATGAAGAAATTAAAGTCTTTGAAAGGTATATTCTAGAGGCACGCAATAACCTAGTCACCTCCATCAGCATCACCTCTGGAGTGCTTATTATCATCATGGTTTTTATTAGTATTACTGTCGTCAATTCTATCCTTACTCCACTTTGTACCGTCTCCAACTCCATAGCCAAACTCAGTAGAGGGAACGGAGACCTCACTCAACGAGTTCCGGTACAAGATAAATTCGAAACAGGCGAACTGGCAAACAACCTTAATGGCCTATTGGAATCGTTACAGCAAACGATGAAACGGGTTTACCAGGTGGCGAGTGATGTAAAAACTGAAACCGATGCTTTGGCAGAGCGTGCTGATCGTATTAAAGATGTCAGTGTTCAACAGCACACCGAAATTGACCTAGTGGCGTCTGCCACAACCGAGATGTCGGCCTCATCCCATGAGGTGTCAAACAATGCTGAAAACGCCGCCAATGCAACCCGAGGTGCTGACGATAATGGTAAACATGCCTTAGAAAAAGTTCAGCGCAGTAGTGATGAAATGGAACAGCTGGTGAAAGAGATGAGTAAAGCCAGTGATGTTGTGAAAGAAGTAGGGGACGATGTAGAAAACATCGGTGCCATTTTGCAAGTCATCGAAAGTATTGCTGAACAAACCAATTTACTTGCCCTTAATGCCGCCATTGAAGCTGCTCGAGCGGGTGAACAGGGGCGAGGGTTTGCGGTCGTTGCCGATGAAGTTCGCAATCTAGCCAGTAAAACACAAGGCAGTACCGAAGAAATTCAACAAATGATTAGCAAGCTGCAAACCGGTTCTCGCTCTGCAGTGCAAGTGATGGAACAAAGCATTAAACGCAGTAGCGCAGCCGAAGAAAGCGTCACAGAAACCTCTTCTGCATTAAATGAGATTGCCTCATCCCTTGGTGTTATCACCGATATGACCTCTCAAATTGCCACCGCCAGTGAAGAGCAGAGTTTAGTGGGTAGTGATATCAGTAAACGTATCGTAGAGATTTCAGAACAAACCGCAGGCTTGAATGACATCGCCCTTCAAAACAACCATGCTGCCGAGGTTTTAAGAAGCAAAACAAAAGAATTGGAGGATATCGTCGGTCAATTTAAACTTTAATGGAAGGATTGACGCCTAACTCTAGATTATTTAAAAGTAAGAGGCTATCTTAAACTAAGATAAACGCTATTTATGATAGCCATTTTTAATTAAAAGAAACAAAGCAATTATCATTTTTACAGGTATTCATTTATAAGCTCAACAAATGGATACCTAAGCTTTACAAAAGCGCCGCTTAAAAATCAGCACACCCAAAACAACCAATTGTTTTACTTAAACTTTTTTCCCGAAGCATTTAACACTGATAAAACAACTGCACCTATTACCTCACCATAAAAACAGATTAATGAATAATCTGCCATAGCCATCTCTCTTTTAACCAGCTCTAGAATAATCCCATCATAGATTAAAATAAAAGAACGGCCTTACTTACCCATAGAGCAACCCTTAGAGCAGCCCAATGGAAAAGCACAATCACCTGTTACCCAAAATGCAGGCTTTTCGTACACAAAAAAAATCTGCAAAACTGGATTTTTGGATTGGATTTGGCATTGCTCTTCTCGGCACAGCAGTGAGTATTTTACTCGAACTGGACGTAGCCGAAAATTTATACACTTTATCGCGCAATCATGAAAGCTGGGAACTGGATGAAATCATTTTACTTATTTTTTGGTTAGGCATAGGCGCTATCATTTATTCCATACGCCGAGTGCAAGATATTAAATCACTGAACAATACCATTGCCATGCAAGCGTACTACGACCCCATTACTCACCTACCTAACCGCATTATGGCATTTGAATACTTATCACACACACTGTTAAAAGCCAGCAATCAAAATTCGAAACTGGCCGTCATGTTTATTGATTTAGATAATTTCAAAGTCATTAATGACACTCACGGCCATGCCACTGGAGATAAATTAATTTTAAGTGTAAGTAAAACAATAAATACTCTATTACATTCCAAAGATTTACTTTGCCGAATTGGTGGCGATGAGTTTTTGTGCATCTTAGACCTGTCTCAAAAAAAAGATCATCTCAACGATGTACTAAACGATATTATCAATAGCCAAAAAATGCCGATCACCGTTTCAGAAAAGAGATTAATGGTCAACTATAGTGTGGGCGTAGCTTTATACCCAGACCACGGACACATAGCAAGTCACTTGGTGCAAGCCGCTGATACGGCTATGTATCACGTCAAAAGCTCAGGCAAGGGAGGGTTCCAACTCTATACTGAAGAGCTAGGGCAGGCATTACGCTTTCGGCGAGAAATTGAAGAATATTTACGGCAAGCGAATTTCGACCAAGAACTGTACTTGGTTTTTCAACCTCAAATTGATCTACATCGACAACGCATTCAAGCTTACGAAGTTTTGGTTCGATGGCACCATTCAGGTCAAGACATCAGCCCTAATGACTTTATTTCTATTGCAGAAGACATGGGTATTATTCGTCATATTGATCGCTGGGTATTAAAAAAAGCCATAGAGCAAACACAATCATGGCTTCCTGATGACACACGTTTATCAGTGAATATTTCCGCAGTAGAGTTTAATCAACACGACCTGATACCCTATATCAAAAAAACATTAGATGAATATCAGTTTTCAGCGAAAAAACTAGAACTGGAAATTACCGAAACCGCGTTAATTTCTGATTTTAAAACTGTGTACACCAAACTCAAAGAATTAAATGATTTAGGCATCACTATTGCCATTGATGATTTTGGTGTGGGCCATTCATCCTTGGCACGCCTAAAAGACCTTCCTTTTCATAAGCTAAAAATTGATCGAAGTTTTATCACAGAAATCCAGAGCGATGAGAAACAAAAAAGTATTGTGAAAGCAATAGTAGGGTTAGCTTACTATCTTGAATTGGATACCATTGTAGAAGGCGTTGAGTCTCAACAGCAAGTAGAGATTTTACAAGCGCTCGGGTGCTATGTCTTTCAAGGCCACCATTTCAGCAAACCATTAAAATCAAATGAAGCTTTGCTATTCTCCCCCTCTAAATTCAAAAACATTATTTTAAAAGACATGCCAAAAAGCAGAAATGTAATTGAACTGACCAAAACAAAACGACTGCACTAATGATTCATTTTCTGCTTGAAAATTTAATGGATAACAATTGAGGTTTAAAAATGAAGGAAGAAGCAAAACGGCCTCTCTCTTCATTTTCTGATGCCTCTTTTATAGAACGTCCTTTATAGAACGTCTTTTACAACTCATTTTTTATCCGAAGAGAAAACCTATACGTTAGACCAATTCCAGCTCGGCAGTCTCTTTCGTATCGTTAACCTCCGCATCAAACTCTGTCAACAAATATTCAAAAGCGGATAAAGAAGCTTTGGCACCTTCTCCCATAGAGATGACAATTTGCTTGTAGGGCACCGTCGTCACATCACCACAGGCAAACACACCAGGTATTGAAGTACGACATTTTTCATCAATAACAATTTCACCATAGGGCGAAACTTCAACCACATCTTTAATAAACTGGCTATTAGGCACCAACCCAATTTGGACAAACACCCCCTCTAAAGAGTGGGATTTTATCTCACCGCTATTACGATCTTGGTAAGACAAAGCACTCACCTTACCACTTGTCGCTTCGATTGCTTGAGTTGCGGCATTAGTGTAAATCTCAATATTCGCAGTGGCTTTTGCTTTATCAATAAGCACTTGATCTGCTTTCAGTTCAGGCATGAACTCATACAGTTTGACCGATTTTACAATGCCTGCCAGATCTAACGCCGCTTCAACACCAGAATTACCACCACCAATAACCGCAACATCTTTGCCTTTGAAAAAAGGCCCATCACAATGGGGACAGTAAGCCACACCATTACCGATATTTTCTTTTTCACCCGGAATGCCGAGCTCTCTCCACCGAGCGCCTGTGGCCACAATGAGCGCTTTGGTTTGAATCACCTCACCCGTGCTTAGAGTAACTTCTTTTAAGCCGTTTTGGGCATTGACCTCAACCACACGCACATGCTCTTTGGTGGTGATGTCATAATCTTGCATGTGGTTTTGCAACGCCCCCACCAACTCAGGGCCCGTGGTTTTAGATACAGAAATAAGATTTTCAATACCCATGGTATCTTTTACTTGCCCGCCTAAACGATCGGCCACGAGCGTTACGTTTAAACCTTTACGGGCACTATAAATAGCCGCACTCACACCGGCTGGCCCGCCACCAATCACCGTGACATCTTGTACGGGTAATTGATTTGTTTGCGATGTGCTAGCTTGTGGAGGGAAGCGTTCAATTAGCTTGTCTACAAGCTCTGCCACTTCCACTTTACCATTAGCAAATAATTCACCATTAAGATAAACACTGGGCACCCCTTGAATATCACGCTCTTCGATCAACTCCGGGTATAGCCCCCCATCAATCATTTCATTACTCACTTGCGGGTTGAGTAACGCAAATTGATTCAGTGCTTGAACGACATCTGGGCAGTTGTGACAGCTTAAGCTGATAAAGGTTTCAAATTTTAATGGTGTTGAAATACCTTGCACCAATTGAATAACGCTGTCGTCCAATTTTATTTCATGGCCGCCGGCATGCAAAACCGCCAAGACAAAAGAATTAAATTCATGCCCACCCGGTATGCCGGAAAAAACAACGCCGGTGGGAATCGCCGCCTCTCCTTCTTGTACTTCCAGTGTAAAAGACACTGCACTTCTTAGTGGTACTGCTGCTTGGTTTTCTTGTAAAGAGACACTATCTCTCTCTTCGAATGTCAATTTGTCGGAAACAGTTGCCACTTTTTGCAGGAATTCCACAAGTTCTGCGCGCTTAGTATGGTCTCCGGTTTGTAAAACTAGCGTCACGTTTTTCTTAAGGTGTTCTGCATAGCCTTTTAACGCGGTTAAAATCTCTGGGGTAATCACAATATTCTCCAATAAAAACGTAAGCTCTATTCAAATCAAACTGGTTACTTAGAATGCTGTTAAAAACACTCTTTTATTTACCTTGGATAGAGGGCTAGAAATATTCGGTTACCGGTAGACAGTGGCGCCGCTGCCTGTGGTATCTGCGGTTGAGAAGCGCTCGTTACCGAGCGCTTTGTGTTGAACATCGTCCAACATTCATAATTTGCCAACAAATTAGATCTTTCCAACAAGATCCAAAGAAGGCGCCAAGGTTGCTTCACCTTCTTTCCATTTGGCTGGACAAACTTCACCTGGGTGAGAGGCAACATACTGAGCGGCCTTCACTTTACGCAACAAGTCTTCAGCATCACGACCAATACCTTCAGCAGTGATTTCCATGGCTTGAATCACGCCCTCTGGGTCAACAACGAACGTACCGCGATCAGCAAGGCCTTGACCTTCACGCATCACTTCAAAATTGCGAGTAATTTCACCGGTTGGATCGCCAATCATGGTGTATTGAATTTTACCAATGGTGTCAGAAGAGTCGTGCCAAGCCTTGTGGGTGAAGTGAGTATCGGTAGACACTGAGTAAATTTCGACCCCCATAGATTGGAAAGCATCATAGTGATCAGCCAAGTCACCCAATTCGGTTGGACAAACAAACGTGAAGTCAGCTGGGTAGAAGAAGAACACAGACCACTTGCCTTCTAAATCTTTGTCACTTACTTCAACGAATTCACCCTGTTTAAAAGCTGTGGCGTTAAAAGGTTTAATTTTTGTGTTGATTAAAGCCATTACAAATGCTCCATTCGTTGGTTTTTTTAGGCGTGTTAAACACGCGTTTTATAAAGAAACAATCTCTGCCTACATTTAAGCCTGCTCTTAGCAAAACGGCTTGAGTAAAATAAAGGCAACCACTGTTTCGTGTCTTTGCTAACAATGATTGTATGGTAGGCTGTATCAGTGTTCTAGTAAATTGAATAAAACCAATTGTGATGTTCAGTTTTTCCAATGACTAGAACTTGATCATCCTGTGACCAGAAGAGCCCAACCATGATCTCCTTAAAACATCTAAAGTACGCACTGGCTGTGAAAGAGTTTTTACATTTCAAGAAAGCAGCGGATGCCTGTGCCATTTCACAATCCACACTCAGCACCGCCATCAATGATTTAGAGGCGCAATTGGGCTTTAAGGTTTTTGAACGAGATAACAAAAAAGTCCTTGTGACGACATTAGGCCAACAAATGCTGTTGATGGCCGATGACATCATGATGCAAATGAATGACCTTACAGGCTTAGCCGACACCATTAAAGCACCACTTTCAGGCAGCTTCTCCGTAGGTATCATACCCACCATAGCCCCCTATCTCTTGCCGTTGATGCTGCCGGCACTCGCAGAACACTACCCTCGTTTGGCTCTGCAAGTGGATGAAGACCAATCTCATCATTTAGTGGCGAAGGTCTTGTCTGGGCAATTAGACACAGCCATCTTGGCACTTCCCTACGACTGTGAAGGGCTATTAACATTTGAATTTTGGGAAGAAAATTTCTATTTAGTCACCTCTATTGAAAATGAACTATCACAATTAGCCAGTGTAAAAAGTGAAGATATTCGGCTCTCGAACTTAATGCTGCTAAAAGATGGGCACTGCCTGAAAGATCACGCCTTGGCGGTGTGCGAAGTCAATATCAACACCCCGTTCAGCATTGGAGGGAGTAGCCTTAACACTCTGGTTGAATTGGTGGCAGGAGGACTTGGCACCACTCTCATACCTGAAATGGGTCTACAACAATTGGTTAACCATCACCCAAGGCTCAGAGCTATACCACTGAACGAACCCGGCCCCCATCGCCGTATTGCATTTGCAGTACGCCCTAACTATCCCGCTTTGGAAAACATCGAGCGGTTAAAAAAATTGTTAAGCTCACAACTGGTCGAACTCATAGCTTAAGGGTATTTTGGAAGTATTTATTTTGAACAACCGGCTCTGAATAGCGCGACTCTCAATAGCACGACTCTCAATGACTGAATTCTATAAAGATACACAATATCAAAGCGACAAACTTATCTTCAATTAGAATATAAAGGCCATGGTTATTAGGCATCGCTATAGCTAAAAACTAGAAATCAATACCAAATGTATTCTAAACTGAAATTAACATTTTTTTGCAAATAACATTGGGATTAATACTCCACTGCCCTAAACATGGAAAAGCATGGCAATCTAACTCTATGCATCAGTCCATCGATAAAAAACAAGATACCATCGCCTGCCTCCTCACTAAACCGAGGTTACATCAGTTAGGTTATTGCTTTTTTGCACAACTCTATTTGTACCCAAAAACACTAAGAAGGAAAAAAATTATTCCTTTTACTATCATCCCTTTCCTTCTAATTAAACCTTTTTTTATACTATTCGTACTGACGGTTTTTTATTCTTTATCAACATCAGCATCAAATTCACCCATCATGTATTCGCTGAGTTTTTTTGAAGAAAATTCTTACGCATCAGGCAACACTCTATCGATTAAAGACATTTTGCATAACCAAGAAAACCTATTCCAAGAGCCCGGAGAACAAGGCCTGTCTTTTGGATGGAAATCACATCCAGTTTGGGTCAAAATTAAAATTGACAACACCCCCGAAATACAAGAAACCTTATTATTACAAATATTGTACCCACTGTTGGATGAGCTCTCGGTTTTTTATATTAATCACGACCAACAAATCATCAACACGTACATAACAGGCGACCGCCAACCCTTTAATCAACGACCCATTTTTGATACCCATTTTATTTTTCCCATCACTAATATGGGAGATATTTCTTCGATTTACCTTCGAGCCAAATCCAGCAGCTCTGTACAAATACCCGTTGAATTTTCAACACAAACAGACTACTACCAACAGAAATCCTATCAATCTACCCTAAATGGCGTACTGTTTGGACTGATGATCAGCATGATCATTTACAACTTCTTTTTATACTGTTCGGTAGGTAGAGCGGCATACCTGTACTACGTCTTATTTGTGGCTTCTTTTATTGTTTTGCAGTTAGGTCTTCGAGGCATCGGCTATCAATTCATTTGGCCTCAATATCCAGGGGTCAATAATTACGCAATTGCCTGCTCAGGTGCTTTTGCCCTTTTCTTTTTAATGCTGTTTGCAAAATCGTTCTTGCAACTCAATGAAGATCGAATGATGCAAAAAATCATTAACCTCATGATCGCTTTTAGCGTCAGTATCATCGCCGCCACCTTTGTTTTTTCATACTCTCAAGTCATAAAACCGTTGGCGGTAACAACAATGGCATTTTCCATTATTGTCATCGTCATGGGGGCACAACGATATCGACAAGGGTTTTCAGACGCCCGCTATTATCTTTTAGCGTGGATTGCGGCCGTCATCGGCAGCATGATCTACCTCAGTAAACAATTGGGCTGGCTACCCATTAATTTCTTAACTGAACACTCAATGATTTTCGGTTCATGCTTGGAAATGCTGCTTTTGTCTCTGGCTCTGGCAGACCGGCTCAATACACTTCGAAAACACCTTAAAAAGGCGTATCAGGATTTAGCCGCACAAAACAGCAATTTGGAACATCAAGTGTCTGAGCGCACCGGTGAACTTACTCGTGCCTTGGAAGAATTAACCACTGCCAATGAAAAGCTGGCACGCGTTTCTGTCACCGATAAGTTAACAGGGCTGCGTAATCGCTATCATTTTGACTTAGCCTTGGAACAAGAATTAAATCGAGTGAAGCGCAATCTTTCGGATATGAGCCTGCTCCTGGCAGACATCGACCACTTCAAACGCATCAACGATAACTGGGGCCATACGGTGGGTGATCAAGCACTCCAAATGGTTAGCGATTGTTTACGATCCGTCATTGGCAGAAACATTGACAGTATTTGCCGATACGGAGGAGAAGAATTTGCGCTGATTCTGCCTTCTACCAACTTGGAGAACGCCGCTTTTGTTGCCGAAAAAATACGCAAAACAGTTGAAATCACTCAATTCAGCCATAACGGTACCCCCATCCCCCTCACCATTTCTGTCGGCGTAGCCTCTGTTGCCTATGGACAACAATGCAAATTAGATGAAATTGTTCAGGCGGCTGATACGGCTTTATATCAAGCCAAAGACAAAGGGCGCAACCGCATTTGCAAAGCGCCCAGACTAGCGGTGAATACCCACAAACCTGCACCGGTTATACAACTCTCTCAATAAGTGTTGATCACTTTATTATTTATACGTCATTTCCAATATCACCCATTGCACAATAACCGCTTATTATAAAATGGAGAATAGATCGGAAAGGCTTGCTTTATAGCGCACCTTTAAACCCTTGCTGGCGCCACGCTTCATAGCTCACAATGGCGACGGCATTGGATAGGTTTAAACTTCGATTATTCTCACACATGGGAATGCGTAAGCGGTGCTCAGGTGGAAAACTGTTGCGAATATCATCAGGCAAACCCGACGTTTCTGAACCAAATAATAAAACATCATCAGGTTGATAATGTAATTGATCATGGGGCCGACTTCCTTTTGTCGTCAACGCAAGAATGCGGCGCTCTCCCATTGCTTCTTTAAAGGCAGAGTAATCGCTATAGCGTGTCACTCGTGAGAGGTCATGATAATCAAGCCCTGCCCTACGTAATTTTTTTTCTTCAAAATCAAACCCTAATGGCTCAATCAAATGTAAATGACAACCATTATTGGCCGCCAGTCGAATAATATTACCTGTATTGGGAGCAATACGAGGCTCATGCAAAGCAATATGAAACATGACTTCAAATACACCATTAATCGATTTCTGTGACTGCATATTGATTATTCATTAATCAAAAAATGCTGCCCTTTCACACAATAGGCAGCCAAAGAGACTGCCTATTTATTACTCTAAAGCTCAATGGATAAACTGATTGCATTAGGTTTTGCTCACTGCTTTAGAAGGCATTACCATAACGCCTTTGTATTCTATCACCGACGAACGTTATCTGCTTTATGAGTGTCGGTGGTTTCAAGATAACATCGAGACGCAGTAACGGGTTTTATCTATGGCAACCATTCGTATTTTCTATGGCACAGTAATGGGGACAGCCCAGGGTGTCGCCATTGCACTCAATAAATTTCTCTCTGATGAGGGCCATCAGACAATAATGCAAAGCTCTGCTTTTCAAGCCTCAGACCTTGAAAATGAAAACGAGATATTACTTATTTGCACCTCCAATACCGGAGCCGGTGATATTCCACCGTCACTCCAGCCCCTTTACCTTCATTTGAAAAATGATTACCCACGCATTGCTGGTCGGTCATACAGCATCATCAACCTAGGAGACAGTGCCTACCCCACCTTCGGTCAAGCCGGTATCAGCCTAGACGAAGCGTTTACCGACATCGGAGCCACCCGCCTTGGGGACATTCTTACACTGGATGCCTCAATAGGAGAAAGCCCTCAACAACAAGCGCTCACCTGGGCAGAAGAGTGGATAAAAAACCTATGACCGCACACACCAAACCCATCGGGCTATTCTATGGTAGCTCTACTTGTTACACAGAAATGGCCGGAGAAAAAATTCGGGATACTATTGGATCGGAATTAGTCGATATCTTTAATATTGCTGACGAGCCTTTATCCACCACCTTGTCATACCCTTATCTCATCTTGGGCATACCCACATGGGATTACGGCGAATTACAAGAAGACTGGGAAGAAATATGGGGTGAGTTTGAACCCGACTACTTTAAAGGCAAGAAAGTCGCCTTATACGGGCTTGGCGATCAAGTCGGCTACCCTGAATGGTTTTTAGATGCAATGGGATACCTGCATGCCAAAGTAGTCGCACTGGGCGCCATTCCAGTGGGTTACTGGAGTGTCGAGGGTTATGAATTTGAAGCCTCTAAAGCGTTGACCCCCGATCAATCTCAATTTGTTGGACTGGCGCTGGATGACGAAAACGAATTTGACCAGTCACAAGAAAGAATTGAAATTTGGTGTAAGCAAATACGACAAGAGTTTGGCCTGTAGTTTAGCTACAGGCAAACTAAACTCCTTAATACCAATATACCCTTTTAACACCAACACACCTCTTTATAGCTACTTCCCTGTTCATTGATCGCTTTATTGGTCTTTTTTGATCTTACTTGCAACCACCACCCTTTCAAACCCCTTCCGTCAATTTACACCGCCTGAACTTATAGCTTAAAGAAAAAGTGTTAAAAAACGTCGTAAAAGAAAACAAAATGAGCCAACAACAGTATCTATCACCTATACTAAATGATAAGCATACAAATAAAAAAGTAATAATAAATGAAGTCTTTTATTAAATCTTATCACACCCCAGAAGCACAATGCATTTTGTGCATTTTTGCATTTTGCATGGTTAGCTGGCCTGTTATTGCAGATCTTACCATCGGGTATGCAACTACGTTTTACTATTTATTTGCCAGCTGGTTCCTATTTCCTTTCATTGACTTTATTATCCATAGCATAGAAAAGCGCACAAAGGGATAACTGCCTCTCATGGAAAGTATTCTTCTGCTAGTTTTAGTATGCGCAGCCTACATGGCCTTTCTTTTCTATATTGCTTTCGCATCCAAAAAATGCAAAAAACTCAGTACAAACAAATACCTTTATTCTCTATTACTACCTATTTACTGCACATCATGGACTTTTTTTGGGAGCATTGGTTGGGCTGCCACATCCGGCTACAGTTTTTTAACCATTCATATTGGCAGCGGCTTTGCCTTGCTATTTGGAGGATTTATTGCCAAACGAATCTTAGCGTGCAAAAAGAATTATTACATTACCAATATTGCCGATTTCATTTCAGCTCGCTATGGATGCTCAAGAATCATCGCCGCTTACATTTCCATTGTTTGTGCCTTAGCCATACTGCCTTATATTGGGCTTCAAATACGATCCATACTCAACTCCCTGACCACTATCAGCAACACACAAAGCGTCGGCAACTCACTATCGCAAAGCTACTTTATTGACTTCTTTTTCATAATCTCCATTATCATTTTCACCATATTGTTTGGAGTAAAAGACTCAGACATCACAAAAAAACAACCAGGCATATTATGTGCTTTAGCCTTTCAAAACATATTTAAACTACTCACTTTCTTGATCGCCTCCGTCTTTATTGTCTATTTTCTTTTTGATGGCTTGGGCGACATTTTTACACAATTTGAAACAGCCTCATTATCACAACCCGAACTAAAAGCACTAATGCAACCCCCTCACCTTCCGGATTGGGTAGCTCTAATGGTGCTTTCGATGTCGGCCGTCTTTTTTCTTCCTCATATGTTCCACATTTTAATTGTTGAAAATGAAAGTGAAGAGCAAATAGAAACAGCAAAATGGCTATTTCCTTTCTATCAAATCGCCATTAATTTTTTCGTCATTCCTATCGCAATGGCCGGTATACTATTAGGTTATGCACCCTCTCAAGCTGATACATTATTAATGCAAATCCCAATGGCCGCCGACAATAGCCACTTCTTTGGAACAATCATTTTTATCGGAGGCTTTTCCGCCGCCATGGGGATGATAGTGGTAGCATCATTAACCACATCCAATATGATGACCAATCACATTGCACTACCAATCATTGATACCTACCCACAACTTGTTCACTTAAAGCGATACATTGTGGCTATTCGTAGGTCAATCGTTGCCGTATTGATATTAGCGGCCTACGTGTTTGTGTCGGTTTTATCTGAATCGTTCATGTTATCTCAAGTTGGGCTGTTTGCTTTCGTTATCGTATTACAGTTCGCTCCCTTGGCAATAGGTGGGCTATTTTGGAAGAAAGGTTCATCAAAAGGCGCTATAGCGGGCTTATCTGCCGGGCTTTTCATTTGGTTGTACTGCATGATGTTACCAGCACTCGAAAAAAGTGATGTCATATCCCTGACTTACCTAGAAGCAGGGTGGGCAAGTGGCTTTCTAAATCCCGAAGCGTTATTTGGTCTACAAGTAGGCGGAAATACGGCTCACACAGTATTCTGGAGCCTATTTTTTAACATTACTTTTTATATTATCGCCTCTATATTTTCTAGGCAAAGCGACAACGAGAGCTGGACAACTCAACTCTTTTTTACACAGCTTGAAAGCATCAAGTTAGAATCTAAAGATAGCAAAAACAACATTGATACTCATGAGAAAAAATTACTGGCAACTGATATCTTTGAGCACTACTTTGATTCCACCCTCGCTCAAAAACATGTCAACCATTGTTTCTCTGTACACGAAGCCAACAACAAAGCAAAAATGACTATTTTCGATTTAGTTCGCATAAAGTCAGAAATAGAACGAGTTCTATCAGGTCACATTGGAGCAGCCGAAGCACACCAATCTATTAAAAAATCAAATTTTTTTAGTGAAAACGAGAAAAAAATACTGGAAAGCGCGTACTCTGAATTGCTTTATGAGATCAACTTAACTCCGCAAGAAATTCATAAAAAAATCAACTATTACAAAGAGCGAGCTCGCTTAATTCAAGATCAATTTGAGACCTTTAAGCGAGCCGAAAAAGCAGAAAAAGAAAAAGACATGAAAAGTGAATTTCTTGCAACAATGAGCCATGAGCTACGAACACCACTCAATGGCATTATAGGAATGTCAGACATTCTTAACGAGACATCACTTAATCAAGAGCAAACAGAATATCTTAGCACTATACGCTCCTCATCCAACCTTCTCCTTACTATAGTTAATGATATTCTTGATTATTCAAAACTAGAATCTGGAAAATATGAACTGGAGAAAGCACCTTTTCATCTAAATAACTTCATAAAAGAAAGCCTTAAAATATTCGAAGCCAAATCGTTAACCACTGGTATTGAGCTAACCGTAACAATCTCAAAAGATTGTCCAGAATGGATATGTGCTGACAGCTATCGAATTCGACAAATCCTCAATAATATTATAGGGAATGCGTTTAAATTTACTCAAAAAGGCGAAGTTTCTATTTCAGTTGACTCAAAGTATGAAGGCCAATTAAATTTTGAAATTAATGACACAGGCATTGGGATTGCCGAAGAAAATCGAGAAAAGATCTTTAACCCCTTTGCCCAAGCCGACCCCAGCACTGTTAAACATTTTGGAGGTACAGGCTTGGGGCTCTCTATTTGCCAGTTTCTTATTCACGCCATGGGAGGTGAAATTGGCGTAAAAAACAACACTCATGGGGGCGCTTGTTTTTACTTCTCTATTACGTTCGAGAAAATAAGTTCCATTCCAACCACTTCAATAACCCCTGCAAAAACCAACCACAGTGAGGCAGGTACCACTGACTTTTCTCAATTGCATGTCTTGGTAGCAGAGGACAACAGCGTCAACCAAAAGGTCATTACAGGCCTATTGCGGAAAGTATTCATCAAACCTGTTATCGTCAATAATGGAGAAGAGGCTGTCACCAAAATTCGAGAAAACCCGGATGTATTTGATTTAATTTTTATGGATTGTGAAATGCCCATCATGGATGGCTATACCGCAGCAAAAATAATCAGAGAAGAAGAAAACAAAAAAAAGTTGGTTATTATCGCTTTAAGTGCACACGTACTTGAAGAGTACAAAAGACAAGCACTCAAAGCAGGGATGAATGATTATCTATCGAAGCCCATTCAAAAAGAAAAACTGTGGGGTATTTTCGATACCTATTTTCAAAAACGGTAACGAGCATTATTCTTGACTGTTTGAATATTCTTTGTCACTCACAACTTGTGATTCTTGTAGTAGGTCAAAGTGAGGATCCCCCCCCTTCCATCGAGCTACAATCTTAGATAAAGAGTGTTTATTGACAGGCTTTGTTATTACATCGTCTATGCCCGCATCAATAAATGTACCTCGCTTTCCTTTCATTGCGGAAGAAACCATGATAACAATAGGTGTCCCTTTCGCATAATCGCCTGCCATACCTTGTCGAATATACTCTGCCGCCTCAAGCCCATCCAATACTGGCATTTGATAATCCATTAAAATAAATGTGTAAGGGTCAGCCATACGGCGACTGATTTTCTCTAAAGCTTCCTTACCACTACTGGCAACCTCTGTATAACACTCCAGCGAGTGTAAATACTGACAAATTATTTCTTGATTCAGTTGATTATCTTCTACAACCAACACAACCGGTTTTTCGGCCATTTCTTTGGCAATTGAATCAGAATGAGCTTGCAGAAGATAAACATGGCGAGACAGCACGGAAAAAGCATCCGTCCCCCACTGCAACTCAGGACTGACCACCGAATATAGAGCAGAAAAAAGTCGATATGAAGTAGCAGGCTTTTCAAAATAAGCAAAAAAGCCATTTAAACGGATATATTTATTTTCCAGTGTCGACGTAGCACCAACCATAAGAATGCTCTTCATACGGTTAAGTTTCACATCTGTCATAAAGATACTGCCAAGCTCAACACCGCTAATGCCTGGCAAATTTTCATTAATAATTACCACATCAAAAGGGATGCTCTGAGATTCGCCCACTAAATTCAAACAAACATCCAAAGCACTTTGGCCATCGCTTGAGGTTTGAACGGTAACTCCCCAGTGCTCCAATTGTCGACAAATGACCTCCCTATGGTATTGATTACTATCGACAACTAACACGGTTAATGTTTCTATATCTTGAACAGGCAAAGGTTCTGAATGCTCTCTCGATAGCTGCACTGGGATCGTGAAAGAAAAAGTACTTCCTTTGCCGACCTCGCTGGAAACAGATATCTCGCCCTCCATTGCATAACATAAACGCTTTACAATGGCCAGCCCCAATCCTGCGCCTCCGTACTCCCTCGAATGAGAATCATCGATCTGGGTAAAAACATTAAAGAGAATATTTTGCTTAGAGGAGTGAATACCAATACCGCTGTCACGGACAACTCCAATTAATTTGGGCTGTCCGAATGATGAATCATCTACCGTCAAGGTGACGATTACATGCCCCTTTTTAGTAAATTTGATCGCATTATCAATAAGGTGATCTAAAATTTGCTGAAGGCGAAAAAGATCTCCTAGCAGGACTTTTTCGTCTAGCTCAGCAGTATCAACTATAAACTCAAGCCCTTTTTCTTCTGCCTTTTTTACATTCGCTTCAACAACAGCAGAGATCAAACTATGCACACTAAATGGGTTGGATTCAATTGAAAGCGCATTGGACTCCATATCCGTAAAGTCAAGCACATCACTGATTAAGCCCATTAGTGATTCAGCACTGTCTCGAGCAATTTCCGCCCTCTGCTTTTGATCCTCTGGAAGCGGCTTTGCCAACATAATATTCAGCATACCCAATAATCCATTCATTGGTGTGCGTATTTCATGACTTATATTGGCCAGAAACTGACTCTTTGCCAGTGTGGCGCTCTCAGCTTCAAACTTCAGCATAAGCGCATTATCTTTCTGCCGAAATAATTCTCGAAAAGAAGATTTAAGTGCAAATTCCATAGGCCGAAAAATAATAATGGCTTCCGTCAATAATGCCATTAAAGTGAATAGCCAAATTCCCCACTCCATATACAACAAATCTTGAGATCGTGAATAAGCCTCTTCCTCATATTGATTGACAATATTATTGAGATCCTCAAGCAATCCATCAACAAACTCTCTCTCAAATACAAGCAAGTTGACATTTGATAATCCGCTAAAAGAATTAACACTCAACAAAAGTTGAACATTATCCACATAATATCGGACACGATGATCAACAGATTGTTCTCCACCCTCAAAATAAAGCCTCTCTAATGTTTTGGACAATGGCCTGATAGATAATTGAGTTAATATCTGGTGAGAATGAAAAAGCTCTTCCGCCGCTTCTTGCAATGACTCTGATGTCGAATGAGAAACCGTAAACTCAGGACTAGCCTCTAGATAAATTTGAGACAAAAAAGCAATACGCTGTGACAGCATTCTTTGACGACCAGCCATATTAATGGTGGCGCCATCACTTAATTGCAACTCCAATACACGATAAATCAAAGAAAAACTGAAAGACGATAACAAAGCAATCATCAGTAGCGCCAGACAATAGCGCCACCGAAAACCACGAACCACTTTTTTACTGGCTTGCTTTTCATTCAACACTTTGTCCTCCTTAACCAGTAGGGCTCTACAAAGCTTAAACTTTAATTTTCGATAACAACACCTACCGTCTCATTTCTTGAAGTTCAACTTTCTTGATGTACAACTTTCTTGATGCAAACTTTTTAAAGCACAAATCCAATCGTTAAAAAAATGGAATGTAAAACATAACTCCCTTAACCCCAAAAACTTTAAGCACAACACACCCTTAACCTCAGAACATGGCAACACTAAAACTAAAAAAGAATTAAAATACGACTAATTTTCAAACACCATTACCATGAAACAAATAGTAAATCACCATGCAATGATTATGAGGCAAAAAACAGACATCACTACCATTTATATCGCCAAAGGCCATGGCGCTACTCATATCATCATTTAAACAATTTTTTATTCCATCAAATTTATTAATTGATGATATAAACCTCATTAATCGTATCGAGCGCGTCGAATAATCGGAACCATTTCTTTCCATAAAGCATAGTAAGCTTTATTGGCTGGGCGAGATTTTGCAAACGTATCCAAAGGACCTCTAAACTCTCCCATTTTCTCAACATCTGTCGAAAATGGAATAGAAACTTTTAAAAAACGCTTATACTGGCGGCGCAGTCGTTCCATCGTATTTCTGTGCATATTTTTCTGCCGCTGCACCATGGAAAAGAAAGGCACTATACGTTTAGAGGCATACCCATTCTGGGTAAAAAAATCATGGAGTTGTTCGAAAGTTCTTTCCGATAAGGTTGATGGAATCACAGGGACAAAAATGGCGTGAGAGGCTTCAAAAATCGCTTCAGCCAAATGCCCAATAGAAGGTGGGCAATCGAGCACGATAAAATCGTATTCTTTATCCAATCCAGATAAGACTTTTTTTAGGCGCGTTTTACGGCGCGCCAATTGAGAAAGCATAACATCGAATTTTCGAAAATTAATCTGCGCCGGAATAATATCCAAATTCATAAATTCAGTGGCTTTGATCTGACCCACTAAATGTTCGTAAGCATCAAAAAAGCGCTTACTCCAGTTTTTCCTTACCGAAGACACTTTAAAATAAAACGAAGAGGCGCCTTGTGGGTCTAAGTCAATCAATAAGGTTCGATTTCCTGTTCTGGCGGCCCAGTATGCAATATTTACTGACGTAGCCGTCTTTCCGACGCCCCCTTTCATGCTATAACAAGCAATAACTTTCAAACATTCCTCCTCAACAGCCTTACTTTTATACTCAAACTATCACATTTCTTGCTCGGTTTGGCCCCGATCAATGTAGTTCACTCCTTCATTAACCTCAGAAGGGTAACAGTCTGTCAATCAGCGCATATTCAGACAAATGGGGCTTAAAGAAATTTTTAACCTACAAATACCGCAAATCACATAGAATTTATCCGCCAATAGACCGTAAAACCGTATCATATATGCCAAGTATAGCGAGAGAGTTTTTAGAACAGCAATGTGTCGCCATAATCATCATTAAAGCCAACAAAGATCACCTGATAACTGCTCTGTTATTTACTTCAATCAGTCTACAAATTTGACACACGTAACAGCTTGAAAATTAGACACTTGCCCCGGCTCTTCAAACAGGCGATAAAGGGTGTAAAGTGTCATCAATTATGTCATTTTTATTTATTTCATTGGGGGAGTAGCTTTAACCGTAAATGATACAAACACAAGAGTTAAGCAAACGTTTAAAATAAAGACGCTTATCAAAACCACAATACAAACTAGAAAAATAAGCGCCCCTTTTAAAGTTCCATAAAAGTCAGCGCAACGGCAAGTCAAAAGACAGTAAAGAGATTATGTTCAAGGTAATGGCAGATTGGCTAGAGCAAGAAGGGCTGGGCACGATGAAAAGCGCTATTGCCCTTCAAGGTGGTGATATTTGTAAGACATTTCGTGTCACACTCGATGACGATTCCTTCCTTTGTGTGAAAGAACGACCCAGCGAGCTTACCGAATATGACAACCTACTCAGCAGCGAAGCAACAGGCCTACGGGCTTTAAGAAATGCTCAGGAGCGTATTGAAAACCCATTGAGAATCCCGGAAGTGGTGGCCATTGGCGAAGAATTTCTCGTGTTGGAGTTTATTCAAAGAGGCCAACCAGACAGGCTCTCTTGGCAACGCCTTGGGCGGGCCTTGGCCGAGTTACATAAACTACCCGTTCCAGGATTTGGGTTCAGTTGCAATAACTTTTGTGGTAGCACAGTACAAGTTAATACTCAGCACAAAGATGGCTATACCTTCTACGCTGAATGCCGATTGCACTACCAAAAGAAGCTGGCCATTGATAACGGCTTACTCAGCCCTCAAGAAGGGGAGTCCATCGATTACCTTTGTGATCAGCTACCCTACCTCATTCCAGAACAACCTCCTTGCTTACTCCATGGTGATTTGTGGTCTGGCAACGTACTTTTTGACGAAAAAGGCGCTCCCGTTTTAATCGACCCAGCTTGTTACTACGGATGGGCGGAAGCCGATATCGCCATGACCAAGCTATTTGGTGGTTTTGATGAAGCATTCTATGACGCCTACAATGAAATCAACCCTCTAGAACCAGACTGGGAAGAACGTGTTGCCATTTACAATATTTACCACCTGTTAAATCATTTAAATTTATTTGGTATCAGTTACTACCCACAAGTGATGGCCTCTTTAACGCCCTACACTCAAAAGCGTGCATTACCACGCTATCTGTAAGCTCGGCATTTATAATCCCCTTATATAGCGAACTCGTTAGTAAGTTCGCTATTTTTAAGAGTTTTTTTAAGAGTATTTTTAAGAGAGTGTCTGGAAAAACTTAGCATGTTTTCTGAGCTGCCCCCGTAGCTGGTGGTAGGTTAACCCCAAGAGCTCAGCCGCACGCCCTTGGTGATTTTGACTAAGTTCTAACGCTCGCTTAACCAATAAACGTTCTGATACATCCACCGCTTCATTGAGAGAATTCCCAGATAAATAGCTTTGCAGTTGTTGCGCCGAAATAACACCACCCAATGACGCTTCGATTAAACCACTCAACGTATTGTTTTTTCGTATTTCTGTCAGTGGTATTACTTCACTTGCCTCCGGCTTTCCTCTTAAATCAAACTCCTCTCCATTTTTTTCACAATCATTTTTCTCCACCGAATTCGGTACCGAATCATTTGGTCTATCATCCACCGCATCACGTTGCAGTATCGATTCAAATGGAGATAAAAAAGGATCTAAAATAATCGTCTCAATCGGTTCTAAGGGGGTTTCCGCCCGATAGAGGGAACGCTCAATCACATTTTTCAATTCACGTACATTGCCCGGCCAATCGTAATGACGCAACTGCGTTTGGGCCATGTCGCTGAACCCAGGAAAGTAATCCCAACCCAACTCACGACACATTTTTAGCGCAAAATGTTGTGCTAAATCCACAACATCCTCACTCCGCAAGCGCAAGGGGGGTAAATGAACCACATCAAAACTCAATCGATCCAATAAATCCTCTCGAAAGCGTCCTTTCTTTGCTTGCGCTTTCAAATCCGCATTAGTGGCTGCCACTACCCTCACGTCCACAGAAAGTACTTTCTGCCCGCCTAGGCGTTCAAACTCACCGTACTCAATCAAACGTAATAGCTTTTCTTGTACTCGGCCAGACATCGTCCCCAATTCATCCAAAAACAGCGTCCCACCATTCGCACGCTCGAAACGCCCCTGGTGAACTCGTGTGGCCCCCGTGAAAGCCCCTGGTTCATGGCCAAACAATTCCGACTCAAGCAACTCATCACTCAATGCGGCACAATTGACTTTCACCAACGGCCCTCCCCACCGATTGGAGAGAAAATGCAAACGCTCAGCAGCCAATTCTTTACCGGTACCGCGTTCACCCAATATCAGCACGGGTCGGTCAATTGGCGCGGCTCGGGAAAGATGAGCTAACGCCTGGTTCATTAACAATGAATTCCCCAACATCTCTTCATGCTGTTTTGACATGGCTCTTCAATTCACACTCATTTATATTTAGAAAAGTTAAAAAGACCAAACGTGGTAAATAAAACTAAAAATATAGTTAAATTTACCTAAAAAAAGATCAAATAGCACCTGCGCAATCTAAATATTATAATTTTTTCAATAAAATCAATGACTTAAAAAACTGGCACACTTTATGTATTGATAGGAATAGTGTCGTGAAAATATCTTCACGGCAACAAACGGTGAAACACAGACCAAAAAGGAACGATGCAATGGGTATATTTTCTCGCATGACCGACATCATCAATTCCAACCTCAACTCGCTGCTTGATCGCGCTGAGGACCCGGAAAAGATGATTCGTCTTATTATTCAAGAAATGGAAGACACACTTGTAGAAGTCAGAAGTACCTCAGCTCGCGTATTGGCCGATCGCAAAACAGCCACACGCCGTATAGAGCGCTTACAAGAAGAAATGGCAGGCTGGGAAGAAAAAGCCAAACTCGCTCTCAGCAAAAACCGAGAAGACTTGGCCAAGGCCGCCATTATGGAAAAGAACGCCATTGGTGAAGAGGTGATGGCGGTTGAAAAAGAGCTGTCCGCTCTTGATGAGCACATTGCCCACTTACACGATGAAGTCGATCAGCTGCAACAAAAACTGACCGATGCCAAAGCCAAGCAAAAGGCCATCATCATGCGTAGCCAAACCATTGAGTCACGCATGAAAGTGAAACATCAAGTCAATCGCGATACTTTGAATGAAGCCTTCACAAAATTTGAGCGCTTCGAACGACGCATGGATAACATTGAAGGACAAATAGAAGCCATGGATATGGGACGAGACAATAAAACACAGCTTGCCGATGAAATCGCCGCATTAAAAGAAGATGAAAACATCAATGCCGAACTCAACCGCTTAAAAGCCGAAATGAATGCGGAAAAACAATCATAAAAGGTTGGCAGTCCATCAATGCACTGGCAGCATGGTAGCTGCCATATTCTGCAAAACCTTAAAGGCTAACGACAATGCTCGAATTTCTATTTGTACCAACGATTTTATTTATCGTAATCGTCGCCCCGCTGTGGATAACGATGCATTACCGAAGTTTACGGACATCTTCAAGGCACTTAAATAAAGAGGAATTAGAACAGTTGGAAGATATTCTCGCAAGTTTTGATCAAATGGTTGACCGCATTGAAACACTGGAGTCGATTTTAGATCACGACCACCCTGAATGGAGAGAAAAACACAATACCCCCCATACTCAGCGGCCAGAAAAAAATACTCATGGCTATCGTCGCACTAGCCATGCACAACATCAGTCATCACGACATGTGTGAAACCAATACTACGGAGAAAATATATGAGACGGAGAACCAAAAAGGCCTATTATCGCCACTCAATGAGTCATCGCTCCATGCACCATTACAAAACCTTTGCGGAGAAGAAACGTAATGGTTGGGACATGAATCTCTACCGAAATACAGAAAACTCTAAAATTGCCGGAGTGTGCGCAGGCATTGCAGAAAATCTGGATATTGCTCATTGGGTTGTTCGAATTGCCACTATTGCCGGGGTGTTATTTATTGGCCCACTGATCTTTTTTGCCTACATCGGAGCATGGTTCGCAATCGCCCCACGTTATAAAGGCGATAAGGAATGCTCAATGGAATACGATGAAGAGTACCGAAGTTATCGACCAAGAAGAATGTTTCGTTACAGCGAGAGCACGGGAAATCGTTTGAAAACATTGCAAGAGCGTATGCAAAACGCTCAAGACCGCTTGGCGGACATCGAAACCTATGTGACATCGCGCCAATATCAACTAAACAAAGAATTTTCGAAATTGTAAAAAACTTAGCGTAACTTGGGAATCAACAATTTCTATAAACAGGAATAATACTTAAATTTTTTTATTAAAATTTTTTAACTTAGGGAGTTAACCACATGCATAAGGATACCTACGGCAATTATCAGGATCCATCTATCGAAAGTCGTTACGCAACACCAACATACCAAAGGCGAGAGCAGAGGTCTCATAATACACACTCTGTCGTTGTAGGGTACGTCGCCTGGCTGTTCGGATTTATGGGCTGTCACCGCTTTTACTTTGGCAAACCCGTCACTGGGACTCTTTGGTTCTTCACCTTGGGTTTACTAGGTATTGGCTGGATTATCGATTTATTTTTAATACCCAGCATGGATCGACAAGCGGACCGCCGCTACGAACCGGGAAACATTAATTATTCGTTGACATGGATCCTGCTTGTATTTCTAGGTGTCTTTGGGATCCATCGTATGTACATGGGCAAATGGTTAACAGGCATTCTTTACCTATTCACCTTTGGTCTGTTCGGAATTGGGTATTTGTACGACCTATGGACGCTGAACGATCAAATTGATGATTTGAATTATGAAGATAATCATTACCGCCGATAAATCAGGTTTTGTGTACCAAATAATAAGACAATTGGCTAAACCACAATAATACACATCAACAAAAAAGGGGGAAGCCCCCCTTTACCTAATTAGGGAGGTTTTGGATATGTCAAAATCACAACGTATCACCACAACCATGATTGGCCTAATGCTGACGGCAATTATTACAAGCACTTTAACTGCGGTAATGAGCGGAATGTATTCCCGAGACAGTGGACATTTTACACAGAGCCGTCTTCACACAAGTACTAATCATAGCTCAGTGAATCAGCCACCTAAACCAACACGAGAGGCAGTAAAAAAAGATAAGCCTGTTCGTCAATTATCACCCCCAAGAGACAGTTACCCCAATATAACCTTATCGCTACAAGGGTTCAGCATTCGAGCATTTTAATTGTTTATTTAAAATCACCGCAAAACGACAAGGTAGTCAGATTACACCGACGCCAATAAATCTTTGAGTGTTTGTTTTTTCAATGATTTTTCCAGTGACGTCTGAGCTGTTTCAAAAACAGGCAATACAATGGAATCTAGCTGTCGGCTCACAGGGCATGCAGGATGATGACTGTGATCATGCAACGCATAAATAGGCCCGCTGTCTACTGCCTGCATCACATCAAGCAGGTTAATTTTATTCGGCTTACGTGCCAATTCAAAACCACCGTCTTTCCCCGCCGTGGAAGTCACAAGCCCAGCTAATGTCAGTTGAGACATTAATTTACGTACTAACGAAGGGTTTGTTTTTAGACTTCGTGCCAATACACTTGACGATAAACGCATGTCATTAAAGCCTAACAATGTAAGCAAATGCAGCGCCATAGCAAAATTCTGATTAGCTGCCAACGATCACGTACCTCTTAACACCACTCAATATTCAAACGACTCATATTCAAACGACCCTCAGTAAAACAGCCGACATACGAATCATTCACATTGAAAATTACCAAAAGAAAAACTGGCTTATTTCAATTATCGCACAGTATAGCGCAAGCAATACGACACTGATAATAAACATATAAAAGAAGATAGATTTTCTACTAATAAACGCCACAAAAATGTAAACGGATCATTGGCTTACAGTCACAAATCAAAAAAATCAAAAAAAAGAAAAGACAACGATTAATAAAAAATCAAAATATATGTCTTTATGATACCTATTTCTTTTTGAAGGGATGTACAAAAAAGAAAAGCGACCTTAAACGGCCGCTCAATGATATTGAACACTTTTTTTGGGAATGGATAGGCGAGGTATCAGGAAAAGGGATGATTCCAACTAACGTTTAAGTCACTTCAATCGGCAGGCTTATCCGCCTAAAAGCTGCAAAGCAATTTCACTCTGCACATTACCTTGCGCCTGTACACCTACACTGGCCTGCAACAAAATATTATCTCGTGCCTGGTTTGCGGTTTCGCGGGCAAAATCAGCATCTTCAATACGAGAGCGCGCTACCGCATTATTTTCACTCTGTACGCCCAACTGCTCTACCGCAGATTCTGCTCGATTTGCAGTTGCACCAAGCTCTGCACGTAACGCATCAATATTTTCTCGTGCTTGCCCCACCGTTTCTAATGCTTGCTCTCTACTCTCAGGGGAATTCAAATCAACATCATTAATTCCAAGCTGTTCTAACGAGCTGGAAACATCTTGGGCACTCACGTTCAAACTGCCGTTTTCCCCTAAACCAAAATTGAGATCATCACCATTAAAGATTGAGCGCCCATTAAATTCAGTTGTCTCAGCCACTCGTGTGATTTCATCCGTCACCTGGTTGAGCTCCTGTCCCAAGGCATCACGATCCGCTGCGCTTAAAATACCATTACCAGATTGCAGAGCCAGATTTTCCACCTGATCCAAGCCATCACTGATGGAAGCTAACGCCGCGTCGGCGGTTTGAGTAAGGGAGATGGCATCATTGGCATTTCGAATGGCTTGAGTGTCACCATTAATGGAGGAGGTGAGTCGATTAGCAATTTGTAAGCCCGCTGCATCATCGCTGGCACTGTTGATTCGTAACCCGGTGCTGATCCGCTCAAGCGTGGTATCAAGATTTTGCTGAGCTTGTTGCAATGGCGATAAGTTACTGGTGGCACTGTCCAAACCAATGGCCATAAGGATGCTCCCAATTTATTTAGCGGCTCTGTTTATTCACTGTTACTTATTCACAGTGCCATACAATTATTTTAAGAAACTGATATTTAGCGAGTTTACTGAAATAGCTTTATGAAAATACTAACTTCTGATTGTACGCAATTTATCCATACGTCCCAATGACTGAATTGTTATTAGAATTGCCATGAATAAGGCTCTTGGTTGTTTAACCAATAAAAACGAGCGCTATTTTGGCTAAAACATTATTTCCCTAATAACTGCTTAAACGGAGGCAAAGAATTTAATATGACTTTTCCATAACGACGTGTCAGTAAGCGCTTATCCATAATAGTAATTTTTCCCTCATCCGATTCTTTTCGCAATAATCGTCCACAAGCCTGAACCATCTTAATCGCCGCATCCGGAACTGTGATTTCCATAAACGAATTTCCGCCTCGTGACTCAATCCACTCGGCTAACGCGGCATCAACGGGGTCATCTGGAACTGCAAACGGCACTTTTGCAATAATAACATGCACACAGTATTTTCCAGGAAGGTCTAGCCCTTCTGCAAAGCTGGCCAAACCAAACAGAACATTGGATTTACCATCCTCAATACGCTCTTTATGCAAACGAATGGTTTCTTGTTTCGAACGATCACCTTGTAACAGAATCTTCAATTGCCATGAGCGGGGCAAGCCCTCATACACCTCCATCATTTGACGTCGAGATGAAAACAACACCAGTGTTCCCCCTTCGTTGCTCAATAACTTCGGCACCTCATTAATCAGTCCGCGCGTATGCTCTAAGGCAGAGCCTGCATCCGGTGCGTCTTTGGGAATTTCCAACGTGGCACGAGAAAAATCAAAGGGGCTGGGAACAACTTGAAAGAGTGTTTCATCCGGCACACCCGAACGCATTTTATAGCGATCAAACCGGCCTAATGCCGCAAGCGTTGCAGAGGTCACCACTGCACCGCAGCACTCATTCCACAAATGGTGGCGCAAGGTGTGCGCCGCAAGAATGGGGCTAGAGCAGACTTCGATATCCACATAAGCACCTGTATCAAACAAGGTCAGCCAGCGCGCTTTAGGAATATGGGAAGCGTCGTCTGCGTTAGCGTAGCTAGACCATAAATCAATACTGGCCTCCGCCCGGGCTTGCCAGTTCCCTAATACCGGGTACCAGTTTTCCATATCGACTTTGGGTACATCACAATGACAATCTTCCATGGCGTCTTCCAACTCACCGACCATTTTACGGAACAGGTCATTCAGCTTTTGAAAGCCTTGCGCCAGTTCTCCGGCCAAAACACGGAGGTTATCGGGCACGACGCCATTCTCGAATCGATATTTTGGGCTGTGTTCTTCGCTTTCCGCCAAATCTCCCGCCAAGCCCTGTAGCTGAGGCCACAATAACTCCATATTTCGTTTAGTGGCGCCTAATTCACCCGGCAATTGTTCGGCAAAACGATCAATTCTACCGGCGCCGCTAATCTGCCCCAGCATTTGGCCAATGGATTTTATACATTGATCTAACCAACGAGTTGTCGAAATTACACGACCATGACAGGCAAAATGGTTGATGGCCTTGTCGGGAAGATGGTGACCTTCGTCGAAAACATAAATCGCATCGGAAGGGGCCGGTAAGATAGCGCCTCCCCCCAAAGCCAAATCAGCCAGTACCAAATCATGATTGGTCACGATGACATCCACACTGCCAAGGGTATCTCGAGCTTTCAAAAAACTGCAATTCGTGACATTACTGCAACGACGCCCGGTACATTGCCGATGATCTGTCGTCACCCGCGACCAATCTCGATCGTAGAGTTCATCCTTCCAATTGTCTTTATCGCCATCCCATTCATTGGCGGCCAATGCCTCAACCATTGAGTTGTATAACTTCAACGCTTGTTCATCCACATTCGGCATTTCATCTTCATACAATGCACGAGTGGGATCGGCCACCAAGTCTTGCTCCTGCATTAGACGATCCAATTTGCTCAAACACAGATAACGTCCTCGTCCTTTTGCGAGGTTATAGGTAAAAGAGAGGCCCGAGTGCTGCTTAATCTCAGGCAAATCTTTCACTACGATCTGTTCTTGCAACGCTACCGTCGCCGTTGAAATTACCAGCTTTTTACCAAGGGCCTTCGCAATGGGTATCGCGGCCAATAAATACGCAACGGTTTTTCCGGTGCCGGTGCCCGCTTCCACAACGCAAACATGGCCGCCGGACTCACGGGCATTATCATCATCCAACTCGATTCCCCCAAGGGTTCGAGCCACTTCTGCAATCATCAGTTTTTGTCCATAACGAGGCTTAAGCTCGCGGCTCTCTAAAAACTGGCTGTAGGCTTTTTGAATCGATTGTTTTATGTCGTTGGTTAGCATGGGCGGGCAGGTACTAGAAGCATAATCAGCCGCGCAGTCTACCGCTTTTTTGGAGGGGTGTTAAGGTATTCGAGACAGGAGCGGAGAGGCTCCTTCCTCTCCTTCCATCGGGCTTAGAAAATAAAACTTAAGAGACAGAATCCATAAAAGATAGAATTTATAAAAAATAGAACTTAACATTGAACCACAAAGTCACTCTCAACTGTGGCTCAACGCCACCGTAAAACAATGATCACCACCACCTGAACTCTCGCCATCGATATTGCCATAGTCATACAATTCCATCACATGGGTGCCTTCATTCAGAAAGTGAGTAGACACTTCTTGATGATGGGAGGCATGATTCGCTCTCATCATTAACTCACCCTGCCTCCATAAGCGGTACTCTGGGTTTGAGCCAGAATCCCCCACTACCGAAATGCGATAATTGCCACTGCCTAAAGTGTCTAACCGAAAAAAGCGGCGATTACCCAATTTATTAAACTCACCTTGGCGTTTGTTGGTACACACCTGTTGAGGAGTGCCCAATTCAAGCAAAGTGTAAATTTCCACCGCATCTTCGGCATTACCGCTGTTGCTTTCCTGTGCTCCCCATTCATCAACAACCGTAATGCCAAAGCCTTCATAAAATTGATCCAAATAAATTTCATCATCAGGCTGAGTGGCCGTAAACCGGTGTAAAAAGCTATGAATACCGGCAAATGACGCTTGGTGACGGTAGTCATCGCTGGACAACACCGCAATAATGGATTCAATACCAAAGTTAAAAATGTCTGCACCTTCGTTATTCGCATCCATTAAATCATAAAGCAAACGTTGAACGGTCGATTCGTTAAACCAACCCTCCACCCCATAAATATCAGATTCAATATCAAAACTGGAAGCTCGAGCCTGTTGCGGCCCTACTGAGTCGACATACAGAGGGTCGTTCAATAAATTGCCTGCCAAGGCTGTTGCTAACCCTTCACTAAAAGCAACACGAAGGTCTAAATGGTGGGATAAACTGTGTGATCCACCAATAGAATCCATACGCCCGATATTTTTTTCAAGAAAGTGCCCAAACTCATGCACCACAACATGACGATCATATTCATCGGTGTCTTGATTTTCTGCGCCGAGGATATAAATGGCATTTTCGCCGGTAGAATAATGACTGGAACCAATTTCACCGTCGCTGACAGCCCCTCTGGCAGGTCGGTTTTCTGGGCTCCAACGTAACATCACCGGTGGTGAGCTGATACCTAACGATAAAACACTGCTCTCCATTGCCGTATAAACGGTATCCAATATCGCAAAAGGCGCCGCAGAGCGTGTCGATTGATAGCCCCCCTCTGCCCACCCAGAGGGCGCATGAAGATTTTTCGTCACGACTGTACTGGGATTGTTTGTACTGGGATTGTTTGTACTGGGGTTATTTGTACTGGAGTTATTTGTACCGGAACTATTGAAAGAAAAAGAAGACGACTGCAGTACAAATAATCCATTATTTGCTGTGTTATCTTGAACTTTAATCTCGGCACCTTGGTGAAGAATTTCAGCTCGAATTTGTATACGCAAGTCGGATTCAGCGGCAACCTCTAAGGTAAAATCACCTTGTTCATCCGTCATGCCTGTAGCAATAACGGTATTGGTTTCATCAACAATGTGTACCGTTGCATAGCGAATGGGGCGTGCTTCTATCGCACTGTAATCCAACCCAAAAAAGCGTCTTGTCGGTACATAATCATAAGTAGCTTTACCGGTTATCGTTCCCTCAGTGGACGTAAAAATGGCTTGAGAGACATTGGTATTTTCACTGGAAGACGAGGGAGCAGTACTTCTATCATTAGTACTGCCATTAGCACTGCCATTAGCACTGCCATTAGTACTGCCAGTTGAGGCGCCACTGCCCCCACCTCCGCCGCCACCACAAGCAACTAGGCCAAACATGATGAGAGCAATTTTAATAAGAGTAAAAAAATACTGTAAAGAGAAAAAAGAAGAATGAATAGAGAGATGCGACACTGATGGATTTGTGTTTTCTTCACACTGGTCGACTTGATTAAATAAGCGAGTAATAGTTTTCATCACAGAGCATACTGCCTCAAATAAGCACTTTTTATTCACACGCCGGGATGAAGTACATCTATATTTTCTGTTGTGCAATCGGTGACCACGATGCCACAAGAACCGTGCCGCAAAACCCTAGGCAGTGGTCAATTTCATCCGCTCATCATGTGAATCCACAGTACACCCTGTTTTTAAAACGGTAATTTTATATACCTTAATTATTGGTCTGTATTTTGCCGTAAGCATTAAACAAATGGCACTATTGATTTTTCATAAAATTTGGAAGATCCCCAACTGGGGGTTTTTGTTAATGCCAATAACACACCACATTCAAAAGCAATACGTTTAAATGAGTATTAAAAGTGGTTCCATTAGAAGGATTTATACGCCATGCCAAACGATTAGCAATATAGAAGTGATGCACTTGAGAGTTGAATTTAGGGAATAAAAACAGAGAAGCAAAGAAAGGGGAAAACAAAAGATTTCGCCGTTTATTATCGCCACCTACAGCAAGCGGCTTCTCAAATACTTCCCCAAAATACCGACATTGAGAAAAATAAAAGATTATTGAGAAGCATAAACAGCGAAGTAAACACTCTATTCTACGCTAAGATTGCTCCATCTCGGGGTGCAATTTAGCATCTACAGGATTAGCGTACCCAGCTAAATAGACATCATGGTATCTGGCATCTAAGTTCGATAAACGCTGGTTAAACGTATCCATTTCCACTGCATATCGACCCTGGTCAAACGGCAAATTATCTTCACCCACGGGGACATCAGGCACGCTGCCATGGCGTTTTTGGTATGCGATCATATTACTGGGGTGCAAAACATAATTAGCGTGAATTTGACGATTAATTTCTTCTGCCACTGCATCGGTATTTTCAAATTCAGTTCCCAATACTTCCCCAAAGGCCACATGAATTTTCCCTTTTTGTCCGGTAATACCCGTCGCAATACTGGCGATATCTTCATGTTCGCTTTTGTCGTATTTGCCTTCTTCACACAAGGTATATAATTCACGAGCTTTGGCCGCATCACAAGGATCCCATTCGTAAGAAATCGATACCGGCACAATATTTAAGTCCGCAATATACTGCCCAAAATCGTCTTTTTTGGGTTTGCTTAAACTGAACATACTAATGATGGCAGAATTCGTAATATCTTTACCGTCTTTTGCACGCCCTTCTCGTTGAGCAATCCAAATATTGGCTCGCTCTTCCACAATAGAGTGGTGAATATACGAAGATAAATGCTTGGCCGCTTTTAGTTTTTCTCTGGGCGCCGTCGCTGAGCGATTCACAATAAAACTTTTATTAAGACGCATAATGTCAGAGACATAGGGCTTTGTGAGAAGATTATCTCCAATGGCGATTCTCAAAGTCGTAAAGCCTTTTTGATACAGTGCCCAATTCACCATAGCCGGGTCCATTGCAATATCGCGATGATTACTGACAAATAAATACGCTTTAGAGGGATCAAGCTTATCCAGGCCAGACGTACTCAAACCTTCAGAAGTGGTATCAATGGTTCTGCTCATATAACGCTCAACAATGGCCTGAAAAGCTTGCACACTGGATACTGAAGCAAACTCTTTTTTCAAATACCACTTTACTAAAGGGCAAATAAGCCAAGGGGCGGCTTTGGTTAATGCGGGAAACTTGAAACTGGCAACAGCGTGAGATAATTCTGGGTCGTTCAATATACGACAAACCGTAGCGGCTACTTCGTCATCATTGTAAGGACGGATATCGTCAAATTTGCTCATAGGCGGTGGATAAATATCGTTTAATGTCATCAAAATACAGGTGAAAACCTGCTGCTAAAAGATCGGCAAACATACCGAACTTGACATGAAAATGCCATGTTTCTCAAAATCATCACTATGAATAATGACGTTTGAAGGAATAGGCATTAGCAACACAGGTGAATCTGGTACCATTAAACATAGACTTCAATAAAGATAGACTTCAATTTATTGGCCGCTATCGAATTCACACCATAAACATAACCAATCATCCAATACACCGAACTAGAATACATCATGACTGACTCTATGCCTTATCAAGCCTCACATTCACACTCGCGCCCACACTGTTTTTGCGGTAACACTCGGCCCTATGAAAAATGCTGCAAACCTATTCATGATGGAGAGAAAAAAGCCTCAACAGCGGAAGCGTTAATGCGTGCCCGTTATAGCGCTTACGAATCTGGGAATGTGCAATTTATTCTGGACACGTGGCACCCCGACCATCGCTTTGAAGAAGATATTGACGATATTCGAGAGTTTGCCAACAGCAATGAATGGCTGGAATTGCGCGTACTGAAAACACAAGGAATGCCACGACATGCCACCGGGATGCAGGCCTCTGTCGAGTTTGTCGCTTTTTTTCGTCAAAAGGGCCAACAAGGATTTAATCAACACCATGAAAAATCCACATTCCGTTTTTTAGAAGGCCATTGGTATTTCGTGGAAGGCAAACCAATGCCACCCATCAAGCTCAATCGTAATGACTCGTGCCCTTGCGGCAGTGGGAAAAAGTACAAAATATGCTGTGGATGTTAAACAAGTCAGTATCTAAGACAAGGAGGTAAAAGTAATGTGCTTAAAATAACACTACCACTACACCACCAACCGATCAGTGGCCTCCTTCATGGCCACAATGGCATCTCGCAATTGCTCTTCACACAAATAAGGCGCAGGCCCCAAACGTAGGTAATCACCACGATAGTCGTTCACAACGCCAATATCGCGTATCAACTCATACAGTTTTTGAGCATAAGGGGTTTTGAACGCAATAAACCCACCCATGTATTCAACCTCATGAGGTAAACGGATAACAGCTGGGTCAAAATCTTCTGCATGGAACGCACGCGCCAATACACCCAATTGATAACGATTAACATCGTGCAGCAACTCGGGGCTTAGCCCTTGCTTTAGAAAGTAATCAAAAACGTGAACCGCTCGAAAGTGAGGCAACGCATCATAGGTCGAGCCGTTGAAACGGGTCGCATCATCGGCATAGGCAAGGGGCAAGGCTGCAGGGTTGTCCAATACAGGGTCAAATTGACCAAACCAACCCGTCACAATCGGTTCGAAATTTCGATCTGGCGGGACGTGCATAAAACAAACACCATTACCCATTTGGCAATATTTAGAACCGCCTCCCACGACAAAAGCCTGCTGCAAATTGTAATCAGACACAGAAAAAGACAACACATTCACGCTTTGGTAAGCGTCAACAAACAACTCTGCCCCGTGTTGTTGGCATATGGGCATGAGGGTATCCAACTCAAGGGTTTGCAATCCACTTTGGAAATTGACCGATGACACACACACTGCAGCGGTTTTCCCGTTTATTACCGCTGCCAACTTTTCAACGCTTTCACTGGCTGGGTCCCCTTCCACCAATACCAGCTCAATCCCTTCCTGCTCAAGCCGACGTAACTGCCGTAGTAATGAAGGGTGTTCTGTATTTGTGGTGACGATTCGAGAACGCTCTTGCAGTGGTAAACACGAGAGAAATCGAACAAACAAATCGTGAACACTTGAACCCAACGCAATGTTCCACGCCTGTGCATCAATCATCCCTGCAAACCCTTCGCGAACTTGATCGGCTTTTGAAAAGACGATATCAAATCGCTCATCACCTTGTTTGTTCAAACAGTCCCAATGCTCTGCGTATGCGCTCTCAGCAACATCAGGAAGAGCCTGATGCACATGGCCTGTAAACATCAACTTTAACTGGACTTGTGCATGTCCATAGTGTTGGGCGATGGGGTTGGGGCTTTGCTGAAAATCCTCAAGAGAATACATACCGTGCTCTCAGTGATTGAATGAGGTGAGAAAAGTAACTTAATCTATGTAAAATCAGATTGTCTTCTTGAAGACTGCTTCAACGAAGATTATTTTAGGAACACATTTTAATGGCATTAGATTTATTAAGTGCCTACCGGAAGTATAGACCAGCCCCCAATATTCCAATCCATCACGGGACAAATCCATAACAGGACAAATCCACAACAAGACAAATCCATGATAACGCCAGATGGCTGCGACTTTACCCAGTGTAATCGTTACAATGCTCTGCGTTGTGCATAATAGCGACGTTCAATACATAATATTCAAGCAAGTAGGTAATGTTTCATGGAAAAAATTGAGGGAATTAGCGGATTTTTTAAACACCTCGGCGTAGAGGCTCGCTATTTCGATTTAGGCCGGCGCATCCGTCAAATTGATAACCCCGTTTTTGAAAAGAGCGACCTTCATAATGCGCCTTACCCTTACCCCTATCTGCGTAGTGCGTGGTTAGGCGTTGTATTCTGGTCCAGTGAAACTCACAGCAGCCCCATGGTCTGGACACTCAAATTTCCTTTGGATGAGACTAACCGGTTACACCCTGAAGATCGCGATCGATTTTTACAACAATTATTGATCACCATTGGCACCAATTTGCGCGCAGCCAAGACGGGAGAACGCCTTCAAGCCGTTTTGGATAATAACCCTTATTCTTTTGATTTACCCGATGATCGTCGGGCATCCTATCACGCCAAAGTAAGCGCACTACTTGGCCGCCCGCCCAGTCGCTTTTACGACGATACATTGAAGTACTTTCAAAGCCCTGATACCGAAAGTTGGAAAGCGTTAGGTATCCAGGGATTGGCAGATGTCGCCGCACGCTGGAAAGACAACCATAGCCTATTGTGCCAAGCCATGTCCGTACTACCAGACCCGGCCTTTATCGGTATCACCCAACTACTCGAACATGAAATGCTGGATATTAAGTTGGTGACCGCCATCACCGAACGACTAAAAAGCACATTATCATTGGTACAGAATCCCGAAAACGCCGTTATTAACGGCGCGCTTATTGCGGCAGGCATTCGAGGAATATCCCTGTCTGATGCCTCCTACCTGCGTCAACAAACGTTACTTAAAGTGATGGCTGTATTACCCAAGCCCGATGTAGAAGTGATTGCCGCGTTGGCTTCTCGCTGTTACGAGGATCTAGCCAATGAAGAGGTTGGCCTGCAATTTCTTGAACTGCTAGCCAAACTTGGTCATGACAATTTTATACAAGTCATTTCTGACCTGATGTCACTACCGGAAGTCCGGCCACACATTATGCAAGCCTTTCGCCACACCGCTCGCTCTGAAACACTCAATGCAGCCATCGGCGCTCTGTTTAATCGTGTCCAGCAAGCAGAGGCCAGTCTTAAAAACTGATGCGCCTACACTAATCGGTCATCGTCAATCGGCCATCGTCGAAAAAACGCTCCATGCCCGATAAAAACGTCACCCATGAAAGGCTTCACCCATAAAAAAAGCGTTGCAATTATTGCAACGCTTTTCTCTTGCCCATGAATCCATGAACACAGTTACCTCAAGCAACACAATGTAGATTTATTATAGTTTGCGTAATCGACGTACGTTGCGAACGATTACTAGGTTTTGCCTCACCCCAAAACCCTTTTATTATTCAATGCAAACGACCAATCAATCCAGATCCGTTCTAAAACACAGCCACAACAAGCAATACTTTTCGTCTTCCCCTTTCTTCTCACCCAAAGATTCCAAATCGCGCATTTCTGACGCACTTAAGCTGCCGTCACCATCGGAATCAATGCTTGCAAACATTCCCAGATAAGAGCTGTACTCTTCATCCGTTATAAAACCATCGTGGTTAAAATCCAGCTTCAAAAAGCGCGCCTTTAATAGGGCCTGGCGACGATCTGCGTCCGATTTCGAGTACTCAGTAAAACTCACACCTCCATCTTGATCATCATCCATAAAACGAAAGACGCGCAATTTTTTTGATGTGATTTCTTCAGCGGTAATCTGCTCATCACCATTAAGGTCATACTTAGCAAGAATCCAACTCGGCTCTTCCGCCTGCGAGAAAGGGGAAATACTGAAGGTCATTACGGCACTGGCTATGACTACACTGGCCATTGCGCCAAAAGTCCGGCCAAAGTTGAAGGTCTGAAAAACTGTGTTCTGTAACTCAGCGCCCTGTGGTAGAGAAAGGTGTTGATATGGTCGAGAAAGCCGAGAGGTGACTGCTGTTAAAACGCCCTGAATTGTCATCATTATTTACCTCAAACCACGCAGACTTGTGTTTTATTTTAGGGAATATTGATTGGCAAATTGATGACTCAAACAGTTCATATGGAAGGTCTGAAGAGACAGTGCACAGAACGAGCCAAGCTCCTAATGCCGCTTAATCACTTAAGCTATTATTCCAAAAGGCACATTCCGTGTAAGGAGAATAGTAGACAGACAACCTAGATGTAACTGTGACACACATCACACAATATGTGCAATATATAAACGAATTAATTAGGGAAGCCTTCACTTTTATCTCTATTGCCCCTAACAGACGGCATACCAATCAATCTATGCGCGCAAAAAGAGGCAAATTGTCCCAAAGTGTCAGTTATCGACCTACCGTAGACCAACTCACCTCATGAGAGTATTTGTCCACCAAATGCACCACATCGAGCACTAAAGCAAACAAAGCCATGCGAACCAGCAACCCATTATCAGTTTGCCGAAAAATAGCTAAATTGGGATTCTGGTTCAAATCGTTGTCCAGCTCATTGGCATCGGCACGAGAGTCACGAGGCAGTGGATGCATAATGACGGTATTAGGCTCACAAAATTGGGTATAAATCGCCTGGTTTAAGCGGAAACGACCGCGATACAAATCCGCTTCATCCTTAGAGGCGAAACGCTCTTCCTGAATCCGAGTGGAATAGACGATATCTACATGCTGGATACTGTCCGTCAGAATATCCGTCACCGTCACACGATGACCAGCCTCCCTTAACATCTCCACAATATAATCAGGCATTGCCAGTTCTTCAGGAGACACTAACACTACTTGAACGTTATCGAATTTGCATAAAAGTTTGCTCAGGGAGTGGACCGTCCGACCGTATTTTAAATCTCCAATCATAGCGATTCGCAAACCATCTACATCACGACCACGATGCGCTAACTCCTTATGAATCGTGTACAAATCCAACAATGCCTGACTCGGGTGTTCGTTCGGACCATCACCACCGTTGATGACCGGGACACGACTGGCCTGCGCAAATTCTTCTACAGAACCCGACTGAGGATGACGCATACAAATGACATCGCTGTAACCCGATAGTACTCGGGCGGTATCGTACAACGACTCCCCTTTCGCGATGGCAGAGGTTTCAAATCCTGTGGTTTCACGAACATTGCCACCCAATAAGTTAAAAGCACAACCAAAGCTGACCCGTGTTCGCGTACTGGGCTCAAAAAACATGTTGCCAAGAATGGCACCTTCCAACACTCGCGTAACCCTCTCACGAGCGGCATAAGGCTCCATATCATCAGCAACTGCGAAAACGCGTTCAATGGAGGAGCGATCAAATTGTTGTATCGAAAGGATATGACTACCGGTAAAATCCACAAAAATTCCCCTGATGCTCTAGGCTAAAACTAATCGCTAACAACTAGCAGCTAAAAAAACGTTAGGCAAAACGCGGCGCATTGTAGCCATTTAATGAGATATAAAGAAACGTTGTATGCTCACCTTTATCTGTAAAAGTTTTTAAAACTGGCTGTCATTACTTTGTAAACTTCTTTGCCAGTGTGCCGATACCCACTATGTTGCCCTTGGCACAATCAAACATTGCGGGGCACCCGTGTATTAATGAAAAATAAGGACAAACCGTGCCTAACCACTCTCCCGATGATCTTGTAAAATTTTGTGATGCCAAAACGGCTGAGAAAATCCTCACAGAACAAACCTTGCGCTGGAGCGCCCCTCACCTATTTTCCGACCCTTTTGAGCTGAACCACGAAACACAACTCACCTACGGACCATCCGATTTACTCTCTGCCACCATCAAAAGTGCGTCGGCCATGCTATTTAGTATTGAAGCCCCAACAGGCAATACCCCTCTTTTACAAGCCATCAGGCGCTGGCGAGAAGAAGAGCGATTTGAGTCCCCAGAAGAAGCCGAAGTAGTACTGAAAGATTTGCTTGCCAAAATGGTGGACGCTCGCCTGAAAGTTATAGACCAGATCATGGTGGACTGGCGACGTTTTACGCGGACTTTACGTATCTGCAGTTTTTGTGCGAAGGCAGACAATATTTCGGCATGGCAAGACTTTGGCGACCACCACCGAGGCATCGCTATACGGTTTCAAGCCGGGGAGTACACTGCACTGCCCAACCCCAAACGAGTTGTCTACCAAAATGTAAGGCCGGAGATTACCTCGCTGAAAGAACAGCTCTCAGCGATCATTCATGCTGACCCCGAACGCCCTCAAGATAACTTCATGAAGAAATTCACCACTAAACCCCCTTTTCTATCGGCACATCAAGAGTGGCGATGTTTCACTCAGGTTGATGACAAAAAAGACAATAGCAATCAGGAATTATTTAAAGATATTCGCTTTGAGCGAACAGAAGTCAAGGGTATTTACTTTGGTGTTTATACCCCAGGCCCGGTTAAGAAAGCACTGTACGCCAAAATTAAAGAACTCTATCCACGAGTAAAAGTCTACCAATGTCGCGCACTGCCAGGAAAATATGAAATTGTTTATGAGCGCATTGGTCAAAAATAGCGCCATGAAAGCATGAAAATACATACGCCCTGTAAGGCTCTTAACTACACTAAAGCCAGCACTAGATTACAGGGCAACAGAAAAATTATTAATAGAGGTAGGAAACCAGCTCATCCCCATAGTTTGAGAGCGACTCAAGAATATACAACTGAGAAGGGGTCAATTCCTGCGTTTCCTGCAATTCAAATATCCGCTCTTGCAATGCGTCTATGGTCACCCCTCCCTGAGCCGCATCGGTTAATCTTCCTAAACAAAACATCGCCCAACGACGTTGTTCTTCATCCCCCAAAACTTCTGGAAAATTTCTGGCTCGATAACGCCAGAATAATTCTTTTAAACGAGCGTCTTCAAAAGGCCATGAGCGACTGACCAACTCATCCGCCGATGCTTCGCGAACTTGCTGCGCCAAACGTTTATCGTCTCCGCCCAAAAAACCGCCATACAGAGCTGAATCGGCATCCTGATTAAACTCTCGGGTTTCGGTAAATACCGACTGCATTTTTTCCACCAGATTGTGAAACAACTCTGACTGCGCTGCGCGCATTTGCTGCCAATGTCTCCGGCAATCGTACAGAGAAATTCCTAAGCGTTCAGCAGACGATTCGTCCAAGAGTTTCGGGGTAGCCAATACCGGGCATTTATTAACGTGCACCAATTTTAAGGGAATACGCGACTCACCCTCTGCAAGCTCATGAGTGGGGGTATAGAGTTTTTCTCGAATGGTCTCAGCACTGCAATTCAATAATGCCTCAGGAGAGACACTCAAATCATACACAATCACCGCATTTTTATTGACTGGATGCATCGCTAAGGGCAATACCAATGCCGCACACCCCCGCTCTGCCGGGAATCGAGATGAGATATGCAGCAGCGGTTTCGCACCTTCAATATCGATCATTTCCAATACCCGCTTTTTATTGCGCAGGCCATGTAAATAATCGAACAATTTCGGTTGCTTATCTTTTATTAAACGCGCCACGGCAATGGTTGCCATAACATCTGATAACGCATCATGAGCACTTTCATGACCAATACCATTGGCGGCGGTAATATCTTCCAATCGAAAACTCGGCTTTCCAGAATCGTGGGTAGGCCACTCAATCCCATCGGGCCGAATGGCATACGCCAAACGTACCATGTCGATAATATCCCAACGACTGTTGCCGTTTTGCCATTCCCGCTCATAAGGATCGTAAAAATTACGCCACAGCGTATAACGGGTGACTTCGTCATCAAAGCGGATAGAATTATATCCCACCGTGCACGTACCGGGCGTAGCCATTTCCTCGTGAATACGACGAATAAACTCCACCTCGCTCACGCCTTCCGATAAAGCTTGCTGTGGTGTTATGCCCGTGACTAAACATGCCTCTGGGTGAGGCAAAAAATCAGGCGTTGGGCGACAGTACATCACCAAAGGGTCACCGATCACATTCAGTGACTCATCGGTACGAATACCCGCAAACTGAGAGGGTCTATCTAAGGCGGGGTTGGCTCCCCAAGTTTCATAGTCATGCCAATAAAAGGTATTCAAAAGTCACCCTTGCTTTCATTATGAGTCAAAACGCGTACTGTAACACGAGGGAAAATACGCTGCTCAACTCAACGAGGGGCTCAAGTAAAGGAGTGGCAAAGAAAGGATAAAAGAAATAGCAAAAAAAATAACTAGGCCAAACCCAAAGGATTGGCCTATAGCATTCACATTATGAAAACGGAAAATGTAAACGCCGATGAGTTACAAACAAAACTTAAGTCACTGAGTCTGTCTTTGCCGCCATTATAAAATCATTTTTGTGCAAACCACCGATTTTATGTGTCCACCAAGTGACCGTGACTTTCCCCCACTCCGTCAAAATACCAGGATGATGTTTGTACTCTTCTGCCAGCGCACCGATTTTATTGGTCAACTCAAGCGCCAAGCGAAAGTTTTTAAAGGTGTATTCTTTTTTTAATTGCTCAACGCCGTCTAATGTCACAACTTCCCAACCGGGTAGTTCAGCAAGTAAACGCTGGGCTTCGTCCCCTTCGACCAAGGGCGCCCCCACTTTACAAGCCTCACAAGCTTGATCAGCCAAATCACAAACAGGGGTATCTTGGGTGGAATCTGGTGATGCCATACGGTATCTCCTCATCTTTTTAGGATGTGTTCTCTCATTATTGTTATCGATCACCTTTTGAGTCATCGCTGAGCGAGTGTAACGCGACACAGGAAGATTTGCACATCCTACGGTCTACCCTTCAACTACCTTTCAACCACCCTGCACCCCTTTCATTTATCCTACTTACCGCCCCATAATTTCTCAAAACTCAGCCGATAACCGGACTCCAAATTCACTCAAATCATTATTGAGAATCTGCAATACATAATCTCCCGTATTCAATCGCGCATTATCGTATCGCTCGTCGAAAATATTACGGCCATACAGAGCGATGGTATAAGCTTCGTCTTCTGTTTTATAAGCGATATCAAAATTCGTGATTTCACGGCTATCGATTTCGGTAAAACGTCCTGGAAGATCACTGGGTTCACCATACATGCTGTCACGGAAGGAATAATCGAGACGGGCGATTATTTTTCCACTGTTTAAATAGTGTGTATACGATGGGCTAATACTGGCAGTGAGTTCTGGGGTGAGTGGTGCGACAGGTCTAACGTTATTTTGTTTTTCCACTTCAACATCGATATAACCTAACGAGGTATGAAGCGTGAAATTTTCATTGAAATAGACTGTACTTTCCCACTCCACACCACGAGAGGTTTGCTCCACAATCTGATTCGTGGTGGTGAACCCAACACCACTGGTGGAACTGACCTGATAGGGCAATTCTTCATACTCGGTATTAAATACAGCAATCGACATACTTAGGATACCGCCAATCGAACCCTTCATGCCGGCCTCGTAATTAACCGCCGTGATATTATCGGAAGCAACGACACAATTGTTGGCTTGAACGGCGGCAACAGCCGCAGCAATGGCGTTTTCATCTCCTGCGCCCAGTGCATCAAAACCACCGACAGCACCAAAATCACCAAAAATACAGTACGGACGAGCAGGGTATTGCCCCGATTGGTAACCCGTTTGGATGGTGCCATAGAAATTGATGCCGTTATCCAAGGTGTAATTGGCAGCGAGCTCCCAAGTTAACTCATCCCAGCTGTCGGTATCACTCACGTTACCAACAACATCAAAGACGTTGGCAGTCACGTCTTTTTCATCTTCGGTATAACGTAGGCCGCCAGATAATCGGAACTGATCTGTAATATCGAAACCCACATTCACAAATACTGCTTGGCTGGTGGTATTTTGCTCTAAAAAGAAGGGCGATGGTCCACCGTTAAATACAGCATCCGGTTGTCGGTTAGAGCCGTCTTCTTCAAATGCATACAATCCCGATACAAAATCCACGCTCCCAAAATCGCCATTTAACTGCAATTCGATCGACGTCTGTTCCGCTTTACCTTCTTCAGGAAAGGATAAAAAATCATCAAACAAACTGTCGTCATCCAAACCCGCTTTGTAGTCAGAGGAGCGATTACTGTAGATGGCTTTAGCAGCCATTGTATCACTGAAGTCCCAGTTGGCGGTGACCGATAAACCCCGAGCATTGTTGCGAACCTCCGTCACATTTAAATTACCCGTCGCATTATCATAGGCATCACGGGTAATATCCGCTTGGGTATAACCTGCCGAGTCCAAAGCGCCACCGGGTAAAATTAATGTCGTATAAGGGCGCAATCCACCTTTACCATTGTTACCATCCGCCGTTGCGACCAAACTGAAATCGCCCTGGGTGTATTTAACCGAAAACCTTCCATACATTTCTTCCAGCTCACCCACATCGTATTCAGCATCAGGGACATTAATAAAATCACCTACACCGTCGCGCTCGTTGTAACCTAAGTTAATGTTGAAGGCTAAATTTTCATTAACTCCATGATTGGCGAAGAAATCCGTTTTAATGCGCCCACGCGTACCACCTTCTACTGACACTCTGGTGTAACCGTCAGTATCCGGTTCTTTCGTAATGATGTTGATCGCTCCCCCAATGGAGTTACGACCATAAAGGGTTCCCTGCGGCCCTCGTAACACTTCGATGCGCTCAATGTTATTCAAATTCCAATTTTGGCCAACCTGACGTCCAAGATAGACGCCATCCACATACACACTCACACCTGGGTCGGTGGTAATTAAGTGGTCTTGCAAACCAATACCACGAATAAAAGGGTTAGCAGAGGAGGTGTGTCCTGCTGAAAAACCGGTAATATTCAGATTGGGTACGAACTTACCCACATCGGTTAAATCAGTAATACCCTGAGAAGCTAACGCATCACCACTGAACGCACTGATCGCTATCGGCACTTCATAAATACTCTGCTCTCGTTTTGTGGCCGTTACGGTAATTTCTTCAATCGTGCTCGGTTCCGCACTATTTTCTTGCGCCAAGGCTAATGACGAAGACAGCATGGTGCAAATGGTTGCAAAAGGGAGAAAACTAGATACGGGTTTACTGCTCATACATCCTCACTTAATAGCTATTTCAAATAGGCTCGATAATGTTTTTATTCTTTATTCAAGTATCGTTTTGAAACCAATTTTCATGCCATATAGGAAAAATAGGATACTCTAGGTACTTTTTGAAGAACTTATTATTTTTCTACCTACTAAAATTTTCAGAATAACTACTTGTGTACTCAAGAGCTAATAAAAAGCAACCAAGAGCGCGCTCTCGAAACTCGTTATACAACCAATTCGTTATACAACCAATTCGTTATACAATCCGAGACATTGAAGGGGTTATTTTAATCCTGTCTGACAGACGCAACTCACCCACAAAAAAACCGAGCAAATGCTCGGTTTTTTTGTGGCCTGATATAAAATCAGTAATTACAACAGCAAGCGACGCACATCGGCAATCACACTCACTAAGTAAGTGAAAAATCGGCCGCAATCAGCGCCATTAATAGCACGATGATCGTAACTCAATGCCAATGGCAACATATTACGAGGCTCGAAGTCTTTGCCATTCCAGATCGGCTTCATTTGCGCTTTAGATACGCCCAAAATAGCCACTTCTGGTGCATTCACAATTGGGGTAAATCCATTGCCACCCATCGCACCCAAGCTTGAAATCGTAAAGCAACCACCCTGCATATCCGCCGGGGTTAACTTACCATCTCTGGCTTTTTTGATGATGGCATTGGCTTCTTCCGCCAATTGCCATAGGCCTTTTTTGTCTACATCACGAATGACAGGCACCATCAAACCATTCGGCGTATCCGCTGCTATACCAATATTGACGTAATCTTTTTTCACTAATGATTCACCATCAGCGGTAATAGATACGTTAAATGTTGGCTCTGCACGTAAAGCTGCTGCGCAGGCTTTTAGCAAGAATGGCAATGGCGTTAATTTCACACCGCGTTTTTCTGCTTCGGCTTTTAAGCCTTTACGGAACGCTTCCAACTCTGTGATATCGGCATCATCGAATTGGGTAACCGCAGGAATATTCAACCAATTACGGTGCATATTAAAGGCCGTAATTTTCTGAATTTTCGTCATTGGCACCACTTCGACTTCACCAAACTTGGTGAAATCAATTTCTGGCATGGCCGGAATACCGCTACCCGATGATGCCGTAGGCGCTTTGTCTTTCTGTGCGATGATCTTCTTAACGTAGTTATCCACATCTTCTTTCAAGATGCGGCCACGCGGGCCTGTGGCTTTCACTTCTTTTAAGTTGACACCCAAATCACGCGCATGGGTTCTCACCGCAGGGCCGGCATAGACATCCGTCGCAGCAGAATCCAACGCACCTGATTCTAATGGTGAAGGCGTAACCGTAGGTGCCGGTTTCGAGACAGCTGTTGAACTTGTCGTTGCAGCAGGCTGGGGTACGGAAGATTGTGCTGAGGGAAATTGCGCCGCCACCGGCGCTGCCGCAGCAGAGCCTTCTAGGGTAACCACCAAATCACCGGAACTGATTTTATCGCCGATCTTGATGGCAATTGAAGTCACTTTACCCGCAGCATTAGCAGGTACATCAACCGTTGCTTTGTCCGTTTCCAGCACCGCTAGTGTATCGCCTTCAGCAATGGTGTCGCCCACCGCTACACTAATTTCGATCACTTCAGCGTCTTCGGCACCCTCCGGCACTGTCGCTTGCAAAGTAGCAGGCGTGGCCGTTGCTGCAACGGGAGCTGGTTCTGCCTGAGCAGCCGGTGCTGGCGCTTCGGTCGGCGCTGGCACCGGAGCACTGCCACCGCCAAGGCTGACCACCACATCGCCCGAACTGATTTTGTCACCAACGGTAATCTTGATTTCCGTTACGGTACCCGCCGCATTAGCTGGGACTTCAACGGTAGCTTTGTCGGTTTCTAAAACCGCAAGAGTATCGCCTTCGGCAATGGTATCGCCCACGGCAACACTGACTTCAATCACTTCAGCTTCTTCGACACCATCGGGAACGGTGGCATCCACACTCGCAGCTGAAGCTACTGAAGCCGCCGCTGCCACTGACGTGGGCTCAGCGACAGGTTCTGGGACAGCTTCAGCAGCAGGTGCGCTGGCGCTATCAGAGGCACTGCCCGTCGAATCGCCGGTAGAGACTTCTCCTATTTTGTCGCCTTGGCTAACTTTATCGCCAACGCTCACCGTGAGCGAGGCAATGGTGCCTTCGAACTCACTGGGAATTTCCATGGTGGCTTTGTCGGTTTCCAATACAATGAGTGACTGCTCGGCGGTAATGGCATCACCGGGCGCGACGCACACTTCGATAATTTCCACACCCTCTGCGCCGCCAATGTCTGGAACAGTGATATCTTGAGTAGACACTGTAACTCCTTAATTCTGTTGTCGTAGCTGTCAGTCTTCGGTAAATCGTGATCGTTTTAGACGTTTTGCGTTTTACCGGTTACATTCGCTGTTTGCTTAACGACGATTCGCATCCTCGATGAAATTCATCAATATTGAGGAGCCAATCGCCGTCAACAACACCTAACAGCGCAGTGGCCTAGCAACTCATAGGCTCTGGTTTTTCGGCGTCAATACCAAATGACTTCATGGCTTTGACGATGTCGGATTTTTCCACTTTGCCCTCTTCGGCCAACGCCGTGAGTGCAGCAACCACAACGAAGCCGCGATCCACTTCGAAGAAGCGACGTAACTTAGCGCGAGTATCACTGCGGCCAAAGCCATCGGTACCCAAAACGGTGTACGAACGTGGCATAAAGGCACGCAATTGTTCTGCGTAGGCTTTCATGTAATCAGTCGCCGCAACGATGGGGCCTTTGGTGCCTTTCAAACACTCAGTGACGTAAGGCACTTTTGCTTCGTCTTCTGGGTGAAGCATGTTCCAGCGAGCCACCGACTGACCTTCACGGGTCAGCTCATTCACACTGGTCAAACTCCAGATATCGGCATCTACATCGTACTCATCGCGCAAGATTTCCGCTGCCGCTTCCACTTCACGAAGAATGGTACCCCCACCCAATAATTGAATTTTCTTACCCGATTTTTTCTTACCCGGCTTCAACTGATACATCCCTTTAATGATGCCCTCTTCAGAGCCTGCTGGGATTTCTGGGTGAACGTAGTTTTCGTTCATGGCGGTCACGTAGTAGAACCAGTTTTCCTGGTCTTCGAACATACGCTTCACACCATCTTGAATAATCACCGCCAATTCACCGGCATAACACGGGTCATAACTTTTACAGTTCGGGATGGTGTTCGCCATAATTAAACTGTGGCCATCTTCGTGCTGAAGACCTTCACCATTCAATGTGGTTCGCCCTGCCGTTGCACCAATCAAGAAGCCGCGTGCTTGAATGTCACCGGCCAACCAACACAAGTCACCAATACGTTGGAAACCAAACATTGAATAGAAAATGTAGAACGGAATCATTGGGCAACCGCTGTTGGTGTAAGCCGTTGCACACGCTAACCATGCTGACATAGCGCCCGATTCGGTGATGCCTTCTTCGAGGATTTGACCTTTCTTATCCTCTTTGTAATACATGATCTGACCGGAATCGTGCGGGGTGTATTTCTGTCCCGCAGAAGAATAAATTCCTAACTGACGGAACATGCCTTCCATACCAAAAGTACGCGCTTCATCTGGAACAATCGGTACGACACGCTGGCCGATGTTTTTGTCTTTCACCAACGTCGATAACACACGAACAAAAGCCATGGTGGAAGAAATTTCACGCTCACCCGAACCTTTCATTTGCGCTTCAAAGGCTTTTAATTCAGGTGTTTTTAAGACAGGGAATTCGGTGTTACGAGATGGGATCAACCCGTTCAACGAACGACGACGCTCCATCATATATTTCATTTCTGGGCTATCTGGCGATGGACGATAGTAAGAAACTTTTTCTAATTCTTCATCACTGATCGGGATACCAAAACGATCACGGAAGGCGCTCAAATCATCTTTACCGAGCTTTTTCACCGAGTGAGTTTCATTAATGGCTTCACCCGATGCGCCCATACCGTAACCTTTTACGGTTTGCGCAAGAATCACCGTTGGCTTACCTTTGCTGGCCATTGCTTCGGCATAAGCAGCATAGACTTTAAATGGATCATGCCCACCGCGATTGAGGTGCATAATGTCCTCATCGCTCATGTCTTTTACCAACTCAAGTAACTCTGGGTATTTACCGAAGAAATGCTCGCGGGTATAGGCTCCACCATTGGCTTTATAATTTTGCAATTCACCATCGACCACTTCGTCCATGCGCTTTTGCAACAAGCCGGTTTTGTCTTTTTCAAGTAATGGATCCCAATGACGACCCCACAATACTTTGATGACATTCCAACCTGCACCACGGAAGACACCTTCGAGTTCTTGAACGATTTTACCGTTACCACGAACCGGGCCATCCAAACGCTGCAAATTACAGTTAATGACGAAGATAAGATTCTCTAACCCTTCACGTCCGGCCAAAGAAATCGCACCCAGCGTTTCTGGCTCATCACACTCACCGTCACCAAGGAACGCCCAGACTTTACGATCACCACGTTTCACTAAATCACGAGCAGACATGTAACGCATAACATGCGCTTGATAAATTGCATTGATGGGACCAAGGCCCATAGAAACGGTTGGGAACTGCCAGTAATCCGGCATTAGCCAAGGATGCGGGTAAGACGACAAGCCATTGCCATCGACTTCGCGACGGAAGTTATCCAATTGCTCTTCGTCAAAACGACCTTCTAAATATGAACGAGCATACATGCCTGGTGCAGCATGGCCTTGGAAATAAATTAAATCACCGGGCTGATCACCATCATTGCCTCGGAAGAAGTAGTTAAAGCCCACATCATACAGTGTGGCTGCCGATGCAAAGGTCGCAATATGGCCACCTAAGCCATCTTTATTATCGTTAGCGCGAATCACCATCGCCATGGCATTCCAACGAATTAAAGATCGAATCCGGCGCTCCATAAAGAGGTCGCCCGGCATACGTTTTTCTTTAAACGTGGGGATGGTGTTGCGGTAGGGAGTGGTTATGGCTTGTGGTAGCTCCACGCCGGCTGCATTGGCTTTTTTAGCCAACTCGATGAGTAACTGAGCGGCACGCTCTGGCCCGGCATGGCGGATGACTGAATATAGCGCGTCAGTCCATTCCTGGGTTTCCAGGGCATCGATGTCCTCTCGCATTAATAATCTCCTCGGCACTGCACCCTTAAACGTAAGAGTCAGGGTATGGTTTCCAGAATATTTCAAGTCAACATTCTTGCTCTGTCTTCATCGTGGTAACAAATCAACAAAAGCAGAATATCAACCCCAATGGTTTTAATTAGATGATATGGGTATTCCTAAACTCAGTATTTATTGCGGTTAGCGAACACTGAATAAACCAAATCCTTATGATGACCTCTTTCTAGACCCAACGACATTTTTATCAACGCACTGCTATTGCTTTTTTTAAACAGAGAAGCACAACAATGTGTTTACTTAAGTGCATCGTTTGCTCTCTATATGCACCGGATTACGACATAAAAAGGACGATATCACTAAATTGTGTAGTATTTTTACACAAAAAATGGAAGTTTTCTACATGATCAATAACAGAAATGACCAAAAAAGACGGCAAAGCCGGGCGAAAAAGCGTTCAATGCCGAACAAAAAACAACCCAAACGAAGTATTGTGCGCCAAAATGTCATTTTATGTAATTTTACTACAAAAAATCACAAACTAACTACAAAACTCGACATGGTGGCTTTTTATTCACATTGACAGGGAAATTGGCTTTGGCACGCCCTGTTCAGGGCTCATCCTTGTGCCTCAAACCTTTTGACCAAAGCCTTTTAATAAGACCTTGTAACGAAGAATTGAATCATACGGAATCATAATGACGATTTATGACAAAACGAGTCTTGTGGCGAGGCCACCCCTTTACTCTGCACACTTCACTCTACACATTTTTCACTATGGATAGCGGTAACCTTTACGACCCAATTTAAAACTTTGAACATCATTCAACCACAACGCTTTCGGAGCCTCTTCGCCGGTGGCCCCTGCCGAAAGCCACAGTGAGCGAGGTTGCTGTAACAACACTCGGTTAACATAGGCCGCAAAAGCTTCCGCTGAAATACCTTCAACCATCCTAGCCAATTGCTCACGTCGATCAAACGATACCCTGCCCGCTAAAATATCTGCCCAATACTTTGAGCTCTGCTCGCGAAGATTTTTCGGTGATTCCAATAATTCGCCAACCAAAGACTTCTTGTGCTGCTCGAACTCCTTACCCTTACTGACAACCACTTTATTCGCAAATGCCATCATGGATTTCTGCACCTGCTCGACAGTGGCCGAAGGCGACTGCACAACAAAGGTGATGGCCGGGACATTTTTTAACATCATCGAATTGGTATAGACGATGTAACCCAATTGTTGTTCGGTTCTCAATTCATGGAAAAAACGGGACGACAGCATTTGCTCCAACAACATCACCCTAGCCTGCTCTTCCAAAGAGTCGTCCGCCCCCTGCACATACCAAACAAGCGCCTTGTCGGGATGATCGACCGCAACGGATTGCCAAATATTGCCCTGTGGTAATTCAATAACATTTACGGGCGGAATATTTACCGAACCTTCCGGTACAGCAGGTGTTATCTCTACCGTCTCCTCACCCGAGGCATCAGCTACAGGCCTAAGGTTAGCAACGGTTAATTTAGGTGTGATTGTTTCGATTTTTTCAGCTAATTGATACGCTTGCTCACTACTGAAATTGCCATTCACGAGAATATGAGAAACACTCCCTTTAAACACACCGCTGGCAAATTGATTTAACGATGCCAAAGTAACGGTTTCCAGTGCGGCTAATTTTTGCGCATTCGGCCAACTGACGTTGGTCAAGGTGGAAGGAATCGCATAATACAGTTGTTTATAAGGCGCTTGCTTAACGGCATTTTTCCAGCGCTGACGCAAACGCTCTTTAACACGATCAAACGATGTTTGCTCAAATTTCGCCGTCGTAAGCGCCTTTAATACCATGTCTAATAATTTTCCCTGCTTTTCGGTAAAGCCGGAAAGATGCACATCAAAACCACGCTGCTGACTATTGAGAGCGTAACGAAGACCCGCCAACTGGGCGGGATAACTGTACGCTTGCAATTTATCCACCACCAAATCAGCCATCAATGCCGTTTTTACAGCATTCAAGGCAGACGTACCCGAAGTCGGTGTATCCACACGAATCGAGATACTGCCTTTGGGTGCACCAAAGTCGGTACCAAGCCGATGCCACACATGCTGATGAGGTTTATCCACAATCAGAGAGGGAACAGGCTGAGGCTCGGGGTCAGGCACCAATGCTAAATTACCGGGAATAAACGGGTTCGGCTCGTACAAAGCCAAACGCGATTTTAACTCCGGCTTTACACTCCATTGGCTCTTCACCAAACGTTTCACAGAATAAGGTGTAGTGTACAACTCCGTTATTTTGTCGGTCTTCACTTCGGGCGCGGTAATCGTGAGCCATAAGTTTTTCGGCGTCATCTTCGATAAATATTTAACCAGCAACCCTTCATCGTAGGTGTCATACAAGTAAGGACCACGATTAATTTCTTCAACAGGAAATTCATGAAGACGACTGGCTAAATTACTGGCCGTCCAAAATGTATTGCCTTTTTCTTGATAATCGAATTCGATGTGTGCAATTTCTTTCTGTTCATTAAAACGCCAACGCTGTAACCCTTTTTTTCGCAGTTGCTCGATGCCCGCAAACACTAACCCGACAATCTCGTCGGTATGGGCATAACCTTCTTGCGTTAAACGAATGGTAATTTGAAACAAGCCATTATCACGATCTTGAGCACCACCACCAGCCGATAAAGAATCTGCCCACCCCTGTGTTTTTAAGACATCAATAATGCTTCCCGGCCCTTCATGACCGAGTACATTACCAATGTAATTTAACGGCTTCGCTTTAAAATGAGGCTGAGGGTTTTCTACAGGAAAAGCCAAGGTGAGTGTGCGCTGTTCTTTTTCGGGTTGAACATAAACCGACAACGGCAAATCACCTGGGGAGAAGAGCGGCTGAGACATACGCTCTAGTAACACATTCGCTTGACGCACCTGATTAAAACGAGGCTCAACCATTGCCTGTAAAGCATCAAGTGATTCTTTTCCAATCACGACCAGCGCCATTTGATCGGCAGAATAAAAGTGATCATAAAACGTAAGCAGATCTTCTCTTACGGTTGAATCTGGGCGATCCGCCAAGGTGGTTAAATTACCAACACTGAATTTTGCACTGGGGTGAGACGGGTTAAATACCTGCCGAAATACATCGTAAGCACGGCGATATTCGTCTTTTAATTTTGCACTGTACTCGGAATGAACCGCTTTTCGCTCTCTGTCCACATACTCCTGATTAAATAATGGTGCGATAAAAAATTGAGAGAATCGATCCAAAGTGGGTTCTAAATAAGCAGAATCGACTTCGAAAATATAATTGGTGTGCTCAAGACTGGTATAAGCGTTATGAGTGCCGCCATGCTGCTTAATGTATTCTTGATACGCTTCTGGTTTAGGGTACTTTTTTGTGCCTAAAAATAGCATGTGCTCCAAGAAGTGCGCCAAACCCTCACGCCCCTTGGGGTCATCTCCACTCCCCACAAACACATCCAAAGAGGCCGCCGCTTTATCGGATGAAGGGTCGGAAATCAAAAGTACTTTCATGCCATTCTTTAAGGTGAGATAGCGATACAGGCGATCATCATTAGGGCTAACAACCACATTACGAGGCTCACCTTCGCTATAGCCATCCAAACTAGCCTGTGCGAAAACATCCGCAATAGGTAAGATCAGTAAGATGAACAGATTCGCTGTCGCTAAGCTTTTTAATGATAAGCGGATGGAGGGGAAGCGCGTTCGATACGAATACGTTCGATATGTTAATGAGGGCTGAGTGAATGTATACCGCACAACGTTACACTGAATAAAACATTGCATAACGTACTGACACCACCTAATACCATGCATTACCAATTACCACCTTAATTTTTAAATTTATGACTTTCGATTACGGCTCTTGGCTAGACAATTGCGCCGCTTCATCGGCTAGGGGCCACGCATTAAAAATGGCTTTAGTAAAAGTGGCTAAAGGAATAGCAAAAAACACCCCCCAAAAGCCCCACAAGCCCCCAAACACTAATACAGAAAGAATGATTGCCACTGGATGCAAGTTAACGGCTTCAGAAAATAACAACGGCACGAGAATATTTCCGTCTAACGCCTGTATGACACCGTAAGCAAACATCAGCCAAAATAACTCATTCCCCCAACCCCATTGAAAGAAACCAATCATCGCCACAGGAATGGTAACGACCGCTGCGCCAATATAGGGAATCACGACGGATAATCCCACCGCCAAGGCCAATAATAATGCGTAATTTACTCCCATAAGAGCAAATGTAATGTAACTTGCCACCGCAACAATAATGATTTCGATGACTTTTCCACGGACATAGTTGGCAATTTGCAAATTCATCTCGGCCCAAATTTTGGACATCACAGGCCGTTTACGAGGGAGAAATGACGCACACCAAGTTAAAATGGTTTGGCTGTCTTTAAGAAAGAAAAACACCAGAATGGGTACCAAAACGAGGTACACTAATACGGCCATTAACACCGGAACATTGGCAATTGAAAAGGTCACAATACCCTGGCCCAGCTCACCCAGCTCATGCCGCATTAAATCGTGTAGATCTTTTACTTGTGCCTCACTGATCAACGATGGGTATCTTTCAGGAAGCACCAACAGCAATTGCTGCCACTCTCCCATCATACGCGGAAATTCGGCGAACAGATTTTTCAGCTGATACCACAACCCCGGTAAAATCACCAAAAACGCCAATACCAAAAAGCCCACCAAAACCAAAAATGCGATGCTAACGGCCACCACATGAGGAATTTTCAAGGCTTTTAAATGTTGAACCAGCCCTTGCATTAAAAAGGCAATAATGCAGCTGGCAATCATAGGAGCCAATACTGCCCCCATTGTGAGTACAATAAGCAAGCTCGATACTAATAAAATGGCCAGCAGAACCGCTTCTTCATCCGAAAAATAGCGGTGAACCCAATTGCCTAAAATCGTGAGCATAAATGTGGGAAATCCTTAGGTTTAAATAGCGTGATGAGTAGATCGTTTAATAGAATAGACGGCTCAACATGGCTAATGTGTTCGACGCAACCGGTAGCGATAGACGCCCTCTTCTTCAGATGATACCAAGAGGTCATGGCCACTGAGCTTCGCAAACGCCGCAACGTCTTTTTGCGAACCAGCATCCGTCGCCAACAACTCTACCACCTCCCCTACCGAAATATTATGAAGGGCCTGCTTCATTTTCAGCAGCGGCATCGGACACTGTAAACCACAAGCATCCACAATTTGAGCAACTTTTGTCATGAACTTCCTTACAATAGGGTAAACATTCTCAAACACAAACAACATAGCCACTGGCTTTTAACCTCACCCTTGGCTTCATTACTACAGTTTCATTACTACAGCTTCATTGCTACAACACTCCGCCCAATCATGAAGATGACAGAAAAAGGGGGCTAACGGACAACCGCCAGGAACCATTCTGACAAGTCCCAATCCAATCACCATGAATACAAAAGCGGCGATACCACAAAGTGGCTATAAACTACCGGTTTCACACTATGATTGGAACCATGCTTTGAACAATCGTCGTTAACGTATACAGTGGTAAAAAACAATTGGAATTTATGAAGTGCTCAATCGCCCCACTTTCCCTCAACGATGCCCAAACAAAACTCTTTGGCAAACACTGCCAAGTATCCTCTACATAGCGTTTTTAGCTGTTTTATTCTCTGTTTATTCTACACAGAGCTACGCCAATACTAAGAATAATATCCTCTTACCCGACTTAGGCGATGCCAGCTCAGGCTTAGTCTCACCCGCCCAAGAATACAGGCTTGGGCAAATGTGGTTACGAATGTATCGCAGCCAAGTGAGAACCTCTTCCGACCCTCTCTTACACGAATACATTGAAAACTTACTGGCGGACTTAGTTCAATACAGCGAACTCAAAGATCATCGATTGGACTTATTGGTGGTTCCCAACCCCACTATCAACGCCTTCGCCGTTCCCGGTGGCGTGATCGGTGTTCATACAGGCTTGTTTTTGTATGCAGGCGATGAAGACCAGTTTGCCTCAGTATTGGCACACGAATTAGCTCATTTAAGCCAACGGCATTATGCGCGCAGCCGCGAGAAACAAAGCAACTCCAGCATTCCCACCATGGCGGGCATTTTAGCGAGCCTGGTACTGGCCGCCACCGCTGGGGGCGATGCCGGTATGGCAGCACTCACCGCTACCCAAGCCGCTGCCTTAGATTCACAACTGAGGTTCAGTCGCCAAAACGAGCAAGAGGCCGACCGAATTGGCATGTTAACCATGGTCAATGCGGGTCGTAATCCCGATGCCGGTGCACAAATGTTCGAGCGTATGCTCAGAGAAACTCGCTACAGAAGCCGCCCCCCTGAATTTTTACTGACTCACCCGGTTACCGAATCCCGAGTGGCAGATGCTCGCAACCGCGCCCAGCGTTACCCCAAGCGACAATACAATAGCAATGAAGAATTTTATTTGATGCAAGTAAGAGCACGCCTTGCGCACGAGACCAACTACAGCATTGCAGCGAAACGTTTCGCCAATGAATTAGAGGGGGACACCCCCTCAATGTTAGGCAGCCGATACGGACTAGCCCTATCGTTGACCGAAAGCGGCCGATACGATGACGCCAGACGCAACATTAATTTATTACTAAAAGAAAAGCCTGACCATATCGCCTTTCATATTGCGGCGGCCAAGCTTGATGCGAAAGAAAAGAAATTCGATCAAGCCCAAAACCGACTGCAAAAACAATTGCAGTATTCCCCCCAAAGCCACTCACTCAATATCGCACTGGCAGAAATTCTGATGGATGCCGGCCGCTACGCTCAAGCTGAAATCACCTTAAAACAACACAGCCAACGACGCCCTAAAGATGAATATACTTGGTATTTATTGGCCGAAGTACATGGCCTTGCTGGAGACATTTTGGGCTTACATCAAGCTCGTGCAGAATATTTCATTTTGAACGGTATTTTTGATAAGGCCCGCAGGCAATTGGAAAACGCCTTGAAAATCACTGGGGATGATCAGTATACGAAAGCTCTGATTCAGCAACGATTGCTGGATGTTGCTCGAATGATTAAAGAAGTGGATATGCGGTAATTTTTTGCTTTCATTATTTTCTACCTTTTCCACAACAATCTCAGTATATTGATTGCCATTTTAAGCATTAAAAAACTGGGCTCGATCAACATTATTTACAAGCTCTAACATTGCGCCACAATTTTGTGGCGCACACTAGAAAGCCAAATAAACTTCATAATTTCGACTTCACTTCTTCCAGTATGATATTTTGGATATTGCTTAAGGCACTGAAAACGCTTTCTCTACGTTGGCTGACGCCAAAAAAACCGCTAGGAACATATTCAATCCGCAATCGCAGAAGGGCAAAAATGTGATTAGAGCGGTGAGGAAATATTAGCCACAAAATGCAAAAAGTTAACATACCTAATGATGCGCGCGCCAAAAATAAATACAACGTCTTATCATCGTGTATTCACCATTGATAGAATCACCGCTACCAAAAACTATTTGAAATAGGACTACAAATGGTGCAAGAGTCAAATGTGGATGTCTATGAGGTTCAGCCTCATGAACTTGTGTGCGGTCTCATAGAGGTTATCAGAGAAACCGAAAAACAGATAGGCTACTACGAGATGAAAAAGATGACTAAAGAGCATCTTGATAAAAACTCGAAACCTATCTTTGAAAAGAAAGCCAAGAATTTAACCACTGCTGAAATTACAGCACTGGCTTCAAAGTTGTACACAAAACTGATGATGAAAGGGACTATACAAGCCTTGTCCGCGCTTTCAAAATATCACGCTGAAGCAAAGGGCATGTCAAAGCAACAGCTTTTGAGCGATAGACATAAACCCAAACGTCTATCGAAGCATATGGAAGCTACCGGAATACCAAAACCTTTAAATGTAGCAGCTCACGCAATAGTGAGTGGTAGACACCCCGAAGCGAAAGCCGCTAGAAGAATACTAGCCAAATTTAAAATTAGAATAGATGACCCTGATAACGGCGTATATCTACCGCGAGACTCTCGATTTCTTCCTCATGAAGATATGCCGAATGCCCCAAGTCATGCGAAAATCCATACAAAAGAATATTATCTAAATGTTACCAATATTTTGTCAGGCACGACATCACCGCTTGAATGCCGAGTAGCCTTAAAGTTGATAGCGAAAAAATTACAAAACGGAACACTGGAATATTGACATGAAAATATATGCTGTTAAACCTGATTCTAAATTCAGATTCATATTCCCTGAAGATTCAGTTTATGATTCAGACGAATGGGAATTCAAATGTAATTCTAAAGCAGGGATAATACCTCTGCATTTTAAAGCTTACTTTAATAATTTTGAGGAACCAATCCCCGATATTGCTTGGATAGGTATGAGTACGTTTGCATTCCGAAAAGATGTTGCTATGAAATTGGTAGACATTCTTGAAGAATCAGGTGAACTACTTCCTTTTACTGTCGATGATGAGCAGTGGTACTGCTATAACGTTCTTTCCAAAACTGACAATGGTATTGACCACGAAAAATCAAAGTATGAAATTGACGATGGTGAGATGCGTTTCGGGTTAAAAGAACCGGCATTTATTTTGGATAATTTGCCTGATACATCGCTGTTTAAAATTAAAGAAGACAATTATACGATGATGTATTGCATTGATAATCGAGAAACCGAACATGATGTTCTTGGCAACTTCTTTTGTGCGATTGCCGCACATGGCTTTACCGGATTAATATTTGAGGAAAATGGCTCTGTATTTGGTAATTACGCAAATCGTCAAAAAGATGAATTACCCGATGATGAAGAGTTTATGCCGGATGGACGCCGCCCTAGAAGAATCGATTAGGAGGAGGGGCCTAGAGGTCCCCGTCCAATACTCTCAGTAGAGGTTAAGTGTTGAGCAAATATTATCCCCATACAGAGGTTAACTGGGCCAAAGAAGACCCTCAGCTCAAACTCTCGGCCTCACTCCTTCCAAAATAATATTTTGAATATTGATTAAGGTACTGTTAAAAAAAGCCCTATTATTCAAATTTTTTCCTGTGACCGCTTGAATTTGAACATTAAAATCCGCGTAGTGTTGGGTAATTGCCCAAATACTGAAAATTAAGTGGTAAGGATCCACTTCTGCCAACTTTCCTTGCTCTACCCACTCTTTTATCACGGCTACCTTATTTTCTATTAACGTCGTTAAGGGTGATTCCAGCTCCTGAATGAGCAATGGTGCACCTTGAACTACTTCCATACAAAATAATTTCGACTCAGCAGGGTAGTCCCTCGACAGCTCTAACTTCACTTTAATGTAATGAGCAAGCGCCTCTATGGGGTCTTGCTCTATTGAAAAGCTTTGCAAAGGCTTTAGCCAAATTTCAAGTAATCGAGTAATCACTTCAATATAAAGCTGTTCTTTATTTTTAAAGTAATACAATACATTACTTTTCGAAACATCCGCTTTTTCGGCAATCTGTTCAATACTGGTGCCATTCACTCCATTTCGGGAGAATAGATCTAATGCTGCCTTCATAATGGCGGCCTTTTTATTTTCTTGTGCTTTTTCACGCCTTTTTTGTGAGCTTGGGCTCAAAACCCGTTTAGCACTTTTTTCACTAGACGATATTTTTTTGTTTTTCATTACCACTTTTCTTTATTTAACAAATGACTTTCACCACCACTATGATAATCCATTCACACTCATTGTCACTTCGCACCGTATTAAAACAATACTGCACCAGGAGTGAACAAACCAAAAGATCCAAATTGGACCAAATGGTCTAATTACAAGTGATAAAAATTCACAAATCATTGATTACAAAGCATTTTTTACTTTTGGCTTATTTCATGCTTTGCGTAAATACACACAAACCAATATTTATTGGCGTTTCATTTCACGAGTTTTTCGCAATAGCACAGTAAATAAGAGAGGCAATCATGGACATCGGAGTATTTATCCCCATTGGTAACAACGGCTGGCTGATATCGAAAACATCACCACAGTACAAACCGACCTTCGATTTAAATAAAGAAATTGTGCTAAAAGCGGAACAGTATGGTCTAGACTTCGCCCTCTCTATGATTAAATTAAGAGGCTTTGGCGGTGAAACTGAATTTTGGGACTACAATTTAGAATCCTTTTCGTTGATGGCCGGTTTAGCCGCCGTCACCTCCAAAATTAAACTCTATGCCACTGCCGCCACTTTAGTCTTACCCCCCGCCATTATGGCGCGCATGGCAGCCACCATCGATTCTATTTCACATGGCCGATTTGGCGTTAACTTGGTTACCGGTTGGCAACGCCCTGAATACTCACAAATGGGCATGTGGCCAGGGGATCAATTTTTTGGCAACCGTTATGAATATCTTGATGAATACATCAAGGTTTGTAAGGAATTATGGGAAACCGGGCAAAGTGATTTTAAAGGTGAGCACTTCCAAATGGACGATTGCCGTATGCTGCCCAAACCAGAGAAAAAAATCCCGATTATTTGTGCAGGCCAAAGCGCAGCAGGCATGGCGTTTTCTGCCAAACACGCTGACTACAACTTCTGTTTTGGCAAAGGTTTAAATACCCCCACCGCTTTCGCCCCAACGGCTGCACGCTTGCAAGAAGCCGCAGATGACGCCGGGCGCAATGTTGGCTCAACCGTTCTCATCATGGTGATTGCCGACGAAACCGATGAAAAAGCCATGGCCAAATGGGAAAGTTATAAAGAAGGTAAAGATCAATCTGCCATTGATTGGATGACCACACAGGGTTCAGTCGATAAAAAATCTGGCAAAGATACCAATGTAAGAGATATGACCGACCCAACCTCTGCCGTGAATTTAAATATGGGCACACTGGTTGGCTCTTACGCTTCTGTTGCCGCCATGCTCGATGAAATTGACACCGTGCCTGGCTGCGAAGGTGTTCTTTTAACGTTTGATGATTTTATTAAAGGGATGGATGATTTTGGCACCAAAATTCAACCGCTCATGAAATCAAGACAACATGTTTCTGTTACTGCTGGAGCCGCATAATGACAGGCTCTTCACAAAGCACAAATTCACTGGCCGAGTTTCAAATTGCAGGGACAAATGAAGGTTCTAACACAAAGGTATTGCCCGCAAAGCCCGAGCCGTTAGCGTTTAATCCGAAAGAAACCGCCGTTATTGTGGTAGACATGCAAAATGCCTATGCCAGCAAAAAGGGTTATTTAGATAAAGCGGGGTTTGACGTTTCTCATACAGGCCCGGTCATTGACAATATTGCCAAAGTCATTGGCGCGGCTCGAAGTGCGGACATGCCCGTCGTCTTTTTTCAAAACGGATGGGACCCACAATATCAAGAAGCCGGCGGCCCCGGCTCTCCTAATTGGTATAAATCCAACGCCCTAAAAACCATGCGTAAACAACCCGAGCTTATGGGCACTTTATTGGCAAAAGGCACGTGGGATTACGAACTTGTGGATGAGCTAACACCACAAGAAGGCGATATTGTTATTCCTAAAACTCGCTACAGCGGATTTTACAATACCAATCTGGACAGCATGCTACGCAGCCGAGGCATTCGCACATTAATTTTTACCGGCATTGCCACCAATGTGTGTGTGGAGTCCACCTTAAGGGATGGTTTTTTTCTCGAATATTTTGGCGTCATGCTTGCAGATGCCACACACCAAGCGGGCCCCAAAGAAATTCAAGAAGCTTCGCTCTTTAATGTGGAAACCTTTTTTGGTTGGGTATCTAACGTCAACGATTTCTGCAACACCGTAACAGGCACTGACTGATTTTAATCATTTATTGAAGGTGAATCCTATGAGTAAAAAATCCATCATCCCAGCCGGAACGGGCACCCCTATCGCACCCTTTGTGCCAGGTTCTATGGCAGACAACATTTTGTACGTTTCGGGCACCTTACCCTTTGATAAAGACAACAATGTTGTACATATTGGCGATGCAGAAGCTCAAACACGGCATGTGTTAGAAACCATTAAAGGGGTTATTGAAGAAGCCGGCGGTACTATGGATGACGTTACGTTTAATACCATACTCATTACCGACTGGGCCAACTACGCTGCGGTTAATAAAGTGTATGCAGAATATTTTCCCGGAGAAAAACCCGCGCGTTATTGTATTCAATGTGGGCTTGTTAAACCCGAAGCGTTAATCGAAATCGCCTCCATTGCCCATATAGGCTAAGTTGTTAAGGGCCTACACATTTTCATTGAGTTAAAAAAGCGCTAAACATTGCGGTAAACACTGATGCACTATGAATTACATGGACTAACAGAAAGCAGCGCCCCAACTCTGGTATTTATTTCAGGGCTAGGCGGATCAGCCAATTACTGGAAACCCCAATTACCCGCCTTTATCGACCAGTATCGAGTATTGGTCTATGACCAACTCGGTACAGGACGAAGCCCTGCGACGCTATCAGACCAATACTCTATTCAAGATATGGCCAACGAACTTAAAGAGTTACTTGAATCATTAACGATTCAATGTTGCCATATAATTGGGCACGCTCTTGGCGGGTTGGTTGCGCTACACATCGCCCAAACAAATCCAGAGTTACTGGACAGCATCGTACTGGTAAACGCTTGGAGTCAAATTAATCCACATACGGAACGATGTTTCTCGATACGAAAAGCCATATTAGATAATTGTTCAAAAGAAGATTATCTACACATGCAGGCATTATTGTTGTACCCACCAGACTGGATTGCCAGCAATGTTGAATTGTTGAAAGAAGAAGAGCAACACTGGCTTTCCAACTTTCCCGACAAGTCCAACTTGTTGGCCCGCATTAATGCTTTAAGTGAATTTGATATTGAATCCGAACTGCACTCTATTCATGTCAACAGTTTAATTATCGCCAATAAAGATGACACATTGGTGCCTTGGCAACGTTCTGAAATTTTAGCCGAACATTTACCTCAATCCACTTTCACCCTAATGGATTACGGCGGCCATGCCTGCACGGTGACAGAGCCGAAGAAATTTAATCAAATACTGATAACTCATCTCAATCATAACTTATAAAATTTGCCGTAACTTTATTTTGGAAAATCAACGATGACGACACCACTTAATGATGCTGCATTGGCACAACTGTTTACCGATGCTCACACTCACACGAGCTGGCAAGAGAAATCCATTCCTGAAGAGGTATTACACCAACTGTATGACCTCGTCAAAGTGGGGTCGACCTCAGCCAATTGTTGTCCAGCCCGCTTTGTGTTTATTGCCTCTGACGAAGGCAGAGAAAAGCTCAAACCTTGTTTATCAAGCGGTAATGTGGAACAAACCATGAGTGCGCCTTGCACCATTATTGTGGCGTACGATGAAGAATTTTACGAAGAGTTACCTACCCTATTCCCCTATGCGGATGCGCGTAGCTGGTTCACTTCAAGCCCAGACGCGGCCTATGAAACCGCTATGCGTAACAGCTCACTACAGGGCGCTTATCTGATTAGCGCCGCCCGTGCATTAGGGCTAGATACCGGCGCCATGTCTGGATTCAACCCCGAATTACTCAACCAAACCTTTTTTGAAAACAGCACATGGAAAGTCAATTTTTTACTTAATATCGGTTATGGCGATGGTGAAAAAGTGCATAAGCGCTTACCGCGTTTGAGCTTCGAACAAGCTTGCCAAATCGTTTAATGCACTGACGGCTATTAACAGTGAGAAATTCCATGCCCCTATCCAGTGAAGTGAATATCGAAAAGTACGAATGCCTTTCTCCCGAAGCCTTTCGGGAGGGAATGGCAGGGCTGGCGGCTGCGGTGAACATCATTACAACGGGTGATTCCAATCGTAAAGCTGGCTTTACTGCCACTGCTGTGTGTAGCGTCAGTGACTCGCCGGCAACCTTATTGGTCTGTTTAAATCGCAGCGCATCTGCCTACCCGTATTTTTTGAGTAACGACGCTTTGAGCAACGGCAATTTGGAAAGTACCATTTCGAAAAACACACCGATTGCCATTAACACGTTAAGTGCCAAACAAACAGCTCTTTCTAATTTATTTGGTGGTAAAACCCCCATGGAAGAACGATTTATGGAGGGCGAATGGGAAACCCTAAAAACAGGCGCACCCATATTAAAAGGAGCGGCAATCGCTTTTGACTGCCGAATTAGCGACATAAAAAGCGTCGCGACTCACGATGTAATTTTTTGTGAAGTCTTAGCGATTCAAAAAAATTCCGATTCAGGCTCGTTGCTCTACTACCAACGAAATTATCACGAGCTTTAATCAACGCAATTTTATCTTTATTAGAACATTAGCATTTTTTGTGTGAATTTTTCACCTCTATCAGCAAGGTTATACTATGACGACTATTGGCCATTACATTAACGGTGAATCCGTCGCCCCCGATGGGCGCTCTCAACCTGTTTATAATCCTGCTACCGGACAGACAGAAAAATCCGTCCTTCTAGCATCAAAAGAGACCGTCATAGAGGCCATTGATGCTGCAGAGTCGGCCTTTTCCGAATGGCGAAATACCCCTGCCAGTAAACGTGCTCGGGTGATGTTTCAGTTTAAATATTTATTAGAAAAAAACGCTGACAAAATTATTGAGCTAATTGGGCAAGAACACGGAAAAATCAGCCATGATGCCGCAGGTGAATTACAACGAGGTATCGAAAACGTAGAATTCGCCTGTGCAGCACCTCAATTATTAAAAGGTGAACACAGTAAAAACGTTGGCCCCAATATTGACTCCTGGAGTGAGTTTCAGCCACTGGGTGTTGTTGCGGGTATTACTCCCTTTAATTTTCCTGCGATGGTGCCACTGTGGATGTTTCCTTTGGCCATTGTCTGCGGTAACACGTTTGTTTTAAAACCGTCTGAACGCGACCCCAGTTGCGCCATCTATTTAGCGGAATTATTAAAAGAAGCGGGTCTACCAGACGGCGTATTTAATGTGGTTAATGGCGATAAAGAAGCCGTCGATGTGCTTCTAACGGAACCCCGCATTAAGGCCGTTAGCTTTGTTGGCTCAACCCCCATTGCAGAAAGTATTTATGCCACGGCCAATGCCCATGGCAAACGCTGCCAAGCCCTGGGTGGGGCCAAAAACCACGCAATTGTGATGCCCGATGCGGATATTGATAACGCAGTAAATCAACTACTGGGGGCGGCATTCGGCTCTTCCGGTGAACGCTGCATGGCACTGTCTGTTGTGGTCGCGGTAGGGGAAGAAACCGCCAATCAATTAGTGGATAAATTGAGTGCAGCGATGGCAGATTTACGAGTTGGCCCAGCACAAGATGCGGATAATGATTTTGGCCCATTGATCACCCACGAACACAAAACCAAAGTTAAAGCCTATATTACCAGTGCCGAACAACAAGGGGCAGACATCGTTGTGGATGGTCGTAATATTCAAGTGAAGGGTTATGAAAATGGTTTTTTTGTCGGTGCAACCTTAATCGATAAAGTAATGCCCTCCATGGAAAGCTATCAAGCCGAAATATTTGGGCCGGTATTGCAAGTCATTCGAGTTGATTCCATGAATACTGCCATGCAACTGATTGATGGGCATGAGTATGGCAATGGTACTTGTATTTTCACTCGCGACGGGGAAGCCGCTCGGTATTTTTCCGATCATATTCAAGTGGGCATGGTAGGAATTAATGTACCGCTTCCGGTTCCTGTTGCTTATCACAGTTTCGGTGGATGGAAACGATCCCTTTTCGGTGATTTGCATGCTTATGGCCCAGACGGTGTTCGCTTCTATACTAAGCGAAAAACCATCACCCAACGCTGGCCCTCCAGTGGCGTCAGAGAAGGTGCGAGTTTTGCATTCCCCAGTTAAAGGGTAAAACGCGTCTGGCAAAAATAAGTTGATAGGTGCCGTTTTATAAGCACCTATTCAAAAACTTTTTCCTGATGCGCCCCCGTAATGAAACAGGAAAGCAAACCATGCACCAAAATCGCAACCCTAGCTCCGGTAGTCATAGCGACAGTAGTAACCACAATAGTAACTACAGTAGTAACTACAGTAGTAACTACGATACCGACTTATGGAACGAAGATTTAGCGCCGACAACACTAGAACAGCGTAATTGGAATTGGTTTCATTATGCTTCGCTCTGGGTTGCGATGGTCGTTTGTGTTCCCACCTATATGATTGCAGCGGGACTGGTTTCCGAAGGGATGAATTGGTGGCAAGCCATTGCTACCGTTCTTCTAGGAAATATGATTGTCTTAGTTCCGATGGTGATGATTGGGCACGCAGGCGCAAAACACGGCTTACCCTTTCCTGTTTTATTACGTTCCGCTTTTGGTACAAAAGGCGCTCGAATTCCGGCGGTTGCAAGAGGTTTGGTTGCCTGTGGATGGTTTGGCATACAAACGTGGGTAGGAGGTTCCGCGATTTATGTCATTCTCAATGCGCTTACCGGCAATACTTTTCATGGTACAACCCTGCCTTTTCTCGGCATTGATATCGCGCAAACACTTTGCTTTTTCGCCTTTTGGTTAATTCATATTTTCTTTATTCGATCAGGGACACAATCTATTCGCTGGCTCGAAAGCTATTGCGCTCCGTTTCTTATTCTTATGGGGTTAGCTTTATTATTTTGGGCCTACCAAAAAGCGGGTGGATTTGGTGAAATGTTATCGGCACCATCGCAATTCGGGGAAGGTGCTCCTAAAGAAGGGAAGTTTTTATCCGTATTCTTCTCAAGCCTTACCGCGATGGTAGGATTTTGGGCGACCGTCGCCTTAAATATTCCCGACTTTACACGTTTTGCAAAATCACAAAAAGATCAAATTCTTGGCCAAGCCGTCGGCTTACCTTTGCCCATGGCTCTGTTTGCTTTTATCGGTGTGGCCGTTACCTCAGCCACCGTAACCATTTACGGCGAAGCGATTTGGGACCCGGTTGTACTTACCAGCAAAATGGGCGGTATTAGTGTGGTAATTGCGTTGTTTGCCCTAGCACTTTCAACCTTAACCACCAATTTAGCCGCGAATGTTGTGGCACCGGCGTATGGTTTCTCTAACCTCAACCCAAGCAAAATCAGCTTTAAAATGGGTGGGTACATTACCGCAGGCATTGGGCTGGCAATGTTTCCTTGGAAATTATTGGAATCGTCTGGTGGGTTTATCTTTACTTGGTTAATTGGCTATTCTGCTTTACTGGGGCCCATTGCCGGCATTTTAATGGCCGATTATTTTATCGTTAAAAAATGCGATTTGGAAATTGATGCACTTTTTCGCCACGACGGGCAATATGGCGCCAATAACGGCTGGAACTGGAATGGTATTATTGCCTTTATTGCGGGTGTACTGCCTAATTTACCCGGCTTTTTTCATACGGCAGGCTTTATAAAAAACGTACCGATTATTTTTGACATTCTCTATCAATACGCCTGGTTTACCGGTTTATTTATTGCTGGAGCGCTTTACCTTTTAATGACAAAATTTTCACAAAACACAAGCATGGCATCAAACCAACACCTCTTTGAGGCCGAAAAAGGTTAGAGGTAAAACTCTAACCTAACTCACCGACAACCATCCCATCCTTGGAAAAAATACCTATTCCGCTCTTATGCTATAACTCATGGTTTGGTCGTTCACCTCCACCCAATACCGCCCCCGTACACTGGTATAGATGTCCGCTCCATTACCATCAAGACGCCCATCATTTTGATTATCACCATAATTCTCCGACCAATCACCATTCACATCCACTTTAAAGCGCTGATCCGATTGGCCAGAAAAATCGACTAAGACTGCCCAACGATGGTGATCAATCAATGACATTTCTGTCACGCCCCAACCATTCGGCGTTCCTCGAAAATAAAGCTGCGAGAAATTTTTCCGTAATTCGTCATCGGGCCCATCAGAGACCTGCTCCAATTGATAAGACAAGGTTTCATCATTCACGGTTAACCGATACACCCCTGTCACACTGGTATAGATATCACCGCCACCGCCATCAAGAACACCATCACCATTGTTATCGCCGTAATTGTCTCGCCAGTCCCCGTACAAGTCGACTTTATATCGTTGATTATTACGGCCATCTAACTCTATTTCTATTTGCCAAGTATGATCAGCCACCAAGACCATCTCGCTTGTGCCCCAATTATTTGGCGTACCGCGAAAATAAAGACTTGGGAAATTTTGATCATAATCCGTTGGTATATCATCCCCTTCTAGGGTGATGGTCACCGATGTGCTATTTGAAGCACCTTCGTTATCCGTGACAGTCAGTTCAATGATTTGAGTTTGATCAGCGATAAACTCAATCACCTCCGTACTCTCCCCCGTACTCCATTGGTATGCCACAATTTCACCATCATCATCGTTGGAGGCTCGGCCATCCAACACCACGGTATCTCCTTTTTGAACAATCAAATTTCCGGGTTGAATAACAGCTTGTGGCGGCAGGTTAAATGAAACATCGTCGGTAAAAAATGGATGCTCTCCAGTGATTGGCCCATTGATGTCTTCTACCAATTTCCCATCGCTATTTCGACGATAACGCCCTGTACCCACATAAACTTGCTGAATATCACTACGAGTGATATTGCCACGAGAATCCCGCGCCTCAATATAATAATCCAGCAACGTATCTTGGTATTGATTGAAATAGGCATAATACAAATCGCCAATGTCTTCAGCGGGCACAACATTAAATGTCGCCTGGCCAGAAGGTTGCCACGGCACACCGTTAATAACCGAAGATAAATCACGACGCTGCAACGGATAACTCGCCCACTCACCCACATTATTGGGGTTCACATTCGGGTCATTCGCATGTCGCTCAGGATGATACAGTTGGTAGGTTTTATCGGTGGCGCTGGCGCTTTTATTTTTATGTTCGCGTACTTTTACCGAAATCGATGATAGACCACTCACATCAAAGGCATAAGTGTAAATCGCAAAGGTGGTGTTCATGTACATGGTTGCCCACCCTTCTGCCTTGGAATTATTCACACTTCCCGGATTGTAAGGGTAGCGTTGCGGCCACCATATAGAGGGCCCAGTTCGATCATCAGCGCGATGGTCAGCAACGTACGGTTTCGAAAAATACAACGATTGATTAAACGAAATCGTCGGTTTAACGTTATCGTCAACATTTTCATCGTAGTAACCAAATCCAGAATCAATGGATGCAATTAAAAAATACCACGCCAATTCTGCAGGATTAGCACCACCGGCATAATCGTTATTTTCATCCCCTTTTACAGGGTAACTCATCATCCATGGGTTAAGCTGATTACCGCTATAAGTCACTTCTCGGTCTAAGGTAGATGAGGGCGACCAATAATTGGGGTGCGAATCTAACCAAATTTGCTCAGCCGTTTTGGCGTAGTTTTCTGCCGCTTGCAGTAAAGCAAAATTTCTTTCTAAATAGTGATACCCCATTTCCAGTGACGGCATATGGGATCGCTTGCTGCCATTTTCGGCAAACAATTGAGGAAAGTTTGTGCCATTGGCAGTATTAAATGCCGATAATTGCGCATCCCACACTCCCATGGGCAAATGCCAGTGATACCAAGTCGGATCAGCAGAAGAGTCTCGTGTATCAATCCACGATCCATCTTGCACATGAACGACATCATTAGCGGGTATCGGATTTACCCTCAGGTACTCTTCAACCCCCATGCCCGTCACACCGGATTCCGCATAAGTCACCCGGCCCGAATTGGCCCACGTACCCCCATCACCGGCACGACCAGAAGAGTTATCGCCATCGTGGGCAATCACAAAGTATTGCTGACGACCTAAGGACCTCGCATCACCTTCAAATTCTTTTAAAAACCCCGCTGAAACCGAACCTTGATAACCTTCTTCCCACGAGCTGGCCTGCTCCACAGGAATACCCGCCACTTTATAAACTTGCGCTGTTTCTGGATCCACGTATTGCACCCAGTGAGGTATGGAGGCAAAAGGAAATTTATTGTGAGTCACTTGTTGTTCATTAAACATCTGAATGGATTTCCACCGACCGACTGAGCTTTCATTTTGAAGGTCAGCGCGATTCGGCGGGGAAATTAATGTATCCACACCCGGGTCATTTAAGTACGGGTAATCTTGCAATGTACGTGAATAATGAACATTACCCAGTACCGACCACTCGATGTCCAGCTTGCTTAAAGTAGGAATAATTCTTTCTGAAAAACCCAATTCCGTTGGGAAAAAGCCTTTGGATTTTTTAAATTGAGAGCCAATAAAATACGGCTGTGCTAATGTGGCACGCTGATAAACAATATCTTTTAATAAGTAATCTCGCCCCACCAACGGCCCCATCGAGTGATGACCGGAAAAATTAATTGTATCCAACGCGTTAAACCCATTGGCGGTTTTAACCGAGTTTTGAGTATTACGCCATGCGCTCCCCCACCCCAAGTTATAGCCGGATAAATTGCCAAGTTCAGCAAAGCTTTGTACGTTATTAATCACCGAGCCAGACATGGTTACGTGCGTTTGACTCAATGGGTGATTACGGCGATTTTGATTAACCGTTTCCATCGGCCAATTTAAGTAAGCCCCTCTTTTTGCATGGTGGGAATAATAACTAATTAAATCATCGTGCGGCATCGGTTGTCCGCTACCCGGAATGTAAAAAGAATAATCGGGGCCAGGATTTTTTTTCAACTCAACGACCTGGCCATCATAGGTATAACGAATCGATGCACCGATTGGCGTTGCGGCATAGGTCATTACATCATAATAGGGCCAGAAATTTGGCATATGATTGTGGTATATATGCGTCGCTGCAATTTCAGCTTGAGCGATAGGAGTGAAATACACCCCTGCACACATTAAGCACGATGCAATACGCTGATAACGAATAGACATGATAAACTCACCGACACAGGACGTGTCATTGAACTTGATTTTAAAGGCTAGGCGTTAAGATTAACTCAGCAACCAATAAAACCAGAATATTGAAATGCCCAATAATTATTATAATATTGTACTAATGTTTGCATTAATGTTTGTACTGCTGACTTGTACTACTGGGCGCCAAAGTTGCCCCAATAAAAAAGGCAACTTTATGAGATTATCTAAATTTTAGAAAAAAGAGTGATGAATACGAATGCATTCAAAAGGAATTTAAGCTATCTGAAATAAACAATACTTTGAATAAGGTTATTCACACAGTGTTTTCGGTATGATCATGGGGTACGAGTAACCGGGCTGAGAAACAATATCACAATCGACTTTGTATAAATCTCGTATCAATGACTTATCGATGACCTTTTCCGGCGCCCCTTCTGCCACAATTTTCCCTCCCACCATGGCAATAAGGTGATCGGCAAAGCGACAAGCCATATTAATATCGTGTATCACCATCACGATGGTTTTTCCTTGCTCATTTAGACGTTTAATAAGCTCCAAAACCTCTAATTCGTGGCCAAGATCTAACGCAGAAGTCGGCTCATCCAATAATAAAATTGATGTATCTTGTGCAACGGTCATAGCAATCCAAGCACGCTGTCGCTGGCCGCCCGAAAGCGTTTCCAGTTTACGATCTTGAATATCCGTTAAATCGGCTGAGGCAATGGCCATGTTGACAATACTTTCGTCTTCCTTCGTCCATTGTCGAAATAAACCCTGATGCGGATGACGACCAAACTCCACCAACTCTCGGACGGTAATGCCATCTGGCGCTTGGTTATCCTGCGGCATTAGACCAATGTGTTTGGCGACTTCTCGTGAAGGGAGTTGTTTTACATCTTTACCATCCAACAAAACCTGCCCCGCTTTTGGGGTTAAAATCCGTGATAATCCTTTCAATAAAGTGGATTTTCCACAGCCATTTGGCCCAACAATGGCACTAATCGATCCAGGTTGTAAACGAACGGAAAGCCGCTCAATAATCAGTGTGTCATCGTGTCCTAAAGAAAGCTCGCTCGCCTCCATTAAGTGCAATGGTAAATCAGAATGTACAGAGGCCATTAAATGCTTCCTTTAGGCTGTCGAGTTAACAACCAGAGTAAATAGGGGCTACCCACAATCGCCGTGACCATACCAACGGGTAATTCCAAGGGGGCAAAAGCCGTTCTTCCAATTAAATCTGCCAGTATCATGAAAATGGAACCAACCAGGCAGGTCGCCAATAAGGGAATTTTGTGTTGTCCCAATAAGCGCCTCGCTACTTCTGGCCCCAATAAAGAAATAAACCCAACAGGCCCAACAACCGACACCGCCAGTGCCGTGGTCACCACAGACAACACCAAACAAAACAGGCGCATTTTATCGATGGAGCAGCCGAGAACAATGGCTCTGGCATCGGAAAACTGCATGATCTGCAATGTTCGCCTAAAGAATAAAGTGATAATAAAACTGATTAAGATGCCCACGCTGGCAATCTTTAACGCTTCTACTGAAGGCGTATTAAGACTGCCTACTGTCCAGGCAAAGGCTTGATTAACAAAATCGATATTGGTTCGGCTTAAAACCAACTGAGTCATGGCACTGGCGATGGCACCAATACCGAGCCCAGTAATAATAAAGCGGTGACCTTGCGTACCAGTGCCACGAGCCACTACCAAAATCAGTGACGCAGTCACAAACGCACCCAATAGCGCCAGCCAATGAGGGGCAATGGCCCAACCGGCCGTTAAGCCGATAACCACAAAAGTCGTTGAGGCACTGTCGATACCAATAATACTGGGCGTTGCTAAACGATTTCTCGCCAAAATCTGCATTAGCAAACCCGCCAAGGCAAACCCGGCGCCAGTCACTATGGCCGACAATACACGAGGCAGGCGAATTTCCACCACCATAAACTGCAGTAAAGGGTCTCCTTCACCCAATAAGATGCTTTGCAGCTGTTCCAAACTGAGCGAGACGGTACCCAACATCAATGCCGAACAAGCTACCAATAACAACAGCAGCATTAACCCGATGACTGGCATATTTTGAAATACAGACGTTCGGAAACGAGACTGACGAGAAACCGTCTTGTTCTCACTCTTTTTTATCTCTGATAAAACATTCACAGCCGCTTACCTATAACCGGGGAATACGTTTAGTGTGCACAAGAAAAAGTAAGACTGGCGCACCAATCAACGTAGTCAAAACACCCACGGGTAACTCTGAAGGGGGAACAATAACGCGACAAATAATATCGGCAAACACTAATAAACAGGGGCCCAGCAATAAACATTGCCAGAGGTATCGACGGATATCCGTTCCTGCAATCGCGCGGGCGGTAAAAGGAACAACCAACCCAACAAAAATAAGAGGGCCAGCCACTGCGGTTGCAGCGCCAACCAATAAAGCCACCGCAATAATAATCACCATTCGGATCTTATTTGGGTTGTGCCCCAGGCCCACCGCCACCGTTTCCCCCAAGCCAATCGAGGCAAGCGGCCTGATAAATACCGCAACAATAAGACCGGCAATCACCAAAGACGGCATCACATGATATAACGTATTAACATTGCGCCCAGCAACACTGCCCATGATCCAGAAGCGAATTTCATCGGCAACTCGATCATCCAGCATCAAAATAATGGCCGTTGAAGAAAGCAAAAGAGCGGATAAGGTCGCCCCGGTCAACACCAATCGCACCGGGTCATTCGCCAAATTTTGGGTCTGGCTAATCCAAATCACGAGAAGGCAACCCACCAGCGCACCGATTTGCGCAGGCCACACGGAAAGGTCTGCCGCCCCAGCGCCGAACAAAATGGCCAAACCAATGGCGAAGGCACTGCCCGCACTGACCCCCATCAACCCAGGCTCAGCCAAAGGGTTTTTGGTTAAGGTTTGCATTAACGCACCGGCAACGGCTAGGCATACGCCAACGACCAGGGCCATCAGTGTTCGACTAAACCGCAACTCCCAAACGACAAAGCGTGCGGTCTCAGACCCTTGATTTCCAAGAGCCGCTAGCGCGTCAACGAAGGGAACATTACCCGAACCAATGAGCATGCTGGCAAATAACATCACCAGCAATAAGCAGAGGCTTAACAATAATCTCATGTTTACGCTCACCCAATAGATCTAGTTGGGCTTTTGTGTTGATAGCACTTGCTGTTGTAAATCATCTAAGATCGCTTTAGCAGACAGCGGGCCTGACGAACTGGTCCAAAGCTGTCCATCGACCACTATGACACGATTGTTTTTGACGGCTTCTAATCGTGTAAAGGCGGGTGATAACTTGGCCGTTTGTAATGCCTTGTTACCATCTTGGTTAACGCTGGATAAAAATAACCATTGCGCATTAATTAAGTTCAGGTTTTCTTGACTCAACGGGTCACTGTGAGGACGACCAGCCTTAATGGCCTCTTTTCCTTTGAGCTGAAAGCCTACCTGCGCCAAGATTTGTGCAGAATTGATATCGGGAGACATCAACAATGGCCCTTGTGGCGTCCAGCGAACTAACGTAGCGGTAAGGCCTTCTTGTCCCAATTGGTTTTTTGTCGAAGTAATACGCTGATCAAGATTAATCAATATTTTTTCAAGCTCAACTGATTTCCCCAACGCTTGAGCATACACTCTAGAATTATTTTTCCAAGCGTCTTTAGATAAGAGTTTAACGGCAGGAACAATCGTTGGTGCTAATTTAGAAAGTAAATTGTATTGCCGTTTTTGCATGGTTGGAGAAGCCAGAATTAAATCAGGTCTTAATGCAAGAATAGCTTCAATATTGATTTCTCTGGCTGTTCCCACAATAGTAATCTCGGGAACTGAGTCTGCCAAATACGTTGCCACCCCCTTCCCCCCTCTGGTCGCAATAGCACCAAGAGGCTCGATACCCAAGGCCACCGCTGCATCCAGTGCGCCTTCATGCAAAGTGACCACACGCTTGATACCCTCTGGGACGTCTATCTGGCCATATTGAGTCTGTACTAATCTATTTTCAGCCCAAAGAGGAGAAACAAAACCTAGTGATACTGCCAAAAGCACAGTATGAAAAATGAACCCTATTACGCGACTAAGATAAAGAGAAAATTTCAAGGCCAGCTCTTCCAGTGAAATTAAAAGTCAAAATGGAACGCCTGCAAATAACTTCACACCGGTTTTGCAACATCTACCTTCCTGCGTCAGCGCCCAAAAAATGAAGAGATAGGATACTAATCTACCAGCTCTAAGAAGAGCAAGGAGATGATTACAGTCAATGATCTTCTTTCAATCTCCATTGTTGATTTTCATTCAGCCATCCTTCAATGGCCGACTCTTCCAAAGGGTGACCGATGTAAAAGCCTTGTGCCTGATCACAATTTAACTCCCCTAAACGCTTAAGCGTCTCTAAATTCTCCACACCTTCTGCAATAACTTTTAGGCCCAAATTGTGAGCAAGATTAATAGTAGAACGTACAATGATTTCATCCTGTTCATCCGAGAGCATATTCACCACGAAGGAATAATCTACCTTCAAAGTACTTACTGGCAATCGCTTTAAATAGACTAATGAAGAGTATCCCGTACCAAAATCATCAATCGACATTTTAATACCGTGGTCATGCAAACCATTCAAGACCTCTTGTACTAGCTTAGGGTCTGACATGATCACAGTTTCAGTCAGCTCTAATTCTAGGCAACTCGGTGGCAACTCATAATTTGCCATAGACTGTATAATACTTTCGACCAAACCTTGGTCATGCAAATTTCTCACAGACAAATTCACAGCCAAAGTGACATTAAAGCCTTTATCTCGCCAACGTCGCAACTGTGTAAACGCGGCATCCAATACCCAGGATGTTAAAGGTCGAATAAAGTTGGAAGATTCTGCCAAAGGGATAAATTCGTCTGGCTTAACATTGCCCAATGCAGGGTGTTGCCAACGTAATAAGGCTTCAAACCCAACCAACGTCTGAGACTGAATGTCCACTTTCGGTTGATATACTAACCTTAACTGATTTTCCCATATACCTCGGTGTAAATCTGATAGCAATGCAATCCGCTTAGGTGTCATGGAATTAAACGAGGCGTTGTAAGGTAAAATAGAGTGACCCTGCTCTTTGGCATGGTATAAAGCAGAATCAGCTGCTCGCATTAATGAAGAAAAATCTTTCGCATGAACAGGCGCATAAGAGACACCTATGCTGGCACCCACACCCGAGTTAAATACACCCAGTTCAAAAGATTGAGAAAGCGACGCCAATATCGCTTGTGCGGCCCCCAAAATAATCGTTTCAGATTTTTCCACAAGGTAAACTGCAAACTCATCTCCGCCCAATTTTGCCGCCATTCCATTGTATTCACGACAGATATTGTAAATCCGTTGCGCCACTTTTTTTAATACGCCATCACCGACTTGATGCCCCAAAGATGAATTTAATTCCTTAAATCGATCAATATTAATGATCATCAAACCCAATATTTGACGCTCATTAACTTTCTTTAAAACTCGCTCTATAGACTTTTGTAATTTATTTCGATTAGGCAACCCTGTTAAACTATCATAATTAGCATGTCGTTCTAATTGTTCAAAATACAGATGCCGATCAGTGACATCAGCACAAGTCACCCACACAGAAACCAATAAATCACGCTCCAACTCACCATAGGCACTGACATTCAACCACCGGAGTTTTCCCAAAACATCAATGTATTCCAATTCAAACGACCCAATTTTATAATTATTATTAATAAACATCTGTGCCCACCGGCTTATACTGGCACGACCAAGTAAACTGACCAGCGACTGACCTTCACATTCCTCAGGTTGATCAAAGCCAAAAAACGTGGAAAAAGTGGCATTACACTCAGCAATAAACATGTTTTCAATCATCAGCTCTGTGCGTTCAGCAACAGATAAATTCAATGGCAACGCTTTTGTCACCAATAGCTGACAAATTCCTTCTTGGCTGTTTCTGACAAAATTTCGATATTTTTTTTCACTGGCTTTCAAAACCAATTGCTGTTGTGATGACTCAGTGACATCCGTTGCAATCAGTAAAACACCTCTTGCTTCTATTTTGTCAGCCGATACTTCTATTTTTGTAGTCGATGACTCTATTTTTTTAATCGATGACTCTATGGATAACCCTTCCACGGGAGATGTTTCTGTAGAAGACGTTGATGTTAAAGCACTAATAGAAGAAGAGCCTGTAGGTATGACATCCAACCGATACCAACGAACATTACCCGTAACCACATGCTCAATTAATTGACTCATGCTACTCTTGCCGCTATTGAAAGCTTGCTCAATAGACTGAGTCAATGACGGTTGTCCATACCCTGGAAAATATTCTAACAAAGGTTGCTTTCTTTCTTGCGTATTTGTGACATGTGCATTGGAGTATTCAGCAAAGCTACGATTAATACTGACCACATTTAAATTTGAATCTAGGTACATGACCAATGACGGTAAATGATCAATCACTGTTTGCAATTGTTGATGCTGTATTTCAGCGGTATGCTCATGGGCTTTTTGTCGAGTGATATTAATAAAAATACCACCCACCGCAAAAACTCTACCTTGACTATTACTTACAGGGAAGCGATTGCATAAATACGTCACACCAACCACCACCTCTTCACTGGCCACCAAGGTCCCAAGCGATAGTGCCTTATGTTCTTGCTCTTTATAAATTTGAGATAACTGCCGATGAGCGCCCACTAAATTAATATGCTGATCATCAAACCCATATAACTCTTCAGGGGTTCGATCAAAAATTGCAGCGAAAGCAGGGTTTACGTACAAATAAAAACCGTTGAGGTCCTTAACGTACACAGGTGTCTCGGTATGATTCAGCACACAACTCAATACCCCAGAACTGTCTATACCCGATAGCATCAGCCCAGAGATTAAACGGGCTGACGCCTGAGTTTCTGGGCTTCCCAGCATCCGGTAAGGCATTAATGCCCCATACAAACGAATGTGCGTCTGGAAATCTAAAGGGGTTTGCGAACGATAAGCTTCTTCGGCAGCGATCAAAAACGCCTCGACATGCTCATCATCTAGGCACTCAAAAACATCCAGCTCCGTTAGCGTACTTTCACTCTCCCCTCCATCAATGCCAGCACGAATTCCGAGCTCTTGCGAGTAAGACATCACATGACGATCAAGATCAAAGGTCCATACGATTGCACCCAGCGTTCCCAGTGCTGACATCAACATGTGATGATGTTCAGTTGAAGGTGGAACAGCCCGTGGCTGTACTTTCGTCATATCATTCCCCGCAATACACCTATCATTACCACACACCTGGCCATTAACTGGCTGAAAGTACAAAATACCATCTCATATCTCGATACTTCAGATGCTTACCTCATTAGAGTAGGTGAATATACGCGACCTGTACGTGAAGAAACGCTAGGCTTTTCACAGCGCCTTATTAGCCATTCTCTTAATTTGGGAGGTAAATCAATAATGCGGCGGCTTCTCATCTGTCACAGGGACTTTTTGCTGCATCCAATACTCAAGATCTTTCCATTTTGATACCACAAAAGCCAATTGCTCAGAAAGGCGTTTGATATCTTGATCTTGACGGTGAATAACCTCATCCAATTGCGCAATTGTATCTTCTTGAAAACTCACACGCGCTTGCAAATCGTAAACATGTTCTTGCAGCTCCTTAGTCATCGTACTATCCAATGCAGGCTCGTCGCGCTCAACATCCAACCCACTTGTTTTCATAACCGTTGCTCCTTTATGAAAAATTTTTTCATGAGGTTTTCTCCTAATGAGATAACTTCTTCAAAACTGAGTACTCAATCTTTTAGCGGTACTCTTTAGTAGTGCTCTTTAGTAGTACTATTTAGTAGTACTATTTAGTAATACTCTGCTTTTTAATGGCTCTTTTAAAATCCACCCGCAAGATTAGAACACAATCTGGAGTAGACTCAAAAACAAGACTATACCTGTCAATGTGCGGCCTTAAGCGCCTCTAAAATCCTCATAACTTTCATAATTTGGTTAAAAAAAAGTCACGCAAATGTCATCAAGGATCAGCATCCTTTTGCGATATGAATACATCAGCCAATCATGCCGCTTCTGCCAAAACATCCAAGTGTTTACGCACTCCAACGCACCCTGACGACCATTCATCAGAACACAACCAACCGCGTTTGATGAGCGAATCTGTAGATGCCACCCCCACCCCTTCAACTAAAAAACAGGAAGGCGATGGGGGCAAGCCACTCAAATATCGCGCAATATGGATTTCAGATGTGCATCTAGGCACTAAAGACTGTAAAGCTGATGCTCTGAACGATTTTTTGAAAAGTCACCGTTGTGACATGTTGTACATCGTCGGTGATTTTATTGATGGCTGGCGAATGAGTAAGAAGATTCACTGGCGTAAATCCTATACTCGAATTATTCGCCGGCTGCTGAAGATTTCCAAGCGGGGAACGCCGGTGTATTACGTGACGGGAAATCATGATGAATTCTTGCGTAAATATGCCAATAATCGTTTTGACAATATCCACTTGCTCAACAGAACCACCCATATTACCGCAGACCAACGACGCTTATTGGTTATTCATGGAGATCAATTCGATGGCGTTACACGAGCCCACCGATTTTTAAAGTGGGTGGGTGACTGGGGTTACGATTTATTGATGTTTTTAAACCGACAGTTTAATCGGTGGCGTGCAAAGTACGGATATGGGTACTGGTCGTTTGCCGGTTTTTTGAAAAGTCACATCAAGCGTGCTCAAACCTATATTATTGACTATGAAAAAGCCGCCTCCCATATGGCGGCAAAACAAGGTTATGATGGTATCGTCTGTGGCCATATTCATCACGCCGCAATCAAACATGTCAACAATGTTGACTATTACAATACAGGAGACTGGGTAGAGTCCTGTACTGCGCTTTTAGAACACAGCAACGGACATATTGAACTGATTGAATGGCTGCCTGACCGCCATCCACCGAAAGCCAGCCGCGAGAAAGCCTCTGAAAGAAACAAAGCGCCAGAGAAAAACGCACAGACACTAGAACCTTCTCTCTAAACGTCCACCGAACTGAAACATCGAGCGAATTTCACTAGACGACCTTTTTATCTAAGTCACAGCCACAATGCTTACAATAAATCGCATCTCGATCATGATCCGAGCGTGAACAATTCGGACAAGAGCGTGAATGACGTTCACGTTGCATTTCTTGACTCAACTCAGCGGTTAAAATCCCGGTGGGTACGGCAATGATCGAATACCCCGTTAACATCGCCAATGCGGCAATGACTTGGCCCGCCGGTGACTGAGGTGTGATATCTCCATAGCCGACAGTCGTAATGGTCACAATCGTCCAATAAATACTTTTCGGAATACTGGTGAACCCATTTTCCGGCCCCTCAACAACAAACATCAGTGAACCAAATACGGTGGCAATTACGGATACGGTGGCAAAAAACACTAAGATTTTGCGGCGGGATGCCACCATGGCACGAATAAGCGTATTCGCTTCTTGAAGATATTGTACTAATTTGAGTACACGAAATATTCGCAATACCCGCAATAAACGAATGATCAATAAATAATTAATGTTACCTAGAAACAACCCAAGATAGGTGGGCAAAATCGCCAGTACATCCACAACACCATAAAAACTACGCACATATCGCCACCGGTTAGGTGCGCAGTACACACGAAGTCCGTATTCCAGTGTAAAAAAAATTGTAAACGCCCACTCTGCCCACAATAAATACCGTTTATAGTCGGTTGCAAAAGGCTCAACAGAGTCCATTATCACCGCACAAACACTGGCTAAAATAACAGCAATAAGAACAAGGTCAAATCGCTTACCTGATGATGTATCGGTGCCAAAAATAATGGTGAACAATCGCTCACGCAAACCTTGTGACACAAGTAGCCCCCTTAAAAATCTAAACCTGTAACACTAAAAATATGGCTGAAACACTCTTCTTCCAGGCCCTGTAGTATCGAATGACAATGTATCGAATGACAATGTATCGAATGACAATCTACCAAATGACAATGTATCGAATAACAATCTCTATGGAGACTCTCATTCAGAAAAGTTCAACCCGTGCATTTAAGCCTGTATAGCTCACTCTCTTAGTAAAGTTTTTTGTTATTCTTTCTTTCCTCAAGCATGTGTATGCTTTCAAGTATGTTCATATGTAAACTATTTATACATAAGGTATTTATACATAGGGCACTTATACCTATAGTACGTTTACATGATATTCATTTAAGTACTGCAATACAGGTATTCCTATGACTCGAGAATCCCGCTTGGTCTACTCCACTGAAACTGGGCGTATTAAACCCAATGACAGCCCCCCTAAAACAACCACTTCCAGCGGAGACGGCATTGTGCGTATTCATCGCGAAACGAAAGGAAGAAAAGGAAAAGGAGTCAGCCTGATTACAGGGATTGAAGGACAAGACTTAAAAGCCATTGCGAAAAAACTAAAACAAGCTTGCGGCGTAGGTGGGTCTGTGAAAGACGATGTCATAGAAATACAGACCGACCAACGTGAAAAATTAAAAGTTGAATTGGAAAAAATGCACTTCTCCGTCAAAATCGCAGGTGGGTAGCGCCTGCTTTGCACAGTGCTGGTGACTTATAACGACACCAGTACTATGCAGTAATCCCGACTATTTAACCCAGCTTACCGGAAATAAATATACCTTTGGATTCGAAATTGAATCCACATCATAGATAAGACGATACTGACCTTGCTCAGCCTCTTCGGGGAGACTGAAAGTAAACTTCTTTGAGAAAACAGAGAAAGTGTATTCCCCATTGGCTAACTCAAAAACTCCCGTATAAATATTATCCCCCAAGTAAGTCAAAGCATGTTTACCTAGTCTGCTGGAACGTACTTTCACTCTTCCAAGCCGCGATTTACCCGGTTCTTTGCCTGTTAAACGTGCCAGTTCACGTTGAGCAAATTGAACCGCTGATGCTTGTTTTTCACCTACCGTTGGCCAATCTGCCTCCGTGGAATCAACCGCTGCAACCACAGTGTCGTTGGTATTTTTTGTCACTTCCGAGGTTTTCTTTGCTGAAGTCGTGTTAGCTTGCTCTGTACCTTCCAGCGGTTGGCTTGCGGAAGCAGTAGTGGCAGTAGTGGCTTTAGCGTCTTGTGATGATACTGTTGCAGAGCTTGGAGCCCCACTGGATGGAGACGGTGATTCTGCCTCATTAGCAGCCGGTACATTCGCTTGTTGAGATGAGGCGACTTCAGCACGTTGTTTCGCCGCCGCAATACGGGCCAGCAACTCAGATTTTCGTCCCTGCAACTTAGCAATATCCAACTCTAGAGTATCGATTTTTTCGAGTACTTTCTGTTTACGCTCGAAAAAGCGCTCATACTTTCCATCAATACGATTAAAACGCACCGATATAATCATGGCCTCACGATGGGCTTTTTCATTATTGGGATCTTCCGCTTCTTTTAACACTCGTTGAAGGTCTGCTGACACCGTTTCATATTCGGTGACAATTTGATCTTCTTCTGTGGTCATCCGTGAAACAGAATTGTTATGTTGCTGTAACTTACTTTCAGAGGCTTCTATGGCGCTATCCACTGACGATAAATCGGATCGTAAGCGCGTCAGTTCACTCTGAGCAAATACAGAAAAAGAGAACAGGGTAAGCCAGAGAACAAGAAAGTGCTGGGTGTAGCGAAATGTATCCATAATATGATTGAACCGTTCGAGCAAGTAAGCAACAAGAAAAGTGATTTAAGACAGCCCTAGTTCTTCGTTCTGAAAAATAAGAACCCGGGAAATGCGATAGTTGTAAATACAACTCTCAATGAACGCGACACCTTAGCGTAAAAAGAACGCCGGACACAACCAAATCGGTCAACATGCGTCCACTAGCGCCAATGAAAAGCATGTAAGCGGCATCGAGTCTCATTCTAAATTCAAACATTGTTACAAAGTTTTAGTATAAATATGGTCAATCGTCGATCAGAATCCCAAGTGAGCCTACAACTCAAGAGCGTTATAACCGTTTGGTATTGGCTATTATCAAATAGCACTATTTGAGCGTTGATTATCCCAAGAAAAACTATGAAAAATGAGTGGCAATATCGTGCTTTTTTAGCCAACCACGTGAAGCCTTCTGCCATTTTTCCTCAATAATGTCACCTTTTAATGCTTCTTGAAGCTGAAACTATCAAAACGCGACCAAATAGTCATATGATTTAATTTCACAGATGAAATTGATCTAAAACTGGGCTTCACAAATACGGATTACTCACGCAACATCACTACATGGGCTATGACACCAATTACGGATAACAAAGCCATATAGAAAAAATTCGCGCCACTTCATCAAGCGCTGCATACAGGTGCTGAAACTTCTAGGTGTTGAAAGTTCTAAATGGCGGCAATTTCCGTAACTGGCCAAAACATTTTTCGTTATGTAGGAAAACTCCAGCTTGTCTCATTCATGAGCAAGTGACGTTATTCAAGGCGTCTCCAACTAAGGATAATGAGGTCTCAAATGCCAACGTATACCCGCACTACCAGCATTATAAAGACATACCGAGCAATCGTACCCGTTGTGGGAACAGCCGTCCTCATTATTGGGCTTCTCTGCCATCCTTGCTCTGCCGACAATGACAACCTTGAATTCAGTTACATCCCTGATTATTTGCACCCCAATGCCTTTTTTCACAAAGAAACTCAATACAACGATTCAAACGAGCGTCACTTCAGCACTTATGCGATGGACAACGAAGATTTAGAAATGGCGGTCGCCAATTTCTCTGACGGCAGCATCAATACCATGCAACGTTTGATGAATCACCAATGGCTTTACCAAGCCCACTACGACATTAAGTTGAAAAAAGGCAGCAAAGTGCTCTCTCGCTTCCTACAAGACTCACTGTATACCTACTGGAAGAATCGCCGTAAAAGCCAATCCAACACATCGGACCTCGCCAATTCGCACAATCAGCAAGACATTCACCAAGTGGATTACCGTATGCGGCTCAGTGACGATTCTTTGAAACTGTCCGTCTCGTACGAATTTTAGTTTGCTCCGCGTATCAACGATCTTTCATAAGAAAATACCGCTTCTTGTAGAATCTACGTTACCATTGCGCCCCAATTGTTACGGGACTGAAAGGCGGGGCCATGGCACGCAAGCACTCTTCACACACCACCACTGACAAGACCAGTCAAAACAGCAATAACCCTCATAACAACGACATACATATCAAGGACATACATAACAACATTCATAACTACATTCATAACACGGTACTAAAACCGGCTGAGCTATGGAGACGACTAGCCGCGCTGGTTTACGATTGGTTGGTATTAGGGGCGGTGAGTATTGGCTATGGTGCTTTTGCACTGTGGGTTAAAACACAGGTTTTTCACTACGAACTGCAACCAGGGGAAAAGGCTGATCTAGGCTTGCCCGGTTTTATTGGGTGGGTTGTGGTTGTTAGCGCGTTTTATTCTTTTTTTTGGATAAGAGGGGGGCAAACCCTAGGCATGAGGGCTTGGCGATTACAGTTAATTAACCATGTTTCTCAATCAACAACTCAAACAGCCCCTCTAAAAGCACCCTCTGTCGTCCAGTGCTTAGCCCGCTGCCTAATCGCACCCTTTTCGTTATGCCTACTGGGTATTGGTTATTGGTGGAGTTTAACGAACCCTTCTGGCCGTTCATTGCATGATATTGCCAGCCGCACACAAGTGATTGTATTACCTAAATCAATGGTGTTACCTAAATCGAAAAAATAGCCGAAGGGTTAACCAGTTTTATATAAAGGGCTAACTATATGAAGGGCTAACGGCTTTTCTGTAAAAGGTATAACCCGATCATTGCGCAGATCACAATCGGCGCCAATACTGCAATAAGGGGTTCAAAGCCATATACCAAACTTGCCGGGCCAAGCATGTCTTGGGTCGTTCGAAAAATAACCCCTACCATTACCCCCGAAAAAATTCGAAAGCCCATGGTGACTTGGCGCAATGGCCCGAAGATGAACGAAATCGCCACCAAGACCAAACTGGCAGTGGCCAACGGTTGCATAATTTTTTTCCAAAATACAAGCCAGTGGGATTCACTATCCAACCCCTGCTGCTCTCGATAAGTGGCATACTGATATAAGTTGGAAATAGACAAAGACTCTGGAGGCAAAACCAATACATTGAGCACCTGAGGTGTGAGATCGTTATCCCATCGGCGGTTCGGCCATGTTGCAGTCTCGGTTTTGTCTTCTTTGAAAAGGGTTTCCACAACGTTCTCTTCGATCCAGTGATCCCCCTGATAAATTGCGGACACTGCAGAACTGGCCACTAAAAGCCGTTGTTGATCGTCATACTGGTAACGTGTCACACCAAATAATTTTCCATTGGGCTGCACCGCATTAAAGTGCATAAACTCATTGCCCTCACGATTCCATAAACCGCGATTTGCCTCCAATACACGATGTTTCCCCAAGGCCACAGACCGAGAACTTTCCGCAACTTGGTCCGTTATTGGAGTGACAAATTCCCCCAAGACAATACCCAACCCAATAAAGGCCAAAACCGGCTTCAGTACTAGCCAAGTAATACGACGAACAGAAACACCGGCTGCGCGCATCACGACAAGTTCACTGGACGCCGCCAGTAGCCCTAAACCGATTAGGCACCCAATTAACGCTGAAAAAGGGATAAATTCGTAAATCCGGCTGGGGAGCGTCAACCCTACATAGAAAAGGATTTGCAAAAAACCGTAGTCATCGGACATTTGAGTTAATTCATCCACCAATGCCGCGATCACATCGAGCCCAACGATCACCAACATCACCACTGCGATGGCACCACTGACCGATTTTGCAACATACCGGCTAAGTTTACGCATTGGCCTCTCCTTTCTCGTTCGCAGGGCTATCAAGGTGAGTAAGGCCATCAGAAGTAGGACCGTCAGGATTAGCACGACGCCCTTTACTAACTTGTCGACCTTTCGCCACTAAGCGCTGACGCAAACTGCCCGCTCCCATCATGAAGAGACCAATCGAAAGAAACACACCATGAATCAACCACAATCCGTAAATCGGTAACTTGCCATCTTCGATCGACCCTCTCCCACCGTTAAGGCTAACGAGATACACCAAATACAGAACAATGGCAGGAATCATCTTGGCATAACGGCCCTGACGAGGATTAGTGGAACTCAAAGGCACCGCCAGAATCGCCACCACCATCACCAAAGCAGGTAAGGTTAAACGCCATTGGAGAGCTGCTTGCGCTTTAATATCGTCTGATGCCAATAACGCTTTGGTCGACATTCGATCCACCTTATCTTTGATGGACACTCTTGGTTCTTCCACGACTTGCCAATACTGACCAAATTCGGTGACCGTATAATTTTGTTGGCCTGGCCTACCGCTGTAACGCACACCGTCGGTCACTTGAAAATATTTGCGGCCATACTCTTCGACAATACGCTGCTCTGCATGCTGTGCTCGCACCACCATCAACTGTTTTTCGGCCCCTGTATTATTTTTCTCTTCTGTTTTTTGGTCGCTGTTTTCTTGCATTTCCGCTAAAAAAACCGAGTTCATCACCGTCCGATCTTCATTAAACGATTGGGCATAGATGATATTTTTACCACGCTTGAGCGGTTGAAATTGTGCTTCGCTCAATGTTTCGAATTCACTGCGCTTACGTTGCTCTTCCAAAATAGTATTGGATCGATCCACCCCCATTGGGCTCACCCACAAACTCAATGTTGCCACTAACGTTGCCACCAACAGCGCCGGCATCAGGGTGTAACCCAATAAACGTTTTTGGCTGAAACCACACGCTCTTAACACGGTCATTTCACTGTCCATGTACATACGACCATAAGCCAATAAAATCGCAATAAAAAAAGCCAAAGGCACAATGAGCTCAAGAAAAGACGGAATTCGGAAAGCCATAACAGAAAGCAACACATCTGCTGAAATTCGACCTGATGCCGCTTCAGCAAGGTATTTCACAAACCGCCCACTCATGATGATCACGACCAACACCAACGCAACGGCCAGCATGCTGTAGATAACTTCTCGAAAAAGATAACGAAATAAAATCACAACGGTTGTTTAATCCTTAATGAGCTTAATTTTCATCGTATACACTCCCACCAATAAGCGAACATGACACATTTTTTCAACAACTCTTAGGGGAGTTTTCCAAAAACTGTTTGTTTAACACCCAACTCAGTTGTTGTTGTCTTCGGACGTTTGACCCCGCCTAGGCATGTCGTACACTATGACGAAATTGTGTCGTTATTATTCCGTAATTTACGGTTATTGTCTTCGCTTGCCTTATCTGCATATTGAGCGAACAAAAACCTATACTCCCAATTTGATTGGAATCGTCTATGAAATTTCAAGCCAAAGCACTCAACCTCGCAAAACAAAAAGCCGATTGTACTGTTATCACTGTCTTTGAAGACAAAACCCTCTCCCCTTCTGCACAACTGGTGGATGAATTGAGTGATGGCGCACTCAGTGCCTTACTAAAATCCGGAGATATCGTCGGCAAAGTGGGCAAAACCACAACACTGTTTTCACTCAACGGAATCGCAACCCCTAAAATCATTATTGTCGGTGCAGGAAAAACTGAAGGTTTATCACCAGAGGATGCGAAAAAACTGTTTTCAACCATCGCCAATAATATCAATACCCCCACCATTAAATCCGTTGCACTGTATTTAGACGACCTCATCATTAACCATCGCGATCAACACTGGTGTGCTCAACACCTTGCACAAGCCATAGCCGCTGCCAGTTATCGTTACGACACCACCAAATCCAAGAAAGCGGATAAACCGGCCCTCAAGTCCCTCTTATTCAACGTGCCTACCGCCGCAGTGGCAAAAAAAGTGCAGCCTTTCTTAGAGCGTGGTCAATCTATCGGCAATGGAATGAACGTCACTCGTGAGTTAGGGAATTTACCCGGTAATATTTGTACACCCGCCTACCTTGCAAAACAGGCGCGCTCCATGGCTCGAGGCAACCCCAAGCTTTCGGTCACGATTCTAAAAGAAAAAGAAATGCGCACATTAGGGATGGGGGCACTGCTTTCTGTCTCTGCAGGCAGCGAACAGGAAGCGCATTTGATCGTGATGGAATACAAGGGCGCGGCTAAATCCAAACCCCCTCACGCTTTAGTGGGCAAAGGCATTACCTTCGATACCGGAGGCATCAGCTTAAAGCCAGGCGCCAATATGGATGAAATGAAATTCGACATGTGTGGTGCCGCCAGTGTTTTTGGTGCGATGTCCGCCATTGTCGAATTAGAGCCCGCCATCAATGTGGTGGCGATTATTGCCGCATCGGAAAACATGCCGAGCGGACGTGCGACCAAGCCCGGCGATGTAGTAACGTCCATGTCTGGCCAAACCATTGAAATTCTCAATACCGACGCAGAGGGGCGCTTGGTCTTGTGCGATGCACTTTCTTACGCCGAGAAATTCAAACCAGCCAGCGTGATTGATGTGGCCACCTTAACCGGTGCTTGTATGGTGGCATTAGGCAAACACCTGTCTGGCCTCTACAGTAATGATGACGACTTAGGCAATACGCTATTTGAACTGAGCCAGCAATGTGGCGATAAGGCTTGGAGAATGCCAATGGGTGAAGAATTCCAAGCCCAGCTCGACAGCAACTTTGCTGACATGGCCAATATCGGTGGCCCCTTTGGTGGCAGCGTGACCGCCGCTTGCTTCCTCGCACGATTTACTCAATCCATGACGTGGGCACACTTAGATGTTGCAGGCACCGCTTGGCACAGCGGTGCGAAAAAAGGTGCCACCGGACGTCCAGTTCCACTACTGTGTGAGTATTTACTCAGTAACGCGGAGTAATCACATACAGTGACTCGTATCGATTTTTACATTCTCTCTACCGAGTCAGACGAGGCGCGCTGGCGTCTCGCGGTCAGGCTCAGCGAAAAAGCCCTAATCGCCGGGCATCGCATTACGATCATCAGCCCCAACACAGAGATCAATGAAAAGCTAAGCCATCATTTATGGCATGATCGCCCTGAGAGCTTTCTGCCACACAGTACTGTCGCTGAAAGCCAAATTAACCATCAAACTCCCCCAGCCCCCATCACCATCGCCAATGAAGAACCAAGCCATCAACATCATGACGTCTTAATCAACGTGGCGGATGCCGATATGGAAAAGTACTTCAGCCGTTTTCAACGGGTTATCGAGATTGTGACTCAAGCCGAAAGTTCACTGACTCACAGCCGACAGCGCTATGGATTTTACCGACATCGGGGTTACCCATTACACACACACAAAATTAACATGGGTTCCTAACTAACATGAGTTCCTAACTAAAATGAGCTCCTAACCAACATGGAACTCCTAAATAAAGCCCATCGATTTTGCCAGAGTGAACAGGCAAGAAATCATGCCTTACAGTAGTGGTGGCTATTTAGTATTTCTGGCTATTTGGCAGTGATGTTATTTAGGAACGGCGCCTATTGTTTTCAGCTCTTCTAATTACCTACATTTAATGCCAAGAAACAAAAATTTACGCATTTATTGACCTGTCGGTCATTGTTTTTCTACCCATTTAAGGCAAAACTGTAAATATTTCGATCACAAAATTGTGCGATGCCGTGGTCTAATCCACATCAGCCATCCCGAAGACGCTATATCATTGCACGTTTTGCAAAGGAACCACGGCACACCTAACCAATGCCTTTATGTAATGACCTTGCACAACATTTATTCGGTACTGCTTTTTCACTCTATTGTTTAAAGCTGCTTTTTAAATACTGTTTTCAGTTAATGCCTTTTAGAGAATGCCTTTCTGGCCCAAGACAAATTGCATACTCAAAGACCATGAGCATGTGAAATAGGAAAGGCAACATAATTCTATTGAGGTGGGAGCTAAGTCACTATGGCCAGTTATACACCAGAAGACTCCTTTGGAGATAAGCATTTACTGATCGAGCTGGAATCCATTTCTGGGTTACTCGATGACGCACACATTCCTATTTTGCAGGATAAAGCTGACCTAACTCATTCCAATACGCCTACCACCTTCACCGCTTCACAACAAACTCTAGAAGAACTACGACTGCTGTCCGATACACTTTCATCACAACTAGAACGGTTGCGTCGTTACCAAACTAATACGTCTTTTAGTACTCACGATAAACCCCTGAGCCCCACATCCAAACTACGTACTTGTGCATCACGGGCAACGGGGGTAGCTGATCGCTCCATAATGAGCACCCAATCCCTCAAAGCTTCGGCACACGACGTTACAACAAACAAAACTTCGACAAACCACTTAATAACAACAAACGGAACATCAAGATCTGCTCTTCAACAAAAGCAGAGTCTGCGTGAAAAAAACCCTTATTTACCCGCTCACTGCCGAGCGACAACACAAACCGCCTCCCCTTCTTTAACAACAACCGCTTTAGAGGAAGTTGTAAAAGAAAAAAGCTTCACTGATCAGGGCATGGCCCTCTCTAATACAGCCTTACAAGCAACAGTGGACTCACTGGTTGAGCGTTTACTGCCAAGCCTAAAAGAACAATTGCGACAAGAACTTTTGAATACTTTCTCGACTAAAGACAAGAGAGGTAAAGAGAAACCACCTAAATAGAACATGTCCAGAAAGCATTTAATAAAAAAGAAGGGGCTCAAGGAAAGCATCATCCCCCTCAAGAATAAATTACCTCTTGTTCCCACCCCCATAATCTAGGCTGTCTCGACCACGCGAGGTATACTAGGAAGTTTAAAGTAGAGAAATCCTTTACACAGATTAAAATTCATACGGAAACCAGCAATAAAAGATCAATCCGTATTGCCAATCAAGAGACCTCAATAATCGCAATGTCAAATACGCAAACGCCGAACACCGAAAATAACGCTCATACCGACAGCAGCACTCAAGGCAGCAGTACCCAAGACAATAGCTCGCAAGACAAGACTTACCAGCCCGGTAATATTGAGCAGCCGTTATATCAGCACTGGGAATCCCAAGGTTATTTTGCGCCTCAAGGTTCGGGTGACCCTTATAGCATTATGATTCCACCACCCAACGTCACCGGGTACTTGCACATGGGGCATGGTTTTCAAGAATCCATTATGGATGCCCTTATTCGTTACCAGCGCATGCGTGGTAAAAACACCTTATGGCAAGTGGGTACTGACCACGCGGGTATTGCCACCCAAATGGTGGTAGAGCGTTTACTGGCCGAAGAAGGCACAGATCGTCATGCCCTTGGGCGCGAAAAGTTTATTGAGCGTATTTGGGAATGGAAAGAACATTCTGGCGGCCACATCACCAAACAATTACGGCGACTGGGTGCCTCCCCTGATTGGAGCCGTGAGCGTTTCACCATGGACGATGGCTTTTACAAAGCGGTACAGGAAGTATTTATTCGCTTGTATGAAGACGGCTTAATTTATCGCGGTAAACGTCTCGTGAACTGGGACCCGAAATTAAAAACCGCCGTCTCCGATCTCGAAGTCTTAAACAAAGAAAGCGATGGTCACTTGTGGCATTTCCGCTACCCACTGACCGATGGCTCTGGCCATTTAGTGGTTGCCACCACTCGACCGGAAACCATGCTCGGTGATACCGCCGTTGCCGTTCACCCAGAAGATGAACGCTATCAGGATTTAATTGGCAAAACCATTACTCTGCCTATCGTTGGGCGTGAGATTCCGATTATTGCCGATGACTACGTCGACAAAGAATTTGGCACTGGCTGTGTAAAAATCACCCCTGCCCACGATTTCAACGATTATGAAATGGGCCAGCGCCACAACCTACCAATGATTAACATTTTGGATGACACGGCTCACTTAAACGACAACGTCCCAGAAGCGTATCGAGGCTTAGAGCGCTTTGCTGCGCGCAAACAAATCGTTGCCGATTTTGAAGCGCTAGAATTACTGGAAAAAATCGAGCCACACAAGTTAAAAGTGCCTTACGGAGATCGCTCTGGCGTAGTGATCGAGCCTTACCTTACCGATCAATGGTATGTAAAAACCCAACCCTTAGCCGACAAAGCCATTGCCGCAGTGGAAGGCGGGGATATCGAGTTCGTCCCCAAACAATACGAAAACATGTACTTTGCTTGGATGCGTGATATTCAAGATTGGTGTATCTCTCGCCAGCTATGGTGGGGACATCGTATTCCGGCTTGGTACGACAACGACGGTAAGGTTTATGTTGGCCGTACTGAAGAAGAGATTCGTGAAAAGCACGGGTTAGCTGATGACATTACCTTGCGTCAAGACAACGACGTTCTCGATACTTGGTTCTCATCAGGCTTATGGACCTTTGGCACTCTAGGCTGGCCAGAACAAACTGAAATGCTCAAAACCTTCCACCCCAGCTCCGTATTGGTGACCGGTTTCGACATTATTTTCTTCTGGGTTGCCCGGATGATCATGCTCACCCTGCACTTCCAAAAGGACGTGCCTTTCCATACCGTTTATGTCCATGGTTTAGTTCGTGACAGCCAAGGCCAGAAAATGTCCAAATCAAAAGGGAATGTATTAGACCCCATTGATTTGATTGACGGCATCGATTTAGAAACCCTCGTCAAAAAACGCACCTCGGGCATGATGGTGCCGCATTTACGTGAAAAAATTGAAAAACAAACGCGCAAGGAATTCCCCGATGGCATCAGCGGGTACGGTACGGATGCGCTTCGTTATACCTTCTACTCACTCGCCTCCACAGGCCGAGACATTAATTTCGACGTAGGGCGAATTGAAGGGTTCCGAAACTTCTGTAACAAAATCTGGAATGCCGCCAACTTCGTGTTAAGTAACTGTGAAAACGAAGATTGTGGCCAAGACGGCTCCAACCACTACGAGCTATCTTTGGCAGACCGCTGGATTATTGGACGCTTGCAACACGCTGAAACCGACGTCGAGCAAGCCTTTAACACTTACCGTTTTGACTTGGCATCTCAAGCCATTCAACAATTTTTCTGGGATGAATTCTGTGCATGGTATTTAGAGCTGTCCAAACCCGTGCTCACCGGAGACGACTACACAGCTGAACAAAAACGCGGCACTCGCCGAACCTTAGTACGAGTTTTGGAAACCGCACTTCGTCTTGCACATCCATTAATGCCCTTCATTACCGAAGAGCTGTGGCAGAAAGTGAAAACATTAGCGGGTACTTCTGGTGATACCATCATGTACACCGAATACCCACAAGCGGATTCCAGCAAAATTGATGATAACGCCATTGCCGATATGGAGTGGTTGAAGGAAGTCATCACCGCCGTTCGAAATCTCCGTGGTGAAATGAAAATACCGCCGGGCAAAAAACTGCCTGCGCTAATGAAAAACGCTGACGACACTGCCACACGTCGCATCGAAGAAAATCGCGCCTTTCTTATCAAACTCGCCAACCTAGAAACATTACAGTGGCAAGAAGACAGTGAAGAACCACTTTCCGCCAAAGCATTGGTCGGCGAAATGGAAGTTCTGATACCCATGGCCGGGCTAATTGATGTCGACGCAGAACTGGCACGCCTGCAAAAAGAGTCTGACAAATTAGAGAAAGAAATTAAGCGCTTAGAAGGAAAATTAAACAACCCTAAATTTGTCGATAAGGCGCCCGTAGAAGTCGTCAATAAAGAGAAAGAAAAGCTGGCAGATTACCAATACTCTCTGAAGACCCTAGCCAATCAAAAAAGTAAAATCGCTGCATTACGATAAGGTTTCAGAAACGGACCTCTACTGAGACTAATCGTCGGACCTCTACTGAGACTAATCGTCTTTAAGGTCTATCCGTCTTTAAGGCTGCCCCCTTATGGACGACCAAGAAGGCTAAAACCCATTGCCTTGGTGGTAAAACTGCCAAGGCAATGGGCCACCTAACGATACCTTGAAGCCCGCAAAGACGACCTATTTACCTTTTTGCCAACCGTTACAAATACAACTATCTTTCTCTCTGCGTTATATTATTATCGTATATACATTTAGCGAACAATGGTGTAGCGTGGCTGTCTGATCGTGACACAACTGAGGTAAGCCCGTGCCCCCAAAGTCGAAAGACGATAAGTCGGAGAAGAAAAATAAAAAAAACAGTCAATTAATTATTCGCATTAATGACGTCGAACGCGATGCGTTTGTCCAACGCTGCGAAGATTTAGACACCAGTGCAGCCAGAGAAATACGGCGCTTCATTCGTAATTTCTTGGAAGAGCACGGAGATACATCACAAGACGATTAAATGTTTAACATTTAATCGTCTTTATTAAAGTTACTCTCACGGCATTAGCCGCTCAATGCTCCACTCCTCACCCCGACGTTGATAAACAAAACGATCATGCAATCGAGCACTGCCTCCTTGCCAAAACTCAATCTCATGAAACTGCACACGATAGCCTCCCCAAAAATCGGGTAAAGGTATCTGCCCTTTTGCAAATTTTTCTTTCATACGCGCAAATTGTTGCATCAGTGCGGTACGAGAGCTAATTGGACGGCTCTGCGCAGAGGCCCATGCCGCCAATTGGCTTTCCTTAGGGCGAGAACTGAAATACGCCAATGACTCTTTAGCGGATACCTTCTCTGCCACACCACACACTTTGACTTGACGCTCCATCGCATGCCAAGGGAAGTGCAAACTGATCTTCGGGTTTTTCCCCAACTCCTCCGCTTTTCGGCTACTGTAGTTCGTGTAAAAAACAAACCCATTATCATCAACGTGTTTAAGTAGCACGATCCGCTGAGAGGGCTGGCCTTGTTCATCCACCGTCGCCACCGTCATGGCGGTAGGGTCCTTCAAACCAAACTCTATCGCCTGCTTTAGCCACAACTGAAATTGTTCTACCGGGTTATCCAATAAGCTTTCTCGCGTCAGTTGACTCAAGGTGTACTCTCTTCTTAAATCTTGAATATCTTTACTCATCACTTATCAACACTATTCTCATACGGGTCAGTTAAGATCGACGATTCGGCAGTATATTCTCATCAGCACAGTAGGTTAATCTCAGACACCAACTAAGCACCTACTTGATGGTTGAGGGCCACCTTTAACCTAATTATTACTTAAACAACATCCATACATCATGACATCAGTATCTACTAAAACGACATCCCTTCCAGTTCTTGCCTGTGTTATTGCCGGAGGGCGTGGAACAAGGTTAAAAGAGGAAAGCAATAATCAACCACTGAAGCCCTTTGTGACGATTGATAATACGGCTCTCATTCTGCGAGTGATTCAACGCTTAACCCTCTCTTCGCCAAAAAACATTGCCATCAATACTTCCCACGCCTCTGCCGCAGACACCCTACAGTTTGAAGCATTAGGCCTACCGATCATTCAAGATGCAAACTCCATTGGACCACTAGGCGGACTATTGGCCGCCTTGCAATGGGCCAATAATAAAGTCACCGTTGAGCCACAATGCTCCGGCAGCAAAGAGGATGATGGTGAAAGGGAAAATAGCTCGATGTTTCCTTCCTGCCAGGGAGGTTGGCTGCTTACTGCCCCTTGCGACACCCCCTTCCTACCCAGTGATTATCTGAAACACCTTCTGGATTCATTAAAAGAAGCACCAAAACCTCACCAGATTAAAATGGCAATATCGTCTTACGCCAACAAAATTCACCCTCTTTGCGGACTTTTCCATACCAACCTTTTGCCCGCACTGACCTCTTTTCTTCAGTCGCCCACCTCACCCATACCAACTGCATCACTCACATCGAGCAACTCATCTGCATCACACATAACACCGAAGAATCCAAGGTTCAGTCTTAAGCAATGGCTAGCACAACAGTCCTATTCAGTAGCTAATTTTGATCACCACACTGAAGACCCTTTTTTCAATATCAATACACCCGCTGACTTAGAAGCAGCGCAAATACGATTTAACGCTCAGCGCCAATGAGCAGATCATTACTGCTCTTATATTTTCCTTAAAATAAATAATGCACCATAAATAAACAAAAAATAACAAACAAAAATGTATCATATTGGTGCAAAAAAAGATTAATCAAAATCGAAAAAGAACACAAAAAGTTAAAACAAAAACACCAAATAAGTACACCACAAAAAATATAACGCCATTTAAGTGCATCAACGAAAAACGTGCAAATTCACAGCAAAGCCCCCTTCAAGACTTTAACCCTCTGTTTTTATTAATTTTTTTCCAGAAAAAAACGTTTTTTTCAAATTGGCAAGGCTTTTGCGATGCATTAGCCAGCACCAAAAAGCTCAACAATTCAACAAATCACGACTAAATCGGTTAACGCCATTCGCTCATTTGTCATTGCCGTAGAGGAGCTCAAAATGGAACACGCGCCAACACATAACGCACGCACTCTTTTGTCTGCGTCATTTACCTCTTTATCCCGCAAACTGTGTGGCACCTTATTGTGTGCAACCTTGATGCAAGCAGGCCTCGCTTTTGCAGAAACAGAAGAATTAGAGTTAGAAAAAGAAGACCTAAAATTTGGCTTTATTAAACTCACCGATATGGCCCCATTAGCCATTGCTTATGAAAATGGGTATTTCGAAGATGAAGGCCTGTACGTCACATTAGAAGCACAAGCGAATTGGAAAGTCTTACTGGATCGAGTCATCGACGGGCAGTTAGATGGCGCACATATGTTGGCAGGCCAACCATTAGGAGCCACCATTGGCTTTGGCACCCAAGCCCATGTAGTAACCGCATTCAGCATGGACTTAAACGGTAATGCCATCACCGTCTCTAACGATATCTGGAAAGAGATGAAAAAACATGTGCCACACAAAGATGGAAAACCCGTTCACCCCATTAAAGCGGATTACTTAAAGCCTGTTGTCGAAAAATACAAAGCAGATGGAAAACCGTTTAATATGGGTATGGTTTTCCCGGTATCCACACACAACTATGAACTACGCTACTGGCTAGCGGCAGGCGGTATCCACCCCGGCTATTATGCCCCACATAAAGACGACACCAGCGGTACCATTGATGCCGATGCATTACTTTCCGTCACCCCTCCACCACAAATGCCAGCCACCCTTGAAGCCGGTACGATTTATGGTTACTGCGTAGGAGAACCTTGGAACCAACAAGCGGTTTTCAAGAAAATTGGTGTACCTGTTGTTACCGACTACGAAATTTGGAAAGACAACCCCGAGAAAGTGTTTGGGGTATCAAACAAATGGGCCAAAGAAAATCCCAATACCCACCTAGCCGTGGTTAAAGCATTAATTCGTGCAGCACATTGGTTAGATCAAGACAACAACAAAAACCGTCCAGACGCCGTAAAAATTCTTTCAAAACCCAATTACGTTGGCGCCGATTACAATGTGATTGCCAACTCCATGACGGGTACATTTGAATACGAAAAAGGCGACAAGCGCGATGTGCCAGATTTCAATGTTTTCTTCCGCTACTTTGCGACCTACCCTTACTACTCCGATGCCATTTGGTACTTAACACAAATGCGTCGTTGGGGACAAATTGCGGAACCAAAATCAGACAACTGGTATATGGATATTGCCAAGAAAGTCTACAAACCAGAGATTTATCTACAGGCGGCGGAATTACTCATCAAAGAAGGAAAATTAAAAAAATCTGATTTTCCTTTCGACAGCGATGGGTTTAGAGCACCACAAACGCACTTTATCGATGGCATCACCTACGATGGTCGCAAGCCAAATGACTATCTGAAAAAATTCAATATTGGACTAAAAGGCGATACGGTTATCTAGAATTAATATCCTCAAGGCAGCGGGCGTCATAGATGATACCCGCCGCCTTGAAAAGGCACGACAGTCTGGATTTAGTTCGCCTGGATTTAGTTCGCCTGGATTTAGTTCGCCTGGATTTAGTTCGCCTGGATTTAGTTCGCCTAGATTTAGGAGCCTTTCTATTCACCATATTCACTCAAGAAACAATCAACATTTTACCCACAATAATTTTGATTTATCCGTAACAATGCGTGGTAACATCCACCAAAGGGCATCACCATGATTAACAGCAGTATTCGTTTTTTGGAACTCACCGGCATGAATTGGCTTATTCCACTGGTCAATCTCATGGCCGGAAGAAATCCCAAAGCACAAATCACTGAATTGTTCAAAGTGATTGGCGTACCGATCGCTGCATTTGCTATTTTTCTTTTATTGTGGAGTGTGGCGGCCAAAAGTATTGTCACAAGCCTTGGGAATTTACCCGGCCCCACACAAACTTGGGCGCAATTTGAATCACTTGTTGAAGAACACAGAGCGTCACGAGAAAAAGAAGCCGCTTTTTATCAACGTCAAAAATATCGAAATGAAAAACGCATTGCTAAAGGCAAAGAGCCGAAAAAAATTCGCGCCTATACTGGCGCACCAACATTTTTTGACCAAATATTCACAAGCCTATACACAGTATTTTTTGGCTTCTTTATCGCAACCGCTATTGCCATTCCGATTGGTATTATATGCGGTTTAAATACGACTATTTATACAGGCCTGAACCCTTTAATACAAATCTTCAGGCCCGTCTCACCTTTAGCCTGGCTCCCCATCGTCACCATGGTCGTTAGTGCTGTTTATACAACCGATGATCCATTAGTACCAAAATCTTTTATTACCTCAGCATTAACCGTCACACTGTGTTCACTATGGCCGACCTTAATCAATACAACCGTAGGGGTGTCCAGCATTGATCGAGACTTCATTAACGTCTGTCGCGTATTGCAACTGAATTGGATCAATAAAATTTTTAAAGTTGTTTTACCCGCCTCTCTTCCGATGATTTTTACGGGGTTGCGCTTATCATTAGGTGTCGGCTGGATGGTATTGATTGCAGCAGAGATGCTGGCACAAAATCCCGGCCTTGGAAAATTTGTTTGGGATGAGTTCCAAAATGGCAGCTCTAACTCTCTGGGGCGCATATTAGTGGCCGTCTTTGTGATTGGCTGTATTGGCTTCTTACTAGACCGAATCATGCTAACGCTCCAAAAAAGTGTTTCACACGACAAAACTCAAGACATACGCTAATGACATCACTAACGCACCAGTTTCAAAAACAAAACTCAATAAGCACTATGAAAACGTTATTTAATTAAACATCGAACTCATGAAAAGTTTGCAATGCCGCCAATACAGTTTTCACTAAACTAAGTTTATAAAAGCATTCACCATAACGGCCAAAAAATATATTCAGACACACTTGGCCACTAGATGTTTCGCCAAACAGCGAAAGAGGAAGAATTCATGTCTCAAACGTATTTAGACATCTCTGGCGTTTCTATTGAGTTTCCAACACCAGCGGGCCCTTTTAAGGCACTCGATAATGTCAATTTAAAGATACAAAAAGGAGAATTTATTTCTCTTATCGGACATTCTGGATGTGGCAAATCCACCGTTTTAAATATTGTTGCGGGCTTATACGACGCCACACAAGGTGGTGTTATTTTACAAGGCAAGCAAGTCACCAAACCAGGGCCAGACAGGGCCGTGGTTTTTCAAAACCATTCTCTCTTCCCATGGTTGACTTGTTATGACAATGTCCGTCTGGCAGTAGATCAAGTATTCAAGAAAAAAAGCAAAAAAGAGCGTCATGAATGGACTGTACACAACCTAGAACTTGTTCATATGGGACATGCCATGAATAAACGCCCAGATGAAATTTCTGGTGGCATGAAACAGCGCATCGGTATTGCTCGCGCACTGGCTATGGAACCCAAAGTCTTGTTAATGGATGAGCCCTTCGGTGCACTGGATGCCTTAACGCGTGCCCACATGCAAGATTCTCTAATGGAAATTCAAGCAGAATTAAATAACACCGTTATCATGATCACTCACGATGTGGACGAAGCGGTATTGCTTTCCGATAAAATTGTGATGATGACCAATGGCCCCGCCGCCACCATTGGCGAAATTTTAACAGTTGAACTAGAACGCCCACGAGATCGATTGGTACTCGCTGACGACAGCACCTACAATCATTATCGAGCCGAAGTGTTGCGATTTTTACATGAAAAGCACGCAAAAAAGGATACAAAACCTGCCTCTAAAATAAAAACAGACGTAAAAAAAAATAACGATACCAACAACAATAATAATAAAGCGGCATAACCTCGAGCAAGCGCTAAAAAAGTACCAACCAATATTAGCAACCGATATTAGCAACAACACAAGCAACTGAATTGAGCAAGAATAACTCACACTGACTCAGCAATTACAGTTTTACCATAATCGAGGAGACCACCATGGCTGTTTTTCAACGTGCCACTTGTCAACGTACGACTTTTCAACGCGTCAATTCCCAATGCGCGGCAACATTGTGCTCAGTCATTGGTGCCAGTCTGATTTTCTGTGCTAACACCACCAATGCAGAAGACAACTTTCATAAACTCCTGGCCGATGGCGAAGCTTACGGAAAACTCAATCTTCGATATGAATCTGCCGAACAAGATAATCCTCTAGAAGACGCAGATGCACTTACTTTACGCACCATGCTTGGTTATAACTCTGCCAACATGAATGGCTTTTCAGCAACGATAGAATTTGAAGATGTACGACAAGTCTTCGGATTGGGCGATTACAGCGTTGGCCCTGCCGGGTATAACGTGGGGGAATATTCGGTCATTGCTGACCCTGAAGTGACAGAAGTCAATCAAGCTTTCATCAAATACAGCAATAATGGTTTAACCGCTAAAATGGGACGCCAAATTATTGCATTGGATAATCACCGCTTTGTTGGGCATGTAGGATGGCGTCAAGACTGGCAAACCTTTGATGGGCTTACCGCAGTTTACAGCCCAAATGACAGCATTAAATTAACCTACGGCTATCTCGATAAACGCAACCGCATTTTTGCGGAAGCTGCGGATATTGACTCTGAAGATCACATTCTTAATGGCTCCTTTAAAACCCCTATTGGCACAATCAAAGGGTATGCTTATCTGCTTGAGAATGAAGACAACAATTCCGAACTTGACACCGTTGGTGTAAGCCTAAACGGAAAAGTAAAAGCCGATAACGTCAGCTTTCTCTATGCCGCAGAATACGCAACACAAGAAACCGACACTGACTTTGAAGCTGATTATTTATTTCTTGAAGGGGGTGTATCCGTTTATGGCATTACTGCCAAGCTTGGTTACGAGCTATTAGGATCGGATGATGGCGCCTATGGATTTTCAACACCTCTGGCCACCTTGCACAAATTTAATGGTTGGGCAGATTTATTTCTCAACACACCAGGAACCGGCCTAGTCGATACACATGTCAATATTGGCAGTAAATTAGGCCCTGGTAAATTGAATGTAATTTACCATACGTTTGAAGCAGATGAAGATTCAGCGGGTATGTCAGATTATGGTACAGAATGGAACCTTCAATACGTTATGAAATTCGGTAAACATTACGATGTAGGATTTAAATATGCGTCATACAGTGCCGATGATTTTGGCGTTGATACCGATAGGCTTTGGGCATGGGTAGGAATGTCCTTTTAATCCACAATAAAACACAAGAAATTTTTGACGCCACCTATCTCCCTCTATCACCTCTAAAGGTTAGAGGCTCTAAAGGTGGCGTTGAATTTACCTTACAATCGCTCCCAACGGGCATCAATTGCCTGCAGTTTTTCCTTAAGCAAAACCATTGCTAATTTTACTTCTGTTAAATGCCCTTTAACCCCTAATTCAATACGTGGATTATCTTCACTCATAATCGGTAAACTGAACAATTTTAAAGAGGGGTGAGCCGTCAACACCGCCTCCATGATAGGCGTCACCTTACTTTCATAGGTGTCAAATACCATCAATGCCTGTTCGACATATTGATTGTCCACTAAATGACTGCAGTGATTATCCAACACCCATTCCATCATCGGTGCCGCCATTTCAGGAAAACCAGGCATAAAGAAATGATTACGTAGAAAAAAACCCGGAATACGGTTAATAGGGTTAGGGATAAGCTGAGAGCCCACAGGGAATTCAACCATACGATAATGATGCCCTTCTAAGGTACGGTTTCTTTCTTTCGCAAAAACCTCTAGTATTTCCAACCCTTCAGGATGGTACTGAAGCTCTATACCTAACGCCTTGCCTGCCGCCTGACGGGTCATATCATCAGGCGTTCCACCAATCCCTCCCGTACTGAACACGATATCACCAGAAGCAAAAGTATCTTGATAAGTTTTTACCAATAAGGCCGGGTCATCAGACACCACTCGCATCCAGCTTAGGGTTAGGCCGCGACTCTTCAGAAGCTCAATCAATGTTGGTAAATGCTTATCAACTCGTCGACCGCTTAAAATTTCATCTCCGACAATCACTAAGCCAATATTCATTTAGCACCTCTTTTATGGCTTTTTTAGCCTAATCTGCTTTTACTCTCACAAGCTCAATGCCCCACCCAAGTGTAGCATCCTCATCTCGATTCTTATCAACATACCCTTAAGGCGCAGAATTCCATAACGGTAACCCAAGAAAAGAGCAAACACGATCAAAAAATATGGGGATTAAAAGCAGGAATAAAACAGATAAAAACAAAGGGCTCACTAATGATGTCTTCTGTGAATTCAAACACTGTGAGTAACAATAAATATGAGATGAGCAAACGAAAAGAGGAAAATAAATTATGGGGGGGAAGCCCCCCCCATAATGCGACAGACCCAAAGACACTGAGTCTACTACTTATCAGCGCAGTAACCTATATGATAAATAGTCAGTAATAAAATCGAAGAAAATCGATTACATTACCCGCAAACGCTCATCTAGCTTATCTAAGATTCTCAATAAATCTTGATATTCAGAATCACTCAATGCAGTCAATAAATTATTTTCCCAAGACAGTGCCTTAGGCGCAATTTCTTGATACATATGTAAGCCACGTTCGGTCAAACACAAGTTGCTCACGCGGTTATCATCACACGATTTTTCCCGGATAAGCAAATGCTTCTCCTCCAAAGATTTCACGGCTCGTGACACTTTGGACTTATCCATAAGTGTAATTTCACCGATATTCTTCGAATTAATGCCAGGATTCTCAGCGACCCGTGACATGACTCGCCATTCAGGAACAGAAATATTTGTATCCCGACTGTAAATATGCGAACAATTGTCACTAATTCTTTTGGAAATATTCGCCATAATATGTGGCAAATATTGATTTAACGTTAATTCAGCAGTTGCATTTTCTATAGACATGAACAGTACACCCCAATTTCCATGATTTTATTTTTCTCTCATGTATTTAACATGCTCTTCCAATTCTTCGAAAAGTATCAAGTCGATGAAGTATCAAGAGCAAAATCCATTTCTCGTTATCATTAATTATCAAACGTCACCGGCTAACACACAACAAGTAAGATTTCACGCTACTTGAAGCGAAAACAGGAACGTTTTTTTTATTCTGTGAAATTATTTACGCAAAATGGCGCAAACTGCAACCATTAATCTCAGTATCAACAAAAATAATACACATCTTAATTAATGTACATAAAAAAACCAAAAAAAATGAAAAATAGCGGCGGGTCAACGAGAAACTCACCCACGCAGTACGTAAAGAAGCAACATATTATGACAAAATTATTAAAAAAAACTTTAATCAGAAAAATTTACATAACTTAACTCATTCATTCTTTCATCACACCCAAAAGACTAAAAAACAAACAAAAAAGCCATATTATATGCACAGGCATATCACTGACATTGCTTATGTATAAATAAATTTTACAGTTTTTATAAATCATCAACTGACAACAACGACCATTTCGTATCCGAGAAACCTCTGCGTCATTTAGCTCTCTATTTTATAACAAAACAATCATATGAAACCATTTTATCTAGATAGTTCAGCAGTAAAAACCTGTTTTTTCATAAATTGTCCTTATGAAAAAACAGGCATTGGCGCGGAAAACAACATGACGTTAAAAATGAAGTAATAGCAGCATCTAAAAATATGATCATTTAATACTCAGTCGAAGTTCATCCCATGAATTTCAACTTAGTAAAAACGGAAGCGTTTAAACAGTAACTGGATACCCCCTATACTTTGACTCATGATGCTGAATCAATAACGACAACAACGAGGAATACCATGAAGATTTACGAATCTCGGCAAGCACCTAATCCACGCCGGGTTAGAATCTTTCTGGCTGAAAAGCAGATTGATATGACTTATGTACAGCTCGATCTTGCTGCTGGAGAAAATTTGACTCCAGAAATGCGTAAGAAAAACCCAACCACTAAAATTCCTTTTCTAGAGTTGGATGATGGAACCTTCATTGGTGAAACAGTCGCCATTTGCCGTTACTTTGAAGAAATCCAGCCTGAGCCTCCCCTTTTTGGTCGAACACCTTTGGAGAAAGCCCAAGTTGAAATGTGGGCACGCCGAGTCGAATTCCATATGATGATGCCTGTCGGTATGTGTTTTCAACATACCACCGGTTATTTTAAAGACCGAATGACACCTGTACCCAGTTGGGGGGAAGTGTGTGGTGACAATGCTAAACAGTACCTCATCGAACTGAATGATCATTTAGCCAGCAATCCATATTTAGTCGATAATTATTTTAGCATCGCCGATATTAATCTTTTCTGTGCAATCGACTTTGCCAAAGTAATTAATATTCGTATTGATAAGGACGAGTCTTTTCCACACTTACTACGTTGGTATAAAAACATGAAACAACGCCCTTCAGTGAGTGTGTAAAAGCCAATAAGCATAAAAACGTAAAAATGCCATGCTTCAATAGACTTACCAATGACATTAGCAGTACCAAACCAACCTGATGTACGTATTGGAGTCATCAATGATTGAACTGTATTCCGCTGCCACTCCGAATGGGCATAAAATCAGTGTAGCCCTCGAAGAAATGGCACTGCCCTATGAACCGCACACCATCGACTTAATGAAGGGCGAACAGAAACAGCCTGAATTTCTCAAGATTTGCCCTAATGGGCGAATTCCAGCCATTGTGGATCAAGAAAGAGACAATTTCGCTGTATTTGAATCCGGGGCCATCCTTATTTATTTATCAGAAAAAACAGGGCAGTTTTTACCCACTACAACACAAGCAAGATCACAAGTTCTACAATGGCTAATGTTCCAAATGGGGGGAGTCGGTCCGATGATGGGACAGGCTAATGTTTTTTATCGATATTTTCCCACCAAAATTCCTGAAGCTATTGAACGCTACCAAAAGGAAGCCAAACGATTACTGACGGTTTTGGATACCCAACTGAAAGATAACGAATACTTGGTCGGTGAATACAGCATTGCCGATATGGCCAATTGGTGCTGGGCGCGAACTCACCAATGGTCTGGTGTCGAGATCGATGACTTACCTCATTTACAACGCTGGATTAACGCCATTGCTGAACGCCCTGCCGCAGCGAAAGGCATTACCATTCCCCCTTCGCAAATGGAAGATAAAGAAGCGTTCGTCAAAGGGGCTCAGACTATGCTTGTCAAATAATCATCTATTCTAATTCACAAAAACTGCACCTGTCAGCGCCTAACGAGGAAACTGGCAGGTGAAAAGTTACCCCTTTAATCCAAAAGTTTTGATCATTGTTTATCTAATCAACCTTTGGTCGTCTACTTTAAGCCTTCAGCCCTATCCGCCATCGCTTTTAAAGCCTCCCCGGATAACTGATAACCAATCCATTCGCTTTTAGATTGAGCGCCCAATGATTCATAAAATTCAATAGCGGGTGTATTCCAATCCAACACACTCCATTCGAACCGCTCACATCCGGCATCCACAGCTATTTTTGCAAGACACTCTAATAAAAGTTTTCCAGCCTGCTTTCCTCTGTGCTCTGGTGATACATACAAATCTTCCAAGTAGAGCCCAAGCTTCCCAAGCCACGTAGAGTAATTGTAAAAATACACAGCAAAGCCAATGGGTTCGCCTTTCTCTTCACAAATCAATGCATCCACCCGAGACTCTTCTGCGAATAGGGTCTCTTCAATATCCGAAACAGAGGCCTTTACTTTGGCTTCGGCTTTTTCGTACCGTGCTAGTTCAGTAATAAAATTCAAAATCGTCGACGCATCTTCCCGAATTGCTTGACGAATACGTAAATCTGTCACTACTTACTCCTACATATCCACTTTAATTTCCCATTCTCAAGGGCTTATTCATAAAACGTAAACTTTGCAATGCCGAATTATAGGATAATGATTTTTAAAAATGCGGGTTTTATTCGTGCGAAATTAGGACACGCTCTATAATAGTCATAGAGCTTTCTCTCTCCCTGTCGTACTGCTTACTGCCACAGCGGATAGTAATCAGGGCATAGACTGTATTAACTGGGTATGGACAAATAAGATAGGTATGGACAATTAAGTATGTGGCAAATTATTTCTCACCCAAAGCGACCTTGCGTGAATGACATAATGACCAGGGCGTTAAAAGAGATGACATTTTGGACTTCCATATGACACCTCCCCCTTCTACACAAATAAATCTGACCGCCCGATACGACATTACCTTTACATGAACTATAGAATCATTACCTCTTCCGACTGGCAGCAGCTCGCGCAATATTATCGCCGCAATCATGATCACTTTCGACGATGGGAACCCATACGCGAGCATGGATTTCACTCTAATGCACAATGGCAGCAACGAATACATCGCTGCTTATCGGAACAACAACAGATGAAATCATGCTACTACATTGCCATTGATGAATCGCTGCCACACATTGTTGGCCACTGCACTCTATCACAAATGGTGTATGGCCCATTTAGAGCCGCTTATATGGGTTATGGCATTGATCAAGACTATGAAGGGCAAGGTATCATGTACACGCTCTGTCAGAACGTTATTCAATCCGCCTTTGGTGAATTAGGGTTACATCGAATCATGGCCAATTATATGCCCAAAAATCATCGATCCGCTGCCTTATTAGAACGCTTAGGATTTACCATAGAAGGACGCGCTCAAGGTTACTTACATATCAATGGGCGCTGGGAAGATCATATATTAACGGCGTTGGTGAATACCGAAGATTAAATTGACGATCCCGAAGCCACCTCCACATTAGTGGGGGAAACCGCACTCTCGCCGCGAAGCGGCTGGCTCCTCCGTTACGCTGCGACCCAAACCAACACAAAGCGGGCGTTAACTGCCAAAGGAAGAAATATTCAGCGAAATATCGAAAAACGGCTTTCAGAAAGTTGCAGCAATAAAGAATCGAGCACATAACTCCCGCTCTTTCGAACGGGAGGTTTTATTGACCCGATTTGGACGGCGCTAGCTTAACCATGTCATTTAGGACGCTATCCAAGCCACCGTAAACAGAAATCTTATCGATTTTTGCAGTGATTCGTTCTAGTGCCTCTAGCTCCTTCAATCGTAATAACACTGGGTTGTTTTCCATTACCTTCGCAGTGTTATGTAGTGATCGCATAGCTTGAGTTTCTTCTCGTCGCTTAATGACGTTGGCTTCGGCTTCTTTTTGGGCTTCAACCACCTGATTTAAGATCACTTTCATATCGCCGGGTAGAATAATGTCTTTCACACCCACTCTTCGCAATTGAATACCAAACTCGGAAAGCTTCTCACTTGCGCCATTTGCGATAACTGCATTCAGAGCATCTTTATCTTCAAGTAATTCATCAAGCGTTTTTGTGCTCACAGCTTCTCGCAATCGCAACTGAAGCTCCAGATAAATAAAGTTCGCATAGTCTTTCAATTTTAGTGCGACGGCTTCCGGATCGACAATGTTGTAACTAGCGGACAGGTTAATACGCAAGCTCACACGATCTTTAGTCAAAATTTCCTGACCGCTAACATCGATGGTCTGTACGCGCAAGTCAAGCAGCTTAACGACGATTGAACGATTGTATTTCCAGAAAGCGTAAGCACCGGTCTTCAGTACACTTTCTAACTTACTGTTCACTTGAAGAAGACCTACATGTTCATCTGGTACTTCTGCATAGTTAATGGCATTGACAACTTGTCGACTTGCACCGATTTTTACGCCTCGACCTAAGAGTGCAACCAGCTCATCATTGAGTGCATAGTTTTTAGTGATATCGACGATATCCACTCGAACATCTTCAGCGCCTTTCCAAGTCACCAATAGATTACCCGGAGGTAAAATATCTGAGATTTTTTGATCTCGGTAGATAATACCCACTTCGTTATCATTTAGTTCAAACACATCTATAGCGTCTTCAAGAAGTGTTTGGTATTGACGCACCAAAAATTTCAATTTCGGGTGTTCAAAACGCACTGACGTAATATCAAATTTTTCTACTTTTAACTCTCGCCCAAGGGTAGACAATCGGTGTCGACCCGGACCAAGTACTTTTTGTAGCCGATCTCGATCAAAGAGCAAGGCTCGTTCACTGTCGGCAATATCCACTGTTTTAAAAAATAACATCGTATATCCTTTTGCCTAATCATTTAAAGATGTGGCGAGGCCCACCCTCGAATCCAGGGGGGTCAAATTTGAAATCAGCAGGAATTCATTCCAGAGGATTGGATTTATTTATCACTCACCCAACAATCATTCTTATCTATTGATGTGGTGTATAAACACATTCCATTCATACAATGTCATCGTGCTGATTCGATCCATCTAACCCGGCTGTATTGTCGGCGTCTTGATGACCACCACAGATGGTGGAAATACAGATTTTGTATGGAGCAAAATCTTCATGTGTTGAACGAACCCCATTTGCGGCTGGTTAACACAATTCAAGACCATGGGCCTCTTGTAGATTTTTAAACAAGAGTGAAAGTCTTGTGAGGATTCGAACCTCAAGGTCTCTCGACCATTACCATAAGAGTCGTTTTGGAGACGACATGGTGTTTTTGACGGGAATCGAACCCGCTACCGATAGATTATGAGTCTATTGCTCTACCCAAATGAGCTACAAAAACCATCCAGTTTATTCCCGCTTTCGAATTGGTACACAATACGTTAGTAACGCTTGTGCCAGACTGGTATACAGAACCAGTTCCGCTAACTCTCGGCGAAGATATAAACTTCTGTATGGAATACGACGTAGAAAATTTACGCCGCTTTCCAAATCCTTTTACCTGAAAATTGTTTTTCCAAATATTCCATTTGATCCGCTAATATTGTGTGTTGTGCCAAGTACATGGATTCAAATATATTTGGCCTAAAAGGTATGGCTAGTAACTTCATACCCGCTTGCTCAGGTGTTCGGTCTGCTTTAAAGTGATTGCACTTTCCACAAGCCGCAACAACATTTTCCCAAATATCTAACCCTCCTTGTGCACGCGGTACTACGTGATCTCGCGTCAATTCTGCATGACTAAATTTGTCACCGCAGTACATACAATGATAATTATCTCGGCGAAATAGCATTCGATTATTAAACCCAGAAACCAATTTTTTTCGATGTGAATCACCTCGAGTGGCAATAACTGGACTGATTTTCAACGAAGATTGTTTTCCGGTGAATCGGTTTGTTCCTCCGAAGATAACTAAACTTTTATCTCCAACTTCCCACTGCACCAAATTTTTGACATATAAAACGGCCGCTTCTTCCCGCGAAAGCCAAGAAGTTGGTGTACCGGAGATATCTAAGCGCAAGATTCTGCCCATCTCATTACTCCTACTGGTTGCTAAACTGGCGTTCCCGGTTGGGTAAAAAGTATGTTTTTGCCCTAGCCCACGGTATACCATTCATTCTGAACAGAGCCGCTCCTGCGCATCCATGCGCTCAAGGCATACCGTTCATCCTGAACATAAAAAACCCCGATTGTTGCCAACCGGGGTTTCTCTCATTCACCGGAAGGCACAGCCTTCCGTTATTGAAAGCTATTTACATCAAATTGCTATCACCAATTTTCACGCAGGGGTGTTCTAGCCCACTACGGAGTACATTTGTCTCTATGGACGGTGTGGACCAGTCCGATAAATAAAAATGCTTGTTATGTTGCTGACAGATAAAATTCATAATTTCTTACTTACTGTTTTTGTTCGTGTTGCGAATCTGTTTTAAACGATACGTGCTGATTTTTTTCTTTGCAAATTTAATTTTTTGGTGATTATTTAAGTGTATTTCTGAACGTTATATAACATTATTTTTTTTAGGGTGAGCAATCCCCTACTGCAACTTATGGCAATATTTCGGAAAGGGGTTATCGGAGAAAAATTGACTAGAATTCAAAATTTCTCTACCGGTTAAATCACACTATTCATCTATACAAAAATGTTCTAAGCCTCAATTAAAATAAATTTCTCTTTCCTGTTGATATCCTAAATTTGGTGGTTCATGAGCGTGAAAAGTATATTCATATACTTTGTTGCTTCCGCAACCACCCGTTGGGAGCCCTAATTTCAATCTTTAATTTCCTTCGGGCAAATACGCTCTCGCACATCCTGTGCTTCGCTGCATAAGCCCATCCATGGGCAAAAAAAAACCCGAAAAGCGTCAATCGCCTTCCGGGTTTTTGTTTGAATACTTAAACTAAAGCTGGAAGGCGTATTGCCTACCAGAGCTTTGGTCTAGCAGGCAAAGTGTGGACGTGCGAGATCCTCCTGTGGATGACATATCATCCCAGGCGTCCAAATAGAAAAACTGCTGTGCTTACAACGTAGTAAAGTCATTACAATCTCAAATTAAGTTTGAGCGGATTGTATGAACCGAGGTGTTAAAGTCAAGTGATTTTGTAGAAGAGATTTATTTTAGATGCCGCTAGTCTCACAATCCGTGCAACTTAAATATCGTTTGGTGGCTTGTTCTTAACTATTGAACAGCACACCAGTAAGCCGTTAATTATATAGACGCTGTGCCTATCGAGCTTATGGAGAGCTCCATATCCACTCATCTACTTATCGGTTCAGCTCATCAAACGAAACACCGTACTTTTCTAGTAGCTGTCGAACGCGGTGAGAATCATTCGTAGACTTTTTGGTTGTGCGACTTTGATTAAACAAAGTTCTACCGGCTTCTGCCATTGAATTTGAGTTTCGGCACACCTTTGTAATTCCGGCTAAGATAATTTGATCGTAGAGGTCGAGGTGGTTGAATCTGGCTTCGCCAATCAGATCTTTTGTCATTTCGATTGGGTTGTCGTTTGATTGCTTGGAGACTTTCCATTTGGTTTTCAGGCGATCGATTTCTTCTTTCACTAGACCGGCGGTAATTCGTCCTCCATCCGCCAGGGTGCCAAGTCGTGTAATACTCGCATTAAGATCACGAAAATTGGCCGACCACTTAGCTTCGGGAGACTGGCTGAAACTCAGATAGATGTCCCGAGCTGTTTTATTAAAGCTGATGAGTTGACCGCTCTTTGAGGCGAATTTTTCAATTTCGTATTCAATGTTGGGCTCAATGTCTTCCGGTCGTTCTTTTAAAGATGGGAGGTTGTATTCCCAAAGGTCTATTCTTGCTAGCAGATCTTCCCGAAATTTACCTTCATGAGCGTATTTCGCAAGATCTTTATTGGTCCCTGCTATGAGTTGAAAGTTACTGCTGGTTTCTTTATCTGCCCCAAATGGGATAAAACGTTTATCTTCAATGGCACGCAGCAACATAGCCTGTTCATCAATGCCGAGTTCGCCAATTTCATCTAAAAAAAGAAGGCCTTGATCCGCTTCTTTTAGTAGCCCCGGTCTATCGGTGGTGGCGCCAGTAAAAGCCCCCTTTTTATGGCCAAACAGCGCTGACATAGCGTTTTCGCCTCGTAACGTTGCACAGTTAACGGCGACAAGATTTCCTTCAATAATGCCTCTATGCTTTCTGAGTTCGTAGACCCTTTGTGCAAGTTGAGATTTGCCTGCGCCCGTTGGCCCTGTGATTAATATGGGTTCATTGGATCGAACGGAAACCTTCTCTAGCTGTTCAATCATCGTGTTGAACGCAGGGTTATTGGTTTCAATTCCCCCTTTCAGATAGGAGGTTCCCTCTTTGTGTTCTTTTTGAAAGCGCGAAGCAATTTGGTCGTACTTGGACAGATCCAAATCGATGATTTGGTATTCGCCGGCACTGCTTTGGTTTTTTCCGGAATGAGTTTCGTTTTCTCCGGCACTGTTTTTTCTCGGGGGAGAGGTTTGAAGGAGTTTTCCTGGTAAGTACCCCGCCTCCGTTAACAGATATAAGCATATTTGGGCGACGTGCGTGCCTGTGGTGATATGGGTTAAATACTGCTCTCTGCTTGGCTTAAATGTGTAGCTCCTACAAAAATCTAACAGCTCGCTATAGACCGTTTCGAAGTCCCAAGGATGTTCAAAGTTAACGTAGTGATGAACCACTTTTGTTTCAGGTGATGCATGATAAATATCCTCGGTGACTTGGTCTGCAAGCCGCTGGGAGTTCCTATCAAATACGAGATCTAAACGATCAATCATCAAGTCATCGTGTTGAAACATCGAAACCGTAGGTCGCCATTTATCCCAGCGCTTACCGCGCTTGCCTCGTTTATCGAGTACGGTGCCGAGTATGCTAATAGCGACGGTTTTCATGGGGTAACTCCTATTAATACCATTATCCAAACTATTATAAATCTATCGAAATAGATATGCATTGATAAAATAGATGGATGACAACTTATCCACGTTATTACATTTTTTATCATTAAAAACAATGAGTTAAGTGTTTTTTGGTTAGATATCAAAAGTTTGGCACTGTCTTCGCTACGCTCATGTCAACATGAATATCAATAAAGCAGGCCTATCAACGAAATACGCCTGCTAACCAATAAACATGAAGAGGATTGAGCAGTGATTGAAAATGCTTATGAAGTGATGCAGGAAGGCGGTGTTCCGATTAAGTCGTGGACCAAAGGTGTTTCTTTTGAGCCCGAAGCCAGACAGCAGTTAAAAAACATCTCTCGCTTGCCGTTTATTCATAAGTGGATCGCGGCAATGCCGGATGTTCATTTAGGCAAAGGTGCAACGATTGGGAGTGTTGTTCCAACCTTAGGCGCAGTGATACCAGCAGCGGTTGGCGTGGACATTGGCTGCGGAATGATGGCAGTGCGAACCAGCTTAACCGCTTCCGATTTACCCGATAACTTATCAGGAATTCGAAATGCCATTGAACGCGCTGTGCCCCATGGACGCTCCGCTCGCGCCAGAGGAGGCCGCGATAAAGGCGCTTGGGCCAATATTCCTGATGATGTCATGACCGCTTGGATGCCTTTATCAGCACAGTTTGATGTATTAAAAGATAAGCATCGAGTACTAAAGAATACCAATAACATTAATCACTTAGGAACGCTTGGGACGGGAAATCACTTTATTGAAATGTGTTTGGATGAGCATGATAGCGTTTGGTTAATGTTACACAGCGGCTCACGTGGTGTGGGAAACCGAATCGGCACGCACTTTATTGAAAAAGCGAAAAAAGATATGGAGCGTTGGCATATCCAACTTCCAGATTCTGATTTGGCGTATTTGCCTGAAGGTACGGATCACTTTGATGAGTACGTTGAGGCGGTGGAGTGGGCGCAAAACTTCGCGCGCATTAATCGTGAAGTGATGATGGCTCGGGTGATTGATGCCGTTAAGAGTACCCTGCATCGAGACTTTGACGCACGCATGGAAGCGGTAAATTGCCATCATAATTATGTGTCTAGAGAAAACCATTATGGAAAAAATGTTTTGGTTACTCGTAAGGGAGCTGTGCGTGCCCGTGAAGGTGAGATGGGTATTATTCCAGGAAGTATGGGGGCTCGCTCATTTATTGTCCGTGGATTAGGAAATGAAGAAAGCTTCTGTAGTTGCAGCCACGGAGCGGGACGAATTATGTCGCGAACCAAGGCTAAAAAGTTAGTGTCATTGGAAGAACATCGCCAAGCCACCGAAGGCGTAGAATGCCGCAAGGATGAAGGTGTTATTGACGAAACACCCTCCGCGTATAAGCCAATCGAAAAAGTCATGGAGGCTCAAAAAGATTTGGTCGAGGTGGTGTATACCCTAAAGCAGGTGGTATGTGTTAAGGGGTGAGCAAGCTCCTGGCTAAGGATGGCCCCTTGCTTAAGAAAATAAAGTTTAAAGAAATAAGCGTTTAAGGATAAGAGAAACTAAGGAAGTAAGATGAAAATAATTGATGGCTCTCAAGGTGAAGGTGGGGGTCAGGTTTTTCGCACTAGCTTGACGCTTTCAATGTGTCTCGGTGAGCCAGTTACCATAACAAATATCCGTGCAGGCAGAAAAAAGCCAGGGCTTTTACGTCAGCACTTAACGTGCTTAAAGGCGGCGCAAGAAATTTGTGAGGCGAAAGTTAAGGGAGCAACTCTAGGCTCTACTCTCGTTGAATTTATTCCTGGAAAGGTTCGGGCGGGAAAATACCATTTTGCCGTTGGTTCAGCAGGAAGCACTACCTTGGTGTTTCAAACCGTTTATTTGCCGTTACTGCTGGCCGGCAGCGACAGTGAATTATTATTAGAAGGTGGAACGCATAATGGGATGGCGCCAAGTTTTGATTTTATTCGGCAGTCATTTTTACCTGAATTGGAAAAAATGGGCGTGATGATAGAGGCAGAACTTGAACGTTTTGGTTTTTATCCCGCTGGCGGAGGTGCTTGGAAAGCTTATATCCGTTCTACAGACAAAATAGTCAGCTACCAAAATGAGAGGCGTGGAGAATTATTATCCTTAACAGCTGTTGCAACCTCTGCACAAATTCCTGGCCACGTGGTGGATAGAGAGTTGCGCAGAGTGACCGATCACTTTTCGCCGATATGTGTCGATTTAAATAAACGACTTGTGAAATCCGTTGGCCCCGGAAACATTCTCTCATTACAGGCTAAATACGAGGAGATCACAGAGTGTGTAGAGGTAATTGGGGAGAGAAGTGTTTCCGCTGAAGTTGTTGCGGATAACGCCGCCGATAAACTCAAAACGTATCTTTCTTCGAATTCCGTTATTGGTGAGTATCTGGCTGATCAGCTACTACTGCCTATGGCGCTTGGAGCGGGTGGTAGTTTTACGACGATAGAACCCAGTCTGCACTTGAAGACCAATGCTGAAATTATTCAAGCATTCGTGGGGACTAAAATCACCATAAGCAAGCTCGCATCGAATAGCTGGAAAGTATTGGTGTCATGAGCCTCCAGTAGCTTACTCAGGAAAATAAGTGTATCTCGCACCATACTTAAAATATATCGTTTAGCCCGCACACCCTCAGGGTAGGTAAAAAGCAACCAAGCTTAAGCTAAATCAATAAAAAAAGTCATTACTCCCCTAATCGTTTATTTAAAGTAATCTTTCTTTCTCGCCAATGCTCAGCTTTTTTAATGATAAAACGCACAAACTCTGGGCGCACCCATTTATAGCGTTTCAGCACATGGCGATCTGACTCCATTTTTATATATAGCCCTTCCATTAAATGACAAACCTAATTGTGTACCATCCATTTTTTCTTCTATTACCCAGCTATCACCCCCTGGTAAGGCCAAATCATCATCGCAAAACTGAGTTTCAGACAATGACTGCGTTCGTGGGTATTTAATAAATGGACTTGTCATCAACAAACCCCGTGCGAAAACATTCTTTGCCCTTAACACCTACGACTATCATACGGTGACACTCATTGACCAAGGGGAATTGATAACTATCAATTTGAGCCCGCAATACCTGGGAACCTACACTGTATTGACGTTGTTGATCCGCTTTCAATAGCTCGTCTTCCGGCAATAGAAAGACAACCATTGTCACCAGAGCATGATAAGCTTCAGCAAGCTCAATGATCATACTGCGAAAGTCACTACGGAGATTGGTTGCATCCCAAATCACTTTCGCTTTTCGGCGCAAACTGTCTTTAAAACGATCCTTAGCCAAGTGTAAAATTTGTCCTTTGTTTTTTGGTTACTACGGTTTCCATTAACCTCCTGTCTTAATTCATCCAGCGATATAACCTCATACTCTGAAGCATGTTGAGCAATCCACGTCGACTTACCCGAGCCACTAGGGCCACACATGACCATGACTTGAGGATGCTGATCTTTATGTTGATAGGCGATTGCTAAAGCTTCATCCGGATGAAAAATACGATCCTGTTCCATAGCTTGTAAACCGCTTGCATAAACATAGTGCCTTGCCGTATCAGACTCCCCGATTAATGCAGATTGAGGCCACATAAATGCTTTGCCCCAAACGTTGTATTCTTCGGCGAACAAGGCAAATTCATCAAGGTGCGACAACTGAAGTGACAAATCAGGGCATTTTCTCCCTCTCATGTCGGCAACCTCTAACCAATACAACAGCTCTGTATCCGTCCGGCGTGATAACGCCAAGTATTGACCACGCGACATGTTCTTCACCGCTAATAGTTTGGGCATATGATGCTCTCCCACAAGCCCCAGTACCTGCCAATAAACCTCGAAAGAAAGCGGTAACGTTTGTAAGGCAAACGCTAAGTATGAGCGACCGATACTCTCATGCTGTGGTGATGCAATTCGGTGTATACCCTTAATCTCAATAGCCTTGGTACATTTGGGTTTTCCGATGTCATGCAATAGAGCAGCCAGTATCAAAGCTTGCCGTCGACCGCCAGTAATATGTCGAGCTTGGCTACCTAATAGATCATAAAGCTCATTCAGTACCATCCCAGTATGGATATGGACATCACCCTCTGCATGCCACTCTGGATCTTGTTGTGTGTCTTTAAATTCATACAACCAGGATATATGGTCACCTAAAGTGTCAATGCATTCATCAATATCTGGGGTTGCTGCAAGGGATAAACTTTCCAACCAATGACTAAGCGTTTTGTCATTCATCTTAACCTCCATTAGGCTCCAGTCCATTCGGCACAAGTTCCATAAACATCCAATGCTCATCCGTTTGTACGTGGTTGCTACGCACCCATTTAGCCACAGATCGTGAGAAGGCATCGTAAGCAAAAGACTCTACGATACGCACCACATAGCCCTCAACTTTCTGTTCATTGACGGAAATCGCTTTAATCAGTTCTTCATCCCAGATGCCATGATAAAAAACCGTTGGCACAGCAATATTCAATAGATCGAACCACTCGAGGGTCTCCTCCCAGCCTAAGCAATAATTTTTATCATTCCAAAGAGAAAAACCGTAAAAATAACTGAGTAAGTCGGTATAAGTGATTGAGTGCTGTGCATATAAATTCTCACCACATACTCGCCACCCCTTTGGAATCTCATGGGCAATCGTTGAATGCCATTGCTTCACCCAATCACGAGAAGGGTGATGACGGCTGTCTAGAGACCGAGCATGGAGGCCATCACGGTAAAGAATGGTGTTTTCACCATCCATTTTTTCTGTGACAACAATTCTTTTGCCTTCAAAGGCTTTAACATTGAGCGTACGAACATCATCGTGGTTGAAACCGGGTGACCACGGTAAGTGTGGGGTACGAGGGTATTTACGGCGGTTTGTCATTATTTCCTCCAAACACTATGTACCTCTCCTGATATTAATCAAGATAGGGGCTTTTGATATTGAGCATAGTGAGCGCACTGTGGGTAGTAGCGCGCAGAGGAAAAATTACATAACGATTACTCTATCTGGTGAGCGAGAGCTCAGAAGTTGTGGCGGCAAGTATATTGAAGACGGGCAAATATTTAAACATCAATTTCGTAAATTGACGTAATTCCATAACGCTTCTTTCTGACTCTCCCAACATCTTCGATGTCGTCTTTTCTGGTCGATACAATAAACTACCCCGCCGCAAGCGGCGGGTAATATAACCCTGAGAGAATTCAGCCAAAAAATCCATTTTGGATACCATTAGCCGCCCTGAAAATTGTGGTATTTTCAGGGCGGCCATTTAATTCGTACTTTACAGTACTGGGAAATCGTGTTTGAACGACACTTTTATACTACGGCACTGCCCTGATGGTCACGTTAGGATTGGCGCTATCGGCTGCATTAATAAAGAACTGATAATTTCCCGCTACCGAAATGGTTAACGTTAAATTAGCACCTACTGCCGTTAACGTTTTTGGTGTATCTAGCACAACGGCATTGTCTGTACCATTCCCACCAAAATCCACCGTTGTCCAATCTTCTGAAGCAATTTTAAATTCATAATCCCCTACCGCCAAACTCATGCTGGTGGTATATAGGTTATTCCCGCTGTAGGTCATTGGATTATCCGTACTCCACCCATTTAAACTGCCTCGCACATAAATCGTCGTTGCATCAAAGGGTACTTTTTCATTCACCGTAATCGTGGGGTTATTAATGTCTAAAGCATCAACGGTGAAAACGTATTGACCATCTTGCGCAATAGAAAGGGGAATATTACTCCCGGCTGAGATGAGATTTTGGGGTGTACCCAATACCACTGCAGAGCCACTCCCCCCCAAGTCCACCGTACTCCAATCTGAACTGGCGACTTTAAATTCATAATCTCCCGTCGTTAATGTGCGCTCCAGTCGGTAAATTCCTGCACTTTGGTATTCTAAGATATCCACTTCACCCCAGTCATTCATGGAGCCACGAATAAATACCGTCGTCCCACCAAACGGTGCCACATCCGGTTCACCACTGGTGGCATCGGCAGCCAACCCTTCGCCTTGTGTAGCCCCTTGGGCCTTTACAAACACCGCCATCGTCTGGGCTGGCACTGTAAATTCACCAGAGTTAGTTGAGGCATCATAGGTAAAGGTTGAAGTGCGAACCGTGGCGTCCACCGACGAAGCCAATACCGGGTGCAGAGAAAAACCTTGTGCCGTTGGAATACGATGCGATTGCGATTGCGCTGTGCCATTTACCACCACCACTAACGCATCATAATTCGGGTCAATATCGGTTAAGCCCGCATCCAATAAACCGATACCATCATCAATACTCATTACGATTACCCCTTGAGTTTGACGTGTTCCCGTATTATGAAATCCAATTCTCGCCAAGACCTCCTCTTTATTTTGCAAACGGAACAGGGCACTGTTTGAACGTATCGATAAAAATTCTTGGAATGCTTGAGAAGCGAATTGCAAATGCGAAGGCTGCGGTTGAGATTGAGGATTGGCAATCAACGCCCTCATATTATCCCACTTACTCTCATTATCTTGTGCCAAAGGCAACCCAATATTCCAGTTACTCGAATTTAATGTAAAGTCAACGTCATTAAACCATTCCCCGGCATCATAGGTATTTCTATCTAAGGATTTTGAACGAAGAAAATCACCGCCAAATTGCAAAAAAGGAATCCCTTGGCTAACTAGCGGAATAGCAATTGCGATGTTTTGTAATCGAACTCGACTCTCTAGCGACTCGCTTGAAGGCAGATTGGTTTGTAAAATATCCCACAGAGTTTCATTATCGTGTTTCGACACATAATTCATAATATCTGCGGGATCCTCTCCATAACCAGCAGGCTGACTGTTCCAAAACACACTGTCGGCACGCACAGAAAGACCGTTTTGATCCTGAAAAATATAGTCTTTTAACGTTCCAGCCATACTGATTCGAATAAAATCTTGCTCTAACAAACTGCCGTTTTCCATAAATAAATCGGCACTACGAACACTTTCTCGAATACGATCATTAAAAGTACTGATTTCTGTTCCTGCCATATTGGCCTGTGTCGCTTGTTCAAAACGTTTTCCGTCTCGAACATCATCCCCAAAATTCCAGCCTTCGCCGTAAAAATGATTATCAGAATCAACCGCTAAAACTGCCGCCTGTGCGGCTAAAATTTCTGATTTAGGAATGTGCCCCATTACATCAAAACGAAACCCATCAAATTTATAATGCTGCGCCCAAATAACTAAGGTATCCGTCATTAATTTGGACATCATGACGCGCTCTGGCGCCGTATTGTCGCAACAAGTGGAATTTTCCACTGCACCACTGGTTTCGTTTAAGCGGTGATAATAACCTGGCACCACTTTATCCAGTACCGAATTTGGGTTTAAACCCGACGACGCCGTATGGTTATAGACCACATCAGAAATAACTCGTAAACCCATTTGGTGTAATGACTGAATCATTGCACGCATTTCGATAATCCGTGCGACGCCATCTGGGTCAGTGGCATAACTGCCTTCCGGTGTGCCAAAATGATGGGGATCATAACCCCAATTAAATCCATCCAATCCACGCAAACTGTTCACTAATGCTTGCGCATCCGTCGAAGCAGGGTCATAACTGGCCAAAACATCTCGTAAAATCGATGAGCCATTTTCAACACCACAGACGGGTGCAGCGTTGTTTAACGAACATAATTTTTCAACGGTATCGGTTAAATCAACCCGTTCCGCCCCCCTTTCATTTACCGTCGTAATGTCGTTGGTCGGCAATAAATGCAACACATTCAATCCATTATTCACCAAGGATTGCAAATGCTGCATAGGAACCGAATTAGTTTCGGTAAATGCGAGGTATTTTCCGCGATTATCTACCGAGGTACTTTCATCCCAAATACTGAAGTCTCGAACATGACCTTCATAAATAATCGCATCTTCCCAAGCGTCTAAAGTGGGAATGTTATGAGTATCCCATCCAATGGGTTTTAATTCAGTATCGCTTAAGTTTACAAATTGAGAATACTCGCCATTGGTGGATAAGCTGACCGAGTAAGGGTCTGTGGTTTCCATCACTTCTATGGCATTCGATGCCGGATGAAATGCCGTCACTTCATATCGATAAAACTGTCGATCCCAATTACTCCCTGTCGCTCGCCAAATACCCGTCGCCTCATCCAACGTCATTGCCTGAGTATCCAGCAAAGTTTTATCCGAAGAAAAAATCTTTATACGAACTTGCTGAGCGGTTGGCGCCCAAAGTTGAGCACTTATATTTCTCTGAGCACTATCACCTATATTTTCATACTGTATACCCAGCGTGGCTTCGTTCGCATCGTTATCTCCAGAGGTAAAAACATCATCCAGTACTTCTGCAATTTGTACCCGTGTTGCCGCGATGGGCGCATTGTTTGCATCATAAGCAACCGCAATTAATTCTCCCTTTAAGGCAGCCGTTACCCAGTTTCGATTTTCATTGTGCGAGAAGGGGGTATAACTCGATAAATGAGGAAATTGACTTGTTAATTCTGAGGTAAACTCAACGGGCGCTAGACTTGTCACCCTTCCATTAGTGACACCAGCTTCACTATCAAAATTCAATCCAGCATCGGAAGAAACATGCAATCGATACTGTGCAGCATCAGTGGGTGCATCCCACAATAAAGTATTTTCAGAAACCCAAATCGCACTGGCCCCGGCAACAGAAACACCGAGTGACAAAATAGGCGTATTATAAACATCACACACCTCCTGCAGTGCAAATGTCATGCGTTCACCGGTTAAAAATAAACGTTTATCTTGCCCGCAATTTTCCTTCTCATCGGCATCATGAATAATAAAATTCGCACATTCACTAAACCCATCTTTTAACGCTAGTATCCAATATGCCCCATAATTTGGATCCACACCGGAATGCACTACGCCATTATTCCAATCCACACCATTTAATTGCTCATCAGAATACGCATCGCAGGGAGCGCCATTATCATTCCAAATATGCAATTTCCAATTATCATAAACACCATCGCCTCGGTTGTAATAGAGCACCGCTTGATTATCACCAGGTTGAATAGACGGTTCTGGCAAAGTAGGATCAACAGCCGGAATACACATTACATTGTCTGCATCTGGCACCAATGGTGTTGGGCATTCCAGAGAAGGCGGCTCAACGCAACTGTTGCCGCTTTCACTAATAACAAGGGGTTGATTACACGTAAACAACGTACTGCCTGACTCAGTATCATTGCCTGAACCGCCGCAACTCACCACACCCAAAAGCAACAAACTCAAAATAATTTTTTTTAAGAGCCCGTCCTTTAGGAAAGGAAATTTTGAAAACCGAACCACAATTCTTTTCAACACACCCATGAAGGTATTCTCCATATTTCTTATTGTATTCACCACCAATGCACTCAGCTTAAAAAATGCTACATTACAGCCGGTAAGACACACCCAAAAACACTTGTCGACCAAAAAACTGAATCGTTCCCGTTTGAGATTCATCAAGAAAATACGAACGTGTTGGCTCATCGGTAAGATTATTCACTTGAAACAACAGAGTTAAACCTTCATCAAGGGCGTAAGAAGCTTGATAATCCACTACGGTTTCGCCAGAGAAAAAGACCGTTTGAGATTCAACCGCCACTTGCTCTGAAACAAAGTCATCACGGTAACGAACATTCACACGGGTTGAAAAATTCTCATAATCATAAAAGAGTGTGGCAGAAACAACATTCTTAGATAATCCTTCCAGCGGAATCGTCACATCTTCCAATCCAAATAATTCTGCGCTACCTAACTGAGTTACTTCGCTTTCGGTGTAAGAATAACTGCCAGAAAAACCCAACCCCGACCAAATACCCGGCAATTGAGTGAACGTTTGTGTATAGGCTAATTCCACCCCTCGAACATAACCCCCTTCGGCATTATTGAAAGCGGCGGTATATCTTGCCACATCTTCAACGACAATGGGGATCGCATTACCTGGGTTACCTGGTTCGGTTCCAGGAACATATCGTGGCAAATCAAAACCCACCGCAGCGTAATTAAAATCGTTTACCGTGGAGGTTTGCACAAACGAATCAATATCTTTATAAAACAACGCGGCCACAAAAGCACCGTTGCCTTCATTGAAATAACGCTCGTAGGAAAGATCTAACTGATTAGCGTAAAACGGTTCTAACGCAGGGTTATTACTACTATCAATGAAGACTTGACCATCATCACCAAAATTAATGCTGGCATTATTTAACAATCGTTCAATAGGAGGACGAGCCATTACTTTTGCTAAGGCAAATCGGACTTGATCCTGCTCGGTAATGCGATAATTTAAATTAAGAGAAGGTAAATAATCCACATAATCAATACCTGCGGTCACATAAGCGTATTGATCACGTACTGCACCATAACCATCAGCAATGGCACGGGCGCCTAAAGCGGGATCCCCACCGACATCTTGCAATCCTCTTGCTTTCTGCTCCGTTTCAACACGTCGAACTCCAATGTTACCGGAAATTGGAATCCCGACGGATTCAAAATCAAAATTCGCCATCACATAAGCGGCCAGCACATCTTCATCAACAGAGCCACTTTGAAAAAATGTCCAATCATTATTCCAATCTTTTACCGGTCGCCCCTCACCCGATGGAAGCCATAGATTCAGAGCGGCATCTACATCAATCGCTAAGTAAGATGGAAGATAATCAAATTCATTGGAAAAATTTACATCATCGGTTAACGCGTCGGTTAATGGTAATGGTCTTCGTATTGGGTCACCGCCAAATTCACTGCCATATTCATACATCGAGCGATCATTGGTGTATTGCCTTTGAGAACGACGGACACCAAATTCCATAGAAGTAAGAATACGATCATCGTCAAATTCATAATCAACATCGAATTTTAACGCCTCTACTTCATCGGTATTTTCATACGGGTAAGTACCATACTTGGTTAACATCATTTGTTGAAGATTAGTGTAATCTTGATTAAATCCCACGCTGGGTAAATTTAAATTGTTAAGCTGATAGGCAACAGACGCATCTGAAGCGGCAATAGGAATATCCGCATTAGGATCCTCAAATAGCAATGCCCAACTAACACCATTTTTAAATTCACTGTCAGCACGAGAATTTGAAACATCCGCTGAAAATGTCCACTGCCCAACATTCCATTCAGCGTTCAAACCCAAAGAGGTTAATTCATTGTAATCAGCGTCATCGTCATTCGTGGTTTGCACTAAAAAATTATTCTCGCCCTGCCGATTGAAGGTTCCGCCCGTAATATTGCCCAAGTCATTTAATCGAGGATTAAATACCTGAGACTGCTCAAGAAACTTAACGCGAAACCCACGCGCAAAACTCTCAACATCAAATACAGATCGGAAGCCATCCACTTTTACCGTAAAATTGTCCGTCGGTGCCCATTCGATGGTGGCCATGTAACCATCGCGCGCTTCTTCACCACCTTTGTGTTGTAATTCAAATCCTTCACTAACCGGTGTCTCCCCTTGACCATCATTGTCTAAATCCACTTCACCGTTATAGGCAAGACCAACAAACTGCTCGGTCACACTCGGCTGATACAACCTCGCATACCCTGCGGCAAAGCCTAAAGTATCATCGAGAAAAACACCTTGATACGAAAAACTAAAGCGATGACCAAACTCTTCTGCATCCGGCACATCACTGGCACGATCATTAAACATACCTCGTGCATTGACTTGTAATTGGTGATTATTATCACCCGAAAGGGATAACGGACTGGCCGTTTTTAATTCCACTGTTCCTGCAACACCACCTTCAATTAATGAGGCTTTCGGTGATTTATACACCTGTGCAGCAGAAATTAACTCAGACGGGTATTGCTCAAATTCGATACTACGCTTACCACTGGGCGAAACTTGTTCTCGGCCATTCAATGTAGACATCACAAACCCGCCCGACATGCCTCGAATATTAATTTCTCCCGCCTCTCCTCCTGTTCGAACGGCAGAAATACCGGGCAAGCGGGTTAATGCATCTGCCATAGAGACATCCGGCAAGCTGCCCAAATCATCAGCCGACAGCACCTCAGAAACCGTATCTGAAAATCGTTTCGTATCAATGGCATTGAGCAAACTGCGCCGATACCCCGTTACGGTCACCTCTTCAATTAATTCACGCTCTTCACTTAATTCACGCTCTGAAGGAATTGAGACACTCTGTGCGAAAACATGAGCCGCGAAAAGACTCGAAGCACCAGTAAGTAAACTGACATTGATGGCAACAATGGATACCGACAACGCTGTTTTTTTACTAAACACTGTTTTTTTACAAAACTGTGCCTTGTTATAAAAAGGAGAAAAGTCAAACGTGGTATTGTGAAGCAAGGACGTACAAATATGATTATTTTTTGTAGAACAAGGTCGTGATATGAACATGGGATCGCCTTATTTTTATAATCCTAAAACCCTCCCAATAATGTGCCGATGATAAAAAAAACATACAATGGGGTGCATACGTATTCAGATGACAAATAAGATTTTAAGCGCCACTGAATCATCGTAAGAATTCACTCAACACTCTTTCCAGAGAAGAGTGACAATAAGGTAGTCATCCAGCACAATGCACCCAATTTATCAAAGCCAAAAGATTTGCCATGAACAACACCCCAAATGATCACGACTATACCGATGCCACTCTATTTGACACAGAACTGTTAATTGAATTAGCGAATAAGGTAATGCCTTTTGGTAAATACGAAGGAAGAACATTGATCGACCTTCCAGAACCCTATGTTCTCTGGCTAATGAACCATGCTCCCCCCAAGGGTCGCTTAGGGGATTTAATGGCACTACTTCATACCGTCAAAGTAAACGGCTTGGAACCTCTTATCGAGCCACTTAGGAACACTTAAGCACTCTTCAATCGAAGTAAGCACTCTTCAATTGATGTATACATTCTTCTGATTATCCGGTAGTCGACCTCCTGTGTTGGCCCACTAATTGCCATTCAGACAGTATTCTTCCCCATTACGCCCTCTTTTGGGTAATCAAATGGGGTTAGTGACAATTATTTGGCGAAATACAGGGCAAGACGTCATGAACGAATCACTCATATGGCAGATAATCGACACCTCCGTCAAAGTGGGGTTGGGCGCGGTTATCGCAGGCTTCTTTACTTGGTTATTGGTTAGCCGACGCCAGCAAGGCCAAGAAAACCCACTGACCAACCGGCGCATGGCAATTCTTGAGTCCACCTCAGCGGACGTAGGTGCCGTTACCCATGCTTTCTCAAAATACGCCGCACTGGTCACAGAATCGATCCACTACGGAGACCGCTGGCCTACCACACGGCGAGAAGAGCTCACCGACATCAATGTTGAACTCGTGAATGAATTCAAAAAACTGGCCAATGTGCAGTCACAACTATTAATGCTGGGTGAAAAAAATATGGAAAGGGCATTACGAATCTATGCCGCCAAAATTGCCATTTTCAGAAAAGAAGTTTATGTGTGCCGAAAAGACATTACTGAAACTGAAATTCATGTATTAAAACAAGAAATAAACGACGTAAAAGAAAAATTTTACGACATTTTGAGCATGAAGTATGACCGGTTGCTTGCAGGGGGGTAACACCCCTAATTTCCTTGTCGATTATTTACTCCTTTCCTATATTGATTCTTTTTCCATTCACACCCAATTTCCACACCCAAACTCTTCGCTTAAGCACGCACCTATTACCATCGAGAAAATATACCCCCCAATTACAGATACACATTCCCTCTCAAAATTCATCAAGATAATATCAAAACCTCCAATAAATAACTTTAAAATATAAAAAATAAAAAGAAATAAATATTGGCACTCATTTCATTGCGGCGCCATCCAGTTTAATCGTTGAAGACTTGTAAGGCTTGGTGTTTTTTCTGAAAGTCGGCAATAACAACGCCAAGATAAAGCAGTTCTACCGGAGAATTTAGGGTTAGAGACGTCAACAACAATTAAATAAAAGGAATCTTTACTATGGCGACTAAAAGAAAATTAGCGTACACAATTTCTTCCATAATTGTCTCAGGGGCAATGTTATCGACACCGATGATGAGTATCGCACAAGAATCTGAACAAGAAGAAGTAATGGAAGAAATTCAGGTGACAGGTTCATTAATTAGAAGAGAAAATTTAGTTAGCACCAGTCCGGTTACACAAGTCGATGCTCAACAGTTTAAATTTCAGGGTATTACCCGTGTCGAAGATTTGTTGAATGACCAACCGGCTATTTATCCAGGTCAAACCAGTGGTCAAGCCAATGGGGCGACAGGTACTGCAACCGTCGATTTAAGAAATTTAGGCACAGAAAGAACATTAGTTTTAGTTAACAACCGTCGCCTACCCGCAGGCTCACCAGTGGCCGATGGTATTGGAGCCGATATCAACCAAATTCCAGGTGCACTGATTGAACGGGTTGATATTCTTACTGGTGGTGCATCATCCACTTATGGTTCAGATGCTGTAGCTGGTGTTGTGAACTTCATTATGAAAACAGATTTCGAAGGTATCCAAGTAGACGTACAAGCCTCTGGATACCAACACGACAATGACAATGGGATGGTACAAAGTCTTTTAGAAGAGAGCAATTTTGATTATCCAAGCGGCTCTATTAATGATGGTGACTCCTACGATATCTCTCTTGTTGGAGGAATGAATTTTGACAATGGACGCGGCAATATCACCACTTACTATACCTATCGTGATATTGAGGCAGTTCGACAAGATGATCGTGATTTCAGTACATGTGCACTAGGTGGTGTAGAGGGTAACTATTCTTGCGGAGGTTCTGCAACGACTGATAGAGGAACCTTTGGTAATTTAAATGATGTTGATTTAATGGTTGAAGGTAATCAGTTTGTTAACCGCAACGGCTATCTATTTAATTTTGCACCAGATAACTTCTTCCAACGCCCAGACGAGCGTACAACAGCAGGGCTATTTGCTAATTATGAAATTAACGACAAAGTCAAGGCCTATACAGAAATCATGTATATGTCGAATGAGTCTAACGCACAAATCGCACCATCTGGAGCATTCTTTATCACTGATACATTCTATTGCGGCAACCCATTTATGTCCGACCAGCAATATAATGCACTATGCGGCGCTCTAGAATATGGCAGAGATGAGTATTCCGACGATGGGGACATATTAATAGGCCGACGTAACGTAGAAGGTGGTGCACGAAATAATGATTTAGAACATGAATCACTTCGTACACTATTTGGATTCAAAGGCAATATAAATGAAAGTTGGAGCTATGATATTTTTGCTCAATATTCAGAAGTCGAATTCTACGAAGCCTATAACAATGATTTATCAAAAATACGTGTCAATCGTGCACTTGATGCACGACTCGATGAGAATAACAATGTGGTATGCGCTTCTACCTTAGGGCCCAACCCAGAAGACCCCGACTGTGTTGCCTGGAATATTTTCGAAGCTGGAGCGGTTACACAAGATATGCTGGAGTACCTCTACCTTGACTTAGAGGCAGAAGGGAATACCGAACTTTCCGTATTTGGTGCAACATTCTCAGGTGATCTAGGTGAATACGGCATGACATTACCCCAAGCCAATAATGGAGTTGCTGTAGCATTTGGTCTTGAATATCGAGAAGAAAGCCTAGATTACAATGCAGGCCCTGGTTATGAATCTGGTGATGGCGCAGGCCAAGGCGGCCCTCGCCCTAGTGTTGAAGGGGAATACGACGTAACGGATGTTTATTTCCAAGCGCTAATCCCCATAATGGAAGGGCAACCTTTTGCTGAAGAGTTAACATTAGATATTGGTTATCGTTTTTCAGATTATTCGACATCCATTACTACGGATACCTATAAGGTTGCTTTTGGGTGGGCGCCTAATTCCGATGTTAAAATTCGAGGCAGTTACAACCGCGCAGTTCGCCATGCCAATATTCGAGAACTATTTCGACCCCAAGCCATAAGCTTATATGACATGGACGCTGACCCATGTGGAGGCCCAACACCTCAGCGTACTTTAGAAGAATGTCGACGTACCGGCGTTACGTCTGCACAATATGGTGCTATCGCAAATAACCCCGCAGAACAATACAATGACATATCTGGAGGTGAGCCCGATTTAAAACCAGAAACGTCCGATGCTTATTCTTTTGGTATTGTTTACACACCTAGTCAATTACCAGGTCTCGATTTAACGCTCGATTATTTCGAAATAGAAGTGACTGACGCCATTGATGCACTCACGCCTCAATTTATCTTGGAGCAATGTTTAAGTTCTGGCGCACCAGAATATTGTAGCCTCGTAAACAGAGACCCAGGCAATGGCTCTCTCTGGACAGGAACTGGCTCAGTAACTGCTGTTGACCAAAATATTGGTATGTTCAGAACTGAAGGCATAGATGTTGCCATTAACTTCGATTTAGAGCTGGGTGATTTGGGTGCACTGCGCTTCACCAATACATCAACTTACATCATGGATTGGGAGAGACAGGAAGTTTCGGAGCGCCCTGTTATTGACTGTAATGGAAAATGGGGTGAAAGCTGTGAAGACCCTGTTATTGATTTTCAAAATAACTTTAGAGTTACTTGGCTAACACCAATGAATCTATCTATTAATACACAATGGCGCCACATGAGTGAAGTTGAAGACGTCTTGGATAGAGCCGATTTCGATGCACAAAATTACCTAGACCTATCAGGAATTTGGAGCATTAATGATATGGTCAGCATACGTGCGGGCATTAATAATATTACTGATAGAGAACCGCCTATCGGACCTAGCCCTGGTGCGGGGATCTTCGGCAATGGTAATACTTTCCCAGGCACCTACGATGCATTAGGTCGTTATTGGTTCTTAGGGGCTACATTTAATTTCTAATACATATTTTTAGAATATAAAAAAAGGGTTGAATTTTCAGCCCTTTTCTTTTAAATAAAATCGATTAAGCCCTAATACCATAAATACGCTGTTGTCCATCATCAGATATGGTTACCTCAACCTTTTCGTTCTCCCTCAACATCATTAAAACACGCTTCAAAGATCGATCCGTCAAACAATATGGACTCAGCAGGTTAATTAACTCACTACCCGTTTGAGGGCCTTTTTTTTCTAAGGCCTTTAACGCTATAGCAAGCGGGTCTTTTTTATTGTCAGTGCTACAGTCAACTGATGTTAATTCTGGCTTAGGTGAATGAGAAAATAGCGTTTTCGTATTGTTAAACCTATTGTTTTCCGAATTCGAATTATCACTATCTTCTCTACAATTAACACTCTGGGAACCTATTTGAGACTGGTCATCCTGAACAGAAACTTGATTCACAAGCCCACCGATTAATGACAGTAAACTATCTTCCTCAGTAGCCGTCACCTCTAGGTCAATATCCACTTGACCAATTCGACCTTTAATATGAACTGCCATTTTTATTATTGCCTAGATACGATTTTAGCATTGATTTTTTCATCACCTATCTTCGCCAACTCAATGAAAGTGTAGATTAATGGTGATGGTGGTGGTGATGCTCCATGGGTTTTTGGTCGCTCTCCATTACAGGCTCGCTATGATGCCCATGACTACCATGATGATCATGTCCACCGTGTAAATACACCAAATATAACGTCCATACGCCAAACACAATCAGCAATACACCAAATATTTTTTGCAACGCTCGACGAGAAGTCCATTGCTTTAAACGCTCAGCGAGTAGGCCACTTACAAACATGGCCGGTAAGGTGCCCAAACCAAAAGCCCCCATAACCAATGCCCCCTGAAAAACATTGGCTTGTGATGCGGCTAGTGTGAGTGTGCTGTACACCAAACCACAGGGTAACCACCCCCAAACTGCACCAAACCCTAAGGCTTTGGGAATGGAATCCACTGGCATCAAGGATTTGGATAGCGGCTGCAATCGCCCCCACAAACGCTGTCCCGCCTTTTCTAAATAGGTTAACCCCAACCACCATTGACCTAAATACAACCCCATGGCAATCATCATTACTCCGGCCAAAATACGCATAGGGGTTAAGTGTTCTTGTGCACCCACTGCGGTCAACCAACCAACCAACGCTCCCGCTATCATATAGCTAGAGATACGCCCTACGTTATAGCCCACTAAAATTAACACTCTCCACCATGGTCTTTGAGCTGGCAGAGCAAAACTTAAGGCGGCACACACACCACCACACATGGCAATACAATGACTGCTGCCTAAAAAACCAATACCTAATGCAGCCAATAACTCCATAATGTTCCTCTATTGTTTTATGAGCTCTATCGTTTCGTAAACATATTGTGCAGCACCTAAAACTTCAAAAATAATGGGCGCTGTTTAAGACGGGTGTTTCTGGTTCTGCGAACGGTTAAGCTCATTACCAGAGTCTTTGGGAAGGGAGGTGAATTCTTGATTGGAATTCAACTCTTTCGATGAGGCCACCTTAGGCTTTTCATCAAACAAAATTCGATGGGCTTCGGTATCTAAATCATCGTACTGGCCATTGTTAATGGCCCAAAACAACGCTTTCACCGCTAAAGCAACAAACACCAATGCGATAGGCACTAGGATGTATAAAATATCCATTAAATCTCCAGGGCGTCGATTAACCAGCACGCCCTAATCGTAATGCATTCAAGACAACAATCAATGAGCTTGCACTCATGCCAATCGCCGCTGCCCACGGTGGTACCCACCCTGCCGCTGCCAGTGGCAAAGCCAAACCGTTGTAGGCCAAGGCCCAGGTCAAGTTTTGCCGAATCGTGGTTTTTAACCGACTCGCAAACACCAAAGTTTCTGGTAACAGCGTTAAACGATCACTGAGTAAAATACTGTCGGCTCGAGTTTGCGCTAAGTCCGTGGCTGAATTCATCGCCACTGAGACATTGGCACCACTCAAGATAGGCACATCATTGATGCCATCCCCTACGACCATTACCTTCTTGCCTTGAGCTTGAAGCTTGCGAATTCGACGGAGCTTACCCTCTGGCTTAGCGCTTCCAGTGGCACACTCTATTCCCAATTGCTGCGCAATATACTGCACTTGATTGGAGGTATCACCACTCAATAACTCAACTGCGACATCTTGTCGCTGTAATTGGGCTACAGCCGCTTTCGCGTCTTCCCGTAATGCATCGGCAAGACACACCCAGCATCGCGCAACCCAACGATCAGGTTGTTCGCTGGTCTGTTGAGACAATAACAACCATTGACCATTACCAATTGGAGGGAGTATATCCAATGGATACTCTTCACCCCCTAACGCGTATAGCGCATGACCAAAACGATACTGCTTTCCATTGACTTCACCACTAACCCCATCACCAGTATGGACCTTCTGATCTGAAGGCGTTAAATGCCCAGCCCATGGAGAAAATGCTGTCGCGATAGGGTGACTAGAACCCGATTCTAAAGCCGCTATGAGCCTCAAGTATTCGTCTTTTTCTTCATCATGAAGTGGCTGGCCTACCAGGTCACATGCAGACACAACCGTGGGCTTACCCACGGTCAAGGTACCGGTTTTATCGAAAACAACCGTATCGATAGAATCTAAGCCCTCCAATATCTGGCCTTGCGTCACCAAGAAACCTTTAGAACGGAGCTTCCCTACTGCTGCAGTCAGCGCAGCCGGTGTCGCTAAAGATAAAGCACAGGGGCAAGTCACCACCAAAATGGACAAGACAATCCAAAAGGCATCTTCTGGTTGGGTAAGCCACCAATAGCCGCCAACAAACGCCGCAATTACAAGCACCCCGGCCACGAAAACACCGGCTAATCGATCCGCAACGGCCACCTGTCGAGGTTTATGTTGCGCAGCATTTTCCACTAAACGCTCAATGGCCGACAACTTCGTCTCATGGCCTGTTGCAGTCACCTCAACCGTTAAAGGAGCATCACGATTAATAGTACCGGCAATCACGTTGTCCCCCACTTGCTTTTTAACCGGCGCGGCCTCTCCGGTTAAAATAGATTCCTCTAGAGAAGACTCACCAGACACCACCCGGCCATCACAAGGCACAGTATCGCCAACCGCAATCTTTACCCAATCCTTCACTTGTAATGCTTTACGGGGAACCGTTTCTTCCTGCTCTCCCATCACCCTTGTCGCCACCATTGGCAATAGCTGAGCTAACCGGCTTAATAAATGCCCATTGCGATGACGAGCCCGCATTTCCAGAAATCGCCCCAATAACAGGAAAAATGTAAACATCGACACGGAGTCGAAATACACCTCCCCCGTATCAGTGACGGTTGCCCAACAACTCGCAAGATAAGCTCCACCGATGGCCATGGAAACAGGCACATCCATCACCAATTGACGTTGTTTTATGGCTCGCCATGCGGCCTCAAAAAAAGGGCGTGCTGCATAAAGCACCACAGGCGTGGCAAGAAGAAAGCTGATCCAACGTAAATACAGTTGCCATTGCTCTGCTGCACCGGTGTATAACCCCACTGACACCATGCCTACCTGCATCATGCCAAAACCGGCAACCCCCAAACGCATCAACGCTTGCCGATGATCCTTTTGCCGCAAACGATCAGCTTCTCGCTCAGTAGCTGGTCGAACTTGGTAACCCACTTCTGCAACAGCCGCCATCACCTTGCTCAACGAGACTTGATCTAATAACCAAGACACACTTAATTTGGCAGACGTTGCGTTTACACGGGCACGCTCAACTCCATTTACCTGACCTAAATGGTGCTCAATCAGCCATACACATGCAGCACACGTCATCCCCTCAACCAGCAATTGTGCCGTCGCAAGGTTATTCTCAACACTGACAAATTCCTCCTGCATAGCGGGCAAATCATAGACCGCATATTCAATAGCATTGTCAGAAGGTTTTTTATTGCGCTGAGAGCGGAATTGATAGAACTGATCCAAACCATGGGAATGAATAGACTGGGCAACGGCTTGGCAACCGGGGCAACAAAAGTCTTGCTGCTCTCCGGAAATTTCCGCACGAAAAGGGCTACCGTTCGGCACTGGCAATCCACAGTGGTAGCACCCTGCAGATTGCTGTGTATCAACGGTCATCGAGGCGCGAGTTGAACCTGTTGTGACTTGGAAAAATCAATTTCGCCACTGATATGCCATGGCTTAAAAGAGTGAAACTCAAGAGAGTTGAACTGGGGAGAATTGGACTGGGGAGAGCGGGACTGGGGAATATTGCCAGAAGCCGCCATAGCGGGTTTAAGCTGCAAAGGCTCCAAACGCAGATACCAACGATAGCGAATGGGCTTTTCCAAATCAGCTCGGTAGTAACCCGGCGCAACGTTATTGAGCAACAGCACCATGTCTTGATCAGCACTCACCGGGTGGTCTAAATACAGTTGTAACTTTTTCGGTAACGGCTCACTCGTCGCACTCTGAGTCAGCGTTAAATTGACATCCCCCAATTCCATATCAAAACGAAGGTCGCCTATAATGCCCAGCTCAGCTGCACGTTTATCCTGTTCCAAACTTTGATTAATCATTCGGCCTTCTTTGTAGTAACTATCTGTCACCACATCATCGCCATGCCGAAACGCCGTAGACACCATAATCACACCTAAAATGACGGCTGCAATTAAAGGGAACAAAATGAACCACGCCCAAAACTCTTGGTACCATGGCTTAGAAGTTGAGTCGGTCAAAAGTTACTCCAGTATTCAAATCAAACATTACTTTCCCGGCCCGATAAACGTACTCGTGTGCTCCACCGTAATACTCTCATCCTCTTCAGCCGTCACGCGCAAGATCACGTCGTATTTGGTTTTAGCGCCCAACTCGTCTCGAGAGGCACTCACCCGTATTGGCACCGTAAATATTTCACCCTCTTCCAAATAAATCGGGCGATGGCTAACTGAGAATTCTATCTCCCCCAAGGCTTCAATGCGATAAGTGTGCTCGGCTCGATCTGTATTGCTGATTTGCACGGTGTACACATTCACAATGTTTTGCGCCTGTACGCGATACATCGACGCTCCACGGTCTCGGAAAACATCTACTTTTAAGGGCTCCCTCACAGAAAGTGCATAGAGGAACGCCACGATCATTGCCAATACGGCAAAGACGTAACCAAATAAGCGAGGCCGGAGAAAATGCGTGTGCCCAGTTTTAAGGGCATCTTCAGACGTAAAGCGAATCAACCCTTTCGGGTAATTCATTTTTTCCATCACACTGTCGCAAGCATCTACGCACAAACCACAATTGATGCACTCGTATTGCAACCCATCCCGAATATCGATGTCCACCGGGCAAACCTGAACACACCACGAACAATCAATACAATCGCCCTTTCCTTGAGCCTTGTAATCTTCTTTGGGTTTACGAGGACCACGGGTTTCACCTCTGGCCGCATCATAATGCACGGCAATAGTGTCTTCATCGTACATCACTGATTGGAAACGCGCATAAGGGCACATGTATTTGCACACTTGCTCACGTAACCAGCCCGCATTCATGTACGTCATGCCAGTGAAAAAGAAAGTCCAAAAGGCCGTCGCTGGATGTGAGCCCCAACTTACAAAGCCAGAGTCAGAAATAACTGGAAGAAACCCCGTTAAAAGCTCACGTACCGGAACAAAATAACCAATAAAAGTTACACCGGTGATAAACGAAATCAGCAACCATAAACCGTGTTTACCACTCTTACGAACAAACTTTTCAAAACTCCAAGCTTGTTTATCCAATTTAATGCGCTTATTACGATCGCCTTCACAGAGTCGCTCAGCCCACATAAACATCAGTGTCCACACGGTTTGTGGGCAAGTAAAGCCACACCAAACCCGTCCAACTAACACCGTCACAGCAAACAACGCAAACGCTGCAATAATCAGCAGCCAAGCCAAAAAAATGCCATCTTGTGGGGTAAAGGTTTGCCATAGGATATGAAACTGCCGTGTATCAAGATCGAACAACATGGCAGGCCTGCCATCAATCATCAACCACGGCATCAATACAAAACCAATCAGCAAAGGCAAGCCCGTGTAACGGCGGATATTTTGGTAAAAGCCAGTGATCTTACGGATGTAAACTTTGCCACTGGATTCATATAAATGAACGTATCTCACACCACCGGCAGGTTCATCCCTATTTTTAGGCGAGTTTTCGATGACGTCTGGCGTAATTTCTTTGACAGGAATTTTATCAACCACGGATACACCTCACTGCCGATACGGAAATGAAAAAAGGTACTGATTCAGAAGACATGGGTGGCTCAATATTGTGAACCGCAGGAGAACAACAGCCTTAAAAATCAAGGCTGTTGTAGTAAAGGGCTTGCTTACTTCGACTCAGGAGCGTCCAGAGACAAACTGTAAACGTAAGCGGTAAGTAAGTGAATTTTATCTTCACGAAGTTTGTCAGCCTGGGAAGGCATCATACCATTACGGCCACTACGAAGGGTTTGCCGGATTTCCGCAGGATCGCCACCGTACAACCAGATATCATCGGTCAAGTTAGGCGCTCCCATGGCAACCAATCCTTTTGCATCTGCCCCATGACAAGTTGCACAATTTTGCGCAAAGATTTCCTTACCTTTTGTCACCATGTTGTCATCCTCAGCACGACCAGACAGACTCAACACAAACTGAGCCACCTCGGCAATTTTCTCTTCACCAAGAATATCACCCCACGCCGGCATTGCGGCTTGACGCCCATTAATCAGCGTAGTTTTGATCGCTTCAGGTGTGCCACCGTAAATCCAATCATGATCGGTTAAATTTGGAAAACCAAACGCACCGCCACCGTCGGCACCATGACAAACCGCACAGTTATTCGCAAACAGACGTGTGCCCATTTTCATCGCTTTAGGATCTTGAGCCAGCTCTTCAATCGGCATTTGAATATACTTGCCGAAGGTCTTTTCATAACTCTCTTGCGCTTTGGCCTGGTCATTGGCCAGTTCGCCAGTCGATGTCCAACCCAAGAAGCCTTTATAACTTCCCAAACCTGGATAAGCTGCAAGATAAATAATTGAAAATACAAACGTGGCCAAGAACATCATAAACCACCACCTCGGCAGTGGGTTATCGTATTCTTCAATCCCATCGTACACGTGACCTGTAGTACGATTCTCTGGATCATCTTCATCACTGACGGCCACTTTGCGGTTGGCCATTAATACCCAGAAAAGTAACGCCAGGTTGATCACCGTGAGAATGATGATCCACAAACTCCAAAACGTGCTCATTGTTGTTTTTCCTGCCTTTTCTCGCCATCGTCAGGCTGAGCGATGGCTGACTGTGAATCTTGTGCCTCTGTAGGGGCAGTTTTCGAATCATCCCGTTGAATCGTCGATGAAGGCTCATCCGCAAACGGGAGATTCGCGTCATCCTCAAAACGCTGTTTACGTCTGGGTGAAAAAGCCCACCAGCATACGCCAGCAAAGGCAATCATCACCAGTATGGTCGACAAACCGCGCAGAGTATTTAAATCCATCGTAACCTCAAGCCTTATCGTTTCTGCTTGAGTAAAATGCCGAGCTGTTGCAAGTACGCCACTAACGCATCAATCTCGGTGACGCCTTTTACAGCTTCTTGTGCCCCGGCAATATCCTCATCGGTGTAAGGAACACCTACCGAGCGTAACGCCGCCATTTTGGCACCGGTGTGCTTACCATCTAAAACGTTATCGAATAGCCATGGGAACGCCGGCATATTGGATTCAGGTACAACGTTACGTGGGTTATACAAATGCGCCTTATGCCAGTCATCGGAGTAACGCCCCCCTACACGAGCCAAATCTGGGCCGGTACGCTTTGAGCCCCATAGAAATGGATGATCGTAAACGGACTCACCAGCAACAGAGTAATGACCATAACGCTCAACTTCTGCACGAAGAGGGCGAACCATTTGGGTATGACACACATGGCAGCCTTCGCGGATATAAATATCACGGCCTTCCAATTCAACCGCATCCCAAGGCTCTAAACCTTCGATAGGTTCGGTGGTTTCTTTGAGAAAGAATTGCGGAACAATTTCGACCAAGCCACCAAAGCTGATGGCGACGATGGTTAAAATCACCATTAAGCCGATATTCTTCTCGACAATATCATGGTTTTTCACTACTGCTTCTCCTTAATCGTCTATTCAGCTATGCGGCTTGTGGCGCAGCAGCAGACTCTTCTTCGGAGCGCTCGCTGGCAACAGTACGGTAAGTGTTGTAGGCCATAATCAGCATACCGGCGACAAAGAACGCACCGCCGATTACCCGAACCACATAACCGGGCTCGCTTGCCACTACAGATTGGATAAAGCTGTAGGTTAGCGTGCCATCTTCGTTAAAGGCTCTCCACATCATGCCTTGAGTAATCCCATTCACCCACATTGCGGCGATGTACAAAACAGTACCAACGGTGGCCAACCAGAAATGAATATTAATGAGCTTAACGCTCCACATTTCTTTGCGACCAGTAAGAACCGGCAGAAGATGATAAATCGAACCAATAGAGATCATTGCAACCCAACCCAAAGCACCAGAATGAACGTGACCGATTGTCCAATCAGTATCATGAGATAGCGCATTCACAGTTTTGATCGCCATCATTGGGCCTTCAAAGGTCGACATTCCGTAGAACGAAAGTGATACCACCAAGAAGCGCAATGTTGGGTCAGTACGCAATTTATGCCAAGCGCCCGATAGCGTCATAATACCGTTAATCATCCCACCCCAAGACGGCGCAAGAAGAATCAACGACATCACCATGCCTAAGCTCTGAGCCCAATCTGGCAAGGCCGAGTAATGAAGGTGGTGAGAGCCGGCCCAAATGTAAAGAGAGATCAATGCCCAAAAATGAACAATAGATAGTTGATAAGAGTAAACCGGACGACCCGCCTGCTTAGGTACGAAGTAATACATCATGCCCAAGAAGCCCGCCGTGAGGAAAAACCCTACGGCATTATGACCGTACCACCATTGCACCATGGCATCCATGGCACCAGCATAAGCAGAATAGGACTTGGTTAGGGTAACAGGAACAGCCGCACTATTAACAACGTGCAGCATGGCAACGGTGACGATAAAAGCCCCATAAAACCAGTTCGCCACATAGATATGAGAGGTTTTACGCTTGGCAATGGTACCGAAAAACACAACCGCGTAAGAAACCCATACCAGCGTAATCAAGATATCAATGGGCCACTCAAGCTCCGCGTACTCCTTAGAGGATGTCATCCCTTGTGGCAAGGTGATGGCGGCCAACACGATAACCGCTTGCCACCCCCAAAAGGTGAAAGGTACTAGAAAGCCCCCAAACAGTTTAGTTTGGCAGGTTCGCTGAACTACATAATAAGAGGTGGCAAATAACGCACACCCACCGAATGCAAAAATCACCGCATTCGTATGCAGAGGTCTTAAGCGCCCGAAGTGAGTGAAAGGCTGAACCAAATCATTCAAGCTTGGCCAAACCAACTGGGCGGCGATAAACACGCCCATGCCCATACCAAACACGCCCCAGACAACGGCCATGATGGCAAATTGACGAACGACCTTATAGTCGTATGTCTGCTGTTCTCCAACAGCTGCCGAGTGACTACCCATAGTGACTATCCCAATACCAGTATGTTGTGGAAAAGTTAATGTAAAAACGTTCGGCTCATGCACGCAAAAAAACGAGTGGATTGTGGCGCATGTATATGACTAGCTTATTGATAAGAGTCAAACCGGTGAAAATTGATAAGTGTTACGTCAAAAAGGGGCTTGTTCTCGCCCCCTTTTTCGTTGATCGCGCCACTTCCTTTGACTAAAAAACCTAATTACCAACCCGTCATCCACTTTCTTAGAAAACGAACACTACGTTTAAGCTCAAAGTAAATTGCGACCTTTATTCGCAGCGATGCGCATACGTAGGGCATTTAATTTGATAAACCCTTCCGCATCTTTTTGATCATAAGCACCAGCATCATCTTCAAACGTGGCAATTTTTTCGTCAAATAGACTATCGTCGGATTGGCGCCCAACAACACTCACGCTGCCTTTATATAATTTTACGCGAACCTTGCCGTTCACCACGCATTGAGATTCATCAATCGCCGTTTGCAACATTTTTCGCTCAGGGCTCCACCAATAACCGTTGTAAATCATTTCAGCATACTTCGGCATTAAGGAATCTTTTAGGTGTGCCACTTCACGATCAAGCGTGATAGATTCAATCGCTCGATGGGCCTTCAAAATAATGCTGCCCCCTGGGGTTTCATAACAACCACGGGATTTCATACCCACATAGCGGTTTTCAACAATATCCAATCGGCCAACACCATTAGCGCCACCTACTTTATTGAGCGTTTCCAAAACGGTAGCAGGGCTCATTGCCTCATCATTAATAGCAACCACATCACCTCGCTCAAAAGTCAGCTCCAAATAAGTCGCCTCATCGGGTGCGGATTCCGGAGAAACACTCCAACGCCACATATCTTCTTCCGCCTCAGCCCATGGGTCTTCTAAAATGCCGCCCTCATAGGAAATATGCAAAAGATTAGCATCCATCGAGTAAGGGGATTTTTTCTTACCACCAGAAAAATCCACCGGAATATTGTGTTCTTCACAATAGGCCATTAATTTTTCACGCGAATTAAGATCCCATTCTCTCCAAGGTGCAATCACTTTCACACCCGGCTTTAGAGCATAAGCACCCAACTCAAAACGGACTTGATCATTACCTTTACCGGTTGCCCCATGCGCAATCGCATCAGCTCCCGTTTCGTTGGCAATTTCAATCATACGTTTGGTAATCAATGGACGAGCAATGGAAGTGCCGAGTAAATACTCACCTTCATAAATGGTGTTCGCACGGAACATGGGGAAGACGAAATCACGAACAAATTCTTCGCGTAAATCATCAATGTAGATTTCTTCGATACCTAAGGCTTTAGCTTTAGCTCGAGCTGGCTCAACTTCTTCGCCTTGGCCAATATCGGCGGTAAATGTCACTACTTCGCATCGGTAAGTTTCTTGTAACCATTTTGCAATCACAGAAGTATCAAGACCGCCTGAATAGGCAAGAACCACTTTTTTTACCGATGACATACATGACCCTCACGGTTTACTTGCTTTTCACAAGCATCAAAAATAAAACAACCCGAATTTTCAGCGGCGCGAATTGTAGCTTTTATTACGCCTAATTCCCAGACATTACCTGTCATTGTGATGTCACAAAAGCACTGAGCGTTGACATATAACCAGCGACACGCGCCAAAAAGAGCAAAAAACAATCAAACAGCAATTCTGCAATAACTCACTTTTACTTTGAGAATGATTTTGACTGTACGGGGCACATCATCAATGTTCAAAGAATAGTCACTTCTTTGAATTGTGACACGATAAATTCCACCTTCCCCAATAAAGCCTCTGAAGCAGCGGACTGCAAAGAAGAGAACAAGATTAGAAATCTGAAGGAGAAAATACAGGCGATTCGTTGAATAAATCAGCGAGAGAAAATAAAAGTTCGTAACACAGAAACGCTATGGGCTTGGCATACCCGCCTTATCGCTTACTCCAGGAAGCATGTTACCAGTGCTCTTATTTTCTTTTTCAGGGCTTAACAACTTCAAAGGTTCCAGAGGCTCCTTAGTTAATCGAATAGTTACCCTTCTGTTTTTGGCTCTGCCTTTGCGATGACTATTGACCGCAATAGGGTAACGCTCACCATGCCATCGCGTTTGAATGGATTCTGGATTAACACCTGCCGCTGTCAAATACGTCTTCACGGCATTGGCTCTACGTTCAGCGAGATCAAGATTATCTACCCGTGTGCCGACACTATCGGTATGGCCATCCAAATAAAAAGATTGGACAGAAGGATCAGCATCCACATAGGTAACAATATTATCAAGCTTCCTCTTTTCTGTGGGCATCAATTCAACGCCATCTGAACCAAAATAAATAGCGGTACGCTCGATTTGATCAAAATTTACCGGCAGTAAACTGGCGAGACAATCGATATATTTTCGATAGGCACCACGAAAGTTAACGGTCGAGACCTCCACTAATACTGAGCTTCTTTCATCAAACCAGGGCCGACGCCTTAATTCAATGTGATTACCCACATACAACTCTTGCATTAATTTATGCGATAAGGCGTTACCCAGTACAATGGGCTCAGGGCCTTGTAACACATCTACATACCCTAGGTTTTGGTCTTCTTCCTCAGGCTTCCACAGCGGGCTTGTTGCCTTCACCTGTGCCCGCCCCGTTTTCATATGCTGTATATGGGAATCCAAAATAAACTGTAACTGCTCTCCGGCACGGTGATAAAACACCGCTCGGCCATAGTCTGGAATGGGCTGGGATAAACTGCATTCAAAAATAGACGCCTCAACCAACCACTCAGTGTCTTCAATAGGCGGGGTATAGGGAATGCCCATAGCGGTACGCGGGATTACCAAAAGTGGAATTACCCAAAGTAACAACGCAACAATACAACCGACATAACGCCAAGGTGAAATCCATTGTATTGAGTGGCAATTTAACCCATACGTGAAAAACAAGAATACGCCTGCCAAGTTGCTTACCTTTACCGTGTTGAACAATGCCTCTTCATTACCGTAGAAGAAAGCTACATAAACGATAACCCTACGCACTACAATCGTAGAGACTCGTCTCTTTCAGTTACAATTATCGGCATAGATCAACTGTGCTTTAGGTAGGATTTTCGATAGCATAGCGCCGCCAAAATACAGCTTTTTTGGCCCCCATAATTTCAACTCAGCGATTTAAGAAACGCTTTTCGAAACGATGCCGTTTTCGGAACGAATAACACGCTCGCAATGACTTAGGGTAACTGTTTAATGACCACCCCCCAAACCCTCACCTTGACCAGACCTGATGATTGGCATATTCACTTGCGCGACAATGACGCTCTGAGCCTGACTGTGCCAGATGCGGCAAACACCTTTGCCAGGGCCATTATCATGCCGAACCTTGTTCCTCCAGTGACCACCGCAGAACATGCCCTTGCCTATCGAGCACGCATTGAATCGGCTATTCCCCCTGGGGCTAACTTTGAGCCATTGATGGTGTTGTATCTCACTGATAACACGTCAGCAGAAGATATCGCAGCCGCCAAAGCAGCCGGTGTCATTGCCTGTAAACTCTACCCAGCCGGCGCCACCACCAATTCGGACTCCGGTGTCACTGATATTAAAAAGATCTACACAACACTGGAGGCCATGCAAAAGCACGACGTCAAGCTTTTAATGCACGGAGAAGTCACTCACAGTGACATTGATATTTTCGACCGAGAAAAGATTTTTATTGATCGAACACTGCGCCATTTGGTGAAGGATTTTCCCGAACTGGCAATGGTACTTGAGCACATCACCACAAAAGATGCCGCAGAGTTTGTTGAAAGCGCCACTTCCAAACTCGGTGCCACCATCACAGCACACCACCTACTCTACAATCGCAACCATATGCTCGTCGGGGGGATTAGGCCGCACTACTATTGCTTGCCAATACTGAAGAGAAATATTCACCAGGAAGCGCTTTTGAAAGCCGCCACCGGTGGCAGTACAAAATTTTTCTTAGGCACCGATTCTGCCCCTCACCCCACTCACGCTAAAGAAAGTGCCTGTGGCTGCGCAGGTTGTTACACCGCTTATGCCGCATTGGAAATGTACGCTGAAGCCTTCGAGTCTATGAATGCTCTGGATAAGCTGGAAGGCTTTGCCAGTTTTCACGGCCCAGATTTTTACGGCTTACCCAGAAATAACGACACCGTCACTTTGGTAAAAGAACCATGGACCGCCCCTGATAGCCTTCCTTTGGGGACGTCAACGCTATCCCCTTTACGAGCCGGAGAAACATTACCGTGGAAGCTTGTAAGAAATTAGCCGCGAAAAACGGCGGTCTATATTTAGCAACTTGTACAAATAGTACTTGTACAAATAGTACCTTTTACAATCTACGAATAACCTATCGTCTTGCATAATGGCAGTAGAGCCTTTCATAATGTAAAGATCATTAAGAGCAGTGTTTGAGTGTTAAGCACTGTTCCTTAAGATGTTAAGGCTATTTAATCAAAGATCGTTTATCTCAATACTATTTCCCTCAAGATACATCAGTTAAGGAATCCACGTGACTGAGTCACCTCCTGAAACAAAATCACCCCTCGCGCTACGATTTAGAGGGTTTTTACCTGTTATTGTCGATGTCGAAACCGGAGGCTTTGACAGTCGTCGCGACGCACTGCTTGAAATCGCAGCCGTCACACTCACCATGGACGACGATGGTACTCTACGCCGGGAAGAAACGTTCGATTTTCACATTGATCCTTTCGAGGGGGCAAATATCGAGCAATCTGCCTTAGACTTCACCGGTATTGACCTAGAAAACCCGAACCGACCTGCTGAACCTGAAATCATCGCTATCCCGGAGCTGTTTAAGCCGATTCGCAAAGCGATCAAAACCCATGGTTGCACACGAGCGGTTATTGTGGGCCATAATGCGCACTTTGATCTTGGGTTTGTGAATGCAGCCGCCCAACGGGTAGATGCAAAACGTAACCCCTTCCACCCTTTTTCGTGTTTCGATACCGCAACGCTTTCAGGATTAGCACTGGGGCAAACCGTACTGGCCAAAGCCTGTTCCACCGCAGGTATTCCGTTCAGTAATCGAGAGGCACATTCTGCCGCTTATGATGCAGAAAAAACCGCAGATCTATTTTGTTATATTGTCAATCGGTGGAGGGATTTAGGGGGGTGGCCACTACCGGAATCCGAAATTGATGAGGAAAACGACAACGATTCACCCTGAAGATAAAACCAGCTCGCCACGTCCTCTATAGACAGCCTGCTAATAATCAATATTGCCGTTGCCCAATAGCTTCTGAGCAACGGCGACCTATTTATCTCACTCCCCTCGATTCCTGCCGCACAGTACTACTGACATCTAGTACTACTGACACCTAATACTACTTGCACCTGGTACTACTTCGAGCTTGCTTTAACCTACCTACTCTAATGACCCCAAAGCATTAATATTATTTAACTCGGTCTATTATTGAACAAAACTATGAGGAAGCAAAAAGTATTAACAAAATACAAATAAAAACAATTCTCATCGATAGTTGACAATGATTCTCATTGATTTATCATTCTCATTAGGGTTAATGAGCAAAGGAATGGATAACCGCCTGTAGAGAAAACTGACTAAAGAAATACCCTTTTCAATAACCCGGTATTTCAACGATTAGATGTATTTGATGATTAATAGAGTGTGATAGTGCAATGTATGTATGTATCTGTAAGGGAATCACTGACACCCAAATTCGCGAAGCCGTGTGTGGTGGTGCAAGTAACCTGAAAAAAGTACGCCAGCAGTTAGGGGCCATGACTCAGTGCGGAAAATGCGCAATGATGACTCGCGATATCGTTGAACAAACATTGGCTGATAAAGCTCTCTCAAGTGGCGAGCCCAATTTCTATTCAGCGGCTTAACTTAAAGGCCTTCCTTTTTTACCGATCTTAATTCCAATTGATCGCTATGAAGGCCACCCACTTCTAATCCCTTGTGTAATTCGCCTCCTTTCTGGCCGTATCCTCTAGACACAGTACCCTCTAGATATAGACGGTTTTTATCCGCCCCTCTTTCTCCACTGCCTCTACTACTTTTTCAAGACTTACCCTCTCTGCTTTTCTCCCGAGCAAGTGATTTGAAGATCAGTCGCTATTACAAAATACCGCCTTAGTTAACCACCCTATCAAGCTGGACTGACTCAGCGTAAACCAATCTCAGCGTAAACCAATCTCAGCGTAAACCAATCATTTCGACAGCGTGATCTTCTAGCCCCACAAGGTGTGAAATAAATTGTATTAGGCGCCACTACAATTCACGCTTTTGAACTTTCGTATAACGATGTGAAATATTTACTTATCTTTTCAACACAAAATGGGCAGCATAACTAAAAATACAACAACCAATAACGAGTTCTCCATGCCTGCATCGCACGTCACTTCTGTCAAATATCAATGCCTTGCCTGTGGCTACAAAGGCTTACAAACCGCACAAGGTAAATGTCCAGCCTGCAACTCCGCATACATTTCTTCAGTCCGCAAGCCCAGCAGTAAACAACTCAACGATGGCCGATCCTGGCGTACTTATACGCTTGCTGCACTTTGCCTTTATTTAGTCATGGCTATTGGGTATGAGTGGCTTTTTTAAACCACTCACCATCTACTCAATATTCGCACACTACGCTTTATTACTCTATTGGTTTATTCTCATACAAAAAGTGTGTAACGGCACTTTTTTAATCTCTCCTGAAAAATTCATTATTTCTTCATACAATTGTATTTCTTCATACCACTCTCTTTGTACAAGTTACCTTTATTATTACAATAAAAACTTCATCATTATAATGATCCCAGTGGTTTTCCCTTTTGACTCTTTCTTTGATAAACGAATTAATAAACCTTCGTATTTAGATTTAAATTTCTTTTAAAATCAATAACTTACCTTGACAAAATAAAACACCAAGTCCAAAATTCACTCGATTATTTAACCTCTGATCACATCCCTACTGGAGAGAAAAGCAATGAAAGGCGACGCTAAAGTTATTCATTATCTAAACAAAGCGCTTTATAACGAGCTCGTGGCCATTAACCAATACTTCTTGCACTCTCGCATGTATAAAGATTGGGGGCTAAAAGAGTTAGCAGAAAAGGAATATGAAGAATCCATTGATGAAATGAAACACGCTGATAAATTAATTGAGCGTATTTTATTTTTGGAAGGTATTCCAAACCTTCAAGATCTCGGCAAGCTCATGATTGGCGAAAATACGAAGGAAATGCTTGAATGCGACTTGAAGCTAGAGCTTATTGCCATTCCCGAGCTTCGCGAAGCCATTCAGTATTGCGAGTCCGTGCAGGATTACGTCTCCAGAGATTTATTTGAATCCATTTTAGAGGACGAAGAAGAGCATGTAGACTGGCTTGAAACACAACTTGGTCTTATTGATAAAGTGGGCTTGGAAAACTACTTACAATCCGCCATGGGTGAAATTGACTAAGTTGCAGTAACTTAGTTGCAGTGACCAAGTCCCGGCTTCTCTCTATACACCTGCAGTAATTGCAAGCATCTGAGACTGTAAATAGCTGCTGCGCAATTGCTGTGGGGCAATTTGTCGAACTCTTCACCTCCAGCACAGACCACCACTCATTCGTATCGTACGGGAATCTGAAGTAAGAATTGCGCCCCCTTTCCTAAAACACTAGACACTTTAATTTCTCCGCCCATAATTTCTGCAAACTGTTTACAAATCACCAAGCCCAATCCAGTCCCCACCTTGGCATTTAACCCTGCCCCAGTTTGCTTAAACGCTTGAAAAAGTAAACTCAATTCTTCTTCCGCAATGCCTGGCCCAGAATCTTTTACTGATAGCCTGAGTAATTGACCGTCGTCGCTAATACTGGCTTTTATCTTTACAACCCCAATCTCAGTAAACTTGATGGCATTGCCCATTAAGTTAATCATTACTTGAAATAATTTTTGTCGATCAACTACACAAGGCGTGGAAAGTGGTGAAGCAATTTCAGACTCTATTGTTAACCCTTTCTCATTGGCCTGATACTCAAAAAGCGAAACCACTTCAGCGACTAACTCTGGAATATCGGTTAAACTTTCATTCAGTACCAAACCTTCGTAAATGAATTTGGTGTAATCCAAAATATCATTGAATAAAGAAAGCTGACCCACCCCTGCCCGCTCAACCACACGAGCCTGCTCCATTTGGCGCTCAGATAAGCCGCCCCCTCGAATGAGCATTCTTGATACCCCCAACACAATATTAATCTGATTTCGGCACTCATGGCTTAAACGACTAATAAACTGGCTCATTGCAGCATTAGTTCGACGCAGCTCTCGATGATCGCTATAAGCACGAATCAGCCGACGAACCCGTGCCAACAACTCTTCTTGCTGAAGCGGTTTCGAAATATATTCATCAACACCTAATGCAAACAACTCCACAACACGCGCAGAATCCGAAAAACCAGACATAGCGATAATGGGAGTATCTGCTTGCTCACCAGAACTTCGACGAATAGTACTGACTAAATTAGCACCGGTTGCCGCCCCCTCCAGCACAATATCCGTTAGAACTAGATCAACACTGTTTGACTCAAACAATTGCCATGCACTCTTCACATCACCAGCTTCCAAAATGGTGAAGTAAGCGTCTTGTAGCAGGCGCTTGATCACTTTACGTTGTGTCACAGAATCTTCGACCAACAAAATGGTCGCATCTATTTTGCGCTGATTGGTAATAAAACGCTTGACGAAATTTTGAAATGGCTCAGCTTCTGATAAACAAAAACTTTCGGTAACACCACTATTATAAATAGTAGCCAGACTCACATCTTGACTACTGTTGTGAACCAATAACAATGGCCCACGGAACCCAACCGGCTCCTCTCGAATCACTTGGGCATATTGATAGAAATAAGATATGTTGGTATCGGCTTGAAAAACAATAATATCTGCAGACGATGCATTATAAGCATCGACAAGGTCATTAACATCAGAAAACAGACTGCACTCTGCAATACCTTCTAACCAATTACAGATGCAACCTGAATCTTCCAAATCAATGTGTAAAATCAGTATTCTCATACTGCTGGAGTATAGACACTTTCATTAAGCTTTCGGTTAACCTTGAATGGCAGAAAAGAAAAACAGAATAAAAACAAAGAACTTATCGCACTTTGACATAAAAATTTTAATGCCGTCATTTTCGATCAACCTTGATGGCTGTAAAAATCCAGCCATCCTTCAGTGTACTAGAAAAAAACCGCATTTTTTGCGCCCAACTTCTTGGACTCACCTTATTTATCTAAATGCACATCCATTTGCGGGAAAGGAATTTCAATACCTTCTTGATCTAGGCGTGCTTTTACTGCTTCCATGGTATCAAAATAGACTCCCCAATAATCTTCTTTTTTTACCCATGGCCGCAAAACAAAATTCACAGAAGAATCAGACAATTCAACCACTCCACATGTCACCTCTTTGTCTTTTAAGACTCGCTCATCTGACTGAGCCACTTCTAACAAAATACTTTTTACTTTTTTAATATCTGCGGAATAACTAACCCCAAAGAGAAAATCAACACGGCGAGTAGACTGTGTAGAATAATTGACAATATTACCACTGGTAATTGCAGAATTTGCAACGATAACCGTTTTATTATCCACCGTTAACAATGTCGTCGCAAAAATAGAAATTTCTTTTACGGTGCCGGACACACCCGCCACATCGACATAGTCGCCAACTCGACAAGGGCGAAACAAAATTAGCATGACACCTGCAGCAAAATTAGACAAAGACCCTTGTAAAGCCAAGCCTACTGCAAGGCCGGCGGCACCAATGACTGCAACAAACGAGGCAGTTTGAATACCCAGTTGACCCAACGCCGCAATAATAACAACGACAATTAATAAATAATAAAGAATATTGGTTACAAAGAACGAAAGAGTGCTTTCAATTCCTTTTTTTTCCAAGCCTTTTGCCATCAATCGGGTAATTGATTTTGCTAACCATTTACCAATCACAAAAATTGCAACTGCCAAAATGATTTTGATCGTATATTCCACACCCAAGCCAGGCAACTTTTCTATTATTTCATTAACATTCATAAAATCACGTTCCCACTAAAGATAAAGAAGAAAAAATTACTTCAAACTGAAAACAGCCAAGGCTTCATAGCAATACCTTGGCCACAACATCTCCATACCATGGCAAATAATGATTTTTATTGTGCAATTGTTTCAACTTGGGCTTTTACCACCGCCACAACACGTCGATTTTTAGCTCGATTTTCTGCCGTATCATTATCTACTAGAGGGCGCTCCTCACCATACCCTATAGCAGAAACACGAGAGGAATCGACATTAAATTGCTCAACCAACACCGCAGCTACTGCACGGGCTCGACGTTCTGATAATTGCTGATTGTATGCCGCCGAACCGCGATCGTCGGTATGCCCTTGAACCACCACTGACGTACCAGGGTATTCGCGCATAAAGCTCGCCACACGCTCTACTTCTGAATAAAACTGCGGTGTTACTACATCCGAATTATTGGCAAATTGCACATTTAGGCGAACTTCACGATCTTCCAATAATTTGATGTAACACCCCGTCTCATCGACTCTTGCTCCTGCAGCTGAGTCAGGGCATTGATCACGTAAATCGATAACGCCGTCGTTGTCACTATCCAATGCGCAACCTAGGTTATCAACTGGCGCGCCTGTCGGTGTTTGCAAACAATTATCTCGATCATCAGGTACACCATCTTGATCATTATCTTCAATCATTTTCTTTTCGGGCATCGGTGCAGGTTTTGCTGCCGCTGTCGTGGTGCCACCCAATAAAATGTTTAATCCCAATGTTAGAGCGACATCCAAATCTTCTTCGTCAAGACTATGAATTAATCTCAAATCAGAACGCAGGGCAACATTATCCCTAAAAAAGTACTTCAAACCGCCGCCGGCATTTAGAATGGTTTCTTCTGCATCAAAACTGTCGCTGTATTGGTTATCTCCCAATCCTGCTGCAAGGTACGTTTGCCAATTCTCTTGTCGCGGAAAATGGTACAAACCATCCAGTCGAAATTGCTCCATAAGCACATCGGCTTCAGACGTTAGCTCAGCCTCAGTATCTCCACGCAAATATAAAAACTCAATAGACCAAGGGTTGGCAAATTGATAGCCCAGCCCAATTGAGCCAAATACATGATTGTCCAACTCGCGATCATTATCAAAAGTGTAATAACCTATTCCCGGCGTTACGGTAAAGCCCGCCCCCTGATCGGCAAAAACGGGAAAAGACCCAATAGCAATTGTGGCGGCCAAAGCATTAATCGTTAATAGACGTTTCATGTAATCACTCCTGTTGCGGTTGAATCCCCAATGACATTATTTTGGTTCGGAGATAGTGTTTTATTATTGATAGAATTGCGTGAATACAATGGTGCTATTTAAGAAACAAGCATAATAAGAAACAAGTAAAACACGCAGCTTATCTTTGATACGTTTAAACCTTCAACTCAAGCATGGGAAATAGTCTTGGTCAAACTGTCATAAACGTTTTTCATGGCAGTGACGTCCTTTCTCTGTTTTTTGGCTCTCAATCCTTTTAGGTGGCAATCATTAAATACCCTTACAGATGAACAAATACTTAATTTCACATACGAACTGACAACTTTAGTGTGATAAAGCAAAACAACCGCAACATGAATAACCCTTAGACCTTCCGACATTGCTCATTATTAATACAAATTATTGGTTGAGACGAAAGAATAAGCCGATGATCAACCATTGATAATAGTTCTTATTATTACTAATATCTGCCCACGAAATAGTGTCGTGCCGGATACCAATACTGTCACTGATTACAATATTACTGATTACAATATTAGGAGTAGTCATGCCACGCTTAATGTTCTCTCAAACCGTTCTTTTTACCACCCTTGGTTTCGTGTGCCAAAACAGCCTAGCGGTCACAGAAAAAGAGGTGGTAATGAGCTACGCCGACCTTGCTCATGTGGTTTATGAAGACTCTTTGATCACCGCAAAAACCTTACATCAACAAGCCAAAAAATTAGTTGAAGCGCCTTCTGCAGAACATCTGGAAGCCGCAAAAGACGCATGGAAGGCAGCTCGCGTACCTTATCAACAATCTGAGGTTTTTCGCTTCGGTAACGCTGTTGTGGATGAGTGGGAAGGACAACTTAACGCATGGCCACTGGATGAAGGCTTAATTGATTATGTGGACAATAGCTATCAAGGCGAACTCGGTAATCCCGGCGCTACCGCCAATATCATCGCAAGCCAGACCTTAAAAATAGGGGCTGAGACAATCAACCTACAGCCGTTAAGCGGTGAATTATTGGCCAATCTGAACGAGCTTGGTGGTTCAGAAGCCAATGTTGCAACAGGCTATCACGCTATTGAATTTCTCTTGTGGGGGCAAGACCTTAATGGCACCAAAGCTGGTGCAGGCAGCCGTCCTTACACCGACTTTGCCAAAGGGGAGCAATGTACTCATGGCAATTGCGATCGACGAGCCGAATATTTATTGGCCACAACAGAATTACTGGTGAAAGACCTCACGTATATGGTCGAACAATGGACGCCCGATGCGACAAACAATTATCGCCAAACCTTGCTTGCCTTACCCACAAAAGAAGCAATGACCCGAATGCTCTTTGGCATGGGGTCATTGGCGCTGGGTGAGCTGGCCGGCGAACGAATGAAAGTCGCATTAGAGGCCAACTCTCCGGAAGATGAACACGATTGCTTCAGTGACAACACCCATTATTCACACTTCTACAATGCAATGGGCATTAAAAATGTGTACCTGAATGAATACCAGCGCATTGATGGCAAACTGTTTAATGGTGATTCTCTATCAGAATTAATCGCCAATAAGAACAATTCTCTAGATCAACAATTACAACACGCCTTTACGACTTCACAAGCAAAACTACAGCGTATTGTCGATAAAGCTGAGGCCGCTCAATCTCCTGAAAAATTTGACCAGTTAATTGCCGGTGGCAATAAACCCGGCGCCAAAATGATTAATGATGCCATTCAAGCATTGGTTAACGAAACCGCACTACTAGAACAAGTCGCACGAACACTTAAGATTGAAAACTTAAACCCTGATAATGCAGACCATAATTTTTGATTTGTATCGATCGTAACACATCGCCAAGCGGGTACTATTACTATTGGGTTACCCGCTTGGCATTAGCAAGCACTTAACACCGAAGAACTTAATATTAAATCACTATCATGCGCTAACGATCACGTTCATGAGTACTCATTAACTACACACATTTTTCCTCTTACAGATTCGAGACGTATGCAAAAGCCAGCCATCACACTCTCCATCATTCCAAAGCCTCTCACCGCCAAAACCGTGAATTTATCTTCTTTTAAACTGCTTCAACGCTCAAGCCTTGTTACCAGCCTATGCCTTCTAATGGCTTCATGCGGCATTAATCCTGACAGTTCAACTCTCGGCGACAGTGACAACAAACAGCCACAGACGCAAAGACACACTAGCGAATTGAATGTCCCCGATAAGTTGGCGGGCGAAGCCAGTGTCAATAATCAAACCAGCAATGCGTTTTCACTGCCTTCCGCCAATATGCCCTTTCAACAACGATTGGATTTTAGTGTTGGTAATAGTTTTTTTCGCAACCCTTGGGTGATCGCCCCTGCGTCCACCGATGCCCGCGACGGATTGGGCCCTTTGTTTAATACAAATGCCTGCCAAAATTGCCATATTAAAGATGGACGTGGACACCTTCCTGCCAATCTGGAAGATAACCATGTTTCCATGTTGATTCGCTTAAGTATTGGCGATGGAAAAAAACCAAGAGAAGCTTCCACCCCACATCCTCGCTACGGCGGACAATTACAAGACTTTGCCATACCCGGCCACACACCTGAAGCAAACATAGCATTAAAATACGAGTATCAAACCGTCACACTGGCCGACGGTGAGACAGTTTCGTTACGAAAACCCATTGCACAATTCAATAATCCAGCCTATGGCCCATTAAATAACATTCAATATTCCATTCGTATCGCCTCACCTGTCATTGGGCTAGGGTTATTAGCCTCTATTCCTGAAGCCGCTATTTTGGCAGGTGCTGATCCGAATGATCGCAATAACGACGGAATTTCAGGCACCGCTAATTCCGTCTGGAATGCGACGAAAAATAAAACGCAATTAGGTCGATTTGGCTGGAAGGCTGGGCAACCTACATTAAAACAACAAAATGCAGCAGCGTTTAATGGTGACATGGGCTTAACCACGCCAGTCTTTATGAACAGTAATTGCACCGAATACCAAACCCGGTGCGAAAGTGCCCCCACGGGTGGCGCACCGGAAGTCAGTGAAAATATTCTTCAAAAAGTCACCTTTTACAGCGCAAACTTAGCCGTGCCGAAGCGGCGAAACGCCGACAGTGAACAAGTCAAACAAGGTGCACGCCTCTTTGTTGAAACGGGCTGTGAAAATTGTCATCACCAAAAATGGCAAACCACAGAAGATCAAAGCGGCATTGGCCTAGATATCCCGCAGCCCTGGCTAACTAACCAAACTATTTACCCATTCACAGATATGCTCTTACACGATATGGGTGAGGGCCTAGATGATAATCACCCTGAATTTGATGCAAAAGGCAGTGAATGGCGCACACCTCCTTTATGGGGAATTGGATTAACAGCAACGGTGAACGGTGAATTTGGATACCTTCATGATGGAAGAGCACGCACATTAACCGAAGCGATTTTATGGCATGGTGGCGAAGCCGAGCAGAGCCAAGTGCAATTTAAGCAACTCTCTACGGAAGACAGACAATCATTACTGTCTTTTTTAGAGAGCCTTTAAATATTGTACATAAAAGGCGGTACATAAAAGACCGTACATAAAAGACTGCATATAAAAAGTGTTTCGATAAGAAGAAAAAGCACAATCAAAAAGAGTGAAGTAACATGTCCTATTGCGTCATTAACAATATTGTCACGACCTTTCTTTCCTGCAGGAAAAAAGCAGGAATAATACTTAGTGTGAATATTGCGGCATTCACTCTATTTGGTTGTTCATCCGAATCACCTGAACATGCGTTTGTGCGTGCTACAACAGAGCACATCATTATTCCTAGCTATTTGGGGCTGGAAAAATCTTCGATCGCATTATCAGAAGCCAGCCACACTTTCTGTAATGAAAATAATGAGCCTATTCAAAAAGAACAGCTTCAAATTCACTGGCACGACACTATGGCAGCTTGGTCCACGATTCAAGCCATTCGTTTCGGCCCAATCAGCCAGCAAAATTTAGATTGGAAGTTACAGTTCTGGCCAGATAAAAAAAACCTCGTCGCACAAAAAACATTAGGTTTACTTTCCCAAACTGAACCACTAACGTCTAAGCAACTCAGCCAGGCCAGCGTCGTCGCTCAAGGCTTCAGCGCCTTGGAATTTTTACTCTTTGATCCTCAAGCGATGAGTGCAGGCAAACCAGAGCGTTACTGCGAATTAGTACCTCTGATCAGCCAACAATTGAGCAGTATTGCCCAAAGCTTGACCAAAGGCTGGCACTCTTACCAAAACGATTTGTTTACCTACAGTGACGACGCAGAGTTTTCCAGCGAGCTAGCCGTCGTAGCCATATTATTAGATGCCTACTTATCGCAACTGGAAATACTGAAGAATCAAAAAATTGGTCAGCCTCTTGGCAGTGAGCGTCAGAATGCTCGACTTAACCCGTATTTTCTGGAAGCTTGGCGAAGCCAAAGTTCACTGGTGTACATTCGTAATAACATTGAAGCGTTCCACCAATTTTTTAATCGGGGCGGCTTACGTACTTACCTGATCAAAACCAATAACAGTGATTACGCCGAGCACATTGAACGAGAACTCACTGCATTAAACAGTGCGCTATCCGAAACACCGGCTCCCCTTTTTACCCAATTGGACGCCGCGCAGCCTTCATTGGAAAAAATGCAGACACATTTAACGACCCTGATTGAGGTATTAAGTCATGATGTCACCGCCGCACTAGGATTAACCCTTGGCTTTAATAACAACGATGGCGATTAAGGCATTACATGAAGCATCTCAATCATCGTCTCTCTCGCAAACAACTTTTACGACTTATGCTCGGTGGCGGAGCTACTGCTCTCACCATCTCGACTGGCTTTGCCATAAAACATCATCAACTTTTGCATTCAAAAAGTACGATTCAAAATGCGAACGCCAGTGAAATAAAAGAAACATTAAGAGTAGAAAATACTGAACGGAGTACGGAAGCAAGCATTCTTTTTTCCGCCTTTGATTATAAAAATACACATCATGTCGGCGCCATTTCTAACAACGGTAAGTTACTATTTGCCCTTCCAGTACCTTACCGAGCTCATGACAGTTTATTTATACCAGAAATCAATAAGGCGCTTTTTTTTGCTCGCCGTCCTGGAACTCAAAGCTATGTTGTGGATGTCAGCACAGGGCGTCTCGAACAGATCATCACCAGTGCTCCTCATCGGCATTTTTATGGGCATGGTGTGGTACACAATGGCCTTTTATTCTGCACCGAGAATAATTTCAAAGAACAAACCGGTTGCTTAGGCGTTTACGATATTCACGATCACTTTAAGCGAGTGGGCGAACTCAACACACATGGCATCGGGCCTCATCAACTAAAACACTTAGTGAACACTCACACTCTGGTGATTGCCAACGGAGGTATTTTAACCCACCCAGAAAAAGGAAGAAAAAAACTCAATCTTGCTACCATGGCACCCAACCTCTCCTATCTTGATGTGCGCTCCGGAGAATTACTCGACCAAGTCATACCACCACACCATCAACTCAGTTTGAGGCATTTGGACGTCACATCCAATCATAAAGTCGTAGTCGGTGCTCAGTTTGAAGGAGGCACAAATGATCCAATGCCATTAGTGTTCTCACACGAAATGGGCTGCCCACTCCATGCCATGGAAGCCGACGATATTGAATGGATGCGTTTTAAACAATACATCGCCAGTGTTGCCGTTTCTCAAGATGGAAAATCTGCAGCGGTCTCTTCGCCGAAGGGAAATATCATCAGCGCCTGGGATATACATCACCGTACCCTAATTGACTCTATTCCCATGCGAGATACCGCAGGCTTGGTTTACAGTGATGAAAATAAAACCTTTATTGCGAGTAATGGTTTTGGCAAACTCCAAAAGCTTTCGTTTCAACCACACCAAGATCAGCCACAGAAAATCAACAAACGCACACTGAAAAAGGAGAGAGAAAAAAGTACATTCTCATTTTCCACTGTTACTTGGGACAATGTTACTTGGGACAATGTTGGTTGGGACAATATTGCCTGGGACAATCACCTGAGTTTGTTTAGAGGATAAAGTGAAAAGATAATGGAAACTATCGTAAGAGCCAGGAGGCCATCACTTAATCGCAATATGAACCGCTATTTCACCGGCGCTTGGGTAGTACTCAAAATCCATTGAATATAACCGCTCATACTCTGAATGTCCCTCAGAAAAATAATTCCAAACCTCTGTCCAGGCATCAATAGCAATCTGTGGCATTTCACCTTTATGAGTAAACACAAGATACTTCGCCGCTGGAATAATGACTTCTTGCAAGCTGACATCCGCAGGAAGTGTTTTCCCATCAAACCCGGCCAAGACGGTAAATTCCCCAGTATGGTCTGTCTCATAATCGAAATACACACCGTATACTCTTTCGCCACCCTTGTAGTCAACGGGCACAGACTCATCAAACCGTTGCCACAGTGCCGGAATTTTCCCTTTGTTGGGGGTCATTTCTGTCGCGTTATCGGTTCTGGTGCATAACCCATGGATGACTTTTTCTGAAACCCGTTTTACTTCCATATCATTTACTTTCATATCAACAGTGCGCCCTTAGTTCATATACATCGCCCCATCGTAGTAAAAAGAAGCAAGTAAATCCACACAGGTTAAGTGCACTATCGACAAGATCGAATTTTCAAAGCCTCGTAAATATCGTATGCCTCATTCAATAACTCAATAGGCACGTCTAACGCGGACTGTTTATTAGAAATCCCACGAATATTCGTGTGATTTTGAATAAACGCAGAAGAATTTTGAACTTCGGCTAACTCTGCAATGTACGTTAAGGTATCTTGCGGCTTTTCATTCAGTGTTTCATAACAAACGATAATTGGCTTAACCGAGCTTTCCATTACCTTGCGGTACACCTCAATCCAATAGCGTAACCAATAAGCAGGCGTCAACTGCGCCACATTACTAGGTGAAACCACCTCATCACTCACTTTAAGGGGTTTAAAATTACCGCCAAAATCATAATGCCCAATCCAACGCATGTAATCTTTCGAAAAATTATCGTCGTCATGCATGTTTAAAAAGCGCTGATGTTGAGAGATTAAAGAGTGAACATGGGTAACAGGATCACGCACACACACCACGATCACACTGGACGGGAAAACGGCCTTAATGCTCTCTAAGCGAGAAACATTGGCGTTATTTTTTGACAGATAACGCAGTGAATTGACCTTACTCCCAGAAGGATTCTTTTGCTGATTGACCACTAACAGTTTTTTAATCGTTGCTTCAAAAAATTCGACAAACTCGGAAGTAATCCATTGTTGGGGAATACAGTTTAAATGCGCCTCGTCCACATAACGATCATGGAAAAAATTTAACCATAAAACCTCTTCAAATGCCTCAGGACTATCAAAGGAGATTTCCATTCCATCACGGTGCGCTCGTTCTTGTAACTCCCCCTTTTTTTGAAATCCACCACTGAGCTTTTCCCACAACAAAGGGGCTAACAAAAACGGCATATTACGATAGGTAAACGTGGCGTAAGTTTGTGTTGAATAAAAAGATTCAAGCATTAACGTTGTGCCCGCACGAGGTAAGCCGGTCACAAAGGTTGGTCGATCAATTTTTGCAGGTTGTAAATCTGACTTAAAAATATCCGCCTCTATGCCTCCTAATGAGCGTTGAACCATAGGGTGGATAAAAGCGATACGGTGAATAAGTCGATCAACAAATGAATAATTTTGATTACTGGATACGTTTTCCGATGACGGCATGTCTTATCTTCCCATAGACAACCAATAAAATTACAACAGCAATTAAGACGATAGGATTAACACTGTAAAGCGCTAACTCTTCTAGCGTCCATCCCCCAGTGATATGGGCCATATAAAACACAACAAAAGAGCCAAATAACGCAGCCATAATTTTCAAACAGCACAGAAAGACCTGCTTTAACATATTCAGGCTATTTTTTTGCATGGCAATGGCCTTCTCATCGTCATCCATGCTTTCCGATCGAATTACACCCAATGACTGCTTCGTAATTCCCAACAGCTCCTTGGCAGTACTATTGGCTTTAACAACAATAAAAAGTTCCCAAAAGACAATTGATGCCAGCATCACGACTGCAAACATAATCAATTCCTATCTATTTTGAGACGAACTATTTGGAGACGAACCATTTTCAGAGGGCATGTTTTCAGACGACAACGACTCAGAAGATACGTCATGGGCCTGAGCAGAGATACTGTGTTCACTATTCCCTTCTTTATGATCTGACTCCTTATTAGCAGCCATACTTTCTAATGGCGCACCACCTGCGGCTTTTTTCTTTTTCATTGCGCTTTTAATGGGGTACCACACCAAACCGAATATCGCCAAAATGACAGCCACAACGGTGCCAATGATGGCTCCGATCACTCCCAAACCCAACCCTGGCCCTACGTAAGCCGAAGCCTGAGAACAATAGAAAAGAATAGCAATACCTGAGATTAGCCCACCCTGGTTAGACATCACGATTGCACGCAAATGTTTTAGGATCTTCATTGAAATACTCCCTTGTTAGTACATACGAATTGGGTACGATAGCATTAAACCCTTCTATCGCACGATTATTAAATTCATAAACCACTTGATTACTTCTGGTATCCACCTCAATAAACCGTCCCTCCTTTGGAATAGTGATATGAACATAATGCTCGTTTAACCATTGGTGTTTACCCATCGTTTCTGAGAAAAAATAAGGATAATCACCAGACATTGGGTTGATCACTCGATTCGTTGCCGGATCAACCACCAATAGATTCGTTCTTTTTTCGTACTCAGGCCCAACTAAAAAATTATTGTTATAAACCGAGATTTTACCATTTTTAAGAAAGTCTGGGTCATGCTGATGCCGCCATGGCCCCATAAAACCCCACTTTATTTTTTTCTCTTCACGACCAATTACACCAATATAATTCAAGTTTCGTAAACTAATGAGGAGATCTCCTGCATTGAACATGGGAAACGCTTCAGCAAGCTCCTCATCCAATATTTCTACATCATTCGGATGAAACAAATCCGACGCCCTATTTTCATAAGAACGTATTTGCTCATCCCAAAAATACTCTGGCAACCCCATCATTGTTTTTGCGAATTTATCTTCTTTAAGAACATCTTCAACAAAATCAATTTCTTCAACATGCTCACCCGTTTCAGGGTTAATCGATACCAATAATTGATCTTGAGAATACGTACTGGTACTTCCAAGCCACGTCCACACTAAACCGTCATTATCGATATCAAAGGAGTGATGGTAGTAATCGCCCTTGAACCATTTTACCTCACCACAAGGGGAGACTCGCGCCATCATTTTATCCGTGGCGGTAAAGCTGACAATAATATCGCCATCTGGAAGCACAATATTCGCATGAGGGTTTTTGCCAAGCAAATCAACGCTACCTGTCAACTGTGCACCACCAAGGGGCCAACTCATTAAGACGACGCCCTTACTATCCATTAGCTGACCTATGTAAATACCACGACTCACATCATACTTCATCACATAACGATACAGGCCGTCCTCCACCTCACTGTAAAAATCACCTTGTGAATGCGGACTTTCACGTACGATTAAACCAGGGGGTACAAGCATCCCCGTGGTAAAAAAGCGCATAAGATAACCCCACGCTTTATCTATCAAAGGGGCTGGCCATCGCACTTCTGCCTTTACTGAGTATCCCCAAAAAAACGTAGCAGTTGAAGTCAGAAACAATAAAGACAACAAAGATACTACAATCGGCAAACGACTGGCCATTAACACCCACCCCAATTTCAATTTTCCAATTCGGCATTTAAAATGTGATTTTTTATACCGTATTCAATCGTTTTTTATTACCACGGCAGCTTACAGCCCTTCACTCCCCTTTATTGGGTGCTTAACACAAACCATGCCATATTAATAAAACAAAAAAATGAATATCTCACCCAACACTCACCCATAAAAGCCGTACGATAAAAGCTCTCCCTACAAAAAACAATGTATCAGAAAAAACAATACACAAAAAAAAGCCAAAACCGGAATTGATCACATTTTGAAAAATTAAAAATCAGGAATAAAAAAATTATTTTTTTATAACAAAAAAAATAATTCTTAATTTCAACCACTCAACACATAAAATGCAACCCGCAGCAAGACACCACAGAAGGAACATCAAAAGAGGAAGGTGTATATCAGAGGAAAAAGAAAGGAGGTAAAGAGAAGGTTGAAAGAAAGAGCCTACAGAAAGACTCTTTCAAGAACATGATTACAAATTCATATGCATCAACTCACTCCAGCACTTCACTGACACTGTCACAAAGATAATCAATGTTTACTGAACTGATGCCCGCAATATTTACCCGACTTGAGTTAATCATATAAATACTGTAGCGCACTCTTAAGGCTTCAACTTGCTGCGGTGTTAAACCAAGAAACGAAAACATCCCTTTTTCATTTTCAATGAAACTGAAATTATCATGGCCTCTTATTGCCATGCCTTTCGAAAACGCTGAACGCAACCCTTGCATACGCTTTCTCATGCCATCGACTTCTTGTATCCACTGTTCACGCAAAGTTGAATGATTCAAAATCGCTTCAACAATTGCTGCGCCATGGGCGGGAGGCATAGAATAAATACCACGAGCCACACTAAGAAGCTGAGATTTTGTGGCTTTCATGGCTTTTTCCGATTCACAGACAAAAGAAATACACCCCGTACGCTCACGGTACAAGCCAAAGTTTTTGGAACAACTGGTGGCAACAATCACTTCTGGAAGCTGTTCAGACAGCAAGCGCAAGCCATAAGCATCGTCTTCAAGCCCATCACCGAAGCCTTGGTAGGCCATATCAATAAACGGTACAAACCCCCTCTCTAAAGCCAAGCCTGCCAGCGTTTGCCATTGCTCTTTGGATAAATCCGCACCACAAGGGTTATGACAACAACCGTGCAACAAAACAATATCGTCCGTGCCTAATTGGGCCAATACCTCTAACATGTCCTCAAATCGGACGCCTTTATTCTTTGGGTCATAGTAGGGATAAGTTTTGATGGACAATCCGGCATCCCCTAACAAAGGAATATGATTTGCCCAAGTGGGGTCGCTAACCCAAATGGTCACATCCGCCATCGCTCGCTTGATTAACTCAGCCGCCACACGCAACGCGCCACACCCCCCTGGCGTTTGCACCGTGGCCACACGATGTGACATTAAAGCTGGGTGTGCTTCACCAAAAATGAGGGTTTGCATGGCTTCATTAAAACCGGGATAACCGGCCGGGTTCAAATACGACTTTGTGTTTTCTAACGCGATGTGACGATTCTGCCCTTCACTAACAGATTCAAGTACGGGTGTCAGCCCTTCTTCATTCTTATAAACACCAATCCCCAAATCTAACTTTTGAGGATGTGTGTCTTGCTGGTAGGCTGCCATGAGCCCCAGAATTGGATCAGCCGCTAAGGTGTCAAGCTGGTTAAACATAACATCTCCAAATCAGGATAAATATCAAGCATTGTTAAGCGCATCACCCCTCCAAGCCCGTCATCAAACCAGGCTCGGTGAATACCGCTCCCCCCGCGCTCAACGTAACCTTTCTCTTTATTTTGTTGAATTTACAACGATTATTTGCACTTAAAATAAGCTTTGCATTCTCTCTTGTTTCCCCTTCTGTCAGCGAAAACCTTTGCACGAGTCAGAACGCAGAGCCACATAAAAGGCAAAGCATTATAGCCGGACGCCACCGGAAAACCATGAGCAAGAGTTATAAAGAATTACTCATCAAAGTTGAACATCTTCCGCACCACCTTCTATCATTAGTAGGAATATTCTGCGAAATGGAAAACTACGCATGTCTTTATCTTCTGAACTCGATGATTTTGACCGTAAGATACTCCGAGCACTTCAGGAAAATGCCGACTACTCAATGGCCGAGTTGGGTGAGAAGGTGGGACTGTCTCATACTCCGTGCTGGCGCCGAATCAAACGTCTGGAGTCAGAAGGGATTATCAAAGGACGAGTGACTCTGCTCGACAGTGAGAAACTGAATCTCGGCGTTTCGGTACATGCCTATGTCACCATCAAGAGCCACGAAGAAAGCGCGCTCAATGACTTCGAAACCGCCGTGTTAAAAGTAGAGGAGGTAGTGGAATGTTATTCCACCAGTGGCGATAAAGACTACATGCTAAGAATTGTCGTCAATAGCGTAGATCACTATGAAAAATTACTGAAAACCACATTGGTGCATTTGCCGAACGTTTCTTCCATTAATTCGACTTTTGCACTCAAGCAGGTAAAATTTACAACTCAACTTCCTATTTAGTCGATGAACACCTTAAATCGATCGCCTCCCTCAGAGGCTGATCTTGTTCAAATTTAAATAATGACGACAAGCTGTTAAGAACAATTATTATCTAAAATAAGATCAATACATCCTTGTGAATAAACACCTTGATAAAGGTTAACCCTAAAGTACAAAACCCGAACACACAAAGCCTGAAAACACAAAGCTACTGGCTACTCTGCAGCCCCTTATTGCAAGCACGGCGTACACTCTTCAGCCATTACTCGATTAATCATTGCCGGCTTCGCCTCCAAGTGTTCTTGCACAATTGATTGACGCATCGCTTCAGCCGCCGCAGATAAAGAATAGCGACGACGATGCAATAAGCCCACAGGAAGTGCAACTTGTGGCGATTTTAAAGTCCGGCAAGCACAATTCATATCTCGCATTTGAGCTTCGCATAATTGAGGCACAACGCTTACTCCCACCCCTGCAGAAACCATACGCCCAATGGTCGACAACTGGTTGGCTTCTGTTTGAGCAGCGAAAGAGATATCGTACTCGGCCAATATCTTTTCAATATAAAGACGTGTACTGGACGGCTTTTGCAAAGCAATAAAGTGTTCATCCATTAACTGAGACCAAGTGATCTCTTTCATAGAGTCAAACTTATGACCTTTGGGAAATACGGCCATAAATGCATCGGTGAAAAGCTCTTCAAAAACCAAGTCATCACAGGGGCCTGGGTCAAAACACACACCCATTTCAACACGCCCTCCACGAACCAGCTCCACCACATCTTCTGCAATCACATCATGGATGCAAAGATTAATATCGGGGTGTTGATCTTGATAATTAACCACGACCCTTGGCAATAGACTCGCCGCATAGGAAGACATTGCAGCAATAGAAAGCTTACCTCGCTTCATAGAAAACAGGCTGCCAATATCGGTTAATGCCTGATTCCAATCCAACAATAAACGTTTTGCCACAGGAAGAAAGGCCTGCCCCTCTGGCGTCAATGCCAATGTTCGTGTTGTACGTACTAATAAAGCTCCACCCAGCGCTTCTTCAAGATTTTTAATGGTAATACTAAGGGCGGGCTGAGAGAGATGAACACGGTTGCAAGCCTCAGCAAAACTTTGACTTTGAGCAACAACAACAAATGCATTAATTTGTTTGATAGTAACATTCACAGCGAAACTCCTGTTAGCTTATCGCAATTAGTCCTCTGAAGTGAGATTAAGAAGACTCACTCCGCAGCTGTTAAAGTGAACAAATGTTTTCAACCCAACTTTTCTTGCCCACTGCGTTATGGTATTGATAACACATCGGACCGATCTTGAAGTTGTTGCAGAAATGTTGCTAAACAATCAGCAAAAAGTTTGCAACGGTATTGGTTGTAAAGCATTTGCAGCCAAAAACCGAGTTGGAACGAGTATGATCAGCACAATCACCTAATCGTCATAATTATCAACACACTTTTAAAAAAGAGTGAATCACGACAAATACGTCATTCTGATACAACACTCTTAAAATAATCGTAAAACAATGATTCACCCTTAGGCGCCTCAATCAACAATTAGACATTACCAAAGAGTTAAGTCATCGGAACTATGATTAATTCCGCCAGAAATTAGTTTTATTTGATTGCACATGTGCCTACGTGCAAAGGTTCAGCCTGGATTAACTCGACCGAAAATAGTCGATTTACATCCTAACGTCTGGCAAATGCACACTATGTGCATGATTATTACTATATACCGTTATTGGAGATTGTGTAAAAAAAATACTGATATTTAGAACACAAAGGTTAGTAAGATTGATCAGTTAGTAGCATTTGTTGTGAGTAACATAAATCACTTTTTTATTTTTGAAAACAATGGCGCCAAAAAATAATTATAAACGACATTCAAAGCCTACTACTTAGCAAACACGAGTATGCTTAACTCTATTGTTACTGGCTTTATCAATTTGGCTCACCATGCATTTCCGCGATCTGCCTACCCGAATGTTCGGCCTAGACAGATCGCGAAGTCATGAAAAAACAACTGCATTTTGAATGAGATTCTCTGAAAATCATGAAATATGCAAACAGTAATGGCACCAACTTTATTGATGGCAATGCAACCATCTACACTTTGTCAGTACAAATTAACCTTTATACAACTAACACCAAATACATTAATTAGGAGGCATGCATGGCCGGCTTTGATAAAGTCGTTAAAAGCTACGCTGAAGCGTTAGCAGGCCTAACCGATGACATGACCATCATCGCAGGGGGGTTTGGCTTATGTGGAATTCCAGAAGGCATCATTGCCGAAATAAAATCCATGGGTGTGAAGGGACTAACGTTTGTCTCTAACAACTGTGGCGTTGATGATTTTGGGCTTGGGCTACTGCTGGAAGATCGCCAAATCAAAAAAATGATTTCCTCTTATGTTGGGGAAAACGCCTTATTTGAACAACAATTTCTCAGCGGCGAGTTAGAAGTTGAACTGACACCACAAGGCACACTGGCCGAAAAAATGCGTGCCGGCGGTGCGGGCATTCCCGCATTTTACACTGCAACAGGATACGGCACCCCAGTCGGCGAAGGAAAAGAAGTACGAGAATTCGATGGCCGTCCCTACATCCTGGAAGAATCCATTACTGGGGACTTTGCCATTGTTAAAGGGTGGAAAGCCGACCGATATGGCAACGTGATTTATCGCCACACGGCTCAAAACTTCAATCCAATGGCTGCCACCGCCGGAAAAATTACGATTGTTGAAGTAGAAGAGATCGTCGAACCCGGCGAACTCGACCCCGCTCACATTCACACTCCGGGAATTTACGTGAATCGTCTGATTCAGGGTAGTTTTGAAAAACGCATTGAAAAGCGCACCGTGCGCTCTGCTTAGACGGCCTATCGGTTAATTAATTAAATAAACAGTCAGTTAAATGAACAATCGGTTAGATGAACAATCGGTTAGATGAACAATCGATTAAATGTACAGCATAGGAGCAATAACGGATGGCTTTATCACGTGAACAAATGGCGCAACGTGTTGCACGCGAGCTACAAGATGGCTTTTATGTCAATCTAGGCATTGGTATTCCAACCTTAGTGGCCAATTACATTCCTGAGGGAATGGAGGTGATGCTGCAATCGGAAAATGGTTTGTTGGGCATGGGTCCCTATCCCACCAATGAAGAATTGGATGCCGATATGATCAATGCAGGAAAAGAAACAGTAACTGCCATTAAAGGGGCTTCCATTTTTTCTTCCGCAGAATCTTTCGCGATGATCCGAGGCGGACATGTTGATTTAACCGTACTCGGTGCTTTTGAGGTAGATGTTTCGGGCAATATCGCATCTTGGATGATTCCAGGAAAACTGGTAAAAGGCATGGGCGGCGCCATGGACCTTGTCGCTGGCGCCAATAATATCGTGGTCACCATGACACACGCCAGTAAACATGGCGAGTCAAAATTATTAACACAATGTTCACTGCCCTTAACCGGTGCAGGCTGCATTAAAAAAGTCCTCACCGATTTAGCGTATGTGGAAATTGCAGAGGGAAGCTTCTGGCTAAAAGAGCGTGCTCCCGGTGTTTCGGTTGATGAAATTGTCGCAAAAACCGAAGGGGAAATTGTCGTTCCTGATGTGGTTCCTGAAATGGAGTTTTAAACCTAGCCCTATTTAACAACACCTATAAAGCACCATAGCATTATCCAAAGTCTCTATGAATAAGCGTCACAACCACTCAGTTAACAGCTCCCCCAGCTGTATCACTGTGTGGTTTATCCTCTTCAAAATTTAACGTTTTAAAAAGGAGAATAGTATGACCCACAATCCTGTCGGCTGGTTTGAAATATATGTGGATGATATGAATCGTGCGAAAACATTCTATGAATCCGTATTTGCGACTGAGCTTGAAAAGTTAGAAGATCCTAACAAATCTGATTCGGACGGCACTGGAATCGAAATGCTGGCATTTCCATCTAATGAAGAAAAATATGGAGCACCCGGTGCTCTGGTAAAAATGGACAGTGTGTCTGCCGGCGGAAACAGCACGCTGGTATATTTCTCGTGCGAAGACTGTGCAACAGAAGAATCCAGAATTGAATCGGCAGGCGGGCAAATTCAAAGCCCCAAAACATCCATCGGCCAATACGGTTTTATTACCATTGCTGTTGATACGGAAGGAAATGTCTTCGGCTTACATTCGCTGCATTAATTTTTTGAAAAACACGCTTCTACAAATTTTAGATTTTTTATAGCATGGCAATAGTGTCATGCTATGTTAAACGGCTGCCATTGATTGACGAATAGGCTCTTCATCATTTTATTTGGGTGATCTTCTCAATTTTATATCTCATAAAACGGGGCGGAGAGGTGTCTGCCTGCGTTGCGCGCTCACCTAACATCTGCTCAATAGATATCCATAGAAAAACCATAAGTTACTCTTTCTTACTTCTTGTTGATTCCTCAATTTTCTCATATTATCCCAATTATCTCATAAGGGGTAAAATATGGCTGATGAAATTCTGACCTTAAAAGAGGTTGCCGACTACCTCAAGTTGGCGGAAAAAACAGCGTATCGATTAGCTGCTGAAGGTAAATTACCCGGTTTCAAAGTGGGCGGGGGTTGGCGGTTCAAAAGGGAAGATGTTCTCCAATGGATAGAAAATCAAAAAAATAAGAGCTGTAGTGAATGATTTCCAAGGGGCTTGGAAACAGTAGGATAGGTTATGAAAAAGGCCTAATGCAACAACTCTTTCTCGAAATCGACGCTAAGGCAAGTGTATGAGCAAAATCGACAAATTCGAAAGCCTTTACAAAATTGCCCAACACTTCCGCGATGATTTAAACAATAAAGACATGGTGTTGTTTTTTGCCTATAACGGCACAGGAAAAACCCGGCTTTCGATGGAGTTTAAAGAGTACGGCAAACAAAACTCCGAACGCGATACCTTATATTTTAATGCCTACACGGAAGATTGTTTGATGTTTATGACGGCCTTATTGACTCGCGAGCCCCATCAGCCTAAAGAGGCTTATCAATGACAGATTCAAACCCCTCCCAATTTATCATTTACCAAAGCGAAGATGGCCGAATCAAGCTGGATGTGCGTTTTATGGATGAAACGGTTTGGTTAACGCAAGCGCTGATGGCTAACCTCTTTTCAACCACACCTGAAAATGTGCTTATGCACCTTAAAAATATCTACAACGAAGGCGAACTTGATCAAATCTCAACCACTAAGGATTTCTTAGTCGTTCGCAAAGAAGGGAATAGGCAGGTTAAACGTAAGCTGAAACACTACAATCTGGATGCCATTATCTCTGTTGGCTACCGGGTACAAAGTCATACGGCCACCCGGTTCAGGCAGTGGGCGACGCAACAGTTAAGAGAGTATATTGTTAAAGGCTTCGTATTGGATGACGAGCGTTTAAAGAACCCAGACCAGCCCTTCGATTACTTTGAAGAGCTGACCCGCCGAATTCAAGACATTCGCACCAGCGAGAAGCGGTTTTATCAAAAAATAACGGATATTTATGCCACGAGCGTGGATTACGACCCCACCTTAGACACCAGTATTACCTTCTTCAAAACGGTTCAAAATAAAGTCCATTGGGCCATTACCGGTAAAACCGCCGCAGAAATCATTCATGACCGCGCCGACAGCAGCCAAGCCAATATGGGATTAACAAGTTGGCGTGGGGCTAAGGTACGTAAACAGGATGTGGTCAATGCCAAAAATTACCTGAATCAGGACGAGCTACAAGCGCTGAATAATCTGGTTGAACAGTATTTAGTCTTCGCTGAAGGTCAGGCAATGCGTCGTATTCCGATGAAAATGACAGATTGGGTGCAAAAACTGGACGGCTTTTTAACACTGAACGACCGGGATATTCTGAGCCATGCAGGCAAAATTTCTCATGACATGGCTAAACAACTGGCAGAAGGTGAGTATGACAAGTTTAATCAACACCGCCTGCATCAGAGAACAAATGAAGGCACCGAAGCGGCTGAACACTTAGAAGAACTGACCAAAACAACAGAGCATCTCACCAAGCCTCATAAGTAGACTGAATAAGTACAGTAGACTGAATAAGTACAGTAGACCAAATAAGAAAGTAGACCGAATAGAAAGGTACAGAGTAACAAATTATGACCCAAGAACAACTTAACCAACTCGGAAAAACCCTGTGGGCCAAACGACATTAAAAAAATTTTGATACCTATCAATACCGCTCTGAAGAAGAGCGCTATGCACGACGGGTAGCTTTTGATGAAATCGAGAATAACGACTATAACCTCAATATTTCTCGCTACGTGAGTACCGCTAAACCGGAAGAGAAAATTGATTTGGCAGCGGTTAATGCTTCCCTCGTCGATATAGAAAAAAATATTGCAGAATCAACGGCTAAGCATAATAAGTTTCTCAAAGAGCTTGGTCTACCCTTACTTCCCGTTGGTAAGAAATAACAGACTGTCAGTGAATGGTTTGCCTTCCCGACTTCGAAGAGCCTAATCTAAAACACTTCTGTAGAGTGCACGCTGTACATTGTTAATCACGTACGCTACTCAGTACTTCGCACAGAGTGGAAAGGCGAACAATACAATATTTGAATGCTCTCTTAACTTAAATAGTACACGTTAAAAATTAAAGCCGCTTTCACAACAGTGAAAGCGGCTTTTTATTTTATGAACGATTCACGCTACTGAATCGTCATACACAGGGTTTACTTCGGCAGCAAACAGGAGTCTTTACTAAAGACTTCTGAATCTGTTGCACGGAATTCACCGCCATTAGCCAGTTTAACTTTAAATTCCAGTGACACTTCTTGCCCCAACGAACCATTAAACGTTTTCTGGTAGAAACCGTTTTGCAATTCACCTTGGTAACATCCACCATTGGCACAAAGGTATTTGTACCCGGTATCTGTCGGCCACCCTTGGTCTTTCAAGTAAACAGTAAAACTATTGTCCGAGGTATAAGCCACACCCATATCTCCACAATCTTGAGAAATAGGGGTGCTCACACCCGGAGCGGTAACCAGCAACACTTCATTATCTGACTTGGCCCCCGGGTACCCAATAGCACCGTTGGCTAATGAAACTTGTCGATTGGTTTGAATAAACGCGCCAATTGCACCGTCTTCGGTTTTCATATCATGTACGGTTACACTGGCTACCCCGCCTTGCTCAATGATTACGCCGTCTTCCGTAATAAAGTGGTAACGCTCATTACCCGGCCACACACTGACACTGGGCAATTGCGCACCCTGAACGCTCCCACCATTATTCACACGGGGTGTGAGGGTGATTGGCGATTCAGGAAACTCTGATAATCCCATTAATTCGCCACAAAACTCCAATACCGTCGTGCGTGAGTTTGCAGCATGTTGGGTAAAGAAATTGGCTCGCAAAGTATTCGTCTCTAAGTTCTGTACTGCTACGACATTGCGACCATCATTACCATCTTCGCCAACAAAGTCATTAAAGTCGAGATTGGTTACCATGAAGTCATCGGTACCATCATTATCCAAGTCAACCAAAATTTCATATTGAGCATGGTAAGACACTTGTACCGGCTCCCAACTGTTTAAGCCAATTTCCCATTTGAAAGAATCGGCACACTGTTCTGATGGGTAAGCACGAGAACCTAACGCACGTAAATCGCGAATCGGCTTATCTTCACCACGTAAACCTTCGGGTAAATCTTCACCCAGTGCATAAAGGTTAAAGGGCTTCAATGCTGCAAAGCCTGAACCTTGGTTAGAAATCTCAACAATGGTTTCAAACTCGTCATTTAAAACAGTGGTATTTGTCTCTGCCTCCGATGCTTTTCTAGCAATAACATGCCAAGGTACGGCAACTTCACGATCACCATTCAGTTTAATTAACAAGTAACCATCAAATTCCAAAGCACCCAACGCTTCTGAGTCTTGAGCTCCGGCGCCCGAGTTTAAGGTGCTGTTCGGTAATTTACTTGGGTCGATAGTGAGACTAACCGTAATCGACGTTTCTGCCCCATACCCCAATTCAATTTGGTTCATCACGTCAATACTGACGGCACCCGCAAGCGCATCACTTTCATAACGAAACTCCGGCTCAAACGTCAGCATTAATGTTTCGTTATCAGTAATATTTTTAATACTCAGTGTTTTTTGTAAGGTGGTTTTCTCAGTCACCTCCACAAAACCAAACGGTAAGGTGCTCGTTTCAGACGCGAAATGAGAACTTACATCGTATATGGCAAGAGGCGTATTAATGGCTTGATCCACCCGTAACTCGCCACCACCAATACGGGTAATCGGGGCTAATTCGCCTTCTTCCACGTAAATATCACGCTCGCCCGTACTCACAAGAGCACTTTTCACTTGAGCAGGCCCCCAGTGTGGGAACTTCTCTAATATTTGCGCAGCAGCACCGGCTACAACCGGTGTGGCGCCAGAGGTACCACTGAATGGGCTTACCCCTTCACCGGCACCGGCAACCGCAGAAACCGAACGACCCGGTGCGCCAATTTCAGGTTTAATGCTGCTGTAAGAAGAGTCTGGACCACGAGAAGAGGCAACTTCCATTCGTTCCGCCAAAGACACCCGATTGGCAGGGTCGAGATACGCAAGTGTGGCATTATCACGCAGCAAATCCCCTGTCGATTGAGCAATCATAACCGAAGGAATCGTGGCGTTTGAGCTACCGCCTCCAGAGAAGGGGGCTTCATCTCTATTTTGCGCCACAATGGCTAATACACCACCTGCCTCTTGAATGTTTTCCACTTTCTCCACAAACGTACACGCACCACGATCAACCATGACAACTTTGCCAGTAAGCGAATCAGGTACAAACGGATTTTCACCGGTGTCGGTATCACAGCCGTTCAGTGCACTGCCATTTCCATCACCGTAACTGACCGCCATATCCGTCGCGATAGCCGCTTCAGGCTCCGGCGAAAAGCCCATTAATATCGCATCGTAATTCGTCGAAGTACCGTCACCATTCTCAACGGTTAATTGGCTTTTAAAGGCGCCAGGTGAGGTCGTCCAAGCAACCGATAACGCGGTTTTGGCCGCCGATGGTGTGGCAAGAATAAACGGTTTATCCGCATCATTACCCGCCGCTGCCACACTTAAAATTCCCAGCTCAGTGGCCCGATCAATGGCCGCAGACGCATCATCGTCGAAAGCCAAACCGTAATCTGCCCCCAAAGATAAGTTAATGATGTCCACAGCATCACTTGGGTCACCATCGCCATTTGGATCCATCGAATACTCAATGGATCGCATAATGCCTACGCCCGAACAAAAACGACGGCAGACTTTCAGTGCATGTAATTTAGCATCTGGTGCCATGCCTTTTAGACCTGCAGCAATATCCGCCACATGCGTTCCATGACCTCCGGTATCGAGAGGGTCACCATCTTCAGAAAGCGGTTCATCAGGCCACTCACCAATAAAGTCATATCCCCCGATGACTTTCTCTGTTGGGAAAACACCATCAGTATTGACCGGATCTTCATTGGCAAAGGTATACGCCTCCAAAGTACCTGGACCACCAAAGGCAGCATGGGTGTAATCAATACCGGAATCGATCACCGCAATTTCAACCCCTTTACCGGTAAAGCCCGTCGCTTGCAATATCGCACCACCCACATGAGAAACGGTTTCGTCCAATTGGGTTTGATTCGTTAGCGGTTGGTAATCTGCAACGGCCACAACGTATTCAATATCAACACGATCGGCAATGGCGGGCAGCTCTTTCACATCCACATCCAAATACACTGCGTTGGCTGCCAACCGGGTTTTCCCCAATACCTGAGCACTGGGCGCTAAGGCTTTAATGTCTGCAATAAATTTTTCTTGTACCGCATCCGCTTGTTGAGAAAACGCTTTAGCACGATCACTGGAAGATAAATCCGACGCGGTGGCCGAGGGGAATTTCACCATGACATGCTGTTTGCCACTTTCAACAAACGCGCCTTTCAATTTTGATAAGTTTTCCCCTGAGACTTCCATTAACCCGCCAGGCACTGATATCGACGTTAGGGAATCCAACTTCTCTGGTGCTACCTGAGTCACTGCCGCTTGCGCAAATACCGAATGACCGGCTGCTATCGCCACCACCAATGCGGATAATTTACCGCCGGCAGATGATTTTCCGTTCCTCTGAAACGAATTGACTTGGACGGTTTGTTTTGTACCCATAGACATGCTTACACCCCAATACAATATAAATTAATGCAATATCAATATTTAATTTAATTAGCTTTACTTCATATGGAAAACGTAAAACCGATTTAGCAATAAAGCTGCCAATTAATAACTTTTAGAAATTAAGAGAACCACTTCAGTTTCAAATTTTTCCAAAATCGCGCCACAAATGGCGTGATCTGAAAGAAACGAAAAGTCAATAGACTGTAATCGTTTTCATTTCTTTACATTAAGAATAAAAATATGATTATTTCAATCAAGACGATAAGTGTGCAAATCAAACTATTCCGCACCAGAACAGTGCCGAGAACAACTAATTCGTACCCACATTTTTAGCAAATAAAAGCGCAAAGAAGATGTGAAAAGAAAACAGCATGAAGAAAATTAAGAATACCGACATTACGGTGTTCCATACGAAATACACCGCTAGGCCGTGCGACACCAATAGTAATAACCAACAACCAGTACCGATCATGCCAAGTACTTTACTGTGACATCGCTTAAAATTTGAGAGGCCAAATCCCCATGGTAAAAGCGTCCAAATTATCAAGAACAAAATGACGAATGTAAAAAATATATTTAAAAAAACATCACCCACACATTGTTTTCCATTCCATAAACCGCACACATTCAATGGCTTTATTTTATGCAAAAAAAGCGTACATTCCGTACGCTTTTTCACTGCTTAAAATTAAAAAAACACCACTTTGACTTTATCCACCACTATGGTGCTAAAGGATAAGGTACAACGGATTTTACTATTGGGTCTTTTCTTAAACCACGTCGATTAATAGCTGGACGCTCAGGGGTATTCAAGGTTGTCGCCACAGGCTCACCCTCATTCAAGATGCTTATGGTGTAATCACCGACAGCTTCTGCACTGAAAGTTGAGACACCCACAACGTAATTGACTCCCGGCTGGGTTTCGACAATCATTTCTGCTACCGACCCTTGACCAAACGTAAACGTGGTATTAAGCACACCGCCACGCCCATTTACCTCACGCACATCACGATCATAAAGTGCAATAAATAAATCATCCAACGTATCTGCGGTAACACGAATTGCAAAGGCTTTTTCACCACTCAACCCGTCGACATCATAATAATCTAAAAAATATGGCGCCAAATAATCGGGGTCAATAATATCTTCTACCGTTAACGAACCGCTTACCAGTGACTCAACAGGCGTTCCACTAATTACACCATTTTTACGCTCAAATTGTGCATCACCCAATGACGCATAAAGTGTGGATACGAAAACACCATCGCCCAATGGTGGTAGTGAAATAGAATTACCGCCTTCAAAGCATTCTACAAATTCTTCGGGTAGTAATGTGCCAGCTCCATCGCCATCCACAAAGCAATCGAATACACGAGGCAAATACGACTCATCCAGAATATTCCAGCTCACCGACAATGAGTCACCGGAAGAGCTGTCAAAAGTGGCATCCACTAACTGCCAGCGATCTTCAATAGATTGACTCGGCTCATAACGAGCAGCCTGGTTACCAAAATCTGCTCGCACAATATTCCAAGGCTTCAAGGTGATATCGTACACACGGGATTCACTGACAGCGACTTGTTTCACCCAATCAGACAATTCAGAAACACGAGCCCATACACCTGGGTTACCCGGTAACGCACAACCATTACCATAACTTGTAACACCAGCTAATTTCCAAACATCTTGATCAAAATCGCGTACCAGCAGTGGACCACCACTGTCACCTTGGCAGGCATCAATTCCCCCTTGGGGTACACCACCGCATATTTGTGTATCAAAATTAATAGAATCAAAATAAACATCTTGACACACTTGGGTATCGAAAATAGGAAGATGAACATCTTGTAATAACTGGCTTTCTAAATCGGATACTCCCCAGCCAACGGCTGTCGCCAACACACCGTCATCCGTCAGCGCTTTATCCTCCTGAGAAATCATGGCAACCGTTTGTAAATCACTTTCTTCCAGATTAATCGGTTGAGATAATTTCCACAGTGCAATGTCATAGCCGCCGCTGACACCAAAAGGCATACCCGGCTCAGACGGTGAGAGTATGTATTCTGGATGTAAAATCACCTCATCCACACCCAATACCTCACCACTGCCATCGAGTATGTTATTCGTTCCAACCAAGACATTAACGGTACTCGGGTCTGTGTTTGTCGAACAATGCGCCGCCGTTGCCACCCATTGATCAGACACTAAAACACCACCACAGAATTGAAAAAACTGCCCTTCAGATTCAAACCCTACCGCAACCATAAAGGGATACTCATTAGGCGTGACTTCATCCCCTCCTATAATTTGCGGCACAATAATGTCGTTTTCTGGCAGAGAAACCACCACCGACCCTACTGAACGTCCCTCACCGCCGGCTGTATTACGCCACCCAAAAGGAACTTCTTGTCGAATACGATAATCGCCGGCGCTGAGTTTTGGTAAGCGATAAAAGCCAAAAGGGCCTGTCTCATCAAAAGGCTCTCCTTCATCACGAAGGCCGTTGTCGTTAATATCCGCAAATACAACAACACCTTCTATGCCACTCTCACCAAAACTTGAACGGCCATTCGCATTCACATCGTTGTAAATACGACCATACACCGTACCAATATTAAAAAAATCTTTTCCTATACGGTTTTCATCCGCACTAACGATGGATGAAAAACTCAACAATGGCACCAACAACACACCCACACAACTGCTCAATGGATTCTTTATTTTCATCACAAAATCCTATTTTCCTTTTATTTAAATTTAGTTTTATAAAAAACCAAAAGCCAAATAAAACCCTCTCACTTGATTCCAAATTCATCAAACTTCAAGAAAGTTTCATAGACAACTTCACCACAGAGGTCATCAACTACTATATTTAAACGAAAAACAACGTTATGTCTGTAACAAGAAATAACAACAGATGACATCGACACGCTTATTCATCATTGCAAAACAATACGCCAGCGAAAGTACTTTCAATAAAAATTAATTTGACTCAACAACAATAACCATTAATAAAAAATGGATTTTCTGCATTCACTATAAAAGGTTTTAAAAAATTAATAAATTTATCGCCATTCACAATATTGGCAGTCTCTTTTTATTTCAGGCCAAATACTCTTATCACAACATCAAGTCTTTCGTTCGGTTCAACTTGTTGTATTTCACGAATACGAGTTTCTTCAAGCATATAGTGATTTAGTTCTCTGTCATCGTTATTCATGGCTATAATCACAAGAGTGCCGATCAATTTATGCGCACCCTCAGCAAACGAGACACCTCAAAATTGAATCCATCAATTTTAGAAATTACTCACAGAAACCATTAGCAATGATGGTTTATAGTGATTGAAATATCAGTCAGAAGAACAGCACCGAGAGCAACTGCAATCAAGATTGCTGTAACGGGAACAATTACTGTAACAGGATCAATAGAGTCTTAACCTTCAGAAGTTGAGGGATCAATAGAGTCTTAGCCTTCAGAAGTTGAGAAAATCATGACACTTAAGCTATTTCTGAAAAAAGACAACACAAAATCATTATCCGAATACGCCACCAATAGAGATAACAATTTCAATTTAATTCGATTTATTGCTGCCTCTTTAGTGTTGTTTAGTCATAGTTTTGCGCTTACTTTTGGCTCGCCAGAAGCGGAGCCAATGAAGCTCAGCCTAGGCCTAACCTGGGGAAGTATTGCCGTTGATATTTTTTTCATATCCAGTGGTTTTTTAATCTGTGGAAGCTATTTAGCACGAAAAAGTACACTTGCGTTTGCTTGGGCCAGATTTTTGCGCATTTACCCCGCGCTACTGATCGCGGTTTTTATAACTGTATTTGGTGTTGGCTTATATTTCACTGAACTCACCAGTGCAGAGTACTTACAACACAAACAGACCTACAAATACCTCATCAAAAATTCAATTCTTCTATTTGGCATTGAATTCTACGTACCAGGCACCTTTGAGCATTTACCCTATGCTGACTCTATTAATGGCTCACTGTGGACACTCCCCTATGAGCTCAAAATGTACATATTGTTAGTGTTGACCATTAGCTCTATTTTACACCTGAGCAAATATGTGTTTTCCAAGTTCTCTTTAAGACTCTCTTTACCATGGACCCTATTGCTTATTGCAATAACAGCCACGATTTTAAATATTGCCAACCACTTTCTGCAATTCTACCAAGGCCAGTCTATTCGGTTGTTTTCATTCTTTTTTATCGGTGCGGCCTGTTATCTCTGGAAAAAAAACCTGCATCTATCTTCACCTATTGCATTAGTACTACTTAGCTTACTGTCTGTTTCCCTCATTCATAAAGAATGCTTTTATATTGCCTATTGCATTACACTGCCTTACCTACTTTTTTTCATTGCCTACGTTCCAGCAGGCATCATCAGGAAATTTAATCACTTCGGAGACTATTCCTATGGCATTTATATTTATGCATTTCCAATACAGCAAATAACCATTGCACTACAACCTAACATTTCTGTATCAGAAATGATTATCTATTCCTTCATCGGTACACTGGGTATGGCAATCTTGTCTTGGAAATTTATTGAAAAAAAGGCACTCCGATTTAAGCAAGCACACGAAGTTATTGAATCTCATATTAAAGGATTTATCACACCAAAGTGGAAGACCTAGCACACGACGAGACAACTATTTATCAAAGAACAAGTTGTCAAAAAACAACTTATCAAAAAATAGATTTAACCATTTATTTTATAAGGTGCTTTCCCCAATATTGAATATCGTAATTCGCACTTAAAGGGTCTGCTTGTGCTGATGTTTCTGAACCCGCCTCTCTTTCTTCATCAATCAATTTTGTGGAGTTGGCCAGCTTAGACACCACGTAAGCAATAGCATCACTGTTCACTTCTAGCGCTCTCTCATTCACATTGGTCAAAGCATCACAAAATTGGTGATAACAACTGTCCAACGGGATGCCCGATTCACCGCCATACTTTTCAGCCTGTTCTTCTGTTTTTTCAGCTTCAGCCCCAGTGAACAAGCCGCCTATTGCAGTTCCTCTGCGAAAAAATTCGGCATAATCCGAACGGAAGTTGATCTGACTTCCCTCGTAGGACAACCCTCTCAAACCAAAATAACTTTCAAATAACTTCTCTATGCTATCCGAACCCGGAGGACCTACGAGATCAAAATCAGAGCCATCACCATCATAAATACCAAACTTATAATTTGGTGATGCAATCATGTCAAAATTAAGGTACGCCTTAATATTTTTAAGAGAGCCTTCATCTAAGCGTTGCACATAATCCGTAGAGCCCACCAATCCAGCTTCTTCAGCTCCCCACCATGCAAAGCGAATTTTATTTTTTACATACGCTTTACTGACGAGATTCGCCAACTCCAATAGCGCAGCTGTTCCAGTACCATTATCGTTAATACCAGGGCCTGCAAATACGGAATCCAAATGGGCACCGACCATAATGACATTACTGGCACTCCCAGATTTGGTCTCCGCTATCACATTTTGAACAATGCGCTCTTCACGGAGTACATTGGAAACCATTGTCATCGTTAAACTAGGCGTTTCAGACCAAACTACACCATTATTGTATGTGGTGAAAAAAACAGGAACCTGCCCTGAATACTCAACCCCAAGCGTACCGTTAATTAAGCCGGTACGATCCTCTGTATTACCTTGATTAAAAATGATGACACCCACAGCCCCTGCTGCAACTGCATTTTGTGCTTTTTGTGCAAAACTGCATGTACCGCGTTGTATCAGCGCAATAGCGCTTGACGGAAAAGCTGCAAAATCTTCTATTTCACAACCGCTGGTAGAGCTGTTCCCCTCACCTAAAGCCAAATCAATCGCGACCACAGCACCCGAAACCGTCCCCGCTTCACTTTGCGACATATAGGTAACATCAATATCCCAATCATACGTTTTTTCATCCGGTGATAGAGATTTCAGTACGCCATCTTCTAATTCATAAAAAGCATTGAATGTAAATTCATCGAGCACCACGTCATAACCCATGGTCACTAATGCTTCTTCAATATACGCTACAGATGCCTCGTACCCTTTAAGACCAGCTGCCCGATTTACGTCATTGGCCAGGGCAATTTTTTCCAACGACGATAAATGTTGCTTCACCGTTTGGGACTGCATACAACGGGGCAGTGTGAATGGGGATAAAAAGTAAAGATGTTTACACTCCCATGAATTCAGGGCCTCAGGACTCCAATACTCATCAAAAAATCCCTCTACATCAAAGCCCTTCATCAAAGCAGGATCGGTTAAATTCACCACATCATCAGCCACCAATGTACCAGTCACAGCCACAAATCCCATACTTATGACGGTATTTTTCAACCAACCCTGGCTCAAGCAATGGACTCTTAACCCACTCATTTTAAAGTCGCTAGGCTTTAATCCACGAAGAGATAAAAAAGTTTTTATGGCATAACGAAGTTTTCCCCAACGAAAACTACGACATACTGGTTTCTTATCAAAATGGAAAATGGTCATGTGCTTGATAATCCTATGTTTGATAGTCCTATGTTTTATGGTCCTATGTTTTATGGTCCTATTGCTCGATGGAGAGAACTCAGAAATCTGTTGGCGCCAAAGTCCTTTTTTGGACGCAAAAGCGAACAGCATCACAAAAACAATGTAGACCAGTTATCTTATCGAAAATCCCTTCAGAAGAAAGATATTTAACGAATTCAGTAAGAGTTTTTCGTGCAATCAGCGAAATAAAAACATCATGAAATAAATCACGCCAAAGTGAGACTGAAATAAGGTGTTGAACAGCATCCAAAACACGGCGTTCCTGCCTTAAGAGGCTCAAGTTTTGTCATAAAAAACAGAAGATCCATTACCACTTTTTAAACTCTCGATTATTCCTTAACCACAATCCAATGCCCATCAACCGTGGTATGAGACCAAGCCCCCAAAACGGGAAAATACGCCGGGATTCTAAGGAAAAGAAAAAACTTTCTCGGTATGGTTAAGTCAAGAAATGAGCTGAGAATATTGACAAGGTCAGGTAATAGGCCGGCAGGAAAGGTTGTTAAAAAAGTCACAGGGAAATGAATATAAATCAATAAAAAGGACTGACCTCTCAATTGACGAACGCTTGATTGACTAACGCTTGATTGACTAACGCTTGATTGACTAACGCTTAGTTGACCAATACTGAATTTGGGCGGGATTGAATGTCAGTAGACTCAGACTGAATAATCATTTTTACTAAGATCAAAGGTGATCAACTCCATGTACTTACGTAAATTACCACTTGCCAGCGCACTCTCTATTGCACTATTAACGTCAGTTTCAGCCACAGCATTGGCTGAAGACATAGACCTTTCAAATACCCTGCCTTTTTCTAACCAAGATACTGGTATTGGAGAAATCACTCTCCAATCCGACGGCGCATTAACTCTCGAAGGCAATCGCTGGGTTGCCACACCTGGTGGTTATACCATTACCGAAAACACCGTTTTAGAATTTGAATTTTCTTCCACCTCTCAAGGTGAAATTCACGGAATTGGCTTTGACGACGACAACCGTATTAGCCGCAATAAAATTTTTCATCTTCATGGTACCCAGAGCTGGGGCATTGATAACCAAGCCACCTACACCGCTCAAAATGGCGAATTTCAAACTTTCCGCATTCCTGTTGGACAATTTTATACCGGTAGTGGTATGCAGTTAGTACTGGTCAATGATGACGACAGCGCAAACCCGAATAACAACGGCACGTTCAGAAATGTCAGGCTGATGGACCCCACTCAAAACCCAGGCGATGGTGACCCGGGTGATGGCAATCCAGGAGACGGTGAACCACCCCAAGATCCCCCCCCAAGCGACGATAACGGCTGTATGGATGAATTCCAAAGAGCATTATTAGAAGCCCATAATGAAGTTCGTTCACAAGGTTACAACTGTGGCGGAACGAGCTATGCACCTGCACCACCTCTGACTTTTAGTTGTCAACTTGGTGAGGCGGCGGAACGTCATAGTACAGACATGGCGAACAATAACCACTTTAGCCACACAGGCACCGACGGCTCTAGCTTCACTGACCGAATAGGGGATACCGGGTATCGTTACAGAACAGGCGGTGAAAATATCGCAGCCGGTCAGCGCAGCGTTGATTCTGTCATGAATTCTTGGTTAAACAGTTCTGGCCACTGCCGCAATATTATGAACCCAAGCTTTACTGAATACGGCGGATCATTAGTACGCAGTTCATCCAGTACCTACTCCCAATACTGGACCAGTGTGTTCGCAACCCCTCGTTAATACACACTGTTGTACGGCAGGCTGAAGTCAAATTTATATCAACGATATGATGCCAACAAAGCCTGCTGTTACAGCCATGCCAATAAGAAACCATATCGGATAATACTCTTATTGAAAGCACCGATATTAATAGCATTTCATCAACACACCAAACACCGTCATCAATAAACGGCCTTTAACATAAGGCACGCCCAAAAGACTTTCACCAAGACGCGTCTCTTTTACCAATTATTCATCAAATAAAGCATTAGCTTTTTTATCACCCTACAACTTTACTCTTTTTTACCTACCCCACTCGTCACTCGTATGAAAAGCAAAACTTTTGATCTTCATACGAGCATCCACAGACATCCAAAACAGCAATAAATCAAAATACAGCCAATCCTCTCTAAAGCAATTAATTTTTAAAATAAAGACCATTTACAAATTAAATTATATTTTTTTAGTATTTTATTTTTTTACTTCAAAAAAAGATCAAACCGCAATCAAAATGAACAACTTTAACCCTAAAGTTGTTTCTTAAAAGAATTACTGAAATAAAATTTTATTCAATTAAGCATCGTGAGAGTTCTGTGACTTTTCATTTATAGAAAATATATTTTTAGTCGGTATAAAAAAAACATCCATTGAACTCACCCTCAGGAGATAACATTATGGCAACTGTTTGCCGCCCAAGCGTAGTCCTTCCACAGCATACTATTTCACAAGAACAGATGATTTCAGAGTTAGACAAACTGCATCCTTTTCATCCGAAGCGTGATCTTGCTTTTAAGATGATTAGGAATACACAAGTGGATAACCGACATTTAATTATGCCAATAGAAGAACTTACTATTCATACGGGATTAACCCATCGCTCTCGTATTTATGAAAGAGAAGGAAGGCGTTTATCTACAGAGGCTGCCCAACAAGCTATTGAAAATGCAGGCTTAACAAATAATGATATTGATATGGTCGTCGTCACATCCTGTACCGGATTTATGATGCCATCATTAACTGCCCATCTAATAAACTCCTTAAAATTAAAATCCGACACCGTTCAATTACCCATTGCACAACTAGGGTGCGTAGCAGGTGCTTCAGCCATTAATAGAGCATTTAATTTCTGCCAAGCTAACCCCAAGGCAAACGTACTAATAGTGGCATTAGAGTTTTCGTCTTTGTGCTTTCAACCCGACAACGTTGAATTACACTCATTTATTTCAGGGGCATTATTTGGCGATGCGGTTACATCTGCAGTAGTTCGAGGTGATGACTTAGCAAAAGGCCTACGCTTGCAAAATCAAACCACCTATTTTATGCAAGACAGTGAAGAATACATTTCGTATGATGTTAAAGACAGTGGCTTTCACTTTACCTTAGACAAGGCTGTGATGAATTCTATTCAATACGTTGCACCGATAATGGAAATGCTGAATCGTCGTGAATTTAATGCTCCGGTTGCAGACAATGATTTTGTCATTTTTCATACTGGTGGACGTAAGATTCTCGATGAATTGGTTAAGCACTTAGAGTTAGCGCCTGAAAAGGTAAATCTTTCACGAGAGAGTCTGTCACAATTAGGCAACGTCGCCAGTGCAGTGGTATTCGATGTATTACAAAGACAATTTGATGCCCCACCAACAGATGGCTCTAAAGGCATGTACGCCGCGTTTGGGCCAGGATTTACAGCAGAAATCGGTGTAGGTGTTTGGCAATAAAACATGCCAAACACCTACATTAGTGTACCCCAACTAAAATAATAAAAACGGGGCACTAAAAAAGCCGCCTTTCATTAAGACGGCTTTTTCTATTAAATCAAGATCGATTAGATACACATCTATAACAACATCTATAACAACATTGAAAACAATGTCGCCTCTTACAATGATTGCACTTCCGCCTACTGCTTATCCTTTTCCGGCTTCGCAATTACCATTTCGATTTCTACCAGCATATTTGGCCCACCGGCAAGCCCTGCAATTTGAACTGCCGATCGTGCCGGTTTATTCGGTTGTGACTCTGTACCAAAGTATTGTGTATAGGCTTTCATAAAACCACTAAAGTCCATTTTGCCTCCTTTTGCAGGATCTCCTACAAGGAAGACGGTCATTTTTATCACATCTTCAAACCCTACCCCTAAATCTTTAAGTGATGACTCAAGTTTTTTTAAAACACTTAACGTCTGCGCTTCGGTATCACCGTAATATTCTGCACTGCCTTTTGGGGCTTTAGGGTTTTTCGGACCAGGTATCTGGCCACTGTGATAAATCAAGGCCGTTTCCGCAGTGACTTCTACCGCACGAGCAATGGGAAAGGGATTATTATTGGGCAAGGCATGGCGAGTCACTTCGGCCCAAGCTGAACCAGTGACCAATAAACCTGCACTCACCAATGATACGATTCTCATCAAGCACTCCTATTCTTCATTTATCATTACAATTGTTTATAGTGTTTTAATAAAAGTCACTACTGCATCAATGTCATCCTGACTACGAATCCCTTGGGCAATACTTGTCATTTGTTGCCCCGAACTATCCTGCTCATGATACCCACGAATGCCTGCTTGGTAATTATTGAGCTGCTTTTTTAAGTACCACATTGGCTGATGCACCAACGGAGGTGCTTTAACAACCTCCCGCCCCAGTCCATCACTTCCATGACAAGCACTGCACTGTTGATACAACTTCTTACCTTGTGAAAGTAAATCAGTAGGCATCTCATTAAAGGATTTTATATTCGTAGCCAGTGATTTCACTTCTTCATCGATGGCTTCTTTATGGGAGGTTTCTTTATGGGAAATCTCTTTGTGAATTGTTTTTTCATAGAGTGTTTTTTTATTCATTGCATCATTCAAGTGTGCAATTTTTTCTACGATATTCTGGATATGCTCATCCGTTAAGGACAAGGCGATCGTACGCATTTCCTGTCCACTTTTATCCTTAACTTTCGCGCCTCGCCACTCACGCTGATAAGAATGTAACTGTTGCCGAATATACCATGAGGGTAATACGGCAATATTAGGGGCTTCTGTATTCTTATTCCCCTGTAAGTCAGCGCCATGACAAACGGAACAAACCAACAAGTCTCTATCCAACGCTGCAACTGAAAAAGACAGTAACGTGCTAACTACTACAATCAAACAATTTGCAAGAATGCGTCGACCATTCATATTGGGCTCTCTATTAAACTCTCTTTTAAGTGGCGACATTACACATACACAGAAAGTAGGACGCTAAGCGTTAGCTATGTTCACGTCGGCCAAATTGACGATCGAATGACAACAACGCATGTTCCGCTGAAGCCATTGCGCCTTCTTGCCAGCCAGAGTGATAACTCACTTGATCACCAATTAAAAAGTGATGCCCCTCTGGCTGCTGTATACGGTCGAAGTAACGCTTTCGGTCTTCAGGGGACATTTGTGAACCGCACCCCATCATATGGTTCATTCGAGCCCATGGGACACTTTCACCCGCCTCAATGTACTGAGCATAATTATCATGGATCGCATTACCGCATTCTTTGGCTCTCTGAAGCCGTGCTTGAGGTGACAGACGTTCAAACTTAGCGCACTTCTCTTCACCCCAGACATAAGCCCCTAACATCACGCCTTTCTGACTGTGGATATCGTGAGAAGGATACCAAAGCTGTCCGACATCTGAACTGGTATAGGTGATACCACCGTAAATACCTTCACGCTCCCAGAATCGCTCTTTCATCTCCAAGCCAATTTTAAATAAATGCCCTCTTTTTAGGGTTCCTAACGCTTGTCGATAATCACGAGGAAAATTATTTCTAAGCCCTGTAATTAAATGAGCCGGAATACTGTTAAAACAATAATCTACTTTCAAAGTGGACTGTTTATTTTGGTCTTGATAAACAATGTCCGTTCCATTCTCTCTCAGCCTAATGTCTTGCACCATTGCGTTTAAAATGATTGGTGAGTGAATGCGTTTCATAAAAGCCTTTACAAGGCCATCCATACCGCCAACAATTTCCATTAAAGGCGCACCCCAATCGTAAATTTCTGTTGCATGCAATTGGTAATGCCAGAAATGACTCGATAATAAGTCTTGAGTCGACAATGGTGCCTTGGGGGCACTGTGGAATAACATTCTGTCTTTGGTAGAGCCCGCACGATCGCTGCCTTGGTAATTCCCTTTTTCGGTCAGATCTCCGTACATCCGAATAAAACCAGACAAACTCTCCAGCTCTTCTTCAGTGAAAGGCTCATCCAATGAAACACGATCTGCACTTTTCCAAGCAAGCTCAGACAATAACCCACGAGCATCTGCAATGTATTCCCCAATGCGGACTTTCCTACTTTTTTTTGAGTTGGACGATACCTCATCGTGCACATAAGCAAGCCGACTGCTGTTTGCTCTTATCTGCAATGGAATTTGAAACGCTTTACAATAGTGCAATACACGTTGGTGATGCCCCGGAATGCGTGCAGGGCCTGCGTTAAAATACATTTTAGAATCAGGAGAAAATTGACAACGACGTCGGTGCCCCAATTCATCAACCAAATCATTATGTCGGAGTGTAAGATTCCGTCCACCGGCTCGATGGGATGCTTCAAGAATCACACATTGGTATCCTGCCCGCTCAAGTTCGTAGGCAACCATTAAACCCGAAATACCCGCTCCTAAAATAGCAACAGTATTTTTATTGGGGTTTGCCGGCTGTAACATCAATGACTGTGGTGGTAAAACTGGTGTAACCATTCCCAGAGCACCCGCTGCCTCATACACCGCAGAAGCCCCTCCTACCGCTCCCAAAACCGTTAGCAATGACCGGCGAGAAATAGATTGATTCATTATTATTTACACCTGAAAAGAATTTTCACAGCACATCAAAAGCACATCTAGCCTTAATGCGCACTCATCAAAAACACTTCACCATCAAAGTTAATCAACCTGCAAATCAGTCACTTTCTCCGTTGGGCAGCACAAAAAATCACACAAACAGAAAGTGCGCCAACCACCAATTCATTTAAAAGTGCTTTCAAAATAACAACAAATTAAAAAGATAAAAAATAGAAAGGCAAAATAGGTGCCAAAATAAAAAACCAAGCACCCACTTTATTCTCAAGGAGAAAATGCAAAAGAGTAAAACGTCACAAAAAGGTAATGAAAGCCAAAAAACTCAGATATTGTCACCTATGATCAATCTTACTTAGGCCGTAAATTCATTCAACTACCAAACTTATTCAACTACCAAGCTAATAACCTACTCGCATGACCGTTATGTCTCTTCCTTGATTTGTGTACCGTGTAAATGCCTGTTGAATAAACATAAGCTCATTCGATAAAGGCACACAATAAAACCCCACCGAGTGATAAAAAGAAACCAGATGAACGTAGGGAAAACAAAAACAGGTGCGCTCTTGAAAAGGCTCACCTACTAATGAAAATTTTTCTAAACATGAAGTTTCATTTTTATGACACTCATTCAAAGTCAAGAAATCTTGGAATACGGTAGAAAGAAACCGCTTCCCCAATCCTTGACGTTGATAATTTGATGAAACCAACATGCTTCGTAAAAACCATTCTTCATGCATAGGCTGAATACGAAGCGCACCTATAATATTTCCACAGTAGCGTAACGCATAAACGTATTCGCCCCGTTTCGCCCGTGCACCGTCTTTTTCTTGTTTATAAAATTTATTAACCAAGGGCAAACGAACGTCGTCAATTTTTTCCACAACTAAATCTGTAGGGTTAACGGCAATCACCCTCGCCTCACTTGTTCTTATCAAGAATGAAAATAGGATTGAAAATGCGCGAGCACATCCTGTAATGCCTCTGCATCGCGCGTATTCCCAGTAGCATTAACTATCCAGGCGATGACCTCTAATGTACTGAAATGCCCTTCCGATTGACGCTTTCGAAGCATATAGCGGCTATCAGAAGGACAATCAGATGAAGGACAATCAAATAAAGGCAATTCGGTGTGGAGCAACGTATGTAACCAAGGCGATTGTCGATACATTTTTCTGGCTTGTTGCCAAGTTGCATCCAACAAAATAAAACGGGGAGAAATAGGGATTGATTGATCGTGGCTCTGAGGCGGTTGAGGTTGAGGAGCAATGAGTTCTTTTAAATCTCGATACAATGCTTGCTCGTTAGCCAACGCCTTTGGAAACACCACAATATCACGGTTGCAATCCACCGCACTGGCATGTTGACGAGACCATATTTCAAATCCACACATAGCCATGCATGCACAGGCCAAACTACCCGTGTTGGTTCGCTTAGACACTTCACGAGGGTGAACCACGAGATGAAACTGCGGGCTTTCTGAAAGGTAAGGTAAGGCGTGGCAAAAACACTTTTGCACACTCAGCCCACACCGCTGGCAATATTGAGACCGCACATCGTTTTTTTTATCAATTGAAACTTCTTGAGCAACCGCTTGCTCATGAGAGAATATTAACGAACGAAAAAACAACGGGTACATATCAACACTCTATGTTAGCTCTTGGTGTTATCATCCCCGCCAAAATCATCGTCCGAAAAGTCATCACCGGCAATATCACCCGCAGAGAAATCATCCAAGCTAAATTCTTCATCTTCATCCGCCGTTTCAGCTAGCATGGCATCTAAATCATCCATAGGAGCAGGAGGTAATTCATCGCTTCCACTATCCATGGGGATATCCGATTCCGTAATAGGTTCATCACTGGCCAAATCTGTGCCAGTTAAACTTTTCTCTGGCGAATCGGTATCAGATGAATCATCCTCACGCGACAAATCCTCATCTTCTCCAATATCCGCCATCGCAAGACTTTCCGTTTGAGCAGGCTCTGGCTCCGCTTCTTTTTCTGAGTTTGTATCCGAGTCACTTTCTTTTTTCTCTCCTTCATCTTCGGAAGATTCATCCGATTTCGAATTCCCAACAATGACACGGTAAGCAAAATAAGCAACGCCTAGCACCACGACATTCCCAACGCCTAATAAGATGTACAACAATAAGGAACTTTCCTCTTCCGATTCATCGCCTTCTTCAACATCTTCATCTATATCCTGTTTAGCGTCTTCGTCCTTTTGTGTTGCATCGTCTTCATCCGTATTTTCAGAGCTCTTTTTCTTAGGTGCATTTTTTTCAGGGTAATAAAACGTCTCTACAGGGTGGTCGTATTGATAACGATTGCCATTGTTTTCCACAACACTAATGGCCAATGTAATGGCATACTGCCCCTCTTCTTTCGGAACGATCTCCAGCTCCCAAACATCGTTCGGCTTCAAGGGAATAGGTTTAATGGAACTTCGGCCCGTTGGATTTTTTACTCGGGCCACAACACTGGTTTTTTTGAAATTTAAGGTCTGGGCATTGGGCGTAATGGACAATAAATAACGTACTTCTCCGTTGTTATTTTCAGATCTGAGATGAATATTAAAGGCATCTCTCACACTCACGGTGTGTGTAAACTGTCTGAAAAAACTTTTTCCATCGACCTTGGCAATAAGGTCGTGATTTCCCAACTCTGTAAAACCTTCCAATTCTGTAGAATACACGCCATCGTTAGGAAGATTATTTGGATCAGACAATGTCATTTTCCACTCTTGCTCAGAGGGGGCAATTTTTGTCACAGTGACGTCGAGAAGCTCTAAAAACTCAGGCCGATCAATGGTTTTTCCATCTTCCTGTAATCTTAATGATAAAGGGATTGTTTGCCCTCGGAAAATGTTGGTCGGCATCGGCTCTACGTACACATTTAAATTACTGATCACCGTAATTCGGCTACCCGGAGCCATATCCGCTCGAACCGACCATTCCCCTTCCAGCGGCTTTTTTAACGTCACGAGATCGTATCGATCTGTGGCATACCAATTAACGTCCTCATCCATGCCCGAACGCGCTTCACTGTATCGTGTTTGATCTGGGCCGAGAAGTTCAGTGGGGGTTGAGCTTGAACGAAAAATCAAAGCGGTAAATTCCTCCACACTGGAATCCACCACAAAAGTATCGCCATCCAACGGCAATTGTTCGGAGGGTGCGGCTTGATCAAAGGCTTGCAAAAATACCTGCATTAACTCATCGGCCGTTTTTGCAACGGCTGCAATACCATCGGTGGATAACGCAAGTCGGTTGAGCAATCGTGTATCTGCATTATCAGACAAGGCGATGGTATGTACGACGACGCCAGCTTCTTTAAGCTTTGGAATTGTCTCATCCACAATGCGCCGCCATTCCACTAAGTTGTCGTCCTGCTCTTTGGAAATATCCACCATTCCATCGGTGAGCAAGATAATATTGGAGCGAAAAGTTTTATCCAATGTACTGGCATCCGCCAACGCGGTTTCCAGTGCTTGGCCAATATTCGTATACAACCCTGATGAATGAATATTACGGGCTTTTGCGGAAGCATTCTTTGCCCACTGCTCATCAACGACCTGATGACTCACTAGCTGGTCAACAGATTGCCCAAAAGTCCATACCCCGGCTTTTGACCCCTCCGGCAACAACTTCACTAATAAGTCTACCGCTGGGCGCCGTAAATTATTCGGATCGTTTTGTTTCATACTGCCAGAGATATCAATAACCAATCGCACATCCGCTTTTTGAGGGGATTGTGCCATGGCTGAAAAAGTCACCATCCACAGTACGGTGAACAAAACCATTGATAGGCTTGCCACTTCACGAAAACTTAACACGGGTAACACTTCTCCTGATCCGAATAACGCTTTAATAGTTTGGCACCTTTAACAGACTCACGCCTGACTAATGTTTCTGTCGGCCATTGACGTTTCAACTAAAGGGAAGTGATAAAATAGAGTAATTCATCATAAGAAAGTGACAAAAAAAGTGGCCAATCAAAAAGGATCACTAGGGTTAGTGGGTGACCACTCTATATTTCAGGCTCTGTGCGCGATACCTCTTCTGTCGAGCGGCTACCCAGTGAAAAGCCAATGAGCTTTGACAAAACAAACAACAACGGATATGCCAAAACACTAATGAGACTGACCACCGCTACGGTAGGCCCTGCTCGTACAAATCCCGATTCTGGCACAAAGATACCCTCAAATAAGAGAATTAAGGTGGCTGGAGCCAAGTAGGGCGAGCCGGTTTCAATGGAAAAGGGGGCAACCAACAACCCTAATGCTAAAAATAATAATGGGTATTTCACCCAGTGGGCGGCTGAACGCAGCAAGCGCCACAACACCAACACCAGACAAAGGCTACCGGCAAGGTACACACCCCATGCATACAAATACGCTGTTTCTGTCATCACTCTTCCTAACACTTACAGTTTGCTTGTAAAAAATTTTACAGCACTGAATTTTACGGTACTTTCAAAAGACTTCTTTTTAAGCCCAACTTTCACATATTCATCAACGGCACTAATTTACCCAACGAATGACATACTCTTCCCAGTCTTCTTCTGTCACATCCAATTCCGAAATCACGCGGCCTTTCACTGATCGCTTAAAACGGTGGACACTCGTTTCATCACCAGAAATTAAAGGGTGCCATTTTTCAAGCTTTAACCCTTGGGCAATTCGCCGATACGCACACGATGATGGTAGCCAGTGGAACTGATCCACCTGCTCACGAGTTAACGATACACATTCGGGCACATTGTCTTTACGATGAGCGTAGTCACGACAACGGCAGGTTTCTACATCCAAAAACTTGCAAGCAACATTGGTGTAAAACACCTCTTCGGTATCGTCGTCTTGTAGCTTGTGTAAGCAGCATTTACCGCAACCATCACAAAGAGACTCCCACTCTGATTCAGACATTTCATCCAGCGTTTTAACTTCCCAAAAAGGCAACTCCACCACCTGCTCGTTTTCCCGCTCATCCACAATCTGCTTAGCCACAGCCTTAACCACAACTACACGCCTGCCAGCTTGCTATTATGTTGATTCACTGCTTGCATGTATTTCTCTTTGGGTGGCGGTAATTGCAGGTAAAAGCCCTTTTCCTGTAACGATTGAAGGACTTTATGAATGTCTGCATTCGCCAGTGTTTTTTCTGGTGTCAGCAATAAAGTCATCGCATGTTTGGGCTGACCAAAACGCTCAACTAACGCTTCCGGTACACGAGACAGGCCTTCCGACTTTTGCACATAAAGGTACATATCAGCATCTTTTGGGCTTTTATAAATATCACAAATCAATTTCATGGTTTCGTTTTTGACTCACTACTTTTTACGGATTCTTTCTACCCGCTTTTTTCTAACTGTTGTTTTTAACTACGGTTTTCTAACTACTGTTTTTAACTACTATTTTTCAACTACGGCTTTCTATTCACAGCTTTCACGCACATTCATACCCAGTCCAATGGTTTATCGCTTTAGTCTGAATGGCTATAGGCTCGCGCATACGTAAGGAGAACAGACCCAATAAGGTCGTTCCGCCACGTTTGCTCAATGGAAGGCGGCAAGCGATAACTGCCAGAGTTCATTCCTGAGCGAACAATCGCCTCGTAGTCTTTCTTTTTCACCAATAACTCTGGGGGTAGCTTTAGACGCTCCGATTCTTCACGTACCAACGCTTTTAACCCTTTCACTAAATCCCCAAGTTGCGGGGAGAGCGGAGGTGGCAAGCGCTGAGGCCGATCACTGGCGGGCAATTCTGTTGCCGCTTTAATCATCGCCACTAACACATCACCGTATTCTCGTATTGTTTTTGAGGGCATACCCTCCACTTTCGATAATTTGCCCAGAGTCGTCGGTCGGAATTTTGCGAGATTGAACAACACATTCTCTTTCATCAAATGATTGCGTGGGATGTTTTTGGCTCGCGCCGTCATTTCTCTCCAATGACTTAACGCCTTCAGCACTACCAGCTCAGCAGGTCTTAGCTTCCAAGCTAACTTTACTTTGCGAAAATATTCGGGGTCCACTTCGTCAATCGGCCCTACATTTTGCAAGATCAACGCACACTCATTCATCACCCACGACAACCGATCAGATGCTTTTAATGACGTCAACAGCGTTTCGTATATGACCAACAAATGCGTTACATCCAGTGCGGCGTAGCGTTTTTGCGCATCCGTTAAAGGACGTTGAAGCCAGTCTGAGCGTGTCGCATCTTTCGGTAACTCTACTTCCAGAAGGGTTTGCACTAAATTTGCATAGCCAATACTAAAACCATATCCCGCCATTGCTGCGGCAATTTGGGTATCAAAAAGCGGGCTAGGACACACACCAAAACTGCGCTGAAATACTTCCAAATCTTCCGAACAGGAATGCAATACTTTGGTGATTGCGGGATTGACCAGCAACTGGCGAAAATGATCGTGCTGACTGAGTACAAGTGGATCAATCAGATAGGCCGCTTTGCCATCGCCCACCTGAACTAAGCCTGCTTCTGGGTAAAAAGTACTCACCCGCATAAATTCGGTGTCAATCGCCAAGGCGGTTTGAGACTGCCACTGATGACACAACTCAGTTAACTGTGCAGCATCATCGACCCATACTATGGGTTGGGTTTCTATAGACATTAAATTACTCGACGACTATTAAGAGCATGAGCGAGAGTGCCTCCATCCAAGTACTCCAACTCCCCACCAAGAGGGACCCCTTGCGCTAAACGGCTCACCGTCACCTCGTTTCGGCGCCCCAACTCAGCAATGTAATGTGCGGTCGCTTCTCCCTCGACGGTAGAGCCCGTCGCCAAAATCAACTCTTGAATTTCGCCCTGAGCCAAGCGGCTCTCCAAAATATCGATGCCCAGATCTTCCGGACCAATACCGTCAATGGGAGACAAATGCCCATGGAGCACAAAGTAATGCCCGCTATAGCTACCCGATTGCTCAAACGCAAGAATGTCTGCCGGAGATTCCACAACACAAACAGTTCGTCCATCGCGCTTCACATTTCGACAGATTCCACAAAAGGACTCTTCGGTGAAAGTACGACAACCATTGCAATAGGAAACGCCATCAATGGCTTTCTCTAATGATCGAGCCAATTGCAAGGCACCTTGGCGTTCTTGCTCTAACAAATGAAATGCCATACGTTGGGCAGATTTTGGGCCAACCCCAGGTAGCACTCTCAGCGCCTGCATTAACTCATCAATGAGCGGGCTGAACATCTATTTTCCTCATCTCGCGGAAACCATCGTCGGTAACGGCCTACACACCATTACCGCGTTTTTAACTAAGTTCATTAATTACGTACTTAACAACAGTACTTAACAACAGTACTTAACAACAGTACTTAACAACGTGCACTTAACAGCACTTTTAAAACGGCATTTTAAAGCCCGGCGGCATTTGGAAACCTTCCGTCAACCCACCCAGTTTTTCCTGGTTGTTGGCTTCGACCCGACGCACTGCATCATTGACAGCTGCGGCCAATAAATCTTCCAGAATTTCCTTTTCTTCACTCATTAAGCTCGAATCAATACTCACTGAACGAACATCATGACGACCGGTCATCACTACCTTCACCAATCCGGCACCGGATTCACCTTGCACTTCAGCATTGGCCAACTCTTCTTGAATTTTCTTGGCATTATCTTGCAACGCCTGAAATTGGCCCATTAAATCGCCTAAACCTTTCATCATACCCCTCCTTTTCTGGAGTCTGTTACTGAATGGCTGTTCATCACAGCCTTTTTACTGTTTTTTGAAATTGACTGATCAATAAATGACAGACCAATAAACGCATTTGATCCCTTACTCAGGAAAAACGCGTTCTGGATCAATCGTAATACCAAACGCAGTCTGTAGTTGCTGCACCATTGGGTCTATCGAAATTGCTTCCACCGCCTGCTGGTGCAACTGCTTTCGTCTTTCAATCGCAGCCATGGCCGGCGTCATTCCCGTTACTTGACCAACGGTAATACTGACTTTTACGGGCGTATTAAAATATCCGGACAATACATCTTCCATTCGCTCTTGATGGGAGTCGTTGTAGAGCGTGGCGTTAGACGCATCCAATAAAAAGTGTAGTGTCTTACCCTCTACCTGCTGTAGTACGCAATTCGACACCGTACTTTGCAATACCCCCCCCACCTTCAGTTGTAAATACGCTGTTAACCATGACTGTGCGGTTAACTCAGATAAGGATACCGACTTTTCCTCTTCATTTGACGACGGTGTCGCCTGCATTGATCCAACGTCATCAGGCTTTATAGCGTGAGACTCAGCTGTAACAATGTTACTGACGCCCGGAGCATTATTAGCGTTATCAACATGACTCGCCTCGCCTTCAGTCATCTCATGCACCGAGTTTTGCTCAGCCGCCAGAGCCTCATAGGCCATTAAATCGGCATCGGCTATAGGCGCTGGATCTTGATGGTATGCGGAGGGGGAAATTGGGGCTTCCGCTTTTGTCTCAACAGCACCAGTATCAACAACACCTATCTCAACAACGCCTGCCTCATCAACGTCTGTTTCAACAATGTCTGTTTCAACGACGTCTGTTTCAACGACGGCAGACTCAACAACCGAGTGTATTTCAGGCTCAGGATCTGTTTTTTCGGGAGGTTGATCGGTTGTTTCAAAAGTGGGCCTTGAAGCTTCTTCTGAGGGCATCAGTGGGTCTGAAGCCACAGAATCAGATGAAACAGGCTCTGATATAGCAGGTGCTTCAGGTAGTGCTGAAGAGAAGGAAGTCTCCGACTGGGAGGAGGATAACTCAGGGTGAGAAACGCCATTGATGGGTTGGGTTGGCATATCCACCAACCCGGCGGGCTTAAACGCCAACATACGCAATAAGGTCATTTCAAATCCACTTCTCGGATCCGATGCCATCGGCAAATCACGACGTCCGTTTAAGCCAATTTGATAAAAAAGCTGCACATCTTCGCAAGCCATTATGCTCGCCAATGACAAGACCTGCTCACGATCCCCCGTGTGATTATCTAAAGCATCGGGCACAACTTGTGCGATGGCAATCCGGTGCAATACCGCCAGCAATTCTGCCAAGGCCGCCGGGTAATCCGGCGATTGTTCCGACATCCTTTGCACCGTTGATAACAATTCTTTTGCATTAGAATGAGCCAGTGCCGTTAACAAATCGGTAATGTGAGAATGATCAATCGTACCGAGCATCGCATTGACGCTTTGCTCGGAAATGTGACTGTTACCAAATGCAATCGCCTGATCCGTTAGGCTCATGGCATCTCGCATACTGCCATCCGCTGCCCGAGCAAGACTCCACAAAGCGGGCTCTTCAAAAGCAACCGATTCCGCCTCAAGCACATGGCTTAGATGCCCCACAATGCGCTCAGGGCTCATGTTCTTCAAATGGAATTGCAAACAGCGCGATAAGATTGTAACGGGTAATTTTTGTGGATCTGTAGTGGCTAACAGAAATTTCACATGGGGAGGCGGCTCTTCCAGAGTTTTTAACAATGCATTGAAACTGTGGCCGGAAAGCATATGGACTTCGTCGATCAAGTAAACTTTATAGCGCCCGCGAGTTGGCGCATATTGGACGTTTTCCAACAATTCACGGGTATCTTCCACTTTGGTCCGCGATGCCGCATCCACTTCGATTAAATCGACAAACCGACCTTCACTGATTTCCGTACACGCCCCACACTGGCCGCAAGGATTGGAACTGACACCCCTTTCACAATTCAAGCATTTGGCTAAAATTCGAGCGATGGTGGTTTTACCCACTCCCCGTGTCCCAGTAAACAGATAAGCATGATGAAGACGTTGGTGGTCCAGAGCATTAATAAGCGCTTGCATAACATGCTCTTGCCCAACCATTTCATGAAAGTTGCCAGGCCGCCATTTACGGGCGAGTACTTGATAACTCATAGAAGCCACATTACCTCTTATTTTGCTGGCATATTTTACTGTCCGACACTTTTACTGTTCTAAAACACCGTTGTTCTAAAACACCGTCGCTCTAAAAAACCGTTGCTTTAAGAGACTATTGCTCTAAGACACTACTGCTCTAACACACTGTTGTTCTAACACAGTCCATTACTCTGGCACACACGTTACTTGGGCACTCAACAACCAGTGTTATGCAACAAAAACACCCGCACAGAAAAGCGGTCGGCGATTATAGCCCAGCACAGCTTCTAGCACACGCACATGGGCCACCACGATAAGCATCACAGTAATATCGTCACAACCCACAGCAATAAATAGCCACAGTAATGAAACATCAAAGAGTAAACAAACAGGAAAGCAGCTGAATAAATATCCACACGCTAGCAGTAGCAGCTTTAATCACAGATTACCAAAAAGATTTAAGCTAAAAAGATGGATTTGTATACGATGGATTCGGACAAACAAAGAAAAGAAAGAAAAGAAAGAAATTGGCAGGAGTCGTAAGGGTGGCAACCCAAACCAGCGACACCTCGGCACATGATATCACCACTACCGTTGCTCCCTTCCGGGCCTGGCGGAGTTCATGGATCGTCATTGCGAGGGAACCAGAGTGGGTCACCATTACGATGGCGCGCATTATCCGTGGTTTATCAATGGTTTGCAATACCCACTCAATAAAGAGGGATCTCGTTAAGCAGGGCTCCCTAGTAATAAACAATCAAAATGATCCAGATCCAACCCAAATGATCATTGTTTGACCTAATTTTAAATTCAAAAAGATATATTTGGGGTCTCAGGCAATTTGCCTGATGAAATTTTTCTCTTATGAATCTTTCTTTTGATTAATAAAGGTTCATATGGATCAAGCTTTAACCTTAAGAATTGATCAATTATTACTAGGGAGCCCTGTCTCGTTAAGGTGATTGTTGGCTAGAATCCACCACTAACAACATCAGCACCTTAACAAGTAGGTGGGGCTTATTTTCTTAGTACTGATTAAAAAAGCACATCAACAACCACCGAAAATACACCCACATCATCAAGGTCGGTCTGCCTCATGAAAAGATCATACTCTTGAAAAGTGTAATCGAACGTTATCGCTGCGGAAGGGTGGAAATCATAACGAACCGCTATACCATGCGTAGAGTTTTCGGATTCTTGGCCAATAACGCAATTTCTCACAAAATCTTGTACCGTAGCGCCACACTCAGGTCTTTCAGGTGCTGGACTAGGAAAGGTATCTACCACTGAATCCGCTGCATCAAAATCATTGGTAACCTCATTTTCAGAGTAAGTATACATGGCTGTTACACTACCAAATCGCTTGCCGACCATCACATAAAATGCATCTGTACCATCACCCGAAAATGAATCATCTGAATCTATTTGAATGATCTCAGTATTCAATAACCAATTATTGTGATCAATAAACAACCCAGCCCCAGCAAAGGAACCACTGTCATCCTCTGCTAGCACATCATCAAACGCTGCAGGATCTGAAAAAAATGGCTCCAAACCTTCCAAGCCGGCATCAAAAGTTACATCAGTTTGTGAATAACTCAGACGAAAAGACAGCCAATTCCAGGTAAAATCAACACTCCCGCCCATAATATCGGTAAAGTCGGTCTGTACTAAATTACCATCAATATCCAATACGACATCTTGGTTACCATAAACAGCTTGCCATGCAATTTCCCAATCTCCAAAATACTGATTATAATTCAGCCTCACACCTTCCATTGTACTAAAAGAAGTATCGTAAACATCCCTAGGCGTTCGCGCCCAAGGAAAGGCATAACCAACATCTAGGTACTCAGAAAACTTGTAAAAAGGAATCCGGAAACGACCCGCCGACACCTGCGCATTTTCAGAAAATTCATAGGTCAAGTAAGCCCACTCAAACTCTGCGTCAAAGTCATCACTTCCTCGGGAAAGAATCTGAGCTGTTGCGGTGAGCCCATCGGATAAATCAGAGCTCATTTGAATACCAAATAAAGATTCATTTTTAAACGATATTTCATCGTCATTGTAACCAAATAATTCTGGTGACTCTTCGGTTGAAGTACCGGCATATATTGATGCAAACCCGTTAAACCGCACTTCAGCAAGAGCACTTGCCGACGACAAACAAGCTGAAAAAAACAACACCGACGTTAAACAGCGGGCCCCAGGCAAACAAAACGGTCTGGCAATATTGTTCATAAAAACCCCCATCTATAGAGCGAATCCAAATTAAAATTACTAAGATCTTGAAAGCTTAGACGAGCCAACAAAAAACGAAACTCTAGTTGCTTTTTCAACTTTCATTTATAAAAACGGCGGGATTAATCTATACAGATAGACTTGAGCCCTATACTCACAGCAAAGCATAGTTGAAAGTTTTATATTAACCATATTCAAAGTTTAGTTTTTACGAAAAAAAACACAAAAACAACACAAGCCATAAATTATTTATCAAAAAATGTTTTTACAACCTTGCGACCACACATACTGAATCTATACTCAAGTCGAAATATGAATTAAGAAAAACTCAATCAAATTAAAACAAAAGCACTAAAAAATAGTGCTGTGCTAGATACTCTAAAATTAAAGAAACAACAAAAATTAACAGTCAAAGAGTGCTAAAACACAGAAGCGACTCACCTCCTTCTATTAACATTGCATTCGTAAAGATTTCTTATTTAATCTTTACTTGCACAACAATTAAAGACGGACAACCATGAAAAAATGGCACCCAAAGAAAGTCCCAAAATATTTATATTACTTAAATGAATGAAATGGCTACTCCTCTATCATGCAATAAGCAGCACCAACCAATAGTTAGCAGCCATCTAATTTAGGTTCTTAATCGAAGAAACTAGATAATATACGATCACTTAAAGGTGAAAATATCGGCAAAAGGCCCTTTGTCGATTCATTTTTGAAGTAGACTTAAAAGTCTAAACAGACACAAACTTGACTATTAAATTAAAAAATATCTAGCCTAGAGCGAACATCGAATCATTCGGAGATGTGACAATGAACAGTAAACTCTTTAAAAAAGTGTCATTGGCGTTATCATTTTCTATCGCCATGCTATGCGTTACCACATCAACGGCCGGTGTCGCGGTGGTTGTTCATCCCAGCAATGCCAATACCATTGCTCCCAATGAAATTTCAAAAATTTTTCTCGGTAAGAAAAAAACCTTCCCCGATGGGTCAGACGCGATTCCTCTCGATCAGCAAGAAGGCTCAGCGACACGCTCAAGCTTTGTGAGTACCATCCTCAATAAAAATGATCAGCAGATTAAAGCCTATTGGGCACAGCTACTATTCACCGGTAAAGGAACACCACCACGGGAAGTCGGTGGCGACGCGGACGTCAAAGGGTTGATCGCTCAAAATCCGTCATTGATTGGCTACATCGACTCAAACCAAGTAGACAGCTCAGTGAAAGTGGTTCATCAGTTTTAAGTTACCTTAATGCTGGACACTGGCAGCCCCATTTTTACCACACCCATTCTACGGCTGCGTCACAGAAGGTTGAAATAGACTTACCTTTGTAAGCCTACTCGTCCTAGCTGTGACGGCATCGGATTGATCACCATTTAGCCCCAAAAGCAGCCTGAAAACGGGCTGATGCTTTTTACTGACATTGGTATAATGGGCACACTTAAATACTGCCAGGATGTTCCATGTACCTTTTTGTCGATGAATTAACCAACGTAGATTTTAGCTATCTAGACCCAATAAGAGGGATTGTAGGAGAGACATGGCTGGCAAACTTTGGGCTAGAAGGGTCACTGAACGAACAAGGCATGATCTGTGACTTTGGCATTGTAAAAAAACTGTTTCGGGATTGGCTTGATAATGAAATTGATCACCGTCTAGTGGTTCCCACTCAATCGGACTACATCAATATTGATCACCACAATGATCAAACCACCATCACCTGGATGCTCAAAGGAAAAAACTCCGATCACACTTTAGGCTCAAAAATTATCATTAGCGGCCCTCATTGTGCATTCGCCCTCATTGACGCGGCCATCATCAACGCCGATACCGTAGCCGCCCATGTCATTAATCAGGTAAGTACACTGATGCCCCATTCTGTAAAACGTGTTGATCTGACTTTCTCTACTGAAAACATCAGTGGAGAGTACTACCATTACAGCCACGGCCTTAAAAAGCACGATGGAAACTGCCAACGCATTGCACACGGGCATCGTTCCACCATAGAAATACGAGTGAATGAACAACGAAATACACAGTTAGAAAAACAGTGGAGTGAGCGCTGGCGTGACATTTATTTAGGTACCGAAGAAGACATTGTCGATTCAACGACAGAGGGGGAGACCGAATACTGGCATTTTGAGTATCAGGCTCAACAAGGTGAATTCAAACTCATCATTCCCAAAAACCATTGCGAAATCATCCCCACCGATACCACAGTGGAATGGCTTTGCCACTACATCGCCTCAACATTGAAAGCTGAAATAGATTCAAACCAAACCATCACAGTGAAAGCGTTTGAGGGAATTGGAAAAGGGGCTATTGTGGCTTTGTAAAAGCCATTGAACTCAAAAGGCCGAGAGTTCCCTCTTCAATTGCCGTATGCCTTCTTCCAAGCATTAACAATCAACTGAGTTAGTCATGCTTCAGGCCTTAGCACTTATGAACTTGTCGCTCTAACCCACGCAGCCCCGCCAAAGCCCACTCAAGCTTCATCCCATCATCAAAATCATCCGATGACTCACCCAACATTGGATTAATCTACTAACTTATTAAAAATGCTCTATATATGACCAATAAATCAAGTCAGATATCACACACAGGGTTGAGGGTTGAGCGATATCCAATCTATCAACAAGCAAATAATAAGAATGCTTAAAACTTCAGAAACCTAATATTAAACGATATTCGAATAAGTTCAGTTCACAAGTTCGAAAAGGGAGTTATGGATATTTAAAATGTACAGAAACTGGCTGAAACGCCTATAACATAAAGAATGAGTATAAAGAAATGGCGGTGAGGGAGGGATTCGAACCCTCGAAGCCTTTCGACTTACACACTTTCCAGGCGTGCTCCTTCGGCCACTCGGACACCTCACCGAAACTGACCGCAGACTCTCTGGATCAATTCGAGCGCGCAACTATACGCAAGTCATCGCCCTAGATCAATGATTTGACCCATGAAATCTTCACGTAGATTATAGCCATACTGAAGGTGAACAATTTGCATACAAAAGCCTCTGAATCTATGTAGAAGGGTGGCCTCTTATAGACCATAATTAGAAAGGTTTAAGAATTTAAACGAAGTCTTTAATTCAAAATTGGTATGATACGCTGAGTTAACCCCAATAAAAGACGGTAAAACCCGATGCTGGTTTCTAAATGGTTAGTTGTTGGTGCTTTAGAGCTCTACGTTGTCCTGCTCTGCCTGAGTGTTTATTTGATATTCAATGCACGCAACCTGAAAAACTTAATCTCTTCTCTGCAATCACGCCTACAACAACTGCTGCAGGATGTAAAACAGGCACGACAAGAAGCGCAATCCGCTAAAGATGAACTTTCCAAGGTTGAACCTGGCAAATCTTACCCAGAACAACTCGAAGAACAAATTCAACAAACAAAGGCCTACCATAAGACGCTCTCTCCTAGCCACGATATTTCACTGGATTTGGATACATCACAACCACTTCCACGCCAAGCTGCCGCATTACGGCACGCTTTTTTGAAGGCCGAAAAGGATGCACTCGCCCAATCAGAAGACAACACCCCAAACTGGCAAGTACTAGAAGTAAAGTTTTCATTGCTGGTCGACTTTTACCGTAAGAAATTCAGTCAAAAAGCGCCATCACCACCAGAGGAAGGCGAGATTGAGAGCAGTACCGCCCACCAACCTTTAGAAGGCCAGGCCGAATGGGAGCATATTCGAAGCGAAATTTCCCGCAGCATGAATGATCTGCTGGAGCTGGCAAACACCTACGGAATTGACCAAGATTCAATCGACGTCATTTATCAACGTCACAGCACGGCATTGAATCAGTGGGGATCCTCCCTTACCCCTGAAGACCCACCCCCTTCCGCGCCTCAGTCAACATCAACATCAACAGAGACTGATGAAGAGCTGAACAACTTGAGAAACCTAGCTCGAGAACAACAATCTATGATCGAGCAACTTAAAAGAAGGCTTGAAAACGCACAAAACGATGAAGACCGGAGACAGGTCATTGTTGACTTACAAACCCAACTTTCACGCCAACAACAGTTTATTCGTGAATCCGAAACCTGTATTAAACTAATGGAAGATGAGCTTAATAACGCCAATGAGGATATTGGTCGTTTAAAGGCTCAGCTCAAACAACTTCGCTTGGAACGAGCCTCAGAAAAGCCGGCCCAGACTGAAGAGCTGGAAGCATTGATAAAAGAAAACCAACTCCTACGTATACAGTTGCACCAAAAAGAACAGGGAACTGAAAAATTAAGCAGTTAATTGGATATATAAAATCATATAACTTCATCTTCAAAGTCACTTTGCCATATTAATCGCATGGACATTATTGCAAAAAAAACGTTAAATGTAGGGCTTTTTGGCGGAGTCACCAAAATCTTGGGAAACATCCCCACCCTATCGACCGCGAAGACAAAAGCCTCGGGCGACCAATAGCACCCATGATTGAACTTAAAGACAAAATATCGACAGCCGATATTTGGCTGCAGCCATTACGTAGCTTCTACTTCCGATCTTTGATTTGCTTTGCCGTAGTTGGCACCTTGGCCTCTTTTGCAAACTGGCCCAAAATCCAACCTGCCATTGCGGGCATCATCATCTTTGCTTTGGCTTACTTGGCTCTGTCTTTCCACCTAAGCAAACGCAAAAATGCAACACCACTAACACTAGAGCGTTACCTTGGCTGGATTGATGCTGCATTGATTGGTAGCTGCATTAGTTTGGTGGGATTCCAAATCCTCCCCACCATTTTGTTTGTCACCATTTTACAGTTTAACGCTGTATTAATGGGCGGAGGCCGAAAGTGGCTCGAAGACAATTGCGCCTTAATTACCGCAGCCACTGCTGCCTCTTTTTTTAGCACCCCCGTTTGGGTTCTATCCGGTAGTATTGAAATTAGCGCGGCAAGTTTAATCGGCGTGAGTGTCTATATTGTTTTGTATGGCTTATACATACACTTTCGCATCAAAAAAATGGAAGAAGAGTCCGAACTGCTGTCAAAAGAACGAGAAAAATACAAATTTAAAGCTTTTCGTTTGGCTCAGTATCTCCCCCCAACCGTTTGGCATGCCATAAGCAAAGATAACGATCAAAAGCTGCAAACCGAACGTAAACGGTTAACCGTTTTCTTCTCTGATATTCAAGGCTTTACCAGCCTTTCTGAAGAATTGGAATCTGAAACGCTCACTGGCCTTCTCAATACCTATTTAACCGAGATGGCAAAAATTGTGACGCATTTTGGTGGCACCATCGATAAGTTTATGGGCGATGGCATTATGGTTATCTTTGGCGACAACAAAAGCCAGGGTGCCAAACAAGATTGCATTGCTTGTACGGCAATGGCCTTAGCCATGCGCCGACGGATGAAAGTCCTTCAAAACCATTGGTTTAACCAAGGTATTAAAAAGCCATTGCAAATCCGCATGGGTATCAACACCGGATTTTGCACCATAGGCACTTTTGGTGCCCGCGCCCATCATTTGGATTACACCGCATTAGGCCCGCATGTAAACTTGGCCAGCCGTCTTGAATCAGCCGCCAAGCCTGGCGAAATTTTAGTGTCTCACGAAGTCTGGGCGCTGATTAAAGACACCATTCTCTGTGAAAACAAAGGTATGATCGAGGCAAAAGGCTTCAGCTACCCCATTGAGGTCTACCAAGTCATCGACCACCGTAAGAACTTGGGCAAAAACCAAGTATATTTTGAGTCTTCTGCGGAAGGGTTTTCAATGCACTTAGATTTAGAAAAGGTTCGAAATTATGATAAAGCCAGAGTGATCGAAGAACTGGAGAAAGCAACGAATACTCTCAAAGATAAAGTGATTCTTTAACCTCTCAAAAAGACCCCAATACCACACTTCATGCAGTAAGGCTGAGACACGATTGAAGCGTTTCAGCCAAACGAACCATGTAAAATCGTAAATACCCGCAGTAGTTTCAGAGAATAATCACAACTACTACTGCCTTACTAAACGCCCTAAGGGCGGAGCCACCTGCTCACTACTTCTAAACGGATTAATATCTAACCCACCTCGACGGGTATAGCGTGCTAAAACCGATAACTTTGTAGGGGCACAATGACGTTGAATATCCATAAACAACGTTTCTACACACTGCTCATGAAAATCTTGGAAATCCCTTAAGGAAATGATGTAGCGCAAGAACCCCTCATGAGACAAACGCGGCCCCTCATAATGAACCCAAACACTGGCCCAATCCGGCTGCCCTGTCACAGGACAGTTACTTTTTAACAAATCGCTGACCAATATTTCTTCGACAAACTCTTCAGAGTTGACCTTCAAGAACTCGGCATTAGGTAAATAGGTATCCACTTCTATATCCAAGTTGTCGACCAAAACAACAGGAAGTTCTCTGCTCTCTGCAAATCCAGTTTGTTGAGGAGTATGCAGCCCCTTCCCCCACAAACCAGACGCCGCCTCTTGCAAAGAGACAAGCTCAACTTGCACAGGCTCACCTGCCGTCTCAGACAAGTCTCTCATCAACCTCTGCTTTAACTCTTCCCAAGAGCCTACACGGGTTTGGTTCAGCGAATTTAAGTACAGCTTGAACGACTTTGACTCAATAATATTCGGGCTGGTCACTGGAATACGAAACTCCGCCACGGCGACCTGAGGCTTCCCCTTTTCATTCAGCCAAGAAACCTCCCATGCCGTCCATATATCCTCTCCTCTAAAAGGTAGAGTGCCGGAAATATGCAATGCATCACGCGCTAATTGTCTCGAAATAGGGTACAAAAGCTCTGGCGAATAATGATTCACATACTGAGTTGGCTTACCCAATTCGCTTCCCTCAGCATGATGAGAATGATCATGCTGACTGTTTTTATGAATACTCATACACTTACCATGGTTCTAATAAAAAGGTGTTCTTCGTTGACGCATTACGAGCGTAGGCGGGTGCCTCGATTCAGCAACGTCAATGCAGTAATAAATAACGCCACAGTTACTAAACCTACCCCAGTAAACGCCACGCCAATGTGGATATCACTGATGCCTAACATGCCATATCGAAACGCATTCACCATATACAAAACCGGATTTAACTGAGACACCCCTTGCCAAAATTCAGGCAACAAACTGATCGAATAAAAAACGCCACCCAGATAAGTCAGAGGGGTTAAAACGAAGGTAGGGACAATACTGATATCATCAAACGTGCTTGCAAATAGCGCATTAATAAAACCCGCCAAAGCAAATAATACCGAGGTTAATGCCACTATTGCGACGGTCACCCCCACACTGTGAAAAGGAATGTCTGCAAACAACATTGCAATCATAGAAACCACAAATCCTACCGTTAAGCCTCGTGCAACGCCCCCCAAAACATAGCCAGACAAAATAATGTAGTTGGGTGTCGGTGACACTAACAACTCTTCAATACTATGGTGAAACTTTGCACTAAAGAATGAACTGACAACATTCGAGTAAGAATTCGTGATCACCGACATCATGATTAACCCCGGGACCACAAACGACATATAGTCAAACCCATCCATCTGACCGATGCGCTGACCAATCAATGCACCAAAGATGACAAAGTACAACGACATCGTAATCACGGGAGGCAAAAGGGTCTGAACCCAAATGCGCGTAAAGCGTCGAATTTCTTTACGAAGAATGGTAAGCAGCGCAATCCACTGTTCTTGAATTGTCATTGTTCATTACCTTCTTTAACTGACTTGCGACCGGCTACCAGATTCACAAATAACTCCTCCAAGCGATTAGCTTTATTTCTCATACTCACAACATGGATGCCTTTGTCACTCAGCACAGCAAACAGTTCGTTTAAGGATTGCCCCTTTTCAATGTCCACCTCCATAGAATGAGAGTCGATACAGGCCAATTCATAACCCTCAACAATCGGGTCATTGGTCATCGCCTCTCTCGTATCCAAAATAAACGTTTCTCGATTCAGGGTTTTCAGTAATGCCTTAATACTGGTGTTTTCCACAATCGTACCGTGATCGATAATGGCCACATTTCGGCACAAGCTTTCTGCTTCTTCCAGATAATGCGTCGTTAAGATAATAGTGGTGCCTTCTGCATTAATCTCTTGGAGAAACTGCCACATAGATCGGCGTAACTCGATATCCACACCGGCGGTAGGCTCATCCAAAATTAACAATTTCGGTTCATGAACCAATGCTCTGGCAATCATTAATCGTCGCTTCATCCCGCCAGATAGCATTCTTGCCGGATTGTCTCGCTTTTCCCAAAGCCCCAGCTGACGTAAATACTTCTCCGCCGATTTCATTGCCACTGAACGCTCAATGCCAAAATAACCGGCTTGATTCACAACGATATCAAAGACCTTTTCAAATTGATTAAAATTAAACTCTTGCGGAACCACTCCCAACTGCTTTTTCGCCGCTACCCGATCAGTATCCAGCGACAAACCAAAGATCGACACCTCACCTTCTGTTTTGGAAACCAGAGAGCTAATCACCCCAATCGTGGTGGACTTTCCTGCACCATTCGGCCCAAGCAAAGCAAAGAAATCCCCCTCATTAACAGACAGGTCTATACCTTTAAGGGCTTTAAAGCCATTACCATACGTTTTGTGTAGTTGAGATATACTCAGCGCTTTCGTCATAACTTTTGCTTAACTACCTCTTATTTAATACGGGTTTAATGCTTATCTGACTCGAAGCCTTCTACGCTCTGGAAAACGTAGTTGCCTTCTTTAAATATTTTCTTGGCTGTTGTCACCCCTGACACCCACTCTTATGAGGTTGCACAATACTCTGAAGCCACTACCATTGCGCCCATCACAGAAAATCAGAAAGATTCTGCACCTCAACCAACAAAAGAGATCCAACCAAAATGGGCGCCAAACTCCCCTACGATCATTTCAACTTTCACCTTTCCCTGATCAAACACTTACACGACAGATTACTCGATATATCAACACACAATACGATCCAACACACACAGAACGATTCAGACTTTGATTTACTGGACGCACTTAACACCCTCAGTGAAAGCGACCAGTTTGATGAAGACTTTGCTGAATTAGGGCAAAAAGTCATCTGCCATATTGTGGCAAATCAACCTCAATTGACTCCGGATGTTCCTCGTGATCTTTTCTGGTTTTTTGGCGGTGATTGCCTTCACTACATGCCGGATGAAGAAATTTCATGCTTTCAGCAACTGGATGAAGCTCGATATGATGCAGAGTCCTCAGAAGAGCCCTTTGATTACCAAAGAGAGAAAAATCGCATCTTCGGCATACTTTGATCACACATACAGCCAAGTACAGAAGCCGAGTTGAGCCATCAAAAACCTCTTCGCCCCAAAACACATTGGGGCAACTCCCACGAATGCAATACGGTAATAAAGGCTAGAACTGCAACGAAAAATCGTAACGAAAAATATCTAAGGGAATAAGGCTACTGACTGATGAGCAAAGGGGAATGGTCAAGTAATTATAAGAGAGAGAAGGAAAAGACGCTTTGGAGCGGGAAACGAGACTCGAACTCGCGACCCCAACCTTGGCAAGGTTGTGCTCTACCAACTGAGCTATTCCCGCAAAAATGGCGTCCCCTAGGGGAGTCGAACCCCTGTTACCGCCGTGAAAGGGCGGTGTCCTAGGCCTCTAGACGAAGGGGACACATCGTGTCCGTCAGGAATACCTGACACGCTACGTTGGCAATGACCGCAGTGAGCAAATTTTGAATTGGAGCGGGAAACGAGACTCGAACTCGCGACCCCAACCTTGGCAAGGTTGTGCTCTACCAACTGAGCTATTCCCGCAAATGGCGTCCCCTAGGGGAGTCGAACCCCTGTTACCGCCGTGAAAGGGCGGTGTCCTAGGCCTCTAGACGAAGGGGACGCTAGAACCTTCAGCGCTGTGTGCGTCAGAAGTGGGGCGCATTCTATGTAGCTCACCCAAACCTGTCAACAAGTTTGGTGAGTTTTTTCAGGCGATGAAACAAGGACTTAGGTGACCATCCTACAAAAAAGCCACCTCTTAGCATCTCATCAGTAGGATACGAAGCCACGTCAAGCTATGGCCAACGAGAGTAATATATTACATAAAAGGCTGATTTTAGCGTGTTTTTATGACAATCATATCTCAACCATCGGTAAGCCTTTCTCTACAAAGATTGCCCCAGAAAACATCACGCCAATCATTCGTAACACCAATAGTTCGTGATACCAATAGTTCGTGATACCAATAGTTCGCGGCTGCCCTAAACACTGAACTAATGTAGAAGATGAATGGTGTACAAAACCAGACCGCTTGGCCACAGTGCGAACAAATGAGTAAAATGTCTCAAAACGCATAGAGTTGTTCCTGTTATTGATGCTATCTGCCGAGCTCGAATGGTTGTTATAAAGGTCAGTGTTACTCGTTGTTATTCTAATGGTTAGTGATTGTTCAGAGGCCAACTATGCTGATCAGTATGGCAATGACAGATAGTGGAGTACAGCAACCCAATGAAGAGTTACCAATGATTAGAGAAAGTGATGAAGGCAGATAACGTTCAACAAAGAACATGCCCTATGGCAACGCGCTATAAAATAGGAGTGTTATGAATACCGTCATTATTGTGAGTATTATCGTTACGGTTTTAATCGCTTTAGTCTGCTACGCATTTATCATGCAAACAGTAACGAAAAAGCGAGAGCAAAAACAGCGCCTTATTGCTGCGTTAGAGCAACGTGTCCGCAATTTTCACCATATCATCAGTGGCTTCCCAGACGGCTTTTTATCTAAAGACTTGAACTTACTGGTATTCAAACACCTTGTTGAAGCCAGCGAACAACTTGCGCAACTCGTTCCCAAAGACACAACTCACGTCCAAAACTTTGAAGTCTTCAGCAAACAAATGGAAGAGCTACAACGCAAACCACCTTCAAATAAAGCCGCCAGAATCAACAGCGAGAAGCAGGCGAAAGAAATTAAACAGTACCTCTCAGAACTGAATAAATTTGTTCATCGTCTACACAAACGTGGAAAACTCAACGATAGCCAATTCGAGAACTATTCCGGCCAGATTAAAAAGATCGTACTGCGTATGGCCGTCGATAGTTATGTACAGAATGCTAAGGCGTCTCAAGATAATGAGAAGCCTAGAATGGCATTGCATTATTATTCATTGGCAAAAAAGCTGTTAATCAAAGAAAACGCCACTAATAATTTTAAAAAGCAAATTGAAAAAATTGATCTTGCGATTAAGAAGTTGGAGCAAGTGGTCGGCCAGACAGATAAATTAGAGACTCCTACCAGTACCGATGAAAACACTGAAAAGGCTTGGAAGGACTTCGATAAAGACGAGGACAGCTGGAAGAAGAAAGCCATTTACGACTGAAATGGCTTTCCACATAATTTTTCCTCACCATTTTTGCTTAACCATTAGGGTGATTCAGATTAGATTGAAACTACTATTAGATTGAAACTACTATAGATTAGCGTTACAGGTATAAGACAGAATTCGACTCACCTGACAAAGAGGCCGACCGCTTTCCTCACACCACCCATTGAATGTTTCTTGTACTCGATGCAAATCGCGCTTTGCGGTGGGTGGCTTATGGATAATTCCCATCCCTTTTAAGGCCATCACTACATCATCCGTCAACAAAAATGTGTCTTTTCCCACCATTCGTAAGAAACGGGGTGCTGACATTCCCCCTAATTGTGCACCATGAGACTTGAGATAATGCCAAAGACCGATGACATCAGAGGTAGGCCACTGTGCCAAAAACTCACCAAAACCTGCGTACTCTTCTCTTATGTGCAAGATCATTTGAGCATTGGTTCGAACCGATTTCAGTTTGCCTAAGTGACGAATAATCGATGTATTTTCCATCATTCGTTCAACTTCCTCATCACTGAGCATTGCAGACTGAATGGGATCAAACCCGTGAAACACTTCACTAAAAGCGGGCCATTTACTGTCCACTAAACTGTGTTTTAAGCCTGCCCTGAATATTCGTAAACTGAGCAAAGACAGGCACTCTGCATCGGATACTGACTTTAACTTTGCATCCGAAAGTGGTGTCGGTAATGATGCTTCCACCGCATCATCCCCACCCTTGTGTAAGCAAGCCGTCTCATAAATACGCTCAAACGTTAACGCCACCTCAATTACCCTTCTTGTACTTCATTTTTCTTCGCTGGAAGTGTTCTTCTATTCATCATCAGCACCATCGGCCTGTAAACGAATGGAGGCTGAATTGACGCAATACCTTAATCCAGTAGGCGCGGGCCCATCAGGAAACACATGCCCGAGGTGACAACCGCATTGAGTGCATAAAATTTCGGTTCGAACCATTCCTAACGTGCGATCTACCGCCTCAGAAACATTCTCCTCAACAGACGGCGCAAAAAAACTTGGCCAGCCACAACCTGCGTCGAATTTTGATTCACTGGAAAATAACGGTGTTTTACAACACCTGCACAAATATTGCCCCGATGCGGTGGTATCCCAATACTCACCAGTAAAAGGGCGCTCAGTGCCTTTTTCCCTGCAAATATGATATTCATGAGCGGTGAGTTGATCTCGCCAATGCTCATCCTCTTTCATTGAATCGTCTTTTTGTACGTTCTCTGCCATAATCGGCTCCTTTTTTAATCACCAACTTTAAATCAACAATTGAAACATGACGCCAGTTTTCGACGGTTCCTAATTGAATACGTTCGTTGGCACACGATGGAAGATAGTACGGGTATGCAAAACGTAAATAAATCCGAAAAACTCAATGGTGTTTTTTACGATATACGCGGGCCGGTTCTGGAGACCGCCACACGTATGGAGGAAGAAGGCCAGCGCATCCTCAAGCTCAATATCGGCAACCCTGCCCCCTTTGGTTTTGATGCCCCAGACGAAATCATTCACGATATCATCACCAACCTGAGAGACGCACAAGGGTACACTGATTCCAAAGGGCTGTTTGCTGCACGTAAAGCCATTATGCACGAAAGCCAACGGCTTCAAGTACCCGGCGTAGAAATCGAAGATATTTTTTTAGGCAATGGCGTCAGTGAACTGATTGTCATGGCCATGCAAGCACTGCTGAATAACCACGATGAAGTGCTCGTGCCCGCCCCCGATTACCCCTTATGGACAGCCGCCGTTACCCTCGCCGGCGGCCATGCCGTGCATTACCGCTGTGATGAACAGGCAGATTGGTTCCCAGATATTGAGGACATCAAGCGCAAAATTACCTCCAAAACGCGCGGGATCGTGGTCATCAACCCGAACAACCCAACCGGAGCCGTCTACAGCCAAGAATTACTAGAACAAATTGTAGAGCTTGCGCGAACACACAATCTCATCATCTATGCAGACGAGATTTACAGCAAAATTTTGTACGACAATGCTGAATTTGTGCCCATGGGTCGCTTGGCCGAAGACGTACTGTGCTTGAGCTTTAATGGCTTGTCTAAATCTTATCGACTGGCCGGCTTTCGTTCGGGTTGGATGGTGGTCTCAGGAGCCAAAAATCTGGGTAAGAGTTATCTCGAAGGGCTGGAAATGCTCTCCTCAATGCGGCTTTGCGCGAACGTGCCCGCCATGCTTGCAGTGCAAACCGCTCTGGGGGGTTATCAGAGTATTAACGAACTGATCATCAATGGCGGTCGCCTTTATGAACAACGCAACATGGCCTTTGAGAAAATCGCCCAAATTCCTGGCGTCAGCTGTGTAGAACCCAAAGGTGCGATTTATTTGTTTCCAAAAGTGCATCTCGATCACCATAAAATTCACGATGATCGGCGTATGATTCAAGACTTCTTATTGCAAGAAAAGATATTGTTAGTAGAAGGTACCGCCTTTAATTGGCCAGAGCCTGATCATTTTCGAGTGGTCTTTTTACCACGCGTGGACGAAATCGCTCATGCCATCGATCGCTTTGCCGTCTTCATCGATAAGTACAAACAACCATGAGTACAAGCAATCTTAACGACAGACCATAGCAGTGCACGGAAAGGCGTGCATCATCAGAGGTGAGAGATAAGAGGTTGGGTATGAGCGACATCCACATTGTTGACTTTCATAAAGACATGGCAGCGATACTAACGCAATTATTTCGCACCTTTCCCCGCAAGACCATCCTGTATGTGGAAGACATTTCCGGCCCAGACATGCCCGATGAATTCGGCCTTCACGGCGATCGCCATCAGGCGTGCTTCGGCACCATGCTTTGGCTCGCCCAGTCGGGCTACCTTTGGTATGAAAGCACCATCAGCCAAGAAGCGTTGGATCAAGTAACCCTAACCCATATGGGTTTCACCCTGTTAAACGCCAGAGCCACCTACGCCATTGAAGACGATTTAAGCGAAGAGCTACCGCCAAGTGTACAAGCCGTACAACAAACCAATGTGGAGCATTTACGAAGCGCACTGAAATCGGGCTCATCCACCGAGCTATCAAGAGTTATTCAATCTTTAATGATACAAGCCCGGCATTTTCGGGACTGACCCTTTCACGACTTACTTCACAGGCCATCAAACCTAAACCATCAAAGTCCAGCGCCCATCAAAGTCCAGTGCCAGTGATCACGCCAGGTCATATCGATAGTGACATAATTTCAATCGTTTATTGTCATCTACATCGGGAAAATCTGGGTGCGCAGGCAGGCGCTCAAGAAACTGACACGTTGGTGCATACTCTTCAAACAACCCTGCCAAAAAGCTCGCTTCTAACTCGGGCGCATTTAAACAAGCCAGCACCTCGCCCCCTGCGGGCATTAATTCAGGAATACGCTTAACCAGTTTGTGGTAATCCCTCTCGGCAATGAAACTGCCTTTTTGAAAACTGGGAGGATCGAAAATTACCACATCGAATGGACCCGCCCGTTTTATCCGTCCCCAAGATTTCATGATATTTTCACCCAGAAACGACACCCCCTCCAAAGAATGGTCATTTAGACGATGATTCTCTCGCCCCCTAGACAAAGCAGAACGGCTCATATCCACATTGACCACTTTTTTTGCGCCGTACTCGACCGCAACAACTGAGAATGCACAAGTAAACGCGAACAGATTCAACACCGACTTTCCTTTCGCGTGGGCCTCCAGCCATTGTCGCCCTGGCTCCATATCCAGAAAGAAACCCAAATTTTGTTGCTGACCGACCGAAAGCTCAAAGCGCAAGTTGCCACGCCGAGCGTAATAAGGTGGATTTAGCTCCCCCCAAATCACTTCACTGGGCGCCCCTTTCTCATAACGCCGCTGCACAATAACAGCCTCTGCAAACTCTGGCGCCATCATCGTCAAGGTTTGAGCAAATGACGCCCAATCGCTTTCATCCGGTGCCTTAAATAACGTGATAATGAGCAATGGATCAAACCAATCGATCGTGATCCATTCTAACCCGGCAAGGCTGCCACCACGGCCATGGAAAAGACGCCGGCTCTCACCATAAGATTGAGAAACCGTTTTCTCTCTTGTAAGCGCCTCAAGTGATAGTGACACCTGTTCATTAAAAAGGTCAGCAAGGGTTTTTAAAGGTGAAGACATAGCTATGATTCAAAACGAAGAGATTAAAAAAGGAATAAAAAGATAAAAAACGAACAAGACTCCTCTGTACCCGCTGGAACAGAGGAAAAGCGGTTACGGTGTAAACCCAATGTGCAATAACGGCGTTTTAAACTGTTCCCCTCCTTTATCAAAAAGTGCCCGACAGACGGGAAGCTCCGCAAGGCTAAAGTTGGAAAACTCGAATCGCGGTGGGTAATGTTTTCTTAATCGATCAAACGCAGCGACCAAGGTCTTATTCCCATGTTGATCAACGCCTTCTTGTGCCACAGCGGTCATCGCTTGCCGAAAGCGGCGATCATCTTCACTAATGTCATAAACACACTTCATCACAGCCCCCAAATGGCCTTCTGCCATGCTGTTACCTGAGAAGTCAGGTGTAATCAAAGCGTTTCGAGCTTGAGGTGTCTGTTCTTTTAGTTGCCCGAGTAAGGGCGGCAGAGAATGACGAATAGGAAGACCAAAGTGTTCACACAACCGTTCATAAATCATATAGGTTCCACGAGCTTTCCCATCCACGCTGTACCCAGCAATATGGGGTGTCGCAATATCGACTTGATGCATAAGCTCAACCATAATCTGTGGCTCGTGCTCCCAAACATCCAACACCACTTTCAGATCTGACCGCTGAGCCAGTACACGATGCAATGCCGCGTTATCGATCACGCCACCCCTCCCTGCATTTAACAATACAGCGCCGGGCTTTAACTGTAATAACACCTCATGATTTAACAAGTGATGTGTAGGATAAGGGCCAGTAGTGGTATAGGGCGTATGAACGCAAATAACATCCGTCGCAATCACGTCTCCAAAGGACGACAAGTGTTCGCACTGTTCCATACTGAGGAAAGGATCATACACTTTAACGGTTATTCCTAAGCGCTGGAGTTGTCGATACAACGCCCCGCCTACATTTCCACACCCGATAATGCCGAAGGTAAGTTCAGCCTGAGGTTGCCACCAAGGTATCGACAAGGCGGTAAGCGCACAGAAAACATACTCCACAACCGAATTGGCATTGCACCCCGGCGCAGAATGGAATGCGATATCATGAGCAGCCAGATACGACTTATCCACATGATCCGTGCCGATGGTACAGGTCCCGACAAACGCCACTGAACTGCCATCCAAAAGCGACTCATTCACTGGGGTGACTGATCTAACAATCAATGCATCCGCTTTTTTCACATCAGATCGAGATAGACTTCGGCCAGAACGTTTTTGCAGATCGCCAAGCTCACCCAAAAGCTCATCCGCCAGAGGCACGTTTTCATCAACAATAATGTTCAATATCTTACCTGCATTTTTCTTTCTGATTACTTTATATCGTTTGTATTTTTGCAACTAAGTCCCAATTAGCTCTTAGTATTCTCTAGAAAGAGATGAGCTGCTTTCTTCTGCAATGATGAAATACCGAACGATTGTAATACTTCGTGCAACCTACCTTCGTCCACCCCAGAGCGACGAAGTTCTTCAGGTTCATGTATCAAACCAATATCCGTAACAATACGGGCCAATGTTTGTGATAGGGCGATTTGTTCAATGTGGGACTCCAGCTTAGCTGGCAGATGCTTTGCGCCACGAACAGATAAGGAAGGAATTTGATCAAGATGAGTAAACACACCATGAATCGAACCAAAGGCCTCCAGCAACGCCACGGCTGTCTTTGGTCCGATACCAGGCACCCCGGCGATGTCATCACTCTTATCACCCACTAATGCCAAATAATCGGGCACTTGCTCTGGGTTAACTCCAAACTTCTGTTTGATGCCCTCCATGCCCATAGGCTCTGCTTTCCCATAATCCCAAAGCGTATCCGATGGCGAACAGAGCAACTGCCCAAGATCTTTGTCCCTCGATAAAATATGAATCGGATTAACATGGGGGTACGTGGATAGATCGGCTTTTAGGCTGCCAATCAAATCATCGGCTTCATAAAGGGTGCTTGAGAAGCATCGTATACCCATCGTCTCAGCCACATGCTGGCAGCCCTGTAGCTGATATGCCAGAGCCTCATCCGGTAATGCTCGGCTGGATTTATATTGTTCAGAAAGTTGATGACGAAAACCCGTTTCGAGACTTTCATCAAAACAACACGCCATCAAGCTCTCAGGTTGCTCACGGGTTAAGGCAAGTAAAAACTGGGCAAACCCGTAAATCGCTTCAGTGGAAAACCCCTCTTCACCCACCCAATTCGGCGGCAAAGAAAAGTAATAGCGAAAAATAAAGATACTGGCATCAATAAGGAAGACATCTTCGGTTGGGTTAACATGCTTTGAAGTAGGCGTATGCGCTGTAGACCCCATTAGAGTCGATCCAATCGATAGTTTGCAAGATTAAACGGATTTTCCACCCCATAGTGTGCAGCCAGCGCCAATGTAAATTCTTTCGCTCGACGAGGAAGACCATTCACACAATAGTGTCTCGCCTGCTCGAAAATATTCGCTTTAAACCCATCACTGGCCCCAAGCCCTGCGGCTAAGTTATCCGCACTAACTCGAAACCGATAATCGCACGCGACCGAAAAAATCCATTCCATTGCCTGTGGTTTTACCTCAACACGTTCAAACTCTGCCTGCTGTAAGGCACTGCGCCCATCTGGCGCATACCAATAGCCATAATCCGGTAATTTTCGTCGCTCTGCACCAGCCACGCACCAATGAGCCACTTCGTGCAAAGCGCTGGCAAAATAATCTCGGGTAAACACAATTCGGTGGAATTCATCGTTTTGAGTGAGCGGGAGATACTCAGGTTCTTCACCACCGCCGACCAAAACCGTCTTCTCAGACGATATAAAGCAGGTGTTGAAGCACTGCTCAAGATCACCTGAACAATGATTTTTTTTGGAAGAGGTTGAAATTAAGGGGTCGGAACTGCAAATAAAAACCATATAAACAAACTGTAAATCTGAAAGATCCGTATCACGAGCAACCATAAGGTAAACGTCGGCTTAAAACTACCTTCACGATGATTGACACAAATTCGCTCTCCTACATTCAGAGAGTGTTTATGTGCCGATGTTATATAAGAGAAGTTTTTTTTAGCAAAGTATTGTGCTTTTACCAAACTGCATATACTTTATGTAGTGATGGTGCCAATTTCTCCCATCCTCGCCAAAGGTCATAGCGGCCTAGCGGCTCTGCATGGAGGTGTATTATGAAGACCTCGAATAAAAGCCACAACATGGACAATGTGGTTGATCTCTTCACCGGGAAGTTATTCTCGCAACTGCACGAAACACGTTTCATTCGTCTAGCCCCTGAATTGGATGGTTTAGAGATTCTCTACTCCAATGAAACCAGTGGCGATATGCTTTACAGCCTTCAAATTCTTGCTTGGGGTCTCCGTGCCAACGGTGAAGTGGTTGCGCTTGTACCTTGGCTAAACGACATCGTCCCTTGCATTGAAATCTGTGATCCACTCAATGGGAAATGGGAAGGCTATTTCGACCCAGGCATTGATGAAGTGTTCTATGAAGCGCCCATTCACAAAGTGGTAGAATTGGAAACCGCAGCAGAGTATTACGACCTGCATGCAGATGACCCAGACGCCATACTTCAGGAGATTCCGGATACCATCGGCACACACGCTGTTCTCTCGGATAACGGTTTTAAAAGCTTGACGCTGACCCAAGTCATTAGCTGGCAATTACACAACGATGGCACCATTGTGGCAATGCTGGCAGACGAAGAGAAAGTAGAAAGCACCCCCATTCTCCCCGGAGATGACTGTCTCTATCCCGCACAGAGCAGTGAGAGCTTCCGTTACTTTTTCCAACACCAAATCGCCAACAAAATTAAATCTCAAGACCCTGAAGCCATGGCGGCTATTTCACTTTTAGTAGACGAACAAAGATAGCTTTTGTGCGCAGCCGCCTGCTTAAGCCACTACGTTGATTAAGCCTCTAAATTAGAGGCTTAATACTGAAACGGCTAAGCATCACACCTTTCGAATCCAATGATAATAAGCATCTCCCAACGTTTTTTGACCAATCAATTCATGACCTAAAAAGTCACAGAATCTCAATATGTCTTTCATAGTGGAAGGGTCCGTTGCCATCACCTGTATTACTTCACCTGTATTCGCATCACGCACTGCGTTATGAAGCATCATGACGGGCTCTGGGCAAAGTAACCCTGTTGCATCCAGAATGTGGTCTACGTCCGTTTCCGCAATGGGTGGTTCAAATATGTCTTCTTTTGTCATCCGTTGTACATCTCTATCAATTTAACCTACCTCTTTTTACGTTCTCAGCCAATGTTATCGTCTATTGTTCTCTACTTATACTCACGACACCAACCTGGGGCAAACCACCTACTCAACAACGTTCGCAACCGCTCCTCAGTCAAAAAGTGACACACTGGTTTTGAGACGTACGCCTTCCTTTACAAAATATGAACACTTTTTCAACACTTACATGTTCAAAAAGCGTGCATATGACACATTTAAATTTTGCCCCACCCTGTAAAAACAATGAGACGACAAATGAAAACGTTTTCATTTGAAATATATTTTTATTAAACCCGCCATAGGTATAGAAAATTCGTCTAGTAATTTCGCTCATTTCGTCACTGAGAGCAGGGATTGCGACAAGCAGACTACAAAGCCGCTGCTAGACTTTTAATGGGTCTTGCGGTTTTGGATCCGTTTTAATGATGTAGGGCATCGAGTTATGAACCAAGAACAATTGAATCCGGAGTTTTCACTAACGTCTAATGTATCCATCAGCCGGAGGACTCTGCTGGACACCATGTTCATTTTAAAGGGCCGCGCGCCCACACTCAGTCGAGCTATAGAGTGTGAGTTACGCAGCCGATCTAAGCAAAAAGTGCAGTCAGAAGAAACGTTTTTGACAGTGAATATCGACCCAGGCACTGTCGGTCAAATCATTTGTGAGCTCACAAAGTTTGGGAATGATATGCTGCGCACTACGACGAAAATCAACCAAAGTCGCTCTCATTTGAAAACCATTATCGAAAGTTGGATGAAGCTCGCTGAGCATATCTTGCAGGAAGCAGAAATCACCGAGTCGCCTCTGCATTAGCTTAATGCCATCCTCATTAGAGTAGTGCAATTAAACTTAGCATCACACAAATTCGTTGAGCCACTAATTCGCTAAACCACAAATTCGTTAAACCACTAACTGTATACCCATTCGATTCATTCCCGCTTGGCTCAATGTTGAACCAAGCTACAGTGGTTATCCAATCGTGGTTAATCCAATCGACGAATGTGGCCTGTTACCTCTTCTCGGTCATGATAAAGCTGCTTAAAATGCAATTCATGGCCCACTCCCCGCTCTTCGCACTCAGATTCAATCAGTTGACGACACTGCTGCAACTCTTGATAGCGATTTTGCATTGGCAATTTCAAATTAAACACACACTCTGTACACCAGCGCTCGGTCATCCATTTCGCGATCATTGAGGCCGTTCGTCGGGGTTTATCGGCAATATCACAAACCATCCATCGCACAGAGCGCTTGGGTTCATAAACAAACCCATCCACCCTTTCATGAGTCACTAAACCCGATTGCATTAAGGATTCCGCCATAGGGCCGTTATCAACTGCTGTGACAAACATGCCTCGATTCACCAACTGCCACGTCCACCCCCCTGGGGCCGCTCCCAAATCCACCGCACGCATACCCCCGGCAATACGATCACCCCATTGCTGTTCTGGAATAAAGGTATGCCACGCTTCTTCCAATTTTAACGTGGCACGGCTGGGTGCTTCACGTGGTACTTTTAAACGGGGAATCCCCATCACCCACGGTGAGCTGTTGTCAATACGGCTCAGGCCAACAATCACTTGAGTCCCGGTGAGAAATGACACATGCAAGCGCCAAGGGCTGCGCTTTCTTAATAGCCCTCGCTTTTCGATCAACTTTGACAATGGCTTCTGCAAACTTTTGAGCAAGCGCGATAAGCTCTTGCCTTCATTGGTATCGGACGATTCCAACACCCATTGGGCCGCAAAGGGTAATGAATGAATCATCTCCATAATCGGCGTGATTCGATCTTCCGCACTGACCTCCAATAATTGAGAAGCAGCCGACCACTGGCGGGCAAACACCAATTCACGAAAAGCCGTTTTCTCCATAATACGATCCGCCTTTCCTTGAGGGCTGTGATACATCACATAAGCACAACCACTCTCAGTTTTACAATAACCGTAGTCGCCGCACTGCGCTGCCATTGCCTGTATTTCCTGAGCACACTCTTTTTCAAAACCCGGCCGGCAATGTAATAACAACAAATTCAACGTACTTCTCCAATCAAAGGGATCACTTTCACAAAAGCGATCGAATAAAAGAGGAAATTTCCCTCGCTGCCGTCTGCAAATGCATGGAATGACTGAAACCACTGGGTCGGCGAGGCTTAAGGTCATGATCACCGTCTTCCAACCAGCAAATTCTGAGAGGGGTATTGTCGAGAGGATACCCTTCTACAGAAGGCTTATTGCCCATAGGGTCTCGGCTACCTTGGACAACAAAAGTCGGTCGTGTGACAAAAGGGAGATGATGAATACGGGTCTTCTCTGGGTTCTTTGCAGGGTGGAAAGGGTAGCCCAAGCAAACAATGCCCAATGGGAGTTGCTTCACTCTTACCTGTTCAGCGGACAACACACCTTGTTGAGAACCGTCGAGTAACATCGTCGCCACTCTTCCTCCCATGGATTTCCCACCAATACACCATGGAACAGATGAGTACCGTTCTGTGACCTGTTGCAGCAGCGATGCATATTCACCCAATAACGTCTCGACTTTCGGTGGCGGTCTCTTCGTTCCCCCATCACGCCGCCCTGCCATATAGGCAAACTCGAAACGGATAACGTGAATTCCCAAGCCTGCAAGATGGTTAGACACTATGTTCATAAACTCACTGTCCATGGGCGCCCCAGCACCATGGGCAAAGAGGAATCCGACAACCGATGGCTCATCTTGACTGACCGTCTCCAAACAACACTGCCCATTCAATGTCATCACATTGGTAACAATACCCTCATTGAAGAAGGGAGGCTCATGACTCATCACAACGACAGCCACTCCGGTGGCACAGACTCTCTTGGTAGAATATTAATCGACTCCGAAGCCTCATCATACAACATCACTGCATGGCCACTTTTTAACGCAGCACGAACCTGATTGACTTTATCCTCATGACTGACAGCTTGTTCGCCATAATCAGTTCCTTCTCGGTTCACAAAGGATTCAATCGCACCCAGTAACGCGGATTCTGACAATTGAGTATGTGGAATGATCATAATGTGGAAACTTAAATTAAGAAAAACTTAGATTAAGAAAAACAGTGGTTAGGAAAAAAGCAGGCTAGGAAAATGAAACAGGGCATTAAGAAAAAGTTCACAGTACCATTGAAAAGCCATCACTCTAATCCCGATATACTATTTACTCCGATATGCTATTTACCCCGATATACTATTTTATTGATTAATCGATTCGCTAACGTATTGATCAACTGATGAATGAACAAAGGGTGACGAAGTATTCACAAGCGCCTGCATTTTAGGGGCTAATAATAAAAAGGCCAGTTTTTATGCGACACAATCTCGTAATCTCTCTCATTAGTGATGATAAACCCGGCATCGTTGAACAAGTTGCCTGCATTGTTGAAGAATGTCACGGCAATTGGCACGACAGCCATATGGCGCGCTGGCATGGAAAATTCGCAGGCATTATTGCCATTTCGGTAGCAGTTGAACACAAAGTATCTTTAATAGAAGCGCTCAGCGGATTAAATGACAAAGGAATACAATTACAAATTAGCGAAGGCAATGGGACATCCAGTTCGCACACCTCGGAAATGGGCCTTCAACTCACCGGCCCAGATCGCCCAGGTATTGTCAAAGAAGTCTCCAGCGCATTAGCCTCCAGGGGAATAAACCTTCTTTCCTTAACAACCGAGTGTGGCAGTATGCCATGGTCTGGGGAGCCCTTATTTGAAGCAGAAGGCCATATACAACCCCCTAGCAATATCGATCTTGCAGAATTGGATGATGCTCTGGACACCATCGCCGATGAGTTAGGTATTGATATCAACTTATTGGAAGTCTCAACACCAACTAGAGATCATTAACCTATCGGGGTCATTAAAATAAAGGGGCATGAGGTAAAGAGGCGTGAGGCAAAAAACGTTTAGTGATTTGCCATATATTTCGACAACTGATCAACGTGAATTCGCGTTTGATCAATTAACCCAGAAATTTCCTTAGCCGAGTCCGTGGTGCGCATTGCTAAATTTCGCACCTCATCTGCCACCACAGCAAAACCTCTACCCGCCTCTCCCGCTCTTGCTGACTCAATGGCAGCATTTAACGCCAATAAATTAGTTTGATCTGAAATCCCATTAATAGATTGGGTAATACTGCTGATCTTTTCCAATACTTGAGACATAGCGCCATGGGTTTCCGAAATCACCTGGTTACGCTCAGAGGTGTCGGTTCCGTACATCAATAGCTTGGCAATTTGGCCATTCACGTCCCGTACCGGAGCCACACAAATATCCAGATAGAGATTCTTTTGCATGGCAATAACGATATCACCACGAATAATTTCGCCACGCATTAACTGGCGCCACTGGTCTTCCGATAAATAATGAGAAAGGTTTTTAAAACCTTGCCTCACTACCTCTAGAGATTGCGTGTCACAAAGTGCGAGTGCCATGTCGTTGCAATAAGACAATTCACCTGTAGCACTCCATTCAATAACAATTGTGCTACTGCTAATTGCATCCAAGCGAATATCATTTTCCAAAGATTCACGTTTGGTTTTATCAATGTTGGCTTGAATGGAAATAAATTTAACCAGTTGTCCTGCATCATCAAAAACCGGATCAATGGCGAGAGAAATCCAATAAGGAGTACCATCTTTACGATAATTAAGAATTTCTGTATACAGCGATTCTTTATTGGATAACTTCTCACGGATAAAGTCACGAGCTTTGGGGTCTGTATGAGCACCTTGAAGCACATCACCCGGTTTTTTATTGAGCACTTCTTCCAAACTATAACCCGTGGCTTCTGTAAAACCTCGATTAACAAACTCAATTCGTCCTTCAGCATTGGTTATCACAACAGAATTCGACGTTGTATTAGCCACTAAAGACAATGATGCAAATTCTTCTCGACGATTTTTCTCTTCCGTAATATCTTTTACAAAAGCAGTATACAGAATTCGACCACCTACATTCACCTTAGAGAGCGAGAGGTTGGCCCAAAGCATTTGATTCTTAAATGTTTTTACTTCTACTTCTCGACTGGTTCCAACAATTTTATCCACTCCAGTGCGCCGATTTGAGTTCACGAACTCATCATGTTGTGGCTGAATTTCAGCAGGAACCAACATTTTTACATTTTTACCTATCACTTCCTCTCGACTACATTCCCATAACGCTTCCGCAGCGGCATTAAAAAAGACAATCTCATTTTTTTCATTAATGGTTACCACTGCATCAATACATTGCTCTAGAGTTTGATCAATAATCTCTTGGTTTTCTTTTTCTTTACTTATATCTTTAACAAACGCCGTGTAATGGATATCATCTTTCACTCGAATTTTGCTTAACGACAAACTACACCAGACAAATTCGCCAGATTTTGTCGGCACTTGAATATCCCGCGACGTTCCGACTATTTTGTCAACACCACCAAAACGATTTTGATTAACAAATCCATCATGATTGTTTTGAGGGCACCTCTAAAAATAGCCCAACTTTGATATAATCTCACTGTTCAAAAATTTCAAGAGTTTCCTTCTATGTCTCAGCCCGGCTTTTTTGATTTAGATGACAGGTATCGCAAGTTAGATGAAAAAGATCCATT
>NZ_JAJQVM010000039.1 GCF_021234875.1 Marinibactrum halimedae | reverse complement strand
TAAAGAAACCAGTGAGGAAAGTGTCATTTCAATTGCCAGCTGGAAGCGTAAAAAGTTCAATCAACACCTGATGGATAGGGTTTTTGATGACTTAGAATTAAGCAGAAATTGTAAAAAAGTGGCAGCGGTTTACCAACATTATAGTGACTATGGGGCAATCGCTGCTTAAAAGTGTCTACAGTATTGGAAGCATCAAACTTGAAAAAAACTCCGAAATTATTTTACTCTCAAAAAGCCCCTTCCGGGGCTTACAATAGCAATTCTCCAAAAACGTGCTTTGTGAGTTTAATAATCTGCAATTAAGCGCTCTAAACGATCCAAATCATTCATTACTCTCCAGTATCCACCGCCATTGCTCACACGCGTTTGCCAATTTTCTAAACGCTTGAGATACTCTCTTGGGTCGATATTATCCGACCGGAGTTTTGTCACATTTAACGCCACCACTTCGATGCCAGATAACGTCATCGGAAAATTCCGCACATGACCACTGTCTAGATCTTCTTCCAGATCAGAGAAAATCAATACCATTTTCTTATCCGCCCCCGTTTCATTTAAAAACTCAGCGGCTTGTAGAAGACCTCCGGTAATATCGGTATGACGACTGCCTTTTTTCAACTGATCCACAAACGCATCCAGCTCTTGCTTAAAGGCACGTTTTTGTTGATTAGCCATGCTTGGCCGTTCATCAAAAGTGGCTTTCGCAATAATGTCTTTTTCACTAAAACTGCCACTATCGATTCTAGCTACGGCAATAGAGTCACCACTACTGAGTGTGGCCAATAAGTAATTTAAAATATGCTGTGCTTTATAAATTTCTTGTGTGTAAGTCCCTGAGGTATCCATCAACATGTAGACAGATCGACTCTGTGGCCCTTGTTCCCCACAACCCGTCACCCATAAGGTGACGGCAATGAATGTGACGAGGCGAATTTTATGCATTGCTTTCAATAATGGCATCGTCATTGTCCTCTTTCTTGGTTCGACTTTTACGTGGCGTGGTTTTTCGTGTGGTCGTTTTGGTTGTACTTTTTCTTGCTGTGGTTTTTCGGCCTGAATCTGTGGAAGTCTCTTCCATTGGTAATTCAGGCTCTACCACGTCTGCACTCAATCCACCCCTTAGGTCATCACTGACGGAATGATTGCCTTGATTATCATTACCACTATAGGCATAGCGGTAAGAGGGTAATGCTTCTCGACTATTAAATTTAATGCGCCCTTGAGCAACCCATGTTTCTATACTAAGCGGTACCATAATCACCAAATCATAAAGGTGAGTGAGCACACGACAAGAATACATCCCCAAAGTGCCGAGCAATCGTGAACACACTGATAATAGCTGCAATACACCTTGCGCTACTAAACCCAATACCGTTCTCGCTGCATGCACAAAAGACTCAAGGGGAATCGCAACAAAAGCCAATGCAAAGGGTAAAATAAATCCCATCACCATTTGACCCACCGAAGGAATCCAACGAAAATTGGCTTCCACAACGGTATTCCCCGCCAAGCTTTGTGTTAATGCCTCACGATCTAAGGCTAACAAGTCCCGCATGTAAGCCAGAGAAGCCTCAACGGTCGCCAAAATAGTGAGTATGGTTAACGTAATGAGCATCATTTTACGGCGCATTTTATCGTCCATGGAGCCGATAATCGGAAATAAATGGGTAATGCGTAAAGACTCCAACAAAAATAATCCCATGGCAATTTCCACTAAAATAATTACCAACGCCGCAATATCCGACGTTCTCATCCCGCCGATATAACTATTACCACCAACCATTTCTGACATGGGCATCGCTATTAATTGAAAATTAATTAATCCCCCCATCACCGCAATGACCAGCACCACACCACCAATAAAAAATTGAGTCAATGATGACAACGTTAATGCCTGCAATACGCTCTCTTCCCCTTCGCGAATTTTCTGGTACTCCTGCATTTTTTCATCAATGATACGAGCCCTGTCGCCAATTCCTTCAAACTTCGTATTTACCTCTCCAAGCTGACTGACCATATTGCGCCAGAGCGGTTGTAATTTCCCTAAGATACGATGACGTTCTTGACTGGACTTTCGGTATGCCGATAACGTCTCATCGTGAGCCGCAACAATCGTGTCATGAATGTTATCCATGATTTTCGCCACAGCCGGGTCCGCACTTTTAGGAATGGCCCCAACCGCTTCTACTGCATCAAGCCAACTCGGTGGCGCCGGTGGCGTTTCTGCGGATGCGTGGTAATCGGTCTCGATTTTGCCGACTACATCGCTGATCTGGCGATGCAGACTGGGATAATGAGCCAAGTCACGGGCAACAATGTCTTTGATGCGTTCAAATTCTCGCTCAATGGCACGCTCTGTCGCGTCTTTGCCTGAAGCCAGGATGATTGAGCGATTACGCTCTGCCAAGGCTTCTTGCCACAACGCTAAAGTACGCGCACTTAAGCGCATCAAACGATAAATCCCACGACCGGACGAGCGTAGAAGTTGGTGTGAAGGCTTGCGCCCCAGATACATCATAAAAATAATCATCGCCGCCCATATCGCCAACGATAGCGCAGGTTGATTGGACCAAAGTGTCAAAAGTTCACTGGACATACATCACATCTCCACTGAATGGGTGAAGTTCGTCACAGTTTTAATCAGGATGACCCTCTTCGATTTCTGGATAATCCAAGGGGTATGTCGAGTTGTGTAACGAACCGTTTCAAGTTAACGGTGTGATTTATATCCAACGGCAGTGAAAAATCTGTGAGAAAAAAGGATAACGATCAATGGCAGTGATATTTTGGGTAGAAGACCAATCCCATTGGATCAACAAATTCTCGTCGGTATTAGAGTCTACACACTTTGATCAAATCCCCGATGCCCAATCCTCATCCATTTCCCAGTCCAACTCTCGATCTACCTCACAATCTCACCCACAACCCAATACACTCATCGTTTCGCGCTTCGCCGAGGCCGCCAAGCAACGTATCGCCCAACTCCCGAAAGATCAGCCACCACACATTGCCATTTTAGATGCCCGCATGAATGGCAATGATCAGGCAGGGTTTTCCGTCTCGCAAGCATTGAATAAAAAATGGCCACAACTGCCCATTATTTATTTATCGGAATACAGCGGTACGCAAATTGAAGCAGATGCCTTTGAGCAAGCCAGTACACAAGACTTTATTGCCAAACATCAAAGAAATGTCGAAGCGGTTTTATGCTGGCGAATTAAAGCCATTTTACGTCAACAGAATATGGGCAATGAAATAGCAACCACCTCTTCTTCAGAAGAGGCCATTATCAGCGGCCCATTAACCATCGATTTAATTACCTGGGATGTGTATTGGCGCAAGATAAAACTCATGAACCCTGCCAATCCGAAACGTCCGCTTGCACCGATGCCGCGAAAAATTTTACGTTATTTAGTAGAATGCTCACCTCGACCGATTACCACGCTGCAAATGGCAGAATGTTTAGACGCGGACCCTGAACGTTTTTCTTACGCCAATTATCGACAACACATTAAAACCCTACGCCATGCCTTCGAATTCGCCGAAGGTAAGCAAGGTCATTTTATATCCCATTGTAAAAACGGACAGGCCATTGCCACGTTTGGTGATCAAGGCGCTTATTGTTGGATACCCCCGAATGAATGAACACCCGTTACACCGCCACGACGTAATGCTCAGTCGAAAAAAACGTCTATCTTACACTTGGAGCAGTACGACACTGTTGTTAGGTGTCATTGCCTATTTATTCATTGGAACAAACCCCTTCTTAATTCCAATAGAGCTCACACCTTCTTTTTTATGGCAGTGGCCATTACAAACGGTGGTACTTATCTGCGCTGGACTGTTATTAACACTAGACATACGCCGCTTTTATCGTCGGCAGAAGCGTTATATTGCACATATAGAAGCATTACAGGAACAAATACAAGAATTAACAGACCATAAAAAACACTTACAAAGTAAAGCCCATACTTATTCCAACCAAGCAGATAAGCTAAAATTTTTTATCAGTGACCGTTTATTAGAATACATTGAATACGATGAAAAATTTCTGCACTTCCGGGGCATTGCCGCTGAAGTACGCCATAACGGCATTATTTGTTATGACAAAGTCAAACAATCCCTACAAAATGCGCGTGATCATTTTGAGATAGACTCGCACTCAACAAAAAGTACTTCACCACCACCGACATCTCATCACCTCCACCCAGAAGCCCCCCCTCAGTATGAGCAACAAACCCTCATTAATGGGGAAATGGAAAACACACCCTCAGAAGGAGAGTTCGATGAGGAAAGTGCAGCGCAAGCATTAGAAGATACACTGATCGCACTTTCTGCCGAGCACAGAACCCAAGACAATCCTCCCGAAGAGAGTTCAGAAAATAATTCATCACACATTCACACAACGCTGAACTCGACTATTCCTCTCTATCATCACAACCCTTATGCAGAGGCGATAATCAGCTTAGATTATTTATGGGACTTATTGGATTTATCCACTACCGAAAACATCGCGCTTCATATTAACAATCATTTATGCGAGTGCGAGGAATACTACTACCAAGCGCAATTACAAAAGAAAAATCAGCAGAAAAAAACGTTAAACAATACCACCAATGGTGAAGAGCCTCTGCCTTATGTACCCACATTTTTTGCACACAACAGTGTACTAAGGGCCATCGCACCGTTAATGGAAGATTTTACATTACTGCACAACAGTGATACTCACGGAGGGGTTATCCGTAATTTTCATGATTCACAGTTTTGGTTTGACCTCGATGCTCATTGCGAGCTGTTAGGAAATGAAAACCATCTCGTATTGGTAATGGAAAACCTAGTAAAAAATGCGCTCTATTATTCGAGTAAACTTCCCACAGGCAAAAACCATTCAGGAAGTACAATAAGCCGAAAATACCATCGGGTATCCATTGCACTCACAAAGCAACCGACTCAGACACTATTACGCGTGTACAATCATGGCCCCCATATTCGCGATGAAGATGCCGATAAACTTTTTCAGCTTGGGTTTACTACGCGTCGAGCAAAAGGCCAGCATGGTAAAGGATTAGGTTTATATTTTGTGCGTGAAGTGATTAAAGGTTACGAGGGCAATATTGAGTTTCAAAATATTGAAAACACACCTGAAAGTTATTCGATACGTATCGAGCTAGACAGCAGCGGATTCAGCAGTGGCGCCATCATAACGGATATTGTTGAAGTTCAAGTAACAAAAAATGGGCTTCGCTGTAATAACCAAACGTCTCCCATCAACGATAATGCTAACCTTTCTACTCATACCGATGAATTCGAAAACCATCACTCTAATAAAAATACGCCGCCCTCTAACAACAAGACCATAGAGTGGAAATACAAAAAGCCCATTAAAAGCGTCGAGATCACACCCCGCTCACAAGGTCAAACTCATGTATTTAGTCATTTTGAAACGGATACACTCATTAAAATCACGGACCCGAATAATCATCACATCCCTAAATGGGCCATCGAAATCACCACTAAACGTCGTTCTTCCAAGCTAACTTTTATCCCTCTAGACACCACTGGAGTAGAGTTCAACGTTACTTTACCCAATGCAGATGCGCAGTTTTCCTATGAAGATGATCTCAATCAACGGCAAGACGATGATGAGTATTTGAGCTTTATGGAAACCAAACTTAAGCCGCTGGATGTGGAGTAAGAATCAACCTACCCAATGACTACGATTCATATTTTCACTTCACAACCCCTGAATCACCTAGCGGATTCAACACCCAACAGCGCTCATTCCATGAGAACCCCACTTTTTCGTAGTAATCTTTCGCCGCCGGAGCCGCAATGAGTATCAGTTTGCATTTTGGCCCCAACTGTTTTTGAGTCGATGCAAGTAATTGTTTACCAATCCCTTTCCGTTGATACTTTTTATCTACCGCAAGATCCGACAAATAACACCCATAATGGAAGTCGGTCATACTGCGAGCAATAGCGATTAACTCCGCCCCTTGCCATGCCGTCACAATCAGGTTGCTGTTGTCTAGCATTCCTTGCAAGCACGGGAGGTCATCGACAGGCCGCCTCTCACCTAATGTAGATGCTTCTAGTAATTTCTGAAATTGCACTACATTGATAGGAACGTTCACTTTGTATTCAATACTCACGCTTTATCTCCATCATTACCCCCCTCTTTTCCTCTCTTCAGCATCGCCTTTACACATTACAACAGCACAACCCATTACAACAGCACAAAAAACACTCTCTCAAAACACACTTTATGGAAAATCGAATTAACGTGAGTTTAAAGTAAAAAATACTTACCAATGAAAACACCACATAAAAATTCAGAATCAGCACACCATTTTGACACAAAATACATCTTAATTAATTAAAATTTAATTTAAACGCCAAAAACCATCACCATCATAAAACACCAAAAACTCTTAAAAAAAATTAATTTACCCTAAGTAATTCACAAAAAAAAATTATTTTTTTACAAAACAAAAATAATTTTGAGGCCATTCAAACCACAAGCGTCTTGCTTTTGTAACATTAGAAAAAACATTCAAAACAAAAACATTCAAAATGCGACAAAGTCTCAACACAGAGAATAGTCCAAAAGTGACGCTTTAAAATAAAAAAAGTAAAGAGAAAGAAAGTACCAAAACATTTGATTTCCTGGTGTTTACACACCTGCAACAGCATGTAAAAAATTTTAACGACAATTAATATTCATCAATATTTTTTGATCAATGCATAACTTGTCGACCGCTTTTGCGGTCAAATTCAGTGCATTAATTAATTTCGTGCACAAAATTTGACGGCAAAAAGTGATGTTTATCATCACAACAACAATAGTATCCCGCTAGGGTCTTAAATGTACTTACTATAGATACAATAGGTTTATAATGTTTAAAAAAACAATGATTGCCGCTGCCGTTGCAAGCAGCATGATAGGCTTTGCTCACGCTCAAAGCACTGCTCAAATTGAAGCCACAGACAAAACTCGGCTTCAAGCCATTAAAGAGCGCATTCAAACCAAGCGCGCAAAAAATAAAGCGTTAGCTTTAGAAATGGCTGCGCAATTTAATTGGCCTATTCGTCAAGAGCTTCCTAACGGCAGCATCATGGAATTAATCGGTGTAGAAGACAATCAGCCGCGCTATTACACCACTTTTAATGTTGATTCTGCGGAGACAACGTCTACCGATGCATTGTGGATCAACGGTTCAAGTGGTTTAGATTTAGAAGGTAACGGTATTACTTTGGGTGAATGGGACGGCGGTGGTGTACGTACCACTCACCGTGAATTTGACGGTCGTGTGACCCAGCGTGACAACCCTTCTTCCTTCAGTGACCACGCCACTCACGTGGCCGGCACCATGGTAGCCCAAGGTCAAACTGCTCGCGCGAAAGGCATGGCGTCTCTAGCCAATCTCGATGCCTACGACTGGAACAGCGATACCGAAGAAATGGCCGATGCCGCCGCAGATGGCTTGCTGATCTCAAACCACTCCTACGGATACGTGACTGGCTGGAGCCGTGGAACCTGGTACGGTGACGAAGACATTACGCCAAACGAAGATTACCGTTTCGGTTACTACACGCAAAACACCGCCGACTGGGATGAAGTGGCCGAGGCGGCCCCTTACTACCTCATCGTAAAAGCGGCCGGTAATGATACGGGCGACAGCGGTAACGGCCACCCTAACGATTGTGCGTACGACAATGGTTATGACTGTATCGGTGAAACCGGTAATGCGAAAAATATCTTAACCGTTGGCTCGATCTTAGACATTTCCGGCGGCTATGAGTCCCCAAGTGATGTCACTGCCAACAGCTGGAGTTCGCGTGGTCCTGCTGACGATGGCCGTATCAAACCAGACTTGGTCGGCAATGGGCATCAGGTTTACTCCACCTACAGTGGCAGCAATAGCGCTTACCAAACCATCAGCGGTACTTCGATGGCCTCCCCTAACGTTTCTGGCTCTATGGGGTTATTGCAACAGTACTACGATGAAACTTACAACGAGTACATGCGTGCTGCCACGTTAAAAGCTTTGGTTATTCATACTGCGGATGAAGCGGGCAACTCAGACGGCCCCGACTATGTCTTTGGTTGGGGTGTACTGAACACGGAATCTGCGGCGAACGTCATTACAGCAGCGACTACTGGCGGTAGCATCATCACCGAAGAGACCCTGTCCAATAACGGCACCTACACCCTTGAGTTGGAAGCCAGCGGCGACGGCGACTTAGTGGTTACCATGGTATGGACTGACCCTGCTCACGCTGCCCAGAACCCTGCTGCACGCGGCAGTCGCTCTTGGGACGATTGGGAGCATGAAGAAGTCATGCTGATCAATGACTTGGACATGACCATCACTCGCCCTGATGGCACTACCGCCAGACCTTACGTTCTTGACCCAGAATTCCCAGCACGTGCCGCCACCACCGGCGACAACGATGTGGACAACGTCGAGAAAATCGTGATCGAAAATACCGTGGCAGGAGAAACCTATACCGTAACCGTCACTCATGAAGGTTCTCTACGTGGTGGCTCTCAGGCGTTCTCATTGATCGCAACCGGTATTGAAACCGAAGGAACGGGCACTCCTGATCCAGACCCAACTCCAGATCCAGATCCAGATCCAACCGACCCAGCACCTCAGTGTTTAACTGCACCATTGTCTTTGAGCATCACCTTTGACCGTTACCCTGAGGACATCAGCTGGAGCGTGACAGATGGTGGCAACACGGTAGCCTCTGGTGGAACCTATGGCAGCGAACCCGATAACTCTACCCTAGAAGAAACCATCAACCTGGCTGCTGGCACCTACACCTTCACCCTAGACGATTCCTACGGAGACGGTTTGTGCTGTCGTTATGGCAACGGCGGTTTCACTTTAACTGATGCCAATGGCACCGTTGTTTCAGAAGGCGCTGAATTCACCAGTGAAGTCACCTCTGGCGAATTCTGTATCGCCGAATAAACACCAATGACACATCAGCCTCTACACGTAGACTCCTAGTGTAGAGGTTTTCATCCTTTGCCCAAGTGTGCTCACTTGGGCTTTTTTTACCTATCGTTACGCTTTCGTGAAGATCTCACTCGCTCATAGGGCAATACTAAACCAACGACACATAGGCCATTACTCATCGGCCTGTTACAAATAGGTGATAGGATGAAAACTTCAAATACCCCCCCACCCTTTTCTACGGTGAAGACGGCTTCTTTTTCTCTGAGAGAAGATTTTTTTATTTTCACTCTTGTTACAATACTTTTCTTGATCGCCTCAACAATTGCACCAAACGCACTGGCGAATGAGCCTCAGACTACCTTATCATTCTCAAGCGGTGACGAAGCCACCACCGTCATTGAGTTATACACCTCACAAGGCTGCAGCAGCTGCCCCCCTGCAGATCGATGGTTGTCCAAGTTCACTGAACACCCTGGCCTGTTTGAACACATTATTCCAATGGCTTTTCACGTGGATTATTGGGATTACATCGGTTGGAAAGATCCGTTCGCGTCATCCCGTTATTCCCAACGACAACGCAAACTGGCCAAAACGGGGATTCTCAAGTCCGTTTATACTCCAGGCTTCGTCGTCAACAGTAAAGAATGGCGGCAATGGTTTCAACGACGCGCTAGCACACCACCCGCTCATCAAGGAACACCCGGTAATTTAAAAGCCACACTGAATAACGAACAATTAACGGTATCATTTGACCCCATAGGGGACGTGAAATCTTCTTACACACTGCACATTGCTTACTTGGGTATGGGGTTGACACGAAAAATTACAGCAGGTGAAAACAACCGACGAGAATTAACCAACGATTTTGTGGTGTTGGATCATTGGCAACGAAATGGAAAAAAAGAATGGCGCTTTCCATTAAGAAAAATCCCCAACAAACAGCAAGAAAAAACGGCTATTGCTTTATGGATAACTTCAGACCGTTCCGAAGAGATTATTCAGGCCACCGCACATTGGTTGCCGAGACATCATCACCAATTTTAAATGGACAGCTTTTTTAACTGAGCAACCAAGAGCGCTTACATCAGCAACCCCCCTGTAAATAAAATCTACCCTCACTCACCAATAGCGCCATTTTTCTTATAAAAACTCGCGATTAACGCCAAGTGTTAATCGCCCACTCTTTTAAGTTGATATTTTTTTGCACCAAAGCCGTAGTGATTACCGGAATCCCATTGACCTAAAAATATTCAATGGTGATGCGTGTTACAAATATAAACTTATCCTCTTAATTAATAATATCTTGCTGTCGACTATTTGATCATCAATGTGTAGTTTTGTTACATTTTTACGACAAGAATTAGACTGAGCGGTCATATTTTGTTAACCGATTTGTAACACGTTATGGTTTCAACATCCCTCATAACAATAATTTCGGGAGACTCCCTTTTATGAAAATACAACTTTCATCTGTAAAAAAATTACCTCTCTGGTTATTGGGCATAGCATTTGTTGTCACAAGCCAATGCACGCTTGCCATCGCAGAATTTTCGGAATCAACCTTCACCGATCTAGATTATGGGTTTTATTTTTTTGGAAAAAATGACGCCTACGAGAAATATCAGCCCGGCCAGCGAAATCGTTATTTTGACCCATCCAAACCCACAATGGTTTACCTCCATGGCTGGCAAAATGGCATGGTAGAAGATATGCGTCGAGAAACTTTTGATACCAGTGACATTATTGGCGCACCTGAGGGGATTGATCTTGCCGCCTCTTGGATAAACGATGGCTACAATGTAGCAATTTATTATTGGACGCAATTTGCAGACGAAAGCGAAGTGCAAGATGCCGAAGAAAAAATCTGGCCACAACCCGAAAGAAATAACCCTCGCCGCTTAAGCTGGCGTTCCTACGTTAGCCAAGGACAAACCGAAACCAACAATAATGGCCCCCAAAATACCAGCATCTCAGAATTATTTGTTGAGGAATATCTCGACGTTTTTCAAGACGCCAGTAATATCCGCCTCGCAGGACATTCTCTTGGTGCACAGTTAATGATTGTCGCCAGTCAACAATTATTAGATGCCGTTAACGCAGGAGCACTCAACACAAACGCATTGCCCAATCGCCTTGCATTATTAGACCCATTTTTTTCCAATGGCGAAAAAGACTATTTAAATAATCGGTGGACAGGCCAAGTCGCTCGTGACTATGCAGATAATTTAAAAAATGCAGGCGTACTTATTGAAGCCTACCGCTCTTCTCCTACCACCAGTACGATATTTGTTGGCGATGCCAATAATGAACTATTACAAAAAACAGCGTTTTCTGAACTGGCCCCTTGGTATTTTTGGGCGTGGCAATTTACAGAGAAGCACGTTATGGCACGCTGGTGGTATTTACTCAGCTACAACAGTTCTACTTTAAACATTGAAAATAATAATAACCGAGATGCGCTCTCAGCCAGCGCCTCAAACCAAACCGTTCGCTACTGGATGAACAGCAACCAGCGCTTAGTTCAAACAGAAGGCCGTCGCACTGAACGCGTAAGTGATGATCAGTTTACCCAACGTAATCGGTGAGGGTCTACTTCTCGAATCGGCGGAATATCCCGCCGATCACCATACTTCTGATGACTTGCAAAAAAAATAGCAAATAATCCTCTTCTCCAAGTACGGCTCTTCTCTGCTTTTTATCCTTCGTTAATGCAATCCCATGATAGCTCACTATATCGGTGAGCTTGTGTAAGCTTCCCTCAGCTATACCTTTTATACAAAAGGCCTGTTGTACATGAGCAAAAAAGCTTATAGTTTTAAATGAAGAGCAAATAGTATACCCTGCACATTTATTATTCTTTAAGAACCTCATTCAAGACATATTATCTCCAATAAAGGACAAGCGTAAAACGTGAAAAATGTCATTATCCAAGCTCCCAAAATTAAAAACTTAACATCAATGAAATATGTTTTATCACTTTTTGTTATATTTTTTCTATTTACAACAAACTCCACAGCTGAAGCAAGCGAAGAAGATAGAAAATTGGAATTAGCTCTGGAAATGGCTACTGTAAAGAAGTACGCAAAATTCATACATGATCGCGCTGATATAGCATTTGAAAAACATTTAGAAAAAAGTAAACTGAGAAATGCAAGTAATAAACTAATACTTGACTTTAAATCAGACTACACCAATGCGGTTGAAAAGCACCTCAGTGAAGAAAGTATCAAATACTCAATTGCCTTTCATATAAGTCATCACCTCACCTTAGATCAGCTTGAAAATGACGCAAAGTTTTATGCCACTCCTTTGGGCAAAAAAGTGGAAAAGAATATACTGAATAAGAAATTAGCCACCCATGGCTTATCGAAAGAGGAAACCAAAGAGTTATTTAAATTGTATAAACAATATGGGGTTTTAGAGTTATTAAGTATCACACCAGAGCTAATGAAAACCATACAAAAAAGCTTGCTTCAAAAAGTGGATAAACTAACTACTGAACACAAAGCACTAGAAGCCGAATACCTAATTAGATATTCAAATGAGAAAAGCCACAGATAACAAATTTAGTAGCATTCAACTATCAAAGAAAGATTAAGCATTGGCCAAAAATTCACCGAAGGCCATGATAAATATTTTTAGAGTTCATAAAAGCTATATTGTCCTATGAATTTAATTCTTATTTCAGCCGACGAACTGAACCCAAATCACTCAATCCAACTCACCGACCGCCGCTTTAAGCATATTCGCAAGGTTCATCGAGCCGAGGTGGGAGACGCATTGAAAGTGGGCGTGATTAATGGTGAGTTAGGTACTGGGGAAATCCTACACATTGACGAACAACGAGTAACCCTTCACGTCACACTGAATTCACCACCACCTCCCCCCTTGCCCGTGACGCTTATTTTGGCATTACCTCGCCCGCAAATGTTAAAGCGTACTTTACAGAATATCGCCGCGATGGGTGTGAAAGAATTACATTTACTCCAAACGCGTCGAGTTGAAAAAAGCTATTGGCAAACGCCATTACTGATCGAAGAAACCGTTCACGAACAATTATTACTCGGGTTAGAACAAGGTCGAGACACCGTGCTACCACGCCTTTATTTTCATAAACGCTTTCGACCGTTTGTTGAAGATGAATTGGCCCAACTCACAGAAGACCAACATAAACTCGTAGCGCACCCAGGTGACTTCCCCCATTGCCCCGCCAATGTGAATGAGCCTACCACCTTGGCCATTGGGCCTGAAGGAGGGTTTGTGGATTTTGAAATTGAGAAACTGCAAGCTGTGGGGTTTAAGCCCATACAGATGGGCGCAAGAATATTAAGAGTGGAAACTGCCGTACCCGCACTACTGTATCGGCTTTTTGGGCATTTAGCGTAACGTAGAGGATGGTGTAACGTAGTGGATGGCGTCTCCTAGAGGCGCTACGAAACCGACTCTGATGCGATACTCTCGGTTAACAAGTGGGTAAAATCATCGGCTGAAATGGGGCGGCTGTAAAAATAACCTTGGTACTCATGGCAACCAAAGTCCCTTATTAGCATCAATTGCTCTTCTGTTTCCACGCCCTCGGCAACCACTTTTAACCCGAGCAAAGATCCCATTGTGGCCATCGTTTGCACCAGCACTTTGTCGCTACGATCCTCGGTAATATCTCTGACAAAACTTTGATCTACCTTCAGAGTGGAAACCGGCAAGCGCTTGAGGTAACTGATCGAAGAATACCCTGTGCCAAAATCATCCAACGAAAACGTAATACCGCTGGACACCAATTTACGCATAGTTGCAACGGTTTCGTCCACATTGCCAATAACAACACTCTCTGTTACTTCAATATCTAAACTGCCTTTTTCGATAGGCACATCACGGAGTGTTGAGATTACATCGTCAACAAACGCCTCTCTTCGAAATTGCCGTGGACTGATATTAATACTCAGTTGCATGTTCAGGTGCCAATAGCCTTGACGCTGCCAATATTGTAATTGTCGACACGCTTCCTCAAGAATCCACTGACCCACATCAATAATGAGGCCCGAGCTTTCTAAAATGGGAATAAACTCTCCAGGCGATACCATACCTCTAGTGGGGTGACGCCAACGCAGCAATGCCTCCGCCCCCGTCAAAACACCCGTTTTCACACTCACTTTGGGTTGGTAAACCAACTCAAATTGAGATTCTTCCAGTGCTTTATGAAGCTGACCTTCGAGCAATAATTGATGGTGTACTTGTTCAGCCATATGCGCATTAAAGAATTCAATAGCATCACGGCCACGCTCTTTCACCTGATACATGGCAGTGTCAGCGAAGCGCAATAACTCATGCACGGTGACGCCTGCCTCAGGGAACATGACCGCACCGATACTGCATGTTACGCGCAACTCCATACTTTCATGGTAAATCGGCTCGGCAATACGCTGGCGTACTTTTTCACCTATTTCACTGGCTTTCAGAGCCGCATCGTTCATTTGCGAATCCAACACCGTCAATACCAGCACAAATTCATCACCACTGAGACGTGCGACTAAGTCTTCATCCCTGACTGATTCCAATAAACGCGACGAAATTTCTTTCAGTACCACATCCCCCGCCGGATGGCCCAAGGAGTCATTGATATTTTTAAATTGGTCTAAATCAATAAAGAGTACTGCACCAAAATAACGATGGCGTGCGGCTCGATGGATTTCACTTTCTAAGCGCTCGACTAATTGCAGTCGGTTAGGTAATCCGGTGAGCGCATCATGATAAGCCATGTGCGCCATACTCGCTTCAGCGGTTTTACGGTCGGTAATATCGGTAGAGACCACCAACACAACCCGTTGATCACGAAAATCCATTGGCGTGTAATGGCTTTGTAAAAAGAGCACGCGCCCATCGGGGGCTTTCCAATTCTCTTCAGCAACAAACTGGTCAATACCCGTATCAATGACCATACGATCACGCTCATACACATCAGACACAATGGCGGAATTCACACCGGCCACCTCACTGAATAAGGCATTGGCCAGAGCACCACTTTCGACCCCCAACAATTCAGACATCGCCTTATTCGCAAAAACAAAACGTCCGCTGTAGTTACGCGCCCCTACCACCACAGGCAAGCTTTCAATGAGTTGGCGAAGATGCTCTTCACTTTGCCGCAAAGCACTTTCGACACTTAAACGCGACGATAATGCTGTTTCGACAGACTCCAATAAGTGATTTCCATTTTTTACGAGATCCGCCAATTCATCTCGACGATTACCCAAGCTGGTGAAGCGTTGTGACCCCGGACGATGAAAGTTAATCGCACGCATCTCTTTGGCAAGCCTAATTAAAGGACGCGTTAAAATCGCATGAAAAGCAATGAATAAAAGCAGGACCAATAACATATTTCGAAGTAAATCGAAAAAGTAAATGGCCACGGAGCGTTCATAAAACGCCGCCAATGCAACACGTTGGTCTACAGTAAAGAAAATTTGGCCAGATACCGCATTGGTATAACCGGGAATCGAAAGCTGAGCATGGTAAACTTTGTAACGCTCACCGGTTTGAATAAAGGCAAACTGTCCCAGCGGTTTTTGCTCGGGCAGTGTCCCTTCAGCGAGGGTCGCACCCAGCTCATCCACAATCTTGGCACCCACCACATGGTCATAGCTCAAAATACCAGTGACAACCTCGTTGGCTAAGCCACTATCTAACGTATGAACCGCGCGTGACGCAGCTGGGGAAATCATTTCAATAATGTGGTTATTATTTTGCTCCAGCAGTATCTGTTGACGTGTAAAATCCCAGTAAATCTGTACGGCCCCAAACAGCAAGCCTAGGGTGAATGCCATGCATACACCCACTAATGCGAGCCGAAATGAGATACCTCTAAAAAATGCCTGCACGTAGGTTTCACCCTATCTCTTATCGATATCTAATTGCTTTACGATATGGCCAGCGTTTTGAGTGTCGTACGTCACTCATCGCCCAAAAGCCTTACCTCATGACACTGGCCCACTTCGATGAAGCCATGCTTCCTACTCGTCAATCACTACCCCCAATGTCTTTCAAACTGCCATTGGTATAACTATAGTCATAACTGACGAGTCTGCACCTTTGAATGAATCGTTGGCCAAACAGACATAACAAATCGATATAAGTAAGATTAATCGTAGCGAATACTGCCTATGGTGAAAGGAGGAGGTAAGAAAAATCGAGGGAAAAAAGAAGAGGCTTCAGGTCAGGCTCGCTTACCCGACCTTTCAATCAATGCAAATGCCATAACCTAGAGCAAGTACTACGACAAATTCATTACATTGATCACTTCAACAGGATCTGAATTCAGCTCTGTAGCAGCGGCGTGGCGAGATGGCGTCAATTCCGCATCCAGAGCGAGCTCTGCATCTTCACTTGGTGTCGCGCCTTCACTGTCTCGATTGAGCATCAACTCTGTAAAGGGAAAGAGCGTTGTATCCGCTAACTGAGACGGTTGAACATTTTGAATGGCTGAAAATATGGTCTCGGTACGACCGGGGTGCTGGCGCTCCCATTGGTGCAGCATCGCTTTCACTGCTTGCCTCTGGAGGTTTTCCTGAGAGCCACATAAATTACAAGGAATAATCGGGAATTGCTTTGCCTCGGCAAAATCAATTAAATCCGACTCTTTGCAGTAAGCGAGAGGGCGAATGATAATATTGCGTTTGTCATCGGCCAGCAGTTTGGGTGGCATGGCCTTAAGCTTCCCGCCATAAAACATATTCAGAAAGAGCGTTTCTACGATGTCATCCCGATGGTGGCCTAAAGCAATTTTGGTCGCGCCAATTTGTTCTGCAAACCCATATAAAGTGCCACGTCGCAGGCGGGAACATAACCCACATGTCGTCTTCCCTTCAGGAATCACTTCTTTGACAATACTGTAGGTATCTTTTTCAACAATATGATAAGAAACGCCAAGTTTGTCTAAATATTCAGGCAACACATGCTCAGGAAAACCCGGTTGCTTTTGATCCATGTTGACCGCCACCAACTCGAAACGCACGGGCGCAGACTTCTGTAAACTCATGAGAATATCGAGCATTGCATAGGAGTCTTTACCGCCAGATAAACACACCATCACCTTATCTCCTGCTTCAATCATATTGAAATCGATGATGGCTTGGCCTACTTGGCGTCGGAGGCGTTTTTGAAGTTTATTAAATTCGAGGCGGGTTTTACGTGTGGCGTCGATAGTCATGATAAACCTTGGTGACAACATGCTAATGGCATTGAGTAAATCGCATTGGTCAATACACAAAAGTTAACCAATGGAAAAATAAGGGCGCCTATTCTAGAGTGAATACTCTCTAACGCAAGCCGTTTTGCCCCACTAGCGCTTTATCGCTTGCCGCTCTCATTGATCTTGTACCGCCACCATTGCCGGTTCTGTTACTCATACCGTTGCTGGTACTGTTTTTTGCACTATTTTTTGTACTATTGCTTCTCGCTTGCAAACGCTGAAGCTTCTCTAGGAAGCGTTCCGTACGACTGATACGCTCGATAACAGCACTGTTATTCGGGTCTAATATTAATAACTGTCGCCATACGTCTAGGGCTTGGTTTAACAACCCCTGACTGTACAAGGATTCACCTCTCTCGATACCTGCGGCAATTTCCGCATCAATAATGGCATTAATTTGCCCACGCCAACGTCGAATGTCCGGATCCTTGGGTGCTTCAGACTCCAGCTTTTCCAGAGTTTGTATCGCCCCTTGCCACCACCGCACGGAAACCAGATCTTGGTACTCCTTTTTCAAGGCTTTCACCCGCTGAGCATGAATGATGGCGGATTGCCTTTGTCCATTATGAAATGGCTTAGGTGTTGCTACCTTTGTGTTTGCTGGGCTACTCACCGTAAGGGATGGTGTTGAATTAGCAGATGCTTGGCGCTCTAATGTGCTGCCCAAAGGTTGCCCGCCAAGCTGTTTACCCACTGTCGAACATTGAGAGGCCAACTGCTGATTGTTCACACTCAATGCCTGACGAACACATTCTCGCAACTTATCCACCAAAATAGCTCGGCTCTGACGCTCTTTTGCCCGATTGATAAACGCCCAAGGCATTTGAACCTGCAATTTCTCTCTGTCTTGGGCTAATGCCATCTTTCCCACCAACGTTTTTGCCGCCAGTAAGGTTTCTCGCGCCTCCAGCTCACCCAACAACTTGAGGTGCTTACCACGCAATACCACTTCGGTTTCCTGAAGGGCTTTGCTATTGGGTAAATTCCGCTGACTTTCGGCCAATACTGCCCACGCATCCTGCCATTGATGGCGTGCAACCAATTGTCTCGCCTGTTCTACTTGACGACTCTCATAACGCTGCACCCGCTTAGGAATCGTTTGTTTTAAAGACTGAAGATCATCGTATTCGGGGTTTGCTGCGGTTACTTGATCAAATAGGAGGTTAAGTCGGGCAAAGTTATTGGTCTCGACCAAATAACTGGCCTCTCTTAGGGTAGGTGGATTGTCTGGGCTCCAAGCAGGAAGAGCGCTGCCAATGACTTGGCAACCGGTTAACACCCCCATATTCGCAATGACTGCGGCCAATACCATTGTAGTCAGAATTTTTGTTGGCATAATTTTAATCAAGCTGTTTCAGGAAAAAAGAGTTAAACCGCTGCAGGAGAAGCTCTACTTCACGCCAGTCTACCACTGACACAAAACAACACTGTCGCCAAAAATAACACAGGGATTAAGATGATATAGGCATCACAACTTTTCTTAAGATTTTATCTAGTAAACCCCATCACGACACTAACTCTTCTGATACCTTTTCACTCTTCGTTGACTTCTTCAATTGGTTAAAATCAGATAAGCATTGTCGCAATACCACTTTGATTTTTGCCTCGTCTTCAGGGGATAGCTCTGACACCAAATAAGTATCCACTGGCGCTTTTTTTCCTTTTACAGATAAGGTTTTCCAAGCTTGTATTTGCGCATTGGCATTATTCAAACTCTGATGATGAACACTATTACCCGAAGCCAAAATTTCACTGCTCGGCCCCAAACCACTCAAACGTGACGCCAAATTGACGACATCACCAATGGCCGTGTATTCCATACGATCTGATGCCCCCACAATGCCCGCCATTAACTCCCCACTGTTGACCCCCACACGCACTTCAATGGGCCTTAAGCCTTGAGCGATGCGCTTGCGATTCACGATGGACATCAACAAAATAATGGCCCGGGAGAAACATAATCCATGCAGACGATGGTGCGGATCACTTTTTGGCGCCCCGAAAAGCACCATTGCACAATCACCAATGAATTTATCAATGGTGCCGTTAAAGGCATTACTGACTCGGGCAACTGCATCAAAAAATTCATTCAATAACTGCACCACCTCGGCTGTTTCCAATTGCTCGGATAACGAGGTAAACGCAACGATATCGACAAAGACAACGGTTGCTTCTATTTCCTGGCTGCCCAGAGCCAAGCCTTCAGTTTGAGACAACAACGACTCGGCGACATCTCGATCCACCAACCGATTCACCACATTTTCCACTTCTTGGCGACGCTTCAAATTTCGCGCAGAACGATTCAAGGCTTGAACTAATTCTCCCAATTCATCATTGCGCTTTTCCGTCAAATTAACCGTGTAATCGCCCTGACCAATAGCATCGGCAGCCTCCACCAAGCGAGTAATGGGCTGCGCCATGGCACGGCTCAATAAACGTGCAATGACAATCATGACAACAAACGCCGCCAACGCCATCCAAAGCAACAGCTTGGCATTATTACCAAATCCCAATTCCAATTCCCATTTGGAAATGACCACTAACGCATCCCCCGCTTTCACATCCCGAAAGCTGATGGGGGCAACAAAGGCAATCAATGAGCTCTCATCTGGTGCAAACTCCCAAATCCAGACATCCTCTTCGAGCCTATTTTCAGGTTGTTTAATATACGCTAAAGGCACTTGCGGAATGACACCTTGATGGACTCTCTGCTGACCAAATTCATCAAAAACAGCCGCACCATAAATTTTTCGATTTCGCACCAAATTATTGACCAGAACCTGCATCGTGAAGGAGTCGTCGGTAAATAAAGACTCTGTGGCAGTAGAGGCCCATTGTTGAGCAATAGTGGAGCCATAATCCCGTATTTGCTGGCTAAGCAACTCTTTCTGTGCTGTCCAAGCCGCCAACGCCAATAACCCCATGGCAAGGAACGTGACAACAGAAAGTACTAATGCCATTTTTACGGCAATAGGTACACGACGGTGCCGCCACAAGCGCCAAAGTAACTTCAAAGGGGCCAAGGCCTTTGAAGCAAATAGCAATGACTGCCATTTACTCATCACAGGCACTCCAGAACTGACAACGTCTGTCAATACGATCCTGTGACCAGACGGAAAGAAAACGTTGCTCGATATTTATTCTCAACGGGAAAACCCTTTTAAACTGTTCACACAACACACCTAAAAATCGCCCACCATTAATGCCTTCACCAATTTAAACACCAAAGACACGCGAAACGACTATTTGGCATTTATGAGCCAATAAATTATTTGTAAAACTTTATTCACCTACAAACTCTATGGCCATAGAGTGTATGCCGATATAAGCGACTGGTCATTAGCCATTGTGACTAATTCATACTCCTTCGCTGTTTTTCTTGATCCTTGAGTGCCAGTCAGTAATTTCACACGAAGTGAGCGCACCTTAATTCAAATCAATACATGAATCCGTTGGGCTTTTAACAACAAGCCGATACAATCGCGTTTGTTTTAAATAGTTTGTTTTAAATATTGACCGTTTTAATTACTGACCGCTTTAAATACGACTGCGATTAAGGAAACACCATGAGCCAGAAGCCGCCCTCTCCTTCGCTCGATACTCAAACATTGATTGAATGGGACAAACAGCATGTATGGCACCCCTATTCTGCAGTCAATAGCCTTGCACCGATTTATCCTGTCTCCCACGCCGAAGGCGTCAGAATTACCTTGCACGATGGGCGAGAGTTAATCGATGGCATGTCTTCATGGTGGAGCGTACTCCATGGTTATAATCATCCAGAACTGAACCAAGCCGTCAGAGATCAGCTGGATCACATGGCTCACATCATGTTTGGTGGCCTTACTCACGAACCCGCTATTACCTTATGCAAACACCTGGCAAAGATTGCCCCTGGTGCACTAGAGAAAGTTTTTCTATGTGATAGTGGCTCCGTTGCCATTGAAGTCGCAATGAAAATGGCACTGCAGTATTGGCACAGCCAAGGAAAACCCGAAAAAAACCGATTGCTCTCTCTTTCTGGTGGTTATCACGGCGATACCTTTGCGGCTATGTCTGTGTGTGACCCGGTTACTGGAATGCACCACTTATTCCAACAAAATCTCACCCAACAATTTTTTTGCGAAAAACCTACCTGTGGGTTTAATGAACCCCTACAAGCCATTCACCTTAAAAGTGTCACCACGCAAATAGAAACACACCATAAACACATTGCCGCAGTGGTTTTAGAGCCGATTGTGCAAGGCACTGGCGGTATGAATTTTTATTCCCCCGATTACCTGAAAGCCGTGCGACAACTCTGCAATGAGTTTAACGTATTGTTAATCGCGGATGAAATCGCCACCGGATTAGGGCGCACAGGAAAACTGTTTGCCTGCGAACACGCCGGTATCGCACCGGATATTTTATGCTTGGGCAAAACGCTTACCGCAGGCTACATCACTTTGGCGGCCACTTTGTGTACACCGACCATCGCTCAGGGCATCGCCGAAGGTGAAGCCGCCGTACTCATGCATGGCCCCACCTATATGGGAAATCCACTGGCTTGTGCCGTCGCCAATAAAAGCCTAGACCTTCTACTGCATCACACATGGGAAGGCCTCAATTGGCAGGGAAATATCAAGCGACTAGAACAGGGATTAAATACAGGCCTTGCTCCCTGTAGAGCATTACCTCATGTAAAAGACGTTCGGGTATTGGGCGCCATTGGCGTGGTAGAACTGACGCACCCTGTGGCACTAGACGACGTACAAGACCTATTCGTTCAAGCCGGTATTTGGGTAAGACCCTTTGGGAAATTAGTGTACATTATGCCGCCGTATGTGATGAATGATAACGACTTAGATTTTCTAACTCACCAATTGACTCAAGTCGTAAAGCGAATTGGACAGCGATAAAAATGGCTTCCAAAGCCATTCCAATAAAAACTATTCCAATAAAAGCGAGGCATGCACACGACGCCCACCCAAACTGTACTCCAAAGAGTGACACAATGCTTTAAGAAGCTCTAACCCACGACCATAAGAGCTTTCTTCTTTTTCATAACTGTCTTCTGATAGCGTAAAACCATCTCCCGAATCGGTAATGATAATGTCCAAAAAAGGTTTTGTATTCATTATCATTTCCTCGACATACTTTTCTTCGGTTTTTGTCAACGTTTCAGGGGGGCGAATAGATAAGTCTATTTCAATATTCCCTTCTTTTAATTCATGCAAACGTTGTTTACGCGTGTCATAGTATTGTTCAAATCCCTCTGCTTCCGATTTTAGGGAAGAATCTAATTGTAACAAACCATGCTCCAAGGCATTATTAAAAAGCTCACTGATAATAGTATAAGACAAAGAAGACTGAGCGTATTCAACACCTGCAGCCTGAAGAATTGACACCAAATTCAATAGAGCGTCATCACGCCGTAATTCCGCTGCATTTAAAGATATTTTAAATTGCCACGGCAATACATTAGCAAGATGGGTATCCGTTTTCAGTTTCTGCGCCCGAACATTTCGTTGTGCTTCGGCTTTTAAATTCACCTGCTGTTGACGCTCACAGTCACAAAAAACTTCGACCATACTTAAGTCGTCATCTTGATCGGCGCCATCCTTAAAAGAGGTTACCGCATTCAACAAATGCGGAATTAAAGACTGCCCTTTACTGCTTAATACTGCCGCTCGTAAACGATTGGTACCAAACTGTTCTCCACCATGATTCTCTGCTTCAACCAAGCCATCGGTATAAGCTAATACACGGGTTTTTGGGGGCAATAAAATTTCAACCACATCTTCTTCAAATTCAAAATCTTCCAATAACCCTAATGGCATATGCTGGGAGCGAACCAAATCAATAATGTCACTGTCCTCATTCAATAAATACACCTCGTGCATACCGCCACTCCACACCCTCAAACGCCGATGATCATTACTAATGTGAATAATGATGGCGCAACAAAACATATTTGGCGGCAAAATCTGCATGAGCTTGGTGTTCATTTCACGAACGATGGCCTCAATAGCCGCACCTTTGCTCGACATTGCAAAGAAGATATCTGCCATTGGCATAGTGCCAATGGCCGCAGAAAGCCCGTGGCCAGTAAAATCCCCAATAAAAGAATAAATACCCCCACCAACACTTTTTTTTGATAAACACACATCGCCATTAAACATGGCCACAGGAGAGACATAAGTGGTCACCCCATCCACTTCACTGCCTGGCCGATAAATCACATTCTTAAAAACATGATCTACCACAGCGTGTTCGCAGTTGGTCATCTCATTATGATAAATTAACTCTTGGTTTTGCTTTGCAATAGTCTGGTAAGATTCATAATTGCGCTTATGGACTTCGAGTCGAGAAATAAGTACAACTTCATCAACCGGCTTGCCAATAAAGTCATCGCCGCCAGAATTCAAACATTCCCGCAATGAATCGGGATTATCTAAAGCAGTAATGAAAATAACAGGGACAAAGCGATTACCCGCTTCGGATTTAATACGACGTGTGGCTTCAAGCCCATCCATCACAGGCATATTAACGTCCATCAAAATGATGGCGATACCTGCATGTTGAGCAAAAACATCTAAGGCTTCTTTTCCGTTAGATGCCTCATAATACTCAAAGCCGTAATCATCGAGAATAAATTTTAGAAGCTGGCGGTTATCGGCCTGATCATCAACGACAAGAACCTTCACCGAACTAAACTCACTGGAAAGAAATATCGAATTTTTTATCGAAACGGGCGATTAATAATATTTTTTTAACTTGTTCATTACAATTAGACAACTCAATAGACACACCAAATTCTTTATAATAACGCTCCATATTCACCAGCATTCCTAAAGCTGAGCTGTCAATAAAACCCGTTTTAGAAAAGTCCACATCAAAATGCTTTACGCCTTGATCCTTAACAGCCTCATAGGCTTCTCGAAACTCACGGACACAATGAAAGTCGAAACGCTCACTCAACGAAATTCGACACACTTTAGACGCTTCATTCATTTGACTTGATAGTGTCATCTTCACCTACTCAATAAATAGTGACTTTACCCAAAGGGTAGACGCTCATTTCTAGCTTGCCAATACAGCACAGAGAATAACAAACCAAAGTCGTATCAAACTGACAAGCACAATAAGGTTGAAATACAGAAAAAATCTTTGGGCGACAAAACTCTATTTATCAACTTATAAAATTGGATAAATAGAGTCATGATTATAACCATAGGATTTTAAATAGAACGATTTATTGACCAAAAGACTAAGGCTAAAACTGGGCTATTTTTAGGCTCTTTGCAAACCATACTTACGCATTTTTTCCACCAAGGTGGTTCTACGAATCGCTAATCGTGTTGCCGCTCGTGCGACAACACCACCGCAATCATCCAGCGCTTGTTGAATAAGGTTCCTTTCTAGGTTATTCAAATATTCTTTTAAATCAATACCTTCATCTGGTAACAACGCACGATCATTCATGCTCGCCACCGAAGGTAAATGGCTCGCGATGTCCTCCTCAGGCAAGGAAAACGCTTCCTCTTCTACCTGAACATGCCGGTATTTTTCCGGTAAATCCTGCACACCAATCACCCCATAAGGGTGCAAGATCGCCATACGCTCAACCAAATTAGCAAGCTCACGCACATTACCCGGCCATGAATGACGACTCAACGACATAATGGCAGCTGAATTAAATCGCACAGAACCCCGCTTTTCACTTTCTAAACGAGCCACCAGCTCATTAATAAGAAGAGGAATATCTTCGGCTCTCTCATTCAACGACGGCATTTCAATTGGGAATACATTTAACCGATAAAATAAATCTTCCCGGAATGTACCCGCCTCAATCATGTTCTCTAGATTGCGATGCGTGGCCGCGATAATACGAACATTAACCGACTGGGTTTTATTACTCCCCACCCTTTCAAAAACACGCTCTTGCAACACTCGCAAAATTTTCACCTGCATGTTCAAGGGCATATCCCCTATTTCATCCAGAAACAGAGTCCCCCCTTCTGCCATCTCAAACCGGCCAGCACGAGCACTAATCGCACCTGTAAAAGCGCCTTTTTCATGACCAAATAATTCACTCTCTAAAAGTTCTGCCGGAATAGCACCACAATTGACAGGCACAAAAGGGCCATTACGACGCTCAGAACTGTAATGAAGATTTCGAGCAACCACTTCTTTCCCTGTGCCCGAATCCCCCAAAATCAACACACTGACTTCTTTGTCTGCCACTTGAGACATCATCTCTCGAACACTTTCGATATTACGACTGGTACCGACTAGGCTTCGAAATAAATGAATGGGGCGACTTTGATCATTACGCTTATTGCTGGTTTGAGCCTCTCGATAACGCTCTGCTCGATGCAAAGTATCGGTTAAGCACGCATAACTGGGCTTTTCATTGATGTGTGCAATGATTAGATTTTCAACCACAGCATTGCCTTGCACCTGTGTGCCAAAATCACCGCACAGAATAAACGGCAGGTGAGCATCCCACCTACGCAACGCCTTTAATAAATTCTCAAGAGGTGACTCAATATTGCATATAAATACAGCAACAAGGGCGTCACTCCCCGATTCCTGTGATTCAACCAGCCCTTGCCAGTTGTCACTGCGTGCCTCAATAACAGGCTCTCCCATAAAATCGAGAACCACTTTCAAATCATGACGATGTTGATGATCGTCGTCTATGACCAGTAACTTCAATTCAGTCCGCATCGTACGTGACCCACTCTCTTAATCATTGCTTGCCACCGAGCGCGAGCTCAGACTCTTAAACCACTAGCCCCCAAGACTGAATCGCCTTTCATACTTATCGTATTTTTAGGCGTAAACACGCTAAAAAACGTGCATCTATTTCTTCGTCGACGTATGTTCGTCGATCTCTATTCACTCGTTATTAGTTTGAAAAAGAGTATTCACAACATCACTTTGTCCACAGCCTCTACTCTGCCCATCAACAAAGAATCATCCAAGCACGCCACACCTGTTATAAACAATCTACGACTACCTTTGATGCTCTGCCGATTATTCGAGCGTTTTACACCTAAAGTTTTACGACAAATGTGATGACAAATACTTGGCTGTGACAAAAAATGAATAGACCAGTGTGTGCACGAAGTCAATTTATCGACTTCATGGCGGCGCTACTTTATGGAAATCTGAGAGGAATTGCAAAAAAATGTGACAATTAACACAAAACTTTACAAATGATTTGTGCTAGCCATAACCTAAACGACGCACAAAAACTATGGCTTTTTAGCCATATACGAGGCAAATTTTGTTTTTTAATTCTACTGAGGGTGTATCGAGACGGAAGTGCTCAAAAGAAAATCATTCTGAATTTACAGAGTTTGAAAGAAACACGTTTAAAAACCATTAGCTTAAAAACGTTCGGCTTATAAAAAGCACAAAATAGATATAAAGGCCTCCTTTGATGACAAAGGTGGCACAATACCGATACCGTCGCCTTCAGACCTTCATCACTGAGGACGGAGCCAGCAAGAGAGGCTGACCACTCAATGCCGATTAACCACGTCGCTCAGAAGCGCCCACAGGAAATGATCGGTACAACTTCACCGTGGCTTTCAATTCAGCCACCTTTACGGCACTGGATAGACGGTGATCATTTAGCATCATACGCAGTGCATTGTTGACCGACTTATCCGCCTGAGCTACCGCTCTTCTGATGGATGATACGTTAAGCTTCATTGAACTATCCACGTGCATTAAGACCATCATAGCGCTTTGCAATTGCTCTCGGGCAACTTTAAGTCTATAGCACTGTAAACTGGTTACCGTAGGATATCTGGCTTCAGAAGCGTCTAACTCAATACCTTTCAATTCAGTGTTTGTTAGCTGAAGTTCCTTGGCCTGAGTATTTTTAGCCTTAGCAGCCTCTACCTTGAACTCTTTTATCTTAGAATCTTGCCCTGAAGAGCAATGACGATTTTTCATAACGGGCACTACCATCTAAACTGCTCACACCATCACCTGCGTCACATTCGAGCGAATATGACAAAGCATAATTTGAGCAATGACTATAATTGACTGTGTAAAAAACCGGGCAAGTTGTCCGGCAAAAAATACAAGTATTTATCCACTTATACAAAATAATGCATCTTCCCAATCGTTTTGAATGCTTAGCAACTCAAAGCAATCTGGTTTTAATCCGATAGGGTACCAATGCAATCGTTAATCACTTATGTTGTGAACCTCACTGTGACCTAATAAAGCTATCGGCTCATACAAATAAAAATTTAAGGATATTTTTTAAATTGAAACGTTATTTTTAACGTAAAAACCTTTCCTTTAGATAAATAAAAAATAACACAACAGCAAAAGAAAAAATGACAACTAGAGCATATGAAAACCTTGATTAACCCATCAAAGTATTCATTAAACTAAAAAAAGAGAGGGATTTCACACTGAAAGACGTCTTTCTGAATAATATACCTTTATTGAAAAAGGCTAGACGTCTTTTAAAAAACAGATATGGCCAAAAGGTGTGCAGAAGAAGAGTTATGTTTGAATTTGCAAATAGTGATTAGCAACTTTCTTTTGCTGCTGATTGTTTTTTAGCCTGGATTGTATCGTGTCGCGACGCTTGCTGAGCGTCGGGACTAACTCTTGATAATGATGCAGCACATCCTGCAAACAAGACTGCACCGCCGGTTCGTTGTTGATGCCCATAGCAACACATTGGGAAACGATGTCACGCAATTGGAAATCCAGAGAAGATAATTCAGACAAAATTTCATCACGCTCATCAGAACTGGCATCATCACGGTTCCCATCCATAGTTTCATCAGCAGATTGGACTATCGACTCAGAACCCGCCTCTGAAGGCTCTCTAGTATCGAGTGCTTCATCCCAGGTTTCACCGTTACTGGCATCACGTAATTGTTCTAGGCAGCGGTACAATACCGCAACGGCAGATTCAACATCCACAACAGCGGCAACATTACGATCAAACTCTTTTCTCTCGTCCTGTGCGTGTATTTTCATGATTACGCTCCTTGGCCTGCTGATTGTTCTTTAATACCGTCCCATCCTTCTTTAACGGTTCTCATCAAGCCAATCACTTCATCCAACATATCCAAGTCATTATTGGCATTGGCAGTAAAAAGGCGTCGCGCCATATAATCGTAAAGGCCATCTAAATTGGACGCCAATTCTCCCCCTTTTTCAAAATCCAGTGCGCCACGCAAACCCGATAAAATTTGGATTGCTTTAGAAATTCGCTCACCTTTCGCTTCAATTTTTTGAGCATTTAACGCTGCTTTTGCTTGGGTTACACGCTCAATAAAGCCGTCAATCAATAACGTTATCAATTTATGAGGCGAGGCATCCATAACCGAAGTTTGAACATTAACTTGCTTATACTGCGCTAAAGCATGGGAAGTATTCATAACCATATCCACATCATTGTATTTCTACGACGGTATTTCTTCGGCGCGTCGCCGTTGCCGTACGCGCTCTCTTTTACTGTATCGACAAGGCTCAACAAACCTTTAATTAAGTTCAAAAAAACCGTATCTATCCCCGTTAATGTGACTTTTTAAAAAGCACAAAAGAACTGTTTTTCAGGGTTCCTTACCCGGTTAAATTCGGGTTTCAATTGATAATACTGTGCTTAATCCTTCATACATTTTTATTAATCTCGTTCTGGTGGATTTAATGCCCCTAAAACAAAATCCAACGTTGAATTTAATTGTGATACCAACTGATCCATTGCCTGATATTGAGAATACAAACGCGCTTCAACTTGGACCATACGCCGATCTAACGCTTCTCGGTCTTCCACAACGTCGTTGAGGGTATTTTGTAAACTGTCCATACGTTGCGACAACACCCCACTAGGGCCGGTATAACCCGTTAATGCGGACGATAAACGCTCACTTAACCCTTCTGCACCCGTAAACAACCCACCAATATCATCAAAATTATTACTTAGAGCATCATCTAACGCGGTATTATCAATCTCCAACAAGCCTTCATCGTTTGTTGAAATACCTAAGTTCACCAAAAACTGTAGGCCATCAGGATTACCACTCACAGGAGTAGAAAATTCATCTCGAATATTAGAAACCAAATTACGAACCGTAGAGTCTCCAGTCAACGCACCGGTCAAATTACCCGTTGTGCCATCATTCACCACTACCACGGTTAGCTGATCCACTAATGACATAAAGCTGTTGTACACATCGGTAAAATTTTGAATGGAATCCCTTACACTCGACTCGTCATTGCTCACGGTTAGATTAATGGTATTGCCGTTAGTAATATCGGTCGCATCCTGTGCAGAACGCACATTTAACGTCACCCCATCAATCGCACTGGTAATGGTGTTACTTTCGCTGGTGGTACGAAGGCCATCCACATAGATAATGGCATCACTGCCGGCAGATAATTCCTGCCCACCTTGGGTCACCCCTCCATCACCCGCTCCCGCCAAATCGGTGGGGTCATAGACCAATTGGCTCAAACCTGATGCCGCATCACGGTTAGTGCCATCATCGTCTTCTACGGTTAGTGCGACTGAATTACTAGAGCCGGTGTCATCACTGGTTAACACCAATCGTGAGCCTGTGTCGTCCGTCACAATAGAGGCCGTAACACCGAGGTTATTTTCCGATGTATTAATGGCATCTCGAATGCCTTGAAGCGTGTTATTGCTGGAGTCTATGGTAACGCCAAAAGAGGTCGTGCCAGAAAAAACATTAATCGTACCTGTACCCACAGCACTGTCTGCACTACTCACCCCTTGGGTAGCGATACGAGCTGATTCGGCCACCGACTCCACCTGAATTTGATAACTTCCCAACTGCGCCCCTTCCTCAGCAGACGCAGTGAAGTTCTCTGAGCTACCCACGCTGGTAGAGCGCCCACTGTACAATGAGGCATCGTTTAAATCAGACAATGCGTCCAGAAATTGATCCAAGCCTTGGCTAAGCTGACCAATGGCCGAAAACTCTTCTGTGGAGTTTTCTTCAATACGGGTTAACCGACTGGCAGTGGGCGCACGCTCTGCCTCTACAATGGCCCCAACAATGGAGTCAATGTCCAATCCAGAACCGATGCCGTTAAATGTAATACTCATTGCCTTTCCTCTTGGGCCTTTCTCTGTGCAATGGTTGATGATACAGACAGACCATAGATATCTATCTTGTAGTATCGGCCGTCAGAAATAAAACTTAAACTTACTCGCCGCCAAGCCATCCATTATTCGTTATCAATTTATGCGCAACCTGCATCATACCGTTCTCGAATAATGTCGAGACGCTTTGACGTCTTATTGTCATCTAAAGGATAAGCAAAGATTAACCCAAACGTATCGGGAGAAAGAGAGAAAATGAGAAAGGAAAGGTAAGAAAGCTCGATAACCTAAAAACAAAAAGCCCGATGGATAGGCCATCAGGCTTCAACTGAGGTCATAAGGCTGCGCATTTCATCCATACGACGAGATAATTCCAACGCCTCTTCCGACGGTATCCTTCGAATCAGCTCACCGGTTTCGGAGTCCGTCACATCAACCACCACATTACCCGTTTCATCTTGCAGACTAAAACTTAAATCGCGGCGAATAGATTGAACAAATTGATTTAAATCCGCCACAGCGGCCTCTATTTGTTCGCGGCTTTGCTCCGCTACCTCTTCGGCTTCCTCAGCTGGATTCAAGGCAGAGGTATTTTCGTTTTCTGTTACCGAAACTGCTTGTTCAGCGGATGAGTTTATCGAATCGGCAACGGGCCGCGCCTGGGAGCCGGAACCCCCAGGTGCATTTGCCGGCGAAGACGCCGGGCGAACATTCACCACATTTTGAATATCCATCGTTCACCCTCCAGATACTGCAGTGGCGCTACACTTTCGCTCCATTCATAACCACTTTACCCATTGAATACTGTTAGTGTACACCACTTGCACTATCTATTCGCGTTTACCCGAGCAAGCTCAATACCGCCTGCGGTAACTGGTTGGCCTGTGCCAATACCGAAGTACCTGCCTGCTGCAAAATCTGTTGACGCGTTAGCTCTGCAGTTTCAGAGGCGTAATCCGTATCACGAATTCGGCTTCGAGCAGCAGAAACGTTTTCCTGAATATTTTGCAAGTTGGCAATGGTATTTTGGAAGCGGTTTTGCACCGCACCCAACTGGGCTCGCTGGGAGTCAATATTCGCAATAGCACCATCAATAATGGCAATGGCATCCTGAGCACCAGTAGCGGTGGTGACATCAACATCCTCAACGGTTTGCTCTAATGCAATATTCGTAGCAGTCAACTCGGCAATATTCGTCCCAACCAGCCTGAAAGACTCACTGGAATCAAACGTGAGCGTACCCAACGCCTCAAATTCCGTTCCACCACCACTACCCACTATCGTATCTGCCACGCCGGTGGCTGCACCCACAGGGGTATTAAAAGTAATAGCAGAACTTGCTGCACCCGTCCCATCCACTTCTTGGAAGTTAGAAAGCTGTATATTATCACCATCAGATGCACTGATCAGTAAAGTGCCGCTCTCGTCAATGGATGCCGTCAGACCATTATTACCAGAGTCACGGTTGATCGCATCACGAAGGTTTTGCAAATCTTCGGCCGCATCCCCGCTGGCCGTCAGCGTAATATTCGTTAGGTTTGCGTTGTTATTACCGTCATTAGTACCAATATCGAAGTTGACAGAGTCATTGGTCGCGGCACTGGTAAATGTTAGAGCTAAATCACCAGCACCGATTTGGATCACATTAGTTGCGTCTGCCGTCACACCGGTCGTATCACTTAAGGCATTAATCGAATCCGCAATTTCGCCTGCTGTGTTTGTGGCTAAGACATTAAAAGATCCTGTATCGAATGGCCCCAAAATACCGATAGAGCCTGCCGTAAATTGTGTAGCCCCTGGAGCTCCAGCATTAATTGAGCCCGCCCCATTTGCTGCTCCAATATCCTGAATGCGGTAGTTACCCAAGTTATCAGAAGAGGCATTGGTTAAAGAGACTTCAATCGTCTGGTTTGCCTGTGAACCCACTTGGAAAGCACTGGTACCAAAAGTACCGTCTAAAATATTACGTCCACCAAAAGTGGTGGTGTCTGCAATTCGGGTTAGCTCACCCTGAAGCTGGTTCACTTCTTCTTGCAACGCTTGACGTTCCGCCGCCGAGTTCGAACCGTTAGCGGACTGCAAGGCCAAATCCCGCATACGCTGCAAGATATCGGTAGATTGTTGTAGCGCACCTTCTGCAACCTGGGCGAGAGAAATACCGTCATTGGCATTTCGTGCTGCTACATCCAAACCATTCACCTGAGAAGTTAAACGGTTTGAGATTTGCAGGCCCGCCGCATCATCGCGTGCACTGTTAATTCGGAAACCCGTGGACAGCCGCTGCAGCGAGACATTGAGCTGGTCGCTTGAGTTATTAAGGTTACGTTGCGTGTTAATGGAGGCAACATTGGTATTGACCGTTAGTGGCATGGTTAACTCCTACGCCCTCTCTGGGCTCATGCATTGACTGAGTTATAAATCGCTTCACTAAGGGTATCGGCCATATTGCCGCTTTCTTTAAAAAAACTGCAAATTTTTGCCGCCTTCTTCGAAACTCTATTTTTTCTTTTATTTTCAATAGGTTACAGCCTTTCAAAATGAACCTCCCTACCCGCTAACACAAAAATATCATCCACCTCCACCAAAAACGGCAAACAATTGCCAACACACACCAAATGCCAATGGCGCATAAATCATTATTCTTAATCAATCGCTTATTCCCAACTTGTGTTCACACCGACCCAGACCCGCCTTACGAATACCATTATTCCTCCCCTACATATGAGGCGGGCTTGAGAACAATGAAAAAGACAACGGAGAACCAGGCTGATTGAAATGAAAAACGCTAGAGTGAGAGGGAACACATAAAAGAAACCGACAGAGGAAAACAATCTCTGTAGGGGACGATAATAAATAGAAGCAGACTGGAATAAGTAGAAGCAAGCTGGAATAAATAGAAGCTGGCTGGAAATTAAGAGATGGGGAATAGACAGAAATTAGACTTCAGAGAACCGTTGGCCACACCAACAAAAGAAAAACGGCAAGAGAATCTTGCCGTAGCTAGGATAAGAATACTACCGAAATAGGCCTAATGGCTTTTATTATAAGGAAACGAACCCGAAACTCTTCTAGAGGCGCTTTTGTATAAAATCCACCGATTCACATAAACGCAACTCTGAAGCGATACCCGCTGTTGATCGGCAACAGATACCCATTAATCCACCTAAAAAGCATGGATGAGCCGCCTCGGGATCTGAACGACTCGCGTGAATGCATACCATCACTTCTTATATGACTACATTATATGACTACACGTAATCCACTCAAAAAATGGGTAAAACCGATTAACCACCCAGCAAACCCAAGACAGCCTGCGGCAACTGATTCGCCTGAGCCAAGATCGTGGTGCCGGCTTGCTGAAGAATCTGATTCCTCGTCAATTCTGCCGTCTCCGCCGCAAAATCCGTGTCCTTAATTCGGCTTCTTGCTGCCGAGACATTTTCAATGATGCTCTGCAGGTTTGCGATCGTATTCTGGAATCGATTCTGAACCGCACCCAACTGTGCGCGCTGAGAGTCGATGTTCGCTATCGCCCCATCAATCACCGCAATGGCATCTTGTGCCCCAGCCACATTCGTGACATCAATATCGTCGATCGACTGTAATACACCGATCGATTGAGCAGAAATTTCATCAAGACCCGTCGCAGTACTTGAAAGAGAAAACGGCGCGGAAGAATCAAACGTTAATGTGCCTATGGCTTCCAAACTGGTATTCGGTCCACCATTCACCAATTGCACCGTTGGGGTCGCATCGTTGGTATTCACCGCCGTGAACGTAATGGTTGAGTCGTTGGCGGTAGTGTTGCCATCCACCTCAACGTAATTGGTCACCTGGATGTTATCACCATCTTTTGCGGTAATATCCAAGTTACCATTTTCATCTATTATCGCCGAGAGGCCATTGCCACCAGAGTCCGCATTAATAGCATCGCGCAAATTCTGCAAATCCTGGGCTGCATCCCCTGTTGCTGTAAGCACGATATCTGTGGTGCTTTGGTCTATTCCGTTGCCTCGATTCGTACCGATGGTCAAACTCACCGAATCCGCTGTAGGCCCAGACCCTTGCAACGCCAAATCCCCTGCGGCTACTCGAATCACATTGGTTGCCGTCGCCGTCACACCGGTGGTGCCGGTAAGAGAATTGATACTGTCTGCAACATCGCCGGCGGAATCTGTATCCGCCAGTGTAAACTGACCAACCCCAAACGGGCCTGTCACAGTCACATCGGCCCCATCGGTAAAGGTCGTGGTACCTAACGCGCCCTCCGTAATCGTACCTGCGATACCACCGGCAGCCGCACCCGCTTCCCGAATTCGATAATTGCCTAATCGTTCCGAAGAAGCATTGGTCAACGTCACTTCAATTGTTTGGTTAGCTTCCGAGCCCACCTGAAAAGAACTGGTTCCAAAAGTACCATCCAGAATTTTTCGACCACCAAATGTCGTGGTATCCGCAATTCTGGTAAGCTCTTCTTTCAACTGATTCACTTCTTCCTGCAATGCCTGACGCTCTGTTGCCGAATTAGAGCCGTTGGCAGACTGCAACGCCAAGTCTCGAATTCGCTGCAAAATATCTGTCGATTGTTGCAGTGCTCCTTCGGCCACCTGTGCGAGTGAGATACCATCACTGGCATTACGCGCGGCAACCGTCAAACCGTTAACCTGAGAAGTTAATCGGTTTGAAATTTGTAACCCTGCAGCATCATCCTTCGCACTATTAATACGAAAACCGGTAGACAATCGCTGTAAAGAGACATCCAACCGTTCGGATGAGTTATTTAAATTACGTTGCGTATTTAACGACGCAACATTGGTATTAACAGTTAAGGCCATGGTTGTACTCCTAGCTCCCGAAATCGGGTAAAAGCAGATCAAGATGTTTCACAACCCTGCTTTCGACCTCAAAAAAACTTCCTTTAGAAAGGGTTGATCACAAATAGTGCGCCACCCTCAGACGACCGCCCAAAACAATTCCTTAATAATAAAAATTTATTTACTCACCTATTTCCCATAAATTTTTAAATGCAATTTGGTTATTTCTTGCCGCCCGAAGGCGGCAAATAATTTCCGCCTTTCAGTCACCGGCAATTCTCTTCACACCTGAAAATAGGGTTACAAACGCCCATTGCTTGAATGATCTCTCCATGCTTCAATTTACAAAGAGCACAATACGATTAACTTGGAACTGCGCATGGTTAATAAAGAAAAAGTAAACACAGTGGATATCAATACCCTTCAATCGGTGCTTAAAAATGGAAAAACCCGAAAAGCCCGACAAACGATAAAGAAAATATTGAAAAAGCCATTAGATGAGAACACAGCCGCATCGCTCACTAGGCTATGTATAGAAAATGCTTTAGGTGAAGAAACCATCCTGGCATTCTCACAAATCTTAAAACTGAACCCTACCTACGCTCAAGAAGTCATCGCAATACAGCAAACGCCCCCCTTTAATACTGATCCACAACTCGCGCTTCAACTCATGCGCGTCGCAATAGAAGCGCAACCGAATAATGTTTCTGTGCAACTCAAATTAGTGGATGTACTACTTTTAAATGGGATATTGGATGAATCAGAACAACGCCTACTGCCTTTGGTCAACACCCAACATGCGGTAGAAGCATTAGCTCGACTCTCCGAAACCTACTACCGAGCCAATCGCTTACACGAAGCCTTAGCCGCCTCTCAACTCTCTACAGAGCTCGAACCCAATAATGACGCTCTGTATAAAAATTTAGGCATCACTCAAGTGGCACTCGGCCGATTTACCGATGCAGCCAAAAGTCATCATAAAGCGATCTCGCTCAACCCAGATAATTACTACAGCCACATTAATTTGTCACAACTCGCTTTAATGATTGGTGAATTCAAACTAGGGTGGGCGGAAAATGAATGGCGTTTTAAGGATAAAACCATCACCCAGCTTAATTTTCCCTGTCCTCTCTGGCGGGGTGAACCCTTAAACGGTAAATCAATTATTCTTTGGGGGGATCAAGGACTGGGCGATCACATCATGTACAGTCGTTTGATCAGCAACGTTTTAGAGCAAGGCGCTTCAATCACACTGCTGATTGACCATCGACTAACCCCACTCTATCAACGCAGCTTTAAATCCGTTAATGTCGTCGCACTCTCCCAAACTAATGTAGCATTGATCAGCTCACAAACTCATGACTTTCATCTGTCCTTGGGCTCATTACCCCAATACTTCATTCATTCTTTTGAGGATATTCAGCCCTGTAAACCATTCCTTCTATGCCATGAAACCCAATTTGAAAAATTTAAAAACGGGCTACCTAAAAAAGCAGCGTCCATTACTCATATTGGTTTTTCCTGGCGAGGGGGCAGCTTTGGAACCCGTAAACAATCCAGAACCATTCCACTGGCAATGTGGGAAGCCTTATTTAATCGAGAAGATTTGCAATTCTATAATTTGCAATACGACAGCAGCCCAGAAGAAAAAGCCATATTGGACAGCAAAGGGGTCATTACGCCCAGTTTCGATGTCCGTAATGATATTGAAGCCCTTTCTGCGTTTATGTGCGCCATAGACTGCCTACTCTCTGCGGATAACTCGACGGTACACTTATCCGGCGCCTTAGGCGTAAACACCTTCGTTTTACTGCCTGCCTCAGCAGAGTGGCGATGGTTTACCGACCCTGATCAATCACTGTGGTACGAAAGCGTATCATTAATTCGCCAACCTCCCGACAGCAATTGGGAACAACCTATGCGTACGGCAGAAAAAAAGATCGAGGCGTTAATCAATTCAGCAAACGAGCCCACACCATGAAATATGGCGCCAATAACCCCCTTTCACTTAGAGAGCCGTACACCTCTTATTCACTCCCCCGATGCAACCACAATACGGCTTTTCGAATTTGCTCAATAAAGGCACTATCACGAAATGTATCACCACGGTGCCCCTGGTTCGTATAATAGACGCGCCCCTCTTTCACTCGATTAGTGAAAATAACAGGGTGATCTGAATCAGCCGGTTGCACACTGGTGGGGTAACTGGTTCGATCAAGGCGGGCAATCACTTCTACATTGGGTGCTTGGCGTAAATCCACATCCCAAAAATACCACTCATCGAAAAAGCGCCACCGTTCAGACGGCTGCCCCACATGGGATAAAAACCCATACTTCCCTTCTTCGATGATTAAATCTGCCACTTGCTCTCCGTCTGGATGACCGATAAAACGCGCGCCCGCTAATACCGTATCGTGATACCAGGCCCACTTGGATTCTGTGTCCACCGCCGAATGAATACCCAAAAAACCACCACCATTTTCTAACCAAGACCGAAACTGACTGCGCTGCTGGGGCGTAAAAATGTCACCCAAGGTGTTATTAAACACAACTACATCGTACTGATCCAAATTACCATTAAAATGATCGGCGTTTTCTGAAAAGGTCATTGTCCAATGATTTTCACTGCCCAACGATTGCAACATACGATTGCCATCAGCGATAGACTCATGGCGAAAGCCTTGGGTTTTACTGAACACCAAAATATGGAGGTCTGTATTACTCTTCTCACTATTCTTTTCACTACTCTTCTCATTACTACTTAGCATACTTGTCTCACAGGCCAGTAAAAAACAACAATAGAATACGACAACGGAAAGGACGGTTATTTTTTCTACAAATGCACATAGAACCCTATAGAACATCAAGAAGCGATAACGCTGGGAATAAAATAAGAAGTCAAGCACTGCACAATTCATAATTACCACTCATAATTATCTCTTATTGGTACTACTCATTAGTACTACTCATTAGTACTGCTCATTAGCACTACCAATACTTTTCGTCTATTTCACCAATGTGATAAAGTGAAAAACACCCAGAAGCGCTACTGTATTCCGGCATGCATAGGAGTGGCTTGATGATTTCTGACATACTTACCCACCAAAGAAGAGCGTGGCGATGAAAGAGAGAATTGAGAAGAAGATAATGGCTTCTATCCAATTAATAGAGCGCCATTTGTCCGACCCTATTTCACTGGAAGACATTGCCGATGAGGCGCACATAGGCGTCCGTCAATTTCATCGAATCTTTAAAGAAGCCACCGGAGAAACACCGGCCAACTATTTACGAATACGACGCTTAACCGAAGCTTCACGAGAACTGTCACTCAACAAGCACTCGATATTAGACATTGCTTTAAAATATGAATTTCAATCTCCAGAAGTGTTTTCCCGAGCCTTTGCCCGCACTTTTTGGAATACACCGAATACATTTAAGCTTATTGGTAGTGCCTACCATGCCAGCCAACGTATGGCGTTTGAAGGTGAACAATTTGAAATCATCAAAAACAACAACGGTGTTACACCTGAAATAACAACACTACCTAATAGGCACTTTGTAGGAATACGACAAACACAACCTTATTACGGACTTAGAGTGGCAGACAATATACAGGAAACAGAGACGCTCTCTGCACAACTTATGAAAGCCACACAAGAATTACCCGAAATCGTTAATGGAAGAGAATGGAATATTGCTTTCAGAAGACATTCTCTTTTATCTCATCACGAAATAGAAAATTTGTTCGCTGTTGAAGTAAAAAAACGCCCTACCAAATTATCAGAAGAATTAGAATACTACTTCATGACTGAGCAATCTTACGCCATGTTTAGGCATACTGGACAAGACACCCGTGTAGAACTCACCGTTTCCATGGCATTTCAATGGTTAACAAACAGTCCTTTTTACTTAGGTGATGGGCCATCATTATTTTGCTTAGATGACGAACAACGCTTCAGTGGTAAACTCTACATTCCTATTTCACAATCTTTTCAGACCGATCTCAGTTGGTGGAAGGGGTACTCAGCTCAATACTTAAAAAGGCTATCAGGTATCTAAATGTGCCCTTATATAAGAGCATTTATTCTCCTCTGCCTTTTTCACCCCTTCCATTCAAATAAGAGTCGTATCGATTCGGGGGCCTAAAAATGTCGATACAGACTGAAGCAAAGTCAGGCAATGCAGCCACCTGAAATCACTGCACAATTTCTTGCGACGGTGCCTTCATTGCACACTACATAACTCCATATTTAATCATGGTATCAGCAACGCGCACAAAGCCAGCGATATTTGCACCTTTCACATAATCAATATCACCATTACTTTCTCCATACTCCCGGCATTTTTCATGAATCGACAACATAATTCTCTCCAACTCTTGATTAATTCTGTTCTTTTCCCAAGACATGTGCAAAGCATTTTGGCTTTGTTCAATTCCACTGACTGAAACACCGCCTGCATTCGACGCTTTACCAGGAGCAAAAATAATACCTTGTTTTTTGAAAAACTCGATTGCTTCATTACTGCACGGCATATTAGCACCTTCACAGACAACCTTTACCCCGTTAGAAGCCAATGTTTTCGCTGCCTCTAAATCAATTTCATTTTGTGTAGCACAAGGAAAAGCAGCATCACAGGGCACTGACCAAGGCTTGGCCCCCTCTATGTATTCCGCTTTATCATACTTACAGCAATACTCACGTATTCTTTTACGATCCACCTCTTTCAGTTGCTTAATATACTCAAGCTTCTCCTGATTAATTCCCTCTTTATCATAAATAAAGCCTGATGAGTCTGACATGGTAACCACTTTGGCCCCTTTCACGAGGAGTTGCTCCGCCGCATAAATCGCAACATTACCAGAGCCCGAAACAACGCAAATTTTACCTTCGAGTGATTCATCCATAACATTTAGCATATTGTGACAAAAATACACACAACCATAGCCCGTAGCTTCTTTCCTTAACAGGCTACCACCAAATTCAAGCCCTTTACCGGTAAGAGTACCCGTCCATTTATTCGCAAGTTTTTTATAGGCTCCAAACAATAGATCAATCTCTCTAGAACCTACGCCAATGTCACCAGCGGGAATATCCACATCTTCCCCAATGTGTCGATGCAGCTCAAGCATAAAGTAATAGCAAAACGCCATGATTTCATCGTCACTTTTACCTCTTGGGTTGAAGTTAGAACCTCCTTTTGCCCCTCCCATGGGTAATCCAGTTAAACTGTTTTTAAAAATTTGCTCAAAACCAAGAAACTTCAACACACTTTGATTCACCGTAGGGTGAAATCTCAATCCACCCTTATACGGTCCAATAGCATTGCTAAATTGCACCCGCCAACCACGGTTTGTTTGAATGACTTTATTATCATCACGCCAAGTCACCCTAAAGGAAATGATTCGGTCAGGTTCCGTCAAACGTTCTAAAATACTCACATCCTGGTATTTAGAATGCGCATTGATAAAAGGAATAACTGACGCCGAAAATTCAGAAACCGCCTGATAAAATTCAGGCTCATATGGATTTTTTTGCTTTATCTCTTGAACAAAGCGATCTAATTGATAATATCCCACATCACCCTCTCTTAGCTTATCCGATTACTTTACAGCACTTATTGAAATTTAAATCGACATCCGCTTTGCTTTTAAAGCATAAAAACCATCACTACCGCATCAAGCTTTATCCGAATTATTTATTTTTTAATCTATTGACTGTACTGAGTATAACCTTGTCAAATGCACGATCACTTAACCACTTGCGTAAAAATAATAATTGAGAAGCAAATCTACCCGCATGGTAGCGCGTCTTAGGTTTTGTTGCCTTGATCGCTTTTAAGATAACATCACTGATTACCGCTGGCGGAGACGCATCACCTTTGTTGTAAGAGCTTTCCATTGCCTTAACAACCCCTTTTGCCAAATCGGCATAAGGGCCATTACCCGAACGAGTGAGCAATGGCTTATTCATTACTTCACCAAATTCTGTCTTAATTAATCCTGGCTCAATGATGGTTACATCGATACCAAATGGTTGAACTTCCAAACGCAGACAATCAGACCACCCTTCAATTGCATGCTTCGTTGCATGGTACCATGCTCCCAGCAATGAATATATTTTACCGCCAACTGAAGACATATTGATAATATGCCCCTTATTTTGTTTACGCATTACAGGCAGCACCGCCTTGGTTACTTCGGCAACACCAAACAAATTCACTTCAAACTGGCGCTTATAATCTTCTTCAGAAGTCTCTTCTACTGATCCATATACCGCATAGCCAGCATTATTGATGAGAACATCAATCCTTCCTTGCTCTAAAACAATCTGATCAACCACTCGTTGAATATTCTCGACATCTGTCACATCCAGTTTTAACGCATATCCACCCACGTCGACCAACGGCTTCATTTCCTCAATACGTCTCGCTGCGCCATAAACGGTATAGCCTGCATTAATCAAATCCAATGCCGCTTTTTTTCCAATACCAGATGAAGCACCGGTAATCAGTATAACTTTCACTTTTTATCCCTCCTCAAATGGGCTGCCTCACTTAACCAATAAAAATTTATTCGTTCACTACTCTAAGTTGATTATTATCAATTAGTAAAAAACTCATTATGACAAACAATATCGCACATGCACTTTCAGGCTTTGATTAGGATTAAATGATTTTCAATTGATTTTATTATTGCAGGAATGGAATATAAAGTGACACCATATGATTAGCGCTTCTTGAGTTATGGCGATGTCACAATTGAGATTTGAAAGTCCTTGTTCTAGATTATTGCTCACCGTGATACTGCCAACACCCTACCGTGGCGCGAGTGATTTGCTGACGATCACGCTCGTAGTAACTGCCCTCAACACTCCAACTCGAACTGCCTTCGTCGGTGTTGGTTTCGGTGTTATCGCCCATACCAAAACCCACACTCAGGTAAGAGCTGGTTTCTTCATCGCGGCCTTGAAAGTCGGTGGAACCCTCGGTTTCCCCGTAACCCACGTTTCCCCGTAACCCACACTGGAATTGACACTGGCACCCGGCCCCCACGGCAAATTATTATGGGTATCCCTATAAATTCCTTCCCTATAAACTCCTTAAATTCTTTTCCCATCAAATAGAGTCTGTTCATGTAGCATGACTTAAGGGAACCTCTATAAATTCGTTTTTTTAGCGCGATAATTTTCTAATTTTTTCTACCGGAACATTTACCGAAAATAATTATCATTACGCATTTATTTACAAAAATATTGGATAAAAATTCGTT
>NZ_JAJQVM010000038.1 GCF_021234875.1 Marinibactrum halimedae | reverse complement strand
CAGGCACACCGGCCAGCTTGTTCTGCCAGTACGCCAACTGCTTATTCAGTAATCCCTCTTCATCCAACAATTTGCGCTGCCAGACACTGTAGTCCAGGTATTGAATGGGCAGTGGCGCCAATGCCGGCTCACGCCCTGCTTGCAGGCACTGCATGATCTGGCTGAACTCGTTCATCATCACACCACTTGACCAGCCATCACTGATAATGTGGTGCATGGTAAGCATCAGCACATGTTCCTCATCTGAAAGCTGGATAACTTTACCGCGCAGAAGTGGCCCAGACGCTAAATCAAAGGGAGTGGCCGCTTCAGCCTGGCAACGCTGCTTAGCGTCTTCTCGACGGAGAATGTCGTCGCTACAATCACTTAGGTCAACGCATTCAAGAGTAAAATTCAACTGCGCTACCACAACCTGCGTGGCTTGCCCGTTCTGGCTGGGAAAGATCGTGCGTAGGTTTTCGTGGCGGTGAATGATGAGCTGAAAGGCCTGCTCAAGGTGGGCAATATCCAGTTTACCGTGGAGACTCACGGCCATTGGAATGTTGTATCCGGCTTGGCCTTGTTCAAACTGGTCAATAAACCATAACCGCTCCTGGGCATAACTGAGCGGGAAGGTATTGATCTCTCGTCCGTCGGCGTCAATCCGACTCACTGGTTTAATGGCAGTGTGCTTGCCGGTCTTATCAATCTCTTGTAAAAAGCCAATGATTTCCGCTTTATTAGTGACTAACTGCTCACGCAATTCTGGCGTTAATGCACCTTTTGGGGCTTTTAATTTCAGTTGCCCCTTTTCTTGTCGGATCTCAATCCCTTTGGTAGTTAAATGGTTAATCAGAGTGAAAATACTCATAGTGATAACTCCTCAAAGTCTTCATCCGCCAATACTGACTCCGAGGGTTCCTGTGTGTGTTGGGCGATGATAACTTGAGCAATGTCAGCGACGTCAGCCAATGTTTTCACGCTGAAAAAAGCCTTCATGGGAAATTCTATTTCTAACTGACTGCGAATTTTTGAGATAACCTGTGTGGCTAACAAAGAGTGACCGCCGAGCTCAAAGAAGTTATCGTTCATACCGATAGTGTTTGGTTCCCGTTGCAGTACGTTTGCCAATATGTCTACCAGTTGCTGCTCAAATTCACTGCTGGGCCCTATGTATTCACTATCCGACACTATGCTGACGTCCCTAGCCTCTAGCAGCCGACGATTCACCTTGCCATTGGGGGTCAGTGGTATCGCCTCTAGCCATTGGAAGACAGCCGGCACCATATAATCCGGTAAGGTCTGTAGCAGATGCGTTCTTAACGACTCAATCGTCGGTTGCTCTGCATCATCGACGGTAACGTAAAACGCAATCAAACGCTGATCACTTGCCTCACCCTGTGCCACCACCACGGCGTTGCTGAGTGCCGAGTGTTCGTTCAACCGCGCTTCTATCTCACCCGTTTCTATGCGGTATCCACGAATCTTCACCTGTGTGTCCATTCGCCCAAGACATTCCAGGTTGCCATCCTCAAGCCACCGCACGAGGTCCCCGGTTTTGTACAAGCGAGTCCCAGGGTTAAAGGGGTTATCGATAAATCGCTCTTCGGTAAGCTCAGGACGACCCAAATACCCTCTGGCCAGACAATCACCAGCAATATGCAGTTCACCTGGGACGCCAATGGGTTGCGGATTTTGGTACGGGTCCAGCACATAGACCTGGGTATTGTTCACCGGAATACCGATGGGTGTGATCGCCCCTGCCGAACTTGTGGCGGCAGGTTGAGCGCTGCAATCGTAAAAGGTGGCGTCAATCGTGCATTCGGTCGGGCCATACAAGTTGTAAAGGCTGGCAGCCGGTAACGCCTGCTGGCAACGCTCCACCAACCGTTGCTCCAGTAGTTCACCACCGCACAGAATCGCTTCAAGGCTGTCACACTGGTGCAATTCCGTCTGCTCCAATAGGGCGTTTAAGAGCACCGGTACACATTGCAACGTCGTGATCTGATGCGTCACGATGGCATCGTGTAATTGTTGTGGGTCTTTTTCGATACCTGGGGCGGCCATCACCACGGTGCTGCCACCCAGCAACGCCATCAACTCCCACTGCGCCGCGTCGAAGTTAAAAGCGGTTTTTTGTAACACAGACTTACCCACGCCCAGGGCGAGCTGGTGAATGATCCACTGCATGTGGTTCACGATGCTTCGGTGTTCCACCATGACGCCTTTGGGCTTGCCGGTGGAGCCTGAGGTATAAATCACATACGCAAGATGAGGGGCTCTGACCGCTCGTGTGAGTGATAAGTCCGCACAGGCATCAATGTCTGCCTGTTGGGTATCCAGCACCAGTAATGGCCGGTCCGCCTGTGCCAGTGCGCTGAGCTTGCTCTGATAGCGCGCTTGGGTGATAACCAGGCACGCTTGGCTGTCTTCCAGCATGTAGGCAAGTCGATCTTCCGGGTAGCTCGGATCCAGCGGCACATAGGCCCCTCCCGCTTGCAATATCCCGAGGATACCCACCATCATGTCCAGCGACCGTTCCACACACAGCCCCACCAAGGTATCCGGCTTAACCCCGACGGATTGAAGGTATAGGGCTAGGCGCTGGCTGCGCTCATAGAGTTGTTGGAAGCTGAGAGACTCGCCTTGCGCGGCCACGGCAATGGCATCGGGTGTGGCGTTGACCTGCTCCTCGAACCATTCATGAAGGCATTGGTTTCTGGGGTAGTCTAGATGTGTCTGGTTGTATTGCGTTTGATTGTATTGGGTCAGAGTGAGCTGTTTTTCAGCAGCGGTAATCAAGCGGAAATCTTGTATTGGGCACTCTGGCTGAACGGTAAGCTGTTGCAGAAGCCGTTCAAATTGTCCCATCAGGACGCTGATGTGTTTTTCGGTATAAAAGTAGCCATCCCACGTGCAAGTTAGAGCAATACTGCCTTCAGAAATGGCCCGCAGAGAAAGTGGGTAATTGGGGGCTTCATCGCCCATAAAGTCCACAATCAAACGGTTATTATCGGAGATTTTCTCTACGGGATAGTTTTCATAGACAAACAGAGTTTGAAAAAAAGCGTCATTGTTGCTGTTATCCAGCATTGCTTGTATACGGGTCAAAGAAGTGGTTTCGAAATGCAACTTCTGAGACTCTCTGCTTTGCATCTGTTTGAGTTGTTCCAGCAGGTTCCGCTGACCGTCAAACGTCATGCAGGTGGGTGTGGTATTGATGCACAACCCCACCATCTGATCGCCATTTTGCACACCCTGCAGCCCAGAACGCCCAGAACTGACACTACCAAACATGACGGTTTTATTGCCGCTATGCAGGTGTAATAACAGCCCCCAAATACACTGCAGTGCAGTATTCATGGTAATACGATGGGCTTTCAGCATCGTTTCCAGTTTGACTGAAACCTCTGCTGATAGCGTTAACGTTGTTTCATGAAATGCCTCTCTGGCGGCTAGCTCATTGTTGTATTCGGTTAAACTCGCCATCGGCAGCGGTGTTTTCACGTCATACTGGCTTAAATAGTCCTGCCAGAAAGCAGTTTCTTCCTGTTTGCAAGTGTCCGTTAGCACCTTCAAATAGGCACTGTATGGCGCCGTTGCTGGCAGTGAATGGATCTTTTGCTTACTGTTTAACAATGATTGATAAAGCTTAAACAAGTTTGAAAGCACAATGCTCTGAGACCATCCATCCAATACAATATGATGTTGTTCAAACAATAAATAACAGCAATTCTGCCCCTGAAATAACGTCATGCGTAGCAAGGGGCCTTGCTCAAAATTGATTCCGGAACGCTTACTTTCCTGCATCCAAATGTCGCAAGCGGCTTTTAAGGCTTCGTCGTTTTTCTCTTTCCAATCAACAAGCTTGATATTGACCTCAAGCTTTTTAAGTATCACCTGCAAGCCTTCATTGATGCCTGCGCTGTTGTCAGTGATCACCTGCATGCGCAACGCATCATAGTGATTCACCACTTGCTGCCACGCTTGTTGCAAAACATTGATGTCCGCCTGCCCCTGAAAACCAATAGCAGACTGTGTCAGGTACATGCCGTTGTTGCTGTCAGTTTGGGAATACAAAGTTTCGAACAGCATTCCCGACTGCAAGGGAGTAAGTGGGAAGATATCCTGAATATTATCAAGCTCAATATTCCGCGTTTGATGCAGTGCAGGAATAATGCTGTCTAACTGGGGGAGTGAGGCGTTCAATAGCGGGAAATCATCTGGCGTGAAGCCCAGACGAGAGGTTTCGCAGCAGTGCTCCACCAGGGATTTCAACGCGGCAATAAAATGATCAGGCCAGAGATTGACTTTCTCTCTTTGCCAAGCTTGCGGATAGCTGAAGCTGAAGCTCAACTGGTCAAAAACGACAGCACCATTGATGGTAATCGCCCGAAAGGCTTCTCTTTGTTTTGAGCTGCTGGTCCCCGTTGAGTTATCACTCAAACGAAAGTGATGCGTCTTTTCGCCACGGTCACTAGACTGAAAATCTCCAAGAAAATTAAACACCACTTGAGCTTGTGGCACCTTACGGATGATCTCAGACTGATTTACGTATTTGAAAATAGAGAAACCCACACCTTTATTGGGGATAGAGTGCAGAGTCGTCTTGATGTCTTTGATGCTTTGACCCATATCCCGTGGGTTAGATAGCGTAAGGTGAACGGGATAAAGACTGGTAAACCAACCCAGGGTTTTGGTGATATCAATACTTGGATGCAACAGTTCACGACCGTGGCCTTCCATGTGAAGCAACATTTCCTGATGTCCTGTCGACTGGCAGTAACTCAGCATCAAGGCGGCAATCAGCAAATCGTTGATAGTGGTACCGTAGGCCTCATGACAATGCTTCATCAGTTTTTGTGTATCGGCTTTAGACAACACGACTTCGTGCTGCTGCATTTCATGCTGATAAAACGTCTTATCGTCGAAGACGTTTTCGATATTCTGGGCCTTTTCAGCAAAATCATTCCACCAACTTAAATCGGCTTGTCCTTGCTCGGTTTCCTGATAATGGCTGAGGTCTTCTACCCAGTTACGATAAGAACTTCTTTTCGCGACAAGCTGCAACGGTTGCTTCGCTAATTGCTGATCAATCAACTGGTTTAGATCTTCCAGCAGTATGCGCCATGACACGCCATCAATGGCCAAGTGATGAATAATGATCGCTAACTGATTCGGGTGACGGCTCTGCCCATCAAAATAAAGGCAACGCATGATAGGGCCATTTTCAAGGTCCAAACTGGTCTGCCAATGATTACAAACGTCTTCTACATAACCCGGAATTTTCTGTATCTCTAGATGGTCAATGTTGTAGGTATGAATACCCAACGACTCGGCTTCTGCAGGGATATCGGCATCATAATATTGCTGCCACTTACCCTCTATATGTTGATAACGCAGCCTAAGCGCATCGTGCTGCGTCATCAGAGTTTGGATGATGGCAACAAGGTCACTAAAAGACAGCTCTGATTGCAAATTCAGCAATACCGACTGATTAAAATGATGCAGATCGGTTTGGCAGTGGTCAAAGAAATACCGTTGCACCGGGCTTAGCGGTACATGACCTGCCAGAATGCCCTGCTCTTTGATGATTTCTCTGGATTTGCTGACATCACAGTGGCTCAGTAGCGCATAAATACTTTGGTGATTGAACATGTCCCGCACATCAAAATGAATACCCTGGGCAGTGGCCTTGGCCACAACCTGGATGATCTTGATGGAATCACCACCTAGCTCGAAAAAGTTATCGTGAAGACCAATCTGACTGGCCTCTACGCTTAAAATTTCTCCCCAAATATTCGCTAACTGTTTTTCAATCGCACTGCGAGGCGCCACATAATCCTGTTCCAAACTGTGGTTAGCCTGCATAAGCGCTAGGGCTTGACGATTTACCTTGCCATTGGGGGTTAATGGCATCGCAGCGAGGCCCACAAAGGCGGTTGGTATCATATAGTGTGGTAGGGTCTGCCGCAGCCAAGCTTTAAATTCTTCCCGAGGGATCTCCACCAGGCCTTGCTCATGGCTGCCATGGGCCACATAGAACGCAACCAGCTGCTTATTGCCATTCACCTCTTGGACAATCACAGCACCATCTTGAACACGATTGTGCTGAGTGAAACGGGATTCAATTTCACCAACCTCAATGCGATAACTGCGGATTTTCACCTGGTTGTCGATACGGCCTAAATATTCAATTTGCCCGTTGGGCAACCAGCAAGCCAAGTCACCACTTTTATACAGGCGCCTATGAGTATCACTGTATGGATTCGCGACAAATTTTTCCTGAGTCAATTCAGGGCGATTTAGGTAACCTCGCGCAAGACCGCATCCGGCGATGCGCAGTTCGCCCGGCACGCCAACCGGCACAGGATTGTTGTACTGATCAAGGATATAGACTTGGGTATTGCTGATTGGGGCACCGATATTCTGAACGGTAAAGCTGCCTTCAATGGTGGTGGAAGTGGCTACGACCGTTGACTCTGTCGGCCCATAGTTGTTGACGAGAGTGAAGGGATAGCTCTTTGCTTCATATTTTGACAACTTATCACCACCAATTAGCAGATACTGCAAGTGAGTCAGGCCTGATACCTCTCGCTGCATGAGCTGTTGCGCCATTGGCGTTGGCAAGAAACTATGGCTGATTTGGTGATCGGTGAGAAACTGGTGTAGAGAGGCAATATCAGTGTAGGTTTCATCGTCCACCACACACAGAGTCGCGGCACTCAGAAGGTAGGGCCACATTTCCCATACCGACGCGTCAAAGGCCATATTCGCCACCTGAGTAGCTCTACTGTGGATATCTACCCTGAACGCTTTTTGGTGCCAAGCACAGAGAGCGTGCAAATTCCGATGTTCGATCATGACGCCTTTCGGCTTGCCCGTAGAGCCAGACGTATAAATCACATAAGCCAGATTCTTGGCCGTCACTTCCTCCCGAAGGCTCACTTGACTGGAGGTTAATTCACCCACAACCCGGCTGACTTCCGCCCAATCGTCATCGATGGTGATTAACCGAGTGTTCTGCACGATTACGTCACTGATTCTGGATCTATATTTTTCCTGGGTCAGCACGATGGGGGCCTGACTGTCCTCCATCATGTAGTTAAGTCGGTCCACCGGATAGTCAGGGTTCATGGGCACGTAAGCACCGCCCGACTGCATAATCCCAAGCATTGCTATCACCATGTCCGCACTTCTGTCCATACAGACGCCTACCAAAGTGTCGGGACGGATATTAGCATTTTGCAGGTACAAGGCCAGGGTTCGGCTCTTGTCGAACAGCTGCTGATAGCTCAACGGTGTACCCTGATAGATCACAGCGGTTTTATCGGGATACTGCTCTACCTGCTGAGCCAGTAGGTGGTGAATGCACCTGCTCTGGTCGTAATCCAGTGACGTCTGATTGAATTCGGTGAGTATGCGCTGTTTGTCATCTTCGGGCAGAAGACTCAAATCTTTTATCAGAGCATCCGGTTTTTCCAACAATTGCAGTGTGATCCGCTCAAACTGCGCCATTAGGTTAGAAATGGACGCTTCACTGTAGTAGCCAGCATCCCAAGTGAAGGTCATCTCCAACGTCTCTTGGGCAAAGGCCGTCAACGCTAACGGATAGTTCGGTGCTTCATTCCCAATAAAATCTTTGAGCAGGTTACTGGTCTCGGATATCTTCTCGATAGGATAATTTTCGTAAACAAACAGGGTCTGAAAGAAATCCTGATTCGTATTGATGTCGTTTTCACCGATTGCAGACAAGGATTCCTGAATCTCCACCAAAGGCGTGATTTCGTAGCCCAGTTTTTCTGACTCTCGGGCCTGCATACTGGTGAGTTGTGCCAACAGTGTTTGCAGAGCATCAAATTGAATGCAGGTAGGCGTAGTGTTAATGCATAAGCCCACCATCTGATCGTTGTGTTTGACATCCAAAAGACCATTGCGGCCTGAGCTGACACTGCCAAAGGTGATCGATGGGTTACCGCTATGCAGATGCAGCACTACGCCCCAAACAAATTGCAACACCGTATTCATGGTCAATCGATGCTTTTTTACCAATTGCTCAAGCTGTTGGGTCGTGTCTTTTGACAGGCTTAGTCTGGCGCTTTCGAAGGCTTCTTTTGGCCCGGAGTTCAGAGACATGGCCTCTCGGTCATAATCGGCAAGGCGTGCAAAAGGCAGCGGTGTCACCTCTTCATGAGCGCTCAGGTATTGTTGCCAATATTCAGCCTCCGCTTGCTGATCTCGATTCAGTAAAAGTTGCACATAAGCACGGTAAGGTGCAGTGGCTGGCAGGTTGTAGTCTTGCCCTTTCACTAAGGCCTGATAGAGATTAAATAGATTAGACAGCACGATATTTTGGGACCAACCATCTAGCATGATGTGGTGCTGTTCAAAGAGCAAATAGCTTGAGGCCTTACCTTGCAGCAGGCTCATTCGCATCAGCGGGCCTGTTGTATAACGGATGCCTGCCCGCTTATTTTTTGCCATTTGGGCGATACAGGCATCTTTTAATTCGGCATCTGACTTGTCACTCCAGTCTAAAAAATCGATCTTGGCATCACACTGCTTTTGAATCACCTGCATACCGGCGGCATTGATCATCCTCTCATCGGCTATCACCTGCATCCGCAGCGCATCATAATGATTCACTACCCGCTGCCATGCCTGTTGCAGCGCACTCCGCTCAGCCTGACCGTGAAAACCGATGGCAGACTGAGTGATATACATCCCTTTATTATCGTCCGTGTCGGCAAGGAGCGTTTCAAACAGGATGCCAGACTGCAACGGCGTTAACGGATAGATATCCTGAATGTTATCGAGCGTAATGTGTCGTTGATTTTCCAACACAGGAATGATGTCGTCGAGTTGGGCCGTTGAGATTTTTAATAGCGGGAAATCGTCGGGGGTATAACCCAGCCTTGGTGCATTGCAACAATGGTTAATCAGTGACTCCAGGGCAATGACAAAATGGTCTTGCCAGGAACAGATCGCTTCACCTTGCCAGTGTTGAGGATAACTGAAATCAAAAGACAACTGATTGAAGACCACCATTCCATTAATGGTCACCCGTTTTGCTACTTCACGATTGCCAGCGCTGTTGTTTCCGCAGGTATTTTCAGAAAAGGTGAAATAACGATCACGAGAGTCTGGTGCCTTTGCCTGAAAGTCTCCAAGAAAATTAAACACTACCTGAGCTTCCGGCAGTGCCCGCAGAACGTCATCTTGGTTCATATAACGGAAAATCGGAAAGCCAACCCCTTTGTTGGGAACAGCGTGCAATGCCGCTTTGACGTCTTTGATGCACTGCCCCACATCTTCAGGGTCAGACAATGACAAACTTACCGGATAAAGGCTCGTAAACCAGCCCAGAGTTCGTGTGATATCGATGGTTGGCTGGATTTGCTCACGGCCATGGCCCTCCATATCAATCGTTAAGTGTAGACTTCCCGTGCTCTGGAAATAGCCCAGCATCACGGCGCTCATTAGCAAGTCATTGATATGAGTGCCATAGGCTTGATGACAATGCTTCAGCAGTTTTTCTGTGGCTTCCCGTGACAGGCGCACATTATGTTGAGCCATGTCTTCTTGACGATAACCTTTCGCAAGCAGTGGTTTCGTCACAGCAAGGTCATGACCGGTTTGCAGTTTGTCAGCCTGTAGTCGCCACCATGCCAAGTCCTGCCGACCCTTTTCACTGTCTTGCCAGGTGGCAAGTGAGTCTACCCAATTGCGGTATGAGCTGCGCTTTTGTGTCAGTGCTAGAGGTTGGCTATTGCGCTGCTGATCGATCAGCTGATTCAAATCTTCAAGCAAAATACGCCATGAAACGCCATCGATAACCAGATGATGGACCATAATGGACAGCTGATCGCCAGAGGTTTGATCACGGATATGGTCGTTTTGAGCCCCTTTAAAATAAGCCCAACGTATCAATGGGCCTTTATCCAGATCGAGACTCGCTTGCAGTTCATTACACACACGAGTGACAGCATCGGTATTGGCGCCTTGGAGATCGACATAAGTCATCCCCATCCTACTTGTGATGTGCTTCGCCCCGAGATATTCCTGCTGCCAACCGTGCGCTGTTTGACTGAATCTCAGCCTCAGTGCATCGTGCTGCTTCATCAATACTGTGACGATGTCTGTCACATTTTGCTCTGACAGTTTCACTGTCAGATTCAGTAATACGGATTGGTTGTAGTGGTGACGGCTCGTATGGTGATGTTCAAAAAAGTGTTGCTGGATAGGACTTAGCGCAACCTCCCCTTCCAGCATACCGCTCTCGTGAATAGTCTCTTTCGACTGGTCAGTGTCGCAGTTTTGCAAGAGCGCCTGAATGTTCTGATGGTTGAACATGTCGCGAGTCGTAAAATGAATGCCTTGGTCAATGGCTTTGGCCACGATCTGAATGGTTTTAATGGAATCTCCACCCAGTTCGAAGAAATTATCCTGAATGCCAATGTTCTCTGGCGCTAAACCCAAGACCTCAGACCAGATGGCCACCAACTGTTTTTCAACGTTACTGCGGGGCGCAAAGTACGCCTGTTCAGAGGTCACCTCCACGTCCAAACTGGAAAGCAACAGCCGATTCACTTTGCCATTGGGCATCAGCGGAATCTCTCGCACACTCACAAACGCCACAGGTAGCATGTAATCGGGCAGACCTTGCTGTAAGTGTCTTCTGAGTTCGTCCGCCGCCAAGTCCATCAGATCGTCGCCCGTGCTGTCGACTGCCACATAATAAGCGACTAGTCGCTTATTAGTCGCTTGCCCTTGTGCGACCACAACACTGTCTTTCAGGGCCTGATGTTCATTGAGACGCGCTTCGATTTCACCGATTTCGATACGGAAACCTCGGATTTTCACCTGAGTATCGATACGGCCCAGATATTCCAGGTTGCCATCTTCCCGCCAACGCACTAAGTCACCGGTTTTATACATGCGGGAACCATCGATAAACGGATTCGGCAAGAACTTCTCGGCGCTTAGTTCCGGGCGATACAAGTAACCTCTCGCCACGCCATCTCCGGCCAGATACAGTTCGCCGGGCACCCCCGAGGGAACCGGATTGTTAAAAGAATCGAGTACATACGCCTGGGTATTTGTGATCGGCTTACCAATGGTTTGTACGCCATTGGCGTGTCGCAACGTATAGGTAGAGTAGGTGGTATCTTCTGAAGGGCCGTACAGATCGTAGACTTTCTCCACACTCGTCTGCTCATAGAGCTTAGTGACCAATCGAGTAGACAGCGGCTCACCTGCCAAGTTAATGGTGGTGACAGAGTCGGGTACCGCCTTAAGGTCGATCAACTCTTCGATGGCAGAAGGTACAGTATTAATCAAAGTGATTTCTTGCGGCCTCGCGACCTCTGGCAAGGCCATGATATTGGGCGCCAAAATCACTTTGCCCCCCACTGCCAGGGTGAGGAAAATTTCATACACCGACAGATCAAAACTGATCGAAGTGGCGGCAAGAACCCCGCTCAATTGTTGCGGGTGATAGACGTCTTGTGCCCAATTGATAAGGGCAACAGCATTGCGGTGTTCAATGGCGACGCCTTTGGCTTTGCCGGTAGAGCCGGAGGTATAAATGACGTAGCTCAAATGCTCTGGTGTGACCTCTTCTTTCAATCTAATGTTGCGAGAACGAAGCGTATCGACTTGAGCACAAATGTCTTGCCACTGCACATCGACAACAACCAGCTCAACCTCTTTGGCTAAAAAATCTGCCAGTTTGTCTTCACAGTCAGCTTCAGTCAGCACCACAGAAACACGGCTGTCATTGAGCATATGCTCCAGGCGCTCTTGTGGATAGCCAGGGTCCAAGGGTACATAAGCGCCACCTGCCTGAAGAATTCCAAGCATGGCAACCAGCATTTGCGGCGACCGGTTTATACAGATGCCGACCAGACTATCTGGCCCAATATCCATGGATTGCAGGTACAAAGCCAGACGCTGACTTTGCTCGCAGAGCTCGCGATAACTCAAGCGCTCATCCTGATCAATCACAGCGATATTATCCGGGTTACGGTTTACTTGTTCTGTAAAAAAGTGGTGTATGCACTGAGCCTGGCTATTGGCATAGGCAACACGCTCCCCATTAAAATCATTCAATAATTGCTGTGTTTCCGCTGTGCGAATAAAGTTCAGCTCACCCACTTTGGCATCGGGGTCGTCGACCACTGCCTGACAAATGGCGCGAAAGTGATCTGCCATTCGGGCCATCGTGTCTGGTTTAAACAGTGCCCTGCCGTATTCAAATGAACCCTTCAACCCTTCAGTGGATTCTTTTAAATCCAACGTAATATCAAATTTGCTGTTCGCCACATCAAGCGGGTAGGCGCTCATTCCTGGCGCCAACACTTCCGTCGGCGTGTTTTGCAAAATAAACATGACCTGAAAGAGCGGACTAATAGCTGCATTGCGGTTGGGTTGCACCACGTCCACAATTTTCTCAAAAGGGGTGTCTTGGTTTTCAAACGCTTCTAAGCTGGTGGTTTTCACATCACTCAGCAGCGAGGTGAATGTCGCCTCCCCTTTGACTCGATGACGCAGCACCAAAGTGTTGATAAAAAGGCCAATTAAACGCTCTGTCCCGTCATAGTGGCGGTTAGCCACCGGGCTGCCAATGCAGATGTCTTCCTGATGGCTATAGCGATACAGTAATACGTTAAACACCGCCAGCAACACCATATAAAGTGTACAGTCTTGTTTTTCTGCCAGCTGCTTCAACCGTTTTGTAATCTGCGCATCCAGTTGAAAATAATGCCGCCCCCCCTCAAAGCTCTGAGTACTAGGACGCGTAAAATCGGTGGGCAAATTCAAGTTTTCCGGCGCACCCGCAAGCTTTTGCTGCCAGTAATTCAGTTGTTTTTGCAATAGAGACGTTTCTGTCGAGTGCTTGGTCGACAGATCAGACTTGTCATGTTGATTACGTGATTCACCACCCAGCCACTTTCTTTGCCAGAGGCTGTAATCCAGATACTGAATGTCCAGGGGAGGCAACAAGGGTTCCTGTCCCTGATTGAGGGCTGCCATGATCATCGCGAATTCTTTGACCAACACTCCCATGGACCAACCATCACTGATGATGTGATGCATATTCAGCATTAAAATATGACGTTGATCAGAGAGTTTGAAAATCTTGGCCCTCAAGAGAGGCCCACAAGCAAGATCAAAAGGCTTTTTGGCTTCGATCTCACATCGTCGTTGCGCTTCCTCGTGACGTTCCTGTTCAGAATCTAGAAAGCTCAGATCTTCTTGTTCCAAAATAAAAACAAATTTATCCAGAATACGCTGCCGGGCTTTGCCCTTGTGACTTGGGAAAATCGTTCTTAAATTTTCGTGACGGTCGATAATCAGGTGAAAAGCGTGCTCAAGCTGACTGACGTTTAAGGGCGAATGCACCGTACTTTCAATATTGACGGCAATGGGGATGTTATAACTGACGCTGTTGCTTTCCAGTTGATCAATAAACCAAAGCCTTTCTTGTGAAAAGCTGAGGGGAAAATCCGTCATGATGTTGCCGTTTTCATCAACGCGTGCCACCGACTGAATCGTCATCCATTCTTCTGCTGTCGCGCGCTTGTCTTCCTCTTTCAAAAAAGCGATCACGGCCGATTTATTCGCCCGTAGCTCATCGCGAATTTCAGCGTTCCAAACTCCTTTTGGTGCTTTAAATTTAAGTTGCGAATCTTCTAGCCACAGTTTGATACCCAGTCCTTTTACCTTGTTTAAAAATGTCACTATCGCCATGATTCTGTGTCCTTAAATTTTTACGGCTTTTCTTTTTTCACTGTACGATCTTTCGCTGTACGATCTTTCGCTATGCCACCCAGCTTTCGCTGTGCCACTCGGGGCACCTATTCAAACTGCCAATTTTTTTGATAATAAAACTTATGACATAGCCACTAAGATTTTGCGGGCACCGGAGAAAGGGGCTCGCCCGTGGGCCATCAATACGTTATCGAGGATTAGGGCATCGCCTTTTTGCCAGGGGAAATAAATTGTTAGCTGTTTAAACGCATTTCTGATGCTATCGAGTACTTCATTTGTCATCTCAGTGCCATCACCAAAACAGGCATGTTGAGGTAACTCATCCAGTTTGCCATCACACATATCCACCATGGCGTCGTAATAATCACGAGGATGGTTAGAGACGTGAAACTGATCTGCCTGATTAAACCAGGCCTTTTCTTTAGTGATGGGGTGAGTGGCGACACCCAAGCCCAACTGAGTGGTTTTCAGGCCGCCGTCTTTTTTCCATTCAAAGTCAATATTGGATTTTTTGCAGAACTCACTGACTTTATCTTTATCTTCCGTCTCAAACGTTTCCTGCCATGATGGGCCAAAAAATCCGCTACCATCGTGCATGTTTCGAATGTAGGTGACTTTACGTTGCTCAAACATTTCGATCACTTCAGGGTCCAGAAGCGCCAGTACTTTTCGTCCATCCGCAATTAATGTATTGCCATCTTTAACGGGTGGTGTCACACAACAAAAAAACAGATGCTCAGGCCACTGATCGTTATAGGAAAATTCGTTGTGCAGAGAAATAAAATGTTCTTGTGGATACTCGGTAGAGGTGTAAATCCCTTTTAACAATTTGGTACGAGGAGAATTACCACCCGCATAATCCAGCAATGTGGCGTGTCTGAAATCCCCCAAAAAATCATTAAAATGGGCGAGTGAATCGATACCAAAATTACGCACTAAAATAGCACCATGCTCTAACAGTTTTTGTTGAATAAAATCACTGTGTTCCTGCTTCCATGCACTGAGTTCAGATAACCGACAATCACCAGATGGACAATCACCAGATGGGCCTTCAGCTTCAATGATAAATGGGGAGCCTGTTTGCTCGTTGAATACTCTTGTTGTAATGGTCATTGAATCATTATCCTCTTATGAAGAAGGCAAAAGGCCCATCCAGTGCGTTTTTTGATGTCTGGTGCTGATTGTTTTTAAGTGCGATGATTTTTAAGGTCTATTGATTCTTAGGTGCTGAGTTTATTCGGCAATTTCCATTGGACTGGCGATGTCTTTACCCATGGCCGCGTTCGTGCCGATCACAACCTTCGGCATGACAGTCTTTTGCATCGCAGGCTTAACAAAGTCTGATGTCATCGCCGCTTCCATCAGCGCTTCTTTGAATATATTTTCAGTCACTTCTCGAAAACATTCCCTTTCATAATCGTTTTCCAAATCTTCGAGTATGTGACGCTCGTAAGACATCTTGCCTTTGCTGTAGAAGCGAATAATAGGGTGGAGATATTCAACCTCATGGGCCTTGGCCGGTGACGGGTCGCGCTCAATGTTAAAAGGGTCAGTGACGTGGCTGAAATCTCCGTATTCCAAAGAGATGGTGCAATAAGATTCTTTTGACGACAGCTCGCTGTCTTCCATGTATTCAATCGGCACGTCCTTCATGTAAATAACGTCTTCGGGTGTATCAAACACCATCACGTCTCCCATGAAACCTGGCTGTAAAAACATGGAAGAAGAATAGGTCAGCTGTCTCAATACGTGCTTGGCAATCACCGCCGAGTCTGCAGACAGTTTTTCTGCCGGCCAGGCAATGCCATTGTTTTTCTTGTTCAGAATGTGAGATAAGGCGCGGATGTTGTATCGAAACCCGTGGATGAAACCAGACATAGTGCGTTTGAAATCGCGCTGATGCATCAGCACGCCGGCAAAGTACATGTTGGACACGTTGGTAGATTCCCATGAGCTGGTCATTTTGGGAAATTTACCTTCGTGGCTCAAAGCCGGTCTGCAACTTTCATCGAAAATGGTGTTATCGAATTTAAAACCCGTTGCCATAATGACATGATCAAAGGGTATCGAGCGCAACTCATCCTTCGCATGGGTATAGTGGATGTGCGCCATGATTTTGCCATCATCAGTGCGTTCTAAAGAGGTAATATCGGCGTCCAGCACAATGTTTTGTGACTTCAACTGGTAGGTATCAAGAAAGTTATTATTCACCGCGCGGACGTTGCCGACGTAGTGTGTGTTCCAAGCCAATTTGATGGGATTGGGACTGCACAACGCCACCGTGGCAGAAGTCTCAATAAGGTTTTCTGCGGTTTCTAAAGCAGAATTACCTTTACCCAAAATCAGTACGCGTTTGTTTTTGTACTTCATTGGGTCAATGTCATGCTCACTGTACATCTCTGCCAGCTCTGCACCGGGAAATGTCGGCACTTTCTCTTTAGAGAATCCGGTGGCCACAATCAAGTTTTTCCCTTGAACGACCTCGCCACTTTCGCTTTTCAATACAAACTCACCGCCGCTTTTGCTGACATTGAGCACTTTAAAACCGAATTTAATATTCAAGTTATGCGTGGTGGTAAAGTCTTCCAAATAATCAGTGAGTTTATCCGCTGAAGAGAAATAATCCTGGCTGTATTCAGGAAAGAAGACTTTGTCATTGAGTAATGAATTCCAGTCCCAACGTAAATTCATTTCAGCGTCGTCAAAACCGGTATTAACTTTGTTAATTGAGATGAGCTTTCTATGACGTGGATAATGACGAAAAAATTCCCCCACTCTTTCAGCAGATTCAACGATGGTGTAGCTTTGCTGTTGTTTTTCTAAAAAATACGCAAGCTGCAAACCAGCAGGCCCTGCTCCTACAACAATGTAATCTAACTTCATAATTATCTCCGTATATAAATTGTGCTAGAAAACATTCGATTGGATTTTCCGGCACAGTGGTAATAACAGTGGTAATAATTGGGTTTTATCGAATTCCCCACCAACAGAATCCGTACACCAAAATCCGACCTTCAACTCAGTGAGTGAGGGCCTAAGTGTGAGTGAGAGCCTAAATTTCACCCTCTACAAAATCCTCTTCAGCAATCTCGTTCGCATCACTCATCTCAAGCGAGACTTCAGGTTGTGGGGGTTCGGTATTGGCAATGATGTACTCTGCGGTGCCGCTGATGGTTTTCAGGTTAAAGACCTCCTTCAGCGGCAACTTAACGGACAATTTTCGTTTTACTTTGGATACCAACATGACGGCCAGCAGTGAGTGCCCTCCCAAACTAAAGAAGTCGTCGTGCACACCAATGGTGTTCGCATCGATTTGCAGAATACCGGCCCAGATAGCCACGAGTATTTCTTCCAACTCATTACGTGGAGCCACATAAAGCTGCCCTGATGCTAGGCTGATATTCATCCGTTCCAGTGATTGGCGGTCGACCTTACCGTTTGCCAACAGAGGGATTTCCTCAAGGCTGACAAACGTCACAGGCACCATGTAATCTGGCAAAGTCTGTAAAAGATGCGTTTTCAATTCATCGTTTGTTGGCGTCTGCTCAACGTCATCACGGGTGTAAAAAGCAATCAGCTGCTTATTCACCATGCCATCGGCATTTTCCTGGCTTTGTGCCACTACCACTGAAAACCTAATAGCCGTATGCTCGTTGAGAGCAGATTCAATCTCTGCGGTTTCGATACGGAATCCACGAATCTTCACTTGGGTATCCATTCGGCCCAGATACTCAATGTTGCCGTTGTCAAGCCAGCGGGCTAAGTCGCCGGTTTTGTACATGCGACTACCGGGAATAAAGGGGTTGGCCACAAATTTTGCTTGCGTCATCTCTGGGCGGTTTAAGTAACCTCTCGCAACACCATCACCAGCAATATGCAGCTCACCCGGCACGCCGACTGGGGTCGGGTGGTTGTGCTGATCTAAGATATATACCTGAGTGTTGTGAAGCGGTTGACCCAGCACGATACTGGTAACGTTGTCTGTGTTTTCAGCGGTCAACGGCTCTGAGGCGATTTTTGAAATGGTGGTTTCAGTAGGGCCGTAGTTATTGAACACCTGACAATTAGGATTGAGCCCGTTCACTAAATCCACGGTAGGCTTGGTGAGCGCTTCCCCCGCAAAGATCAACACTTTTTGCACCTGAATAATCTTGGTGTCAGACACTTTGAACATGTCAAAATGTGAAGGTGTGATCTTCATACAATCAACGGGGTGCTTATCTAAATAATCCAGCAGCTCGGTGGGATTGTTGACATAATCGTTACCCAATAATGTCAGTGTTTTGCTGAACAGCAGGGGTACGTATAGTGAGATATTGCCAAGATCAGAAGAGAAAGAGGACACTGCAGCAAAGCGGTCGCAACGATTAAGGCCCATCCTTTCCACCACAGAGTAGCAATAATCCACGACCATCCGATGCTCAATCATGACCCCTTTGGGCTGCCCGGTTGTGCCGGAGGTGTAAATCACATAGGCCAAATTATTCGACTGTACTTGCTGATTCAGGGTGCGCTTTTGGGCGTTAACTTCTTCAAGAAGTTGATTCGGAAGACTGCCCTTTTCATCAAGCACGATGACCTGAGTACCAGGCTGCACTACGGCCTCTATTTTGTCTTTAAACTGAGCTTGCGTGACAATAATGCTTGCCTGGCTATCTTTCGCGATATAAGACAGACGATCCTCCGGATATTCAGGGTCCAGCGGCACATATGCGCCCCCCGCTTCCAGAATACCCATGAGTCCCACCATCATGCCCAGCGACCTTTCTACGCACAGTCCAACCAAATTATCGGGCTGCACACCTTGGGATTGCAGATACAGCGCCAGCCTATGGCTTTGTTGGCCAAGCTGCTTAAAAGTAAGCTGATGCGCGTTATCTTCTGTGGCCTCAACCAATGCCACCTTGTCTGGGTTACAAGCCACCTGTTGAACAAATAATTGATGGATACAGTGCTCTTTGGGGTAATCCAACTGATTGGTGGTGTTAGTCGCCGTCAGTCGCTGCTGCTCTGCGTCCGTGACGTAATTCAACTCCGTGAGTTTCGACTCAGGCGCGGCGACGATGGCACGACACAGTTCAGTGAAGTGTTGCACCATGCGCTGAATGGTTTCCTGCTTAAACAGGGCTGTTTTGTAAACAATCATGCCGTCCATGCCCTGCTGGGTCTCGGTAAAGTGCACAATCAAATCAAAACGGCTGAAATTCAGCTCCAACGGGAAGTCTTGAATATCTTTATCGGAGAGATCCATGGCCACGTTATGCAATACAAACATCACCTGGAATAGCGGGCTGATGCCGACAGTTCGGTCTGGTTGCACCAGGTCAACGATTTTTTCGAAGGGGGTATCCTGGTGCTCATACGCTTCCAGACAGGTGTTTTTCACTTGTGCCAATAACGCGTTGAAAGAATCATCACCGTCCAATAAATCGCGGTACACCAGCGTGTTGGCGAACATGCCAATAAGGCCTTCGGTTTCTTCGTGTTGGCGATTGGCGATAGAGCCACCAAAACAAATATCTTCCTGTCCCGTGTAGCGATACAGCAAGGTTTTGAATGCCGCCTGTAGCGTCATGTACAGCGTTGCACCTTGTGTTTCCGTCAGATGGTTCAGTGCTTCGGTGAGTGCTTCGTCAATGTGAAAAACTTCGGTGAAGCCTTCAAAATTCGGCTCTTTTGGCCTTGGAAAATCCGTCGCTAAATTCAGACGCTCTGGCGCACCTGAAAGTTTTTTGCCCCAGTAATCCAACTGAGTTTGCAGCAGTCCGCTGTCTTCCATGAAGTTTCTCTGCCAGAGGCTGTAATCCAGATACTGCACCGGCAAGGCTGGTAATTCAGGCTCATTACCCTGCTGGAATGCCGCCATAATGTGACGGAATTCTTTGATGATCACACTCATGGACCAACCGTCGCTGATGATGTGATGCATATTCAGCACCAGCACATGCTCTACAGCGCTGAGCTGAATAAGCTGGCCCCTGATCAACGGCCCGATGCTTAAATCAAATGGCGTTGACGCTTCCTGCTGACACCTCTCCTGTGCTGTGGCTAAGCGTTCCTCACGATCACCGATATGACTTAAATCTACACGACCAAGCTCGAAATCGTAGCTTTCTTGAATGACCTGCTGAACCTTACCGTCGACGCCGGGATACAACGAGCGTAAGTTTTCATGGCGAGCAATAATAATGTTGAGAGCCTGCTCCACTTGATGTGCATCCAGAGGATGACCGACATCAGATTTGAGGGTGACTGCGCCCGGAATGTTGTAGCCAGCACTGTCAGGATCCAATTGATCGATAAACCACAGACGTTCCTGCACAAAACTCAGTGGCAAATTGCCATCACCTTGTGCGGCAAGCTCATTGCGATCCACAGGTACAATCTGTGGCAGAGAACGCTTCTCCGTTGCCCGCACGATGCCCGCCAACGCTGCCACGGTTTCCTGTTCAAAGAGCGTTCTCAACGGCAGTTCAATCGCAAATTGGCTGCGGATTTTGGCGATGACCTGAGTGGCCAGCAATGAGTGGCCACCCAGTTCAAAAAAGCGATCATTCACGCCAATGGTGGCGGCATCCAGCCCTAATACTTCTGCCCAGATGTTCACCAGCGTTGCTTCACTCTCGTTGCGAGGCGCGAGATAGCTCTGGGCCGATTCTAATGTCAAATCCATGCATTCCAGCGTGCGCCTGTCCAACTTGCCATTGGGAGTCAGAGGAATGGTTGCCAAACTCACCCAGGCGGCAGGCACCATATAGCCTGGTAAATCCTGCCTCAGCGAGGCTTTCAGCGTTTCAGCGTCTAGCTCGATGACGTTGTCTTCTGTTGATGCTTTTGCCAGATAAAAGGCCACAAGGTATTTGCTGCCCTCCTCGCCTCTCGCCACCACCACACATTCTCGAATTCCAGGGTGGTGATTCAGACGAGTTTCAATCTCACCCGGCTCAACCCGATAACCTCGCAGCTTAACTTGTTGATCTGCGCGGGCAATGTAATGCAGCGTCCCACCGTTACCCTCGACATTGGGTATCCAACGCACTAAGTCACCGGTTTGATACAAACGTGCGCCTGACAGGTCGGAAAACGGATTGGCAACAAAGCGCTGTGCGGTTAATTCAGGCTGGTTCAAGTAGCCTCTGGCCACCCCTTCACCACCGATATAAAGTTCTCCGGCAACACCCGCAGGCACAGGCATTAAATCACCGTCTAAGACATAAAATTGGGTATTGGCAATGGGGCACCCCAAAGACACTTCACCGTTAATTTTGCAGACAGAAGACCAAACACTGGTTTCTGTAGGACCATACATGTTCCACAGTTCCAGTTTGTCACACGCCTGCAGGGAATCCTTCAAATCGTTTCTTAACGCTTCTCCCCCACACAAGGCTTTGAAATGCTTTTGCGGCTGCCAACCGTGATTCATCAACATTTTCCAGGTGGCGGGGGTCGCCTGCATGGTCGTTATGCCATGCTCATTGATCAGTTTCGCGAGATCCTCAGGCGATCCCACATTTTCTGAAGAGGCAATCACCACCTGCGCCCCTGTGATAAGGGGTAAGTAACATTCCAGAACGTGAATATCGAAAGAGAGTGACGTGACGGCCAACAGTTTGTCCGCACCAGTGAGACCTGGCTGTTGCTGCATTGACGTCAGAAAGTTCACCACATTTCGGTGTTCAAGCATCACCCCTTTCGGCTTACCGGTAGAGCCCGAGGTATAAATCAGATATGCCAGGTTATTGGCTGTTAGCCCCAGTTCCTGTTGGCTTAGGTTAGCGGTTTCCTGCTGGCTCAGTTCAACACCAAAGGCCTCTTCATCAATACAGATCACTTTATCGACCGATGCGGTCTGCTTTTGCGCCAGCTCAGCGGAAAATAAACCGCCAGAGAACAGATCTGCGGTAAACTGCTCCGTCAGATGCTTCTGAGTGATGATCCAACGCACCCCGGAATCCGCCACCATGTGTACCAACCGAGCCTGCGGATAAGTCGGGTCCATGGGCAGATACGCCCCCCCCGCTTTCATGACACCTAATACGCCAATCAGCATTTCCAGCGAACGATCCACACATAGACCAACCACCGAATCAGGCTTAACACCCTGTGTTACGAGATATCGGGCCAACTGGTTGGCTTTTTCATTTAACTGACGGTAAGTCAAGCTCTCGCCATCGAACACCAGTGCCGTATCATCTGGCGTCTCGGCTGCCTGGGCTTCAAACAGCTCGTGAATGCAGGTACCGCGAGGAGAATCACAGTCAGTGCGATTCCAATTTTGAAGTGATGGATGCTCGTTAGAGGACAGATGTGCTGTGATGTCCGAAAGCGTTTTGAAGCGGCTTTCCTGCAATGCATTGAGGACTTCGGCAAAGTAATCCAATAAATGTTTAATGGTGGTGTCTGAGTACTGTTCAGCACGATAGGCCAGTTCAAATCTCAACGTTCTGCCTTGCCCTGCACTTTCTGGCAGTACCGTCAGTGTCAGTGGGTAGTTGGTTTGCTCGTCGTTTTGAACATCAACCACTCGCAATTCAGAGCTGGCTATGATTTTTTCGATTTCCTCATCAACCGGATAGTTTTCAAACACCACCAGCGTCTCAAACAAATTGCGGTCACGGGTAAATTGCCCCGCTGAGCACACATTTTGAATTTCCGTGAGAGGCAAGAAACCCTTCTCGGCGCGCTCAATACTCGCTTGGTGTAAGTGCTTCAACCAGCAACCAATGTCTTGGTGGCGATCGACTTCAGCCAGTACGGGGAGACTATTAATAAACAAGCCTACCATCTGCTCAACACCGGTGATCTCCGCCGGACGACCGGAGGTCGTTTCACCAAAAATCACGTGTTTATCGCCGCTGTAGCGATGCAGCAGGTACGCCCAAGCCGCTTGCACCAGGGTATTTAGCGTTACCTCATAGTGCTTTGCAACGGTGCGTAGCTCGACGAATTGATTTGCCGTCAGAGTATGGATTTGCTTTCTTGCTCCGCGCGCGTTGCGGTCAGGTTGGGTTGCAAGATCAATCTTGGTGGCGGACACCACATCTTGAAGCTGTCGTTTCCACCAATCGCGTGCCGAGTCTAGATCCTGCTGAGCAAGCCAAGAGAGATAGTCACCGTAGGGTTTTACGTCTGGCAGCGCCGTCGCCAATTGTAACGAACCGTCTTCACCAGCGGCGGCTATTGCGTAGAGCACCATAACCTCCTTAAAGACCAGCGGCAATGACCAACCATCGGTCAGCGCATGATGATTTGACCAGATCAAACAATGCTGCGTATCTGACAATGAGATCAGTGAAATACGCATTAGCGGCGCCTGCTCAACGTTAAAGCCTGTGGCTTTATCCTGCTCGATCAGAGCTTGCAGACGCGTTTGTTGCTGAGCATCGTCAAGGCCAGATAAGTCTATCTGGGCCAGTGGCAGGTCTGCCTCTGATAGCACCAACTGGTGAGTAAAGTCTTGTGTAAACACGGTTCGGTAGACGTCATGGCGACCGACAATAGTCTTGAGCGCTTGCTGCAAGGCATCGATATTCAGCTTGCCGGTTAAAGAAACCGATAGCTGCGCTACATACGCTGAGGCCTCCAAACTGCTGTGGAACAACATACCGTGCTGCATCCCCGTGGTGGGATACGCTTTGACCACGTTTGGGTACGCCTTCCGCCATTTTGAGATTTGACTTTGCAGCGCCAAACTGGGGTCTTGTTGTTGCAATAAATTTGCATCAGGAATACGGGTTTGTCCGGTTTCCTGTGGTTTGGCCAACGGTGCCAGTTTTTCTATCGTTTGGTTTTCAAAAAGCTGCCGAGTGGTCAGGCCTAAACCGACCTGGGTGGCACGGTTGACCGCCTGAATTGCCAGAATAGAATCCCCACCGAGCGCAAAGAAGTTGTCGGTAACCCCCACCTGTTCAACTTTCAATAGCGCCTGCCAGATGGCGCAGAGTTGATTTTCTGCTTCCGAGCGTGGCGCGACGTATTCTTGCTTGATCAGTTGCTCAGAGACATCAATCGCCAGTAAGGCTTTGCGGTCGACTTTACCGTTAGACGTTAGAGGTAAGTCCTCCAGCATGACAAACGCAGACGGCAGCATATAGTCAGGCAGAGACTGCTTCAGATGCTCCCTGAGTGACTCAATGATCTGCTCAGAGCTTTGTGATGTGGCCACCTCAGTGCGAGTGAAGAAAGCAACGAGTTTCTTCGGCGTGTCACGATCGATCACTGCCACATCGTTGAGTGTGACATGCTGCGATAGAACAGACTCTATTTCGCTAACCTCCACCCGGAAACCACGAATTTTCACTTGCTGGTCAATTCGCCCCAAAAACTCCAAATCGCCGGATGAATCCTGAGATGACGTACCCGGAATCCAGCGAACCAAATCTCCGGTGCGATACAAACGTGGGCTACCGCAGGCGGAGCTTTCGTCATAGAAAGGATTCGCGATGAATTTCTCTGCGGTGAGTTCTGGCTGATTGATATAACCACGACCCAGCCCTATACCACCGATAAAAAGCTCTCCTGCCACGCCAACAGGACACGGAGTAAGATGGCGGTCTAAGACATAGTACTGAACATTCGGGATGGCCTGTCCGATGGACATCACCTGATCATCCACCCGACAGTGCTTGAAGCTGCTGGAGATACTGGCTTCGGTTGGGCCATAGACGTTGAAAAACTGTGTACTAGCCGCCCATTTATCCACCAGCTCTTGGCTGTACTTTTCACCACCCGCCTCGACCGTCTTAATACTGGGCATCTTATGGGGGTCCAGCAAGGCCAGAACAGACGGTGGCACATGCAAGTGAGTCACATTAGACGTGTTCACGACCGCAGTGATGATGTCTAAATCTAATAGGTCGTCATTGCTGATTAAGCGCAGCGTACCGCCGCAAGTGAGCGCGCCAATCCAGTCTTCTGCCCCGGCATCAAAAGCGAAAGAGTAGTATTGTAAAATGCAAGTGTTCTGATCATGACCGAAGCGCCGTTGCATATCTTGCGCGAGATTGACGATGCCTCTGTGCTCAATCAATACACCTTTGGGCTTCCCTGTCGAGCCAGAAGTGTAAATGGCATAGGCCAAATGCTCAGAGGTCAGTGGTGTACCATGGGGATACTGATTTTTATCAATATTCTCTTGGAAATATTCACCCAGCAATGCTTCGCGGATTGCTTCATCGAGCAGAAGAATTTGTTGATCATCCAGAGGTAAATCCGCTAATAACTCATTTTCAGTTAATAGGATTTCAATCCCGGAATCCTCTAAAATGTACTCGATGCGATCTTGCGGATAACTTGGGTCAACCGGGACATACGCACCGCCGGCTTTCAGTACGCCCAACTGAGCAATCATCATTTCGACCGAGCGCTCGACACAGACCCCCACTAAGGAATCTGGCTGCACCCCCTGCTCAACCAGATAATGCGCCACCTGGTTTGCGGCGATGTTCAATTCAGAATACGTGAGCTTCTCTTCAACCCCATTGAGGCCAGTACTTAATTCCACCGCGATCGCATCGGGGTTGCGTGCCACCTGTTGTTCAAATAGCTCATGGATGCAGGTGTTCTGGGATCGCTCAAGCCCCTGTTCATCGAGTTCTTCTGGCGCGGTATGCAGCAACCGTTGCGCCTCGTCGGGAGTGAGAACCGGCAGTTGACCCACACTCAATTCAGGCATTGCAATGATGTGCTGCAATAGCACTTCAAAGTGTTTGCTCAGACGTTCAATGGTCGCAGTATCAAACAGTGCGGTGGCATACTCCCAGAGGAATAACATGCCCTCTTCAGCACTGTCTTCCATCTCGAAGATGTCTAAGCTTAGGTCCAGTTTGGAGACAGATTGTTCTTGGTCTATGGGGCAAATGGATAAGCCCGGCAATGCAAACTGACCCAATTCGTTGTTTTGCAACGCAAGCTTGACCTGAATCAAGGGCGAATAGCTTAAGCTCCTTTCAAGCTGCAACTCATCGACCAACTTTTCAAAGGGCAACTGCTGATGCTCATAAGCGCCCAATAAGTAGGATTTACTGCGTTGCAGCAGTGTCTCGAACGTTGGGTTATCAGACAGATCGGTACGTAACACCAGCGTATTCACAAAGAAACCCACTAAGGGGGCTAACTCCGCATGGTCACGGTTGGCGACAGGCGTGCCCACCACAATGTCGTCTTCATTAGAGTAACGGGCCAATAACACCGCATACGCCGCGTTGAGCACCATAAATAAGGTTACATCGTACTTGTTAGCCAGTGCGTGTAAGCCCTGTTGAATTTCTTTGCTGATCGTTTGGCGATGGGTGAGCCCTTCAAAATTCTGAATGGCTGGCCGAGGGTAATCCAACGGTAAGTTGTGAACCTCAGGAATACCCTCCAGCTGCTCTTTCCAAAACTGATAATTCTTCTCAAGTACCGGCGCTTTTAACCAATTGTTTTGCCACCAAGCGTAATCGGCATACTGAATCGGCAATTCCGGTAAAGGATTGGGCTGATTTTCCACAAAAGACTGATATAACGCGGTAAATTCCTTGATGATGATGCCTTCTGACCAACCATCCACCGCGATATGATGCATAGTCACCAATAAGACATGAGCGTCTTCACCGAACTGCAGAAGTTTTACACGCAGCATCAAGTCTTTACTCAGGTCAAATACCTTGTCTGTTTCTTCCCGCCTATGTTGCAGGGTTACCTGATGTTGCTCAGCCTCCGTTAAACCCAGCAGCGAAACAATAGGCAGAGCCACCTGGAACTCATCAAAAATTGACTGTGTGACATCGCCGGATGCGGTGGTCTGGAAAGTCGTTCGAAGAACATGATGACGCTCAACAATGCGTTGAAAAGCAAAATTCAACGCTCTTACATTCAGTTTCCCAATCAGTTGAAAACCACGACTCAAGTTGTATTGGGTACTGCCTTGCTCAATTTGGTCCAATAACCAAAGTCGCTGTTGGTCGTAGGAGACGGCAACCGCTTCATCGGTCGCTCTGGGGACGATTTTTGGTACCTGACTTTCCGTAGCAAACTCGATGGCCTGAGACAATTTACGAATGGTTTGCTCGGTAAACAGGGTTCTGATGGGGATATCTACCTTCCACTGCTGACGAATCTGCGCAACCAGACGAGCCGCCAATAACGAATGCCCACCCAACTGAAAAAAGTTACTTGTCACGCTGATGTTTTCAAGGTTTAACAGCGCTTGCCACATCTCACAAAGCTGCGCTTCTACGGGTGTTTGTGGTCCAACGATTTCCACCGCATCATTGAATTCAGGTTTGGGCAATGCGTTACGATTGATTTTTCCATTTGGAGTTAATGGAATCTGTTCGAGACAAACAATCGCAGAAGGGATCATATACGCCGGCAACAGGCCTTCAAGATGCGCAATAACCCGGTTAGGTAAATTTTCTTTGGCCGCGGAGGCTGCCATATTTGCATGGTCCGCCACAGTTACATAGGCTGCCAACTGAGTCGTATCACCTTCGCTCCAAACGTGAGCGACCGCTTCCACCACATCAGCCTGTTGTTTTAGAGCGGTTTCAATTTCTTCCAACTCTATGCGATGGCCACGTACTTTTACCTGCAAATCCGCACGGCGAACGTATTCCAACTGACCACCTGGTAACCAACGAACCAGATCCCCCGTTTTATACATACGCGCATTAGCTTGATCCAAAAATGGATTATCAAGAAATCGTTCCGCCGTGAGTTCGGGTTGATGCAGATAACCTCGGGCAACGCCATCCCCCCCAATATATAACTCGCCAACAACGCCCACAGGCACCGGCCTAAGATGCTGATCCAACACATAACACTGCGTGTTAGCAATCGGTTCACCCAACGAAATAGCATCTTTTATTCGGGCAGTTGCAGACCACACAGCCGTTTCGGTTGGTCCAAACATATTCCAAAGCTCAAGATTTTCTCTCTCAATTAAGGCATCTTTCAAATCAACACTTAGCGCTTCACCACCACAAAGTGCTTTGAGCTTGCAGGCAGGACGCCAGCCGGTATTCACCAGCATCTTCCAGGTTGCAGGCGTTGCCTGCAGGGCCGTTACCCCATGCGTTGTCAACAGAGAGGACAATGCATCCGGGGAAACAACGTCCTCTGAAGATGCAATAATGACGTGACCCCCGGTGACTAACGGTAAGTACAACTCCAGCACATGGATATCAAAGGACAGGGAGGTAACCGCCAGCAATGTATCTGATTGGTCGAAGCCTGGCGTTTGTTCCATTGAGGTGAGGAAGTTAGTGACATTGCGGTGTTCCAGCATCACGCCCTTAGGCTTGCCGGTAGAGCCAGAGGTATAAATTAAGTAGGCTAGATGATGAGAGGTTAAACCGAGACGCTCAGGGCTCAGGTTACTAGACTCACATTGCGCCAATTCCTCTTTGCATTGTTGATTATCGAGGCAAATTGCCTGTCTGAGAGCGAGCTCCTGGTGAATCGCCTCTGAGGTGATCACCCAACCCACACCAGAATCCGTCATCATATGATCCAGGCGAGCTTTAGGGTAAGCCGGGTCCATAGGCAGATAAGCACCGCCAGATTTCATAACGGCCAACGTGCTTATCAACATCTCCAAAGAACGTTTAACGCAAACCCCCACCACGGAATCGGGCTTCACCCCTTGCTCAACCAGGTAATGAGCCAACTGGTTAGCCCGCTGATTTAACTGCTCGTAAGACAAACTTGTCTCTTCAAATGTGACTGCAATGGCGTTCGGTGTCGCGCTTACCTGCTCCTCGAACCATTGGTGGAGACACTTCTCTTGGGGGTACCTTGCCTGTGTTGCATTCCAATCATGGAGTAGCTGAGTCGTTTCTTGTCGGGTGAGTAACGATAGTTGACTGATTTTTGTTTCAGGCGCTAACACAATGCTTTCAAGCAATGTCTCAAATTGGGCCACCATTCTTTCAATAGTGGGTTTCAAAAAGAGATCAGTGGCGTATTGCCACTCCATTTCCAGACCACGTTCATTTTCCTGAACAATTAGCATCAAATCATACTGAGTCAATGAACCAGAAGACTTAAGCGACGTCGCTTCAACACTGGGTAAATTCAATGGTTCTATCGTCTGATTTTGCAGGTTTAGCATTACCTGAAACAGCGGGCTATAGCTGAGATTACGCTCTGGTTGTAGAGCATCCACTAATGTGGCAAAGGGGGTTTGCTGGTGCTCCTGGGCAGCGTAAGCACGCTCTCTACTTTGCGCCAACAATTCAGTGAAGGATGGATCTCCAGATAAATCCGAGCGAAATACCAAATTATTAATAAACAGACCAACCAGTGGTGCTAACTCTGACTGCTCACGGTTCGCCACAGGTGCGCCAATCACAATATCGGATTCACCAGAATACCGGCTCAATAAAGTGGCAAAGGCTGCATTCATCACCATAAAGAAAGTGGCATCATTTTCCCGCGCTAACTGATGCAGTGATTCTTGTAATTCTCTTGAAAGATGACAATGCACTGAAGCGCCATGAAAACTTTGAACTGCCGGTCTTGGCTTATCAAGTGGTAAACCATGCACAGAAGGAAGTTGATCTAGATGTTGTTTCCAGTAGCCAAGGTGGTTTTGCAATACGTCATCATTTAACTGTCCACGTTGCCAGTGGGCATAATCTCTGTATTGAATCGTTAAGGGTGCCAGTGAAGGTTCAACACCTTGGATTAGTGCAGCATAAAGCACGTTCAGCTCTTGTGTCAGTACACCGAGGGACCACCCATCTGCGGCAATATGGTGGGCAGTTAATAGAAGAACATGAGACTGCGCACTGAGCTTGAGCAAGGTAACGCGAAGCATAAGATCTTCCGCAAGGTCAAATAACCGACTTGCCTCTTCCTGAGTTAATTGGGCAACACGCCGCTCTTGCTCTGCTTTGTTCAACTCGGTGAGATCGAGTACCGGTAATTCACACTGCACCGACCCTTGAACCGTCTGGAATATTGTTCCGTTATCTTCGTAGAAAGTGGTTCTCAGTGATTCATGTCTGTCAATAATGGTGCTAAACGCTTCTTGCAAAAAACCGACATTTAACTGGCCGAAGAGTTTTACCGAAAAAGACAAATTATATTGTGCCTGATCAGATTCAATCTGATTAACCAGCCAAATACGCTCTTGAGCATAAGACGCCTGTGAATCATCATCACCAAAGCGAGGCAAAATGGGAGACAACTCACTGGTGGTGGCAGATTCAACGACCTTTGCCAACTTGCGAATGGTATTGTTGGTGAAAAAATCTCTGACAGAAACATCAACTTGCCATTGCTTTTGAATTTTAGAGATCAGAGTGGCGGCCAATAATGAGTGTCCGCCCAAGTTAAGGAAATTATGATCAACGCTAATATCATCTAACCCAAAGACGTCCTGCCACAACGTGCAAAGTTCAGATTCGATAGGCGAAAGCGGAGCTATGGGAGAAGTCTGAATGTTTGTCTGTTCAGGTTTATCCGCATCGGTCGGTTTTACCTCACCATTTAATGATGAATAGAGTGCACCCAAATCTTTCGATAGGTAGCGGGTTTTAGAAAGTGAACGCTGAATTTTACCGCTTGAAGTTCTGTTGATGCGCCCCGCTTTTAAAAAGACAACATCATCTAAAACCACGTCAAAATACTCAAAAATAGCCGTTTTAATGGTCTCGGCGGCGAGTCTAAAATCAAAACCTTTTAATTCACTACGACTGACTTCCAACATCAACACCGCATGACCATCAAACTCAAAAGCGGCGGCACCATTTTGATTCAGACCGGGATAAACGTTGTAAGCCAGTTTTTCGAAATCCTGAGGGTAATAATTACGGGCTTTAATGATCATCACATCTTTGATACGACCCGAAATATGGAGCTCACCGTCATGGATAAAACCAAGGTCGCCTGTTCGCAAATAACTTGCGTCATCATCAGATAAACGAGCACCAAAACTCGCTTTGGTTTTTTCCTCATCATTCCAATAGCCCTGCGCTACACTAGGGCCCGCAAACCAGATTTCTCCCACTTCTCCATCCGGCAACTCAGACAAAGACTGTGGCGATACAATCTTCAGATGATGTTCCGGCTGGACATGACCGTGGGCAATTAAAATTTGATGCTTTGCTTCATCTTGTAGAAGATGTGCTCTACCCTTTTGCAAATCCTCGCTTAAAAATGCGTTGGCAGTGTATGGTGTTAAATAATTGCCTCCACAGATAAAGACAGTGGCTTCCGCCATGCCATAGGCTGGAAAAATCGCGGACTCTTTAAAACCAACCCGTGAAAAACGCTCACAGAATCGCATCAACGTATTCGCATCCAGCGGCTCAGCAGCATTAAAAGCAATTCGCCAAGAAGACAAATCCAGATGGGTCATTTGATGAGGTTTAATGCGTTCAAGGCAATGATCAAAAGCAAAATTGGGGGCACCACCAATGGTCGCTTTATACTCGCTAATGGCTGATAGCCAGGCCATAGGATTTTTAATAAATCCCATTGGCGACATCAACACTGAATGCGCCCCCAAAAAAATAGGCAACAATAAGGTGTTTACCAACCCTAAATCGTGGAACAGAGGCAACCAATTACAGAACACATCCTGCTCACTACAATGAGTCGCCTGTTGAAGCGTTTTCAGGTTAGCAATAATATTGCCATGAGTAATAACGACGCCCTTCGGAGTACCGGTAGAACCCGAGGTGTATTGTAAAAAAGCAATCTGCTCTGCTTTGGGAAGTTCGTTAAGGTTTTCGGTTTTTTCGCCGATGAACGGCTCGACGCCCAATACTGACTCAACTCCCAATACTGGAAGTGGCGACAAGTCTCCTTCTAATTGAGACTTTAACGAGCCATTCGTCAACACCAAGCTTGCCTGACAATCATCAATAACCGTCAGCACACGACCGGTATGCTTTTTACTTTGTGGCGGGTAAAGCGGTACCGCTACCACGCCCGCGTATAAGCACCCTAAGAATGACTGAATATACTCAAGGCCCGGGGGAAACAATAACACCACTCGCGAATTTCCAGCACACCGGTTTTTTATGTGGTGTGCAATTGACTGAGCCCTCTGATGGAGTTCGCTGAAGCGTATTTGAGAAAGTTCACCATTATCTTCAATAAAGGTGAATGCCTCATCATTGTATTTTGATTGAGCATGATCAGTCAGAAAGTCGTAAATAGTTTCCATACAAGCACCTTATGCTTTTGTCACTCTTATCCGTGGTTATTTGAGGGTGATGGTTTTTTTGCAGAACATGATTTCTGCAGGCACACCGATTTCCTTGCAGGCCGCTAGAAATTTGTTGGATTCCTGCACCTGCCTTGAATCTTCCTCATGTTCTAAACCATTAAAATATTTAAAACACGGCTCTAAACCGATGGCATAAACACACACTTGTTTCGCATTAAACTCTTTCACCATAGGCAACGCCTGCTCACAATCAGAGCCATCTAAGCGGCGTGAGTTTTTGATGTTTTTGGGCACTTTTTTGGTATGCAGAGCACCATACGCCCAGGTATAAGGTGCCCCGACACATTCCATTCCGATTGCCAAAACATCCAAATCAGTAAAGATTTTGCCCAATCGCTGGTATAGGTTACGATCAGGGTTAGAAGAGTCCGCCCCAAAAAAACATTTTTTTCCGTATACCTCTATATACCAGGCCGTCTTAGAGCGAATATTCAAATCACCGTGTTCGCCCAAAAATGGAATACTGACAATACGACCATCAGGAATACTAATTTCATCCAAATCATCCACTTCCAGTACATCAAAATTCAGTTGTTGTAACATCAACCGCAAAGACGGATCGGCTAACGTACCGCCATTATTTTTCGGCACCACCACTTTTTTCGTTTTATAACGAAGCTGCAATAATGTTTCGATATTCGCATGATCCATATGAGTATGGGTCAGCAAGATATAATCAATACTGGCCGGTAACTCGCTATGACCAATCATGGCCTCTGCATTGTCTGCATCTCTAGAGGCAATGATAGGATCAACCAAAATACAAACTTCTTTGGTTTCCAAAATAAAGCCAGCATGACCGGTGTATCTAAGACGTACACCTTCCTCTACTGGCTCATGAAAGAATGTTGACTTTTCTGTTGTGAAAAAATCGCGGTATGAAAGGCCACCGGTTTGTTCATAGCCTTTAAATAATTGATCCACTTTTTCAGCAGAGAGGGGAATTTCACGGGCTCTAAAAATCTCATCCACAATCGGCGCGTTAAACTCCGCTGCCACTTGCATATGCTTATCATCAGGTAAACGTGGTGTGCTCAACACAAACGGACGCTCTTCCACTTTAGACAACAGACCAAAAGACAAACTTTGTAACGACGGCTTATAGTAGGAGCTTCTGTACAATAGCGGTTCAATCAAACGATATGACGGCCGATGCTCCATGTCCAAAAACAATTCAACACACCCTTTCAATGGATCTGGAATATTGTCATAAAGATATTCAATAGTTTCGCCACTGGTGTGGTTAAACAACAATTCATCCAGCAATCTAACCGCATCAGACAACTCAATCAAATCACCACAATTTTCATCAAGTTCAGTAATTAAACTTTGGATATCTTGCAATTGATCTTCTGTGCAATTCAGAAACTCACCTCCGGTGAGTACGGTTTCTTTTGAAGCGATAATGTGTAACTTATAATTTTTCACAAATGACTGCATGATACGCCGATGAGTATTAACGATATACCGTGAAGCCGTCACCGGTGGCAAAAGGTAGGGCCATGCGTACCAGTGATTTATCAACGGTTCAAAATAGGTATCTTCTTTCAAATAAAGCAATTCACTGCTCATATTCGCCACTCTCAATAATTTCGTTTACGGCAAACCTTCACTAAAAACAAGGTAACGACTCGTTAAATTTAACGCCCAAAAAATTAAAGAATTTTTATTTTAAAATTGACAAAACACCACTAACCTAGCGAAATTTGGTATCTCTCATACTGGAAACTGCATTAGATGTTGCATCGGTTTTTCGATGTATTAAAAATAGCGCTCACAGGCAATTCTAAAACCACAACTTCATAAAAGACTAATATCGAATCAAGCATTACGGTAATTGCCAGCTAAATTTAGTGCCCAGCAATTCAAAGAGTTTTTGATTATAAGGTTGATAAAATTTTGCTAACGCCGCTAGAGTGTGTGGATCTGGTGGTGGCAGCTTCATCGGATTTTCATTCGCTTTTTTGGTGTACTCGGGAATTTCCATCACTGGCAACTCCAAAAAATTCTGAACTTTGTCCAAGACGGGTTGTCTCTCACGGAAATAGTCGGCAACATCCATCACCAAGACATTATCTCTACCAAATCGTTCTATCCAGAGTTCCACCGCTTTGTGGTAAATACCGGACTCCAGCACTGGCATCCCGGCGACACTCTCCATCGGAATACTGGGGAATAAACTCAATGCCCGAGCAATGTAGTCGGAAAAACTTCGGAAGTGTTGACCTTTCGAACTTTGCTCTAATCGCTTTCCTCCAACGAAGACTTCCCACTTCCAATAAGAGTACGCACGATCAACAGGATCTCGTAAGGTAATAATAACTTTACAGTCGGGATTCAATGCATGAAGCGTATCCATCACATATAAATTGTGAAGTTCAGGATCAAGATAACCACACCTGATGGGATGTCCTGTTTTTTTCTCCAGCTTTCGTATTTCTTTAACTTTTGGAAACCCAGCACGCCAGTTCTGACGACGATGCAGTTTGGGCTCTTTCAGCAATGGAGCAACAACATTGGGGTGAAATAGCAAATGGCTTACTAGATCACTGGAGCCACTCTTACCTGGTCCGGTCATTATATAATTGGGCGCAATACGATCTTTTGATATCATTTTTCTGACGGTCATACGCCAGTTGGGCACATATGAAAAATAATAAGAAAGAAATTGGTACTCAATCGTGCCCTTTATCAACCTCGGCAAATGATAAAAAAGAGGCTTTTCGGAATGCAAAATATTCCTAAATTCTGTACTCAATTCAAATGATTTGAAAAAATTTGCCATTTGCCGTTCATCCATGACCACTTTATCAGACGACACTTTCTTCCTCCTCACCACTCGGAGACATCTCACTTTTTTCTGGCGAATGAGCGTGTTTATCTGTCGAAAATGCGCCTTCCCTGAATTCCTGGCCATTTTCCATCCGCACCAATTTGTCAGCTAAATGAAAATAACGATCATCATGGGTAATCACTATGACCAATTTATTAAGCCGCTTTAAGTCAGGCAAAATACGATGATAAAAAATTTCTTTAAACTCTGGATCCTGATCAGCTGCCCACTCGTCAAAGATATAAATAGAGCGGTCTTCTAAGTAAGCCACTAACAATGCCAAACGCTTCTTTTGACCATCCGATAACGAGGTAGTAGAGAATTTTCCATTTTCAATAGTGACTTTACCTTCCAGACCAAGTTGTTTGAGGCCCTCAGAGGCTTTGCTGTCTAGTTCGTTATCAGATAAGCCAAAGAGTTCCGTAAAAAGGTAAAAATCTGAATAAATTGCTGAAATGGACTGACGACAAATATTTCGGTTTCCGTCTGTAACAGCAGCAGCATCAAAGTAAATATCGCCTTTTTCAGGAATATAATGAAGAGATAATATTTTGCCTAAAGTCGTTTTACCCGAGCCATTCCCCCCAACAAAAAAGGCCACTTCGCCACGATTTAATGTCAGGTTGATAGGCCCTAGGTGAAAGCCCAGCTCCTCATTCTTTTTCGCCTGATAGGTGTACTCAACATTTTTTAATACTATTTTTTGATGGCACTCGATGTTATCAACGATTTTTGAATCCAAATATTCAATCGTCATATCCTTCAATAAACTATTTAGCTTTCTTGCAGCAACCCGAGCTATGGCAATATTGGGAATCGTATTCACAAATACCGTGATCGGACCGAGAATATAGAGCAGGACCATAACCGATCCCAGTAGATCATCGCGAGTCAAAGTGTAGTAATTAGCAATAACGTAAGTGACAGCACCAATCGTGAAGAAGCTGATAAGGTTACTGTAGGTCATGGCAAAAATCATAAACATTCTGCCCGTTTTAAACGAATCGCTGAATTTTTTTTCTACCTCATGCAATTCATTTTTCAGAAATGCCTGCTGCTTCTCTTTATTCAGTTTTAGCTCCTTGGCACCATATATTAGCCCTCTGATTCCTTCCTGAATACCATCAAAGCTATTCCGTCCTGCGGCCAAATGTCGACCCCCTATTCTCACCGGTATCTGGTAGGTTAAAAATCCGAAGGCCATCACACCCAGTACAAATAGAAAAATTTCTAATCTTAGATACACCAAGAATGCCAACATCCCCACCAAGGTTGTGGCCGCCACAAGAATGTTAGGAATAGAACTTGCCCCATTGGCGACTTCTGAAACGTCATTATTCAGCGCGGTCAACAATCGGGAAGGACCTATTTCTTCCAGCGTTTGAATAGGCAACTTAGAAATTCTGCTGTATATTTTTTTTCTAAGCCCTACGGTCGCATCAATCGCCACATGAAACATTAACGTACCGGACGTTCCCCGACAAAATAGGATTAGCATACACGTCATAAAAAAGAATAACGCTTGATTGGGTGACGAAATCTCGAAGACACCAAACAACCAATAAGAGGTATCAAATTCTGGTTGCATTAATCGCCCAAGTGAGGGTTGCAATGCCATCATAATGAGTGGCACGAAGATCGCGTAGGCAATCCCACCCAATGCTCCAAGCACAGTAGAAAAAAACACTTTATTGGATGATGTGTCCGTTAAAAGCCCAAATAAGCGTATCGCAGAGTTATCCTGGTTTGCTGGCATAATAGCTATTCCATTCCCTTTGATTTTTTATTTTATTGGTTTTAAATACAAGCTTTTATATTTATCTGCATTTTGCCCTGAAACTAAGTTCATTGGTCGTAGCTTGAGCTGTTTAAAAGCCTGAATATTGTCATCATAATGCTTACTGAGCAAATGTTCACTCTGCCCAGTGCTATTTATAAAACCACTTTGATCCTGCCCACTCAAGTCAAGAACCTGACGATATCCGGCTGTCGAAAAGACTCGATATCCATATTCTTGAGTATATCGCCAATCTGCTCGATTAATACTAAATCGATCACTATTACCTTCAATTGTGCGAGAAAAAATACTATCCAATAATGGATGATTCATAAAAGCCAGATGAGGCAGATACACTTCGTTAATATCTTCCCACTCTTTAGAAAAACTAATTTTACGATCCAACTCTTCTAAGGTGGAATCAAGCGCAATCAAAGCTAAATCCTCACAAGTCTCATACTCCACAGTATTGATTTGGTCACACCAGTCATGATTTAAATCAGGATCATTCTGAAAAAGTTTAATAATCAATAAAGGTTGAATGGCGGGAGGTATATTTTGCAACTGGTTCCCTCGTGCTTCGTGCAATAAACTACCCTTGAGATCATCACCAATTAAGAAAAGGTTGAAAAATTTCAACCACACTTGATAAATCGCAGTCTCTTCACTATCACCACGAAGAATCCCATCCCATTCTTGTAACTTTTTTATAGCTTTTTTCTGATCGGTTGTTATACCAGAGAGATTACTTAGATAAGGCAATAGCTCCTTCACTTGAAGGCTTTTGCTGTCCCCTTGTAAAGTCACAAAATCCTTTACAGACATCTTTTCACCTGAATCAATATGATCTTGAATAGCTTGCGTTATACGATCTACGCGGTAAGGAGGTGATTCTACATTCAAAATTACATAGGGATAATTGTCAGGATGATTTTTATTGTTCGCATTTACAACAAATCCTCGTCGCGGATTTATGTTATGGGGTAATTCATCAAAAGGAATATACTTTTCCCATTGATAATCTGAATTCCAACCAGGAACTGGGCGCCTTCCATTACCTTTTTTTCGAATCGGTAGTTTACCCGCAGCGAAACGCGCGATGTTATTATCTTTATCAGCATAAATAATGTTGACCGCAGGTGCTTTGTAGCTTTCAAGTGCAGACTGAAAACTTGACATATCCTGTGCATAATTCATCCCGAGATAACTTTCGAAGGTTTTGTCCACTTTGTCTAATGCAGCCCATCGCATTGACAACGGTGTTTCAACTCTCCTAATACCATCACTAATAAGTGGCCCATTACGAGTCTTTCTGACTTGCCACTTTACAGGCGGGATAGGTCGGGTTAAAAAAGATGGAAAGGCGGCTTTAATGTTAATGACCTGTTCTTCAATTTCCATATCTACCCACTTCCCATCGACCTCATATTGGTTTGGATTCAATGGATTAGTACGTTCCATGTAAAGGTCAAGAGCATCCGGGAACATATTAGTTATTCCCCAGGCAACAGACTGATTACGACCCATAAATACCAAAGGTACACCCGCAAAAGTAGCGCCTGAAACGTGCAAACGGTCACCTTTAATATTTGCTAGATACCAGAGGGAAGGCATTTCCGTTAATAGGTGAGGATCACTTGCCAATAAGGGTAATCCCGATTGTGTATACCTACCAGAGACTGCCCAAGCATTACTACCTACGGCGATTTCGCCACCTAATTTAAATTGATCTAAAAGACGATCATTGGCTGCAATAAGCTCTTTTTCTAATTTGCTGTCAGCTAAAGTGTTTTCATAGACATCAGCACCAGCACTTACATGTGCATTAATATTAGGAACAATATCATTGGCTTTATCTAGACCAACCTCCTTCACCAACAAGTCAAACTCTGTTTCAGCTGTATGATTGGGACCCAATGTCAATGACATAAGCTTAATCATTAGTATTGTATCTAATGGTTTCCAAAGCTTCGGTTTCACCCCAAATATATAAAATTCAATTGGCAGAGTCTGTCCTTCATTTATCCAAGCATTAACACCTTCTGTATAGACCTTTAGAACTTGTTGTGCAGGCTCACTCAATGACGCCAGAGCTAATTCGGCCGCATTTACTAAATCATAAGCACGTAAGTACTGATCCATTGGTAGAAAATCGATACCGAGTATTTCACTTAGACGTCCTTCAGCCATCCGTCTTTTGTACATCATCTGCCAGAGTCGTTCTTGAGCGTGAACATAGCCGAGAGCAAAAAAAGCATCCATATCTGTTTCAGCTATTATATGCGGTATAGCATATTCATCACGTGTAATTTTTACAGGTGCTTTAAGCCCTTTCACTTGAACAACCCCTTCCTTCTTAGGTAGGCTTTCCAACAACCAAAAGTAAGCCCCACCAAAAACCACTAGAAGGGGAAAAATAACCCAGATCAGAAAACGAGATAAAATAGGGTGAGAACGCATTAACATTTCGCTTTTTCCTTGCTTAACTTTATATGTATGAACTGCGTTGTATTCAAATCTTTATGCGATAGAATGAATTTACTCAGCGAATCATTACTGGCTATTAATTCAGACCTAGAAAAGTCACCAACTCATCCAGTGACAGATAAAATCGTTCAATCTCATCCGTGGTGTTGTAAATGTATGCCGAGATACGTAACACCTCGCCATCCATCTGATCATCCACTACTGGCTGAGCACACATATGGCCAGTTCGACACATAATGCCGTAGGAATCACTTAATGATCTGGCAACATCAGATAAGTCTTCACAGCCTTTTATTTTCAAGCTGCCAATCGCACAGCGATTTTTAACGGTCTTTGGGCCTAACAGCTGAAGGTAATCTCTTTCCATAGCACCTTGTATAATAGCCTCACTAAGCCCCTCGGTGTGCTGGCGAGATTCTTCAGCACTTATCTGACTCAAATAAGAGAGGGCTGCCCCTAAACCTAAAGTAGACGCAATGGGTGGTGTTCCGGCTTCAAATCTGTGGGGAATTTTACGCTCCTGTGATCCTTCAACATCTACCCAATCGACCATGCCTCCTCCAAGCATTAATGGCCGCAGTTCATTGAGTCTTTCGCTTTTACCATAGAGACACCCAACACCAGTAGGACCCAACATTTTGTGACCGGAAAAAGCCAAAAAATCCACCGGAATTTTTGAAACGTCAATGCGCAGGTGAGGATGTGGAATGGACTGTGCGGCATCGACAATGACGATAGCGTCACAGGCTTTTTTGGCTGCGATCGCCATTTCTTCAATCGGTGCAATATTGCCGGTGACATTGGAGCAATGTGTGAGAACCACCACTTTGGGTTTGAGCTCCAATAATTCGTGGTAGTGATCGAGATTAATGCCACCGTCACTGTCCAATTCAACCAATTTAAGGTCAGCAAATCGGCGCCATGGCAGTAACTGAGCGTGGTGAGAATCAAGAAAACCAACCACCACATCGTCAGATTGTAAATTCAAACCATGGGCCACTAAATTTATTGATTCTGTGGTGCCTTTGGTAATGACAACTTCGTTACCGTAGGCCCCTAAGTACTGGGCAACCGAATACCTGACCCGCTCAAAAGAATCGGAGGCTTCTTCAGACAAATAATATTTCCCTCTGTGTATATTTACACCATTTTGGGAATAGTAATTTGACATAGCGTCAATGACGGCTTGTGGTTTTAGTGAAGTGGCCGCACTGTCCAAATACGTAATTCGCTGACCGTCAATTAATCGATCTAATACGGGAAAGTCACCCTGACATTTCGCTATACCCACGACAACTGCCTCCTTTTTTCGTCTCGCTGTGCGACACTTGAAATACAGGAGATAAACTTGCCTCCACGATCCGCTGGTAGGTATTGTGTCGGAGTGCAGGTAATATTGTTGGTTTTCAACGTTTCTCGAAATTTTCCAATCAACTCATCTTCTTGCTGTGGTGTCCAAGCGTCATTACGCAAATAGCTAAAGGAAAACTCATCATCGTTTGTTTGGTTCATTTGATACATATCGATCCACTCTGCCGGGCCGATGAGCTCATCCAGTTCTCTGGGAGTCACGACGGTATCATCACGTAACCAAAGTGCATTTTTCACACGCCCTTCAGCTCTAACAACGGGTGCCGGATGACCACAGGCACATTTTTCTGCGCTCACCCTAAACATATCACCGGTTGCATAACGAATATGCGGGGACAATTCATCTCCCAAAGTGGTAATGACCAATTCAGCCAGCTCACCAGGCTCTGCTGGCCGACCATTTTTTATAAATTCCAGATGGTAATCTTCAACATTCATGTGCTGTTTACCTTCCGTGCACTCAAAGCCAAGATACCCCATTTCTGACATACCAAGCATGTCAGCAAAGGCGACGTCCTCACCATAACATTCCTTAATCTGTCGCCGAGCGACTTGTGTACAGAGGGTGTAACCGGACATGATGCAAAAGCCCTGCTTCTTGTGAGGGAAGCGACCGCTTTTCTTCATCGCACGGATTAAAAAAGCAAAATGAGTAGGGTCAACAAAAAGTAAATGGGGATCGTATTCTTCTATCTCATCCAGTGCCATATTGACCATCCGCTCTGGCGTCGTCAGGAGATCATGGTATACCGGTAAAACGAGAGTACCGTCATCCAACAGCCGACTTTCCATCGTGCTATTGGGATTTGCACATTCAACGTCAGAACAGTTTGGTGCTGCAAACCTGCAGGTACGGAGTTTTAAGCCAGGCCTCCAAAGAGAAGAAAATTTAGAATTAACCGAAATACAACTGGCTTGGCGCCTTGCTAAATCATAAGAAAGCACAACACTAACCAGCCTGTCGCCTTCCGTGCCTGAACTCTGGAAACGCATGACATGAGGGCTTTTCAGGTTGTACCCAGAAGCGATCACACTGGCTGGAAACCCCTTCCTATAGTCTTTTTTTACCGTTGGAGGAATACGTGATAAATCGCCGATTTCTGTTATATCTCTTGGATTAAGCCCTGCATTGTCCATGTGCTTTTTAAAAAAAATCGTATTGTCATACGCATAACGGATTTCATCTTGAACTTCTTCAAAATTCGCGCCACCCATCTTAAACCGTCCATCTCCAATTTCCATTTAAAATTGAATTCGATGAAATAAATCACCACCTCAACTGAAACACCCTATCTATTATTTACTTCATTATCATTTCGGAACAACTTAGGCGTACCATTAAAAATATAAAACGCACTCAAAGCCCACAAAACAACTTCAAAACACCCAACCAGAAACACACCCTCTCAATCAAAACTCCCAGAATCAACACAACTCAAAAGAATTAAAATCAACAACAAAAAACTACAAAAGAGAATATTAAAAACAAGAGGATTTAAAAAGAGAATGTCACCAATGAGAATATTGAAAATAAGAAAACCCTTAAAATCAAACAACAACCTCAAATAAAAACTGATTAAACTTACTCGGTGTATACTAATCATTAAAAAAATAAAGTGTAGGCAATATCACGCCAAAAAAATATTTTTCGCGCCTAAAATACATAAACTTTATTAATCCAACAACCTCAAGCTGATATACATGCCACTAAAAAACCACCACCCTCAGCAATGCTGCGCAAAGCCTTTGCTTTCGCAATTCTTAAATAGCACCAAACAATAAATAAAAATAGAAAATAACAAATAAGAAAATCTTAAAAAAATCAATTAAGCTGTATACCAAAAACAATAAGCAGTACTCAAGCTGCATATTAATAAAAATCAAAAATACCTCTTAAACAAGAGGGGCTATCACCCCCAGGACGATTGCACACTTTTATCCTTTCGAATTAAGCAAATTGTATAAAGGGCACCTCTAAAAATAGCCCAACTTTGATATAATCTCACTGTTCAAAAATTTCAAGAGTTTCCTTCTATGTCTCAGCCCGGCTTTTTTGATTTAGATGACAGGTATCGCAAGTTAGATGAAAAAGATCCATT
>NZ_JAJQVM010000037.1 GCF_021234875.1 Marinibactrum halimedae | reverse complement strand
AAAGCGGTGTTTACTAATGATTCCATGGATAGATTTCTGTGATGATGCGATGTCAGAAACCACATTATCGCAGTTTTTATCCATGGGCCCAGTACTATGATTTTACCTTTTTTGAACTACTTTCATTTGATACAAAATACCCTTCTTAATTTAAGTGGAGAGTAAAAACTGTCCACAGTATTGATGTTAAGTATGTTTAAAGTATTGCTTTGTTTTTTTAATGATGTGGTTTTTAGAATTTATAAGAGTGGTGGTGGTTTGTATACTATTGTTTTATTGAAAGTGGTGCGGCCTTCAAGCCGGTAAATAATGTTGGTTGGTATGATAAGTTGTACTGGGGTGATTGTTTATTGTGGGCTGGTGAATTCCAATGTTTTATCTGCCTATTTGATCTTTTTTGTGACATTTTTTTGGTGAAATGAAAATTGAATCGATAAATATGTCTAAATCATCAGGTGTATAATTGACGTATTTTAGATTCTTGAGTGACATGTGACACTTGCATGAAAGGGTTAGACTGGTGAGTGTTGGAATGATTGACGTCGTTACAAGTGAAAAAGATTTTCAATCTGTTCGACACCCCATTTCTGGGCAGTTTGAATCGACGCCTCAATACTGCGAGGAGCAATGGCACGCTAAGCTTTTTGCAGAAATCAAGTGCTCAGGTAATAAGGCCTTTTTAGGTAAAACCGATCATTATGGGCCATTACGAATACAACGCCCTTTTTTTCCTGAGGGTCGTGATTGTTTGCATCTCTATTTGCTTCACCCTCCAGGAGGGTTGGTTGGGGGAGACAGTCTCAGTATTTCATTTGATGTGAAAGAGAGATCACATTGCTTGGTGACAACACCATCAGCAGGAAAGATTTATCGGAATATTCGTGGCTTGCCTCAGGTTCAAAATGTTGGTGTTAACGTTCATAGTGGTGCAAAAATAGAATATTTTCCACAAGAAAATATCATTTATGATGGCGCAGAAGCCCATATAAATACCTCTGTTGAACTGAAGGGCGATGGCGTATTTTGTGGGTGGGAAATTACCTGTATTGGGCGTTATGAAAGCAGTGATCCTTTTGTTTCTGGAAGCCTTAAACAAAGCTTTCAGGTGACACGGGATGGCACCCCTGTCTTTTCCGATCGATTGATATTAACTGCCAATTCATCGTTGCAGTCTGGTGTGGCAGGTTTACAGGGCAAATGTGTAGCGGGTACGTTTTTGATAACCACAGATTTATTTCCTATTGATGAAGCGCTCTCTTTAGAGCAGAAAAATTTGCAGAAAAAAATAGTTGGCTGGCAGACTGAGTTCATGCAAAGAAATCCTGATACGCTAATCGCAATGACACAAAAACCTATGGTTTGGATTGTTCGGGCCCTAGGGAATCGTGCAGAAAAAATAAGACAAGTGTTTGAAATGTTATGGGCAATGATTCGGCCTTATGCTATGGGGCGGCCGGTATGTGTTCCGCGTATTTGGTGTACGTAATTTAACGCATATCATCCCCTAAGGCCTTATACGACAATCATAATATTGTGAACGATTGGAGGCTGTCGTGGAACTTTCGCCACGAGAAAAAGATAAATTACTGCTCTTTTTGGCTGCCGAGTTGGCGCAAAAGCGCAAAGATCGAGGGGTCAAACTCAACTACCCTGAAAGTATCGCTATCGTAAGTGCTTTTATTATGGAAGGGGCTCGTGATGGTTGTACGGTCGCAGAACTAATGAATGCGGGGCGTGGTGTTTTATCTCGTGACGATGTGATGGACGGTATTGCAGATATGCTCCATGAAGTTCAAGTGGAGGCGACATTTCCTGATGGAACAAAATTGGTCACGGTACATAATCCTATAGCTTAATTCATCATTTTATGATTTGAACCATTTACGTTGGTGGCGAGGAGGTAAGATGATTCCAGGGGAAATCATTTGTGCGTCAGAGGATGTAGAGATCAATGCGGATCGAATGACATGCTCTGTTGAGGTGGCAAATCAAGGTGATCGGCCCATTCAAGTTGGCAGCCATTATCATTTTTATGAAACCAATCCCGCTTTACGATTTGATCGTTCTTCAGCTCTGGGAATGCGCTTAAATATCCCTGCTGGCACAGCCATACGTTTTGAGCCGGGACAAATTCGTACTGTTGAATTGGTGGCATTTTCTGGAAAGCGAAAAATCTATGGTTTTCGTGGGGATGTCATGGGTACATTACCTTAGCGTATTAATTAAAAACAGAATCAATTCAAAATATCAGAAAGCGTTTTTTTAAATTAAATCGTTTGTTTACCTCTTTATTCTAATTTTTGAGTTAACAAAAAGGAAAATGGTATGGCCAAAATAGATCGACAAGCATACGTAGATATGTATGGGCCAACCGTTGGTGATAAAGTTCGCTTGGCTGACACCGAGTTATTTATTTCACCGGAAAAAGATTACACCGTTTATGGTGATGAGGTGAAATTTGGTGGTGGAAAGGTCATTCGTGACGGGATGGGGCAAAGCCAAGAGAGTTGTGGGGATGTCCCCGATACTGTCATTACAAATGCGTTAATTCTGGATTATTGGGGTGTGGTTAAAGCGGATATTGCTATAAAAGCGGGGCGTATTTCCGCAATAGGAAAGGCGGGCAATCCCGATACCCAAGAGGGAGTCACCATTGCTATCGGGGCAGGTACGGAAATTATTGCTGGTGAAGGACAAATTGTGACGCCCGGTGCGGTGGATGCCCATATTCATTTTATTTGTCCGCAACAAATTGAAGACGCGTTAATGAGTGGTGTGACAACGATGTTGGGAGGTGGGACGGGGCCGGCAACCGGTACCAATGCCACCACATGCACGCCTGGGCCTTGGCATATAGGAAAAATGCTGCAAGCGATTGATGAATTACCCATGAATATTGGGTTCTTAGGAAAAGGCAATGCCAGTTTACCAGAGCCGCTTGCTGAACAAATTGAAGCGGGCGCAATGGGGTTAAAGCTTCACGAAGATTGGGGGACAACACCCGCCGCAATTGATAATTGTTTATCGGTTGCAGAACGTTACGATGTTCAGGTTGCGATACATACGGATACATTAAATGAATCTGGGTTTGTGGAAGATACTTTAGCGGCATTTAAAGGTCGCGTCATCCATACTTATCACACGGAAGGCGCCGGTGGTGGGCACGCTCCTGATATTATTAAAGCGTGCGGTGAAGCCAATGTTTTACCATCGTCAACTAATCCCACCCGGCCTTACACGATTAATACTGTTGATGAGCATCTTGATATGTTAATGGTGTGTCATCACTTAGACCCCAGTATTCCAGAAGACGTTGCATTTGCTGACTCTCGTATCCGTCGTGAGACGATTGCAGCAGAAGATATTCTCCATGATCTTGGGGCATTTAGTATGATTTCATCAGACTCGCAAGCGATGGGGCGTGTGGGTGAAGTCATTACACGAACATGGCAAACGGCGCATAAAATGAAAGTGCAGCGAGGCCAGTTAACGGAAGATACTGAAGGAAATGATAATTTTCGTTGTCGCCGTTATATCGCTAAATATGCCATTAATCCGGCCATTACCATGGGTATTGCCCATGAAGTGGGTTCAATCGAAGTGGGGAAATTAGCGGATTTGGTTCTCTGGAAACCTATGTATTTCGGTACTAAACCTTCTTTAATTATAAAGGGGGGGATGATTGCGGGGGCGCCGATGGGAGACCCGAATGCGTCAATTCCAACACCGCAACCAGTTCATTATCGTCCGATGTTTGGCGCGTACAGTGGGGTTGCTCATGCGACCAGTGTCAGTTTTGTATCTGATGCAGCTATTAAAAATAAAACACTCAATCACCTTGGTTTAAAAAAACGCCTCTGTGCGGTCAATAAAACCCGTTCAGTCCGTAAGTCAGATATGGTTCTTAATGATTATCAACCAAGGTTAGAGGTTGACCCTCAAACTTATGTGGTCACAGCGGATGGACAACCTTTGCAGTGTGAACCTGCAAAGGTATTGCCAATGGCTCAGAGGTATTATTTATTTTAAATTTTGATGGACTATGGGTGTGGTGTTTTTCAATGTAATGTCTTTAAACAGCAGGCAATGGTTGTATGAAAATATTTACTCAAATAGTCTCGTCAGACAGTATGTCTTTTCCCTCTAATTTACTCAGCCTCAAATTAACGTTTGATGATCGAAAGCGAGCTCGTCTTAAATCGGTTTCTGAGTGTGGGCAGACGGTTGGGATTCAAATTGAACGAGGGATCATTCTTAGAGATAATATGTATTTAAAAAGTGATGATGGGCAAATACTCAAAATTTTAGCGTCCAATGAATCAGTATCCAGCGCTCATGTTCATAATGCCACATTATTTGCTAGGGCATGTTATCACTTAGGAAATCGACATGTTCCTTTGCAGATAGGTGTCAATTTTTTGCGCTATCAATACGACTCAGTATTAGATGAAATGCTACAACAATTGGGGGTGGATGTGATACACGAAAATGCGCCCTTTGAGCCTGAGGGTGGAGCTTATAGCGTTGCGCATGCACATCATCACTCCCCATCTCATGCGTAATTTCTTGAGCGTATATTGAATAATGTATAGCGAAGAAAAATCGTCTTTGCATCGGCTGCTTTCATTATTGCATCTATCCAGTTCCGCATTGCCTGTGGGGAGTTTTGCGTATTCACAAGGTCTTGAATACGCATTGGACTCTGGTTGGTGTAATAACAGTAGTGAAGTTCACGATTGGATTGTAATGAATTTACGGTTTGGTCTTGGACATTTAGATTTGCCCATTTATTTACGACTATTCAGCGCATGGAAAAAAAAAGACTTGGATAGCATTAAAAGGTGGAATGCCATATTGCTGTCATTTAGAGAAACCCAAGAATTGTATTGGGAGGATGTGAATGTTGGCAGTGCGTACGCACGTTGGCATATAGGGCAAGATGCTGAGCGTAAGCCCGATGTTGCAGTTTGTGCTTTGCCAACCGTCGTGTGTATGCATGCTTTAGGGGCGGTTTACAGTGAATTAGAGCCTGATTGGGCAATGTTGGGTTTTATTTGGAGTTGGTGTGAAAATCAAATTGCGTGTGCCAGCAAAGTATTGCCAATGGGCCAAACAGAAGGGCAGAGAATGCTTCAGACTCTGATCCCCATCATGATAGAGGTTGGTGAGCAGTCTTGTGATGTTGATGATGACAATATTGGTTCTGGTTTAATGGGAATGGCATTGGCGTCTGCTTTACATGAGCAGCAATACTCACGGCTTTTTCGTTCTTAATAGTTAGGCTTGAAAAGCAATTGAGTTCGATGATATTTAATTTGAGAGGCTTTGTATGACGAACCAAGTGTTAAGGGTGGGGGTTGGGGGGCCAGTAGGCTCTGGGAAAACTGCGCTTTTACAAAAGGTATGTCAAATAATGCGAAATCACTATGATATTGCGGTGGTGACCAATGATATTTATACCAAAGAAGATGCACAGTTTTTATTACGTAATGAGGCTTTGTCTGAAGATAGAATTTTAGGTGTAGAGACTGGGGGTTGCCCTCATACGGCAATCCGAGAAGATGCCTCTATGAATTTGGCGGCGGTTCAATCTTTACAAGATCGACATCCACAACTTGAAATGGTGATGATAGAAAGTGGCGGTGATAATCTTTCTGCTACGTTTAGCCCAGAGTTATCTGACTTGACCTTATATGTTATTGATGTCTGTGCAGGAGATAAAATTCCACGCAAAGGCGGCCCAGGAATTACGAAGTCGGATTTGTTGATCATTAATAAAGTCGATATTGCTGAACATGTGGGGGCTTCATTGGAGGTGATGGATCGCGATACTCGATTAATGAGAAAAGGCCGCCCTTTTGTTTTTACAAATGTAGAGACGACTAAAGGTGTTGCTGATGTGATTCAGTTTATTATTGATCAAGGAATGTTGAAAAAGAGTGATGATATTAATATTGAGTTATCAAAGATGTTGCCGGCACAAAGTCCATCTGAAAAATGTATTCAATCATCAAGATCATAATCAAAGTTCGACGTTAATTGTATTAAGGCGAAAGGGCGGAGTGTAAAATGCTTAAAATCGTAAAAAATAAACCATTTTTAATGATAAGCTTGGTGTTGCTTACGTTAGTGTCATTCTCTTCTTATACCTTAGCTCATTCAGGCCATATGAATATGGGAATATTTCAAGGATTTTGGCATGGGGTTGTGCATCCATTGGTTGGCTTAGATCATTTTCTTACGTTTATTACTGCAGGGTGCTTATTGGCTCACGGTTGTGCTAGTTGTCGAATTATGACACTTCTTGTCTCTTTGGGGGTAATTATTCTCGGGTATGTCAGTGGGCACGGTGGTTTGCATTGGGTTTCATTATCCAGTGTTGAAGTTTTGATCGATTTGTCAATGAGTATTGCTTGTGGGCTTTTTCTGGTCGTGATGTTTTTTAAAAAATGGTTGATTAAAGTTCAAAGGCGTTCAATTTTTGGTAGGTATTTTAATTCTGTTGGAAGGATGCTTATTGCAATCTTTGCTTTTTCTCATGGTTATGTCCACGGAGTGGAATTGCCTGGCGACGCGTCTTTGTTAGGATTTGGAGTGGGATTTGTTGGTACTTCATTAATGTTAATTTGGGGAGCTTTTTTGATATCCCGTGTTGTTGATGTTTTAGGGGTTGGATTGATTGTTGAAAGAAATCAATAAATTTATTTATACAGTGCATTTTTGAGTCTTGATCTATTTTTAGGTGAGCTTCTTTTTTTGGTTTGTTGAAAGCTTTCTATTATTTTTTCTCTTTTTCTCTTCACCGTTTGGTTTTCCTTATAAAGCTTAGTCTTTTTCTGTGTTTCTTGCCTTTTAATTGTACGATGTATTTTTTATTCCTTAGGATAAGTGCCTTTTTATGGGGTGAATGACGTAGTGGTGTGCGTTTTTTGTCTCATGGTGAATGTGCCTTGGCTGGGGATAATAACATCATGCTTATTTTTAAACGGTGAGGGCATGGTATGAAGTTTGTTAACAATATGAGTTATCAAAACGGATTTCAAAAATTTTTCTCTTTAGAAAAGCTGGGTAAAGGAATCGTTCTTCTTTCAGGTATGGGCATGGCATCAATAAATGCTCAGGCAGCCGGAAAAATAGAACTTTCTGATACAAGTTGGGTTAGTGTGGGCGCAGGTGTACGCGTAGCTGGAATTTATTCTGATGAAGGAGCCCCGGATGGTGATTCTTCGTTAGATTTTGATACCCAAAATATTCGTTTATACGTCAATGGGCAGGTTGCTGAGAATATTGGATTCACATTCAATACAGATGAGATATTTGCTGATGGCCCTGTTGATGTTTTGGATGCGTTTGTGAGCTTCAGTGTTAACGAGCAGGTGAACTTTCATATTGGTCGTCATTTGGTGCCGGCTGATCGCATCGAGATGAATGGTCCCTTTTATGGATTAACTTGGAATCAATATACACAGCCTCTGTATGCGTCAGATCAAGTCGATGTTGCAGGAACCTATGGACGTGATGATGGTGCCACCTTCTGGGGGAAAACAGGAAAGTTTCAATATGCAATAGGGATCTTTGAGGGTCTATCCGGTGACGGTACTGCGAATCAAGGCGACTCGCCATTAATGGCGGCCCGCTTTGCGTATAATTTTTTGAATATGGAAGATAATCCAGCTTATTACACCTCGAGTACTTATTTTGGTGGTTTGGGAGATATCTTTACCGTTGCACTTTCTCTTCAATCTCAATCTGATGGTGTAGGAACAGAGGAATCACCGGGTGATTTTAGCGGCTATACGGTTGATGTTTTATATGAAAAAGCATTGTCGTCCGGTCAGGCGCTGACGGTTGAAGCAGAATACAAAAGTTTTGATTCTGATTATGAAGGCGGCTCACCCAGCGATCCAACCAATTTCGGGTTATTTGACGGAGAGTCTTATTTCTTATCTGGCGCTTATTTATTGCCTGGCGATGGAATGGGACGCTTCCAGCCTTATTTACGCTATGTCGAAAATAGCCCTTCAAATTTTGATTCGAGTACCTTAACGGAAGCGGGTCTTAATTACATTATTAAAGGGCACAACGCGAAAGTGAATCTGAATTTTGCCAGCGGTGATGCCAATATCAGTGGATATAAGGGCCAAGATACAAACTCAATTTCGGTTGGATTCCAACTGCAAATCTAAATTTAGGTTTAAAAATCTTAAGTATGACGTCTTTTTTATAGGTGAGGAATTAAACGATGAAGCTTAAAAAAGTATTCACAAGTATAGGTGCTGGTGTTGCGGCATCGGTATTATCTTTTTCAGTGTTGGCAGCAGATACGATTAAGGTTGGTGTATTACATTCTCTTTCTGGAACAATGGCCATCAGTGAGACAACGCTAAAAGATACCGTGTTAATGATGGTGGAAGAGCAAAATAAAAAAGGTGGGTTGCTTGGAAAAAAATTGGAGGCCGTTGTGGTGGATCCGGCTTCAAATTGGCCGTTGTTTGCGGAAAAAACCCGTGAATTAATAACCAAAAAAGATGTTGATGTCATTTTTGGTTGTTGGACATCTGTTTCCAGAAAATCTGTTTTACCGGTGATTGAAGAGTTAAATGGATTGTTATTTTACCCTGTTCAATATGAAGGGGAAGAATCTTCAAAAAATGTTTTTTATACCGGTGCGGCACCTAACCAACAGGCCATTCCGGCTGTAGATTATTTGGCTGATGAGTTAGAAGTAAAGCGTTGGGTACTTGCAGGCACCGATTACGTTTATCCAAGAACCACGAATAAAATTTTGGAGTCCTATCTGAAATCCAAAGGCGTGGCTGAGGAAGATATTATGATTTCTTATACACCATTTGGTCACTCTGATTGGCAGGGTATTGTTTCTTCAATCAAAAAATTTGGTGGTCAAGGTAAGAAAACTGCTGTGGTTTCTACCATTAACGGTGATGCGAATGTGCCTTTTTATAAAGAGCTGGGTAATCAAGGGGTAACGGCAGAGGATATTCCTGTTGTGGCTTTCTCGGTAGGGGAAGAAGAACTGTCTGGATTTGATACATCGCCACTATTGGGGCACTTGGCGGCATGGAATTACTTTCAAAGTGCTGAATCAGACGCTAATGATGCGTTTATCGCTAAATGGAAAAAATACATCAAGAACGAAAAGCGCGTAACTAACGATCCAATGGAGGCAACTTATATTGGATTTAAAGCTTGGATAAAAGCGGTGAAAAAAGCGAAGACGACGGATGTGGATAAAGTTCGTAATGCGATGTATGGCATTCGAGTGAAAAACTTAACCGGTGGCGTAGCGGAAGTATTGCCGAATCATCATTTTACGAAACCCGTTTTGATTGGCGAAATTCAGGATGATGGCCAATTCGAGATTGTTTGGGAAACAGAAAGTGAAGTTGCAGGTGATGCTTGGACCGATCACTTACCAGAGAGTGCGAAAATTATAGCGGATTGGAAAGATAAATCTGTTAACTGTGGGAATTATAATACTGAAACGAAAAAGTGTTCAGGTCAGAATTACTAAATTTTAATTTTTTTTGAATTCGGGCCTTGGTGCCCGATTTTTAAATGCTCGTTTTTTAAGTGTTTTATTGATATGAAGGAGGATGTGTGACTTCCAGAATGTACACCTTATTGCCTCAGAGAGATTGGTTTTGGTGGAGGATATTATGCACTGTAATCCTTTTGTGCTCTATAGCAGTGAAGCCTTGTTTTGCGAATAGTAAAGATGAAAAAAAAGAAGGTTATACATTATTAGAGTCGCAGCAAGGTGTATTGCAGAAAGGCTTGCAAAGCGATGAAGAATTAATGGTTGAGTATGAACATCTGATTCGTCAGTTGCCTTTGGCAAACTTTAAAGAAAAATTAGCATTAATAGAAAAGATTGAGCAGAAAGGAGGTCAGCACGCTTATGACCTGTTAACGTCTCTGTTGTCTGGGGAGTTGTATTATCTTAAAAAAGATCCTGATATTTTGGTGTATGCAAAGAAATATGAAGGCGATGAGTATCAAGTGAAGGAATTAGGTGAAGAATCTGAAAGTAAATTACTATCTAAACTGGATCTTAAAAAAATCTATAAAAAAGTTCGCACCAATAATCGTGTAAGGAAGGGTATAAAACTATCCATAGCTCGTTTGTCATTAAAATCTGATTCGGAATCTAACAAAATCAATGCGTTAAAAGCGATGGTGTTAACCATAGATCCTGTGACTGCATCGGCAATTGAGTCAATGTACGAAAATGAAAGATCAGGCAAGGTAAAAGAAATGATGTCTATCGTATTGGCGGTACATACCTTAAAGACATCACAAGATATGACTGCTGTGTCCTCCTCTAAGGTGAATCAAGCAATTGTACTGCTGGGTGATCGATTGGAAATTCCGGTTAAAAATACGTTGGTGGAGTATAAAGGGTTTCTTGAGGAAAGTGAGATTCAAAGTGATCAAAAATCACAGTTATTAAAAGAGTTAAATAAGGCGTTGACGGCGATAGAAGAAAAGAATCGGTTTTATGTCTTTGTTGAGAAGTTATTTTTTGGTATCAGCTTGGGTTCGGTATTGCTGTTGGCTGCGGTAGGGTTGTCGATTACCTTTGGTGTCATGGGCGTGATTAATATGGCTCATGGAGAGATGATCATGATTGGGGCCTATTCTACTTATGTGGTTCAATTAATCATGCCAAACTTTATTGGTTATTCTCTTCTGGTTGCCATTCCCGCTGCTTTTTTGGCGTCTGCGATTGTCGGGATTATTATTCAACAAACCGTTATTCGTCACCTGCATGGACGGCCACTGGAGACCTTATTGGCCACGTTTGGGATCAGTTTATTATTGCGGCAAGCTGTGCGTACTATTTTTTCACCGCTTAATCGGCAAGTAGATCAGCCCGACTGGATGAGTGGTACCTTAGAAATTAATCCAGTGCTTTCTTTGACTTATAACCGATTGTACATTGTCGCATTTTCTATTCTTGTGTTTATTGTATTGGTTTTTGTGATTAAGAAGACATCTTTAGGATTAAATGTTCGAGCAGTTTCTCAAAACAGACCAATGGCGAAGGCAATGGGGGTTCGCACTGAATGGGTGGATGCGATGACGTTTGGTTTGGGATCAGGAGTCGCCGGTGTGGCTGGTGTGGCGCTTAGTCAGCTGACGAACGTCGGTCCTAATTTAGGTCAGGCTTACATTATTGATTCATTTATGGTGGTGGTATTTGGTGGTGTGGGCAATTTATTGGGTACATTGGTCGCGAGTTTTACATTGGGTGTGGCCAATAAATTTATTGAACCGATTACCGGCGCTGTATTGGCGAATATTGTTGTGTTGATATTTATTATCTTGTTTATACAGAAGCGACCAAAAGGATTATTCCCACAGAAAGGGAGGGCGGCAGAATGAGTCAATTTTTTAATGCTCTCGTCTCGAAGGGCTTTTTCGGAAAACGAATCCGTAATGGTGTGCACATGTTTTCCCTAATTTTATTCGTTGTTGTCATAGTCTGCTCGGTTTCAAATCTTTTAGTTCCTGAGCAATCCATATTTTATGTAAGTACCTATACGATTACCCTTCTGGGAAAATATTTATGTTTTGCATTGCTTGCACTGTCGGTTGATGTGGTATGGGGTTACTGTGGTGTGCTTAGCTTAGGGCATGGAGCTTTCTTTGCCTTAGGTGGTTACGGTATGGGCATGTACCTCATGCGACAAGTGGGTGATCGAGGTGTCTACGGTAATCCTGATTTGCCAGATTTCATGGTATTTCTCGATTGGACAGAATTGCCTTGGTATTGGTTTGGCATGGATCAATTTTGGTTTGCGATTGCCATGGCCATTTTTATTCCCGGTTTGCTGGCATTTGTTTTTGGGTGGTTGGCATTTCGCTCTCGGGTAACCGGTGTGTACTTGTCTATTATGACGCAAGCATTAACCTACGCTCTGATGCTCGCGTTTTTTCGAAATGAAATGGGTTTTGGTGGGAATAATGGATTAACGGATTTTAAAGAAATTCTGCATTTTGATTTACAGTCAAATGAAACTCGTGTAGGGCTTTTCTTTTTATCTGCCTTGGTTTTAATCATTGCGTTGTTATTAAGTCAGAAAATCATGAAGTCACGATTTGGGCGTGTTGTTATTTCAATACGGGATGGCGAAAGTCGAGCACGCTTTTTAGGCTATGTAACCGATCATTATAAAGTTGCCCTCTTTGTGTACTCTGCGGTATTAGCTGCATTTGCAGGGGTTTTGTATGTTCCTCAGGTGGGTATTATCAACCCTAGTGAATTTTCTCCAATTAATTCTATCGAAGTGGTTGTTTGGGTGGCTGTTGGTGGTCGTGGCACGTTATACGGTGCAGCGGTGGGGGCATTGTTAGTTAACTATGCAAAAACGAAATTTACTGCAGTACTTCCAGATGGATGGTTGTTTGCTTTAGGGGCATTGTTTGTCGGCGTTACACTTTACCTACCCAATGGAATTGTTGGATTTTTTGAGCAGCGAATATCTTTTTTGAAGGGAGATTCATCAAGAGAATTGGATAGCTTTGAGGTAAAAGATAAAAAATCAGTATCTGAGGTAGAAGTATGAGCGAGAATTATGGGCAGCGTGGTTTGTGGCGCCGAGATCGTGTGTGGTCTTTTCTTGAGCCTAGAGCAAGGGAGGTTGATGTATCTCGAAATGTGATTTTATATATAGAAGGAGTAACCGTCAATTTTGATGGATTTAAGGCACTCAATGATTTAAATCTCTATATTAATGATGGTGAGTTAAGATGCCTTATTGGAGCAAACGGTGCCGGTAAAACAACCTTAATGGATGTGATTACAGGTAAAACCCAGTGTAATCAGGGCAGTGTTTATTTCGGACAAACCATTAATTTATTGGAGCATTCTGAACCAGAAATTGCTCGTTTAGGTATAGGGAGAAAGTTTCAGAAGCCGACCGTTTTTGAAGTGCATACTGTTTATGAAAATTTAGAGCTCTCGTTAAAAACGTATAAGGGTGTCTGGTATACACTCTCGGCCAAATTATCAATGGAAGAGATGGATTACATCGATGAAGTATTAAACATTATCGGTTTGGAAAAGCATCGTTATCAAGTTGCGGGTGCCTTGTCTCATGGAGAAAAGCAATGGTTAGAAATTGGAATGTTACTGGCTGCCGAGCCTCGTTTGTTATTGATCGATGAACCTGTTGCGGGAATGACTCCCCAAGAAACTGAGCGCACAGCAGAATTACTGACGTCATTGGCCGGTGACCATACTGTGGTGGTGGTAGAGCATGATATGGAATTTGTTCGAAGTATTGCACGAACCGTCACGGTATTGCATCAAGGGTCTGTACTGGCAGAAGGTTCGATGGAGGCCATTCAGAATAACCCTGATGTGATCGAGGTGTATTTGGGAGATCAACCATGATTCAATTTAGCCAACTCAATCAAAAATATGGGGGAACACAAATTCTTTGGAATCTCGATTTAGAGATAAAGGAAGGCGAAGTTACTTGTATTATGGGGCGCAATGGCGTGGGTAAAACAACACTATTGAGGTGTTTAATGGGGTTATTGTCTATTCACTCTGGCGATATAATCTTGAATGGTCAATCTTTAGTATCATTGAGTGCAGAAGCACGAGCACCGTTAGGGGTGGGTTATGTACCGCAAGGACGTGATATTTTTCCAATGCTAACAGTTGAAGAAAATTTACGGATTGGATTGCCGATACGCAAGGATAAATCGAAATGCATACCCGAAAAAATTTATGATTTATTTCCAGTGTTGAAGGAAATGTTAAACCGTTTAGGTGGAGATCTTTCTGGTGGGCAGCAGCAACAGTTGGCAATTGCACGAGCGTTGGTTATTGAGCCTAGGGTGTTAATTTTAGATGAACCCAATGAAGGTATCCAGCCAAATATTGTGCGACAAATCGGGGATGTTATCTTAAAATTAAACCGTGATGAAAATTTAACGGTTATATTGGTTGAGCAAAAATTGGGTTTTGCCAGACGTGTAGGGCAATCCTTTCGGTTGATGGAAAAAGGCAGAATTGTCGCCAGTAGTGCCATGGATCAGTTGAATGACGCCTTAATTAAGCAATATCTGGCCGTGTAAACCCAAAGCTAGGTGTTCTCTATAAGAGAGAGTGCGATATGTTTGGCCGTTTTTTAATGTTGGTGTTCTGTGATGACGCGAATGGCAACACTGGCTGCCGTCGTTCTATTTTCAACCCCAATCTTTTCAAAAACCTGTTCCAAATGTTTATTAACGGTTCTTGGGCTAATATCCAGAATTTGGCCTATTTCTCGGTTGGTTTTTCCTTGAGATATCCAACGGAGCACTTCGGCTTCTCGTTTGGTTAGGTTGAGATTTTTTTGAAGTAATACCTCATCTGGTATTTGATCTAAATTGATCAATTTTAACAAATACTCATCATGATTTCGTGCCTCAACAAATTCAACTGCAATGGGTGGACTAACATCTTTAAAAGCAGAGCGTTGTCGTGGTGTCGGATGGTGTTGTAACCATTGAAAAATAGTTTTGCAAAATATGTCGTTTTGCCAGTGTTCATCAGGTTGGCATTGCTGTAGTAGTTCATAGGCTTGTGGTGTAGCCCATTGAATTTCTCCTGCTGTTGTTACAGAGAATAAGTACTGGCCTGTATTGTCGAGCGCTCTTTGAGTTGAATCTGCAATACGCGCATTTTTGAGATGAACTCGCATACGTGCAAGTAATTCATCTGGCCTAATGGGTTTGGTTAGGTAATCAACACCGCCGACCTCTAGCCCCTTCACGATATCTTTTGTATCCGACAAGCCGGTCATAAAAATAACTGGAATTCCGGAGAGATCGGGGTCGTTTTTTAAATGTTGACATGTTTCAAAGCCATCCATTCTTGGCATAACGGCATCCAATAAAATCATATCGGGTCTTACCCGTTTTGCAATGGTTAATGCTTGCTGACCTTCTAGCGCTACTAATACATCAATATTTTCACTTTCAAGAGTATCATTAATTAGGGCTAGTGCTTCTGGTGAATCGTCAACTACAAGAACGATTTCGTCTCTGGTTACATTATTCATGTGATGAATTTTCCGTAATAATTTTCTCAATTTTATCAAATCGCATTAAGTCAGCCAGTTGTGTTAAATGATCTAAAAGTATAGGAGATAAAATGTTCTTATCTCTCAATGTTTTTAAAGCCGAAACAACACTGCGTTTATGCCCAATTTGTACGGCATATAATAATTCAGAGAAAGTTTCTGGGGCAGATAGGTGGCAAGGAAGTTCTATTGATGTTGGCTCGATAGCCTGTGTTGTACGATTCATTATGCTATGTTGGGGTTCTTCGGTATAACGCCATGTGAGGTTAAGTAACTGCCCAATGCGTTCTATGAGTTCTCGATTGCGAATCGGCTTGGTGATATAACCGTCATAGGCGTTGTAATCTTCTTTATCTTTTTGCACAGTGGCATCTGCAGAAAGCATAACGATGGGTTGCCGATAACCTTGTTGGCGTAAATGTTTGGATAATTGCAATCCGCTCATTACTGGCATAGTAATATCCATTAATAGTATGTCTGGATTATTATCTTTCATAATTTGAATGCATTCATGAGCGTTTTGTGCTTCTAGCGTAATAAAGTCGAGTGGCAATAAAATATCAGAAATTAAACCTCGATGAATGGCGTCATCGTCGATAACCAACACTGTTTTTTTCGATTCTAAATAACCGCGAATGGTTTTTTCTGGTATGGTCGAGGGGGTTGGTTGATAAACCCATGAAAGCATAAGAGAGACTGAAAAGCAGCTTCCAAAACCAGGAGTACTGTCTACTTCTAAGTGACCTCCGAGCACCTCGGTAAGAAGTCTCACAATAGTGAGGCCCAGACCGGTGCCTGGAACATTTGGTACAGCTTGGTTACGAACGCGCTCAAATGGGTTCATGATGCGCTCGATGTCTTTTTTATTAATGCCAACGCCGGTATCGACGACTGTAAATTCGGCTACTTGATTTCGATAATAGATATGAAAATCTACTCGCCCTTCTTCTGTGTATTTTATGGCATTTGATAATAAATTAATGAGAATCTGTTTGAGACGCTTTTCGTCGGTTGTGACCACCTCTGGTAAAGGATTGTGAATTGTAAAATGAAATTCAATACCTTTAGCTTCAGCTTGTGGTTGAAAAATTTGTACCAGTTGATTCAGTAATTCTTTAATTTTGACTTCTTGTCGATATAAGTCGAGCCTTCCGGCTTCAATTTTTGAGATTTCTAATAACCCTTCAATGAGGTTGGCAAGGTGTTCACCACTGTTGCGAATGGTACTTAGCATACGCTGATGTTGAGCTGGTATATCTTCTTTTTGTTGTAATAACTGCGCATATCCTAGCACTGATTGTAGGGGGGTTCGTAATTCATGGCTAATACCTGAAAGATATCGGCTCTTGGCATTATTAGCACGTTCAGCAACCTCTTTGGCATTTTGCAATTCGAGATCAGTTTCTTTGTGGGCTTCAATTTCATCAATAAGAAGCTGTGTTTGCCGGTTCGATTCTTGTTGCGCGACTTTTCGGCTTTCATGAGCGAGTAAAAACAACCAGGCTAGCACGCCGGATACAATGGACAGTGCGTAGAATATTGTCCACATGCTGTCGGCCAATAGCGCTTTTTCTGGTGGAGAAGCTGGTGCGCTGTGCATGTAGATCAGCACTAAAAAAGCCGCGTTTAAAAGAACAGTACCGGTGAATAGCCCTAAAAAACCAATGATTTTGGAGTCAATAAAAACGAAAAAGCGTTCATGACTGAATTTTTTGAGGAATAATCGTGTTTGATCTCCAATGCGCCCATTGGGTTTGCACATGTCTAAACAGCGTGCGTCCAATGAGCAACATAAGGAACAAATCGTATCACCGTATGCCGGGCAATAGCTCATGTCTTCTACATCAAATTGATTTTCGCAAATAGTACAGGTAAGTGTTTGAGGCTTTTCAATATGCTCGCAAGTGGGTATGAGTAAAGTGGTATCATACTCTCTTGCCAAATAATATTTTCCATGAGTCAGTAAGCCGAGTGCTGGCACGAAAATATAACAGGCGGCTAACGATAAAAAATGGGCTAAATGTTTGGCAGTTTCTCCTAAGTACCCCAAATAAGCTACCATACCCACAATGGTGGCTAGGCCCATTGAGCCGAACCCCACGGGATTAATGTCGTATAAGTGCCCTCGTTTAAATTCGATGCGCTTTGGGCTGAGTTTAAGAGGTCTATTAATTAATAAGTCTGCTGAGAGAGAGCCAAGCCAACTAATGGCGATTAATGCGAAAATACCCAAAATGGCTTCTAATACTCGATAAATGCCTAGCTCCATCAAAGTGAGTGCAATGGCAACGTTGAAAATGAGCCATACCACTCGGCCGGGGTGGCTGTGAGTCAACCGGCTAAAGAAGTTTGACCAGGCAATTGAGCCGGCATAAGCATTGGTAACGTTAATTTTCATTTGAGAGATAATGACCATAATACCCGCAAGCACCAACGCAAAAGTGGGGGATTCGGTTAAGTAGAGAAAGGTCATTTGATACATATATACCGGGTCAATAGCCTGTTCGTAGGGGACGAATTGGGTGATGGCGATAAAGGCAAGAAAAGACCCCAATAACATTTTAATTAAACCAACGAATATCCACCCAGGCCCTGATAGCAGAAGCCAAAACCACCATTGGTATTTATTGCTTGGCGATTGACTTGGCATAAATCGTAAGTAATCTACTTGCTCGCCGATTTGGGCCACCATTGCAAAAAAGATGGAGGAGCAAGCACCAAATAAGGCGAGATTAAAGGTATGGCCGTTCGGCAAATCTGGGGGAGCGTAATGAACCCATTGGCTTAAACGGTGGTATTCAAAATAGCCAACGACAAATAATGCACTGCACTGGAGCAGTAACCACATTGTTTGTGTACCGACTTGAAAGCGACTGATAGCGGTGATGCCGTGAGTGACAATAGGAACAACGGCTATCGCGCAAAGAACATAACCAATTGACAGTGGAATCTGAAATAAGGCTTTGAGTGCTGAGGCTAAAATGGCGGCTTCAATGGCGAAGAAGATGAACGTAAAAGAGGCATAAATTAAAGAGGTAATTGTAGAGCCTAAATAGCCAAAGCCAGCGCCGCGAGTGAGTAAGTCGATGTCGAGTCCATTCTTGGCTGCATGATAAGAAATTGGAATGCTTGTTAATACAATCACGATGGCAACGGCAAGCATGGCATAGAGGGTATTGATAAACCCATACTGCAATGTCGCTGCAGCTGCCAAGGCTTCTAAAGCGAGAAAAGCGGTGGCGCCTAATGCGGTTTTTCCAACACGACTAATGCTTAAGCGTCGAGCTTTCTTGGCAGTAAAACGAAGCGCAAAATCTTCAAGGGTTTGGTTGCCTACCCATTTGTTGTATTCCCTGCGCATTCGAAATATGGATTGTGTTGGCTTCATATTGGCCATGCACCTAAAGACAATCGTTTATAATGCCATGCAAGAGATATGCTGGATATGGGGAGAATAGCGTAGTTTTATGGAACCGTTACGGTGTTGTAATGATGGTGTTATTGTGTTTGGTGTCGTCGCTGAAGTTCTGATTGCCGTCGAAGCCCTAAAAGACGAAACTAGGGCTTTCTTCGGTCTATTCTACATTGAATTAAATATCAATTAAGTTTCTATTATTGAATATTGCGAATGTTTTATTTTTTTTATTAAACGCTAGTCATTAAACAATAAGCCCATATTTTGCGCCTAGAGCTTCAATCACTTCCTCTTTTGGATTGTCAGAAATTTCAATACACGCACCTATGATTTTTTCTGCAACTGCTTGGTAGGTATTTGATAAATCCATCAGCATTTCAACGGGTAAGCGATGGTTTTCAGCCAGTTGTGTCCGTTCATCCATTCGGTTTTTATTTAATAAAATATCTGGATCAGGGAAATGATTCAGCAGCGCTTGTCTGAAGCCTTCTTTGGAATTTTCAATAATCTTGCCAGATTGGTAGGCAGTACCATCCCAAATTCTTGAAGAATCGGGTGTGCCGACCTCATCCATATAAATTAATTCTTCATTTCCTTCTTTATTTGTGACATAGCCAAATTCAAACTTGGTATCTACAAAGAGTTGATCCAGTTTGGCGAAGTCGTTTTGAATAATAGCAAAGCCTTCTTTAAGCAGGGTTTCGTAGCGACTGATATCGTCTGCGCTATTGAAGTTAAAGGCATGGAGATTTTCTTCAATATTACGTCGGGTGATGTTGGCATCGTCCGCCTCTGGTACGCCGGGCAAGCCTCTCAACACTCCTTTGGTACTTGGTGTAATGAGTATGTCATCTAGCTTTTGATGTTGAGTCAGCCCTTCTGGTAATTGGATACCACAAAAATCACGTTCACCTTTCTCGTAAGCGCGCCACATGGAGCCGGTAATGTATTGGCGCCCAATGGCCTCAATTTTTACGGGGCGTGCTTTTTGCACAATCCACACCAACGGGTGCGGAACATCTAAAATATGGCTGTTAGCCAGCCCTTCTTCTTTGAATCGTTGAAACCAATAATTAGAAATACTGTTCAACGCGGCCCCTTTCCCTGGTACGCCATCTAAGCCGTTTTCTCCTTTCCAGATGCAATCAAAGGCGGAAATCCGATCACTAATGACCATGATGGCCAAGGGAGTACTTTCGGGGACGGGGTAGTTGTGTTCTTGAATGAGTCGTTGGCTGTCCGCTTCGGTAAGCCAGTAGACCGAACGCACTTTCCCACTATGAATGGGCTGTTCGGTTCGAATGGGAAGGTCGTCATTGTGAGCAAGAACGTTCATGGATTGAGTCATGGGTAAGGCCTTAAACACGAGAAGCGCAGGGCGCAAAGTCATATAAGAGTGTGCTGTTGCATGAGCGGCGCAGTTTACCAGAACCCGCTCAAGACGCCATGCGTTAACCTCAGTTGTACGCTCAGTTGTGTTTTGGGGTAAGGAAAGAAGAAGCGCTTTTTGGTTGTTTTTTGACTGATTTAAGTTTTGCTACCACACTTTTATTACAAAAGTGTTAAATATTAAAAGAATTCTTTGACTTTGGTCGAAGGCGAGGGATATTATTTTGTATATACAAAGTATATATGAGTTCGGGTATAAACTTTGTTTATAGTTTTTGAGCATAAAAAGCTCTGAGAATAAAAATCTTTGAGGCTATTCGTGAAATCGAGTGGTCATCAAGAAAGCGCTAACAATAAGAAATGGCCAATAAATAGTCATTGCTTAATACAAGCAAGGTAAGTGAGAGAAACGCAACGTTTCTATTTTTCCTTGGGGTTAAAAAAAACCACCGGTGAGTTGAGCGAGTATCGCCACCCGGTATCGAGAACCTATTAAGGAGCATCAGAATGAGAAAATTAATCACTATTGCACTGGGCATGAGCGTCGCGGCAATGAGTATGGCGAAAGAGGCCCCCTCCAAAATAGTTCATGTTATGGAAGATGGCACAGTGGGCATTGTTAAAGATATTAAACCTGAGTACCCCCGTCATGCCTTGAAAAATAAGGTTCAAGGCTACGTTTTGGTTTCTTATAATGTGAATGCACAAGGTGCTGTTGAGGAAATTACGGTCATCGAGGAAAGCCCTGCCAAAGTGTTTACATCCGCCGCACGTCGTGCGCTTGCTTCATCTGTTTTTACAGTAGAAACCAAAGATGGTCAAAAAGCGGCGATGGATGGGCTGAAACGCCGTTATGAATTTCAATTAGTGGTTGATGGCGATACTTCGTTTGTTGATTTGGCATCTCGATAACCAAAAATTCATCGTCAAATATGTATGTTATTTAAGCGGTTTTTTGTATTAAGCGCTAATTCTTAAGTGCCCCTACGCTAAAGACGCCTCTGCTTACAGAGGTGTCCAATCTACCAGTTTATCTTGCCTTTTCTGCGTATTTTCCCTCTCAATTCTTTTATCCGATTTCCTTCCTAATTTCTTTATGACTGTTGGTTCAGGCGCTTGTTACTCCCACTTTTAATATTTCTTTTCTATCTTTCCGCTTTTTGAGTCGATCATCTTGGGATGGCTACGGAGATTTTCTTGTTTTCCATGGTTATATGCATTTTCGTATAAAATTATTTTGTTTTTGAAACAGATATTTTTGTCAAAAATCGAATAACTATGAAAAATGTATCTATAATTCCAAATGAATTATTACTTCACATGTGAGTGGGCCGGATGGTTCTAAGCAGCATTGTGAAACGTTGATGGAATGAGGTCGTGGCAAGGATGTGTTTTGAATAGAGAACAATGAGGCTTGGTCACTTATGTCGTGGTTTCGACGATGGAAACGCCGCCGTGCATCCGTACCGACTGTCGGTATGCAGATACTAAAAGAAGGGCTTGCATTAGTAGCGGTTACTCCGGGCAGTCATCGGGCATTGAGTGTCTGTGAAGTGATTCCTCATGGTGGTAAACCAGAGAGTGGAGCTTTTATTGACCTTGTGGCTGAGAGAATTGAGACACTGGGTTTGAAATCTGCTATGACCAATGTTGTTTTGGGTCACGATGATTATCAACTTCTTTTGGTTGAAGCCCCCAATGTTCCTCAAGCAGAGCTACGTGAAGCGGTGAAATGGAAAGTGAAAGATTTAGTCGCTTTGCCTTTAGAGGAGTTGGTGATTGATGTCATCACCTTGCCCGAAGACAGTAGTCGAAATAAAGCACCCTTATTGTATGTGGTGGCGGCGAAAAGGCGATTAGTCGAACAGATTATTGAATTTGTTCCCAACGTGGGATTGGAATTGAATGCCATCGATATTGTGGATATGGCGTTGCGGAATTTGGGGGCTGAGCTGGCAGACGAAGAACGCAGTATTGCCATGGTGCACCTCCATAATGGTATAGGTAAATTAACGCTGACCCGTGTTGGTAATTTGTATTTATCCCGTCGCTTTGATATCGATTACCGTGGTGGGTTAATGGATGAGTTACCTGCTGAGCCACTGTTATTAGAGCTGCAGCGTTCTTTAGATTATTTTGAACGGCAAATGGGGCAATCTCCTCCCACAAAAGTATGGTTGTCGGGGTTGTATTTGGGAGCTGAAAAAATAGAAGACTCCTTACGCCAAGGTCTAAGTGTGGATATTGGAGCCTTTGACCTATCATTACTCACAGAAACCGAAACGCTTTCGGAGGTTGTTCCGACTCTCCACGATGAAAGCCTTTGGCAGCAATGTTTACCGAGTATCGGTGTGGCATTAAGAGAGGGTGAGGCGTGAATCAAGGCCAACAAATTAATTTATATACGGATGAATTTCGTCATTCAGCGCTTTTGTTTTCATCCCAGCATTTATTGATAGCGATGGCATCGGCAGTCTTTATTGCTTTCTTGTTATGGGGCTGGACACTGTATGAGTTAGATCAGTCAGAAGAAGAATTAGCAGCACTAACGCTCGATGTTGCCAACATTACTGAGCAAGTCGAAAAACTGCGTGTTCAGCGTAATATTACCCCCAGTGCACAGTTACAACGCGAATTGGATAATCTAAAAGAAACGTATCGCCGTCGCCAACAGGTATTGCAATTGATTGAACGGCAAAATTTAGGTAATGCGCAAGGCTTTTCCGGGTATTTGGTGGGGTTTGCGAAAGAGTACGTCAAAGGGATTCAGTTACAAACGTTTGATCTTGACTCTGGGGGAGGCTGGGTGTCTTTTTCAGGCACGGCAACTCATTCTGAGCTAGTGCCACGTTACTTGGGTAAGTTAAGAAAGGATGAGCATTTTGCGAAAGCACGAATGGGAATATTAACGCTGGTTCACGAAGACAATAAACCGGTACGTTTCTCGATTGCTGATAGTGAAACCGCGTCAGACTTAACCCAGAATGGAGACGCGCAATGACATTGCAAGAGCGTTGGCAGGGCATTGCAGAGAAATTTGACGCGCTGGAAACTCGGGAGCGATTGCTGGTTTTGGTTGGGGGAGCGTTACTGATCATTATGTTGCTGGATTTTATGATCGTAAGCCCCGTTGCCAAACAACTCAGTAAAAAAGAAGCCAGCATTGTTTCGATAAAAAAAGAATTGCAGGTGAGCCAACAAACATTAACGCAGATGGTGCAGCTACAGTCTTTTGATCCGAATGGAAAATTACGTGAGTCCATTGCCGTCGAGCAAAAAAAGGTGGATCGTTTAGATGAACAATTGGCACAAATGTCTGTAGGGCTTATTCGGGCAGATGAATTACCACAATTGCTTGAGCAGTTATTGTTGGAATCGAAAGGGTTGCGGTTAACCGAACTACAAACCTTACCTGTGCAGTTAATTACCTTATCAGGTACAGAGGAGCTTCTTGCACAAACATCGGAGACAGGCGCGCCCACTGAACCTACAGTAGTAAGCCCGGTGGCTGATCCGGCGTGGGAATCATCGGCTTCACAACCGGTAGGGGTGTATAAACACAGAGTGAGAGTAGAGTTTGAAGGCAGTTATTTCGATGTGACGCGTTATTTGCGTCGCCTTGAGCATCTTTCATGGCGATTTTATTGGGATAGAATGACCTACGAAGTAGACGATTACCCGAGTGGTCGTGTGACGGTGTGGGTGTATACCCTGACGACGGAAGAGGGGCTGCTGGGTGTGTAATTGTAATAACCCATTTCTGAGTTTCAAGCGCATTTCTATTTTGCCCCTTTTACTGTGCTATTGCCTCAGTCTTTTCGTTGCCGGTGGTGTTCAGGCGCAAGCGCAAATTGAGCGTGAGAGTCAGTCGTTTCAAAAGTCTCCCGATCGTCCACTGGTGGATTTAAATACACTGTCTGATCCTACCCGCCCTATTTACTTTCGCCCTTCTGTTTCATCGATATCCCAATCACTGCGGTTATCTTCGGTTGTTTTTCGTGACAATAAGCGTACTGCCATTATCAATGGCAAACGGGTAAAAGAAGGTGATTCGATTGTGGGTGGTGGTGTTGTTAGCCGAATTCGAGAGCGGTCAGTTTTGATTCGAAAAAATGGAAAAACACATACATTGTATTTGAATAATCACAAAGTGAAGGTGGTACGTTGATCGTTTAACACTAGGTTTAAAAACACACGCAGGCAGCAGTGCCATTATCGATGACATTAAGCTTGAAATTGACATCGTGGCCTCAGGTAAATTTTTGGGATGAAGGTATTTCGGGTGAAGACACTTTTTGTAAAACAGGTAGGGGTGGCGGCGTCGTTGAGCGCGGTAGTGTTATTGGGGTTATTGGGGTGTTCGTCAAATACCCAGCCGCCTTCTTTGGCCGACCAAGTAGAGCAAGAGCGGATTCGTAATACCGATCATGCGGCAATGCCATCTGGAGCACCGTCCACGCCACCCCAAGCGGTGACAGATGCCCTACTTAATTCCAGCTCCGGGTTGAATAATCGTACCGGGCAAGAAGCCGCTTTGCCGCTTGAATCCCGTTTCGACATCTCGGTGAATGAAGTGCCTGCCCGTGCTTTTTTCTTAGGGTTGGTGGAAGGTACTCGTCACAATATGGTGGTACACCCGTCTGTATCGGGTGCGATTAGTTTAGAGCTCAAAAATGTCACCATCGAAGAAACCTTGAAAGTAGTGCGCGATATATTTGGGTATGAGTACAAATTGGATAGTGGCATTTATCGTGTGTATCCAAGAGAGTTGCGCAGCGAAATTTTTCACATTGATTACTTGGATGTACAGCGTGCGGGTACGTCTGATACCAGTGTGTTGGTCGGGGAATTAACCAGCAACAATAACAATGGTCAGAACGGTAACAATCGCAATAACAACAATAATAATATGGGTGGCGGATTAGCCAACCTGGTGCAACCGCAAGGTGTGGGTGGCGTAGCAGGAGCCGGTGGCTTAGGTGGTTTAGGCGGCTTGGGTGCCGGAGCTCAGAATATTTCGTTGCCAGGCTCTCGTGTGCAAACCCTCAACCAAACGGACTTTTGGGGTAATTTACAAGAAGCGGTCATTGCAATTATTGGCGGTGAAGAAGGCGATCGTTCTGTTGTGGTGGCACCACAGGCGGGGATGGTCGTGGTTAAAGCCATGCCCAGTGAGCTATCTGCCGTAAGAGAATTTTTAGAACGTTCGGAATTAAATGTATCACGCCAGGTTATTTTAGAAGCCAAAATTCTTGAAGTTGGGCTGAACGATGAGTTTTCAGCCGGCATTAATTGGGGAGCTATTTCTGGACAAGCGTTATATGGCTATGACGTATCGGAGTTTGCCAATGGCAACCAAATTGTGACGGTTGATGACGGTGTGGGCGGATTATTTGGGACATTATTAAGTGTGGGAGACGTTTCCACACTCATTAATTTATTGGAGTCACAAGGCAATGTACAAGTATTATCGAGCCCACGTGTTTCCACTGTGAATAATCAAAAAGCGGTCATTCGTGTTGGGTCGGATGAGTATTTTGTGACGGGCATTTCAACGACGACAACCGCCAGTACTGCCACCACATCGGAAACCCCAAATGTTGAGTTGGCCTCGTTTTTTTCGGGTATTTCTTTGGATGTGACGCCACAAATTGCGGAGAATGGCGACGTAATTTTGCACATTCACCCCATCGTCAGTGAAGTCACTGATCAGCAAAAAAGTTTTACCTTGGGGGATGATCAATTCACCCTCCCTCTGGCATTCCGCGATATTCGCGAGTCTGACACCATTGTGCGTGCACGTTCTGGTCAGGTCATTGTATTGGGAGGATTAATGCAGGAATCCACCACGAAAACAGATCGGCGTCGCCCTGTGTTGGGAGATATCCCGTTGTTGAATGGGTTATTCCGCGCCAATCAAAAAGGCAATCGTAAAACAGAGTTGGTGATTTTATTAAAACCGCTAGTCATTGATGATGAGACATGGGATTCCGATTTACGTAATACAGAAACTCGTATGAGAAGCATCGAGGAAGCGTTAAAAACACGTCGAGAATGGTAGTGTGGTATGACTTTGCACCATCACTTGTATGAGCCTCACTTTGGATTAAAAAGAGCGCCCTTTTCACTGACCCCTGATACGGAATTTTTTTGTGAAGAAAGTGGTCATGGTGCAGTGCTTAATGCAACCCTGCTGGCTTTAGAGCACGGTGAAGGGTTTATCAAAATTGTGGGTGAGGTTGGTACAGGAAAAACCCTCTTGTGTCGTCAACTGTTAAAACGATTACAGCAGGGGTTTGTGACTGCGTACATTCCTAACCCGTATTTATCCCCAGAAGGGCTCAACAGTGCGGTGGCAGAAGAGCTGCAAATGCCTAGCGATACAACACTTTCTAGCCATCAGTTGTTAAAAGCGCTCAATCTTCATTTAATTAAACTTGCTCAGTCTGAAAAGCGTGTGGTGTTGGTGATTGACGAAGCTCAAGCCATGCCAAAAGAAACGTTAGAAGCATTACGGTTGATGACCAATTTGGAAACCGAGCATCGTAAGTTGTTACAGGTGGTGTTGTTTGGTCAGCCTGAACTTGACCAGATATTAAGCCGTAATGATTTACGTCAATTACGCCAGCGTATCGTATTCAGTGAATATCTCTACCCGCTTAACCGCAGTCAAAGCCAGCACTATGTGAACACTCGCTTGCAAGTAGCGGGTTTTGAGTCTTCTACTCTTTTTACAAAAGGGGCTTTCTGGTGGTTGTATCACTACAGTGGCGGCATTCCAAGGCTGATGAATATTCTGTGTCACAAGGCGTTATTATCAGCCTATGGATTGGGTGTGGCGACCGTTTCGTCTCGTGAAATGCGGCGAGCCATCCACGATACACCAGAGGCACGATTATCCGGTTTGAATAATGCTTGGCAGAAGTGGGCGCTTTGGGGTGCCCTATCCGGTGGTGGTGTTTTGTTGGTCTGGCGTGCAGCGAGAGCGGGGGTGGGTTTATGAGCCTAATGCAGCAAATGCTACAAGATCTTCAGGATCGAGGGGCGTCGCCGAAGCCTTCAAAGACTATTGAACCGAGACCTGGCCCAGATGATTCTCGTTTGAATAGTCTTGGTTGTAATAGCTCTGGTCTCAGCAACTCTAGTTTCAACAACTCTGGTTTCAACAACTCTAGTTTCAACAACTTTGGCTCATTAGCAAGTAAAGCCTTTAAGGGGCCGTTTATTGGGGGATGTGTTGCTTTAGTGTTGGTGGGTAGTGCGTTGGTACTTGATCATGGAGGTTTAATGCACATGGTCGAACCGAGGCATCAGGACACAGGCCATCGAGACACAGGTCATCAAGACACAGGCCATTCAGGGCTTTTTAAAGAATCCATAATGGCGGAAAAAAACGCATTGGAAGCAGAAGGTGAGTCCATTGTAGAAGGGGGGGGCATTGTGGAAGGTGCCTCAGTTGTGTCGGTTGATGCATTGGCTAACGATGTACCCAGAAATGAGTCAGCTCCTCTCAAAGTGGTGGATTCGTTGCCAAAAGCGCGTGATGAATCGGCATTGAGATTCGCTCAGGCGCTGGAGCGATTACTTTCCCAAGCGGCGTTTGCGCTTGACCATGATCGGCTTACGGTGCCTGAGGGCAATAATGCGTATTCGCTCTATCAGGAAGTATTGCGATTGGAGCCAGGCAATCTAAAAGCACTGGCAGGTATGCAAGCCATTGCCACGCGTTATGAAGCGTTAGCAAAAAATGCGTTGATGTCTGAGAATTTTCTGCGGGCAGAGCGCTTGATCGAACGAGGCCTTAGTTTCTTTCCCGGCGATGCTGGGTTGCTGGCGTTACGTCCGGTGCTGAAAGTTCACCAGGAAGAAAAAGACACCGTTGCCACTATTGAGCGACAAGTCAGCCCTGAAACTCAACAGCGTTTAGACACTCATGCTGCATTGGTGTACGCCAGAGAACAGGTAGATAATGGGAACTGGGTAAAGGCGTTGGGGCGATTGGAAGCATTATTGCTGAAGTACCCCTCAGCATTTGAGGCACTGGAGTATGTGGTCGACCTTTACGTAAAGGCCGACGATTCTGCTTCTGCATTAACCCTAATTGAACATGCTCGCGATGTGATTCCAGAAGTGAAATTACGCCAGTTGGATGCTCGGGTGCTATTGCATTTAGGGCAATCTAACAAGGCTATTGCGTTACTTGAGGCGAATTTACCTCCTCTTCAACAGCATCATGACTATTACAGTTTGCTGGCCGGTATGTACCAGACTTTGGGTATTTATGAAAAATCTGCCTTGATTTACGAACGTTTGGCGGCTGATGCCCCGAGTAATGGGCGTTATTGGTTGGGGTTGGCCATTGCTTATGATGCGCTTTCTGAATTTACAGAGGCTCGCCGAGCTTTTCTGAGAGCACGCCCTTTTCACCAAGGCCAAGCGGATATTCGAGCGTACATTGATCAGCGTTTAGCTGCGCTGGGAAACCATTACCACTTTTCACAATAGCTTCAATGTGTTGGGAAAATAGCCAGTACGGCACCTTTTTATACGCTACATACGAAAAAGGGGACATTTTCTGGCTGAAATCATAAGTAACAACTATATAAATCCCAGAAGCCCTAATTTCTTTTGAGTGAGTTTGATGTCACAACCTGCTACTACACAAAAGCGAATTCGTATCGGTGATCTTTTGGTCGCCCATCAAATGATCGACCCTTCTCAGCTGGATCATGCTCTGTCTGAACAGAAAAAAACCGGACGAAAATTAGGCCGCATGTTGGTGGAGTTGGGCTATGTCGAAGAAAATGCATTGCTGACATTATTGTCTCAACAGTTAGATATCCCGTTTGTTGAGCTAAAACAGTTTCGGTTTGATTCCGCACTGGTGCAATCTTTACCCGAAACTTTGGCCCGCCGGTATCGTGTGATTCCATTAAGTGAAGATGCCGATAGTATTTTGCTCGGTATGGCAGATCCCACCGATATTTTCGGATTAGATGATCTTAGCCGTGTGATTCATAAGCCCATTCGTCAAGCAGTGGTGAGGGAATCTGAATTATTAGACATTCTTGATATTGCGTATTCTCGTCAAGATGAAATTGCTTCGCTTGCCCAAGAAATGGATGAGGAGCTGGACGACGCCGCGCTGGATTTGGCCGATATCGTTACTGATGCGGAAGATACCGATGCCCCGGTGGTGAAGTTATTACAAAAAATCTTTGAAGAAGCGATTAATGCCAAAGCATCTGATATTCATATTGAGCCGGACGAACAAGTGCTGCGCATTCGTCAGCGTATTGATGGTGTGCTGTCTGAGCAGGTGATGAATGAAAAACGCATTGCTAGTGCGTTAGTGGTGCGTTTGAAGTTGATGTCCAATTTGAATATCTCCGAAAAACGTTTACCACAAGATGGCCGCTTTAATTTGCGGGTGAGAAACCAAAACGTCGATGTTCGGATTTCTACCATGCCCGTACAGTTTGGTGAATCGGTGGTGATGCGGCTGTTAGATCAGTCAGAGGGCGTACGAAAGTTGGATGCAGTGGGTATGCCCGCAGAAATGCAATCGCGTTTTCGTAAAACCATTCATCGACCTCATGGATTAATTTTGGTGACCGGGCCGACGGGTTCGGGGAAAACCACCACACTTTATGGCGCATTGTCTGAATTAAATCGGCCAGAGAAAAAAATCATCACCGTTGAAGACCCGGTGGAATATCGCTTGCCTCGAATCAGCCAAGTGCAAATTAACGAGCGTATTGATTTAAGTTTCGGGAAAGTCCTGAAGGCGACGTTGCGACAAGACCCGGATATTTTATTGATTGGTGAGATTCGTGATGGTGAGTCTGCGGAAATTGCATTGAGAGCCGCCATGACCGGACACTTGGTACTATCCACTTTACACACGAATGATGCCGTGAGTTCAGCGCTGCGTTTGGTGGATATGGGGGTGGATTCTTTTCTTGTAGCCTCTTCGCTAAAAGCCATTATTGCTCAGCGATTGGTTCGACGCGTGTGTAGCACTTGTGCGACGGATCACCAACCGGATGAATCTGAGCAGCAACTTCTCAACGCTCTGGCTTCCCGTTTGGACTTTTCCAACGCTCGATTTAAAAAAGGTGCGGGGTGTCCGCATTGTTTTAATACGGGGTATCGTGGCCGAATCGGGGTGTTTGAAATGCTGGATATTAATAGCGAAATGGCCACCGCTCTACGCGATAACAGCCATGTTGATTTTCATGAAGCCGCGCAACGTAACCCGAATTTTCAGCCATTGAGTATCGGTGCTTTAGAGTATGCTCTACAAGGCATTACAACATTAGAAGAGGTAATGAAAGTGTCGGCAGAAGTGGAAGATGAGGCAGCCGCCATCCTCTAATTGCCCCTTTATTGCTTGACCTGTTTTAGAAAAGAGAATGTTTTTAATTACTGTTGAACTGAACTTAATTAACTGACGATACGAGTGCGAAAGAGAAGATGCCATTATTTGCCTACGTAGGGCGCGACGGAAAAGGTGGGCAGGTAAAAGGCCAACAAGAAGCAGCCACAATGGATGCTGTGGCAAGTACACTGATGGGGCGGGGCATTACGCCTGTTGCCATCAACCCGGCTTCAGACGTGAAGGAGCAAGTACCCCTGGAGGTTAGGTTTCAGCGCTTGATGGGCTCCAGTGGTGTGTCGGTGGAGGAGTTAATTATTCTTTGTCGGCAGATGTATACCATCACTAAAGCGGGTATCCCGTTAGTGCGGGGGGTACGAGGGTTGGCAGAATCCATTAAGCATTACGTATTGCAAAAAACATTATTTGAAATTGCAGATCGTCTAGAAGCCGGTATGGAGTTATCGGTGTCTATGCGTTATCACACGGATGTTTTCAGTTCGCTCTTTATCAGTATGGTTAGAGTGGGTGAAAACAGTGGCCGACTAGACAGCGTTTTTTTGCAAATGGCTGAATATTTAGAGCGGGAATTGGATACGGCTCGGCGCATTAAATCGGCATTACGGTATCCCAGTTTTGTATTAATTGCTTTGGCAGTGGCTATGGTGGTGATTAATATTTTCGTGATCCCAGCCTTTGCGAATATGTTTTCTCGCTTTGATGCGGAATTACCTTTGCCTACAAAAATATTGATCGGTGTTTCGGATACGTTCGTTAACTATTGGCCACATATGCTGATTGTAGTGGCAGTGTCGGTTGGCCTATGGTGGCGCTATATGAAAACCGATAATGGGCAGCGTTTTTGGGGAGAAACGAAAATTCGATTACCCATTATCGGCGACATTATTAATCGAGCTTCTTTGGCTCGTTATGCTCGTTCTTTCAGTTTAATGTCAAGTTCGGGTGTTCCGTTACCTACCGCATTGGCGCTGTGTGCCGAGAGTATCGATAATCGATTTTTAATGGAAAAAATTTTAGGTATGAAAAGCGGTGTTGAGCGCGGAGAAAGTTTAATTCGTACGCACACTGCCAGTAAAATGTTTACGCCGTTGGTTTTGCAAATGGTTTCTGTCGGCGAAGAGAGCGGGCAGGTAGACGAGTTGTTAAAAGAAGTGGCTGAGTTTTACGAACGGGAAGTGGATTATGATGTGAGTAAACTTTCTGATCGTATCGAGCCGATTATTTTGGTGATTATGGCAGTGTTTGTCATGATTTTAGCGTTGGGTATCTTCTTACCCATGTGGGAAATGTACAACATTCAGAAGTAAGATTAAATCAGGCGTAAAAGTTAAGTAAAGATTAACTTAAGGTTAACTTAAGAGAGCAGGAAAGAGGTGAGATGATAAAACCAAACGGTAAACCCTATTTAGGCTGTTGAGTATGGTACGTGCCAGACACAAAAATCGTAGTATTGGTGGTTACAGCTTGTTTGAGTTTATTATCGTAATTACGGTGATTGGTGTATTGGCAGCCATAGGCATTAAGTATTATTTGCAATCACAGGAAGAGGCTCAAAAAGCACTCATTAATGCATCGGCCAGAAGTTTTGCATCGTCCGTGTCCAGTTTGAGGGGGCATTGGTTGGTGAATCGAACAGAGCGCGGAGAAATTCATTCTGTCGATATGGAAGGGGTGACTGTTCATTTAAATGAATTTGGTTGGGCGGCGTCGGCAGGAGAAAGTGGATCTCCCTCTATTCATAACCAAACTCCCCAAGAGTGCTTTTTTTTATGGCTAGGGATCTCGCAGAGCAGTATCGATGCCACCATACAGGGGGATGAAAATCGCGGGCGAGCGACTTATCACGTATCAATGCCAGACTCTTATATTTGTCGGTATGAATTGGCTATAAAAAATAATGATACGTTATTTTTTGATTATAATTTGCGTAATGGGCGGGTTGCGGTATCTACCCATTTCTCGTTGTAAAGCTTATCTAGAGTGGTTGTGATTGTTGGGTTAAGCGTGGTTTTATATTTTATAGTTAGGTTTTTTGATTGTTCTATGGGAAAAAGTTTTTAAAGTGGACGTTTTTGCAGAAATGTAAGCCATTTGTCATCAAAGACGTTTTTTTTACTAAGTATTAAAAAATCATTTTGAAAATAAATTTATCTATGTAAAGATCTATTTATTCTTGAGTGAGGGTTAAATATTAAAGAAGGCAAGGTTTTAACCGCTTTGCTGAATTGGCCGCTCAATTAATAATGAGTGAGATGACAATAATAAAAATGCACTCACTTTCGATATTGCCACTCTTATTGGTGGTGGTTTGGGTGTGATTAGCCTCTGGAATGGCATCAAAATAGGCGGATAAAAGCCTATGCTTACACAGAGGCGGTAATTGCCTGCGTAGCTTTGTGCCGATTTTTTTTGAAGTTTACGCGGATTTTTAAAGCCTAAGGGCGCGGGGTAAGCGCACCGGTTCCTCAGTAATTTGGAGTAATTTATTATGCACACCATGAAACAACAGCAAGCGGGTTTCACTTTAATTGAATTGATTTCGGTTATTGTTATTTTGGGAATTCTTGCCGCGACGGCAATTCCGAGATTTTTAAACTTATCTGATGCTGCTGAACAAGCTGCTGTTCAGGGCGTTGCGGGTGGGTTGGCCAGTGCTGCTGCACTTAATCATGCCAACAATATTGCTGCTGATGCGGGTTTACCGACCGAAGCGAACTCAATAGTTAGTGTGACTACTTGTAACAATGTTGCAGCTCTCCTAGATGGCGGTTTACCAAATGGATATTTCATATCGACTAATGCCGTTGGTGCTGCTGAAGGTGACAGTGCTCAGTGTACAGTTTCTGTCGATTCAAATGACAATAATGCTTTTGATGCATCAGATTCACCTTCAGAGTTTTTCACTGCATATAATGTTGTTGCTCCAGCTACGACTCCTTAAATTAAAGGCTTAGTCTCTAATTTATGCATCGAAATGGCTTTACGCTAATTGAATTAATTACCGTATTGCTGATTGTGGCGATTATCAGCGTGTATGTGGGTAATCGCTTCAGTTCGATTGATTCGAACCTTTCCTCTGGCCGCGACGATTTGATTGCGGCCCTTTTCTTTGCTCAGCAAATTGCCATGTCTCGCGATTCTGCTGCCAATCCCATTACCTTTGTGACTTCCGGCGCGGCCATCGATGTACAAGCCAGTGGTGCTAGCTTAAGCAGTGCTGGGGTGCAGTACCCAGTAGTGTTATCCAATGGGGTGACGGTGAGTCCGGCAGTAACCTTGGCTTACAATAAGATGGGGGAGACCACTGCAACGGTTTTTACGCTTTCCCATGATGGTGCGTCCACTCAGGTGACGGTGGAGGCGAGCGGTTATGTGCACTAATGCCGTTATGCACACTAATAAAGTGATATTCACTCAGAATAGGCTGTCACGGCAATGGGGTGCCTCTTTGGTGGAGCTGATTGTCTTTATGGTGGTGGTGAGTACGGCGTTGGCGGCCGTCATTGGAGTGTACAATCAATCAGTGGCCAACAGCGTAAACCCCATTGACCAAACCCGAGCATTAGAGTGCGCACAAGCGAAAATGGATGAAATTTTGGCGCGAAAGTTTGATGAAAACACCCCCACAGGTGGCATCCCCGCTTGTAATAGTTTTGATGCAGAGGGCGTAACCTGCGCCGGAACGGCAGATGCTGATTTTGATGATGTGTTGGATTACCACAATAGCACTGACAACAGTGCCACTCGGTGTTCTACAGCGGTTACGGTGGTGGATGCCGGAGCCGATTTGGGTTTGGCGGGCGATGGGGCCCGGCTAATTACTGTCACTGCCACCGCCAGTGGGGGCGCACAAACGGTACTCAGTGCCTATAAGGCTAACTTTTAATGGTTCCAGTAAAGTCTGAGTTTTCTCCCCTCACGATTGCAAAGCGCTCTTATTTACAGAAATGGCAATTAAAGAGGGTGCAGTTAGAGCGGAGTCCGTTAGAACGAAGCCCGTATCGTCGGCAGCAAGCCTTTACGCTGATCGAATTGATTACCGTGATGGTAATTTTATCGATTCTGGCGGTATTGAGTACGCAATTTGTCACCAGTTCCATTACCAGTTATACCCAGTCGAAAGCGCGTTTTGCGCTTACCCAAAAAGGACGACAGGCGCTTGAACGGATTACCCGAGAGCTTCGTATGGCACTACCGAACAGTGTGCGCTCGAACAGCTCGGGCCAGTGTATTGAGTACATCCCTATTATTGGGGGGGCGAATTACTTGGGTGTGGTAGGGGATGTCGAAAATGGCAACACTACCAGCACGCTAAACACAGCGCCGCTTTCTCTGTCTTCTGGTGTGCCGGTTTATGTCTCGGTGGGTGGTTTACTGCCAAGTGAATTGTATGCATCGGGCAGTTCGTCGGCGGCATTGGCTTTGTGGGGCGGTGTGGATACATCAATAGTGCCGAATGTGGTGTCGCACAGTGCCAAGCAGTTTGTGCGTAATTCGGTTAATCGACGAATGTTTGTGGCGACGTTTCCTCGTCAAATTTGTGTGTCGGGTGATCAGTTACGACTTTATGATGCCTATACCCCCGCTAACACTTACCCACTCAACAGTGCACTTTCACTCGGTACGCCAAGCGGTAACAGTGTGTTATTGATGGATGGTGTTAATGGTGCTGCCGCTTTTTCGGTGTCTCTTGCAACGGAGACGGTCAATACATTGGTTTCTATTAACTTGCCAATTTCTGAAGCTAATCAAGCCATTACACTTAGCCATCAGGTGATGATTCGCAATGTCCCGTAATGATCTTGGTCAATACCCTCTTCTACGACCTCAACAGGGTTTTTTATTACCGCTGGCGCTGTTTATCGTGCTGATTTTAGCAGGGCTCGGGGTAACACTGAGTCGTATGACGCAATACAGTAACCTATCGGTATTGCAAGAGCAGGCGTCACTTCAAGCGTTTTATGCTGCAGAAAGTGGCGCCCAATACGCAATGCATCGGCTGTATTTTGACAGCACCGCATCATTAACTCGTGCAGCCGCGACGGCGGAGTGTAATGGGATCGATAATGGAGGGACAGGCACTGCAATCTCATTCACTGCTACCGGGTTGAGGAGCTGTACAATGACGGTGTTTTGCACAGCCGTAAATGATTCCGCGAATGTCACAACGTTTTACAACTTAACCAGCCGAGGAAATTGTAGCTTTGGTGATATCTTGGCAGAGCGAACGATAGAGGTATCCTCTTACTTACAGTAAGACGGCATTAAGACAACGGTTTTCTTTTTTGAACAAATTGTAATAACGTGCTATTCATTACGGTGTTATTTATGGTGTATTTCCTCTTGTGGCAGCTGAAAAGCCGTTAAAGTGACGGTAAAGCGATGGAGAATATAGTGGGAGTATGGTGAAGCGAGTGAAAGCCGTGTTGAGCTTGTGTACTTCTGCTCTACGCCTGTCGACGATAATTTCTTTGTTTTTTTTGCGTTTGCGTTTTCCGGTCACGGTGGCGCTGTTGTGTTTATCGCTTAGCTGGGGGAGCCATGCTCAAACTGCTCTAAAACCGCCACTTCCTGATCAAATCCCTTCAGGATGCAAAAAAGTCGTGGTCGGTGCTCATCCTGATTATCGTCCTTTTCATTACACGGAAAATAATCGATTGGTGGGGTTATCCATCGACCTTGCCAAGCGGTTAGAAAAAGACCTTAACATCCCATTTGAAATTCATTCTCCAACGCCTTGGAAGCGGGTATTGGCCGAAGCCAATACGGGTGATATCGATATGCTGATTGGCCTTAAAGATACGCGTGAGCGACGGAAGTTTTTGAATTATTCCTACGTGCCTGTTTTTGCCAATCCCTCCAATGTATTTGTATTAACACCGCTCTCCTCAAAAGTAAAAACCTGGTTAGACTTGATCTCTTTGCGGGGGGCAATCAGTGCGGGAGATAAATTTGGAGATGAATTTGATGAATTTTCGACAATCTTTCTTAATCTCGCCCAGGCACAGAATGCAGAGAGCTTAATGAAAATGTTGTTGCACAACCGTGTGGATTATGTGGTTGTGGGGCGAGCTACTGGGTATTCTGCATTAGCCTTAATTAATGATGACAGCTCAGGCGTTGTGGAAAGTATCATTATTAATAATGGGTTGATTTACTTAGCCTTATCCAAAAGATCGCCATGCGCTCCCTTGATGTCGGTGATTAATGGGCTGTTGCTGAATTACCTTAAAGAGCAGCGTTAAATCAATTGTTAATAATAAAATTCTCTTCGGTATCAATGGCAGAGTTATTATTTGATTCCCCTAAGTGCATGGGGCTATCAATAGTGGTTTCTGGGTCAACAATCGTATCTTCAGTGGCAATTTCACCAATGTGGTAAGCAGCGAAACCAGGCATAACCACTTGATTAACAGCCATACCAATAATACGGCCTTTTACCGGGGCGATAATTTGTGTGGTCTCGTTGGTGATTGGGTCTGTGACATGGCCCAATACTTGGCCTGCATAGACCGTATCCCCTAAGTCGGCTCGACTGAATAAAATACCGCCGGTTTCTGTTCGTAACCAATAGGATTTGTAATACACCGGGGATGGGCTGCCCCAGACGAAACGCCGTGCGAACATGCCTTGTTTTTCCATTAGTGAGTACACACCCGTCACACCTGCCTTAATCGAATCTTCCTGTACCCGAAGAGACTCCCCCACTTCCATGGTGACCGAGGTAATGCCTACAGCGTTAGCCGCAGAACGAAGCATACCTGGGTTGCCGGGGCTGTGAACGACTACCATTTTGTCGAAGCCTTCGGTCAACATTCTGACTGCCTCATTGCTCATATCGGCCCGAATTTGGGGCATATTGGTGCGCCCGGCTGAGCCGGTATGTAAATCCACGAGCATGTCACAATGGCTGATGACTTCCGTAAAAAAGGAAGCGGCAATACGGGACGCAAGGCTGCCGTTTTTATCGCCAGGGAAGAAACGATTCAAATCGCGTCGATCTGGCAGGTAGCGTGAGCCTCGTTGGAAACCTTGTAAATTCACAATCGGCACACCAATGACCTTGCCGTGAAGCCGGCTGGGGTCGATGTTGTACATCACGCGTCGAACAATCTCGATACCATTGAGCTCGTCTCCGTGAACGGCGGCACTCAGACACAATGTAGGGCCATCCTGAGCACCATTAATGACGAGTACAGGGGTTGGTAAAGCAAGGCCTGTTATGGCTACATTGGGCGACCAAGCTAGGCGGGTTGAGGTTCCCGGTAGCACTTCTGCGCCGAGAATAACGAATTGGTCATAAGTAATTTCTGCTGTTGTGGTAACAGGTGGTTCGGGTTTAGGTTGTTGTGTAACGACCGGTTCAGACTGAATCGAAGTGGGGGCTGTGGTTTCGGTGCCTTCGACTGATGTGGTAACGGCGTCAGTGTCAAAGGAAGCGCTATTGTCTTCAGTTGTGGGAATGGGCTGTGGAATGGGGGCTACTTCACTCAGGTCAACATTGGGGGCGGGTTGAGGTTGAGCGCCGGCTTCTTCTTCCTCTGGTTCTATCGTGATGACGCTTTTTTCGGTTTCAGTGATTGAGTTGACCTCTTTGTTGTCCTCTAAAGAAGTCAACAAGGGCTGTGGGTTATTTAATGGCTCCGGGGCATTGGCTTCAGTATCGACATCGATATTACTAGAGTCACTGGTATCGGTGTCGTTGATAGCCATCCCCATCTCATTGACATTAGAGCCATCGGTATTAGGTGAGATAGAAGAGGGGTTGGCGAGTGCAGCAGTTTGGAAAAGAGCCAGAAGCGTTGTGAGAGCAACCGCTTTTAGTTTTGCAAAAGGGAAAGCAGATTTTTGATGCAGCCTCGTCATTGTTTGATCAATCACCGTTGTTTAGAACACACTTCGTGTTGGTAAATTCGTTGTTCATATTGGCGCCTAAGCGTTATATGACGGCCTCCTGGGTGTATCGGCGTGAATGGTATCATTTATCTATCACAAATTTGTCTTAATGATTCCCTCTAAAAGAATAATGTGAAGTAAAAGTGACGGTTGTTCTTTGGAATGCTTATTACTTGATTTTAGAAGGGCCAAAGTTAGGAAGGTGAATAGAAAATGGAATAAGTGACGCGGTATAGAAAAGGAATCTCGGTCTATTTTTAGGCCGTCTATTCTGTACCAGGAGAATACCCAGTACAGAATAAGCGGAGCAAACGAGGCTATGAGTTTATCGGGTATGTCGCTTAAAAAGTGAGATCAACACTGAATTCAACGTTTCGTTGAGCTCCCATCCAGCAATTGCTGGCATCAAAGCAGGAGCCAACATATTCTTCATCGGTAAGATTACTGGCGCTTATGCCCAAACTCAGTGTGTTGTTCACTTGGTAGGAGGCGACAAAGTCCCAAAGAGTGTAAGAAGGAACCGTGTCGGTGTTGTATTGATCAAGCGCACTTTCACCGACGTGTCTCAGGCCACCGCTCAAGAGTAATGCCGGCGTTGCTTGATAACTTGCCCAAGCCCCTGCTTGCCAATCGGATGCCCAAACTGGCGTTTTTCCTTCTCGCGCTGGGTCAAGTGGGTTGTCGGTAACTTCAATATCATTGTATGAAGCGGTTACGTTGAGAGAAAAGTTCTCGGTAATGGCAGCATTTGCCGCAATTTCTGCGCCTTGCGAGCGGATTTCACCGGCTTGCGTTGAAAGGTTGCGGTTTGTAGGGCTGTTAACTACTACATCTTCTTTACGAATATCATAGACCGCAAAAGTCATATCGAAGGCTTTGTCGTGACTTTGGAATTTCACCCCTGCTTCTATTTGGCTTGCGGTAGTAGGGTCGAATTCTTCGCCAGTAACATCGTTAAACCCTGCTTCTGGCTCAAACGATTCTGAGTAATTGATATAGGGAGAAACGCCATCTGCAATGTCCACAATCACGGCCAGTCGTGCGCTTAAATTGTCTTGATCAATGTCTGCGGTGTCTTCGGATTCACTACCGAAATAGATAGTTTCTTCTTTGTCGGTACTTTCGTAATTATCGTACCGTAGGCCCGCAATTACCGTGACGGCATTCCAGTGAATTTCATCTTGAATATAAAAGCCGATTTGAGTTTCTTCGATATCGTGGTCTTCACCGTAATTGTCTAACGGTAAAGTGCTGGGGTTGAGTAAATCGTAGTCTGGATTGGACAGGTCTATTGTGGGAATAAAGGGCAGTCTTGTAACGGGATCTCCAGCCAGAGTATCTCGGTAAGTGACAGTGCCATCCAGTGTTTTGTAATCCAAGCCGACAAGCAGTCGGTGCTCCAATTCACCAGTATTGAGTGTGAAAGCCAGCTGATTGTCGACTGTGAACCCCTCTAACTCTTCGTCTGTTAGGTAAGCACTGCGAATGAGATGTATGTTGTCTTCAAGGCCGGGGAAGTTAGTGACCAGCCCGGCGTTGTATGTGTTGTGCTGTAGAGACTCACCTTTGGTGTAGCGGAAGTTTTGTAAAAAGCTGAGCGTGTCTGAAAAATCATGGTTTAATTTATAGCTTACCATGGTCATTTCGCGATCGAATTTCGCCCAATTTCTATCTCCAGAATAGGCGTCTGAACCGAGTCGGCCATAACTGGCTTCGTAAAGAGTGCCAATGGATGGAAGTGGGGTGGAAGGCACCATTTGTGGGTCATCTTGATAAAACAGGCTGACATATAAACTGGTGGTATCTGCGACCTGCCAGGTAATTGAAGGAGAGAGCAGGTAGCGTTCCTCTTCTGTGGTCACTTGCTGGCCGTCCCTTTGCCTTGCTAAGGCAATCAGTCGGTAGTCGACATTTTCAGAAAGTGCGCCGGTACTGTCGATAGAGGCATCCATCAAGTCATTGTTGCCGAGTCTGGCTCTAAGGGTTGTCTCTGGTGTGGATTGGGGGTGTTTTGCGGTTTGGTTAATCATTCCTCCTGCTGGTGCCGCCCCATACAATACAGACGTTGGCCCTTTTAACACTTCAATGGTTTCTGTGGCGATCATGTCCACTTGAGGTTTTAAATTCCAGCCAGGAAGTTCCTGCAGTGGTAGGCCTTCGTAATAATTAAAGTAGCTAACAAAGCCTCGAATACTGTATTGATCAAAAATAGTCACAGCTCCGCGACTTTCTGGCGTCACCCCAGGTACATAACGCATAGCATCGTTCACACTGTCCACTTGTCGGCTAGACAGCAGCGTCGCATCGTAGACTTCAAAACTCATGGGGGCATCGAGAGGTTTCAGGGTTGATTTGGTGCCTGTAGTTCGGTAGTTGCTGCCATAAACCGCGACTTCTTCAATATCTTCAGAGTCTTTTGGGGTTGTCTTCGATGGAAGTTGGTCTGCGAAAGCAGGTGATAAGCTGGCCCCTAAGATGGTGGATATAGCGGTAACAATTGGGAGTGTTTTCATGGTCCTAAACTCGATATTTTCTTTTTGGTATATCGTTAATGACAAGCACAGTTCATCTCGATTTTGTGAACATGGGTGAGCCTTTAGAACCTTCCGAAGTGCCCCCTGCTGCCCCTGTGAATCTGTACAACAAAGATGAATTCGTATGTTTGGTAAATATTTTTGAATAATCATTAACACCGTTAATGTTGTTAACAATAAACTTAATACGAATATATTGCATATGATAATACTTCTTATTTGGTTTTATCAAGGGGAATATATCGGTATTGTCTTTTAACGAATGGTTTGTGAGTGATCACTTATTTTTGATGCTGGTAGTAGGTAGTAGGTAGTAGATAGTAGATAGTAGATAGTAGATAGTAGATAGTAGATAGTGAGCGGCATCAATGAGGGAGGTGCAGTAAGGGTGTGGCTGAAGGTACGAGAAAGCAATTACCAGTTTCGATAAACCGGCAATCGTATGTCGATGGCCAGGCCTCCCAGCTGAGAGTGTCGTGCATCAATATTGCCTTCTAGTGCCTCGATGATGCTACGACAAATGGATAAGCCCAGGCCCGAACCTTCGGTTGCACGATCACGGGTTTTTTCAACACGGTATAGGCGCTCAAATAAATGAGGTAAAGCATGTTCAGGCACAGCAGGTGCAGAATCTTCCCAAGTAAGGTAGATATTCTCTCCGTCTAATCGGGTGCTTATCTGCAATATACCGCCACTATCCGTATAGCGAAGGGTATTTTGCAATAAATTATCGAGGACTTGTCGAAGTCGATTTTCGTCGACAAATAGAGAGACCTCGTCGGACAGCGCATCTAATGTCATTTCGAACTGAATTTCATGCTGATGAACCGTTTTTTCTATTTTGTGCTCATAGGCATCAAGAAAATCATTGAAAGAAAGGGTTGAGCGCTCTAAGTTCACCCCGCCTAAATCAGACAGATTCAATGTTTTCAAATCGCCAATTAATGTATTGAGCTGATCAATTTCTTCACGCATGGATTGCAGCATATCGGTTGAAGATGGCTTGATACCATATTCAACCGACTCGATTTCAGCGACCATAATACTGACGGGTGTTCGTAATTCGTGGGCAATATCACTGACCCACTGTTGTCGAGCTTCTTTACTTTCTGCCAGTGCTTCACCTAAGAAATTGACGTCCTCAGCAATGGGATAGTAAGTGTGAGAGGCATCAATAGTGACGCGCTTTTGAAAATCCCCTGAGGCGAGTTTGCGTATGGTGGACGAAATTCGTATTAGTGGTGTTGATAACGTTTGGCTTACCCAATAGGCCACACCGATCGACAGCAATAATGCTGTCATAATGCCGCCAATTAGCGTGATGGGGGCGGAGTGCCACAGGCTTGAATAGAGATTTTCGATAATGTGTGGGCGAGGTGGCCTACCAATGTAACCGATAAGTGCGTTGTCGAGCAAAATGGGAATGCGTGTGGTTAACAAGGAGGTCAGCGCAGCGTCTCCTTTCAATAGTTTGCCTTCTGCATTAAAGAGCAGCATCGAGTTGGATGGGAGAGGTGGCTTTTTAGGGGGGCGATTTTTTGTGGCATTGTGTTCCAATTTGCCCTTTTCTGACAAAAGCTTAAAAGGTAAATGGTGTTTGGGCAGAGGAGGAACTTTCAGTGATTGAAATCGTTCGAGAAGTTCCCGCGAAGATAAAGGCGTTCCATCAGGCTTGGGCGTTAAAATACCGGGCACAGCAAAGCCCCACCACAATGTATCATTATGGATAACCTCATCCCACCGGCCATGATAACGATAGTGCTCTGCCAATAGCTCAGCGGCGTTGTGCAATTGACGCTCATCCCCTTTTTGAAACGCCTGTTCAGAACCTTTCTCAAACAGTATTGAACCCAATAACCCCATTATGATGATGGTTGAAATATTGACGGCAATCATCCATAAAAAAAACTGTTTAAATAGTGCTCCTCTCAGCATGATTGGTGTTGCCCTCATCAAATTTATGACTGAAATACGGGAATGATTTTTCTATGGTCTGTTTACAACCTTTACCAATTATACCTATTTTAAATCAGCGCAGTCATCTTAGTTCATCCTTGAAATAAACAAATATGACATTTTATGAAAACGCCTCTAAATCGACGGTGCATTGCACGATAGACTGTATTGTTATGCTTTCGATGAATACTCTGTGTTTTCTATAAAGCTTTATTATTCAACTCAGCTTGCCACTTATTTAAAATGACGACTAATCTTTAGACGTTATTATTAAAAGTTTTCCTATATTGAAATGATAATCGATATTAAGGGCGGTATTAATGTTTGGGTTTCCTAGCCAACGTGAAAACTTAAAAGAAGTTTTAGATCAGTCCATTGATGCGATTGTCTCGATTGATGGTAATAACAATGTGACGTATTTTAATGATGCGGCAGTAAAGTTGTGGGGCTTTAATCGTGAAGAAGTTATAGGCCGTAATGTAAAGATGTTAGTGCCAAAAGAGATTCAAGGGAACCTCTATAAATTCGTTTTTTTAGCGCGATAATTTTCTAATTTTTTCTACCGGAACACTTACCGAAAATAATTATCATTACGCATTTATTTACAAAAATATTGGATAAAAATTCGTTCTTTTGATGATTTTTTCTCCCTATTTGTATATTCCAGACGCACGTTGGCCGCATAGCGTGACAAATCG
>NZ_JAJQVM010000036.1 GCF_021234875.1 Marinibactrum halimedae | reverse complement strand
CAAGTAAAAAAGTTTATGTGTCAGCTACAGAAATCGAAAAATATATTGCTTGGCTTTTTTAAAGATAAGAATTTGGAGTACATAGCAGATGCCGCTTAATGTTGGCTAAGCTATGTACTCCTTAGTAGCATCAGCATGACTACCTGAAATCATAGCATGCGCATCACAACGAGAAGAGGGCCTAGGATCGCCAGAACGTGCCATGTATCTGGCTAAACGACTAGAAGAATGTACTTCATTTTGAAGTTCTCCTGGTGTCATATTTTTGGCTTTAGCCCTGTATTTATCTAGATAATCTCCAACTTGAGCACGAACACGAAAAGCCATGAAATCAGCAATGGTCGGTTTCTTAATGTTGGAAAATTCAACAAGCAATCGTTCTATGTGAGTAAAAGGAGGCTTGATATTTGGAAACATAAATCGGGTAAACCCCTTTGTCTGAATAATTTTCAGGTGTTAAGAAGCATATTCTAACGAAAAACCTTATTTATAAAGTGATTTCAAGTGCACACTGATGAAAAATAAACGTCAACTTTTGCAAAGAAGTGGCGCAATATGATTTTTTGACACCCCTTTGCAAATTGACAGGGCAGGTGGCACTGCAAAAAAACATTGAAAATATAAAGGGGTTAGCAAGAGGGTTTAATCGAGAGTATTCAAATTTCTATGCCATGTCTTTCATAAACTGGTTGCAACCAGAGGAGATGACACATACCCAAATCAGACCTTCCCTTCGATCTTGAAGAGGCGATTGCCCATATCAAAGCCGGAAAGCCTTTCATTTGGGAAAAAACGTATAGGCGACGTATCGTCGCCGGGTATTTAGGTGTATTTATTCGGATTCCGACCATTGCGGTCTACACAGGCTTACTCACCTGATACAACAATTCTTCCTTGCCTTTCTTCACATGAAAGACTGCAATAAATGCAGACAACGATGTTAAACACCAAGTCATCAACTTCAAAGGTGGAAAGAGATACCAAATAATAAGGCTGTTCACACCCACATTCCTTAACAAAGCTTCTAGGAAAGATAGCGAGTTAACGGTAATAGAAACCAAGTAAACCAAAATGATAAAATACTCAATGCCTGTTAACCGGTAGGTTTGCTCAGCACTGTTTGCTAATTGGCTTAACCAGCGGGTATAAAATCGGCTCTTAAATCCAGGGCTAGACAGAAAAGCACACAGAGATTGCCGAAAAAAGATCAACAGAATGATCAACACATCAAACAGACTGATTAATAAGTAATACAGTATTCCTTGCTCCCGCATCCACGGTGTCGCGAGCATACCCAGCCACTGAACTAATGCCAGGGAGCCTAACAACCAACGAACATTGGTATGCCGAATACACAACCCAACACACACAACTGAAAAAGAGACATACAACCAGCTCAGATAAACATTGAACTCATTCCAGAATTGGTGGTAATCAACAACTGACATTTAATGCACCCTATTATTTTGGCAAAGGCTGAGACGTGCCACCTGTACCACCGTTGGGTACCACTACCGGCGGGCATTCCGGTTCACTGGTGTGAGCTCCGCTTCCCACCGGTGTCATGCCAACTTGAAGTAAAAACCATAAAGTGAGTTCAGTCATCTTGATCATCTCTTTGTTGTGTGGATGGATTAAGCGTATTCGCCAATAGTTTTACAAACGCATTCATACCAATTGCGGCAATTAAATGTAAAAAATGGCTGAATTTCGGGGAGGCACTGTTAGTCGGGTCTTCCCAATTATAAATCGTCTTAACGGATTTCACCTGCATGAAATCAGCAAAATCCGTTGGTGACATTCTCAAATAGTGCCGACACCGTTTCGTGGCTTCCGCCGCTTGCTCATCAATCAACTTAATATCAATATCGGAAAAAGAAGAATCAGACATCTCTTCCTGTTTCATTTTCCTTGTTTCCGTAGAATTTAATTCTTGGCTATCGAACTGCACATTATCGATCCTTTGGCCATCAATTTTCTCCGATAAAAATATCGTAATCGGTGTTCATTCGGGACGGCATGATACGTTAAATACCGCAATAAAGCCTAGGGTTTCTGTGAAAAAAGACGAATAAAAATAGATTTATAAGAGAGGGTTTTTGGTAAGAAATTATCAAATCAATAGCTTCATGCTAACAAACCAAAAAAAATCAAAGAGAAGCTCTTGTACAATGCGAATATTACTGCCAGTTTTGAGGAATTGCGTGACAAACGAGTGACGAAAAGTGTGTGCAGTGATTGACACTTCCAAAAACAATGAGGTTAATCATGAGGTGCGTTAAAAATATCACCATCGACTCTAACAAAGCCGATGGCGACAACTTTTAATACTTCACACTACACCCATAAGGCTTAGATGCCGCCACAGCAACCGGCTGGCCTTTTTTCAAGCTGTCTACGGCGGCCACTACATAATTATCCGCTTTTGGGATATCCCCTTTATCGGCACTGGCGATACTGTCGATAGCACCCATGTATTCCACCTTCCCTGACTTAATCACCACCATTTGTGGGGTGTTGGTGGCGTTATACAATTTACCTACACTGCCATCAGAATCGATCAATACAGCATGAGGTAACGCAGAACGGGAGTTGGTAATTTCTTTTGCTTTAGCCACACTAATATGGCCTTGCTTACCCGGTGCAGAGGAAACAATCGACAACCACACTACATCGTCTTGATATTTTTTTTGCAGGGCTTGCATATTACCGCTGTCGTAGTGCTTTTTCACAAAAGGACATTGATGATTCGTCCATTCTAACACCACAATTTTATCGGAAAAATCACTGAGCTTTGCATCCCGCCCTAAAGTACTGGGGAGGGTAAAATCTGGCGCTGGTGCACCTACTTTGATGGCGGCCATACTGGGCATCGCCATAAGCGCGAGCATCAATATTCCCCACTCTTTTATTCTACTCAGAAAACGGCGTCGAAAGATGACCGGGACAACACTGCCCACCGTTTTCTGAACTGGACGTTGATTGGATAAAAAATTTGATAACAAAATGAATGACATAACAACACCCTCTTTTGTGAACAGAATGACTTTATGAATCAAACGATTATTAGTGACGACTCATTGAAATTAAAAAGCCATCAATGAACTCGCCTTTTTTATTTTGATAACGCAGTACGCCGCTTAAAACACTAGGTATATTTTCTTTATTAACATAGGGGCTCAATGACTGAGTAATTACTATCCTTTCGCCATTGAACTCTATGCTTTGAGGTGATGCATGATGAACTAAATCTGCCATTTCAGGAAAAAACACGATCGCCATTGTGTTTTTTGCAATAGCACTTGAGTCAACACCGTCAGGAAGCGCAAAAGAAAAGTGAATATTTTCATCTAGAACTGAATAAGTTCCTTTTGATTCATTTGAAGCACGAGGAAGTAATCGAGTGGCCTCTTTCAACTGCGTTGACATCAATGTTAAATGCGATGGAAGAATTTGACTTGATGAAGGTGCATTTTTTACAGCAGGCACAGAGACACTCAAAGTGGTTTTTTCAGTGACGCAAACGTCTGCACAGACAGCCCATGCCAACTCCACACTGATATCCAAATCCTTTTCTGATGAAATTTCCGATCTCGTGTTTCGCTTTCCCTTTTGGGGAGTCAGCTGCACCAATAAAATATGCTCTTCTTCATAACCATAAGACATCATATTATCGGCGGCAATGGCTGTCGGAACCGGCCATTGTAATGAAGAGATTTCATACCCCGTTGGTATATTCCAACGGGCCCGCAACGGCATGCCGCTATCGCCGGGGTTTTTCCAGTAGGTGTGCCAATGTAATTCCGGCTTAACACGAATACCTAACTGCAAAGCGGAGTTTTCCTTCAAAACAGAAGACAATAACTCCAACTCAATGTGCTTTCCCTGAAAAGCCTTTGACATAACCTGTGTTGGAAAAAAAATGACGCAGAAGGACAATAGGCAAAAATAGCTATGCCCACCAAGGAAACGTCGAACTTTATTCATGCTGTCTCCAACTGTTCAGACGCATACACTTCTAACGCCTCTATTAACCTTTCAATATCACTCATGTGGTTGTAGTGGGAAAAGCTCACGCGCAGTACCGCACCCTCGGATGGAAGCCCCAAGGCTTGCAAGCAATCCCAGGCATAAAAACTACCGAAGCTAACGCCAATATTGTGTTCCGCCAGTTGGGCCACTAACACCTTGCCATTCCACCGCTCGGGCAATCGAAACGAGAACGTCGGTGAACGGCGAGACGAATCCGTAATGGACAAACCAATTAACCGCAAGCCCATTGAATTGAGTGTTGAGTCTTTAATATACGCGAGAAACTTCTTAGACAGTTCTGTCTCATATCGTTCAATCAATGTAAAAACACGCTCTACCCGATGACGAAACGCCTCACTGGATAATTCACTCAATGGTATTGCAACCTCTTGAGGAAAATGGTGTTGATACAACAATAAAAAATATTCGCACATACCGAGCATACTGGCCGCCAATTCAGGGTTCGTCATACCGGGGTTCAGTGCAATACGCAGATAATTTGGCGCGCAAGTCATTGCATTATTTTGTTGCTGGCCACCTTGAGGCGCACAACCATAAGCGGACGGCAATGGGGTTAGGTTTTGATTTTCCAGTAAATTGTGTAAGGATTCCTTCACATACAATAACCCAAGGTGGGTGCTGAATATTTTATACAAACTCAATACATAGAAATCCACACCAAGGGCTTGCACATCTACACAATGATGGGGTGCATAAGATACGCCATCCACCAAAATCCAACCGCCCACAGCATGTACCTTTTCTGCGATGGTTTTGATTGGGTTAACCGTTCCCACAATATTGGAACTGTGGGTGACACAGCACAATTTTGTTTTCTCGCTTAAACACTGTTCGCTAAATACCTCCAAAGATAACTGCCCACTCTCACCATCAATAGGCCAAGTCACGACTTTAGCTCCGGTTTCTTCTGCTAAGCGCTGCCAAAAGGTGACGTTAGATTGATGCTCTTGCTCTGTGAGAATAATTTCATCGCCTTCATGGAAATGGGGGCGCAATGATTGAGCAAGCATTGATAAGTTCATTGTGGTGGAGTTGCCCAACACCACCTCTGAGTGTTTGGCATTAATGAAGTCAGCCATACGACCAATGGCCCCCTCCAGCCTGGTCGTAGCCCCTTGAGAAGCATCGTTACTGGAGTAAGGTTGAACTTTGTACAGCGATAGAAATTCCGAGGTCGCCTCAATCACCTGCTGAGGCACGAAAGTCCCCCCCGCATTATCAAAAAAAGCCAGCGGAGTATCTTGATGAGAAAAGATTGGAAACTGCTGACGAACAAAGTCAACATTCAACTCCGTCTGTTCTTGATCTGAACGAGTGTGGTGACCCCTAACTGATGATTCTGATATTGATGGACCCGATACACGCATTGTTTTATCCCCATAAAAAGAACCCAAAAGACGCTTACTTTCGAACAACCTCATTATGACCACCAAACCCGGTTTATCGCGATAACAGCCCCATCATCAAAGTGCCAAAAAAAATGACAAAAATGCCATAAAATCTCTTTCGAAAAAAATTAAAGGCCATGTACAATCCGCCCAATCAGGAGGCACCCTCCTTGTAAACACATTACTCATAAAAACGTGGCTTACCAAAAGTGAGCTGATCATAAAAACGGGTTCACAACCATCGTTGCCCGAACCATACTTTTTGTGCAGAGGATATTGGTCTTATGGTTTCTTCAACCAATCGTACGCCCACATCACACTCAGCCGAACACTCCACCGCTTCGCTGAATTCCCTTTACCGAATCATGGCCGATGCCATTTATCTGGATGAAACGGAAGCCGTTAAACATCTATTGGATTATCCGCATATTCAACCGCACCTTCGCCAACAAGCGTTACAACTGGCCGAAACCTGGACACTAGAGTGCCGGGAAGACGCACACAACAAAGCGGATTTTGACGATTTATTGCAAGAATTCAGCCTCGAAACCGAAGAAGGCTTGAGCCTAATGTGCTTGGCCGAATCGTTATTGCGTATTCCCGACAGCGCCACTGCCGATAAATTAATTACCGAGCGCCTTACCAGCGTCGATTGGTTAGACCGTGAATCCGAATCCGCCTCACGTTGGATTACCGCCTCACGTTGGGGGTTGGCCTTCAGTGGTAATGCATTACTAGAAAGCCAAAACGGCCAAGGCTTAAGCCATTGGTTTGGTCAGTTACAACGCAAACTCAGCAAACCGGTTATACGGGTCGCCGTCCGTAAAGCCATTGGTATTATGGCCAAGCATTATGTCGTCGCTGAAGATATTGATACGGCCCTCAATAAACTCAAAAACCACTGTTTCTCGTTTGACATGTTGGGCGAAGGCGCACGTAGCGACGACCAGGCGGAACGTTTTTTTCACGCCTATGAAAATGCCATTATTGCGGTAGGAAAATACGGCGCTTCCCACCCCAATACGCGCGATCATTCGGTATCCATTAAACTCTCTGCCTTACACCCTCGATACGAAGCAACCCACCCTGAGTTAATGCTCAAAGAGTTACTGCCCAAACTGCGTTCACTGGCCATGACGGCACATAAAGCCAATGTGGATTTAACCTTGGATGCCGAAGAAGCCCATCGTTTGAACTTAAGCTTAGCGCTGTTTGAAGGCATTGCTCGTACCCCAGAACTGGCTGGCTGGAAAGGATTAGGATTAGCCGTACAGGCTTATCAAAAACGTGCGCCCTATGTAATTGATTGGTTGGTCGCGCTTGCCAAAGAGACCGGTAATCGATTCAACGTTCGCTTGGTAAAAGGCGCGTATTGGGATACTGAAATTCAGCTAGCACAGCACGAAGGCCAGATAGATTATCCCGTCTATACCCGTAAAGTTCACAGTGATTTGGCCTATCTTGTTTGCGCCGATAAATTACTGGCGAATACCGATGCCCTCTTCCCGCAATTTGCCAGCCACAATGCTCACAGCATTGCCACCATCAGTTTATTGGCAAAAGAGCGCGCTACCCCACACGACGCCTTTGAATTCCAGCGCTTACACGGGATGGGCGAGCAATTATTTGAACATGTCGCCAAAGCCACACAAATGACACAAACCGTGCGAGTGTATGCCCCCATTGGCAGCCATAAAGATTTATTGCCGTATTTGGTTCGTCGACTTCTCGAAAACGGCGCCAACAGCTCTTTTGTGTATCACTTCCTAGATGAAAATGTACCTATTCAGGAATTAATACAAGACCCTTGGCAGCAGGTACAACGAGCAGGAGGCGAATATCGGCATTCACAATTAGCCACCCCCAATGCCATGTATGAACGCAGTAGCGAACCACGCAAAAACTCAGCAGGGTTGGACTTCAGCCACCCCCAAACCCAAACGAATTTATCCAACTTGTTAGCTCAAGATCCGACCTTCAACCGAGCCGCTCCCATGGTCAGCGGGCAAACCTTCAACACCGACGCTACCCATTTATCGGACAAGCACGCCAAAGGGGTTACCTGCCCAGCAAACACGTTGAAATCCATTGGCACGGTTGTCAACGCCAGTCCAGAAGAAGTGGATGCGGCCATAACTGCAGCAAAAAAAGCAGAACATGCATGGCGTAATACCAGTGCAGAGCAACGGGCAAGCATTTTGGAAGACTGCGCCAACGCCATCGAAGCGAAGCGAGATACCTTTATGCAACTGATCGTGCATGAAGCTGGCCGTACTATTTCCGACACCCTTTATGAAATTCGTGAAGCGGTGGATTTTTTACGCTACTACGCCACCCTCGCCCGACAACAGTTTGGTGAAGCCCAATCACTCACGAGCCCCGCTGGAGAATCTAATCATTACCGCTGGATGGGCCGAGGGACCTTTGCTTGCATTAGCCCTTGGAATTTCCCTTTAGCCATTTTCGTTGGTCAAATCAGTGCAGCACTGGCTGCAGGAAATTGCGTGGTGGCTAAGCCCGCAGAACAAACGCCCCTTACAGCCGCCTGTGCCGTGCAAACCATGATTGCCGCCGGTATTCCTGCTGAAGTATTGCATTTATTACCCGGTGCGGGTGATGTAGGCGAAGCCATGGTGAATCATCCACACATCAGCGGCGTCGCCTTTACTGGCTCCTGTGCCACCGCCAAACGAATTCATCAGCAATTAAGCGCGCGTCCTGGCCCAATTCTCCCGTTAATTGCCGAAACCGGCGGGTTAAACACCATGCTGGTGGATTCTTCGGCCTTGCCCGAGCAAGTGGTGGATGACGTCGTTGCCTCAGCCTTCCATTCAGCCGGACAGCGCTGTTCATCACTGCGTGTACTGTACTTACAAAATGATACCGCTGAAGAAATTATCGAGTTAATTAAAGGCGCCATGGCACGACTGACCGTTGGCCACCCTCAATACCTGAGTACGGACATCGGCCCGGTCATCGACTCCATCGCCTTACAGCGATTAGAATCCCACAAAAATTGGCTCAAAAACGAATCGACGTTATTGGCCACAACACCTATTTCAAATTCTTTACCCCAAGGGCATTACTTCGCCCCGATGATGGTAGAAATTCAGCAACTCAATCAACTGTCTGAAGAAATTTTTGGGCCGATACTCCATGTTATTCGCTACAACTCGGAAGATTTACCAAAGATTATTGACGACATTAACAACAGCGGTTACGGCCTTACCTTAGGGATTCACAGTCGCCTAGATCAATTTATTAACACCATTGTGACCAGCACCCATGTAGGCAATACCTACATTAATCGCAATATGATTGGTGCAACGGTAGGCGTGAATCCATTCGGAGGATGCGGCCTTTCCGGCACCGGCCCGAAAGCAGGTAGCCCCGGTTACTTAAGAGCCTTTGGCCGAGAGCACACCCGTACTGAAAACATCGCCGCACGAGGGGGCAATATCGAACTGTTTAATGCGATGAATCGAGGAGATGTGTAAACTGAACGGAAAGCAGTCGTAACGCGCTCGTTCATAGTGCTCTCATGCGAAGTACGTTCATTCGAAGTACATTCATTCGAAGTACGTTCATTGGGAGTGCATTTATTTGACGTACATTTATTCGAAGCGTATTTATTTGAAATACACTCGTTGCAAACAAAAGCGATGCATTCAAGGCATCGCTTTTTATTTACAGGCTTTCTATGAGCAACCACCCTTTACTGTATAACATTCGTGCCGCCTTCAAAGAAAATTTGATTCCTGCTATTTTCTTGCAGTTTCTCGCTTTGTTTGTGTGCATCAGCTACTTTTATTGGCCTGCCGCCAAACCTGTTTTTTTATTTTTCGCTGCATTAAAAGAAACCTACGGTGCAGTATATGCCATCCTTTCTACTTCACTTTTTGGCGGTGCCATTCCTTTTGCTTATTTATGGTTATCGAAAAAAATACAACATAACCTCCCCGGTCAGTTTGTGTTCTATTTACTCATGTGGGCCATGATGGGAGCGTTTGTCGATGCACTTTATAACTTTCAAGCGCAACTGTTCGGCAGTGATGCCAGCCTAGCTACCATCGTTAAAAAAGTGCTGTTCGATCAATGCCTCTTTACGGCGCTTTTTAGCTGCCCTTTGCTTACCGTCATGTATTTATGGAAAGACCAAGGATTTTCATGGCAACGAACCAAAACACATCTAACCAAAGAGCTATTTACACTAAAAATCCCGACCGTCATTTTAACCAATTGGGTTATCTGGTTTCCAGCGGTGTCCGTGGTTTACGCCATGCCAACACCACTCCAAATCCCACTATTCAACTTGGTGTTGTGCTTTTTTGTTTTGTTGTTATCGATGCTTTCCAAGAGGTCTGCCGATACCACAGCAGATGGAAAACTGGCCCCTGTTTGAGTTATCTTTAATACCTTAAAAATCTATATCCTACTCTTTAACAGATATTACAAATTAACAGATATTACAAATTAACAGATATTACAAAACTTATCGTATGAAAATGAAAAATAACGTCGTATGGCATCCAATATCATAGTGCCGTAACAGTCGGCGTCGTATACTTCTTGGGATAGGGAAATTAAAAGTAAGAGCCCCTCTAATATAACAAAGTCTACCTTCCTATGAATACCAGAACCTTTCCCATGAATATCAGAGTCCTTTCCATGAATAAATGTATTTTCGCTTGTCTGGTCACTCTTTTTTGTCTGACAAGTAACATCACCGTGGCCAATAACTTACCCACAGAATCCCAAGTGGATGGACTATTAAAACTCTGCTCCATGGGAAAGGTCGTCTCCATCGAAGGCGCCGCGAAGGGCAAAATCAGTATGTGGAAAAAGATGGTGGAAGGACAAGGAAAAGGCTCTCTGAGTGACCTTGGTGGGTTACTGGCTGTAATACCACCGGGAAAACTCAGCCCAGAGATTCAAAGCAATTACAACCATTGTATTATGGAGGCAATGAAAGTATTTGTTGGCGGTGATACGGTTGAAAGTGTTTCTAATACACAAACCGCCAACCAATCTCAGCAAGTGCAAATTGTGTTGCAACAAGTAGTTTCAGATTTGCCACCGGAAAAACAAGCATTTGCAGAAGGTGTTGTGGAATCCATCGGCGAGGTACTGGAAGCACAAGGAGAGTCTGAAATCACAAAGGCCGCAAAAGCGTTTCGCACACGCATGGCAGAGGCAAAATTACTTTCTTACGACATTCACACATCCCCGTTTCCTCTTCCCACAAAGAAAGCCGTTATGTTATGTAATGGCGAACATTCCATTTCTTTTACACGAAGTCTCTCTAATGGAAGTCAGCAATTTTTACTGAATGGACGTAATATCGCAGGCATTCCTGGCAGCGTCTGGACGAAAGGCATTGGTAAAAAACGCTTACAACTGCGCTACATGGAATTTTTAAAAGAGGAATCAACACCGATTCTGAGCTTTATTTGTGGTACTGGAAATGGATAACCTAAATGAGCAAATTAGGAAGCATTATGTTTCATTAATGGCGCTCTTTTCCTCCTTTCATCCAATTCTCACATTCTGGTAACAAACCAGTCACCACATGAACCTATAAGTATTCTTGTTGTTCTCTAACAACCCGCTTAATTGTTAGCCTCTCCCTTGAGGGGCGCAACTTCAGTATGTTCATTCATACTAATTTAGGTTCTCAATAAACTTGACAACAAGGATACTGACATGGGATTAAAATCATTCCTTCGGCCTATTTTAATTGGCCTATTAGCAGGTGCCTCATTTCATGCAAGCGCAGCATCTGTAACCGTTTCAATTTCATCCGGTGGAAACGTGAATTCTAAAGGTGTAGTAGAGGCTTGGTGCTTGAATTCCGGAAAATCATGCAAGGTAGTGGGTAACCGGCCTCATCACCCTGGCCCACGCTCTTGCTCAATGACTTGCCAAACCGATGAAATTTTTGTTTGGAGCTGTGAACCGAACAACGACGACCGCTGGATTGATGACATTCCATCCAGCTTAGAAGGCGAGACCAGTGTGGTCTCTAACGGAAATAGAATGGTGTATTCCAAAATTTTAACTGGCTCTATACACGCTGGCTGTTCTTTTACCGACTAATTCCCTAGATTTAGTGGCAAGCATTTAAAGCTGATTTATTTGAATGCACCTTAGGAGCTCTAATTTAGGGCTCCCTCTGAAATAAGGTATTCACATTGCATTTCGTCGGCAACGGCTTGCAAATTCTTGCAACAACATAGACGTTTCTTCAACCAATAGTTTCGCCGCACCAATTAACGCATCAATATCGTTTACCTCTTTTGCCTTTGCCGCCGCCTCCAGCGCTTTTAAGTAGGCCTGCAATCGTAAGCAGGATAAATTGCCAGCCACCCCTTTCACTTCGTGGGCTACGTTTTGTAATTGCTCATAGTTTTTCTCATTGTATGCTTCTTGCAGTCTTGCCAAGCGCTCTGGCGCGCTCTGTAAAAACATATCCACCAAAATCAATGCTCGATCTTCCCTGCCTCTTAGGCGTTTTATACAGATCTCACTGTCCCACAGTTGGAAATCCTCCCCTTCATACAATGATGCCGACGTCGCCATGTCACCCTCCTCATTTACACTCAGAATTTTTTCCTCATAGGTTGTTTGGTCTGTATTCACTTCCTTATTAAATCGTTGATTCGGGGATGATGTTTCTTCTTTTTTTGCCGACATTTTAATTCCTCGCCTGAAGCTCTCCGTCGCATCTAGCCATTGAGTTACTTTTTCTTCTAATTCATCTGGGTCTATGGGTTTTGAAATGTAATCATTCATTCCCACCTCTAAACAATGCTCGCGGGCACCACTCATCACATTTGCCGTCATGGCCACAATAGGAATATCTTGATAAACGTGACCGGCATCTCCGTTACGAATAAATCGAGTCGCTTCATAGCCATCCAGAACCGGCATTTGACAATCCATTAATACCAAGTGATAAGGTGACTTGTCACTTTCTCCCATGGCGGACGTAAATAATGCTTCCACTGCGGCACGACCATGCCGATAAGTGGTCACGCTCAAGCCCATGTCTTCCAACATGCAAGAGCCTACAGCAAGATTCACCTCATTATCATCCACCAGCATCACATGCATACCTTCATTTTTATACGCTCTTTCATCGTTGCTGTATTGATTTTCATCGCGATGAGAGATAACCGGAAGCGTCTCCATGAACTCCCCAACATCAAGAACACTGCTAAGAGAAGCCCATAATTCACTGGGGGTTACCGGCTTAATAATGGGTAAATGATGCAAAGCGTGTTCATACTCTGAGTCATCATTCACGCCATTAGGGTTCATTCCCACAATAATTGAAGCGTGCTGCTTGACTAATGCAATATCCAATGTGGTTAAAATTGCCTGGTCAATTAACATGACATCGAATGTTTCTCCATGGCTTAATACACTTTGCAATGTGGTAGCATCACCCACAGCCGTCGCATCCATATGCGCACATTTTGCCAAACGACACACGGCAGACAACGCCGCCGCATTTTTTTCTGCGATAATAATTCGAACATCACTGTATTCTGGCCGTATTACAGGAGGAGATGTCGCATACTCTTTTTTCAAGATAACATCAAATCGAAAAGTACTGCCTCTCCCTCGCTCACTTTCTACATCAATGGTGCCTTCCATTAATTCACACAATTGTTTAGAAATCGCTAAGCCCAATCCTGTACCACCAAAGCGCTTATGAGTACCGGAAGATTCTTGAGTATAGGAGGTAAACAGTGAAGGTAAGATCTCTTCACGAATGCCTATTCCAGAATCAATAACACGGCATTCAAACCGTAACGTTTCTTCATCGATCTGAGTGGTATTGGCGGTAACGACAATTTCACCTGTTTCTGTAAATTTTAAGGCATTACCGATTAAATTAACCAAAATTTGACGTAGACGATTACCATCACCCAACACATTGATGTATTCAACATTTGCCACATCCAAAACCAATTCCAAATTTTTATCGTGGGCTTTAACGGCCATGGCATTTGACAAATCACTTAGCAATTCCAACAAATCAAAGGCTTCTGTGTCTAGTTCTATTCGCCCTGCTTCTATTTTAGAAAAATCTAAAATTTCATTAATGAGTGTAATTAATGCCTGTGCACTGTCCTCCGCCAATTTAATATATCGGCGCTGCTCAGAGGTGACGGTATCTCTCCCTAATAAATTTAACATACCCAATACACCGTTCATGGGTGTTCGTATTTCATGACTTACACGAGCAATAAAATCTCCTTTGGTTTGACTAGCCGCTAATGCTTCGTCTCGCTCCTGGGTCAATTGTCTTGTTTTTAAGGCCACTTCTTCAGCAACCACATCATCCACTCGTGCTAGCGCATTTACCCCGTTGCGAAGATCTGTCACATCCTCCATCAATATTGTCACACCAGAGGCATTAACCTCCGAAGTTATCGAGGGTATTAACCCTAACCGCCACATTTTTGCTTCGTCGTGTGAATTAACGTGGGTAACGTTTATTGTTACGGCTTCCCGAGTTAATGCCACAGATTCAATCATCTCTGGGGAAAACGCTGTTACCTGCATTTTCTCGGGCTCTCTTAACTTAGACTTATCTATGGGGGGCTTATTGGTTTTACTAACCGCTTCATTAAACGAAATGACATCAAAAATCGATTGCCCCTTTGCGTAACGTACTTCATCACCCAAGAACGGAATGGCGGCTTCATTCCAACTTTTTATAATTCCACTTTGATCAACCCAAATGAGTCCATTAGAGGTAGAGCGAGAAACTGCTTTATATTCCTCTTGTATTTGCTTTAAGGTTTGCTGACGCTGAATTAATACACACCCAAAATACACCGCAAACCCTATTCCAATATTAATAAGAATGAGCAGTACAATCGGAGTGGTTAATCGATCAGCAACCGCCTTCTCTACAGCGTGCTGAGGCAACAGAAAATAAAAGTGCAACTGATGGTGAGCTGAGGTGGCGTTTAATACAATTGTGCTGTATTCCCCCCATAATACCTGACCTGTATCAGTACTTTCATATCGAACCAAATGATGCTCATCACCAACATTAAGTGGGCGCGATATAAAATGTTGTGACCATGTTTTTCTCTGTAACCCGTCGTTTTTCTCATCTTTGTCAAAGTTGAAAGCCATATCCTCACGAGGGTGCACGATAAACCCACCCTTGCCATTAACAACATACAGTTCAATCGGCGCCACGAGAGAAGCAGACAAGGCTTGCAATAATCTAGAAGCATCCCACTCCACAACAATCAGAGGTTTACTTTGGTTTTCGGTATCCGATAAAGCGATGGCGGTGTAAAAGATGGGTTGATGCGGCACAATCACATTAGAGCCGTTGCGCTGTAACACAGGCGATGATAGGTAAATGTCATCGACACTCAAGTCTGCCCACTGAGCCAAATCAACCGCTTCCAGTGACAGAGCATACGAATCCGGCGGGACAGACTTTATCTCACCCAAAGTACGACTTACCCCAGCAAGGGATTTCTCTGTGTGGGCATTGACTAGGTGCACCGATAAAACGTCTGGGTGACTGGTCAGAAAATCACGCAATGGTGACTCAATATTTTGAGGCAACATCCAATTGGATACTACACGAGACAAATATCGGATAGCTTCTCGGTTTTGAGCAAAACCACTTTCAACCCACTCCACCCTCAAATGTTCTTTGCTCAACATTTGACGATACTGACGTTCAATACCTTCGCGCACCTGCTGTTCAAAAAATAACAATAAACAACCGGATAACAAAGCAACCGCCACGGTAACAAAAAGAAAGAATCGGGGAATTACGAATCGGGGGGAATCTGTCGTACTCATGTACACGCCATAAACCTATATATTACCTATATATAAAAACGACCCGAGTCCAACGATTTAATCATGAAACCCAAACCCATCGTGACCCATTATTAACACTGCCTTTTCATTCGTCACTGCTATCAACAAAATAAATGACCAACAGGTTCTACCCGACACAAAAGAACTGAACTCAGTAAATACAATCCGTAAATACAAGAAGAGTATAGGCAGTTATAAAGAAGATCAGCGTATTTCAGGTAGCTTTCAAAACGTTTTCGCCTGGACGTAGATGAACTTGGTATTAGGCAAACTTGGCAATATCGATTAGTGGTTTAACTATTGATAATTAAAATAGAGGCTGTATAGGATGAAAAGTAACCTCCCTGTAAGAACACGATACCGTAGCCTCTTATTTTATAATTCCTCATTAAAATTTATTTTCTATGACTAATGCTTGCCGATATAGGCAATGATGCGGCAACATTCAGATATGACATGACGGTTTGGTAGCAACACAAGATATATTTTGCGTGCGGCATCCTATACTCGAATAGACTCTCTTTATTAGTATGATTTTTTGGAATAAATAATAAAGAACCTTTTATGCCTAATACGCCTACCAAGACCAAGGTACACAGACACATATCTTCCCATATGCTTTACCAAACTCTTTACTGCACGCTGTTATCTTGTCTTTTCTCCCCAACCATAGGTAGCGTCTTAGCTTATAATGGCCGTTTACTGGCTACTTCTCGGGCCACCACTGTCGTTGTCGTGAGATTTTCTTTGACTCTGCTGATGTCATGCTTGCTGACACATGCATCACATGCGTTGAGTACCGACATGCCTGAAAAAGTCAGACTTGATCTCATCATGAATGACAATGACAGTAACATTGGTGAGATACTGGCCTTTCAACAAGACTCGTTTGGGTTTATGTGGATTGGAGGCCGCAACGGTTTAGCGCGTTACGATGGTTACGACTACAAAATTTACCATCATGACGCCGAAGTACCCCACTCCATCAGCGCCAACACCGTGTACGACATTACGGTCAACCAACAAGGGGAGCTGTGGCTGGCCACTGAGGGCGGGTTAAACCGCTACGATTATCGCACCGAACAGTTTATTCGATATGAGCATAACCCTACGGATATCAATACCGTTGCTCACAACTCTATTTTTCGTCTGCATGTGGATAGCCAAAACCAACTGTGGTTAGGAACGCAACAAGGGCTGAACCGCTATATCCCAGAAACGGACACTATTCTTCGCTACCCACGTAACCCCGCCGAAAGTGACCTTTACACCCAATACATGCTGGATATTACCGATGATGGCAACGGCACCTACTACTTAGCCACCGGGTATGGCTTAAAAGTGTGGCACAGCCATACAGGGGAGATTGAAACACTCAAACCTCATCAAGGTGCCAGTCAAAGTAATGTGTGCCGTACGATCCTTTATGACGACAAAGGACGTATCTGGGTTGGTACCGATGCAGGATTGCTTCAGTATTTACCCGAAACCAGACGCTTCCAGTTTATCCGCAACGAAATTGATCCACCCGATGCCCAATTCAGCCCACCGGTATGGGATGTTCACCAAGATGCAGCCGGCGTGGTATGGGTTGCCTACGACGGCCAGGGCGTCGCGTACTTTGATGAAACCTCCGGTCAACTCAAATCTTTATACGCCAACGAAAAAGACCCCTATGCGCTTTCCAGTAATATTATTCGTCGAATCTACGATGACAAAGCGGGGGATGTCTGGATAGGTGCATTTCCATCCGGTGTGAATATTTTCTCACGCTTAACCGCCGACTTTACCATTCACACTGATTCAACGGACGATGATCGCTCCATCAGCTACCAACAAATCCGAACGTTTCATGAAGACGACAACGGCGACCTATGGATTGGGACAGACGGCGGCGGTATCAACATTCGGGATGCCGAGACCGGACGCTACCGCGTGATGACCACCGACCCTGACGGAGGCAAATCCCGTTTAGGGGCCAATGAAGTACTGACCATTATGCAAGATGACCAGGGTCGTTACTGGATCGGCAGTTGGAGTGCTGGAGTCACCGTTTACGACCCGAAAAATGATACCACTCGGCATTACACCAAAGACGATGAGGGTGAGCACGCCCTGGCAGTTAATCATGTGTGGGATATCTTTCAGGCTTCCAATGGAGACATCTGGGTCGCCACCATCAGTGGCGGGGTCAGTCGTTACGAGCCTGAGCTGGATGGCTTTATCACCTACCATCACCACCGAAACCGTGTCGACTCCATTGGCGATGAGCGCTCTTGGGTGATAGAGGAAGACAGCTGGGGGGATTTATGGTTCGGCACACAAACCGGCCTAAGCCGCTACCACTATGAAACCGACAGCTTCACAACCTACACAACCGACGTCAACAACCCCGACAGTATTGCCGCAAATCGCATATTGGCCGTAGTAGAAGACTCGCAAAAGCGGCTGTGGGTAGGTACGCAAGGAGGAGGATTAAATTTATATCACCGAGAACGCGATGCATTCACTGCTATCCGTCAACAAGATGGATTTCTCAGTGATGTGGTGGTGGCCATTGTCGAAGACAACAACGGCATGATTTGGATCAGCTCCGACAAAGGCATTTCCAGTTATGATCCAGACACCCAAGTGATCAATAATTACACCAGTGCACATGGTGTTCAACCGGGAGAGTTTGCCATTGGAGCCGCCCTCAAAAGTCGCAATGGCGATTTATTGTTTGGGGGAATAGAAGGTTATACACGGTTTAACCCTGAACACATTCAACCCGACCATTACATTCCTCAAATGGTCTTTACCACACTGTCAATTATTGATGAACCCGTCACCCAGGCATCCGAAGACAGCCCGCTGGACATCAGTTTTTTGCTGGCCGATCACCTCACTTTTAATTACGAACAAAACATTTTTTCTTTTAACTACGCTGGCATTAGTTTTCGTAACACAAACAACATTGTGTACGACTATCAACTAGAAGGGTTCGACAGCGATTGGCGCCATGCAGGCCATGAACGCAAAGCCACCTACACCAATTTGGATGGCGGAAACTATGTGTTTAAAGTTCGTGCCTTAACAGATACCGGCATAAAGAGTGACATCATCAGTAAACGCATTACCGTTCTTCCTCCACCCTGGAAAACCTGGTGGGCTTACTGCGGTTACGCTGGTGTCATTTTATTGTTGGTGAGTTGGTACATGCATACCCAACGAAAAATCATCGAAAACGAGCGACGTGTGGTTAGCGAACTGAAAAAAGTCGATCGCCTAAAAGATGAATTTCTCGCTAATACCTCGCACGAATTACGCACTCCTCTTTTTGGTATGATGGGGTTGGCAGAAGCGATTCTCGACAGTGATTCTGGACGACTCAGCAATATGGATACCGACAATTTATCCATGATTATCGCCAGTGGAAAACGACTATCGGCAATTATTGATGACGTCTTGGATTTTTCGAAAATTCGAAATAATTCACTCACCTTACGTCGAAAACCCACCGACATTAATGCCGCCTCCGTCATGGTAGTAGCACTGTCTCGCACATTAATTACGAACCGCAATCTCACTATTGAAAATAACATCAGTACAACACTTCCATCGGTGTATGCTGATGAGGATCGCGTACAGCAAATTTTTCATAACCTCATTGGTAATGCCATTAAATTTACAGAGTCTGGCACGATTACCCTAAGCGCCAAAGAGCATAACGGTACGTTAGTGGTTTCCATTCAAGACACTGGCGTCGGCATTCCCGAAGACCAATTTGAAGCCCTATTCGAATCCTTTAAACAATTAGAAGCGTCCGAAACACGGGCTCACGAAGGCACGGGGCTCGGGCTGGCCATCACGAAAAATTTAGTGCATTTACACGGTGGGGAAATTTGGCTTAGCTCAATCGTAGGAAAAGGCACCACCTTTTATTTTTCTCTGCCGGTTTACACAGGGGAAGAGCAACCCTCCAATATTGCTTTATCAGATAAAATCGTCAAACGTATCCAAGCGGTTAGCGACACCCCCGATAACAAAGCGCATCCACAAATACTCAATCCTTCAAAAGACGAAGACAAGAAAGCGGTTTCAGACACGCTGGCATCTCATTCCAACGCTTCTTATGCCGAAGAATCGCAAGTCATTTCAACGACAGATTCAACAACATATTCAGCAACAATTTCCACAACCACTTCGACAACGACGGCAACCCCGATCAGCACTCACGTCAAACACAGCAAAATTTTAGTGGTTGATGACGAACCAGTGAACCGTCGTGTTTTACGCAATCATTTAACAACCCACCAATTTAATGTTGTCGAAGCAGAAAGTGGTACTCAAGCGTTAGCTTTATTTGAACAAGGCGAACATTTTGACCTGGTCCTGCTGGATGTCATGATGCCGCACCTCTCTGGATACGATGTCTGTCGAAGAATACGTGAAGAGCATGGCCGCCATTCACTGCCCATTGTTTTCCTTACGGCAAAATATCAACTGCACGACATCATTACCGGATTTGAATGCGGGGGAAATGACTTTTTATCTAAACCCATTAGCCGCCCTGAACTGCTCGTACGGGTAGATTTACATCTTCAATTATTAGAGTCCAGCCGTAATTTAGAAGCTAAAATTGAAGAGCGCACACACGAGCTCAAAAAAGCGTACAAACAACTCGAACAAGTGAGCCTAAGCGATCCTTTAACTGGCTTGGCTAATCGACGCTTCTTTGAGAAATTTATTGAAGCCGATGCCGCTGAAACACTTCGGAAATATCAAGATTGGCTAGCTGAGAGTACTCACTCTAAAAATACACCACCTCCCAAAGAAGAGGATCTTATTTTTATGCTAGTTGATATTGATCACTTTAAAAGCGTTAATGACAACTACGGCCATGCAGCCGGAGACGCCGTTCTAATTAAAATGGCCGAAATATTGAGGGAGTGCTGCCGCCAATCCGATTATGTGGTTCGCTGGGGTGGGGAAGAATTTATGATTCTAGGGCGATTCCTTTCCAGAGACAGCGCTAATACCTTTGCCAAACGCATCCGCAAAACGGTTGAAAACACTTCTTTTGACATTGGTGAGCATCACATTCACATTACGTGCTCTATTGGCTATGCCGCATTCCCACTATGCTATCAGCACCCTGAGCATTATCGTTGGGAAGACACGATGCGAATCGCCGACTTGGCCCTGTATGCGGCCAAAAACTCTGGCCGCAATGCGTGGATTGGCGCCCTTGCAATGAAAAATAACCGTTATGACGTGAGCGAATTCGCTGAAGCGATCGCCAATAAAGATATCAATATCGTCACCTCCATCGCAGATAAAAAAACAATCTCATGGTGAATATTTTATATGACATCCTAACGACGCCCAAATTAAAAGGACTTTCTCAAATTAAAGGGGCCTCCTCAAATTAAAAGGACATTCTTCTTCCCTCATTTTTCTTGACACTCATTTGACATTTAGGTTTTTCATTCTGTCACAAGGTCACAAACCGTTTTGGTTGCTCTGAAGATGCCGACCGCATATACCGATACATTTCATTACAGCCCTTGTAACCGCCATGTTTCTTTATCCGCTTCTTACAATTCACTACAAACACGTTGTCTGTATTTTCTTCAATATAATTTCGGTCTTCCGGCCCATACAAGCCCAGAGCATTATCAAATTCAGCAACCCGATAGGCTCGTGCAAGAACGCTATCGCGTTTAGAATGAAAAACAAATAACCCAGTAACTTTATGAGTGGTATTTGAAAACTCTTCATCATCTTCAAATACTTCATCATCAACAGCGGGCGCGGTACAGTAATAATGATTGAGCAACGGCTTTTTTCTGGATTGCTTAAGCGCCTTTAAAACCACTCTAGCCCCCAAGCTGTGAGACATCACATCAATGGCAACCGCTTTCTCACCAATCATTTCCAATAAAAATCGAAACTGTCTGGCAACGGAATTCGCTCGACTTTTAGCCGCCCACCAATCTAATCGATTATCGCCACCCGGCCAACTGTAACCAATAATGGCATCGTAAGTGGTCGATAAATGCTTCGATATTTTTCGCTCTATAATTGAATAAGCGTCATAGACTTCATCTTGCTCATTATTATAACCATGCACCAGTATCAATACCTTCTTACCAGAAAGCTCTGAAATCAATTTTTTTTCTGATTCAATAGTACGAATTTCTTTATCGTTAGAAAGATCAATTTCTTTTATCTTGTGAGCTGCCCCTAAAACATCGGCATTATCAAACGATTTTCTTGCACTGATGATGATCATTTTCTTCTCCTTTTAACATTCAGTGACTGCCATATCAGAATCTTCCACTACAAAGAAGCACCCTGTAATACTTTGTCTATTAACAAGGTATACTGAAAAAGGCGCCCAACTGAGGCAAGAAAAGTACAGAAAAACGATGAATAAAGAGGAGTGTTAAAGACAGATGGAAAAACTCCTTTTACCGTACTTCGTCCTTTAAAATTATTGGTTTAATTTTAGGCAGCGGCAGCCGCAAATGCTATCTGGCCTTCAGACTGATTTTGCATTGCCATACTCTCTTAAAAGAGCGTTTTGACTTTCTACCAATAACTTATGCATAAGAATACGCTTTGTTCATACCCTGCAATACTGTCATACAATGCACGCTATGCTAGAAAATACAACGGGATAGCCACAACTAAAATTGAATCAAAAATCCAACCGCTATCCATTCAACAAGCATAAATTCAATTAACAAGAATAGGGTGTTAACCACGATGACCGACAAGCCTATAACGGCTCCTATTTCAGTCTCCTCTATTTTCCTCACCTTTCTTACATTAGGTTGTCTTTCTTTTGGTGGGCCGGCGGCACACTTAGGTTATTTTCGAGAAGAGTTTGTGGCAAAAAAACGATGGATCAGTGATGAAATCTATGCTGAATGGGTAGCGTTATGCCAGCTTTTACCCGGCCCAGCCAGTAGCCAAGTCGGTTTTTTAATGGGGTGGCACCAAGGGGGCTTAAGAGGGGCTTTTGCTGCATGGCTTGGATTTACTTTACCCTCTGCACTGATCATGCTCGGATTTGCACTCAGCCTAAGTTGGATCCCCACACTCTCAGAATTCGGGCTTTTCCATGGGCTAAAATTGGTGGCGGTGGTGGTGGTAGCCCATGCTGTATGGTCAATGGGAGAAAAATTCTGCCATTCCCGTTCCACCTCAACAGTGATGGCCGCTAGCTGCGCCGGTGTCTTTCTTTTACCTTCAGCGGTTTCTCATATTGTCATTATCTTAGTCTCTTCCGTCATTGGTATGATGGCGTGTCACCCTTCCCAAACTCAATCGGCTACAACCAATACTCGTCCCGTCACTTTTTGGTCTGCCAATCTATGTTTGATGGTCTTTTGGGGGTTATTAATCGGATTGCCTTTTTTTGCATTACAAAATGAATTGACACAGTTGTTTTCGAATATTTATCAAGCCGGTGCGCTGGTGTTTGGTGGCGGCCATGTGGTATTGCCGCTGCTACAGCATTCTTTAGTCGATGGAAACATCGTGAAAGAAGATATATTTTACGCAGGCTACAGTGCGGCACAAACCCTACCTGGGCCGCTGTTTACTTTTGCCGTCTTTCTCGGTGCCAGCACAGCATTAATCATTCATCCGGTTGTCGGTGCCGTTATTGGGTTAATCGCTATTTTCATGCCTGGCTTTTTGCTGCTAATGGGCGTATTGCCCTATTGGGGGAAATTAAAACAGAACCAACGTATTCTTGGCGCACTGGCTGGGGTGAATGCTGCGGTGGTAGGCATACTATTGGCCGCCTTGTTTAGCCCGCTATGGATCAGTACCGTACACAACGGGGTTGATTTTGCGATCGTCATTACCCTTTTGGTTGCAGCAATGCGTTGGCACATACCGCCATGGGGAATTGTCCTCAGTGGCGCCGGACTGGGGATGCTCACCACTTGGGTAAATTAATGCCAGAGGCTTTACTCCAAATACAATCCATCCGGCACAGGTTGAATAGAGCCCACCAACTGACGCTCAAGTTCGGTTATTTCTCTCTGAGGCGTCATTTTAGTGGCCACTCTAAGCACACCCTCCAGACGAGTCACTACCTTACCAACAGCCGACCCCGGACTCATCGCCAAACCATATCGACGCGATTCGATTAACCCCATGGTTTGGTCATTCGGGCTCAAGACTTTTAGTATTCCGGTGTAATCGGCCAGATATAAAGGCTTTTGTTGAGTTCTGACCAAATCAACATCCGTTGCAGAGAAAAACTTGTGCTGGTGCTCATGATCACCATGAGTGTGCCAAAAAGACGTTAAATCACACCCTTTGGGAATGCCGATTTTGACTGTAATTTCGTCTCTTCCAGGAACACCCGCCGCCGCACTGTAAAAGTAGCCGCCACCACATCGAAGAATGGCACCCATAAACTCTTGATCGTGTCGAATAGAATACGGGTTATACACATTGGCCGCCGCCACAACGGCGTCCACTTCCGATTCGAATCGCTCTTGCCATTGAATAGTGGCAACGGGCACTGCCTCTCTATCGTGGCTGTGACTTATTTTTTCATCACTCTTTATGTTTGCCTGGGAACATCCCATCAAGAAAGCGGACAAAGTAACCGCACCTATGATTGAGCTGCACTTTATGACTGTATGCTTGATTGTTGCCATCATGATTTTGCGCCTCCATGTTTGAAGCACTCACTGTGGCAAAGCGGACAAAAATTAACCTTTGCAGCATAAAATGAAGGCAGAATTTATACTTGGGAAGCGTATGGAAAAACTTCGGAAAGGCTTCGGGAGAAAAAACTATTTGAATATCATATGGTTAACGCTATATTCCCAACCAACTATTCACAAAATAGTCACTCGAAAAGCAAAATAAGGCGCCAAACACAGGTACCCAAACCTTTTCCGAAGTATTCGCCCACCTTGATGTAAACCATTGCTCGGTGATAGGCGACTAATTTTGCTGATTGATCGGGGCAACCCAATCACCAGTAAGACATAACAGCACAAAGACAAGTACAGCACGAAGACACGTAGTACGGTTTTCACATGCTGTGACGGTATCAAACCATCCTAATCCAACGTTACTCAAAGGTATTAGCAACCTTGGACAAGCAGCCCACGATAAACACGGAACACCATTCTTCCCCACCAGTAAAGGACGAAGCATGGTTAAACAATGGATTTACGCTGCATGAGTGGCTCATTGAACCCTTGAAAGGCAAATTCACCACCTCTGGCCACAGTGTACATATCGAGCCCAAGGTGATGGATGTATTGCTGTGCTTGGCAAAACGCCCCAATGAAGTCCTCAGCCGAGAGGAAATTCTCAATACTGTTTGGGCAAAAGTCGTAGTTAGTGAAGAAGTACTTACTCGCTGTATATCTGAACTGCGCAGCGCCCTAAACGACACCAGTCGAGAACGACGCTTTGTTCGCACCCTGCCAAAACGGGGTTACAGTTTGATTGTGGAGCCTTTACCTCCGGTAAGCACTACAACAAACACCACTGCAAATACAATTACGAACACCACTACGAACACCACAACCACTGGGCTGACGCGGAACGCATCCGCAGAGACGGCATCACAGGCTACTGAAATAGTCGGTGACACCCCTACATCATCACCCTCATCGTCCAATAAAAAAGACGCTCCACCAAACGACGACATTCTGATAGACCAACCTCTTCACTCTTCCCCACATGAAACTCACCATGGCAGCAAAAGCATTACATTAACCATTAATCTTATTGCTTTATTACGCACCTTAATTGTGACGCTGGGCCGGGTATTCAGTATTGCCATTGCCGGTGGTATTGCCGCCCTAGTGATATTTTTCATCATTGGGGTTATGTTTGATAATCGCTCCAGTGGCGAGCTCTTCAATCAATTAGCCAGCGTGAACAGTTTGGACGATATTGGCCAACTGTTTATCGAACCCGCCGTAGAAAAAACAACGACGGAAGACATCAATATCGCTGTATTGCCTTTCCTTAATTTATCCGGCAACGAAAAAACAGATTACCTCAGTGCGGGGCTCACGGAAGACATACGTAATACGTTAATTCGCAATGGTGGCATTCGCGTCGCTGCACGCACTTCTTCCCAAGCCATGGTGGATCAAGCCATTGGTATTCGGGAAATAGCACGAAAATTAAACGCACAACACATTGTTGAAGGGACGTTAAGAGTCATCAACAACTCTCTTCGTATTACCGTTCAAGTGAGCGACGCCATCAGCGGATACCCCACTTGGGCAGAAACCTACAGCGGCGAGTTAAATCACCTGTTCGATTTACAAGACAATATTGCCAGCGATTTAATTCGGGCATTAAACCCATCGACCATCACCACCACCAACGTCAATACACGCTTCACGGCAGGCACTGATAATATCGCCGCCTACGACCACTATTTATTGGGTCGCCATCATTGGAACCTCCGTACAAAAGAGTCCATTGAAACCGCCATAGGCTACTTCCAACGCGCCATAGACCAAGATGAAAATTTCGCTTTAGCCTACTCTGGCTTAGCAGATTGCTATTTACTCACCCACCTTTACGGTGAGGAAGCACTGGACAGCGCCATCGACAAAGCATCACCACTCATTGAAAAATCCCTCGCCCTCAACCCCAACAGTGCAGAAGCCTACGCCTCCTGGGGTTTGCTAGAAAGTTTTCTGGAACACCAAGAAAATGCGAGACGCTATTACCAAAAAGCCGTCGAACTTAACCCCAATTACTCCATGGCACGCATGTGGCTCGGCTCGGTATTATTGGACTTAGGCGATGTTTTCAGTGCACATGAACAATATCAGGTCGCCATTCGACTCGACCCTCTGCACCCAGCAGTACAAGCCAATTATTTACAATCGCTCTTATCCATGGGCCGATACCAAGACGTTATCTCCCATGTGCCACAGTTTTATGACACCTCACAATCCGACGCCATTATCATGATGGAAATGATGGCCTATTTAGGTCTCGGTGATTACGCCCGTGTTTTGGAAACCGCCGAGCGCTACACCCTTTCAGGAAAATACGAAATGGCCCAAGCACAAATTGTGCATCAAGCCTTCCTGGCAATGAACATGATGGACCGCGCTCTAGAACAACTGGAATACGTAAAGCAGCTCAACAATGGCCACAAGGGCAAACGCATTGCGGCATCACTGGCTGCCCATGCGATTGCCAACGAAGAATTACCGTTGTTGCAAACCGCCATAAACACCTTAAATGAATACGCCAACACCAGCACTGAAAAAGCCTACAGCTCTCAGTGTTACCTAGAATACATTGCATTATATTCAGGCATACAGAGCTGGTTTCAGTCGGATTACACAGAAGCCGCCTCCCTTTTCCAAGAAAGCATTCGCCTGAATGAAGTACACAGCTGTTATCATCAAGCCGATATCACGTTGACCTCTTATGCGTATCTTATTAAAAGTTTACGAGAATTAGGTGAAGAAAATAAATCACACCAAACTTTTATTGCCGCCACCGAACATTTGCGATCACTGCGACAAAAAGGGCAATCTGGCACCTTATTAGCGATTGCAGAAGCGGCATTATTCGCCGCCGCCGATGACACCGACAAATTGTTTCAATCTCTGATGGAGTGGCAAGACAAAGGCGTACAGCTTTATGGATTTTTAAACAGCAGCCCTATTTTTAAAGACGCCCAACAATCACTATTAACGCACCCAGAAATACAATCCGCCGCACGAGCACTAGAAGAAATGACTCAGCGATGTCGCCAAATCGTATTACCTACGATTTGATATGGCCATTGAATATAAGATCTGCCTAGATGCCAGCAAATCCAAACGCCGTGCTTCCGTGCTTTGGGCATAATATTATTTTTCGGCCAAAGTCCTTTATACAGTATTTCAAACAGCATTCCTTTTAGAGGTGCTTTTGTCAAACGTTTATGATTTGAGCCAACCTGCCTTAACCTTATTTTTCCAATCAGCCTTTATCAATCTCTAAAAATAGCGTGCCGTGTGGTAATCGAATCATATAATACCTTTTTCTTGTTATCGTCACTCCCATCACGAAATTTAAGGTAATTTTGTCTTAAGCCTTCAATGTCTTTCTTAATAAATTTTGTGGGAGGAAAAAAATCAATGGTTGCCTCTGGGGTAACATTATTTTTTCGTTTAAGATCCTCCAGCCCTTTGTAAATACGGAATTTCGGTGTAACTCGGGTTTTAACTCTAGCATCGGCTTCTAAAGTAACAAAATTCGAACCATCTCTTGCAACCACAGTTATCCAGTGATAACCCCCTCTAGGATAATTTATCATAAATTTATATCCTGGCCGATATTCAAAATCTGTTACATTTTCATGAGGATTCGCAACAATTGAAATAGCTTTTTTATTTTTATAAGGACTGTACATTTTTTTTGCAATTTTTTTGAGTCTAGATTTCACACGACTTGTAGTACTTGGAAGAGTAAAATTACCAAGGAAAGGTATTGATTCTTCATTTTCATTTTCATTTTCATTTTCATTTTCATTTTCATTTTCATTTTCATTTTCACTCACATATCTGTTTTTACTATAATATGCAATCAAATTAGAAAGATAACCTGAAAATATTCCACAATCATTTTTTCCATAAATTGCCAAAGCGGAATCACCACTATTTATAAAACCGTTAAGAATCTTGATTTCTTTTTCGAGGAAAGCTGCATTAATATTTACTACTGCTGGTATATCTTCAAAGCTAGCAAATCTTACGGATGGTATCCATTGATATAATTTAGTCTCAGTATCAGTCCCATCATCGAAAGCGACCTCTTGACATTTATAAAGTTGCGAGGGCGCTGGCGGATCCGCATCGATAGTGCTGAACAAGGATAAACCTTTAGATTGATCATCATTCAGGATAAAATATTTTTTTGTTTCTGTACCATACAAATGATCGTAATTAAGTGTAGGTTCCCCAAATTCATCTTCAACTCTTTGAATCGGTGAATGAACAGCACTAGGTATTACTGCAGAGTGTTTTAATAGACAATTTCCCATACCTTTATGTAAACTACCACCAGCTGAGTAAGTGCTTAAGGCTCTCTCACCCATCACATCCGCCTCCCTCTCCAGTCCCGCATCATCATTCACAGATGTTTTTCCTTTTAACTGCACGGTCGGCTTCACTCTCCCTTGCTTCTGCTGTACCACATGCCAAGCCTCATGCGGTAAATGCTTCTCCTGCCCAGGCCCCAAATGAATATCCGTACCTTGCGCATACGCATGGGCCTGCAACTGAGCAGGTTTGCGAGAGTTATAATGCACCTTCACATCATCCATTGAATAACCGGAAAGACTTTCAATGCCATTTTTTAATCGATCGGACAGCCCCGTATTATTCGCTTTTTTTTGTACCGGCGCAGTCATGGACGGTGACGATATTCCTGCCCCCCGCTTAAATTGCATCGGTAAGGATGACTGACCCGGTAAGCCAGACTGCGCACTGCCAGACAGTTGCGCACTCGATGGCTGATGAATGACAGCGGATTGAGCATCTACATGGTCATTCTTTTGTGTGGGTAATCGGTTTTTTTCTTCATGGGTTTGCATAAAAATTCCCTGTCGATAGCTGTGCGTTATTGACGTAAGTGGATATCCACTAATTATTTAAAGACGTGAATCCGCCCTGACCATCAGGTATTTTCGGTTCAAAATTCACAACCGGTGGTTCAGGTAATGTGGGTTCAACGAGAGGCGGTGTATCGGAAACTTCCCGTTTACCCAATCGCAATTTCTGCTCCCAAGTAATCGACCAGAGTGCCAGTTTACTAATAGGATCGTTGCCGCCATACAAATCCGCCGCACGAGCTAACACCGCCGTGCCTAAACGCCAGTCTTTGGTGTGGGCAACAAAGTTGTTGGTCAGACCATGCACGTCGGCACTTTCAATGGCCGTTGCCGGGTGGGCTTCGGCCATATCCCAGCGTTGGGCGGTATTACTCATATGCACGAGTAAACCGGTTAATAGTTCTTGTGCGATGCGCTCACGCTCTACCGCATTGCGAATTCCGTCGGCGTCACCAGGTTGATCCACCACCAGTAAATACATCGCCATTTGCAACGTAATATCACTCTCCCCGGTTTCCACGTGGGTGATTTCGCCGTTGCCCACATGGGTAACAAATACACCCGGTGTATTCTGGTGGACTTCCAATAACTCGGTGGTTTCCATAAAACCCGGCAACACCACACAAGTTTTCAGTTCTGGAAAATTTCTTTTGAGGTTGTTAACAATGCTATCTAAAAATGTTTGTATTGTGGCCATAATTTTTCACTTCCAAATGAGATTACCAATCGGACACTAAATTTTCATTTAGGGTTTTTTCCGTTTTAAAGAATTCCTGTTCAACCGCTTCGCGCAGCAATCCCATGGTAATGGGCTGTTCACTTTCTGCCGCCATGAACGCCGCCTGCAACATCACATTGCGAATGGCACCGCCCGACAGACTGATGCGTGCTAATTTTTCAAAGTCGATATCTTTTGTGGGCGTTTTTTCGGGTAAGGAACGTCGCCAGATTTCCATGCGCTCTTCCTTACCCGGAAAGGAAAATTGCACAATGAAGCCTAAGCGACGGGTAAAGGCGGGATCGATTGCAGCGCGCAGGTTAGTGGTAAGAATGGACAGGCCATTGTAAGATTCCAAACGTTGTAACAAATAACTTACACTCATATTGGCGTAGCGGTCTTTGGAATCTTGCACTTGGGTGCGCTTACCGAAAAGTGCGTCGGCTTCGTCAAAGAGCAGCACCGCGCCGCTGTTTTCCGCCGCCCGAAATATTTTATCGAGTTTCTTTTCGGTTTCACCAATATATTTATCGGCAATACTGCTCAGATCCACCTGATATAAATCCAAATGCAAACAACTGGCAATGGTACGTGCCGCCAGGGTTTTACCGGTACCACTGCTCCCGGCAAATAGTGCTGCCATGCCTAAACCATAGGAAAGGTGTTCGGCAAAACCCCATTGGCGACAGACTTTGTGCCGCTGCTGCGCCTGGGCGACAATAGCTTGCAGATTTTGTTTTTCCTGCTTGGGTAATACAAGATTGTCCCAGCCTACATAGGAGGGGGAATAAACATGGGCCAAGCCCTGTAAATCCTGGCGTAATTGTTCTCGGCTGTATTGCCATAAACGGGTTTTGGTTTCGCTTGAAGAAGAGGCAAGCGACGCTTGTGAAGCAATATCGCGTATCTGCCGCGATGTGAGTTTAAATTGCTCCGGCAATACTGAAGCCACCTCTTGTGGTGTTTCGAGCAGGGTATCTTGCAAATGATATTGCCAAACCTGTTGCTGTTCTTCTACGTTAAGTTCATCTATTTCATGGTGTTGTACAGGCAGTTGCAATAGCTCTAACGGCTTACTGGCATACATCAGACAAGAGCCGGGAAGCTCGCTGAATAATCGTTCCAGCCAGTGCTTTACAGAAAATTCATCGAATCGATTTTTTTCGTCATCCATGTAAGATTGACAATCAATAAGCATAAGACATTGGCGAGCAATAATTTCTCTTTCCAATACCTGTAAGTAAGCATTTTGTTCTTCGGTGTTCGTTGGTAGGTGATGTAAATTCCATACATAAATATCGCGCTGCTGGTGTGCGGCGAACAAAGCCGCCACTTGATAGGCACGCTCATCGCTGCAAGCAATTAATTGAAGCGCGCGCTCACCATAGGGCGTATCTCTCCTTGTTTCGCTCAGTTTGAGTGCGACAATGTCATCACCGGAAAGACGAGGCGCCTCTGCATAAATTGGCTGTATTACCTTCATCAATTGCTGATCAATAACAGGCTCTCCTGTTATATAAAATAAAGTCCATTGACTTAAACTAAGACTGCGCTGTAAAAGGCTATAATGGGAAGAGTTAATCTCTAACAATTTAAAATACACAAGCGGTTGTTCGTGAGAGAGTGCTGCGCAATGCCCAGAAAAACAACGCAAAGCCAATGCTAAATTGGGCAATGATTGGCCGATTAACTGCTCACACAACGACGAAATTTCTGGGTCAAGCTCCGCCCCAATGCACAGTAATAAAAGTTGTCGGTCAAATTGGCTAAGCTCGAATAAAGTACATAGCCGATTGAGCATTACAGAACCCGTCTCTAACGCTAGTTTTGAAGTGTTCTCTGATACCGTTTCTTGAACTAAAGCAAGGTCAGGGCGCTGATTTTGTTCTGTCACTTGCAGGTCAGGATTTTTACCTTGAATGCAATCCTGGGCAGGCGCCACCATGGCGGTTAAGCGAGTTAATTGACTATTGCACGCTTGCTGGCTCACCTCGTCAGTTAGCACATTGGCACCTGCCAGATGACGGCGCAACATTGGTTTTATTTCCGCTATTTCCGCTAAAAGTGCTTGATAATTATTCTGTTTATGCTGCTGATGCATTGCCATAAAGAATGATCCTTTTAAATATTTAATCCGTTGGCGACCGGTTCAACATACGCCTGTATTTGACTCTGAAACCCTCCTTGACTGAAGCTATGGGTCACACGCTCCACAATGTAAGTGCCATTAGCACCACTGCGCAGGCCATCCACTAGAATTTTTCCTTCAGCAGTAATATGTGGGTTACCCAATACCGTTAACTGTATCTTTTCATTATCACGATTCACTTCTTTAAACTTTGCTTCAGCGGCGGCTTCGGCCTCGGCTTGATTGTTGTAAATAATTGAATCACGCAAAATCATTTCATTTTTTTGGGGCTTTTGTGGCGGCATGTAAACTTCCTGTTCAATACCGGATTGAAAGTCAGACCATCGAGCTCCCACCTTGGTAAAGTCGTGCTGCTCAGACAATGTTTTACTCCAGCTCAATACATCTTGTGCTGGAATTACTACCGGCAACATAGGCAAACCGGATGCGGAACTTCCTTCTCCTCGGGTCATAAAGAGTAGGTTGCCCGCCATAGGTTTTACAAAAGCATTAAAACGCTGGGCTAGGCGTGTTAGAAATGCAGAATCCGATTCATTACATTGATGAACCACCGGTAGCTTCCTATTGGCCAGCTTGGCACTGACCTTGGCGATTAAATCGTATTTTTTTGCAATATCGGAAACAATCGTACTAAGACTTTCGTCTCCCCAAGTCAACATCGACTCACCGCTTAATAAAGTGGGCGTCGCCGTCACTGATAACGTTCGTCCGCCACCGGAGCCACTGGCATGAACCTGATTCACAATAAAATCCCCCATTTCAGACGTTAAGGCCTGATACCCGAGGGAAACGGATAAATTCACACCTTGTGAGGGAATAGCTATATCGCGCCCCCAGAAAGTTTCTCTATCATCAAATACCAAGCTAAGTTGATCACTTACTTCACCATTATTGAGTACCACATTAATTGACACTAAACGATCTATAAATGCCGGGCTGGCTGGCAGACCGTTAACACGAATGGAAAACGCGGGAGCAGTGAGACGACTAAGGCGCGCGGGTATATTTAAAGGAACGACCATAACAATTTACCTTAATCCCATAGTTTAACGAACTGATCTTGCTGTGTTTCCGGCGTTAAATCCGGTAACACAATATTCACTCCAGCGGGTAAATTGGGGGGATAATTTGCCAAAATAGGATTCGCCTTTAGAACGGCCTCTACCTGTAGGTTTGTTTGATCCTCTAATTGCCCACCCTGCAAAATACCACCTTCCAACAAAGATTTATTTTCCGCCAGCTGCGGGTCAACCGCCATGGCCGCCGAACCAAAATTGACTTGTTGGGTATAATATTTCCAACAAATCCAGTCGAGAGTATCGCCAGCGGTGGTGCGATAATAATGTGCCATCGTTGTATTCCTATTTTTTTAATGCTGCTGCTTTATAAAGCCTAAAAAAGCATTAAGTCTTCGTGGTATTTTTTTAAGCTCAAACTAAATTCAATTTTGCGAGGGGCACCATTGGAAAACAGCACACTTCGAGTTTCCTGAATGGATTCAATAATCCAACGGCCATGAGGAAAACCATTACCGTCAATGAGTGGCAAGGCTTTACCCAAACTAGCCGTTAAGCGCATAAGTGACATCTGCAAAGGCCCACCTTTATATTGTGGGTACATCACCCCGTTGAGGGTGATGGTGTCGTCCCCAGGGCCAATAAATTGGTGAGCTGGCCCACCTATTCCCGTGTGTTTTAACACCGGATGACCCAGGCGATTCTGACTGGCCCACTGGTACTGCGTACTGCGCTGCAGTTGATCAAAGGCAGATGTCTCTACGGAAAAGAGAATTGATCCTAATAGCATCATCATAAGGGTTACTCACTAAATATTAATATTTCCCATAAACGCTTGGGGGTTTAGGCATATTAAAGCGATGGCCTTTTTGCTGGTGACTTAATAAAGTTTTTATCTCTTGCATTCCCTGTTGAAGATTCTGAATGGATTGAGATTGCCCAGCACTCACTTCCTGTATCTTTTGTGTTATTTGATTCATTTGCGTTTCTACCCTTTGAAGTTTAGCCGAATCACTTTTTGCCAAATTTTGTATCACCTGCTCAACCACACGAATTCCCGACACACCTACAAGATCATCACTCTTTTGTGTAAAAGCACTTTTATTCGTAAAAGGGTCTTTTTGTATAGACTCGTCTTGTTTTATAGAATCGTTTTTTGAGATAAAAGAAGACGATGTTAAAAATTCGAAGCCTGCATTATTGGCATATTGTTCACCCTCGCCATACGAATTTTCGGAATCGCTTAATGAACCCACAACTGGATATGAATAATTATCCGCCGCACCATCTTTGTATGACTTATTCTTAAAAAAATAATCCTGAGGAGACGAGTTTCGATAAAAAAGAGGCTTTACACTATTTCTACCTTCCGCTCTTCTCTCAGCGCCATTAGCAAGAAAGTCAATCACTCGCATAGGACGACCTTTGCCCACCGAGTTAAATACGCTCATAAAGGCACAGCTGAAAATTTTAGTGCCGCCATTAACACTATTAAAGCAGACATTCTTTTTAACAACCCGAGTCTTTGAGGCATCACTATTTACAGTCACTTGACGACTATTATTCGACGAATAGTCATACTGATTCACAAGAAAATTCGACCTCAATATGCTTGTGCCTTCACTTGTTAATCGACTGCCGATTAATTTCTTTACAGACCTCCCCTTCTTTACTGATTTTTCTTTTTTCAATCCCAAAAGCAAGGCGTAAGGAATCGCATAATCAGAGAATGAATACTGCAAGCTGAATTCAGACAGAGGTATTATTTTAAACACCCCCTCTTTTCTTTCGAATAAGTGACTCGCCAGAATACAGGCTTTCACCACACCAAAAATTGCTTTTCTATTTTTTAATCGCTCTGATTTTTCCATTATTGCCCTTCCCTAATCCTCAAGATTCCTCAGCCTTTTCCCGCACTTTCTTTGCCGTATCTAACCACATTAACAAGTCTTCTTCGTCTAGGTTTAGCAATTCCTGTAAACCCCAACCACTGCGCTGCCCTAATACAAATACGGCCTCACGCAATTGATTGGGTTCTAGGATAAAAAATCGGCTAGCCTCTCCTGAAGCGTTTGGTAATCGGACAGATCAAGCAGTTCGATATGTTGAGGAGCCATATCACACAAGTTGGCAATCAAACGAATTTCTTTTTCAATTTCACTGCCATTGGCTTTTTCGGCAATAAGCCGATCTCTCACTAAAGGCCGACGCATAGTCAAAGTCTCGATTATCATTCCATCAGCCGTTAAGGGGAACTTCAAAATAATCACTTGTGCACCCATAGGGGCTTCCGGTTTATTTTTAGGATTAACTTGGGTAAATTCATGAGCTTGCATATCTATCTCCTAGGGGTTTCAGTAAAACATCACTTTTTATTCTTAATTAAATCCAGACATACTCCATCCTTGGATATACACTGGATTGCATTAGGCAATTTGATTAACGCCAGCAATATTGCGAATTCGATTATTCACATCAATCTCAATCAAAATTTCAGAATTTATTTGCAAGCGGTAGTAGCGTAACGCGAGTCGAAACTTTAAAGGCGCATTTTGTCCCGCCGCCCACTGACCTAAATCCAACTCAATCACGTTACCTTCAAGAAAAACAACAACAGGTAACACTTTTACGCCACTTACACCCGCATCTTCCACTTGCAAACCGCCGCGCAAAACAAAAGGAATTTGTCCGGCACTATCACCACTAAAGGCGCTCACCAACATATCCGCCGGGGTGCCGCGAAAGGAAAGCGGAATAGGGTTGTTGTCTTTAATCCCGAACTGCTTTATGACAAAAGGGTCGTATTCACTTAAAGTCATATCACATTCGAGCTTTTCCATTCCCATATCCACTTGCACTGGGGCATCTAAGCCACCCATGCGAAATTCCTCTGTACGATTGACCAATCTGGGCAGCGTTATATTTTCGACACGCCCAGCGTAGCCTTGACCATCAACAAATAAATTAAAGTTTTTGAGCACCTTGGGCAGCATGATAGTTTCCTTTAGAGTCCGATGGCTGTGCGCATTTCTGCCAATTGATCAACACCATCAATGACTCGCACCATATTGACTACATCTACTTCAACCAAATCTTCTGTACCAATGGTGAGTTTGTAATAGCGCAGCGTCACATTGGCATTTAACGGGGCTTTTTCACCGGGCTTCCAACTGCCCATGTCTAGGTCTTTCCAAGCACCAGTGAGTTTTACAATCACTGGTACCACACCATTCTCCGCATCCAAACCGCCACGCATAGTGAGCGAGACCTGGGCACCGTTACGCAAACCAAATTGTTTAATGATGTCAGCATTGTATTCAGAGAGCGAAAAACTGCACTCCAATTTATCCATGCCCATTTCCAAATCAATGGGTGCATCCATACCACCGTTGTAAATGTCAGACATTTTCAATGAAAGCTTGGGCAAGGTGACCTGCTCAACTAAACCGGCGAAGCCATTACCATCAACAAACAAATTAAAGTTTTTAAGAACCTTAGGTATAATCATGCGAAAATCTCCTCTAGATAATCATTAGTCAAGCGGCTACGAAAAGTAATGTGCTCAGCCGGAAATGGCGGTGTAAAATCAAAATCAAAAAATACTTTCCCCTGAGCAATTTGATCCGGAGTATTTAGATCCGGGTCGGCCCAGCATTCACCATTAATAATTGCACCTACGGCTTTTAATTGGCGAAGAAAATTATTCACGCTTTCGGTGACTTCTTCCACATAGGTTTTGGTAATATTTCTATCCACGGCTCGAAGATGTGCGCGCAACAACGAGTCATTAATAATATCGGCGGTTCTGCGTACACTAATAAACGCAAATTTTGGATCACTTGAGCAAGAGCGGTTGCCCCAAAGTCGATAACCATTTTGATGAACAATAGTGGCAACTTCATTTTCATTAAGCAGATTTGCTCGCGCCAATTTATCACCAAGGGTAAAATCGATGGCACGAGAAGTTCCCGTAATGCCCAGCATAGGACGGTTAGAAGGGCTCCACCAAAAACCACGCTCGTTATCCGACTTCGCAATAATGCCAGCTACACGGCTGGACGCCGGTTGCAACACCTCACTATTGGAAACGCTATCGAACACTACCACTTTTGGATCAACAAGAAATAAACGTGCGCTGTCGAACTTTTCACGATATTCGATGGATTGACTGTCATCAGAATCCGGACCATCCGCCACCACAATGGCACGCAAGCGTTCTGCTACACTTATCAATTTATTAACGACAGTCTCATCATCTGTAAAGCCGGGGGCAATCAAGATTCTTGGTGTTACCTTCAATTTGCTTTCAGAACCCACTAAAGAAAGGATACCTCCGTCTGCATTATCGACACTAAGCAATGCGGTTTTGTCAGCAAGCTTTTCACTAGCAACGGAATACGCTATAGACAATGTTTCTGTATCGGTGATTCTGCTATTAGCAGTGATCGTTAATAGGTCAAGACCATTTGGACCAGCTTTACTGGCAATGATGTAATCGATATTTTCTTGATAGACAACTTCCTCAGCATTAACTGTCAATTCAGTCGCCGTTATATCACCAGCAGTATCAACGATACCTGCATCAGTACTGTCTACTTCAGTATCAACACCAGCCAAACTATCATTTGTAGACGTATTAGCTCCTATTTGTTTTTTACTTTTTACAACCAAATCGGAAGTATAAAAATGACCCAGTTCAACCGCACCCTTTTCAAGAGTAAAATCCTTGGCCACTTTTCTATCCTTTGGCTGGACATTGACCACCACCACCATCGCACCGGCCTGATCGAAAATTGCGTTTAGCGCATCCGGTATTGTACTGACGCCATCGGGTGTACCGAATTGATCTATTGCTTCTTTACGTGAACCACTAATTAATATGGGCTTATTAGTTGGGCCCTTTTTAGCTGTACCGACCAATCCAATTACAGATGAGGTAACACTACTAACTGGACGCGCACCACCATTAAGCTCTACCACTTCTACGCCATGTAAAAAAGACATAGCTTTTCTCCTTTGTTGAAAAATAAAAAAACACTCAAAATAATCGACAAAAAATATTTTTATCAATCATTATTCGCTATCCCATGCTAACTAAACTCTTATTAATAAAAAGAACATCCACAGTCCAACTTTCGTTATCACTATAACTTTTTATATCACAATAAATCCTCCAAGTTTTAGCAATGGAGTGCGGACGCACATAACAATAAAAGCCAACAGAGTCGTCATCAATATTCGTTCTCCCTGCGCTAAACCCCACGACGGCAGCAACGTATTTTTCTGTACTCATGTTCGTATTTTTACTAGAACCTCCAGACACACTAAATCTTTTATAAACAAATGGCTTTTCTCCATTTACATTAAATCCGGAATTCGTATTGATTGACTCGGCATTAATCGATCCATTTACATCTAATTTAGATTCAGGGTTTTCTGTTCCTATCCCTACATCACCATTAACACCTTTAATAATGACATTGGTGGATTCAGAGTCCCTCGCACCTTTTAAGAAGTGTATGTCTGTAGAATCCTGCCCACCTCTTATACTCACTCGTGCTGCTTGGTTACCTGCATTATCTTCAGTAGTAAGCTCTATAGCCTTCGTATCCGAAAACAGATTTTGGGTTATACCAACCGAACCAAAGTCATCACCTCCCGAAATCATAAAAGGTTCACTTAGCTCTTTATTATGAAGACCAACGCCAACACCTATAGAACTATTGACTTGAATGTTGTCATTGACTTTTACGGACTCGGTATTAATTGTGTTGCTGCTAGTAAGACCAGACTCAAAAGTAGCCTGATTTTTAAATTTAGCGCTTTGGTTAAATGTGATTCTGCCATGAACATTCACCTCCGAGTTAAAATCGACTGAACTCCCTTCATCAAAACGTGTTGATTTGGCCACTAACAATTCACCGTTTAAATCATTGACAACACTATTTTCACAATCGACGGCTTTGCCACCCGCTAGCAACCGAATCTCAGAATTTTTACACCCTTTAATAACATCTTCGCCTCGACCTTTATTTACATGAAGGTATTTCGCCTCAATTCGCTGAACGCGATCAAGGCCGCCAATGGCTGGACCCTCTTTTGCTGCTTTATGATTAATAATCATGCAGTTCAAGACACAATCCTCAACACCGCTGAGCTTCATTGCTCCACCATCAAAAGGTGTCGATATGTCGCCGCCAAATCCTTCAAGGCCACCTCGCCCATCAAAACTCCAGCCAGAAAATTTGACACCCCTGATGCGCTGACTTCCAGGAGAGTCTAAGGAAAATCGTGCTTCACTATGTGCTTTCACGACGATAGTATCGTGAAGATTAAACCCAATAATAGTGACATTACTTTTTATGAAAACTGGATTTTTTAGGATATAAGCAGGACGACCATTAAACGTATTTTGAGGTTCATCGCCCATTCCACCCCAAGCACCATTAGATAAATCACCTTCCGTTGTCTGTTGAATAGGACTTAAAACAATTGTTAGATTTGCCGGAATAACGGTGTCACTACCTTGGTTAAAAATATTATCGAATTCTAATTGAGTATGAATTTTTACGGTATTTTCACCCATTAATAAATTATCACGGGCAATAGGCATTTCTAAGTTTGCGCTTCCGTCAACAACGACTTCTTTTGCCTCATCGCCGGTTAGAGTTAAGTCAAAAGCCAGCACAAAATCAGTACCCGCGATTTTTTCGGCAAGTTTCTCTTTGGTAGAGGAATAGACCGCAAAAAGTTCTCCCGTCTCTAGAAAAAAGCCAATTTCAAAAATAGGATAAACTTCTGGTACTTCAATGCCTCGATCTTGAATAGTGGCGGCAAGATGCAATTGATTTTGCAGGTTACCAATTAATTCGCCACCCGCAACAGCAACTCGCTGAATTTCATTTTTTAACGCTATCATTTCCTTATTTGCTTCATAGGGCCCACTACCATTTCCCTGATCACCATCTCCCACGGCCACATGAGAAATTTTAGCTTTTACACCAGGCCCACTTTCATTCATTAATGCCTGTATACCGGCATCGGTAATAATTGGTCTAAGAGATGTGCTCATATTTTCTTCCTAAAATTTTTACTATTAATCAAAATTTCCGTTGTTAATTTTTCTCGACCACCGCCGCCATATTAAATCGCTTATAGCTTACGGCTTCACCTACCGCGCTTAAGGTCACATTTGCTTGCTGTACGGTGCTAATCGTAAATGTGTAGTGACTTCTTGCCGGCTTGACTGAATCAATGGCTTGTCTGAGTTTTTTATTGAGTTCTGCACTACCAATACCCGAAGCATTGCTGTTCACGAGCAAATCGAGATTAAAGGTGTGAGGAACCCCTCGCGGAGATTGCTCCCACCATTCCGTGAGTGTGATACTCACATCTGACAAAGCATCCAATGCCTGCCGTATCGCAGCACGAGTACCTTTGTATTTTTGAACCACCGCATTTTTTCGAATTAAATCTCGACGGCGTTTCTCTTCTTCAATTGGGTCATCTTTATTGTCATGCCAAATATCCACCGAGGTAGTCCAAGCTAACCAGGGTAACAAAGTGGCCGGACAACGACTTGGGTCCCACAGGGTGTCCAGCTTCACGGGCAAGTGATTAATTCGCTCCGTGGTCGCAGCCAAACTCTGCTCCAATGCACTGCTACTTGGGGGTAAAAGGTGTTCGTTATTAACGAGAGAGCGGCTCGCATAAAGGTACTCTTTGTCATTTACGTCGAAAACACTCACCAATAAATACGACGCCCCTAACGGGATTATGTCCCCTACAAATTCGTGTAAAAGCGGCTGACTAGCATAATAGTGAGGCTGACTTTCCCAACCACCATTGGTAAAGCTAAATTCAGCAATCAGGCTCCCCTCAGAAATCTTTTGTCGATGAGTACTGCCCCAGTGCAATTGGTAAATTTTGTAGTCTTTACGTTCCCTGTCATGCCCAATCGTTAATTGCCCTTTCAATTGACCTTTAAGGGTAGACTGGTTAATGAATTGAATGGCCTCTAAAGTAAAATTCTGGCGATTATTCTGCATTACCATTCACCTTATATTTCCACGCTTTGTCCATAGAGCATTTCACCAAACTCATTCTTAGTGAAAACCAGAAAATGAGTGGCGCCGGTTGGAACATTAATTCGCGTAGAAAAATCATGCTCCAACGAGCTAAGCGATTTAGATAATTCTGCAATGGCTGGAAGATCATAAGAAACTCTTACCGCTTTACCTTCCAGTGATTTATTGAATACGTTAATTTGTTGACCATCCATCTCGTAGTCATCCCCTTCAACATAAAAGGTTTTTCCATCCAAGCTCACCATGACAATATTTATCGCACCGCTGTGATCAAGGGTTAGCTGTTCATTAACAACGGTATAAAGTTTTGCGCCCAACGGAAGTTTCTCCGCATTGTTCCCCCCCCAATAAAGGGCGTAATGAGTAATGTCTGTTTCATCAAGCGCCGGCTCTATAGTGACAACGCCTTTTAATTTACCTGCCGCTGTACTTTGATTCGTAAAACTGACCCCTTCCGCCAAATCTGTTGGCGCAGCCGTCGCATTCGCCGAAGAATCAATAGATAAAATACTGCCACTGGGCGCCTGATGCCTTTTGATAAGAATGTCGGTTGTTGGTTGGTGCAGTTGCACATTTTTCACACCGGGCTGATGTAAAATCGAAAATAAGGCCGCACGAGTAATATCAAAACCCAATTTATGGCTTTTTTCGATGTACGCCTTAGTGGCTGCCCGAGCTAACTCAAGTACCTCTTGAGCGCCCACCCCTTCTGCAAGAACTAATGTCGCATTGATCGTATAAGGTACGATGTCTGCCGAATTTACGCTCACCAAATCGGTGATGGGGCGTACGTTATCATCATTTAAAGCATCGGATACCTTGGTTAATAATTCTGGTGATGCTTTACCATCCTCTTCTGTGCTTAATATTCGTACCTCAACTTCACCAGGAAAATCGGAATAAACCACCACGTCTTTGACCTGAGCAGAAGCCGACAAGGCATGAAATACATAAGCTCCTACAGGCCCAGCAGTGGAAAAACCTTCGAAGGCGAGCTGTGTGCGCTCCCTCAAACGCTCATCACTTTCAAACACAGGTTCGATACCTGCGCTAGGTTCACCGGGCTCTAGTATTAAGCGCTGTATGTTCAGCAGCGCGGCCAAGTTATCTAAATTTGCTCCTGTCGCTTTCGCTAGCATGACACCTTGCGCAGACTCATTGATGCGATGAAGCAAATGCATTTCTCTGTAGGCCATTATTTCCAATAATTTTGTTATTGGATCGCTGGGCAACAAAGCATCCACATCTATATCGGGTGCAATAGCTTTTAGCTCAGTTTTGGTTGCCGCCAATATAGTGTCATAATCTAAGGCTTCTAGAATATTGGGCGGTGGCAATTCTGATAAATCAATTTGAGTAAACGCACTCATAAGTTAACCTTTTCAATAAAATTTAATTAATCTGTAGTGAGTAGTGTCTGGCTCGGATTCGCTCGTATTTTGTGACCGTGTTTTGTTGTCACCTCATCCCCCTCAACTAAAACACTTTCCTGGGAATCGCTCAGCTGTGTTTTTCCAGGCATCAATCTCGCAGTTTCTTTTTCCACCTCAATAGGGCTAGGAGGATTACCCACCGTTCCGCCCACATAAGTCCATTCCATAGCGGCTTTTACTAATACCATTTTTCCATTTACCGAAATTCTTTTTCCTTTTTCTTCTTTCAGCACTCCCTGAATCCAACTTCCAGTTGCATTTTTATCCTCCACATGTTTTGCGCTTGAAGTAATAATTTCTACATCACCTTCTATGGCTACTTTTTTACTCATCCCTTTTTCTCACTTACTGATTGATAACTGTAAAAAATTATTCGACGTTGAGTGTGCCTTTTACCGTTACGTCTCCTTCGATGGTAATCGCTGAATCCTTTGCTGCGATGGTAATATTTCCGTCTTTTTTCAATCGAATCTGTGTTTTACCCGCGCTCAATAGCACTTCATCTTTGGCTGTTAACGACATTAAAATACCGTCTTGATCTTCATCCTCCGGTTTGGTTTTTGCGGACAAAATAAATTGGTGTTTTTCACGATCATAAATGACACTCGAACCATCTTTATAAACCCGCTTATGAATATTACCTGTGGGTTTTACACGCTGAGGCAATGGCTCTTGTGGTTTTACTTTTCCATCGTTATCACTTTCAAAAGTTAATGCGCCACGAAACAAAGATCCGACAATCACGCCTAACGCGAGATTACCCGAAGGCGCAACCACGATTACTTGCTCATCCTTTTCTGGCACCCACCACTCGCCGTCATAGCCCGCTCGTGCTGAAGACCACGGCATCCATGTACGAATGAATGAGCCCTGGGTTTTTCCACCGATATGAACCAATACTCGTGGAATATCATCCGGCGCCTTAGGATCTTTTGAGCCCTCACTCACTACCGTTCCAATACGCACCATTCCACCTAACATAGCTTCGTGGTGATCCAGTTTTGCTAGAATTTTTACATCACCATCTTCTTCATTGGTAAAAAAATCCAGCTCATCTTCCTGTTCATTAATAGACATAAAATTTTCTACCGTTGAATCGTAAGGTTTTCTAATTTAATGATGCGATTATCGGGTACGAAAAAACCGTCGATATCTAAACTGATGACTCCAGGCTTCAAACTACGAACTTGTACTCGAGAAATTTTTAACCGAGGTTCAAAGTTTGTTAATGCTTCTATAATTGCTCCTTGCATAGTGGCAATTAGCAAGGCATTTACAGGCTGGTCAATTAAATACATTAATCGCGACCCATAGCTGCGCCGCATAATTCTGCTACCTATTGGCGTTAACAAGATATCGCGGATGGATTGTTTTAGATGTTCAATATCTGTAATGGCTTTACCTGATTTGGCATTCATACCTGACATTATGCTTCCCTCGTTATGCAATGCTTCCTATATGAAATACTGAAAATTCCATCATTCAGTAGCAAAATAATTATTTTTATTTTTATTTTTATAAATTTGGCGTACAAAAACACATTCAAACCGAATTAATCCGGCCTTATCGAAAGACACTCTCTTAAAAGAGGAGGGAACCTCTATAAATTCGTTTTTTTAGCGCGATAATTTTCTAATTTTTTCTACCGGAACACTTACCGAAAATAATTATCATTACGCATTTATTTACAAAAATATTGGATAAAAATTCGTTCTTTTGATGATTTTTTCTCCCTATTTGTATATTCCAGACGCACGTTGGCCGCATAGCGTGACAAATCG
>NZ_JAJQVM010000035.1 GCF_021234875.1 Marinibactrum halimedae | reverse complement strand
AAAGCGGTGTTTACTAATGATTCCATGGATAGATTTCTGTGATGATGCGATGTCAGAAACCACATTATCGCAGTTTTTATCCATGGGCCCAGTACTATGATTTTACCTTTTTTGAACTACTTTCATTCGATACAAAATGCCATTCTAAATTTAAGTGGAGAGTAAAAACTGTCCACAGTATTGCTATTTAAAACTAGAAATAGTCAGAAATAACGAAAATATTGATCAAGCTTTAGCCTTAGGTAATGCGAGTCCCGGCTTTCAGGCGGCTTGGGTATTAAAAAATGAAGGCGATGCATTATCTGAGCTCAAGAATCTAAAAAGATTAGTCTACTAAAGTGCGCCTCACCTTTGACTCACCAGTCTCCCTAATCATAAATATCACTTACTTCGTGGAGGAAGCGTGGTATTATTTGCTGTTTAGTGGTGATCGGAGAGGCTGATCGCTGAGTTTTACCTATCGGAATTGCTTCAGATGTTAAATAAATTATTATTTTTAATTTGCTTATTAATTTTTACTGGAAATACTTTTGCCAACAATGTGAGTACTGCTCAGGTGAAAATCGTAAGTCTTACTAATTGGGTGTCAGGGAAAACCCTTTTGGTTAAAACCGACGAAACTTCTCCTTTAAATCCTGCAAATTGCAGTTTTGGTCATAGATATCATTTGGCGGAAAAAACTTCTGATATTTCGCGCTCTTTACTTTTGAGTGCCTTTATGGCCAATCGCCCAGTTCAGCTAACAATATATGGTCAAGGTTGTTCATCCGATAGACCTCAAATTGTTGCCGTGAGTCTACCTCAATAGAAATATAGGAATAGATAGACCAAGCTCAACGATTGGCTCCTAATCATAAACAGAGCGATCAATAAGGCTTAGGGTTGCTCTGCTTTGATTTAGCGCTTGGCCCCACTCAGTATCATTTACCGGATTCTAGGGCCTGTTAACCTTAAGAACATTTAATGTAGTATTACCATATATCATCTGTGGATCTTCCACATACTTACAAATAAGAGCGCTCTATTATAGCCGCCAACTCTCCTTAATCTCTCACCTTCAGCGACGCTTTTTGCCTCACCCTTGATGCCATTGCTTTTGAGAAAGTTCTAGCTTGCCGGTAAACTACTTTTCCATTTTATTGATACGAACATTACACACGTAGCGAGTGATACCAGCCGCTTTTGGTCTTTTTGTAATGGTATATGAGGCCATTTTTTACTCGGGGCTACAAATTGATTTTGTAGCCCACATGTATCATCGACAATGAAAAAGTGCCAATGGAAGGGATACATCATCAAAAACACATACAATTTCAAGCGACAAATTTAGATATAAATGACTGATTTAAAAGAAAAAAAGCTAGATCGCCGCTTTTGCGTTGCGCCCATGATGGACTGGTCTGATAAACATTGCCGTTATTTATGGCGACTCATTTCTCAGCATGCACTGTTGTATACCGAGATGGTGACAACGGGTGCGATTCTTCAGGGTGATCGTGAGCGTTTTTTGAACTTTAATGAGGAAGAACACCCTCTCGCTTTGCAACTGGGAGGCAGTAACCCAGCCGATCTAGCTCAATGTGCCAAAATCGCTGAGCGCTGGGGTTACGATGAAATTAATCTGAACTGCGGCTGCCCCAGTGATCGTGTTCAAAATGGCATGATTGGCGCTATTTTAATGGCTCACCCTCAGTTGGTGTCTGATTGTATTCGCGCAATGCAAGACACCGTCAGTATTCCCGTAACGGTGAAGCACCGTATTGGTATTGACGACATGGATGACTACGAAGGACTTGTGAGCTTTGTAGAGACGGTAGCGCAAACCGGCTGCAAAACGTTTATTGTTCACGCACGCAAAGCCTGGTTACAAGGATTAAGCCCGAAAGAAAACCGGGAAATTCCTCCCCTCCAATATGAGCGAGTGTATCAATTAAAGAAAGAATTTCCCCAACTGGAAATCATCATCAACGGCGGGTTAACCACCATGAGTACGTGTGCAGAGCAGCTTGAATACGTGGATGGTGTGATGGTAGGGCGAGAGGCTTACAGCAACCCATACGCTTTGGCGTCCGTGGACGCTCAACTGTATCAAACCCAAACAACTCCGCCATCTAGAAACGCCGTTTTTCAACACTATATGGCTTATATGACGCGTGAACACGCGAAAGGGACTAAATTGCATCATATGAGCAAACATGTGTTGGGTTTGTTTCAAGGGCAGCCAGGTGCTCGTCAATTTCGACGCCACATCAGTGAAAACATCCACAAGCCCAGCGCTTCACTGGATACCTTGTGGCAAGCGTTTGAGCTTGTTGCCTCCTCCACCGTCGCCAAAGAATGCTAGTTTGAGGTTGTATTAAACGGCCATGTCGAATATGTAAATCAGTAAGTCCTTGTTCATTCTCTTCAAACTTGGGGTATCATCCTAACCATAACATTTCATGCGGACGCCATTGTTTGCGAATGCTGCTTATGCAGCTTTAGGAATCAACGGCCAACCGTGTACTGTGAAACCAAAGGTCGCCTCTGGGCGATAGAGATGAGGCCAAGATGTCTAGCAAACTTTCCCAACTAAAAGCCATGACCGATGTGGTTGCCGATACCGGTGATATTGACGCCATCGGCCAATACCAACCATTGGATGCCACCACAAACCCCTCCCTGTTGTTCAAAGCCGCGCAAATGCCTCAATATCAAGACATGTTGAAAGCAGCGGTACAGTGGGCACAGGAAAATTCGACTGACGAAAACCTTGTTGGCCTTGCTGCGGATAAATTGGCCGTAGATATTGGTTGTGAAATTTTAAAGCTTATCCCTGGTCGTATTTCCACCGAAGTGGATGCCCGCCTCAGCTTTGATACAGAGAAAACCATCGCAAAAGCCAAACAGTTAATTGACCTGTATGAAACTGCTGGCATCTCTAAAGAGCGTGTACTGATTAAAATTGCCTCTACCTGGGAAGGCATTCAGGCTGCAAAGGTACTAGAGCAAGAGGGCATTCATTGTAACCTCACACTCCTCTTTAGCTTTTATCAAGCGGTTGCGTGTGCCGAAGCGGGTGTTTTCTTAATTTCACCCTTTGTTGGGCGAATTTTAGATTGGCACAAAGCGAAAGACCCTGCTGCAGACTTCAGTGGTGCTGCAGACCCTGGTGTGATCTCGGTCACCGGTATTTATAACTACTACAAAACCCATGGCTATAAAACCGTCGTCATGGGTGCCAGTTTCCGTAACACAGGCGAGATTGAAGCCTTGGCCGGCTGTGATCGACTGACCATCAGCCCTGCATTATTAGCGGAACTGGAAGCCGACAATGGCACCCTCAGCCGCGCATTGGACGCCAACTCTGCCAAATCAGACGAACCAAAGTTAGCATTAGATGAGCCAGCCTTCCGCTTAGGCTTTAATAGTGATGCGATGGCCACAGAGAAATTAGCCGACGGCATTCGCAACTTTATTGCTGATCAAGAAAAACTGGAAACGTTACTGCAACAGTTCGTCTAAATAACCCACTCAAGAAATTGCTCCTCTACAGAAGGTAACGACCCAGCAGAAGGTAATGACCCAGCAAAAAATAATGGCCCAGAGAACCATGGCCACTTCTGTAGAGGGAAAGCATTCATATTTCCCCCAAAACACCCAATATGGAGCTTCAATGATCAAAAAGCTGTTAGATTTTTTTGGTGACAAGGAAGAAAACCCCGACACACTTCCAGAACATGCCTGCCGGCTTGCCAGTGCAGCGTTGCTTGTGGAGGTTGCCAATATTGATAATCACTTTGATGAAAAAGAAGTCAACGCATTATTGCGAATTTTGGATGAGAATTTTTCTCTCACGGCAGATGAATTGCAATCCCTTAGGGAGGAAGCCCAACTGAGTCGTGATAATGCCAGTTCTTTGCATGAATTTACGGCATTAATTAATCAACATTTCAACCCACTGGAGAAATACCAACTGACTGTCAATATGTGGGAAATTGCCTTTGCTGACGGCAGCTTAGACAAATACGAAGAATATATTATTCGTCGGGTTTCGGAATTATTGTACGTCTCACACAGTGATTTTATTCGAGCAAAACAACAAGCTCGGGCAAAGTCGACCGAGAATTAAAATACCGAAAAATAACAAATAGGCCGGCAAAAAAGTATTTATTTACAGGCCCTGCTCTAAGCTTTGAATTAAATCTTCGAATGCTTCTCGATTGCCTGCGTTTAAGCTCATCAATACTTTGTGCGCCTCAATGACTTTATTGCGATAAGTCACCTCATCAGAATGGTCATCATCCGGCCTTAGGGGTGTCGCTGGCTCAAACACTTGATCGGAAGAGCGGACAATTTCAAAAATATCCTCAAAGCCCATGGTCTCAAGCAATCGATTGATACCGACATCGGGCGAAACCACGACCGGCATTAAATCAAATTGATCCTGACAAATGACAGAGATTTTCGCCATCAACCCAAGCGTTGTACTGTCAATGGCTTGGGCATTAGAGAGGTCGAAAATCACTTGTGCAAAGTTATCGCTGGAAAACATTTTATCGATAAATTGGTCGAAAGAAATACACAACGTCAGTCGTACATCCCCTACCATTTTAATAACATTGACACCGTTACGCTCGGCTACCAATATTTGCCCTGACTGCATAGACGCCACCTAATGATTTCTGGCAATGGTCAGAATCGATACATCATCTGGCATGTTGGCGACTGAAGATTCTTCCAGCCCCAACACGCGCGATAAACTTTCAATAGAGCCATCGGTTTCACCCACCACATTGAGTAGTGCGCGCTCTTTTTCGATTAACGATGACGGAGCCAAGGTGTCTAGGACGCCATCAGAAAATACCACCAGAGTGCTCTTTGGTGAAAATTCCGCAGAAAACACTTGCCATTCCACATTACCAAAGATGCCTACCGGCTTACCTTTACCTTCTAAATAACGTACTTCGGTTTCCGTTTTTAGAACTGGTAAAGGTAAATGCCCACCTACAGCATAGCGCATCTGGTGAGTGTGCGTGTCAACCACGCCGATAAAACACGTTAAATGCGTCTCGAAATGGCCACCTCGTAATGCCCCATTTATTTCCCTCATCATCCACCCTGGCCCCTCTTCAAAGGTCGACTCATCAGAGAAAAAACCATTATCTCGCACCATACGCGTCACTAAATGTTTTAGCCAAACAGTGACAAAGGCCGAAGACGCGCCATGACCGGCAACATCGGTGAGATAAAATGCCAAATAGCGTTCGCTTAAGAACGCATAGTCGATAAAATCGCCACTTAAATACAAAGAAGGAATAATCTGCTGGGCAGCAGTATATTGAAGGCGATGCATTGGGCTCATAGGCAATAGACGCTCTTGTACCAACCGCCCTGCCCGTTGATCGCGCTCTAATACTCGAAGATGATCCCGTAAATTACGATTGGCCTTTTCCAGCTTTTCACGATAGCGCTGGTTTTCCAATAATAAATCGTGTCGCTCAAGGGTTTTATCAATGGAGTGCACGAGCACTTCCATATCCACAATGGGCTTGATTAAATAATCACTGGCACCCAAACGCAGTGCCTCTACCACATCCCCCATCACACCGGCACCCGAAATCACAATGACCGGTATTTCACTGTCTCGTTTATGAATTTCCTGAAGTACATTCAATCCATCCATGCCGGGCATACGCAAATCAGACAATACAAGGTCTGGTGACGTCTTTTCAAATAACGCTAATCCTTTGGCACCGTCATCCGCTTCGATAACGTAAAAACCACTGTCTTCTAAATACGCCGCCAAACTTTCGCGTACCAAGGTATCATCATCGATTAACAACAGTTTTCGTTGTCCGTTACCCATGAAAATTACTCATCAGTCGTGTTTTATGTTCGTTCTTGTTTATTCGTTGATGCTTATTTTGTCGTCGGTTTTCGTTTTGAAAACATCACACCATAAACGAATTTGACTGCGTTCATCGCACAAAACATTGTGTTTATATTTAGACAATTTTAATTGTGTCATGAAGCGCGTTAGCGTATTTGGCTATGGAAAGGCTTTTAATGTCTCTGTTGGCGCTGAACCTTAGCTTAAAAGGCTACATATTTGTAGTATTCATTTGCCTCATTCACTGTTCAATTGGCGGTTTTTGCATTACTTTTAGAGAGGCCCGATGTTGAAAATCATCAACATTGCACATGTGTGATTCACTCTGGGCCCTCAACATTACAATAATTGATTTATTGGGGAATTGTTTATGAACAGCTTTCATAATGCCTACTCAGAGAAGCGTGATTTCATTCGGATGCGCGTTGATACGCCCGCTAAAGTTCAAGTACAAGGAGAGTCCATTGACCAAGAAGGTCTGTGCAAAGATTTGAGTGGTAAAGGCATGCTGATCGAACTGACACAACCGATTAGCCTCGGCACGGAATTGATTGTGACAGTGCAATCTTCCCATGGTCATAGCCCGATGATTAAAGCTCGTTGTATTGTCATGCGTGTAGAGCCCCCTGAAGAAGGGTCTGACCGTACTTGCGTCGGAGTGAATATCGAAGAGTTAATAAAAAGTTGATGTCGTAATATGCTCGAGCACGGCTAACGGTTCAATGCCAGTGTCTAATGTTTACCCTGCACAACCCACTGGCATCGAACATTTTTGCAGAAGGTCAATCCACACAGGACCACAATGCAGAACGCAGACCAAATATTACAAACAATGCCATCGTCATCACACCGGCACCAAGCAAAATCGTATTGATTGACAATATCTCCGCAAGAAAACCTGCGCTCACAGCGCCTAAAGGGGCCGTACCAAATAAAGCCAGTTGATATAAAGACACGACGCGCCCTCGCACCGCTTTCTCTACCTGGGATTGCAATAAAACCCGTCCCATCGACGATGATACCGCCACCGCACACCCCCAAGAAAACACCAAGGGCACCAGCGTCCACTGAGGCAATTTCAACCCCAAACACCCCAAAATCCCCCCACTGACTGCAAGGCAAATTAAAACAATGCGCCCAGAAGGCCAACGTATGCGAACCGACAACATCAAGCCACTCATCATGATATTACCAACCACAAACGCTAATTGAACCCACCCGTAATACGCCGCACTCAACCCATACACTTGAGTAATCAACAAAGGAATGAGCACCACGTAAGCACCCAGGTTCACAAAACCATTAAACCCCACCAGCAAAACCAACTGGCGCAGAGTGGAATGGCCCCACACTTCTCGCACACCATGCCGAATAGCTTCTGCCACAGAGGCCTCATTCGCCCTAGTGGGGATGGTTCGGTGGGATAAACGAGAATAACACCACCCCGAAATGCTCAATGCCATTATTTGCACCCCAAGGATCCAAACCAACCCCGCTGTTGTGCTCACACCCGCCAACAAAACACCAACACTCTGAGCGCAATACTGCACAAAACTGACCTGCAAAATGGCCCTCTGCACGGAACTGACGGCAAAAGTAGGCACCATGGATTCTCGCAGAGGTTGCGCCATCGCAACCAGTCCACCGACCAATAGCGCATACCCCATCAAACTCCATGAGCTCAGCAGGTGTAACAACGTCAAACACAACACAACGCTGTGCAATAAAGCCAGCCCGGCGCTGCTGGCCATCAACCATTTGGCGGCATTCCGGCGATCGGCAACCACACCGCCCAGTAAGAGAAAAGCCAGATTAGGAAACAAAAGGAGTGCTTGAATCAACCCAAAGGTAGAGGCACCTAATTGCAGATGCTCAAGCGCCAACCATGGCACCATAATGATGTGCACGCCGGTCGCAAACGCACCGAAACCAAGGGCAGACAAAAAGAAAAGCAGAAGAGATTCCGGCCGTGTTGCACCGGAATCAATGCGTGTACCAACAAACAAACAGGTTACTCCGTAGACGGGCAAACACGTAGAATACACGCTTCGGCGGGATTTCTATATGAGTGTACGCTCATTATCGAGAGGTTATCGGTGCAGATATTGAACGCACTTTGAATCGAGCAACCTCTTCACGCAAAGGCCCCAAGCACTCCGATTGCTCTGCGTACAGTACTGATTGCAGTAGGCGTTCGATACGTTGAATCTCCGGTGCCTGATCCGGCAATAAGTCTTGGGCACGACGAGAAAAATCTCGAATTCCTTCACCCGGCTCACGAACTATACCCACTTTTTTGAGTTTAACGGCAAAACGTTGAAAAGCCTGAAAACCGGGAGAAAGCGGCTCTGGACGCCCATGCCACCACATCCACAACGCAATGATGCCAACAATCCCGGCCACACTCGCCAACATAAGAACGCCGATTTTCCACGCTTCAACGATGCCTAACCAGCGGGAAAGCATGCCGTACTGCTGCTCTCGATCATAATTAAGCACCCAACGCTGCCAGTTGTAGTTCAGCTTCTCCATCTGCAGGCGCATCCAGTTTAAGGAGGAAATATGGCGATAGGCTTCCATCGAGAGCGGGTTTGTCACACTGCGTTCAAATACACTGTTGATACCACTTTCGATACGTAAAGGCGACACTGCGGCGGTTGGGTCTACCCTTACCCAGCCTCGCCCTTCAAACCACACTTCTGCCCAAGCGTGTGCATCCGCTTGCGAAACCGTAATGAACCCCTCAACCAACTCTCCCCCTTGATACCCAGAGACCACCCGCGCTGGAATGCCTGCCGCGCGCATGAACACCACAAAACTGCTGGCAAAGTGCTCACAAAACCCTCGCTGGGTTTGCCACAAAAACTCATCCACACTGTTGCGGCCCAGTAACGGTGGCTCAAGGGTGTAAGTAAATTCTGATCCTACCCACGCTAAAAAGCGGTCCACCACCGCCTCACTGGAGTTTTCCTCTTCGCGCCATTGTTGGGCCAATGCCCGAGTGCGAGGGTTGTAGCCATCCGGTAGAGCGGTTTCCTGTTTATAGCGCCATTGAGGAAGAGGCTCAGACTCCACTTTGTGATCTAAATAGGATACGACATCAAATTGAAATCGCTGCGCGACTGGGGAAAGGCTACGTAGGGTAAAGTTTCGAGACACACCCAAATCCTCATGAGTGCTCTCGGCCAAGTGCAACGCAAATAACCATGAACGATGGGTCGGGTCCATGATGATGCTATAAGACACCGAACGGCCTATTGGCTCGGCATTCACTCGCCACTGGTTAGCGGTCGGTGATGTGGCATTCTTGGAAGCTTTGTTCCATTCCACCATACCGCCATCTGGGTAAAACCCCCATTTACGAGACGACCAAGTGCGACCGTCAAATTCGTCCATCACCATGCCGCGCCAATACAAATCGCGAGCTGAGGGAACCTCACCCTCAAACGTAGCGGTAAACGCTCGACCGCCCCCCCGACTAAGAGAAGAGAAATCCCCAGGAGACATGGTGTCACTGACGCCCGTTTTCGCAGTGTGTTGTGGCATGGGCACTGCCCAGAGGTTACCCAGTCGTGGGAACAATAAAAACAACACCAGCATTACCGGTAAGCTTTGCATCATCAACTTAAACGCTACCGGAATGCCACTGCGCAAATCATCAACACCTGGGCCGCGACTCAACGCCATCAAGGTGGTCATCAATAACAGCACACAGAAGAACCCGTAAAACGCGGCAAAAATATTTTGATGAAAAAGAAATTGGGTGGCGGTGACAAAAAAACCGAGGTAAATCACCATAAAGGCATCTCGGCGTTTATTCATCTCCAATAGCTTAAGAATCACCGAAATGATCAGTAAGGCCACCATCGGCTCCAGGCCCAGAAATCGCCCATACGCCAGACGCAGCCCCGCAATAGACAGTACCGCCAGCAGCACTTTTGCCCATAAACCCGGGTACCGCCATACACCTCGGTAAAGCTGTACACGCCATATCAAAGCGACCGTCAAGGCCACCAGCTCCCAAACCGGTAAGTGGGTAGCATGGGGCAAAATAATCGCCACCAACGCCAGTAACATCCACGCAAAGCAGTTACGAGGGATTTGTTCGGAAAGGCTCATTTTTTCTTACCTCTCACCTTTTCTCACCTTTCACCGTCAATGACGCCGGTTCATCCGACTTGCCGAACAACGCCAGCGCTTTTAACACAGCGTCTTGATGATGTTTACCGCGAGAAGGGATGATCTCCACGCCCGGTAAGCGCAAGCCATAATCAGACGCCGTTTTCTCAAGCTCCAATGCCCAATACGTTAACCGGGATAAACGAGCTTCGGTGTCCAAACCCGCCAACAAATCCCAATCCAACCAGTGCCGGCTGTCGAGAAATGCACTGAAATTTTTGGTGTGTAACCCTTGCCCACGAGCATATTGCTTCCAGGCCACATGTCTTAGAGAATCGCCCAATTGATAGGTTTTTAACCCGGCAAAATCTTCTCCGCCATGTAAGCTATGTAACTTACCCTCATCATTATTGCCAACCGCAGGGGGAATGGGGCCGGCATTAATTGGTTTAGGGTACGTCAGTATCTGAACCCCCAAATCCAAATGCGTCCAACATCGAAAAATGCCCAACGGGTAGACACTTTTCACCGTTATTCGGCCAGGGTAAAACCACCCACGTTCATGGGCTTTCACATACACCGCAAAACGGGCCTGCTCACCAGGTTCCAAGCTGACTAGCGTTTCTGACCCTTGCGGCCAGCGCAATACCATATTTTCTCGCACACGACGCCCAGGCTCTGCCACCAGCCATACTTCTGCGTCTTCCCCTTCGAATGTGGGTTTGGCTTGCACAAACGCAATACTCAAGCCACTCAAATTAAAGTGCGTGTGGTGAATCACAACCACAAACAGCGACATCATGAGATAGGCCATGGCCAAGGCTAAATTGTTTTCGTAATTGGTGCCCACTAGCCATACCAAACCAATAGTGGCGATATACCCAAACCCGGCGGCAGTAGGAAAAATAAACAGTTTTTTACGGTTGAGGGTAATGCGATGATCGGTGGGAATATTGCGCTGTAACATGCGCTCAAACTGACGTAAGAAATAACGCTTAGGGCCAGATAACCATCGTAATGGCCCATTCAATTTGGTCAATACAGATCGAACAAGAGACACTAGCCCACCACATCCACTTGCTCCAATACCCGCTCAACCAAACCGTACCCACTTTGACCGGAATAGTCCGCTGCATCACGAACACGATGGGCCACCACCGAGGGTAACAATTCTTGTAAGTCTTCAGGAATCACATGATGACGCCCGTGCATTAACGCCCAAGTTTTGGCACACCGCATTAACGACAACGCCCCCCGTGTGGATAAGCCATAGGAAAATTCAGGGGCATTACGAGTGTAAGCAATCAGCCTCTGCAAGTAATCCAGTAAAGTGGATGAAGCTTGCACTTGCTCGGCCTGCTCAATAATGTCATCGAAGTCATCGGGAGTGATCAACGTTTGCAATTGGTCGATTCGCTCACGAGGGTCACGCCCTTCTAGTAAGGCTCGCTCCGCACGATTATCGGGATACCCCAAACTGATCCGCATTAAAAAGCGATCTAACTGAGATTCCGGTAACGCAAAAGTACCGTCTTGGGTAGAGGGGTTTTGAGTGGCAATCACAAAGAAAGGTTTAGGCAGCGTATGGGTGACCCCTTCTGCGGAAACTTGACGCTCTTCCATGGCTTCCAATAACGCACTTTGTGTTTTCGGTGTAGTGCGATTAATTTCATCGGCCAAGAGCAATTGCGAAAATACCGGCCCTTGATGAAAGCGAAAGCCATTGGTGTCTCGATCAAAGATGGAGACACCAATGATGTCTGCCGGCAATAAATCACTGGTAAATTGCACCCGGTTGTACTCCAACCCCAGCACTTTTGCCAACGATTGGGCCAACGTGGTTTTACCCATACCGGGTTGATCTTCAATGAGTAAATGACCACGACTGAACAAGCAGGCCAAAGCCAAACGAATTTGAGTATCTTTACCCAATACGACGCGGCTGATTTCCGCCACTAACCGCTCAACGGTTTTTTCCATAAATCGGACTCTTCGTTCTTACGCAACGCATTCTTACGTAATTCGTTCTTATTTAGCGCTGAAACTGCTCGGTGCGATGAGGATTGTTTCCTCGCAGCCTCACGGTATCGAACTACACCAGTAACCTTATAAATCTATAGATCGAATTAATCTATGAGTCCAATTCGGTCCATTCGTGCTCTAACACGATTAACATTGATCATACTGATGATATTGATAATCCGGTAAGGCTCTTCCAGTCAGACTCTTCCAGTCAGACTCTTCCAATCAAACCCTACCAGTCAGACTCTATAGGGCCAATAAACCTCGTGCTAAGTCATCCATTAGGTCTTGCTTATCCTCCAGCCCCACCGCAATACGAATCAGATTTTCGGTAATACCGGCTGCGGTTTTCTCCCCCGGGGATAAACGACCATGAGTGGTTGTGGCGGGATGAACAATGGTGGTTTTCGCATCGCCCAAATTAGCAGTAAGTGACATCACTCGTGTGGCATCAATTACCTTCCACGCTTCCTCACGGCCACCGTTAACCCTAAACGACAAAACACCACCAAAACCACGCTGTTGTTTGGCGGCCAAATCGTGACCCGGGTGTTCAGGCAAACCAGCATAGAACACCCACTCCACCTGAGGCTGGTCTGAAAGCCATTCTGCTAACGCCTGAGCATTGGCACAATGCGCATCCATACGCAAACGCAGGGTTTCTAAGCCTTTCAAGAACACCCATGCATTAAACGCACTCATGGTTGGGCCGCAGGTACGCACAAAACCAAGAATCTCGGCCATATCCTCTTTAGAGCCAACAACACAGCCGCCCACACATCGCCCCTGCCCATCCAAATACTTGGTGGCAGAATGAATCACAATATCGGCTCCCAACCCCAATGGTTTTTGCAGTGCTGGCGTACAAAAACAGTTGTCTACCACCAGCTTGCAGTCATGGGTTTTCGCCAATACAGACAGGCGCTGAATGTCCACTACATCGCATAAGGGGTTAGAGGGGGTTTCCACAAAAAACAATTTGGTTTCAGGTGTGATAGCGGAGGCCCAAGCGGCGTAATCCAACGGCTGTACAAAGGTCGTCGTTACACCAAATTTCGCCATAAACTTCGTAAACAGTACCGAAGTGGTGCCAAACACGCTGCGTGAACAGAGAATATGATCTCCCGCTTTGAGTAGCGCCATGCAGGTCGATAAAATGGCCGCCATACCCGACGCCGTGGCCACTGCTGCGTCTCCCCCCTCCAGCGCCGCAATGCGTTGTTGAAACACCTCTACGGTTGGATTGGTGTAGCGAGAATAAACATTCCCTGGTTCATCACCATTAAAACGGGCTGCAGCAGCGGCGGCTGAGTCGAAAACGTAGCTGGAAGTGGTAAAAATCGGCTCACTGTGCTCGCCTTCGTGGGTGCGCACCTGCCCAGCTCGCACTGCCAGCGTATCAATACCCCATTGAGCGATTAACTCATCATCAAAATCGGTCATCACCATTCCACCACACGCTTTGTTAGGCTAAATTCGCCACATCGTTTTCGTTATGAATGCCAATCAGCGCATTTTCATCCGGGTCGACGACGCTGGAAGCTTTCACTTTATCATTACGGGCCGCATCCAATGCATCCAAATATTGCTTGTCCACATCCCCCGTGATGTATTGACCATCAAAAACAGAGCAATCGAAATCCTTCACGGTAGGGTTGCCTTCACGAGAGGCGTCTAACAAGTCTTCCAAATCTTGATAAATGAGCCAATCAGCGCCAATTTCTTCACTGATATCATCCACCGAGCGGCCATGGCCAATCAGCTCACACGCACTGGGCATATCGATGCCATACACATTGGGGTATTTCACCACCGGTGAAGCCGACGCAAAGTACACTTTTGCAGCACCGGCATCTCGCGCCATTTGGATAATTTGCTGACAAGTGGTGCCTCGCACAATGGAATCATCCACCAGTAACACGTTCTTGCCTTTGAATTCTAACTGAATCGGGTTTAATTTCTGACGCACCGATTTCTTACGCTGTTGCTGGCCAGGCATGATGAAAGTACGGCCAATGTAGCGGTTTTTTACCAGGCCTTCTCGAAATTTCACTCCTAGGTTTTGAGCAACGGTTTGCCCCGCGACACGGCTGGAATCAGGGATTGGAATCACCACATGAATATCGTGATCGGGACGCTCTCGCATGATTTTTGCCGCCAACTTTTCACCCTGGCGCAAACGCGCTTTGTACACAGAAACGCCATCCATAATGGAATCGGGTCGCGCAAAATACACATGCTCGAAAATACAGGGACGCAACTGAGGGTTATCCGCACACTGCATACTGTGGAGCTGGCCATCGGACGTAATAAACAGCGCCTCGCCCGGCGCCACATCCCGAATCAGGGTGTATCCTAAAACGTCCAGCGCCACACTTTCTGAGGCCACCATGTACTGACGACCTTCATGGGTTTCTTTCGCACCATACACCAGTGGGCGAATGCCATAGGGATCACGAAAGGCCACGATGCCATAATCGGCCACCAACGCTACTGCCGCATAACCGCCACGCACACGGCGATGTACTTCTCTGACGGCCTGAAAAACATCCGCAGCCGTGGGTATTAATTTTTTCAGCAGTTGCAATTCATGAGCAAACACATTCAACAAAATTTCGGAATCGGAATCGGTATTCACATGGCGTAAATCCGTTCGATAAAGATGCTCACTGATTTCATGGGTATTGGTTAAATTACCATTGTGCGCCAGACCAATACCGTAAGGTGAATTGACATAAAAGGGCTGCGCCAAGGCGGGGCCAGAACTGCCTGCGGTAGGATAGCGAACATGGCCAATACCCATGTTGCCCACTAAACGCTGCATATGACGTGAACGAAACACATCGCGCACTAGACCATTGGCTTTTTGTTGTGCAATTCGCCCCTGGTGACAAGTCATGATACCAGCCGCATCCTGACCACGGTGTTGCAACATGGTTAATGCATCGTAGAGCTGCAAATTGACATCTGACTTACCTACGATCCCTACAATTCCACACATAGCGCTTTAACCTCAAAATAATTGACGCAACGAGCTTGGACGACTGGATAAATCGCCCTATACACCCTAATTCTCAAACTTCTTCATGCCAGTTTCTTAATGCCAGCTTCTTAATACCAAGTTACTGTACTCTTTGACTGGATTTCAGCCTTAACAACGAACCTGTGACTCTATTTTGATGTAACTCCCTTGTGGAGAGTCTAGGTGAGATCTTATGGATGGATTTACCTCACCTGAAAAATAACTGCGTTTTCTCAATACATTAACGCTGTTGAGCGTCTGTCACCGATTCAATGGAAGAAAATAAGCCACGGATAAAATCCATAACCGACTGAGCCACTTCACGGGATAGAGATTCAAACTGTAAAAACTTGGGTATCAATACCGACTGTTGCCACCATGGATCTCGATCAATGGGTACCACGGCAGGAATCAACAACAAAATCGCCATGATTAAAATAAAGCCGCGCAGGGCACCAAATAACATGCCCAACAATCGATCGGTGCCGGAGAGGCCGGTAAACTTAACCAACTCCCCCAATAAAAAATTCACTAACCCTCCCACCAATAAGGTGGCAATAAACAGAATGGCAAAGGCGGCGATATCACGAAGGGAGGGAGTGGAAATAGAATCAGTGAGGAGGTAAGAGAGCGGTTCTCGGAATAACATGGCGATGACAAAAGCGGCAACCCAACACGCCAGTGACAGCGCTTCTTTGATAAAGCCTCGCTTAAGACTGATTAAGCTAGACACCAATAAAATGGTCAATATGGTCCAATCCGCCCAATTCATGCCGGAATGTGTTCCTCATGTAATGTATTAGAACAAGCCATTGGCGCCATACGGTTCGAGCAACACAGCGCGCGGCGGATTCTAGCAAAGCTCAACGTCGACCGACTAGAGCCAATTGCAAACATTATTGCGTCAATGAAGGAAAAGCGAGGACAAATTGATCATTTTTACGCCATTCAATGCCGTTTATACCCATCAGCCATCGTGAATGGAATGATGATGGGTAAACCAAGCAGGCTAAGGTTGGTAACGCATCACCAATGCATCAATACTCAACTGTTTATCCAACTTTTGTTTCACTTTCTCAGCAGATCGCTTATCAATATTTGGCCCGACAAAGACTCGATGCAAACTGCCTTTATTAGTGGAATAGACACGACTATAGGCTTTGTATCGATCCGCCTGTAACTTCTTCACCATTGCGTTGGCACGATTCGCTTCAGAAAAACTGGCCACTTGAATCACCCAGGCCTTCGGTAACCCTGATTCCGCCAAACCAACCGCTCGCTCCTTTCCAGCAAGAGATAATTCCCCGGCAGAAGAATCCCTTACAAAGGGCTCCTGTACAGAGGCCTCCCCTACAGAAGATAATGCTGGTTTCTTATCCCGGCTCGCTGAAACGGCTCGTGACACGGGCTCTGGAATCGGCTCTGCCGTTACTTCTGGCTCAGCCTTCACGGTAGTCAACTGACTGTCAGAAGGTTCCTCCGCTTGCGCTGTGTTGCCCGGTAAAAACAGCGTTTCTGGATCCGGCGGTGGCGCCGACCCTTCGGGGGTTTGAGGAGCCTGATGTGGGTAAGGTTTAAATTCAGGGGGTGGCGGAATTTGGGTTGTTGTGTCCACCACTACACGCCCAGGCCGGTCGAATAAGACAGGTAAAAATAACACTCCGACCGCAATGAGCACACCAGCGCCAATAATCCGCTGCTTGGCACCACTATCCACTGACTTCTCCCATCTTACCTCTCCCCTTTATTCTTAGGTGTATTAATTTTTGAGATGTATTAATTACTGAGATGTATTGATTATTGAACGGTGTTCATTGATGAATACATGATTGAATAGGCAACGATAACAGACTTAGCGGATACGAGGGTCTTCCATCGCCTCACCCACCGTATAAAAAGACCCCATAACGATTAATTGTTTACGTTCAACCTGCGCACCTTCAAACAATGACAACCCTTCAGACACTGTGGCAACCACATTTGTTCGTGACGAATTCACTCCCAACGTTAGAAGACAATCCGCCATCTCCGCCCCCGGCAAAGCACGAGGTGTATCGATGGACGGGCAAATCCAATGATCTACCCACGGTAACAAAGGCCCTAATGTACCAGGCAAATCTTTATTACCCATCATTGCCACTAACACCCATATTTCCCTATCAGGGTTGGCATGTCGCAATGACGACAATTTATCCGCCAAGGCCCGACCAGCAGCAGGGTTATGGGCGACATCCAACAAGACCGGAGCAGTACTTGGGCGTTCAGCATCCTGCCTACCAGTCAGCGTCATGGTTAAATGCTGCTGACGACCGGCCAAACTCAGGTTACCCACAATGTGTACCAGCCTTTCCGGTGAAGGTAGCCAATCAAGACACAACAAAGCCATCAGTGCAGCAGCCACACTTTGATGCGGTAAATGCGGAATGGGTAGCTGGATTTCTGTGCATGATTCATTTAAATGGTTTGCCCACCAACACCACTGATTATTGTCGGTGTCTAGGCGAGCACCAAATGCCTCCCCCCATTGCAACCGCAGCGCCTCAACCTGTGAAGCTGTCTCAGCAATGGATTGAGGAGGGTCCAAATCTGCACAAATTGCCGGTGTGTTGGCCCGGAAAATACCGGCTTTTTCACGACCGATGTCTTCACGATTATCCCCCAGCCATTCCATATGGTCCAAATCAATCGACGTGATAACAGACACGGTTGGGTCCACCACGTTCACTGCATCCAATCGCCCCCCCAATCCTACTTCCATGAGCCAGGCATCCACCTGATACTTTTTAAACAGATAAAACGCCGCAAGGGTCCCAAATTCAAAGTAGGTAACGGTTGTATCGCCACGGGCTTCATCAATGGCGGCAAAGGCTTCGCAAATGTCTTCGTCACTGGCTTCCTCACCATTAAGGCGAATACGTTCGTTGTATCTCACCAAATGCGGGGAAGTATAAGCGCCGGTTTTCAGCCCCTGATCTAACAGCATGGCCTGTAAGGCTGCCACACAAGAACCCTTACCATTGGTGCCCGCAACCGTAATAATGGCAGGAGGCTTATGCTTCTCCCCACCACTGCCTACAACAGACTCATAAGACGCAATAATAGAGGCATTGGTCAACCCTAGACGTTCCGCTACACGCTGAACACGGGTTAACCCTAAATCAATTTCCGTTTTGTGTAAGGTTTCTTGCCAAGACAGCCATTGTTCAAGGGTTTGAAAACGAGGGGAGTGGGAATGTGTCGCCATGGATCAGAATAGGTAACCTAAAGGTGAAAGGTGGTTAGCAACAGAATAGATCTGTTTTAACACTGTTTTTATAAGAAAAACGCCAGCAGGTTTACCCTGCCGACGTTTGTTGATGCGCCCGATGTGCTTTTTACTGCCTCTGTAAATACCCGAGTCTTTGTAAATGCCCTACTCTCTGTAAATCATCTACCGTACAGACATAAGGAATACAACACATTTACGCAGCAGAGCGGCCCGTCAATTTAGACAATAACCCTGACACTTTATCGCGCATTTCATTGCGGTGAATGATCATATCTATCGCTCCATGATCCAACAAAAACTCACTGCGCTGGAAGCCTTTGGGCAACTTTTGACGAATGGTCTGCTCGATAATCGCAGGACCTGCAAAACCAGAACGGGCACCCGGCTCGGCAGCATTAATATCCCCCAATAACGCCAAAGAGGCGGATACACCACCATAAACGGGGTCAGTCATAATGGAAATATAAGGCGTACCCTGCTGTTTTAATCGTTCGATAACGGCACTGGTCTTTGCCATTTGCATCAGAGAGATCAACGCTTCCTGCATACGAGCACCACCGGTGGCAGAAAAACAGACCAGCGGGATATTTTCTGCCAAAGACACTTGTGCGGCACGGGTAAAGCGCTCGCCCACCACATAACCCATAGAACCACCATGGAATGCAAACTCAAACGCTACTGCCACTACCGGTAAACCATTCACGCTACCGCGCATGGCCACCAAGGCATCTTTCTCGCCTGTGGACTTTTGAGCATCGCTTAAACGGTCTTTGTATTTCTTCACATCTTTGAATTTTAAGCGATCGATTGGCTCTACCTCTGAACCAATTTCTTCACGGCCATCTTCATCTAAAAAAGTATCTAAGCGGCGGCGAGCACCAATACGCATATGATGATCACACTTAGGACACACATCATTATTGCGCTCTAATTCAGGGCGATAAAGAACCGCACCGCATTTCACACACTTCTTCCAAAGACCTTCCGGCACACGACTTGCGCCTCGCTCAGCGTCAGAGCGAGTTAATTTAGGAACAATTTTATCTAGCCAGCTCATTTAGCCCATCTCATTGGTTATTCTGTTCTGTGGGTAATTTATAGACAGTCTTATAAATCTTTCAATGTCGACCAAAAGCTTACGCTTTTGATCGACTCCAATCTTCACACATTAATCACGCAATCAAAGCTCATCCAAGGCTTGCCGAATTGGTGCCACTAAAGCACCCACTGCTTCAGCAATAACCTGCGCTGGTTCACCCGACATGGCACCCATTGTATCCACGAGCACACTACCGACTACAGCACCATCGGCCGTTTTAGCCACCGCTTTGGCTGAAGCGCCATCCTTGATGCCAAATCCAACGCAAATAGGCAAGTCAGTCATGGTTCGAATGGACGCCATCTTGGCTTCCACTTCGTCCGTATTCAAATGACCTGCCCCAGTGACACCTTTTAAAGAAACGTAGTAAACAAACCCGCTGGCTAAAGAGAGGATTTTCTCCGCGCGCTCTGCCTTAGTGGTAGGCGAGATTAAGAAAATAGTCTCTAAACCCACCCCCTTAAGCTGATCATCTAACGGCTCAGCTTCTTCAGGAGGTAAATCTACCGTTAGTAGACCATCAACGCCTGCCTCTACCGCTGCTTTCGCAAAAGCATCGTAGCCCATTCTCTCTACAGGGTTCGCATACCCCATCAATACAATGGGCGTGGTGTTATCGGTCTGCCGAAACGCCTTAACGACATCTAAGGTATCTCGCAAACTCACCCGGTGCATCAACGCCCGCTCATGACCACGTTGTATGGTTGGGCCTTCTGCCATCGGGTCAGAAAAGGGCACACCAAGTTCAATGACATTGGCCCCCGCTGCCACCATTTCATGCATTGTAGGCACAGTGGCATCACGGGTCGGGTCGCCATTAACGATGTAGGTCACCAACGCCTTACGCCCTTCATCTTTCAGGGCCTTTAATGTTTGATTAAGTCGATTATGTTCTCGATTGACTGTCTGGTTAACGGTTTGATTCATCGTGGTTACACCTTAATCCCGTCGATATCCGCAATGGTTAAAATGTCTTTGTCGCCACGGCCTGACATGTTCACCACAATGATTTGATCTTTATCCAGCTCACGCGCTAATTTTTCGGCGTAAGCCACGGCATGGCTACTTTCCAGCGCTGGCATGATGCCCTCTACACGGGTGATGGTTCGGAAGGCTTCCAAAGCTTCATCATCGTTGATGGGCACGTAATTCACTCTGCCCAAATCTTTCAACCAGCTATGCTCAGGACCTACACCAGGGTAATCCAAACCAGCTGAAACAGAGTGGGTTTCGATGATTTGGCCATCATCGTCTTCCATCAAGTAAGTGCGATTGCCATGCAATACACCGGGTACCCCGATAGTCAGTGGTGCCGCATGACGGCCGGTTTCTACCCCATGCCCGCCGGCTTCCACACCATACATTTGCACTGAAGTGTCTTCCAAAAAGGGGTGGAACAAACCAATGGCGTTAGACCCGCCCCCCACGCACGCCACTAAAGCATCGGGCAGCCTTCCGGTTTGCTCTAAACACTGAGCACGAGCTTCACGCCCGATAACACACTGAAAATCTCGGACTAACTGTGGGTATGGATGCGGCCCTGCCACCGTACCGATGATGTAGAAGGTATCATCCACATTCGTCACCCAGTCTCTCATGGCTTCATTCATCGCGTCTTTTAGAGTCTTCGAACCTGACTCCACCGGGATCACATTGGCGCCGAGCAGTTTCATTCGATACACATTCAACGACTGACGCTTTACGTCTTCCGCTCCCATAAACACATGGCACTCCAAGCCCAGTCTCGCGGCTACCGTTGCTGTCGCCACACCATGTTGGCCCGCGCCGGTCTCAGCAATCACGCGTTTTTTACCGCTGTACTTTGCTAGCAGCGCCTGACCAATCGTGTTATTCACTTTATGAGCGCCCGTGTGATTTAAATCTTCACGCTTCAGATACAACTGGGCACCGCCCACCGCTTGGGTCCAGCGTTCGGCAAAATAGAGCGGAGAAGGACGGCCAACATAGTGAGCAAGGTCTTTATCAAACTCTTGCTGGAAATTCGGATCGCTTTTCACACGTTGATACAAGGCATCCAAGTCATCCAAAGCCTCGATTAGGGTCTCGGAAACAAAGCGCCCTCCATAAGGGCCAAAATGACCTTTTTCATCGGGAAAGGTGGCGAAATTAGGCTGGGTTACGGTTTCTGTCATTTGAATTTACCTGAGTAATAAGTCGAGTCGCCGATTTGGTTTGATGATGGACTCGACTTAGAAAACAAACAATGGCACTAGCGAATTGAGGGCGCGCGATCATGCCACACGATGGTACCGAACTAGGAGTACAAAACTAGGAGTACAAAACTAGAAATACAAAACTAGATCGAGCGTCGCCATCGTCCACAGGCTGTGGCAAATTCAATCATCTTCTGATGACTCTTCACACCAGGGGCGGACTCAACACCGCCGCTTACATCCACGCCATAAGGCTTCGTCATTGCAATTGCCTCTACTACATTTTCAGGGGTCAGACCACCGGCCAATACCAATGGTCTTGGCGCCTTTTCTGGAAACAGCGCCCAATCGAAACGCTCTCCAGTGCCGCCTGGAACACCTTTACGATAGGTATCCAGAAGCAGACCTTGTGCGTCAGGATAAGATTGCAATAATGCGTCGATATCGACACCGGGTTTCATACGCACGGCTTTAAGAAAAGGCCGTTGAAAACGTTGACAGAATTCATTGGTCTCTTGGCCATGAAACTGTATCAGATGCACCGGCACATTCGACAAAACAGTTTCGATGGTGTCAGGTTCCGCATCCACGAATAACGCCGTCACCGAAACAAATGGGCCAACCGCCAAGGCAATATCCCGAGCCGTTTGAATCTCCACGAAACGCGTGCTTTTTTCATAAAATACCAATCCAATGGCATCTACACCGGCTTGAACGGCTGCATGGGCATCGTCTAATCGCGTAATACCACAGACTTTGACCCTCGGTTGATAAAGGTGGTCCGAGGGAAACGTAGTGTCTTGGTTGAGCGGCGCATCAATTGGATTCGGTGGTTGTGTCATGAGGGTAAAACAGGTTGTCGTATCGTAAAGTAAGGCGTTTTCTTAACGGTTATTATGCAAGAGTTGAACAAGCAAGAGCTGAACAATCTTCACCCAATAAACCGTCGATGCCAATAGGATCAAATCAAAATGATCAAATTTACGGCAAAAATATCCTTACTACTGCTAAGCACCTGAGTTTATCAGAGAAACCAAGTGGATGACTATCGAACTGTCTGTCCACCTATACAAGCATCCATAGAAGCACTATGGTCAAACGCCCCTAAAGGTTCCGATAACAAAGTGGGCCCGGGCCGGCATTTGGGTAATCCGAAGCACTCGTCGTAGACGACATCGACCAAATAGAGACCATAGGGGTGAGCCGTCACCCCGCCCTGGGTACGATCACGACTGGACAATACTTGCTCAGCCCAACCAACGTCTGCCTCTCCAGCCGCAATCGCCAGCAATACGCCCACAATATTTCGAACCATGTGGTGCAAAAAAGCATTTGCCCGAATCTCCACGATAATGAAGTCGCCTCGAACACCAATATGCAAATAGTCAATGCGGCGTACGGGGTGCTTCGCCTGACACTGAGACGCCCGAAACGCACTAAAATCATGCTCGCCAACCAACACCGATGCGGCTTGTCGCATGGCGTCAATATTGAGTTTTCGCTTATCCCACGTCACCTGCTTGGCCATCAACGCCGGGCGAGTGGGTACGTTGTGAATTAAGTAACGATAGGTACGTGATTGCGCCGAAAACCGTGCATGAAACTGTGGCATCACTGCTTGAGCCCAACGAATGGCAATGCCGTCTGGCAATTTGGTATTCGCCCCCATAAACCACGCCTTGGGTGGCCGAGAGGCGAGCGTGTCAAAGTGCACAACCTGACCTGTGGCGTGCACACCAGAGTCAGTGCGGCCTGCGCATACCAGCGTGATCGGCTCGGCGGCTACCTGACTTAATGCTTCGTGCAAATACCCCTGCACCGTCAAGGAATCATGAGATTGCACCTGAAACCCTCGAAAAGCGGTGCCGTTGTACTCCACCCCCAATGCCACTCTATGCATTCCTTCAGGCCACGGTGTATCAGCGGTAATCTCCCCATTACGAGCATATGGGCGAGGGCCACGAGGAGAGTCGGTGTTGGATAAATCTTGAGAGTGCATACAGAAACGTCGCCTAAACAGAGATGAACATATCGGAAACGGCGCGCATTAGAACACTGTCCGCCGCAACAGGCTAGACCTTACGCTCTCGTGAAACGGTCGAAGCCGCCTTATGCATGTTGAAAAGAAGACGAAAAGGAGCGGTGGGAAGGCAAAAGTGTCTTGAGTAGTTCGCAGTCTTGCTTGACCACCTCAGCATAGGCAAAAGCCCCTCTGACCAACCCCTCAATGTGATCAGGCAAAACCGAAACAACCCTCTGCTCTAGCTGCGTAGAGCGACGATCTCCACGCCCATGAGCCAGTGCCAAAACATGCCCACACGCCTGAGCATAGTCAGAAAAACCCCCATTTACTGCGTTTTCTCCAACCGTGACCGCTTCAGGGTCAATACCCACCCGAGCATGATGCCGAGAGCGCACCAACCAATGGGCCCCCTGCCACACCACCTCATCTAAGACCAAATCCGGTGAGCGCTGCATTCTGCTTTGGCAATACACAGTTAAGTGTGCCGGATTCAAGCGGTTTTTTGGCGACAAGGATTGAAAATGAAAAAGCGGCGCTGCATGACGCTGTTGCTTGACCTCAATAAGATGACTTAGCGCCAGTAAGTCCGATGTGGCGCTTGAAGCGCCCCGAGGGCCAACCAGAAGATAGTAACGTGGCATATTGACCGACCCAGTACCGGCATTCAGCCTCTCGACAATATCCAGAATATCGTCGTCCACATACGGTGCAAATGCCGATTCGATATGGCAATACTCAGTTTTATTAAGGCGCTGAAACTTGGCGGGGTCAGTGCGAAATTGCAGCGGATGCCTTTCCAAGTCGCAAGCTTTGGCCAAAGCACTTTTGGTCATAAAATTTTTTTCACCAAAGCACCGCTTTCGCGCTTTTTTCCAAAATTTGGCCAAACAATGGGGCTTCTCGAAAGACGCAAGTGCTGTATGATAAAAACGTGAGTCTTGCACCGATTGTGAACACGCGTTTCGGTAAGCCCAAAGAAAATCTTTCATAGCCTGCTCGATGTGTGCTTCAGACAATATCCCTGTATTTATCGAGCCATCGCTTACTTTTTCATCATTGTCAGGTTCATTCTCACTTTGCTGACTGCCGTACTGCTTCGCGCCATAGCCCGCCGCTAACACCATGCTCACCAAGAATCGAAACACATCCCACACAGGTCGACCAATGCAAGCATCATCAAAGTCATTGGGCGCGAAAATCACACGATCCCCATGGGAGCCTTCTTCAGTGATAAAGCCAAAATTGGCGACATGGCAATCGCCCATAACGGTAGTAAGGGGTAAATAATCAAGCTCATCGGGGAAAGTAATCAAGCCAGAGGCAATATCGGAATACAAAAGCGAGGCGCTACCTCGTAAGAATACAAAGGGGTCTGACGCCATTTTCTGATGCTTAGGGATGCCTAAAGCAGGCTCGGCACCGTCCACACGCACAAGCGCTTCGACGAGCTGTTTGATTCTAAGTCCCTGTTTTGGCAATTGAATTTCCTGCACTCCACCCCCTTACTGACCTAAAATTTGTTCTTGTATGTAGAGATTCGTATATACTGCGCCGCCTTTTGCCAATCATACTGATTGACTGGGTTTAATCGCGACCGGATTGAATCACGACTGAATTTTATCAGGACTGAATCAATCACAACTGATTTGGCAAACCCGTTTCCAACTAACCACCACAACCACACTGATTTTATGACTGAAAAGCCTATGAACGTTCACCAAGTATACCCCGAACAGTATGACGCCCAACTTGGCACCAAACAGCAACGCATCACAACGCTTTTCTCGGATCTATTGCCAAATCAGTGTGAATTGGAAGTTTTCTCCTCACCCACAACGCATTATCGACAACGGGCAGAATTTAAAATTTGGCACGAAAACAATACCGCACACTATGCCATGTACCAACGCGGTGAGTACAAGCGTCCGTTTATCATCAACGATTTTCCGGTGGCAAGCCAGGTTATCACCGAGACCATGCCACACCTGCTCGAGGCCATTAACCACAATGAAGTGTTAAAGAGAAAGCTCTTCCAAGTGGAGTTTTTGTCCACGCTCAGTGGTGAAGTGTTAATTACGATGATTTATCACAAACCCTTGGATGATCAATGGCAAACTCAAGCCGAATTACTCCAAACTCATCTGCGTGACACTCTCTGTTGCTCTCTTAAAGATACTGTTAAAGAGGTGGGTAAAGAAACCGCTCAAAATACGGCCCACCATCACGTCGTTACTCACCTGGATATTATTGGCCGCTCTCGTAAACAAAAGCGCTGTCTTGGCCGTGATTATGTTATGGAAACCTTTTCCTTAAACAACGGTTCATTTCAGTATCAACAACCGGAAGGTGCCTTCACACAACCTAACGCCAACGTGTGTGAACATATGTTGGATTGGGCCGTCTCGGCAAGCAAAGCGTTCTCCGGTGATTTATTGGAACTTTACTGCGGTATCGGTAATTTTACCTTGCCACTGGCGAGCAACTTTCGACACGTATTGGCGACCGAAATTTCAAAAACATCGGTGGCCGCCGCCTTGGAAAATTTAAAAACCAACCATGTAAATAATGTAAAAATTGTACGCATGTCCAGCGAAGAATTTTCTCAAGCCATGGACGGGGTACGGCAATTTCGTCGACTGGAGGGCATTGATTTAAACGATTACCGCTTCTCAACTGTCTTTGTGGATCCTCCAAGAGCGGGCTTGGACGATCACACTGTGAGTATCACCCAAAAATTTGATCGCATTTTATACGTATCTTGTAACCCCGAAACACTCAAGGCAAACCTTAATACCATTTGCCAAACCCACCGCATTGAGCGATTTGCCCTATTCGACCAGTTCCCTTACACAGACCATATCGAATGTGGGGTGAGCCTCGTTAAAAAATAGCGGATTATCGAAAGCAGAGCAGTTAGTAGAAGAAACCACTGGAAAAAACCATTGGGGAAAAGCCGATAGAAAAGTAGTCTTAATCGAAACCAGGCTGATTAATTCGCGGAGGGTAAAACACCATCAGAGGGGCACCCCCATGCCTCCCAGTCATCAATACGATGATCAAAAACCGTCACATCTTCATAGGCGCGATCAATAATGCCTCGCTCTCGCATTATTCGAAGGCCACGGGATAAGGCAGAGGCGATACGACGTCCATTAATTCGCTGTTGATTGACAAAATAATGCAACGAACTGGGCATTTGCACTTTAACCCCTGGTACCGGGATCAGCTCGGTATCAAAGGCGTTGTGCAAGAAGCCTGGGCTTGAAGCAAAATTATGAAGGATGTAATCTACTCGTTTGGCATGTACCAACCGTAGTGCCTGAGGGTAACTGGAAATATGACTGTGAGACGCTTTTAAACAATTAAATACCTCAAGATCCACTCGCCAAGACTCATCAACCACGCCAATAAAACGCTCAAGGTCCGACGGTTTCTTAATCGTCAGCATGTCGGAATTCGAACGAGCGGTATACAACCCCTTAAAATATTCTCCAACCCCAACCATAGCTTCAGAGACAAACAACATTTTGCCTTGGGCGTCATGACGCCAAAACGTGAATACCGCCGTATCTGACCCGCCTTTTTTTAATATCTCCAACGCACGCGGCTGATTGGGTATCGGCACTAACTCGATGTCTGGACGTAAGCCCCCGAAGACTAAAGCCTGACAAAACAGAATGGCCTCCACCAAAATCATATTGCCCAAGCGATAATTGGTAATGTGTTCACACGACTGCTGAGTTAATGCATTTTGAACAACTTGATAATGCTCTTGATACACCAATGCGCGAATACGTGTGGTTTCTTCCGTTGGAACCACCAGCCAAGGCACGGAAACGGCAGTCGACTGAGCATTCACCTGTTGAAAAAAAAACATTAAAGAAAATAATACGAAAGACCAACGCCTCATTGGCCGCGCCATGACAAACAACCGTTCACCATTCGAAATTTGCTTACAATAACGCATTGACAATAAGTTCCAAGTACCACTAATCCTGTTACTCGCCAAATCAATGGATTTGCGAGAACACTTTTTATCATATTTACAAAGATTAACAGTAAACCACAGTTACTCAATTTTTCGATTGTCGAATGTGTTTTAGAGAGCGTTATCGTCAGTAAAGCCGTTTTTTCTTGCTATAGACTATTTTTTATGCGCCACTTATGCGCCCAATACCCCTTATTTTTAAACACCCCCCTAAAAACGTTAAAAAGAATCCGAGCGAATGTTTTTTGCTGCCTGACGGATGAAATCGTGAAACTGAGCTTCCAGCACTTCCCGCTCTTTGGTAAAACGCCTCTGCTCTTTACTACTCAGTTTTTTCCAGTTCTCTAGGATGGGAATATGTGCTGTTTTTTCAGCCAACTGATAAAAAACTCGATAGCGCTCACGCACCGATTCATCCACCCCTAGAGAGTCCAAAAGCACACCAATACGTATAGCCGCTTCCGTCATTGTCAATTGGTCGTCCAACACACCTTGAGCCAAAATATGAATACTGTTTATTCTTTTCTGACGTTCTTTTTCATAGGCAGCGGTGTGCTCTGTTACGGATTTGTGTTGTGATTTCCGTAATTGACGCACACGCCACAAATAGTACGCCGCCACGGCTGACAACACCGCGACGACCATTATGGCGACTACGATTAACCAAATCATAAAGACCTCATTGAATACTTAAAATTGTGCGCGTGATGTGCTCAAACAGCGTTGGTTTACACATCATCCGCATTAACGAATACCGTGTGTTCAGATTCTTCCAGTGAGGCAGAATCATTCACCTGATAACGCTGTGGCAATTGTTTTTTGGTTTTTGCACCCAGCTTTTGTAAGCCCTCCACACGGCGCAATAAATTCCCTCTACCAGAACTTAATCGTTTATGAGTTTGTTCAAAGGCCTGCTGAGATTTTTCGAGCGCAACGCCAAGTAAATCCAGTGACTCCAAGACCAAGACAAATTGATCGTACAGTCCCCCTGCACTTTTGGCGATTTCTTCTGCGTTCGTGTTTTGTTTTTCATAACGCCAGATATTTTCCACTGTACGTAATGTGGCCAAGAGTGTGGTCGGGCTCACCAACACAATATGATGGTCATAAGCTTCTTTAAATAATTCTGGAGAAGCTTGCAACGCTAACAAAAATGCCGCTTCAATGGGAACAAAAATAAACACAAAATCCAAAGAGCGAAGCCCCTCAAGATGCTGATAACTTTTCTTGCTGAGCGATTTTACGTGTTGACGCATGGAATTAACGTGGGCTTGCAAAGCGGCTTTTTTAAGATGCTCTTCTTCCGCACTGAAGTAACGCTCATAATCGGCCAGCGATACTTTCGAATCGATCACAATATCTTTGCCTTCGGGCAATCGAACAATTACATCCGGGCTGCGCCGCGCCCCCGACTCGTCTTTCAGCGACGGCTGCACAAGATATTCTCGACCTTTTTGCAAACCGCTGTCTTCCAGCAAACGTTCGAGTATGACCTCTCCCCAATTCCCTTGGAGTTTATTATCGCCTTTTAACGCGTTTGCCAAATTAATGGCATCGTTACCGATTTTTTCTGTTTGTTTTTGCAATTGCTGAATATGGCCCACCAAACGATTACGCTCGGCGTTCTCTTTGTCGTACACATCGTCCACCCGTTTGCGAAACTCCTGCAATTGCTGTTTCAGCGGGTCAATGGTGGTATTCAATGCGGTTTGACTGACCTCATTAAACTGAGACTGTTTACGCTCAAAGATTCGATTCGCCAAATTTTCAAATTCTTGTGTAAGCTGTTTCTTGGCATCACTGAGGGTTTGCAACTGCTCTTGGTAATGTGTCTCGCGAGCCTGTTGTTGCTCATGGGCTCGAGCCAGTGCTTCTTTGGTATCGTGCAATTGATGTTGCAACGTCTCACTGGTCTTTTTATAAACAATTAAATGCTGCTCCCTTTCCGTCACGGCGGCGAGTTTTTGTTCTGCTACACCTCGTAAATGGGTCATCTCTTGAAGCTGGTGTTTAATTTCAGACAACTGTTGCTCATAACGTTTCAGCGTATTGTCTAAGGTCTGAACAGAAAACTGCGCTTCCTGTTCGTCAAGCTGCTGTTGTTGAAACTGCTGTTGCAACTTTTCTTGAAATTTTTGCTCTACACTGAATAGGTTGTTTTGATAGTGCTGCCGAACCCGCAACAAGACGATGGCCGCAATAAGACCACTCAAGGCGACGCCGCTGACAGCACTGATAAAAAAAGGAAGGAAATTAACGGAACTAAGCTCTGGAAACATACGCTGGTATTTTCATTTTATGCACTTTTGCTATTATGACCTCAACATTGAAACGCCCACGACATTGAAAGCTTTTCTATGCCTGCACTCGACGAAAGCGTTAACACACAATTAAAAGAACTCTGCGCCGAAGGGTATCGTTACTACGATACTGAGGACTTTGAGGCCGCTCTGCGAGCATTCTACCAAGCTTGGTTGCTCTTACCCAAACCACAAACCGATTGGATAGAGGCCGGCTGGGTATTAACCGCCATTGGCGACACCTATTACCGAAGCGGTAAATTTCAACAAGCGGTTCATGCGCTGCGCTCATGTTTGCACTGCCCAGACATCAATGGAAACCCCTTTGTGCATTTACGATTGGGCCAGGCGTTGTACGAAATGCAAGAGTTAACTCACGCCCGTAAAGAGCTATTAAAGGCCTATCATTCGGGGGGCAGAATGATGTTTGACAATCAGCCGGCTCAATATTTAGACAGCATTAATGATCTCATTGGCGAACACAGTGCATAGCAAACTCGAACGCCTGCACTATGATTAATGCTTTCCATTTGTATAACGCTATTTGTATAGCATTATTTATACAGCGCTACATTTATACAGTGCTACGTCATTTGTATAACGCTACATTGATACAACATGCATTTGTATAACGCTACATTGATACAACATGCATTGGTACAACAGTGCATTGATACAACACTACGTCGGCTCGTCAATAAATACGTCAGCCCCATACACTGATCTGCTTTACTTGCAGGCTTTTTCAATCACACGGGCACCCCCATTACTAACCATAAATGATGAATCTTCAGCCTCGTATTCTTGTTTTCGATTCCGGCGTTGGCGGATTGAGTATCGTCAAACACATCAAAACGCGGCTTCCTTCGGCTCATATCACGTTTGCCGCCGACAACGCCGCTTTCCCCTATGGTGAAAAATCAGAAGATGAATTAATTGCACGCATTGAGTCAGTGGTCGGCCATCTCTGCCAGCGAGCTCATTACGATATCATTGTGGTGGGCTGCAACAGCGCTAGTACCATTGCTCTACCTACGTTGCGATCATTATTAACACAACCCGTGGTCGGGGTCGTACCCGCCGTAAAGCCGGCGGCTCGATTGTCAGATAGCAAAGTGATTGGTCTTTTGGCCACGCAAGGCACCGTCAACCGTCAATACACCGATGGGTTAATTCAAGAGTTTGCCAATGACTGCACGGTGATCCCCGTAGGCAGTAAAGCGTTAGTAGGACTTGCGGAGGAAAAGCTGCGCAATAATCCGCCCTCTCTGACTCAACTCACCTCCGTATTAGCCCCTTTTAGTGCGCACCCGCGCTTCCCTGAGATGGACACCATGGTGCTGGCCTGTACCCACTTTCCTCTTCTGGAGGCTGACCTTAAGCGTGTTCTGCCAAACATTACGCACTGGGTGGATTCCGGCGATGCCATTGCACGACGGGTACAGTTTTTGGTAGAAGAACAGCGAGTCATGAAAGCTCAAACCTCTCTTTCAGACCGTCGAGTTGAATCGTCCATTACCACGCCCCCCCATTACCAAGCGTTGTTTACTGCCCCTCCGCTCAAGGCTGAAGCGCTTATGGCTCAATTGGGGACGTGGTTTTGCGCCACTTGGTCATTGGTAGATTTACCCTTCTCTACAGCGCCCCCAAAAGAAAATGAGCTGGCCTGTACCGATAGCGCTTGTAGTGAACTCGGTTTTAATGAGTTCGGTTTTCGTGAATCAGATCTTGATGATGGGGCCTCTCAATAAGCCTTCGCCCATTAATAGCGCTACTTTTACAGACACATTCAAGCGATACTCCCACTGATGACCAGACCCCTATTTGATATACACCCATTACTGGCCCACCTTGACGCAGGCCACACAATCCTGACCCCTAATAGCCGCTTAAAAGCCAAATTGTTACAAGCATTAGGGGAACACCACCGCCTGAAGGGTGAAACTGTCTCTGCGGTGCCTCAGGTATTTTCACAATCCGAATGGCTGGAATTAACCTGGCATACGTGGGTCGAACAGCACACTGCAACCTATGACCGCACTGCAAACCATGACCACACTGCAAACCATGACCACTCCACAAAAAACCGCGATAACGACAACATAGCAATACCCTTTCCGGCAGGGTGGATTACTCTGGGCACAGAACAACGGCAGTGGTTGTGGGAAGACATCATTACGGACGCACTGGACTCCGCCCCCATGGCCCGCCCTGACAAATTAGCCGAACATGCCGATCGGGCACTGAAACACCTTTTACTCTGGAATCTGACGTTACGTGATATCGACGGCTACCCCACTACTCCCTTCCAAGGTTGGGCACACACGTTTCTAGACAGACTCAAACAGCACCAGTGGCTGACACCAGAACAACGCCTGCCCCACTTAATGAGGGCGTTCGAATCCGAGCAATTGAGTCCGGTGCAAGATTTGGTTTTTGTGGGGTTTGACGATATTCCTCCGGCGATACACACCCTATTCGAGAAGGCGGCGACTCATCACCATGGTGTACCTGGTAGCCGCACCAACACAGAGCCCACACGGGCACGATTGACGTTTTCTTCACCCGAGGAAGAAATGACCGCCGTTGCACTCTGGGCCAAACACACCTTAAGCACCCACCCCAACGCCAGTATTGGCATCATTGCAACGCAACTGGGGCAAGTGCGAGAACAGATTGAACAACACCTCTTAGAAGTTTTCGAGCCACATTATCTCGCGCCACAACATGAGCGTTATACCTTACCGTTTAACTTTTCCGCCGGGACACCTCTGTCTCAAGCCCCCATCATACAAGCTGCCTTTGATTTGCTGAGTTTGCAGGGCACACGCCTTGCATTGCCCCGAGCTATTGGCTTACTCACCTCGCCTTTTTGGGGAAGCGCAGCCGACCAACACGCACGATGGACCGCCATTGAGGCACTGAAAAGCCTAAATCGGGATTTTATTACGCCGGCACAATTGCGACAGGCACTGGATTCCACAGACACCGGCGAGCGTTTGCTGCAACTGGACAGCCAACTTCGCCGACTGCCCACCCAACAAAGCACGAACAGCTGGACGGAGACCTTTCTTTCGCAATTAATGCTGTTGAATTGGCCAGGCTATCGGCGCCTCGACAGCAACGAATACCAGCAAGTCGAGCAGTTTTACGGATTGTTGGATACCTTTGCCGCACTGGGGCTAACCGCACCGGCGCTGACCTACCATGATGCGCTTCAACGGCTACAAGGGCTCACCCAACGCACGCCCTTCCAAGCCCAAACGCCCGACTCGCCCATTCAAGTGCTCGGTGCATTGGAAGGGGCGGGCTTGCAATTTGATTTTTGCTGGGTGTTTGGATTAAGTGATCAGACTTGGCCAGCCCCCCCCAACACCAACCCGTTGTTACCGATCGCCTTACAGCAAGCACACAACCTCCCGAATGCCACCGCCGAACGCGAACTCACCTTTGCGAAAGCGCTGACAGACCGGTATTTACACTGCGCCCCCAACGTCGTTGTCAGCTCACCCAACACCCGCGATGATCAGGAATCTCACCCCAGCCCGCTGATTCGGGATATTCCACTGGTCGACCCGGCAACGCTGATGCAACCCGACCACCCAACAGATCTATTGCAATCGCCCCTCGCCGGGCTCTATCGAGCCCAATGGGAACAGGCCAGACTCGAATGGGTGGATTGCGAGTGGGCACCGGCCATCACACTCCCTGGCACACAACCCGGCGGTGCCAGTTTGATCAAAAGCCAATGTTTAAACCCCTTTGGGGCCTTTGTGCGCTACCGACTGGGCATTCCAGACCCAAGAGAAGCCAGTGATTACTTGTCAGCAGCAGACCGTGGCACACTCACTCACGATGCGCTCGCCCACTTTTGGCGTAAAGTACAAGACCAAGAACACCTCACCGCCATGGACAGCCAAGCCCGAGAAGACACACTGCATATCAGCATCCAGAAAGCCATGCACACCTTGACAGGGCAAACACGATCCCTAACACCTGCATTGCGCACACTGGAGCATGATCGACAATTCCAGCTGTTATCACGGTGGTTATCGCTGGATGCAGCGCGCCCCGCATTTCATGTAGAAGACATCGAAACCGCCTATCATGGCCACTTTGCCGGCTTAGAAATTCGTGTTCGCATCGACCGATACGATGTGAAGGGTGACGGTAGCGGCCAAAACGCAGAAGGCTTGCTCATCGACTACAAAACCGGCAAACCCAGCTTGAGCCACTGGTTAGGGGAGCGCCCCATTGACCCTCAACTGCCCCTCTATGCCTTGGTCTACCCCAAGCCCGTCACGGGCATCGCCTTTGGTATTCTCAATGCCGAGACTGTGGAATTCAAAGGCATTGCAGCGCCGTCGACAGACGACACTCTACAAGCCATACCGGGGTTGATTGCCCCACACAAAACCAAAGAGCCGGTCGACTCATGGGATGATCTTACCCACCGATGGCAGCTCACTCTCACCCACATCGCCCATGAAGTGTTGTCGGGCTGGGCGGTGAATCACGATTATCACCCACAAAGCCAACAGCAATTTGCCGCGTTCACGCCACTGTTACGTGGGTACGAAAAAGACGCCCTCTGGCGCCTGTGGCAAGGTACTCAAGCCGCCACCGACAGCTTCATAAAAGCACCATGAAAGAAGCCATAAAAAACGCCATGAACCACGACGAGCCCAACCCATGAGCCTGCATTCCACGCACGCACCCGCAGACCACGCCGCCAGACGCAAAGCCTTACAAGCAGACCACTCTTTTGCGGTCACGGCCCCAGCAGGTTCTGGTAAAACCGGCCTACTCACTCAACGAACCCTCGTCTTGCTGGCGTATTGCCAATCACCCGAAGAGGTGTTGTGCATTACCTTTACCCGCAAGGCGGCCGCCGAAATGCGCCACCGCATTGTCAAAGCCTTGCACAGTGCCCAAGGCCCCAAACCGCAAGACCCTCACGCGGCTCAAACTTGGACTTTGGCAAAATCCGTACTGGAACGGGATGCCCAACTGGGCTGGCATCTCCCAGACAATCCAGCCCGTTTGAGAATTCAAACCATCGATGGACTGTGTCGTTCGTTGGCAAAACAGCTCCCTCTGGAAAGCGGTTTAGGGACCGATCTGGATACCCTCGACAACCCGGAACGCGCCTATGAAGACGCGGTAAAAGCGACACTCACCTGGCTGGATAAGCCCGAATCCGACTTCTGTGCACCTTTAAGCCGTTTGGTAATGCACCTCGATTGCAATCTCTCTCGATTACAAAGTTTGCTGTGCCAGTTACTGGCCACCAGAGATCAATGGCTCACGTTGCTAATCCAAAGCCGAAACCAGCGCCAATGGTTAGAAGCGGGTATCAATCACGTTATCCGAGATCATTTGTCTCAATGCGCCAGAGCACTGCAACCCGTTGCCAGTGACTTAGCCTTACTGGGTGACTTTGCCGCCGAACAATTGCAATCGATTGACCCTGACAACCCCATCGCTCAATTGCTTGGCATCACCGCACTGCCCACAACAGACCCTGAACACGTCCTTCATTGGCAAGGTATCGCCGAGTTGTTGACCACCAAACAAGGTGGATGGCGTAAGCAACTCAACAAAAACATCGGCTTTCCTCCTGGCAATACCAAAGAAACCAAAGCGCTACTGACCACTCGCAAGCAAGCTATGCAAGCGCTTATCGGGCAATTATCCGCAGAGCAACCCGAGTTGCTTGATCTATTGAAAACGCTTCGTGACTTACCAAACGCCCATTACCGGGATGAAGAGTGGGCGTTTTTAGAAAGCCTAATGGAAGTACTGCCGCTGTTAGTTGGGCATTTGAAAGTGGCGTTCGGTGAGCGGGGCGCCACTGACTTTGTCGAAGTTAACCAAGCCGCGCTTGATGCCCTAGGCGGCCCGGCCACCTTAGATGAACACGGTGTGGACGCCGCTCCAGTAGAGATCAGCGAACTCTTGCTGAAATTGGACTATCGCATCAAACACATTTTGGTAGACGAATTTCAAGATACCTCCCTGCCCCAACTGCAATTATTGCAACGACTCACCCACGGCTGGGAAGCCAATGATGGGCGCACCTTATTTGTCGTGGGCGACGGTATGCAGTCGTGTTATGGCTTTCGTGGTGCCAATGTGGGGTTATTTTTGGATGTGCGTGCCCATGGGGTGGGCGATACGGCATTAACGCCGCTCGATCTCACCGTGAATTTCCGCAGTGAATCGGCCATTGTCGATTGGGTGAATAACACCTTTGCCCATGCCTTTCCCAAGCAAGATGACATTGCCCGAGGGGCGGTGCGGTACAGCCCTGCCAATGCCTTTGATCAGAAAACCCCGGATATAACGCAACACATCACTTGCACCGGAGTGGTCATTAGCGATGAGCAAACCGATGAGGCTCGACAAACTGAAGCACACACCGTCCTCAATGCCGTCACTACTCTGCGCAAAACAAAACCCGACGAGAGCGTTGCCATATTGGTGCGCAACCGCTCCCACTTACGGGAAATTTTTCGCACACTCGACAGGGCCGGTTTCAAACCCAATGCCACTGAAATTGAGCCACTCAATCAGCGTATGCCCATTGTGGATGCTCTGTCATTAACCCGCGCTCTGCTCGATCCTACCGATCACATCGCCTGGTTTGCGCTGCTGCGTGCACCGTGGTGCGGGTTGGATAATCAGGATTTATTGTCACTCTCATCGTATTTGCACGAGCACCCCCACCATAACACCGAATCGACCACAGACCGCAAACGCCTGACAGTGCTGGAATGTCTGCTTCAGCTCTGTCACGAAGCCTTACCTAAGGCCGATGCGATGGCTTCTACCACGGGGGATGGCATACAAACCCTAACCCCCACCACGCCTCTAGAAGCTCAGACTCCAACGGCAGCAGAAGTCGCTCAATTTGACCTCTTCGACGCACCGCCATTGTCTGTTTATGAAGACGAGAACGAAGGGTACATAATTGAAGAACACATAGGCTTAAAAGAACGCATGGGCTTAGAAGAGCCTATGGTCTTAGAAAAGCCTATGGTCTTAGAAAAACCGATGGGCTTAGAAACCAATACACTCCAACCAACAGCCGAAGCGCTCAACCTCTCTATTCCAGGGCAACAACGCCTGATGGCCTTAGCAAGCGTCATCAACGACACCTGGCAACAGCGAGGACGAAAACGTTTACGACACTGGGTAGAAGGCGCATTTTTGGCATTAAATGGCGGGGGAATCGCTCTGGAAGCGTCGGACATCGACAACTTACAACCCTTTTGGAAGTTATTGGATGAACACGATCAAGGCGGAATGATTTCAGACTGGGCCAGTTTTGAGCGGGCCATGGATAAGCTCTACGCTCGCCCCTCCCTTGAGGCAGACCCCAACCTTCACATTATGACCATCCATAAATCCAAAGGGTTGGAGTTTGATCACGTCATTTTACCAGGGCTGGATCGTGGCAGCCGAGCCAACACCAAAGATCTGCTCCAGTGGCAACACTATCTAACCCAATCTGGTGAAACCTGGCTATTGCTGGCCTCATTGGGCCAACGAGGGCAAAGCAACTCACCCCTGTATGAATTTATTCATCAAGAAAAAGAAAAAAAGCAGCGCTTTGAAGCCACTCGATTACTCTATGTGGGCTGCACCCGTGCGATTCGTACATTGCATCTCATTGCTCACGTAAAAGAAGCCACAACCAAACACTCCCCAGACCCCGATGCCATTGAGTACAAAAAACCCTCTGAAGCAAGTTTGCTATCGAGTATTTGGCCAACATTTCAAGGACAAATGCGGATTGCTTCGCCCTCCCCTACACTGGGTGCGGCTTTCCATCATGAATCTCACGTTGACCTCAACACTTTACCCGTTGCAGCACAAAGTGCCGCTGCCACCAACCCTTTAGCCGCCTGGCATAAGATTCGCCGGGTAATTTACAACACCCCACCGAGTTGGCCGGAAGAATCCTTGTTGGCGCGCTATCGGGGCAAAGCCTTTGATTTTGAAGGCAATATCGGCCATCCAACGTACCAAAGCCCGGTAGAAACTATCATTGAAGCAACCCCCATTGAAGCAACCTCTATTGAAGCAACCTCTATTGAAACAGAGCTGAACCGGCCAATACCACGGGGCTCATTAAATCGCTTGGCCCGTCATACGGGCACAATTTTGCATCAACTGTTACAGAACATTACCGAAGACGGCATCGAGCATTGGAGTGATGAACGCATTTCTCAAAAACGCCATTGGGTAGAAAGCCAACTGCGACAACGTGGGGTAAGTGAATTACAACTGCCCGATGCGGTGATGGATGTGCTCTCTCCCGCACGTCGAGCACTGCATTCCCCTGTTGGGCAATGGATTTTGGATCGCTCTCACCAAAACAGCGCCACAGAACTGGCGCTGTGGCACAACGTTAAACAACGGCATTTTGTGATTGATCGAACCTTCGTGGCGGCGATACCCCAACACCTCACAGGGCAACACCTGCCATTGAACCTGCCCAGAGCACGAAAAGTCCGGTGGATTATTGATTACAAAAGCGCCGTACCCACACCAGGAGAAACCCAAGAAACCTTTATCGAACGAGAAGCCACTACCTATCGCACGCAATTGGCCAACTACACACAACTATTTCAGGCCATGGAAAATACCACTGTCATTGCAGGCTTATACTTTCCCAACCTCGATCATTTTGAGTACGTTCCTCTGCAACGGCGATTGATCGGGTAAATGCCTCCAAATAAGGTTTATTAATTTAAGCAATAAGGCTCTTTGTTGTTATTGGTAATTCATATCAGGATAATCGTAATGATCGTCATACTCGGCCTGAAAACTGGTGGAAATGCCATCGTTTTGCCAAATCGTTTTTATCGATTCGTTTTTACCGACGCGTTTTTACCAACGCAAGCGTGACAAAATTGCGAAACCCAATCAGTAATGGCTACTATTACACTCCAGCTGCCAACTACAGTCCAGCTGCCAACAGACCAATTGCTAACAGACCAACTGCGGCAAACGTCGGAATGGAATCACGGCGATAAGAAACTGTGAAAAACTAACAATAAGGCCTGAAAACTGCCTAAACAATGGAACAGACCATGAGCGACTTAATCGATGACTTAAATGTGGTGTCTCAGGAACTCCTGATCACCCCAGACACCCTCAAAAACGACATTGCCATCAGTGAAAAGGCGGCCCAGACCGTCACCAAAGGCCGGACCACCGTTCGGAATATTCTCGACCGGAAAGATCATCGTTTGATGGTCGTCATCGGCCCCTGTTCCATTCACGACGTCCAGGCCGCGAAAGATTACGCCGAACGATTAAAAGCACTGGCTGAAGAAATCAGTGACACGATTTTTGTCATCATGCGCGTGTATTTCGAAAAGCCACGGACAACGGTTGGCTGGAAAGGCCTAATCAACGACCCTTACCTCAACGACTCGTTCAAAATTCAAGAAGGATTGCATATTGGTCGCCAATTGCTGCTGGATGTCGCCGAGCTTGGCTTACCGACCGCTACCGAAGCACTCGACCCAATCTCACCCCAGTACATGCAAGATTTAATCAGCTGGTCGGCCATTGGCGCTCGCACCACCGAATCACAAACTCACCGAGAAATGGCCAGTGGCTTGTCTTCAGCGGTGGGCTTTAAGAATGGCACCGACGGCAGCTTGACGGTGGCAATCAATGCGTTGCAATCCACCGCTAACCCTCATCGCTTTTTGGGCATTAACGGCGATGGCCAGGTTTCGATTATCCATACTCGGGGTAACCCTTACGGTCACGTTGTATTACGTGGTGGGAACGGCAAACCCAATTATGATTCCGTCAGTGTGTCGGTATGTGAGCGTGAATTGAACGATGCCGGCATCACCCCCAACATCATGATCGACTGCAGCCACGCCAATTCCAATAAAAATCACGAGCTGCAACCATTGGTCATTGAAAACGCCATGAATCAAATCATTGAGGGCAATAAATCCATTATTGGGCTCATGATTGAAAGCAACATTGGCCCAGGCAACCAATCAATTCCTGAAAACCTAGAAGACTTAACCTATGGGGTTTCGGTTACCGATAAATGTATTGATTGGAACACCACAGAGCGCTGCTTGCGCACATTGCACGACAAACTAAAAACGGTACTTCCTGGGCGCTGGTAACGGAGCGTAGCCCCTAAACCCTAGCTATAGCCCCTAGCAAAGAAGGTTTTGACATCAACAAAAGGTCTCTATTGAGACCTTTTGTTTTTGTTTATATATCGCTCTATTTGGTCACAAAACGTGACACTCCTCATTTTATCTGGAATCTACACCTCTTCAGTTAGACGACTCCGGTCTAAAAAATCAAAACCTCTACTCAAAATGCCAATAAAACGTCGACTTCCACGTTGTAATCCATCGGACGCAGGGATAGTCTCGAACGCAATCACGGAATAAAAACCCAACATCAATAGAAATGGGCTCGTGATATCCAATAACAATGATGAAAAACAAACTTAAAAAGCGTAACACTCGCCTGTTGCAACATATTTTTTATTCATTGACGCCTGTGTCATATCGCCTGTCGTTAGGTTGTCCCCAGTCTGGACAGTTGTGTGAATTTCGATATGAATATGGCTCAGCAGATGGAGATTTTAGGAGGTTCCTATGGACAACTCATTGCAAAAAAACCGCGCTCAAGGACAGAGTCGTCGGCCTAAACATCGACCCAGTGCCACCATTCGATACACACAAATGCAGGGTAAAAACTACCTGTTTCTCATCAGTGAAAAACCACTGAACGCAAAAAGCATTAATGCAAAGACCATTGCGAAAATTGCAGCGTCACTCTCTTTCAAACCACTAAAAACCGCCATTTACTCGGTTTATCACGACACAGCAGGGCAACATCATTACCACCCATTAATGCTGCATTGGGACGGCAAAAAGATACACATCATGCCTAAACTCAATACCAACTTAATGGCCGAGAAAGACTACCTAGATGTCTTACTGACCTACAGCACCAAACTAGGCAATCAAAGTAAAAAACACTAAACCATTCATTACCTTGATGCCATTAAACCATTAACGAGCCCTATTCAGACCACACCGCATATTCATTACCACTGGGCTCCTCAAAATGGAAGCGTCGTCCACCGGGAAAGGAAAAGATAGGTTTTACCACTTTGCCACCGGCACTCTCCACAGACTGCAACGTGGCCTCCAAATCTTGACTGTAAATGACAATCAACGGACTCCCCGTAACCGTCGAAACCGACTGCTCTGAAGTAAAAAAGCCGCCATCGACCCCACAAGCCAAGAAGCTGGAATAATCCGGCCCAAAGTCCTGAAATGTCCACCCAAACACCAACGCAAAAAAAGATTTCGTCGACTCTAAGTCTTTTGTGGGAATTTCAATGTAATTGATGTGATGATGTGTGTGTGCCATAAAATAATACCCATAGGCAGTTGTGAGAAGTGTAAGTAGTGATGGGAAGTGTAGGTAGCCGTGGCCAATAATAAGGGGCTTAAGCGTTAAGACATCTATAACCTGGAAAGCAAGCACAAAAAACCCGGTTTATTACCGGGTTTTTGGATTACAACGCTCTTAACTCCACAACACGCAATTAATAATACGCCTGTGATCGATCAGAGTGATCCGTCATATCACGCACCCCCGCCAGCTCCGGCACTTTCTCTTTCAGGGTCTTTTCCACCCCTTCCCTTAAGGTGATATCCGCCGAGCTACACCCTTGGCAACCACCCCCAAATTGCAGAACAGCGAAGTTGTCTTCCGTGATTTCTTTCAAGGCAACACTGCCATTGTGGGCCGCTAAACCGGGGTTCACATCATTATAAAGAACGTAATTGACCTTATCTTCTAAAGGGCTGTCTTCAGTCACCTTGGGCATTTTTGAGTTCGGTGCCCGAATCGTCAACTGCCCTCCCATTCGGTCTGGTGAATAATCGACTTTCGCCTCTTCCAAGTAAGGCAAGCTGCGCCCTTCGAAATAAGCTTTGAATGCCCCAAACTCGACCACCTCATCAGCCTCATTTTCTTCACCGGGGCGACAATAAGCAATGCAGGTTTCCGCTTGGGGGGTTCCGGGGCTAGAGACAAACATCCGAATGCCAATGCCTTCTTCGTTTTGTTTCGAGAGTAATTCAGCAAGATACTCTTGCGCAGATTCTGTAATGGTTACCATATAAAGCGTTGGCCTTTTTCCAAAATACATCAGGAGGTTGCTTTGGTGTTGAGGTAACACAAATAAGCAAACCTCTTCTTTTCGTAAGACGAATTTTGCCACGTAAGGTGCCACCACTCCACCCCAATAAAACTAGGGCTATTAATCCGTTGATTATCAATAGCGCCACCGGCATTGATTTGCCCGTTTCTCACTCACTCTTAACTTGCCTTCAGCTCGGGGGTCGTTTTTAAACCATATCAGGGTCAGGTAGCACGAAATCATCGATAAGCCTAATTCATCAGACTAACAATCGTACACCTTTACCACAAATTCCAACGGCTACCTTTCAACATGTACTTACCAGCTTCGCAGACATGACTATCAACCCTCTATGTTACATGCACTACCTAGGGCTCAAACCCAAACTACCTAGGGCTCAAACCCAAAAGAACACGGTAACAAACTGATGGATGTTACGAATAGATACGTTGGTTTTTAGGTTGTTGGATTTACCCTATTATCCTGTTTTTAACAGTTTTTGGTTTATTTCTAGAAAATGTTTCAAAATTGACGCCCAATGGCACAAAAATCATCTTATCTAACACTCTCAAATAGAAACGTCATTCAAAACTTCTCGCCAACCTTTTCTTCTCCCACACACAATAGTTATCACCACTATCTCATTTGGCTCCAACTTAACTGCAAAAATAAACCCATTTGATTTTTGAAGAGCGTTTTTAATAAACCTCTTTCATTTTCACTCATGAACCACACCACTAAAACACAGCCTTTTAATGTAACGATTTTCACGTCGGCTTATCATACAAAAACCACCTTATAAAAACAGTTGAACTTCTTTCACCAAAGTTTTAATGTGAGAAGCACAAATTATCGAGATAAGCGACAAATTACCTAAAACCTAATAAATCCGAAACACATTAAAATTAACAATAAAAATAAGAATTAATAAATTCAAACTCATCCGCTGCAGCCTATTAATCACATACCTAAAAATATTACATAAACGAATACACTAAATACCGAACATCGGACTAGCCCTAAAGCCGCATAAAAATGTAAACGATTACAAAGCGATAATCTCCAGGGACTACCAAGTAAAAGAATATCACTCCCGTGGTATCACAAATGTTGTATTGATGTTTTCTTTATTGTTAATAAAACAAAGTAGAAAAACACTTCTTACATTTGTGTCTTTTTGTTATTCAAAATAAAAGGTGATAATAATGATAAAACCAAAACAACTCAGCTCCACCATCAGCAAATTGATTGTTGGAGCGGCATTAGGACTGAGCATCTCCACATCCTACGCACAAGTCAGCGGCCCTTACCTGCCTCCAGCAGGAAAAAAACTCATGATTGTGGGCCAAGACTTAGTCAGTATTGAGAATTACACAGACAGCGTCGGTATCGTGCCCGGAGGCGTCACCGGCTACATCAATATCGGAGATTTAGGCGGTTTAATTACGGATGTAGACAACGGCGGCGGCCCCAACAATATGGGACGACTATTTGGCGATTACCCCAATAGCGTGCTCACCATAGGGGTCTGGATGAAAGGACAGCTCGGGCAAATTAACAGCGGGCAACTGGACGATAACCTTGACGAATTTATTCGCATTCTAAAAAGTTGGGAGCGGCCGGTTTACGTACGTTGGGGTTATGAGTTTGATGGGGAGTGGAATGATTATAATCCTGGCCCATTCAAACGAGCTTGGCGACGCATGTACGACAAAAAAGAAGCCGCAAACGCAGACAACATCATTATGGTTTGGCACAGTTCCAGCTACTGCTCTAGCTACAATGATGCCAGCAAAGGCGCCGTGATCGGTGAAGTACTGACTCACAACAATGCGCCTTTCACCGAGTGGTGGCCGGGTGCCAACTACGTAGATTGGGTTGGGGTTTCTTATTTCCGACAAGATGATTGCACCCGAGACCACGAAGGCGTTAACAACGTTGTTCAATTTGCACGTCAGAATAACAAACCAGTGCTTATTGCTGAGTCAGCCTCTCAACGCTTTGACATTGAAGAACTCACCGAATCCACAGAGCCTGCCGGCAACAATGCCATTCCTGTTCCTAATGGCGGCTTAGGTATTTGGAATAAATGGTACGCACCGTTTTTTAACTACATTGACCAAAATGACGATGTGATTAAAGCCGTTGCCTACATCAATGCCGACTGGGATACTCAATGGCTATGGCAACCGCCTTACAACGATGGTTATTGGGGTGATACACGAGTCGAAGCCAACACATTAATTCAAAATAATTGGGTTAATGAAATTAGCGGTAGCGACTGGCTCAATGCCTCACCTGATTTATTCGAAATATTGGGCGGCACTCCGACTCCGACTCCGACTCCGACTCCGACTCCGACTCCGACACCAACACCAACACCAACACCAACACCAACACCAACACCAACACCAACACCAACACCAACACCAACACCAACACCAACACCAACACCAACACCAACACCAACACCAACACCAACACCAACACCAACACCGAATAATTGTCCTGCAAGTCATCCTGTTTTTTCAGAGTCTTGTGACCGGTGTTTTGATAGTGAAGAACAAGCCGCCTCTGCAAATTGTCCGGTATAAATAGCCAGCAATATTCAGAAGTGTAATTTCATCAACAAAAACCGGCAGTATTACTGTCGGTTTTTTAATTTCACCCTTAAGCACAGTAAACACCAAGCCGAGACGCTTGAAGAGGTTGAATTCGATAAGCTGACCGTTTTCATCCTAATGATTACAATACAGAAAAATTCTGAAAATTTTCTCACTATGCATTTAAATAATGACTTTTTTGCCACCGAGCGCAATGGAGCGAAAAATTGCATCCATCACTCTCATATCCTTTAGCCCTTCTTCTGCTTCCACACGCATCGGTAGATTATCCCGAATAGAAATCGCCATTTCATCCAATTGTGTGACCTGCTGATGAACAAGAGGGAAATCAAAAGGTTTGGATAAAGTCCCTCCCCGAATACCCTCATAAGTCCAAAACGGGGATAAATAATACTGCCCATCTGCTGCGGCCACTGTTAAATTACCAACGAAGGTCGCAGCCGTACCGGTTATCTGAGCAAGTGACCCATCCGGGAAATACAATTGCGCCGTGGTTGTTTCTGTCACTTCTTTAAAATACTGAGGCCGAGAATTGGCGGTTTGCGCGGTCACCGCAACAGGCTCCATTTGTTTAGAATAACGCGCGGCCTGAATGGCATAAATTCCCATATCCATCATCCAACCCCCGCCCATTGATTTTTTCAGGCGCCAACTATTGGGAAAGTCTTCAGGCTGTGTACGAAATTCGGCTGCGGCTTGAATATACTTAATATCACCAAAAGGGAGCGATTTACCAAGTGACATAATATGCTGCGTGTATGGCTCAAAATGCAGACGGTAACCAATGGTGAGCCGAACATTATTTTTTTTACACGCTAGAATCATCTCCTCGCATTCTATTGCATTTAATGCCATCGGCTTTTCGCAAATAACATGCTTACCTGCTTGGGCTGCCCGTATCGTAAATTCTTTATGCATGGAATTGGGTAATACCACATACACAATATCGATATCCGCATTATTTTTAATATCGTCAAAATTATCATAATTGTATATATTAGAATTTTTAATGCCATACTGAGATGCCCATTGCGACTCCTTCGCCTTAGTACCCGTCACAATGGCGGATAAATAGCACTGTTGAGTATGCTGTAGTGCCGGAGCCAATAAATCGGTACTGTAGTAACCTAATCCCACCAGCGCGACCCCGAGCTTTTTAGAAGATTCCGTTGACGCACAAAGCCCGCCGGCAACCGTTGCTCCCAGCAACACGGAAGATGATTTAATAAAACCTCGACGATCTATATTCACGGCTGGATCTTCTATATTGAGAACACATGGATGATGACTATAACCAAGATAGTCGTTTATACACCAACAGCGATTAAAATAAATTGTACGCTCTGTGTTCTCTTAATACCAGAATTCTAGATGACCGCTGAACGTACCACATTAGCGGATAAAGTTTTTGCGGCTACAGACAAAGGTGAGGCATCTTACTTAGCATGGGTAGATTCTAATAGCTTTTCTAGAGGCATTAAAAAATCCGCACTTGACGGATTAATCAGTTGAATTACCATGTAATTTCCCAAACTACCATCGAACGATCCAGCCTATTCCTACCCAATTAACATCGTATCCAACCCGCTCCCTACAACGCTAATTCGACAAACTCAATTTCCCTGTAGAATCTCCCCCTTTTCAACTTAGTGGTTTTTTATGCGGCGCTTCTTTCCCTCACTCTCCTCACTAGAATCCTACACTCGATCCCTAAAAACACTCCCAAAAGCCGATACATGCCAACATTGCCTTAAAAATGATCAGTGGGTGTCTCATGGCTATGTCTACAAACGAGGGGCATCACGTTTTAATGAAGTCACTGGTAAACGAATCTTATGCAGTGCTCGCTATGGAAGAACCGGCTGTGGTCATACCAGACGCCTTTATCTAGATCATTGTATTCCTCACTGTCACTACTCATTAGGCGTTGTGGTCGCTTTTATACAGTGTTTAATACGAGGGCA
>NZ_JAJQVM010000034.1 GCF_021234875.1 Marinibactrum halimedae | reverse complement strand
GGAGGCTACCATGCCCAAATATCGCCGTTACAACTGGCCCCACCTTTTGTCAGAATTTGAAAAATCTGAGCTAACCCAAGTGGAATTCTGCAAGCAACATAACGTCAACCCTAAATATTTCAGCATCAAACTGTCCGAACGAAAGAAAGCTCAAGCAAAGCAAGCTTTTGCAACCGTGGTCGTACAACCCCATAAAGAACCCACACAGCCCCAGCCCTTGGACAAGCTCATCATAGAAATAGGCCAATGCAAAAGAAATTTAGCTTGCGTGGAAAAACCAAAGTGAATGGCCAGTGGCAGCTCTTTTGTCTGGTGTATAATATTGAGAAGCTGGTAAATTATGGGAATCTTAAGCCCTAACGGCCCAAATTGCCGTCATTTCGACAAATTGACCGATTGAATAGCTTGTTTGTTGATCAATTTGTAAGGTGGTGCCAGAATTTTAGTAGTGCTTGACTTTTTTGGCGCAAAAATAAACAAGTTTTGAGAGATGTAGGGAAGCTATGATTTGGGTTTTTCTACAACCTAGTTAGGTACACTAAATGCCATTTTTGGCCGTTGCGCCTAGAAGGTCTTAATGAATAGAGTAACTTTAACAACCATTTCACTTTTTTCGATTCTACTTAGTGCCTGCAATAACAATACTAAGGATGGACTAATATCTAGTACGCCGCTTTATCTTGGCCAGAACCCTCCGGGTTTGACGCCAGAATTATTTGCCCCTGAGATTATTCGCACCGAATTTAGAGAGGCAGAAGCCGCTATCTCTCCAGATTTGAAGTCGTTTTACTTTCGCCGAAGAGGTGGTGAGTATAAATACAACACATTGGTTGTCGTAGAGTGGCATGAAGGACAATGGACCGAATCTGTTATAGGAGAAAAAATGGGAGAACCGTTTCTTTCTGCAGACGGACAAATCTTACATATGGGCAGGAAGTACATGCGACGGACAGAGTCAGGGTGGTCGGATGCCATGGACAGGAGTGCTCCACTCAATAACCTTCCAATTATGCGTCTTACGTCATCTTTAAATGGCACGTACTATTTTGATGATGCCGTCGGAGAAGGCAATATCAGATTTTCGCCAATAACTGATGGAAAGCGCGAAAAACCGAGGGCATTGGTTGACGAAATTGACATGGGACCATACAGAGCCCACCCCTATATTGCACCAGATGAATCCTACCTAATTTGGGATGACCAAAGGGCAAGCGGTTTTGGTCGTGCGGATCTGTATATTAGCTTTCGACAGCAAGATGGTTCTTGGGGGCCTTCAATAAATCTTGGAGATGAAATTAATACCGAATATTCAGAGGCTTTTGGAAGTGTTTCGCCTGACGGAAAGTACTTTTTTTTCCATCGATCACCTGGTGGAGATAAAGGAGACATATTCTGGGTCGATGCACAGTTTATTGATATTCTTAAGCCAAAAGGTACAGTACCTAACACCTATATGACCGAAGTTGTAAAAGAACAATAAGCAAGCGTGTTATCGTTGTTGATTGGTACTGAAGATCTGTATGGGGCGTCTGGATAACTGGGCGTTCTATCATGACTGAGTAAATAATATGAATATCATACTAAAATTTTCTCTTATTTTTCTTATTCTAATTTCATTAGTGTCCTGTAGTAAAACAGAAGCTGATCCGGAAACTATCTACAAGGATTATCTAGCTTCAATACAAGCAATGAATAGCATGTCTGAGAATGATTATCAGAGCTTCATTAGTTCAAGGGCCAAAGCAGTCGTTAACGATAAGATCGATGCCGTTAATGAAGATCAACTTGAACGTTTTCTCACTCTCTTCAAGGCTGAGGCAGTTTTACCGGAGCATAGTCGAGTAAGTCTGAATAGCGTGAACCAAGATTCACCGGTTCTCGAGATTCTCATTGAAAACTATCCAGAAAAAGGGTCGAGCCAGAAACAAAATGTTAGATTCGTCCAAGAGCATGGTTGGAAAATCGATAAAATTGAAGTGACAACATCTGGAGAAGATTTTGAATTTAAATCAACGACTTATTGATATTACTCATAATACGCTTCAGCAATCTCTCCCGCAGGTCGCTGGGATAGCTAAAGCACTACGCCTATTCGTCTGCCTTGGTACGGAGTATTAGGCGGATGAGAGTTAAACATATTAAAAATGGAGATTTGTCACTTTCTAATAAATCTTGGTTCTTTTTGTGTTTATTAATTTGCCTATTGTTAGTGAATTTTATAGCTGGCGGGCACTATATGCTAACTCATCCAGTATCGTCTTGGGGGCCAGGTATATACATACAGTTACCCTTGTTGGCAGTTTTGGGCTTTTTTTTAGGTCGTGCATTCACAAGAAAGAGTGAGTTTTATTTTGATCATAAAAATAAAACGGTCAGCTACTCTGTGCAATCTATGTGGAATGAGGATAAGGGTGTTTTAGATATAGCTCAAATCTTAGAAGTCATAATCCAAGAAGGTGGCACTACAGATGGTGGCGATTCTCTTGAGAGATTAGCTATTCGTTGTCGAAATAAAACGATACCAATGTCTGCAACATATACAAATACAATGAATTTTAAAAGTATTAAGGAAGAAATAGATGAATGGCTGCACGAAAATAAAAACGACTAGCAAGGCAGTTGCAAATCACCTAAAAATTACATGGACTGGACTCATTAACGCTCGCTTTTTGTTGCGGTGTTGAGGCTGTAGAAGAACCCAAATTTGGCATAATGGACTTTAATAGGCGTAAAAATAAACTAATTTTGAGAGATGTAGGGAAGGCATAGTTAGTGTTTTTCTACAGTCTCGTTAGCATTACAGAGAAAATGAGAGCCATATTTTTAATTTTAGTGATCTTTGCTTCAGGTGAATCATTATCTGAAGAGAGCATCTGTTTCGGAACTACTTCTAACGGTCGACTTGAAAATGGTGTTCGCTTACCCGCTGGTAGTGGGAACTACATTGGATATAGCACGCTGGCTAGGCTCGCAGGAAGAACCTATGTTCATTCTGCGGTGAGAGATATTGTCGTCGCTTCATATAAAGATTTGGAAACAGAGCAACCTGACAAAGTATTTAAGTATGCTGAAACGGGTTTTAAAGAAGGTGGTAAATTTAAGCCACATAAAACTCATATGAACGGTCTATCTGTAGACTTTATGACGCCTGTTATAAATCAGAAAGGGGAGTCAGTTCACCTTCCGACAAATCCACTCAACCGTCTAGGGTACGATATAGAGTTCGATTCGGGTGGGTTTTATGATGGTCTTGAAATCGACTACGAGGCTTTGGCCGCTCATGTAGTTGCTCTCCATAAGAATTCGCAAAAAAAAGGCTATGATTTATGGCGCGTCATTTTTGATCCAGAACTTCAGCCGAATCTATTAAAAACAAAATATGGCGCGTACTTAAAAAAGCATGTTCAGTTTTCGAAAAAGAGGTCGTGGGTTAGACATGACGAACATTACCATGTTGATTTTTCAATTCCGTGCAAATGAATATGCTAATAAATAAACCTGAGCGCAAAATACTGATGCATTTTGATTACTGCGCTATGCTTTAGAGCTGCACATCGGCGCATTATAGATATAAGGAGTTCCCGATGAGATATAAATCAACTTCAAAGATACTCTTAGGGCCTTTAGAAGGGAATTAATCACGTTGATTTTAGCTATAGATGTTCAATATTCTGATCATTCCGCATTGGCCGCTGGAGTGCTCTTTGATTCTTGGGTTTCCAGTCACCCTATAGAATGCTTTATTAAGGCTGTACCCGACATTCAACCTTATGAACCAGGGGCATTTTATAAACGAGAATTACCTTGTATTTTAGCTTTGCTCGAAGAAATTCCAGACAATATTGAGGTCATCGTCGTTGACGGCTTTGTCACCTTGGGTCGTGAGAAGAAGAGGGGGCTGGGTATGCATTTATACGAGGCTTTGGATAATAAAATAGCGGTTGTAGGTGTGGCGAAGAAAGCTTTTAAAGATACGCCTTTACAGGCTGAAGTATACCGAGGCCAAAGCAATAAACCACTTTTTGTTACCTCGGTTGGTATTAGTCAACAGCAGGCAAACTCAGCTATAGTGCAGATGCATGGGAAGCATAGAATACCGACCTTGTTAAAAAAAGCGGATCAACTTTGTAGAGGCATAAGTACCTAAAAAATGAGAATCGCTGTTGTGAGGCTGTTCAAAATCGAAGGGAAGGTCTGATTTGGATATGTGTCATCCCCTCTGGTAATAACCAGTTTATGAAAGAAATGACACAGAGATTTGAACGCTATTGCTGGCTGGGAAAAACATCAGTATGCTTCATTATAAATGGCTCTAGCAACTTTCCGTCATTGCTAATATTTTGTACAACAAACTCCCAGCTTCCAGCCTCTGTTCGACAGCCAAAAAGCCGAGCTTCTTTTTGATAGTATACGGTGTTAAATTGTATTTCTCTTGCTTCCATATAATCTCTGGTTTTCTGTCCGAGCTGTTTGAGATCCCCGATAGAAAGCCTTCTTTTTTTTAGTGTATTATCTACTTCTATACCTTCTTCAAGCTGATCTCTTTCTTTCGTTCCCTCTATCTTTTGGCCGCCTTCGGTATCGCCAGCGACATGCATTACAGTCACTTTTTTACCTTCATTGTCGTGATAATTTATTGTAAAACGACAGCCGCTAAAATGAGAAGTGACAAAAAACTCAGGAGAATCATTGTCAAGTGTTACCGAGGTTACACCTCTTCGCTTCCAAGGGAGGTAATATATATTTTTTGCTTTTTCACCTTCCCTTTTATACATTTTTATTATATTAGGTTGTGAAAATTTCCAGTCAATGCTGACTTCATAGGGTTTTACATCTTCGTTTCCAAATATGTCGAAATCCATACTGTTGAAGTCAAGCTTATATTTTTTAAAGGCCTCTAGGCGGTCTTTTTTTACTAAAGCTCTAAAGTCTTTTATGTCACACATGTTTTCATCCTTGTTTTTTAAATAAAATTAATAATTCCTTCAAATGTAAAATTGATTTTAACGTTTCGCAGTAAAAATCAATTTACAGCGAATTTGTCGTTAAAAACAGGATGCAGTATAGCTTGAGTTTTATCTGTAATAAAACCCCGGAAGGGTCATAATTCTAATTTTATCTTTGATCAGTAAATCAATATAAGTGTTAATGTGGATTAACCTAATTCACGCACTGATGACGCTTCAGCGCCTACCGATAGTTGAAGTGTCTGTTTTTTAATACGCCACAACAAGGCCGCACTGGCCATAACACCGATAATAACGATAGCCAGCATAAGCCAGAAAAAATGTTGGTGACCTGCAATGCCTGGTGAGGCATCTAGAATTCTCCCTGCCAGTGGCGTGAAAAAGAGATCTGGCGTAAATCCGACCAATGAAATAATGCCTACTGCAGCGCCAGTTCGCTCTCTAGAAGTTTGTGACTCTTCAAGTAACGCAAAATAGACTCCTCTTAGAGCGTATACGGCGGCAAAAGTAACGATAATGTTCGCGTAAATAATCCAGAGATTACTCTTTATTGGAGTCCAAAACGCAAGAGCCCAAAAGGTTGCGATAAGGATTGAGAAACAACCCAGAATAACCCGGCTGGCAGATATTCGGTTTGCCAGAAAACCGGCTGAGATGGCAGCGAGGGGGCGTAAAAAAGCAATGCTTGACGTGAATTGTGCGGAATCTACTTCGTTCATACCCAAAGCGTCTACGACGTATAAGCCAAAATTGTCTAAGCCTTTATAAGCGCAATAGGCACAAATCACCACCAACGCTTGCAGCCAAATGGTGGGCTTCTTCAAGACGTTTGTCAGATCTGTCAATACATTTTGATTGGCGGAGGGGAGGGAATGGATTGTATCGGGCACCGCCCACCAGATAAATACACCGGCAAGGGCAGTCATAGCCGAGTAAAAATAAATCACATATTGCAGTGCGTTGCGTCGTTCGTTATCCATAACGGCGTCTATGGTGTTAGATAAATAATGGCTTAACAACATTACTGCTAAGGTAGACAGCACCGCCGCTACAAGGCCACGCCCACCATCAAGCAATCCGAACGCGCTGCCTTGTTTTGAGGTGCCGCCCCATTCTCGGGTGGCTTTGATCATGGCGGCCCAAAATAACAGTATGGAGGTTGCTCCCCAGTAGCCATACAACAACGATAAACCCAATAAGTTAGGAATTTGCGCCAGATAAATCCCGCCGGCAGCGGTGCTTAATAGCGCACAGGTCATCAGTTTTCGCGCCGAAAATTTATCCGCCAGCACGCCACCGGGAAAGTACACCAACATGGCGATAAGCCCATACATCGCGAAAGCATCTCCCAAGCCGGTGTTGGAAAGGTCAAATACGGTTAAGAAAGTGGGGCGAAAAAAACGGGCAATGTGAAAAGGCAGGCTGAAAATCATTTCTCCTGCGAAAATTAAACTTATTAGCACACAGTAACGCTTAACATTTTGATGTTGCATACAATGATGACCTGTGGATTGACGTTACTTCAGCTTCAGCGACGATATGAACCATTATGATTTTGATTTCGAACATAATCGCTTATCCAGTGGATTTCAATGTATGCGTAAAATAGGCGAGATAAAATAGGTGCGGTAGTTTTAATATCAACCAAAATGGCGTAACGGTAATCTTGAGAACAGGTTTTCTTATTTCGGATGACGCGCAATACCACATCAACGTTTTTATTTATTGCTATGATTGGCAGCAGCTTAAATGCTAGTCAAATCCCAAAACAAATACTCTCTATGATCAGAAAGGAATTCCGATGAAAACATTTATGTTCATTGTTGGTTTATTTTTATCGCCTTTGACTTGGCCTGCCGATAAACCTTTTACAAAAGATTTATTGTCTTCACTTCAAAGTACCATGATGCAACTAGAAGATTTGGAGCAACAATTTCCTGCATTGCAAAATGAAAAAGTTGATGAAGACCTCTTCGATACTAAAGCTCAATTGACATTAATAGAATCTGCTGGAGCCACAGATGCGGTGACCAAAGTGGTAAAATCGGCAGGCTTTGAGGGCATTGAACCTTTTCTACGGTATACCCAACGAATGATGAGCAGTATTTATGTTGTTATGACAGAGCAAATGCCTGCGTCCATGAATATGGATGCCATGATTCAGCAACAAGAAAGTATGCTAGCGTCAATGAAATCAAGCGGTATGCCCGATACCACATTACAAGAGATGCAAAATAGCATTCAGGAGATGAGATTTGAGGCGCTAAAAATAGAAAAGGCAGCCAAGCAAGCGAAACCTGAAGACATCACTTTTATGCGTGAAAATATGGGTTGGGTAATGCAAAAGTTTGAGTCGACATTTGACAATTAGGCGGGGCGTCCGATTAAAACACCAGTCCGTCGGGTTCTCCAAATTCCATCAATGATTTTTCAATGTGTGTTAAAAACGTTTTTGCTTTTAACGAACGATCACGATGACTGTTGGACACCAAATAAAAATGAGCGGGCTCTGCTCGATGATTTAAGAGTACTTCTTGGAGGGCGCCTTGTTTTTCCCAAGGTGAGGCGTCGTAGCGGCTTGCAAACGTATAACCCAGGCCAGTGATGGCCGCCTGTAGATTTTGTTCAGGTTCTTCTAATAGCATTTGAACACGTTGAGGCTGAATCACTTGATCCCGAAATCGCCACGGTAAAGGCTTGCCTTGTGCGCCCATTGCAATAACGGGGGCATGGATAAGGTCGCTGGGTACGAGCAGGGGTGGTTGTGTGGCGAGCCACTTTGGTGAAGCAAATACACCGTATTGAATGCTAAATAAGCGTTTTGCGATGAGGGTAGAGTTGGGCAAAGGCCCTTGTCGAAACGCAAAATCCAGCTGGTGGGTTTGAAAATCTAAGTAGTCATTGCTGTGGATGAGTTCTATGGTAACGCTTGGATAGCACCGTTTGTATTGAATCATCCACGTTGATAAAGGGCCTCGGGCAAAGCTGCTGGGCGCAGTAACGCGCAATATACCAGTAGGTTCACTTTGTTGATTGTTTTGCCATTGCTCAACTTGTTCCTGTAAGTCCATGAGTTGCCTTGCCATAGGCAATAGTTGTTTACCTTCTTCCGTTACGATAAGCGAGCGGGTGGTGCGCTGTAATAGCGGATACCCCAAAGCGTGTTCGAGCTTGGCAATACGGCGGCTAACGTTACTGCTGGGTTGACGGAGTCGGCGTGATGCTTGAGCGAATGATCCTGCTTCTACCACTTCACCAAACAAGATAATGGCTTCGATATCGAACCTTTTTGTCACCTTTGAGCCTCTTTTATTGTTTCATATTTGGGATAATAAATTTCATTTTAGCCCACTAATCATTCCAATTAGAACCGCTTAGGCTGTCCTCATTCCATCAACACGCTTTAACGATTTTTTAAAACACCATTCATCACCACGAGGACATTGATATGACAACGGTTTCCATTATCGGAGGAACGGGTATGCTGGGTGCGCCGGTTGCTCACCAACTTCTTAACGATGGTTTTTCAGTTCGCATTCTCAGTCGTTCACCTGAGAAAGCCCAAGCGCAGCTAGGGGAGGGCTTTTCGTATGCTCAGGCCGACATTATGGATGTAGAGAGCCTAAAAGTGGCGTTGGCAAACACGGATATGGTACACATCAACGTCAGTGGTCATGACCGTAAGAGTTATTACACTCAGCATGTGGTGGGAGCCGAAAATGTGCTGGCGGCTCTAGGAAATAGAACGATTGATTGCATCAGTATGATTTCCAGCGCATCGGCTTACCCTGAATTTAATGATCGCTGGGATAATCGATACAAACTGGAAGCGGAGGAGAAATTAAAAGCCAGTCATCAACCTTATTTAGCCTTTTTGCCCAGTTGGTTTATGGAGACGTTACCGCTATTTCAACAGGATGAAAAAATGGTACGCATTGGCCCATCCACAAAGCCAATCCACTGGGTCACTGCCGCAGAATACGCTCAAATTGTCAGTCAATCACTACAAGACCCGAATTGCAGGAATCAACGAATTTCGATTTATGGTCCAGAGGGCATTGCGATGAAAGAGGCGGTGGAGCGCTATGCTCAACATCATCAATTAGGCGTAAAAACACTACCGACTTGGATGGCCAAGTGTTTTGGGCGAATTGCCCGAGATGCGGTGTTGGTGGATGTGGCAGATCTTATGCAGCATTATGATCGCACCGGCGAAAAACACGTTCCCAATACAATAAGAACTCAAATTACACTATCTGACTGGTTGGCTGAACGGCCGGTGACATAAAAAAGTCCTTCTTCTTGGTGGCCATAAACCAAGAAAGAAGGGCGCAAGGTAATTAATGCGCTTCCTCTGTAGAGGTTCAGGATCCGCAGCAATAATCAACACCGTGTTTTAATTTACGTCGGCCATACCATGACCGCCGCATTTGCATTAATGGCCTGTGCGTTTTTTACCCGTGTGATTGGCCCCATTTCCATATGGGGCTATTACATTATTGATACACTCTTTTATTCAATAATAAACGGTTCCGAAGTAAATTGGATAGAATCCACGTTATACCCTGATTCAAATCTTAAAAACACATCATGAACACCGAATACCATTTTGCTTAAAGGAAGAGAGGCAAAGTCAAAATCATTCCAGCCACCGGCTATGGGCAGGTCTGATAACACCGCGACAGGGGCGTTCTCCAAACTGTCAAGATGAACAGAAATGGCTCCCGAACTGGTATCGGTTCTTGATGCAATTTCGGCGATGAATGTATTTGCGCCAGTACCAAAGGCCACATCGGTATATTTTACCCAATTACCGGTATCAATATATCCTAACCAACCTTTGGAGTTGACTTCTCGCACGTCTCCCTTGCTTTCATTATAATGCTCAGCCTCTATATACACCGATTGAACCGGAGCAAAAGAGAAAGACTCAAGGTTGTACCCATACCGAAATTTCAAATAAACATCGTGAAGGCCAAATAGGGGTTTCGGTAATGTTATCGTCGTTAAACCAAAATCGTTCCACCCCCCCATAACAGGAGTATCCGCTAAAACGGCAACAGGCTGATTGTCCAAACTATCCAGATACACCTCAATTGTGCCAGAGCTGGTATTGGTTTTCGATGCAATGTTAACCGTTAAGCTATCGACACCGCCGGCGAAATCAACGTTGTTATATTTTACCCAATTCCCGGTACTGATATGGCCAATCCAACCGCCATCGTCGGATTCTCTCACATCTCCCTTTTTCTCATCAAAGGCTTCAGCTTCAATAAACACCGTTTTCGATGGTGTGTTCGGTATTGGATTGAGAACCGCTAATTCTACTCGCTCTGAGTAAATTCTGTCGCTTTGGGTGTTGGAATTGGAATCCGTGTAGCGATTTAGATACTCAGTATCATTATTATTGAATTTGTAAAATGTGACTGCGCCATTCCACGAATCAGGAAATTTAAGTGAGCCCACCCGAGAGAGAAAGCTGATATCATATTCGTTATTGCTATCCTGTTGAGTAGGTAATACGGCTATTGTATGACGAATATTTGCTTTCTCTTTCGCATATAGGCTTATTCCCTGGCTGCGGAAATACGCTTGTCGACATTTGCTATTACAGTATTTCGGTTCAGCTGTGGAGTTAAACGCACTTTCTTGTTTGTAGTTTTCCATCGCTTTTTTGATACCCAGCACTAAGGCTTCTTGCGTCCCTTCTAAATACGAGTTTGGTTCACCACCAATCTCATCTTTTCGCATCGTCGTAGGCATTTCATAGTGTACGGCTTGAATCCGTTTAATATGCTCGGTCGAAAATCCATTAACATGATTGGTATTCACTGCCCATAAAAATTTAGTGAGATTAGCAATACCAAATTTATGGCCATTGGGTGCGCGCAATTCCGTTAATAACCTCGGATCAGCATCCGGAATTTCTCTTAGCGCTTCTCCCATGCCCTGCGCCAGCAGGTCATTAAAAGACGGTACATTAAATAATTTACGAGCGTTCATAGTCCATCTTTCATCCGCCGGCTGTATCATTCCGGAGGTTTTATAGCCATCGGGCTCGCCTTTATCATCCCTGCCCATACCGTGTAATACCACCACCGCTGATTGAGGGTATTTTTCCGTAACCGTGTTGCTCACATCCAAAAATACATGGCCATCAGGGCGCGCCGCATTCATTGAGTCAGGATAGTTGTTATGTTTGTTTAACGCGATGATCATCGCTTTGGCTGGCGTTTCACGCATCAATCGTACTGCAACGGGTAGTGCTTCGAAGAAATGCGGTGCTTGGTAAATAAGAGGGTCAACGGCATTGTTTTGTGTGCTTTCATCACCCGGTAAAACAATCTCGCCCACTCGCCACAGAATACCAATGGGGGTTCTATCCTCGTCATTTTTTGCAGTAGGATAAAAATACAGCAAATCCTTTTCCTGACATGCTGACATTTTTAAATCCGATAGGGAATTTTTTAAGGTTGCAGATAATTCATTGGGAATCTGTTGCAATGGAGCCAACTCATCCACCACAATTTTCAAGTCTGCTTTGACGCCACTGTTAGATTTTTGAAAATCACTCTTTGAATAATCGCGGTAACTTTCTCTTACTAACTTCTTTAATCCACCTATGTCTTCACAATAATCCACTGCATTTGCCGACATGGCCGGCAACATTCCAGCAACGATCGTTAATATCAAGTTGCTTATTTTTTTACAAGCGGCATTCTGTGATGGCAATAACTTTATTGTAGAGTCATGATGTTCACTTTCACTTGTTTTAACTGACATTTTTAATGAGTTTATTTGCGCTTTAAGCAACATTTTCATATAAGATTTTCTCGGATAATTGTTTTCAGTTAGGCTTTTTTATATTTGCCTAGCCTCGCCAAGTCGTTTTGAACTTAACCTAAAAGGACTTGGCTTACTGCCTGAATACAAAAATGGAGAAAATTTTCTTTCACATTAATTATGAAGTTTTTATGACTTTCATTAAAAGTGGTCTCGTTGATTTATAATTCACCATCGGTGACGCAGAAAATTATTTTTTAGAAGTTTTAAAGAGCATCATGTGACACTTCTAAAAAGGCGAATTTAATATTTCTTATTTAAATCTATTTTTATTTTCAAATTTTTGCTGATGGTTTGTCTGTTGCAGACCTCAATTTCAATAAATGATGTCGATCATGCTGTCTCGTCGAACTTGTAAAACCTCTTTTAACACTGAGAGGTTTTTCAGTTCAGAGAGTACCTCTAATGTGTTGGTTTCTTGTTTTTGAATATCTTTTTTCCAAGCGTTCAATTTACGTGTTTTCGCGGATTTTGAATTGGCATGGAGCTGATCGTAGACGAACTTTTGCATCGGAGAGTCAAAAAGTTCGAAATGCAGGGTATGGTCTATATCGTTTATTTGTTGCTCTAGGGCATCAATGACGGATTGAGAGTCAGCCTCAGACAAGGCAAGTTCGCCATCCTCAACGTGCTCAGCATACAAACTGAGTATTTCTGCCACATCTTCGCGGTCTCGTGCATCAAGGAGTTTTGCCATAATGGCTTCTTTTTCGGCCTTTCGAGTTTCATCTTGTTCTTTGTCTGGGTGCAGGGCGGCGGCGGTACGTCGAAACAGTGAACGTAGCCACTTTTGATTTACTACGCTGGTAGGCTTGGATTTTTTGTGATCAAAAGGCGATTCGAAATCAGCAGCACTATCGTCGTCATAGAAACCATCAAAACCATTGCCCTTGTTCTCGCTGTCTTCTTTTGCCTTGTTCTTAAAATCTTGACGCAGCTCGGCTTCAAACTCCGCCAGTGCTTCTTCAATGCCTTCATCGCCAAACATATCCTCGGTGGCGCTGCCCATCTTTTTCATTTTCTCACGCATAGCTTGGACAATCGCTTCTATGGTAGCTTCGAAGTCGTCCTCGTCCTCGTCGTCTTCGAATACAGATGCCTGAGCTTCTTGCTCTTCTTGCTGGGCTCGTAATTCAGCTTCTTCCATTGCGGCTGCTCTTTCTTCTGGAGTCTGGCCGGTTAATGTCTCGACAACATCATTGAACTTCATAGCCAACTCTCGGGCCAGTTCAGAATCCGTTTGGCCAATCAGATGCATCATTGATTGCAGCCATTCGTACATCTCATCACGGTGCCAGTTGGAGAGGCTTTTTCGGCTGAAGAAGACAATCAACTTCTCCGCCAGTTTGGCGATTGACGGATTCAAGACATCTCGTTCAAGGGGCATAATTTTTTCGTGGTAAACGGCCATGGCGGCATCGATATCGGCTCGTTTTTTCTCCACAAGACGTTGTTTAAATTGCAACTGTTTCCACAGATCATTGACTTTATTTTGTGCTTTTTGGCCTTTTTTCTTGGTTTTTTGTTCTGTTACTGTAATTTTCATAAAATGGTGACAGCCTGTGGAGTGATATTGTTAAGTTGCGGCATCATACCGCAGTTAATGTGGTGATTTCACAAAAGTGATACTGAAAACCAAGATTAAGTATGTCCAAATCCGTTAACGACTATATCCATGCCGCTACCCGCGACAATACCCGCAAAAGTTATCGTTCTGCCATTGAACATTATGAGAGTACTTGGGGGGGCTTCTTACCGGCCACCGCTGACAGCATTGCTCGATATTTAGCCGAACACGCCGAGAACTTATCCATCAATACGCTTCGCCAACGCCTCGCTGCACTGTCAGCCTGGCACCGAGAACAAGGCTTTGCTGACCCCACGAAGGCTCCTCATGTCAAGAAAGTGCTTAAAGGTATTTCTCAGCTGCATCCTAAGCGAGAAAAACGGGCGAAGCCGTTGGGGATCAAAGAAATAGCCGCCATTGTTGAGTACATTGACGCTCAAATGCTGAGTGTGAATAACCCAGAGCAACGACGACTCGTCCGAGATAAAGCCATCTTATTGATTGGGTTTTGGCGTGCTTTTCGTAGTGATGAACTGGCGAACCTATTGGCTGAACACATTGATGTGTTTCCTGGTGAGGGCATGACGTTCTTTCTTGCAAGTACAAAGGGTGATCGCAGTGGACGAGGTGTAGAGTATCGAGCGCCCGCCTTAAAGGAACTCTGCCCGGTTGAGGCGTATCAAGCTTGGATACATATTGCACACATTACAGAAGGGCCGGTGTTTCGTAAGATCAATCGCTGGGGTCATATCGGAGAAGACGCCTTACACCCCACCAGTATTATTGGGATTATTCGAGCGCTATGTGAACACTCGGGTATCGAAAACAGCAGCGAATACAGCAGCCACTCCCTACGCAGGGGCTTTGCGAATTGGGCGAATGACCAACGTTGGAATGTAAAAGAATTAATGGCGTATGTAGGATGGAAAGACTTTCATTCGGCCATGCGGTATTTAGACTCACCAGACCCGTTTCATAAAGAGAAGATTGAGCTGGGGCTTCAGGGTGATAAAGGGTTAGAACACCCATAAAAGCAGCCAACATTAACCGCTTTTTGTTGGTTATTTTATTGAATTCTAACGACTCATCATCTCGATTAAATGTTCATCATCCTCAGAGATAAAGTTATTACCTCCTTTACGAGAGACAAGGTAATACGCTTGAATGGCATTGCGCCAATCTTCAGAGACCTCTTTAATGGCGTTATAGCCTATTCTTCCGACCATGGCCGCCCCTAATGCGGCGGTTAGCATTCCTGCTGGGGTGGCGTCAGTCGTATAGTTTTTAATGATGGTAAAGGTGCCGCTAAGTTTTGAGCTGGACACCATGTCGGCTACGAAAGGCGTTGCTGGGGCAAACAGTGAGGCGGCGAGTATTTTTCCTGCATGATCATCAAATACGTCTTTGAAGGTTAAGTTACCGACATGCCGGTTATTCTCATAAGTAGCGACGACTTCAATACCGGCTTTTTCACACGCCTCTTTGAGATCTTTAGCGGGGACACCAACCGGGTTGACAATAATGGTGCGAATATTCGCTTCTTCATTAATTCTTGCTTCGGTCTGGCGAACAAATGCACGGCTAGTTAAATTTTTAGTGGCTTCATAAAGCGTCTGAGCTGCTTCACCGTGGGTAAGAATATTCAGCGGGGCTTTCCGCATAGCGGCTTGTTCAATCCCAGACACTAATCTTTGTACACTTTTTGAGTTTTTAAATTCCTTATCTTGTGTATAGCCAACGGTGATTTGAGAGCCAGAAGAGAGCGTTTTGACATTAAAATCTTCGGCTCGATTACCAAAAGCATCGACAATTAACGCGCCGACAATATCACTGGCTTCTTCGGGATTAGCAGATTTTCCAGATAAGCCCACGTAGTGAGCATCGGGTTTATTATTTTTATTGGAAGGCCATTTTTTTGTTTGTAATAAAGAGTTTACCGGTGTTTTGTTAACATTATCCCAATACTTATCATCCTCTCTTTTACCCGCAATGTAAAAACCAGATGCTTTGGGGTGATTGGTGAATTGATCACTAATTCTAAAGTTAGTGATTAATACGCTGCCATTCGCATGAAATTTATATTTAAACGCAAAGCCTTCATTGGTGAGTGAATGAAGGATATTGCTGATGGCTTGTTGTTGATTGCCGCCTTCATGGTAGGCATTAAGGTGACAGACTGCCCTCATGATCGAGGCTAAACGATAATTTTGATGCTGAAAGGATTTGGCCGCCTCAAAGTTAGGCAAATACACTTTAGCAACGTAAACGTCCCGGCCTCGTTTTGAGCCGTTTTGAATGTTTTCATATATCCTGATGTAGGTAATATTTTGGTCATCTCTCAGTTCTTGAGGAGTATTATTCATGCGTAATCCTTCATACATAGTGTTAAGGGTGGTAGTTGGGAAAAGGGCTGCCTGGATCAACTAAAATTTGCTCAGACTCAAATGGGCTAATTTTGTGTGTCCGGTAGGTTGCAAACGTCCAGTCAAGTTTGGGTTTTTGGTAAACAGTGCGTTTGGCTTTTTTCAAGGTCGATAATTTCAGATTTTCGCACCTAGAACTTAGCTTAATTTCAACAGAACCTATTAAATCTTTCGTTAAAGACTGGAGCAAAAGAGTTGCTGTTTCACGATTTGTGAGTGTGCTCGATTTACAACAAAGCATTAGATAGATATTCTCATCTAAAGGGTAAAACCCATAAGAATAAAAATAGTGATTATTTTGAGTGTCTTTGAGCGTATTTTGGTCGTGGGCTTCGACGTACACTACACCATTGTTTAATACTTCCCAGTTATGGAACTCATAGGGAATAAAAGAATTTAAAGGCCCTCTTGATCGATGTAATGATCGAGTAATTACTTGTTCAAAATGGGCTGGATTAAAGCAACTCATGGTTTTTGGCAGATCGTCCAAAAAATGAACAAGTGCTTTAAAAGTGGATAACCCAATCGCTTTTTTGAACAACGGCCCTGATATTTGAAACCAACGATTAAAGACAGAAGCAACTCCAAAGGCGTATTTGCCTTCTTCTTTATGGAATTCAAAGTTATCCCTGTTGTAAAGGTCGAAATTGCTTGGGCATGATTGATATAGAATGGGGTCTCTCGTATGAGCCGGTAGGCCTACCGTTAGTGTTGTACCGGAAAGGTCAACTTGTAATTGGTCTTTGTTGTACCAGCCTTTTACGTAAGGGCGTTTGAGGCTGGCCAATAATCGATAACGTGAAAACATCTAAAATCCGTTTTTATCCTATAAGTCAATGAGAAAGGCGTTTAACGAAACTCTGTAGCGCTTGTAACACAGGGTTGATGATATGATTTCTGATGGATAAAGACAGTGCTTTATTTCCGTTATGGCTGTTTTGTCGTTTAATTAGCTTTTTATGTCGTAAAGATTTGTCAAGACACCCAATGTGATGCAAAGAGGGGCTCTTTTTATCTGCGGCATCCCCAGCTAGAAGGGGAGTCGCAGGTAAAAAGCAAATCTCAGAGGAAGGCGAAATCATCGACACCATTTTTCATGGTCGAGCCTACCTCTTCAGAGGTTGTTTAAATTTCAGAAGCTACTCTTTTTATTCGTGTGCACATGGCGTTATTGAATTTCCCAAGATAAGCCACTTTGGCGCTGCCATTCATAGAGTACAGGTGTTACGGACTCTTTGGGTATCAGTACCGCCGCCATGAGGGTATGGGTATGTGGCGGTAGGTTAATGTCGGCCTGAAATGTTTTTGTTCTAATCCAGCTTCTGAATAAACATTGTTGGTAATCTATCGTTAATAGCATGGTATATTCGTCTTCTTTTGTATTGCATACGGATACGTAAGCAAGCTCCGATGCGCTTAAAGAAACGTTTAATTTTTCGGCTTCATTAAATGTAAAGCTCTCCGGTACGGTAATACCCGCAGTCCCTTCGGCTTCTTCCTCTGGAGCAACTTCACTATCGATATTGTTGTCAGCGTTATTATCGGAATCACTGATGGTATCTTCCTCGTTTATTGTGTTTGTATCACTGCCCGAGCTAGGCGGCGTACTACTTGGCTGTGTACTACTAGGTGGTGTGCTAGTCGTCGTCTCACCCTGGGAGCGGTTGTTGTTTCCTGAGTCTGAACCACCACCACCTCCGCCGCCACATGCCGTTAATGCAATAACGAGCATGAAGGAGAATGTGATGGTGGATAGTCGAGGTATTGAATAATTTTGTATTGCTTCATGAAGTTTCATTACAGTTACCTAAATTCAGTGTTCATTGAGTGGATTTAATCGAGTGATGCTCAATGGGTTAATTCTCAATGGGTTAATTCTCAATGGATTGAGTACCATCGCTATTGTGTAAAGAGATTTTTTTGTGTCGCTTTTTCTTGTAAAAACCAATCGTTATTGAGAAGACCACCGCTGTTTGCATGATCACCAAATTGAGGGTAAGCATAGATAATATCGATGTATTCCAATGGGTGATGCCATTGGGTGGGAATGTTAATGACCCAAGGCATACCATTTTCGTTGAGGTAATATTCGCCTGAATTAGGATTACTTTTATCATCGCCTCGTGTGAAAAAATCCTCTCGGGCAGCTTCTGTGGGCGCCATGTTTTTCAGATGAATTTCGTAAGCACGCCCTGGTGGCAAGCCAAACACATAATTACGTTCATGGCCTTCTGTCGCTGTGATAAAGGGGTCATAAGGTACTGCTGGAAAGTTATCGGTTGTTATACCACTGACCAGCGGAACGGTTAACGAGAATGTCATTTGAATATCGGAACCACAACCGGGCTCCGTGCGATAATGCTTACAGGTTTCACCCGGGGTGACAAAATTATGAAGGTCGTCGGCAATAAATAAGATGGCCGAATTTCGGTTTGCTTCTAATGGTGAGGTCGTTTGGGTGACGCCATTAATTTGGTAGCGAATACCGGCTTCAATAACTTGAGATCGTAAAACGCCGGGAAGATGAAAGGCAAAACCATTATGATAAGCCGCTCCTTGTGCAACCACGCGACCTTCAATCGTAATTTTACTGATTTCTTGTTCTGCATTTGACGAGTTTGGCACGGGCTTTAGGTATTCGGAGATACGATAATTCACCACTAAATCATTAAAGTCATAATCGCCCATTAATGGCCAATTGTCTTCGAAAGCCAGCGTTGCCCATTGGTTTTCTCCGGGGTAGGTTCTTACGCTGATATTGGGCTCGGTTAAATCGACTTTATAATCTTCGACTTCTCCGTCGTCCACTCCGCCGCTAGGGCCCACGACATCTTCGCTGCTGAGACGAAAACGAGCCCAGGTATTTCCACTGGCAGCCCAACTGGGTACCGCATATTCAAGGGTGTTCGTGCCTGTACTGACGGCATAGCCTGAGGCAATTTTCTCGTCACTATCAAATTCTCCGTCAATGTCGAAGTCGACCCAAGCATTCAAATAACCCGGAGCCGATGCGGTGACTTCTACAAACGCAGGGGCATCCACTTCCAAACCGGTGAGAAATACGATGCCTTCGTCTCCGGCGTCATCCATACCGGAGGCATTGGGCTCGGCGTCTACGGAGTTGCCGAGATACAATACGCCGTTGCTGGTATCGTGTCGCGCACCATTGTCATCAAGGCTGGTGCCATAGCTTGCCGGAGCATCACCGAAATCAATTGTTGGATTTTCCACGGAGGCAATGGGAGCCAGTGCACAGCGTGCGCCGTCGTTGTTGCCGGAGCTTGGGCCATAAGCAAAGAACTCTGCTGTATAATTTTCATCGCCAATTTTTATTCGATAAATATGGCCGTCATTATTTCGGCTTATATACAGGTTTTCTTCCACATCGAAATAGACAGCGCCAAAAGTACCGCTTTGGCCAACATTACCTAAAGATTCGATTACACTCCCATTGGTATTAAATCGATATAAATTGCCTTTGTGATTCACAGAGTAGGCAAACTCATTTGTGGGATGAAAAGCCATATCAAAAATATTTAATGACATAGCACTGGCATTAACGACTTTTTCAGAGACTAAGTATTGCGGGTGTTCGGGATCAAGAGGAATACGGTATAAACCATGGCCAGGCCTGTAAAAATAATAAATATTTTGCGATACAGCAACGTCACCGATATAAAAGTTAGTATCCGGTACGTTTTCTACCTCTAGCGGTGTGAGCTGATAATCTCGATCTATTTTAGCGAGGGTATTATGCTCATAGCTCCATGCATAGAGGTAATTGTCAAAATGATTAAACCCTAATGCGTTTATCTTTCCTGTAGTGCCCATATCTGAAGATAATAAATTATAATAACCGGTCGCGAGTTGGACGCTGTATAATTGAGGAATGGCATTCTGGCCAAGAAAGGCTTCAGCAGGGCAATCATCAAAAGGGGTGGCCCATGCTGTTGGCAAATACAGTGAGAGCGATAGAGACGAGCTTATCAGTAAAGGTATTTTGTTTCGTAGACACATTTTCAGAGCGCATTTCATCATTTGGCATTTCCATTTTTACATACGTTGCCCATTTCGGGATTGCAAATTGAGAGAGTGAGTGGCTCACTTAAATGATGAATTGCAATGACTATGCCATGCTTGTGCAAACGATAACGTGTTGTTTTATATGGATTTTATTTTATTTTGATTTTTTTATTTTGAGAAAAACAAAAAGCGAAAAGCGAAAATGACAAGGGTTTGGTTGAACATGTTGATGTGTTTCCTGATTTTAGATTCACCGGACCTGTTTCATAAGGAGAGGATTGAAATTGGGCTTCAGGACTAGAAAGGGTTAGAGCATCCGTTAGAGTAATCAACTAGGTAACGCTGCTCTAAAAGCGGCCAACATTGACCGCTTGTTGTTGGTTATTTTATTGAATTCTAACGACTCATCATCTCGATTAAATGTTCATCATCCTCAGAGATAAAGTTATTGCCTCCTTTACGAGAGACAAGGTAATACGCTTGAATGGCATTGCGCCAATCTTCAGAGACCTCTTTAATGGCGTTATAGCCTATTCTTCCGACCATGGCCGCCCCTAATGCGGCGGTTAGCATTCCTGCTGGGGTGGCGTCAGTCGTATAGTTTTTAATGATGGTAAAGGCGCCGCTAAGTTTTGAGCTGGACACCATGTCGGCTACGAAAGGCGTTGCTGGGGCAAAAAGTGAAGCGGCGAGTATTTTTCCTGCATGATCATCAAATACGTCTTTGAAGGTTAAGTTACCGATATGCCGGTTATTCTCATAAGTAGCGACGACTTCAATACCGGCTTTTTCACACGCCTCTTTGAGATCTTTAGCGGGGACACCAACCGGGTTGACAATAATGGTACGAATATTCGCTTCTTCATTAATTCTTGCTTCGGTCTGGCGAACAAATGCGCGGCTAGTTAAAGTTTTAGTGGCTTCATAAAGCGTCTGAGCTGCTTCACCGTGGGTAAGAATGTTCAGCGGGGCTTTCTGCATAGCGGCTTGTTCAATCCCAGAGACTAATCTTTGCACACTTTTTGAGTTTTTAAACTCCTTATCTTGTGTATAGCCAACGGTGATTTGAGAGTCAGAAGAGAGCGTTTTCACATTAAAATCTTCGGCTCGATTGCCAAAAGCATCGACAATTAGAGGACCAACAATATTGCTTGCACTACGTATATTAGGTGACTTTCCGCATAAGCCAACATAATGTGCATCAGGTTTGTTATTTTTATTAGATGGCCATTTTCTTGTTCTTAATAAAGAGCTTACGGCATTTTCATTAACAAGCTCCCATCTTGTACCACGTTCAATTTTCTTCGCTAGGTAGAAATTCGATTCCTCGGGATGATTGGTGAATTGATCACTAATTCTAAAGTCAGTGATTAATACACTGCCATTCGCATGAAATTTATATTTAAATGCAAAACCTTCACCGGGGAGTGAATGAATGATATTGCTGATGGCTTGTTGTTGATTACCGCCTTCATGGTAGGCATTAAGGTGGCAGACTGCCCTCATGATCGAGGCTAAGCGATAATTTTGATGTTGAAAGGATTTAGCTGCCTCAAAGTTAGGCAAATACACTTTGGCAACGTAAACATCCCGGCCTCGTTTTAAGCCGTTTTGAGTGTTTTCATATACTTTGATGTAGGTAATATTTTGGTTATCTTTCAGTTCTTGTGGGGTATTATTCATGCGTAATCCTTCATACATAGTGTTAAGGGTGGTATTTGGGGAAAGGGCTGCCTGGATCAACTAAAATTTGCTCCGACTCAAACGGGCTAATTTTTTGTGTCCGATAGGTTGCAAATGTCCAGTTGAGATTAGGTTTTTGATAAATAGTGCGTTTGGTTTGTTTTAAGGTCGATAATCTCAGCTCTTCGCAACTAGAGCTTAGCTTGATTTCTATAGAGCTAATTAAATTTTTTGCTAAAGACTGTAATAAGGGCGTCACAGAATCTCGGTTTGACAGCGTATCCGAGTCGCAAAAAACCATAAGGTAGATTCTTTCATCTAGAGGATAAAATCCATAGGAGCTAAAAGAGTGGTTTCTTTTAGCGTCATTAAGCGTATTCAGGTTGTGCGCTTCGACGTATACAACATTGTTGTCTAATACTTCCCAATTGTGAAACTCATAGGGAATAAAGGAATTCATTGGACCTTTTAAGTCGTGTAGTGACCTCTCAATGGCTTGTTCAAAATGAACTGGATTAAAGCAGCTCATTGTATGAGGTAAGTCATCTAAAACATGAATAATTGCTTTAAAGCTTGATAACCCAATTGGTTTTTTAAACGGTGAACCGAATAGTTGAAACCAGCGGTCGAAGATAGAGGCAACTCCAAAGGCGTATTTGCCTTCTTCTTTATGGAATTCAAAGTTATCTCTATTGTACAGGTCGAAGTTGCTTGGGCATGGCTGATATAGAACTGGATCTTCAGTATGAGCCGGTAGGCCTACCGTTAGTGTTGTACCTGACAGGTCAACTTGTAATTGGTCTTTGTTGTACCAGCCTTTTACGTAAGGGCGTTTGAGGCTGGCCAATAATCGATAACGTGAAAACATCTAAAATCCGTTTTTATCCTATAAGTCAATGAGAAAGGCGTTTAACGAAACTCTGTAGCGCTTGTAACACAGGGTGAATGATATGGTTTCTGATGGATAAAGACAGTGCTTTATTTCCGTTATGGCTGTTTTGTCGTTTAATTAGCTTTTTATGTCGTAAAGATTTATCAAGACACTCAATGTGATGCTTTGGGGCAAATGGTGAAGTTAATCTGGAGAAGGCTAAATAAATTTTATGAACTTCGAACGGGATTTGAGCTCGCATTTGTGGGTAATTAAATGCAAACCGACCATTAATCCGTTACATAACGCAACTGCACTCGACTGGTAATATTACAAAGCAGTTCATAAGGAATGGTTTGTACCAGCTCAGCAATTTCTTCTACTGCCAAGGTTTCGCCCCATAACACGACGGGGTCACCAACTTGTACCGCCTGTTGACCGATATCCACCATCGTCATATCCATCGATACCCGACCGACAACCGGCATTCGCTGGCCGTTAATCAATACTGGTGTACCGTTGGGTGCATTGCGTGGGTAGCCATCACCGTAGCCTGTAGCCACGACGGCTAAGTTAGTGTCTTTTGGCGCTACCCAAGTGGCGCCATAGCCCACGGCATCGCCTTTTTTTACCTGCCTTACGGCTATAACAGAACTGCTGAAGGTCATTACTGGCCGTAAACCATGTTGCGCTGAGCGGCCTGCCAGCATCGGTGATATCCCATAGAGTGCCAGCCCAGGACGAATCCAATCTCCGTGACTTTGTGGCCACGCCAGCACGCCGGCTGAGTTGGCAATGGACAATTCGGCATCGCAGCCCTGAGTCAGTTGGGTAAACAAAGCCAGTTGCGCTGTTGTGGCGGGGTTTTTCGGGTCATCTGCACAGGCAAAGTGCGTCATCAGCCGCAGTGGCTTTAACACCTTAGGGCTTGCCATTAACTGCTGATAAATATCGTGAAATTCAGAAGGGTAAATACCAAGCCGGTGCATGCCACTGTCCACTTTCAGCCAGACGTGTACTGGCGCTTCCAGTTCAGCGGCCAATAAGGCTTCGGCTTGCGATTGGTCATGAACCACGATTTGTAAATTGGACGCAACGATTTGGGGTAATTCATCTGGATGAAAAAAGCCTTCCAGCAAAACGATCGGCTTTACAATACCGCCAGCGCGTAACATCAGGGCTTCATCAATTCGCGCTACGCCAAAGGCACCGGCAGCGTTTAACTGCTCGGCCACCGCCAATAAACCATGACCATAGGCATTGGCTTTGAGTACGGCCAGTACGTTACTTTGTGGGGCAAGGCTGCGGATATGATTAAAATTGTGCTGTAACGCATCCACATTAATTTGCGCTATTGGCCGACGATTCATCAACACGTATCCTAAAACTTGAAAGTGGAGCGTATAAAACCTCTTTTGTTTCCTGTATTCAAGCTTCTTGCCTAAATTTACACTTCCTCCCCCGCAACCCAAACCTTCTCAACACCTAATTGCGCATCCAGCCACACCATGTCCGCAGGCAGGCCGACTTTTATGGCACCCAACTTCGACCCTTGACCAATAAAACTCGCAGGGGTGGTGGTGGCCATGGTGAGGGCGTCGGCCAATGATAGCCCTAAGGTTTGATGGGTATTGCGAACGGCGGTGGCCATATCTAATACCGACCCGGCTAGGGTGCCGTTGGGCAAGGTGAGTTTGCCTTGGTGACGGATGATGGTGGTGTCGAAGAAGTCAATTTGAGTTTCATCGCTGCCAACATGGGCCATGGCGTCAGTGACCAGCACGATTTTGTCGGCGGTTTTTTGTTGCATGGCCAATTGGCAATTCATGGGGTGAACGTGCTCGAAATCCACGATTAATCCGCAATAGGCATCGCGAGTCATTAACGCGGTGCCCACCATACCGGGTTCACGCCCGGTAATGGGCGACATGGCATTAAACAGGTGTGTAAAACCACTGGCACCCGCGTCTAAGGCTTTGGTCACGATATCTGCGGTTGCGTTGGAGTGGCCGAGGGCGACCACAACCCCTTCTTTGACTAATTCAGAAATCACCGAAGGAGAGACGTTTTCCGGTGCGACGGTGACCATAACGGTGCCTAAATCTCGTCGGCAAAATAACGCGAATTCTTCATCGCTAATGGAGCGAATAAATTTTTCAGAATGGACGCCTTTTTTGGCGCTGCTTAAATGAGGGCCTTCAAAATGAATGCCTTTAACCTGTGGAACACACTTCTTGGTAATTGACTTATCGGCAAGTGCCTCGGCCACGGCATCAGCGGCGCGTTCCATCACCACCAACGAATCGGTAATGACCGTGGGCAGCAGGCTGGTGGTGCCAAAGCGGGAGTGTGCCTTGGCCATGATGGACAGTGATTCTACTGTGGGGGATTGATTAAACATCACGCCACCACCGCCATTCACCTGAACGTCAACAAACCCAGGCACCAATACGCCGTGAATAGGCAATGACGTTGGAGTAGGGGATTGATCGGGCTCTAATGCAGTAATAACCCCCTTGTCGATTGTGATCAAAACATTGTCTTGCCATTGCTGGCCATCAAATAAACGCGGGGCAAAAAACGACGGCGTCATAATTAAAATTCAGTGCTGTTGAGGTCGTAGTTAAAAAATAGTTAAAAAATAGCTAGAAAAAATAGTTAAAAAATAAAGTACTAAAAAATAATTTAAAAAAAATTAATGCGTCATGGTCACTTTTTTAAGCCCAGCGGGGGCGTCTGGGTTCATGTTCATGGATTGTGCCATGGCTTCTAAGTCCAGATAAAACCGCTGCATTAATAACAAAGGCGAGAGTCGCTTAGGTAAGGATTCTTCTGGTGAGTTTTCACCGGGGGCGTGCAGGTGAATCACTTCGGCACCGCGTTTTTGAATGTCGATAATTTGTTCTTTGTGGGCTTTGGAAGATTCATCCCCAATAGAGACATCAATAACGAGTAAACCTTGTTCTGCCAAGGTCACGGGGCCATGGATAAATTCGGCGCTGCTGAAGGCTTCCGCTTGAATACTGCACACTTCTTTTAGTTTGAGGGCAATTTCCCGAGCGATGGCATAGCCAAACCCACGGCCCAATACCACACAATGCTTGTGTTCACCAAAGGCGAGGCGTTGAAATTGAGCCGGGGCCGCGATGGCGTTTTCAACCAAAGACGGCAAGGTTTTCAGCTGCTCTAGGAGGGCTAGGTTCCCACTCCAACTGGCTACCAAATGGGCGATGGCCGATAAAGTCGCCAGATAACTCTTGGTGGCCGCCACCGCCAGTTCTTCCCCGGCATGCAGAGGAATCACATGGTCGGCTTTTGAGGCCGCCGGGGAGTTTGGATCGTTCACCAAGGCCACGCACAAGGCGCCAGCTTGCTTGGCCATTTCAATGCCGTTGACGATGTCTGGGCTTCTGCCGGATTGTGAAATCACGATGGCGAGCCCGCCCTTGAGTTTTAATTGCTGATGGTAAACACCACTGACGGAGGGTGCCGCAGCCACCACAGGAATACCCAATTCCACCTCAATAAAGTATTTCGCAAACACACCGGCGTGGTCGGATGAGCCTCGGCCCACGATGTACACAAACTTTGGATCGAATTTGCGAATTTCGGTCACTAAGGCTTCCATGTGCTGGGCATTATTGGTGTATTGGCGTGAAAACACAGTGGGGGTTTCTTGTGCTTCTTTGGCCATTACGCTGGTGTATGTTGATTCCGTCATGGTCTCGTGCTCTCGTTGGTGCTCTTGGATCTGTTTTTAAAATCGTTGTGTAATTGTGTTTAATGTTCTTTTTAAAATTGAAAATTCAGGGTGCCGCCATTCATTAATTGCTTGTGAGAAAATTGTGGGTTGTTGAGTGGCGCTTGGTTTAATTGTACGCTCTTCACATAATTTTCCCCGTTATTATCTTCTTTGTTTTTACCCTGTTTGTTTTCCCCTTGCTTGCTTTCCATTTGTTTGCTTTCCCCTTGCTTGGTAATGACAAAGGTTTTTTGGTCGGGTAGGGCAATTTCCACTTTATCGAATAAAGGGGTGCCTAAAACATAATCGCCAGAGGCGGGATTTACCGGGTAAAAGCCCAAGGCACTGAACACATACCACGCCGACATCTGGCCTAAGTCATCATTGCCCGATAAGCCTTCTGGGCCGGTTTTGTACATGGCCTCGCGAATTTCACGAATACGCGCTTCGCCTTTCCATTTTTCATTGGTAAAGGAATACAAATACGGCACGTGATGACAGGGCTCGTTACCGTGAGCGTATTGGCCAATTAAACCGGAAATATCCGGTGAGACATCGCCTTCCATTGAAGAACTGGTGGTGAATAATTCATCCAGTTTGCTAACAAAGGCCGCTTCTGAACCAAAGCCGTTAATCAAGCCCTCTACGTCGTGGGGCACATACCAGGTGTATTGCCAAGCGTTGGCTTCGGTGTAGTCGGTTTTACGATGCTCTACATGAGTTGGGCTGAAGTTCTTGACCCATTCACCATCGGCGGTTTTGCCGCGCATAAACCCGGTGCTGTCATCGAATAAGCGCTGGTAAGATTGAGCACGCTTTTGAAAGTAGGCAAACTCATCGTCTTTTCCTAACGCTTTGGCCAGTTGGGCAATGGCCCAATCGTCGAAGGCGTATTCCAGCGTTTTTGATACCGCTTCCACTTCCAGTTCAGAAGGGATGTAACCATATTCGTCATAGAGGTCGATGCCGAAGCGCTTTTGCGTTGCCGAGGCTTTTACAGCGGCGAAGATCAGCTCCGGGTCGGCATCGGTAAGCCCTTTGAGGTAGGCATCCACAATAACCGGCACCGCGTGATAACCGATCATCACATCGGTCTCGTTCGACATTAAATCCCACGTGGGCAACACACCGGTTTCTTGGTAAAACCCTAACATGGATTTCACCATGTCATTCACCTTGTCTGAATCCGAAATGGTCAATAACGGGTGCAACGCTCGGAAGGTGTCCCACAGTGAAAACAAACTGTAGCGTTCGTAGTGACTTTTTTCATCGCTTTTATCTAAGGTCGCATTGAAATGCGCACTGCCATCGGCGCCGTAAAACGCCCCATTCACATCATTGAAAATTTGCGGAGCCAAGAAGCTGTGATAAAGCGCGGTATAAAATTTCACTTTATTGTCGTGATGGTCGTCCGTCACACGAAAGGTATTTAATTGTTTCGCCCATTTTTCTTCCGCCTGCATTTTGACTTGATCAAACGTTAAATCCGCCGCTTCGGCGTGTAGATTTTCTTTCGCCCCTTGAATGCTGACGTAAGATAAACCCACTTTGGCTTCCACAGGCATGGTATTGGCATCGTCAAAACGCAATACAATTTCAGAGATGCGGGAATTTTCGCCTTGAATAATCTGTCCATCGACGGGTTTTCCATCAATGTACAGTTGGTGAGAAAAGGATTGGTTAAACTCGGCCACAAAATACACTGGTTGATGTTTTGCCCAACCTGTGGAAATACGGTAGCCCACCACGGTGTGATCATCTAACACACGCAATTGAGTGGCGACGGATTTGTCGTAATTTTGGGCGTAGCCTAAATCAATTAAGATTTGTGCCGGATTATTTTTATTGTTGTTTTGGTCACTGCTTTCATTGCTGTTTTCATTGCCATTAGCAGTCTCATCGAACGAATAACGGTGAACGCCGACCCGTTCGGTGGCGGTTAATTCGGCGGCCACCTGTTCGCCTTCCAATTCAACACGATAATAACCCGGTGAGGCGCTTTCTTTTTCGTGGGAATACTGGCTGATTACAAAGCCATTGCCGGCTTTGCGGCGTGCGGAATAATCACCACGAAAGGGCATGACAAGAATATCCAATAAATCCCCCACACCGGTGCCCGATAAATGGGTATGACTAAAGCCCACCAGTTCATCGTCGGAATAATTGTAACCGGCCGTCCAGTCCCAGCCTTTTGAGACGTTATCGGGGCTTAATTGCACCATGCCAAACGGAACCACCGCGCCGGGAAAGGTATGGCCATGGCCACCGGTGCCAATAAACGGGTCGACGTATTGCAGTACGGATGCGTCGGTTTGGGGGCTGTATGACATGGTTTTTGTTGTCATGGACGTTGACGCGTCCATGGAGGAGGGGGAGGTTGAACACCCGACCAATAAAGCAGCACCACATAGGAACAGGCTTGGGTTTAACCGTGTTGTTATCATGTTTATTTTCCTTCTAATTCTTCGTACTGCTTGGTTGTTCTGTTATTTGCCGTACTGTCAGCATTGCTATCAGTCCTGCTATTCGTTCCACTATCAATTGAACGGTCTAATTTGTCGTACCATTGTTTTTTCAAAAACCACGTGGTCGCGACCATTAATAAAAAGGCATACAACAATGGCATCATTTCTTGAATGACCAGGTAAATGGGCATGACCACTAAGGTCAATTGCCAGATGACACCGACCACAATATTGGTACTGTCTCGGGTGAAATCCTTATTGGGAATAAAATTTGGGTCTTCTGTGCAGACTTTATCGCGAATGGGCTTCCAGAAACCCCAAGGATTCACATTGCGATAGAACTGACACAAGACGTCTTCTGGGTCGGGTTTGGTGAGCAATGTGCCTGCAATCGAACCAATTAATCCAAACAAAAATAGGAATGGGAAGGCCATAAGAGGTTGAACATCGGGCAATAATATCGGCATGCTTAGCGAACCCACCAAACCGGCCATCATGCCCCAGAAATAACCAAAGCCATTAAAGCGCCACCAGTGCCATTTCAATACGTTAGCAGCGGCATAACCGCCAAATAACGCGGCAAAAATCCATTGCATGATGTCGTTAATGCTTTGCAACATTAGCCCCACTAGCACACCGGCAATCACCAATACAAACGACACGCCGTAGCTCATGCGTATGCATTCGCGATTGGTGGCTTCTGGTTTTAAGTAACGCTTATAAATATCGTTCACAAAATAGGCGGGTGCCGCATTCAAGGATGCCGCGAAGGTGGACATAAACGCGGCTAACAACCCGGCAATCAATAAACCGGTTAACCCTACAGGCACAAAGGTGTTGATGGCATAGGGTAAGATTTGTTCGAAATCAAAATGGGTACCTTGAGCTTGAATATCTGGCCCCATGTACACCAATGCCAATATGCTTAACCCCGCGACCATCATGTAGCGAGGGAAAAACATCACCAGTGAGACCAATCCGCTCATTTTGGCGGCCTCTTGAGGGCTTTTGGCGGCCAGAATTCGTTGCATGTCGTAGTTGGGTACGGGGCCTGCCATGCTCGATAACACGCCTTTTAGCAACATCATCATGACCATCAGCCCAAACAATTCAAAGCCATCGTCTTGCACTTTAACGTTCACACTGTCGATCACCCCTTGCCAGTTGAGGTCTAACGTCCAGCCAAAAAAGACATTGCTCCAACCTTCTGGCGTGGCGGCACTGAGTTGCTCTGATGTCACGCTGTTCATCGCGATAATACCAACGGCCACGGCGGCAATGGACATCACCACAAATTGGACAATCTCGGTAAATACCACGCTGTACATCCCGCCCTTAATCACATATAGGGTGGTCAGGGCGAAAATAATCATGGCGTAGGTATCGGGGGAGAGATCCCAAGGGAAGAAAATGACAGCGAATTTGCCGATGCCTTTGAAAGCGTAAGCAATAAAGCCAACGGCACTCACAATGGCAAAAAAGACCACGGCCATATGAGAAAAACGCGCTCCTTGGCCGGAGCCAAACCGGGTTTTTAACCACTCGGCGCCGGTCGTGGCATTAGAGCGGCGCAGCCAACCGGATAAATACACCATCAAAAAAATTTGATTAAAAATAGGCCAAATCCACGGTAGCCACGCGCTTTTTAAACCATAAACAAAGCACATAGACACCAGCCACATGGTGCCGGCAATATCAAACATGCCCGAGGCATTAGAGACACCTAACGCCCACCAAGGAATGGTTTTTCCTGCAAGAAAGTACGAACTGATGTCTCGGCTGGCCAATCGGGAGATGTACAAACCGATGGCCAGAGTGCCCAAGAGGTAGAGCGCGATAACGGCAATATCAATTCCGCTTAAGTTCATTGGCGTTCCCTATGATTGATAACTGTCGTACAAACTAAATAACGTTAGCTGCTCGGCCAACCCATACAACTGCGCGGTGGTTTTGCCGGAAATGGGCATAACTATCACTTTGGTTTCACCGGGCAATAAATCAAAAAAGTTATCAGAAAAATTAACGGTCTTTTGTGTATCTGGTTCGGTGACGGTTGGTAAGTTAACGAAGAGCTGACGCACCAACACATCCGACGACAAAATCACCGCCAGTAAACCCGGCGAGCACTGTGTCTCAACTCGAATCGCGGGTTTTGATAATGCCAGTGCTTTACAGGGCACCAAAAAGTGATGAGCGTGGGTGAGGGATTTGCCGCTGTCATCGATCAACTCAGCATGGAACACGACCGTGGCCGGGTCAACGGATTCTAATAACACACGGATGGGCGACTCAAAAACCGACTGGGCACCATTGATCGGTGTGGTGATGGCCGAACGTTGTTCCCATAAAACCGTGCCTTCAAAGTCCAATAAGGTTAATCGAAGGGTGCCGGTGATGGGGGTGAGTGCATCGGAAATACACTGGACCTTGAGAGTCTGGTCTTTTAATTCTGAATCACTTGTGGTCGTGCTTTCTGTTTGCGTGACGACCGTTTGTGTGACGACTAACGACTGTGGTGTGAAACTGCGTTTGGCTTGGTAATGCAGCGCTTTCCAACGACCAAAATAGTCAATGCCAGACCATGAGGCGGCAGGCCAGGTATCGTTCAGCTGCCAATAGAGCGACCCCATGCAGAAGGGCATGGCACTGCGGTGCGCATCGAAGGCCATTTTTAAGCCCATGGCTTGTTGAACTTGGCTTAAGTACAGCAGGCTTTCGAAATCTTTTGGTGTGTGGAACTCATTTTCCATGTAGCTGGAGATCAGTCGGTTCCCACGGGGGTGCTTCTGGTGAACCTGCATCACGGGCGATTCTAGATGTTGGTCTTCCGGCAAGGTGTATTGCTGCATGGACGCCAACAAGGGGAAAGACTGAAAACCAAATTCGCTCATAAAGCGAGGAATGCGTTGTTGGTATTCGGTAAACGGTTCTTCTCCGTGCCACACTCCCCAATAGTGATGATTGCCTTTGTTGTCTTCATCACGCTCCCAAAATCCAATGGGAGAGGAACGCAAATAGAAGAGGTCTGGCGCGTACTCCTTTAAGACGCTGGGCAAACATTGATCGAAAAGTAAAAAATAATCTTCTTTAAGTTTGGTGTATAAGTCATTGGAATAGTTGAATTTTTCAGGCCATTCCCAATGGGCAATGCCCATTTCCACTTCATTATTTCCACACCACAACGCAATGCAGGGGTGGTTGCGAAGGCGGCGAATATTGTAGATGGCTTCTTCACGAACCGTATCGAGAAACGTCTCGTGGGCAGGATACAAACTGCACGCAAACATAAAGTCTTGCCAGATGAGAATGCCATATTCATCGGCTAAATCGTAAAAGACGTCGTCTTGATAAACGCCACCGCCCCAGACTCGAAGCATATTCATATTGGCGTAAGAGGCCGATTCAAAGGTTTGGCGATGCTCTGCTTCGGTGACCCGATGGATAAAGCTGTCGGAAGGGATGTAGTTGGCGCCCTTCATAAACACCGGGTGGCCGTTGACCTTAATATAAAAGGATTCCCCCATGTCATCGGGGCGATTGACCACCTCAATGGTTCGAAAACCCACCTGCAAATCGTAAGACGCTAAAACGGTGTTTTCAGTATCCGTTGCCGACCTATTCTTAAGTGAAACGGAAAACACATACAGCGAAGGGTCGCCCAAGCCATTGGGCCACCAGCGCTTGGGCTGTTCAATGGATAGGCTAAATCGGTGCGCTTTTTGTACGAACGAGCCTTCAGGGACAGTAACGTTAAAAGGGACTGTGGATTCCAAAATAGAGGGGTTGGCTTCAGAAGCGTTATTGGGCGCTTTGAGTTTCGCCGTTACACACAATTCGCCTTCCATACTCTTGTAGACATCCATCTCAACGTTAAGCGAAAAGTGAGCCGTATTTTCATCCAATGACTGTTGCTCGAAGGTAACGTCTTTAATCAATGCGGTATCGATAAAATCGAAATACAGGTCTCGCCAAATACCAGAACAAACAAAGCGTGGCCCCCAATCCCAACCAAAGTGGCAGGGCGCTTTTCGACAATACACACTGAGGCGTTCTTCCGATTTATCGTTTTCTGCCGGATAGGTATAGCCTGCTTTTGTAAACAGAGGCATGACTTCTTTAATCGGCGAGCGAAACAGAACATCAATTTGGTTGGTGCCCACCACGAGGTATTCTTTACAGGAAACCCGCTGCCCGATAAACATGTTTTGGCTGGAGGTGACCAATTGATGATTGATTCGAACTTCCGCAAAGGTATCTAACCCTTCAATGACCAGCTCAATGGCTGAGTGATTCAATTGGGTTTCGGTTACTTCAAAGGTTTTACGATATTCCCAATCTTCCTGCTCAATCCATTGCAGGGCGTTTTCATTATCTCGATAAAACGGATCTTCGATTTTTTGATTCGCCAGAAGATCGGTAAAATTATTGCCCGGCACCTGAGCGGTTAACCACGTGGTGGTGCCTTTCTGACGAAACGCCCATTGGCCAGCCAGAGGTAATGGGTTGGTATCGGATACGGTATAAGAAGTCATAAACGTTCGGTTCGCTTTGATCTCTGAATGAATAACAAATTCATCATGGTGAAATTGGGTTAGAAATTACGTCGCTGGAAGCGCAGCGTTAGAAAGTGGTTGTTGTGCAAAATGTTGCTGTGCAAAAAGAAGCGCCCCGTGCTCGGGTTTCGCTTTGGCTGGAACAATATAATCGGTGAAAGACGCATCGAGCCAAGGCATTAAGACCGGCGCGACGCCGCCACAGAAGGCAATGTTATGAATCCCTTGGTGAATAAAACGTTGCATTACTCGCTGTACAAATTCGGCGGCATCTCGAATTAAAGACAGCGAAACATCATCACCTGCCTGAGCACACTCAAAAACCAAAGGCGCAAACTGTGCAAATTGTTGAGCGGGGGCGTTTTGCAATACGGTCGCGAGGCTTAAGGCCGTGTGGTTGGCTAATAATTTCTCAGTGAGCTGTGTTGAGGGGCCTACCTCGTCGACCGCCAACAACACGGCTTTTACGGCTTCTAGCCCAAACCACGAACCACTGCCATTAGCGTTAATGGGGAAACCATAACCCCCAATGGCGTATACCTCTTGGTTGATCAGGCCTAATGCGCTAAAGCCTGTGCCTAAAATAATCATTGCCCCTTCGGGCTTGCCGTGGGCGGCGAGGGTGGCAATCCATAAGTCGGTGGTAAAATAAAAAGCTTTAAACGGGTGATCCCACTGGGAAAGTTTTTCTTTTAAATCCGGTAGGTGTAAACCCGCAACACCGGCGCCCACGACCACATTCTGAAGGGTGTCACTGGGCAAGTCGGCATTTTCGATGGCATTCGTGACAGCCGATACCATGGAGTGTAAGGATTGCTCAAAATTATTGGCAATGTTCGCTGGCCCAGAGCGGCCTTCACCTAACGTCTGTCCGTTAGAGGCTTGCAAAGTGGCCCGGCAATGGGTGCCACCGGCATCAATGCCCACAAAAAAAACCGCTTCAGAAGTCGTTGTCATCGTAAATGCCATTTCGATTTTTGATGTCCAGTGAAAAATTGAGAGACAGAGCCTGCTTTTATTGGATGGATAACCGGCCAATATTCAATGATGCACTGCGATTGGTTGATGCTTGTTGAACAATGCCGATTTTTTGTATGGTCATGCCTTCAAATTCCGACAAATCAAAAGTTACGCTTGTCCAACTATTAATGGTTTTTACCGATGCAGAAGGGCTGGACAGATCAAAAAAAGCACGCCCTCGATTTTCAAGGTCTAAGTACACCTGGGTGCCTGAGCTGTCACCAGAAAAAACCACATTCAGCGAAAAAGGGTTTTTTAGTGAAAGAAAAGTGCCGTACAGGGGAATATCGATATCAAAATCGGTTTGGGTATTTTCGAGTAAGAGTGAACTGCCGCCGTCAAAGACCGTATCAAAATCATAGCGAACGTTTTTAACGATAAGGTTGTCCGCTTTAGTCGTTTGATTATTATTGGAAAGAACCGCAAATTGCCATGTGGGCAGAGGACTTTGTTGACGAATGTCGGTCCATTCACCGCTTAACAACACGCCTTCTTCCACTCGTTTTTTGCCTTGCCCAGTGTTAAAGGTGGTCTCAAATGGCAGGGTAGTGAGTGTGGTTTTCGCCGGTACATAACGGCCAATGCCTTTCCAGCCTTCATCAGGGTAGAAAGGGTTAAGATCATCACCACCAAATAATTGTTGCTCACCCTCATAAAAAGACATTACACGCTCAGGGTGTTCTTTAAAATTCGCATAGGGGGAGGGCAAAGTGCTGTTGGGCGAATCGTAATTATAGTTAAAATTCGGCGCAAATAGGGCAATAGAACCTAAACCACGGGTGCCGTTTTCAACAAAAAGATCGTCAATCCATGTGTCGTTTTCGAACGCCTTTTGCGCGGTACGAGAGGGCCATAAATCTGCCCCCACATACACATCATAAGGGGAGCGGCCAATCTCGAGGGCCTTTTGGTGGGAGTTTTGAATCATCGGCTGATCCCACCAATAATTTAAAAAGATGGCATCGGCTGAGGCGACATCATCTTGCAAAAACATTTTATTGTTATCGTTTAAGGCATTTTGCCACTTCACTTCACCCGACATCACCATAGAGTCATACCAATGAATTTCCATCTCTTTTGGTGCTTTTGCGGTGAGGTATTTCATAAATGTTAAGAGTTGTTTGGCCAACCTTTTTCCGGTTTCTGGGTCTTTTTCATCTTTTACGAGATTATTGTTTTCATCTTTGATGGAAGTCAGATGAGTTTCTTGATTAATTAACCAACCATCAAAACCATAATAATCCGCAATACGAATTAACTGATCGGCAAAAATAAAATGCCCTTGGTCGTCTTGTTCTAAAAACAATTCCATCGTCGCCGGATTGCCACCCCATTGATCGATGGCAAAAAAGACCGAGCCAATCACTTTTACACCGTTTTTATGGGCGGTTTCTACCCAAGGTTTTGCTGGAATTTGCACGGTATGATCTGCCGTACCGGCAAACCAATTAAGGACATCAATATAGGGCCAGTGAGTAAAGTTATATAAATTAAACGATTCTTGAGTGGTTAAATAATTGGAAAAGTTATTCATACCATCGGGGGCATAAAGCACTTTTACAGAAGTATCTAACGATTTTTGAGCTGCATTAAGAAACGTAGGGCGTCTGTTTGCCAAAGGCACAGAGGAGACATTGCTGGCCGTTGAGAGCGTTGAGTTCGGTGACCATTCCTTGACCTGAGCCAGTGTTAATGCAAACGGGGGTTTATCTGAAATAATCGTTGTGGACGATACCGGCGTACTTGGAACAATAGGTTCTTCCGAATTCAATTCGGTACACCCGGTATTAAACAAAGCGCAAGCCAGTGAAAGTAGGGGGGCAGTGAATGGTTGTGACAATAACCCAGGTTTGTTCTTTCGCTTAATCATACTACATGGCCTTAATGTAAACGAAACACCGTTATCACAGTGGTAAAAAAAATGAGATAAAAATGTTGCCAGCACTCATGTCGAGGCTGACAACTAAGGGGCATCGCAATAAAAACGTTTTTACCCACGCTTAACCAAGCATGGGTAAATTCGGTACATTAAAATTGATAATTAAGGCCAAGGAAGGCGCGTCGACCAGAATAAGAACTTCTTAACAAGCGAGCGCTAGTATCATTACCTAAGCGAACAAACTCTTCTTCTTCGGTCAGGTTGATGATGGACGCCGTTAAGGTCAGGTCAGGCGTTAAGTTTACACTCGCATTGACGTCAATCTGTTCATACTCGTCGGCAAAGGTGTTGATACCATCTGACAAACCAAGAATTTGTTCGCCACGGCGGTTATAAGAAACGCGAACACTAAAATCGTCGTTCTCGTAGTAAGCTGAGAGGTTGTATTGGTCTTCTGAGCTGCCTACCAATGCGGATTCACCGACTTTTTCTCCGTTCAAGCTTACATCGGCTTGGTTGGTATCGTTGTAGGTGTAGTTGGCGTAAAGGCCAAACCCATTGTCAAACGCGTGTTGTGCGAAAAGTTCAATACCTCGGGAGGTTGCATCTGTTCCGTTGGCAAACGTTTCAAAAGGCTCGATGGTGATATTGCCAGCTGGAACAATATCTCTAAAGCCGTCAAAATTATTGGTTAAAGAAATTTGTAAAGGGACGACAAAATTATCAATTTCTTTACTGAATAGGGCCGCCCCCACTGCTGAGCCTTCGGCATAGTAGTACTCAACAGACAAATCCGCTTGCACTGCCTCTAACGGTTCTAGGCCATCGTTCCCGCCTCGACCAGACCAGCCTTGCTCTTGTACAACATTCTCTGAAGCTCTGTCATCAGACCACTCTTGAGAAACAAAGGTTAAGCGCTGAGGTGAAGCAAGGTCTGAAAGGCCAGGGCGAGACATGGTTTTGGCTAATGCACCACGTACCACTAAGTAATCTGTTGCATCCCAAGCAATATTAAAGCTGGGTAAGACGTGGGTGTAATCGGTATCTTGATTGATAGGCGTAAATACATCAATTAAACGATCCTCGCCGCTGGTGCGTGGTAAATTACCATTGCTATCACGAGGTGCCCCGTCAACAATATCGTCAATCAAATAGGTAAATAGATCTGTGGATAGTGTAGAAACATCCGTTTGTACAACTCTCACACCCACATTACCGCGAATATCATTATGGGCGAAATCACCTTGTAGGTAGGCAGACGTGATGTCTTCTTCAACTTCAAAAATAAAGTTAGGCTCACGACGGGTGTATTTTTCATAATTACTGGAAACAATACTGCGATAACGGCCCCAGTTAATGGTTGGCATCACATTAATGCCAAAGCCACCGGTAATATTATCTTCAGGAGAGGTGTTAAGGATGTCGCGTGTTTCTGGGTTACCGCCAATACGTTGATACCCTAAGTCCCCTAAATCATCCGGGTCGATGGTGCCATTATTTAAACCATCAATCGTTTCTTGTTCTACGAAGAAGGTGTTTCGTGTTTCTCGATGCAAAGCACTGCTACGGTATTTCATACCCGTATGAATCGTGGTGAAGATGCCAAATTCCACATCAAATTCCACGTCCAATTGCATGTAATCTTCTTCCAGATCACTGACAGCAAAGCTCGAATTGGTTGAACCAATGTCCGCATTGCCTCCAAAGCCGTTGAGTAGATTAGTGAGAATGTTCGGGTCGGTATACATATTCACTCGACCGTTGAGGTTCCAGCCGGCCACTTGCGCAGCACTTTCAACGATATCCGAGTTAGGCCCAGCGGCAGGGTTTGTGGCTTTATAAGCTGCGCGCCATGACTCACTAGGCCCGCCCTCTGATTCGGTATGCCCAACAATGGCTTTTACATGATACCCATCGCCTTCATAGGCAAAGTTAAAATCGTAAGTATCGGAAGTGGATTCTTCTTCAATGTATCCACCTAAAATCCAAGGGAATTCTAAGTTTTGATTATCTGGTGTGTTAGCAAAATCAACGCCTGTGACCACCGTACCTGATGAATCGTAGTGGACATCGGTTAGATAATCGGGGTTGTAGCGCCATTCTGGAATCATAAATTGAGATTCCGTTCTGTCTTGGCTTAGTGAGAAATGATAAACATTAACCCCTAATTCCATTCTTTCCGTAGGTTGCCACTGACCACTTAACTGAATGCCTTCACGCTCCCGAGATTCTTCCAGCACTGTTGTACCAACAACCTGAGGAATCCAAGCTCCCTCGTGCGTGGTTCCACTCGCATCGGTGATGGGGCCAAAGCGGCGTGTGCTATCAGTAAATTCATTGCCATTCACATCTACCGCTGGGCTGTCACCAATCCAGCGCCAGCCGCCACCAGGTTCAGCCGTGCCAGAAAGGGTTCTATTGGTGCGTTCTTGGCGGGTATAACCGACGAGAAATCCTAAGGTTTCATCGTCGTTTTTCCATGAATACATACCTGAAAAGTTGGGTTCAAACTCTTCAGTTACATCGGCATAAGTGGCTTCAACATTTAAAATGCCGGAATTGGCATCCATATCTAATGGCTTGCGTGTGTGTAGAATAACGGTACCACCAACACCGCCTTCATCAAGGCGCGCCTCTGGGCTTTTAAAGACTTCAACCCGTTGAATAAAGTTGGCAGGAAGCAAGGTGTAATCGAAAGAGCGGGAAGGTTCACCTGGAGACGAAGCAATAAAATTACCATTGAGTTGGGTAAAGGTGAGGTCAGAAGATAAACCACGAATACTGACTTGCGCGCCCTCACCACCATCACGGTTGATGACAATACCCGGTACACGCTGAAGAGAGTCCGCCACGTTTTTATCGGGGAATTTACCGATATCTTCTGCCGTAATCGCATCAACAATCGCACCAGACATACGTTTAATGTCTAAATTACGATCCATACTGGCGCGGATACCTGAAACAACCACTTCTTCCAGTAACTCAGCAGAATCGGAAGAGGCGGGCTCTGCCTGTTGTGCGGAGGCAAAACTGGCGGCGCTGAGCATAGCGATACTGAGAAGGGTTTTGGGGAAACGTTTTTCTTGTAGAAAACGGAGGTTTTTATAGTTATTGGTCATTGCTTCTCTCCTGTTGGATCGGTAACAAAACAGAGCTCAAACTCGCGCAATTGACCCCTGTTATGACGAAGCCATTTTAGAACTGCAATGAGTTATCTCTATGTTGCTAAGCTTTTTGGTGATGCTTTGTTGCGGTGAATTCTGTAATGACGACGCGATTTATTTTTATTGTTTTACCTTGTTGTTTTTCTCTGACAGGTGAGAAAATTGATTGTTTATCATCCCATCTTGAATATTTGTTACATTTCAAGGTCTAATTGAATGTAACCGGTTACATTGGGTGACCATTTAAAAGGGCTTAAAAGCCCTTAAAAATAGTAAAAAGCGAATTTGTAACGCGTTTCATCAACTAATGACCTGATGGTAGACCGGTCATTCATTCAATGTCAACCACTGCTTAAATAAACGACGAAATTATTGTGACGTTGAACGATTAATTGGCCCACTGCTGTGACGTTCAAGTAAAGTAAAAGGCATAATTTCTCGTGTGCGTAATAATTCTTGGTTATGCATCATACGGTACAGCATCTCAACGGCTTTTACGCCCATTTCATAGGCAGGCTGATCGATGGTAGTAAGAGGAGGGTGCATGAATTCGGATACGCGAATATTATCAAACCCAACCACCGATACGTCTTTGGGAACCTTATAATTTAAGCTGCGCAGCTGGTGAATTGCACCAATGGCGATATCATCATTAAAGCAAAAAATCGCCGTTGGTGGCTTTTTATGCTTCATTAATTCATTCACACCTCGGATACCTTCTTCGATGGTGTAACTTCCGCCTACCAACATAGAATCTGGAAAATCAATATTCTCTTCGGCAAGCACACTTTTAAAACCGCTGAGCCGATCTCGGTAGATTTGGCTTTGAATTTGCCCGGCAATGGCACCAAAACGGACGTGCCCGTAACTGATTAAGTGGTGCGCTAAGGCTCGGCCTGCCGAATAATTATCCAAATGAATAAAGGGGTAGTGGTGTTGGCTTTCAATGCGTTCTCCCACGCTCACCATAGGAATGGATCGGGCAAGCTCGGCGTCATTGTCTGAAAAGGGAAAACAGTGGTCTAGCTGAATCAGGCCATCGGCCCGACTGGTCAACACCATACTGGCATATTCGTTCTCAAGGGTCTTTCTGCCTTGAGTATCTCCCAATAAAACGGTGTATCCGCATTCTTGGGCGGCACTTTCTATGCCTTCAATAATACGCTGAAAAAACGCGTTCAAAAGGTTAGGGACGAGGACAACAATGGATTTTGATTTACCGGTTTTAACGCTGGTGGCCAACCAGTTGGGGCGATACCCCGCTTCTTTTACCGCATCCAATACCTTTTGACGGGTGCCGGGCGAAACTTGCTCGGGGGTTTTGAGTGCCCGAGACACGGTGGCAATGGAGACGCCCGCAATGGCGCTTACTTTTCGGATACTGGTCATGCTTTGCCGACGTCCTTTTTCTACATTATCGGTTATTTGGTTGTTGATCGGTTTGTTGATTGGTACAACATCTATTAGTGCAACATCTATTGGTACAACATCTATTAGTGCAACATCTATTGGTACAACATCTCGTTTTGAGCCTCTCGAAGGCAAATCTGAAGCGGTGTGATGTTGTATTTCTATGATATTCCGCCCACTTTGTAATCATTTTATAGCATAATCCACCCAAATGAAACAAGTTACATTTTAATAAAACTCATATATAACAGTAGGTTAATGATTTTGTTTTTATAAACCGGATAATTTTTTTCGAAAATATAGACCAATATGGTGTAACCGGTTACACTGAATTTAATCAAGTTAATCACAACGATAATAAAAGCAACTTTTGCATTGAGCCGACTAATGAGACAACCAGTTTTAATCACGGCCGCACTCACATTTGTGTTCTCCGGCTGTACACCTTCGTTACAACAAGAGTCTTCTTCCGCGATCGCTTCAAAAAATAGCAGTGTTAGCGTGTCGACAAACGTGAATCTTGTAGAAACCGATGTAGTTCAATACGTTAATCCATTAATGGGAACGGATTCGAAATTCAGCCTTTCTAATGGCAATACTTATCCCGCCATTGCGACCCCTTGGGGAATGAATTTCTGGACGCCCATGACCGCCCCAATGGGGGATGGCTGGACGTACAAATACGACGATGAAAAAATTCGGGGTATTAAACAAACCCATCAGCCCAGCCCTTGGTTAAATGATTACGGTGCTTTTTCATTAATGGCCGTAACCGGTGAACTGCAATTTAAAGAAGAAAAAAGGGCCTCTTGGTTTTCTCATAAAGCCGAGGTGTCACGCCCCGATTATTACAAAGTGTATTTAGCCGATTACGATGTGACTGCAGAAGTCGCTCCGACAGAACGGGCAGCCCATTTTCAATTTACCTTCCCCGAAACCGATAGCGCTTATCTTATTTTAGATGCGTTTGATAAAGGCTCTATGGTGAAAGTATTGCCAGAGAAGCGTCAAATTATCGGTTATGCTCGAAATAACCATGGCGGTGTACCTGACAATTTCCATAATTATTTTGTTGCGCAATTCGATAAAGATTTTGATCTTTCGCACACATGGAATGATGGTTGGGTATTACAAGAAAACACCCTGGAAAGCCAAGGTCAACATGTTGGCGCCATTGTCAAATTTAAAACAAACGATAACGAACAAGTGAATGTAAAAGTAGCTTCTTCGTTTATCAGCCCGGCGCAGGCACAATTAAATTTAAATCGCGAGATTGGCGACCAAACGTTTGAGGCAACCCAGCAGCAAGCACACTCGGTATGGCAAAAAGAACTTTCTCGTTTACGAGTTGAAGACGACGATATCGAGAAGGTAAAAACCTTTTATTCTTCATTGTATCGCGTTTTATTGTTCCCCCGTGCGTTTTACGAAATTAACGAACAGAATGAAACGGTTCACTACAGCCCTTACAATGGTGAAGTTCTGCCCGGTTATATGTATACCGATAACGGATTTTGGGATACCTTCCGAGCGGTCTTTCCGTTCTTCACCTTAATGTACCCCGATTTAAATGCCCGCATTATGGAAGGCTTGGCCAATACCTATAAAGAATCTGGTTGGCTACCAGAATGGGCGAGCCCTGGGCACCGTGGGGTAATGATTGGTTCTAACTCTGCGGTTAATATTGCCGATGCGTATTTAAAAGGCATTACGGATATCGATATCGATACCTTATACGAAGCCATTTTAAAGAACGCCGAAGTGGATGAAGGGCGCCCGGTGAGTTCCGTCGGGCGAGAAGGGGTCCATTATTATAATGACCTGGGCTATGTTCCTTACAATGTTGGGATACATGAAAACGCCGCTCGCACGCTCGAATACGCGTTTGCCGATTACACTATTTATCGTTTGGCCTCTGTGCTCGGTAAAGAGGAAGACGCAAAATTATTCCGTCAACGCGCTAATAATTATACCCATTTATTCGACCCTGAAAGTGGTTGGATGCGTGGCAAAAATGAAGACGGCAGCTTCCAATCGCCATTTAACCCACTGAAATGGGGCGATGCCTTTACCGAAGGGAATAGCCTGCATTACACGTGGTCGGTTTTCCATGATGTGGAAGGGCTCAAGCAGTTAATGGGTGGCAATGAGGCCTTTGTTGCTAAGCTCGATGAAGTGTTTGAAATGCCACCGCTGTTTGACGATAGCTATTACGGATTTACTATTCATGAAATCCGGGAAATGCAGATTGTGGATATGGGCAACTACGCCCACGGTAACCAACCCATTCAACACATGACCTATTTGTATAACTACGCAAACCAACCTTGGAAAACCCAAGAAAAGGTTCGTGAAGTTATGACTAAACTCTACGCCCCCACACCCGACGGTTACTGCGGCGATGAAGACAACGGCCAAACCTCTGCTTGGTACGTCTTCAGTGCGTTAGGTTTTTATCCGGTTACGCCGGGCACCGACCAATATGTTTTTGGTAGCCCATTATTTAATGCAATCACCATGACGTTGGAAAACGGCAATACCTTCCGAGTCGAGGCCGGTGATAACAATCGTCACACGCCTTATATTCAAAGCACCGAGCTTAATGGTAAAGCCTACCCGAAGACGTGGATTTCCCATGGTGATATTCAAAAGGGCGGCAGCTTAACGTTTGATATGGGGTCGGCACCGAATACCCAATGGGCTACCGGTACAGAAGCTCACCCATATTCAATGTCTCAATAATTGATCGTTCCAATAATTAATCGTCTCAACATTGATCGCTCATTAACTGAATATTCAATAGAAGGTGGGGGCGCAACCGAATGCGTTCTCATCTGTTGAGACTCTTATTTTTTGTACTTTCATCCATATTCTAATAATAACGATAACAACAGGCAGGTAATCTCTCGTGGCAGGAAACATCCCAATCACCAATACAGCGCAGAATGCGCAAGCGGGCTCTTCAGGGCCTTCAAATTACCATTTTGCATTCGCGTCTATGACGACGTTATTTTTTATTTGGGGCTTTATTACCGCTCTAAATGACATTTTAATTCCTGGTTTAAAAGCGGCTTTTAATCTTGGCTATACCCAAGCCATGCTAGTGCAATTCTGCTTTTTTGGTGCGTATTTTATTGTGTCTCCTTTTGCAGGAAAACTGCTGGAGAAAATCGGTTACTTAAACGGGATTACCCTTGGTTTAAGTACCATTGCAGTGGGTTGCGGTATTTTTTATCCGGCCGCTGAATTAAAAATGTACCCTGTTTTTCTGTTGGGTTTATTTGTGTTGGCTTCGGGTATTACTGTATTGCAGGTTTCTGCCAACCCCTATGTGGCGATATTGGGGCCAGAGCGAACCGCTGCCAGCCGATTAAACTTAGCGCAAGCCATTAATTCCGTGGGCCATACCGTAGGCCCGCAATTTGGCGCGTTATTAATTTTCGGTGCTGTTCATGGGGAAGGCGTTGTTGATGCTTCCGCCGTGCAATTACCTTATTTAATTTTGGCCGGTGCCGCCATTGTGACGGCCATTGGCTTCCGCTTTTTGCACTTGCCAACCATCGAACCGGAGACTCATGACGCATCCCCTCAAGACAGCAGTGCGTCTATTTGGCAACAGAAAGTGTTGGTGTTGGGTGCCGTTGGTATCTTTTTGTATGTGGGTGCCGAAGTCACTATTGGTAGCTTCTTGGTGAATTATTTCGCTCTGCCTGAAATCGGCAATATGACCGAACAATCCGCCAGTAAAATGGTGTCCTATTATTGGGGTGCGGCGATGATTGGGCGTTTTATTGGCGCGGCTTTAACCCGTATTGTTAAACCTACCTACGTCTTGGCCATTAACGCTGCCTTCGCCATCGTCTTACTGGTCACTACCGTTATGACCGAAGGCAATGTTGCGGTGTGGTCTGTCTTGGCCATCGGCTTTTTCAATTCGATTATGTTCCCGACCATTTTTACCTTGGCCATTCGCGGCCTAGGGCCGTTAACCAGTCGGGGTTCGGGCTTGCTGTGTCAAGCCATTGTGGGCGGCGCATTGTTACCGTTATTGCAAGGGTTTGTTGCCGATACCAGCGGCGTTCAAGTGAGCTTTCTCGTCCCGATTTTCGCTTATGTTTATATAGCTTGGTATGCCCTGTACGGGGCTAATTTAACCAGTTCCTCAGAATCTCATTCCTCCGAAAAAACGGCCTCATCCAAAGGAGCTTAAGTTATGAAGTCAGTGATCTGCTTTGGTGAAGCACTAATTGATTTTTTATTATTTAATCAGATGGACCAAGCGCCGCTTACGCTTAACGAGTTTAGACAATACCCCGGCGGTGCGCCTGCTAACGCGGCTGTGGCCGTGGCCAAGCTGGGTGGGCACGCGTGCTTTGCTGGTCAAGTAGGCGATGATCCTTTTGGTCATTTTTTGGCAGATGCACTCGCACGTTACCATGTGGATGTCCGTTTTTTGTCAAAACACCCAACCGCAAAAACGGCATTGGCGTTTGTTATGCTGGATGAAACCGGAGATCGTAGTTTCTCGTTTCATCGGGACAATACAGCCGACATTTTGTTTGAAAAATCGCAAGTGAGCGACGAATGGTTTGAAAATAGTCCTATCCTCCATTTTTGCAGTAACACCTTAACCGATACCGCCATTGCTGAATGCACACAGCATGTGGTGGAAAAAGCCAAGCAGCATAATGCGCTGATCAGTTTTGATGTGAATTTGCGCCATAACTTATGGGCAGAAGGCGAGGCCAATGTAGCTCGTGTCAATAATTTGGTTGAGCAATCGCACTTGATTAAATTCTCCAAAGAAGAGTTGGATTATTTGGCCGAAGGCGATAACCCGGCTTATCTAAAAGCCTGTTTGGAAAAAGACTGCAAATTGATTTTGGTGACTGATGGGCCAAACACATTGCGTTATTACACCCGCTCAGTCAGTGGTGAATTGTCTCCACCGAAGGTGTCCGTTGCCGATACCACTGCGGGTGGTGATGCCTTTATTGGTGGCTTTTTATTCGCACTAAGTCAGCTCGACGATGAATATTTAGTAGACGACCAATTGTTTGAGGCGTCTTCGAAACTTGAGACTTTGCTCAACTTTGCTGCCCATTGTGGTGCTTGTGCGGTAACAAAGCCTGGTGCTTTTCCCGCACTACCAGACAAAAACACCACGTTACAGTCTTTGGAGCAACACGGGCAGGCAATCGCGCCGTTGAATGAACTATTGCGCTCAACCTCTTAAGAGCAAGTTATAAATAAGAGCACGTCATGAATAGGAGCCGCTATGAATAGGAGCACGTCATGAATTCTTCAATTAACTCTTCAGGCAACGCTTTTTTCAGCGATGCTTTTCTAGTAGAGCATTGCGACAGCATTTTAGACTTTTATACCTCACGGGTAGTCGATAACAGTGGTGGTTATCACCAAAATTATTACGACGACGGTACGGTTTTTGACAGCGATTTTAAGCAGTTGGTGAGCAGTACTCGAATTGTGGTGAATTACGCAACGGCCGCCATGATTTATGACAACGCAAACTATTTAGAGATTGCCCGTCATGGTTTGGCGTTTATTGAGCAAACCCATTGGCAGCCTGAAACAAGCACCTATGCGTGGACGCTCAGAAATAATCAACCGGAAGACATGACGCAACAGGCGTATGGCTATGCATTTGTGCTGTTAGCCTACGCTGCGGCGCGAAAGGCCGGTATTGTCACCACCAATGAGCCACTGCTTAAGGTTTATGAATTATTGGAAGCGCGTTTTTGGCAAAACGACTTTGGTCTCTATGCGGATGAAATCAGCCCAGAAGGTAAGCTGAGTGATTACCGTGGCCAGAATTCCAACATGCATTTATGCGAAGCGATGCTCGCGGCTTACGAGGCTTCTTCGGAGCCTCTTTTTTTACAGCGTGCAGAACAACTGGCTGAAAATATTGCCTTTCGCCAAGCAAAACTCACGGACAATCTTATCTGGGAACACTATCAAAGTGATTTTCAGCCAGACTGGGATTACAACCGAGACGACCCCAAAAACCTTTATCGCCCATGGGGTTTTCAACCCGGTCATCAAACCGAATGGACGAAGCTGTTGTTAATTTTGCACCGTCATTCCCCAAATCAAAAATGGGTCGACCAAGCCAAACATTTATTTGATGCGGCTTATAAAACCGCATGGGATGAAGAATGTGGTGGGCTGATCTACGGTTTTGATCCGGAGGGTAAGTGGTGTGATGACGACAAATACTTCTGGGTTCAGGCAGAAAGCTTTGCGGCTGCCGCCATGCTGTACGACGTAACTGGCGATGAAATTTATCGTGAATATTACAATGCTTTATGGCAATACAGCTGGGATCACTTTGTCGATCATGACCATGGTGCATGGTATCGAGTGTTACGCAGAAACAACGAAAAAATGAGTAATGAGAAAAGCGCAGCCGGTGCCAAATGTGACTACCACACATTGGGCGCGTGCTATGAAGTTCTGCGTGTGCTAAAGCACCCTAAATTGGTGTGATTTTATAAAAATCACACGGCTAAGAACCATCATTATCACTGGTATTGAATAAGGCGGAGCGAGTGTTCGTTAGAAGTTTACTGATTGCGGCAAGCATTTGTGTATTAGGTGGTTGTACCGAAACCACGTCCACCGTGAAGCCAACGCAATTCGACCCCACTCAATATGTCGACCCTTTTATTGGCACTGATGGCAAAGGAAAAACTTTCCCTGGTGCCACCGTTCCCCATGGGATGGTGCAACTTAGCCCCGATAATGGCCGCAGTGGCTGGGATTGGATTGCCGGGTACTTTTACCCAGACAATATTATTGCGGGCTTTAGTCATACGCATCTGTCTGGCACCGGGGCGGGGGACTTATACGATATTTCTTTTATGCCGTTAACTCGCCCCTATGAGCGCCAAGTGACGGAAGGCGGGCCGGAAGCGGGGACGATAGTGTCACGATTTTCTCATGACAACGAATCGGCCTCCCCGGGATATTACCAAGTCCACTTGTCTGACTATGATATTAATGTGGAACTCACGGCAGGGGTAAGAACCGGCTTTCAAAAATACCATTACCCGGACGATCATGCGACGGGCATCGTGCGTTTAGATTTGGGTTACAGCCGTAATTGGGACAGCACCATCAATGCCCACTTAGTTGTGATTGATGATTACACCATTGCCGGTTATCGAAAATCCACCGGCTGGGCGAAAGACCAGCGCGTGTATTTTTACACCACCTTTTCCCATCCGTTTAAAACACTCTCGATATTTGATGGTAGCGAAGCTTCGATGTCAGAAATGTCCGTTTTCGAGGCAGAATCTGTCTTCACTGGCAAGAACCTTGTGGGAGAATTTGAGTTCGATCTTTCGGATAACCGAGAGGTTACCGTCCGCACCGCACTGAGTTCCGTTAGCACTCAAAATGCGAAAGCAAACTTAAACGCCGAAGTGCCCAATCGCTCTTTTGAACAAGTAAAAAAGCTGGCGCAATTTCAATGGCGTGAAGAACTCAGTAAAGTCAAAGTACAGGCCAGCAGCGATAACCTGACCCAGTTTTATACGGCTATGTATCATGCGTCGTTGGCGCCTCGAATCTATTCGGATGTGAATGGACAGTACAAAGGCCCCGATGGCAACAATCACACCTCAACGTTAAAAAGTGGTGAGGTGGTTCCTCGTTACGATTTCTTTTCCCTTTGGGACACTTTCCGTGCGCTGCACCCATGGAAGACCATTATTGATGAAAAGCGCACTACGGAAATGATGCACTCCATCTATAGCCATTACACGGTGTTTGGCCGATTGCCTGTTTGGATTTTTCAGGGAAATGAAACCGATATGATGATGGGCTATCACTCTGTACCAGTGTTGGTGGATGCCTATTTGAAAGGCTTGTTGCCCATTGATGGTAAGGCGTTATTGGCAGCGGCCATTGACAGCGCCACTCAAAAAGACTTTGGTATTCATTCGTATCAAAACAAAGGCTATGTACCTTACGAGGAGAAGTCTTGGAATGTTTCTCTCACACTGGAATACGCCTACGATGACTGGGCTATTGCGCAATTAGCCAAGGTGTTAGGGGAAGACGATATTTACCAAACTTACCTTAAACGCTCCCAAAATTATCAGCATCACTTTGACCCCATCACCGGTTTTATGCGTGCGAAAAGTGAAAGTGGTGATTTCCGTGAACCGTTTATTCCCACCGCATATCACCCAGAAGATTATTGCGAAGCCAATGCTTGGCAGTACACGTTTTTCGTCCCGCAAGATATTGCAGGGTTAATCAAACTAATGGGGGGCGAAGACGAGTTTTCAAAAAAACTGGATGCCATGTTCACCACAGAGCAGGCCGTGGATGAATTACCGGAGTGGATTTCGGGATTTATTGGTCAATACGTTCACGGCAACGAACCCAGCCATCATGTGCCTTATTTGTACAATTATGTGAATCAACCCCATAAGACTCAAGCCTTAGTGCGGCGAATTATGGATGAGCTTTACACCACCAAACCGGATGGCCTAGCGGGTAATGAAGACGCCGGCCAAATGTCCGCGTGGTATTTGTTCAGTGCCTTGGGTTTTTATCCCGTAGACCCGGTGGCCGGAGTGTACAGTTTAGGCAGCCCGGAGGTGGATTCCGCCACAATCATGCTCGAAAACGGCAGCACCTTCTCAATCAAAACAAAAAATCAATCTTCAACCCATGTGTATGTAAAACAGGTAACGTTAAATGGAAAGGTCATCTCGGACTTTTCATTGAAACACTCGGAGATTCTCGCGGGTGGAGAACTGGTCTTTACAATGAGCGAAACCCCTTATGATGCACAATAATCATGTTGGATTAACAATAAAATATCTCGCTTTAGACGGACGCGCGCCAAGAAATGACGACGTTTTTTCAACACTGATGGCGGTGGTGTTCGGCTTTTTTTTCTTGGTTAGTGCTTCATTTTCAATCGCGAAAGAGGAAGTGGATTACGTTAACCCATTTATTGGCACCTCCAATTTTGGCGCAACGCACCCCGGTGCACAATACCCTCATGGTTTAGCTTCCGTAGCGCCATTTAATGTGGCTTTTGAAGAAGGGAAACTGAATAAATTTGAGAAAGATGCCGCTTGGAATTCCCGCGTCTATATTCACGAAAATCAATTTCTCACCGGTTTCACCCATTTAAATTTAAGCGGTGTAGGATGCCCAGAAGCCGGCGTTATCAACGTTATGCCCACCACAGGAAAACTAGAGCTAAACCCGGAATATTACGGTTCTACTTATTCGAACGAGATCGCCACGCCGGGATACTATTCCACCATTCTTAATGACTACGACATTCAAACCGAAGTCACGAGTACTCTCAGAACCGGTTTAAGCCGTTTTACCTACCCAAAAGGGGAGTCTCACATTATCGTGAACCTCGGGTTAGGGTTATCGAACGAGCAGGGCGCCAGCGTAAAAGTGGTTTCTAACCAAGAAATCGAAGGTATGCGAACGCTGGGCACCTTTTGTTACAACGCCGATGATGTTCGGCCCGTTTACTTTGTGGCAAAACTCAGCAAACCCGCTAAACGCTTTGGTGTTTTTAAACAAGCCCCGGCGTATAAAGGGGTTGAGGGGGAGTGGATTGGGTACAACAATACCGTTAAGCCATACCCTAACTACCAACACACCATGGCCGGTGACGACATCGGCGCGTATTTTAGTTTTGATTTGAAAGATCAAGAACAAGTGCAAATCAAAGTAGGGCTATCGTTCGTCAGTATCGATAACGCCCGAGAAAACCTAGAAAAAGAACAGCCACGCTTTGCCTTTGAATCCACCCGTAAAAAAGCTCGAAAAGCGTGGCAGGAAAAGCTGGAAAAAATTAACGTCAGCGGTAAAGACGAAGACAAAACCTTATTTTATACCGGGCTGTATCACACCTTAATTCACCCCAATATTATTCAAGATGTGAATGGGCAATACCCCTTAATGGGCCGATACGGTGTTGGTCAAACCACCAAAGATCAAAATCGCTATTCCGTCTTTTCTCTCTGGGATACCAACCGCAATGTTCACCCATTATTAAGCCTCATCTACCCAGATTTGCAGTCTGAAATGGTCAATACCATGGTGGGTATGTACAAAGAAAGCGGATGGCTACCGAAATGGGAATTGTACGGCATGGAAACGCAGGTTATGGTCGGCGACCCTGCCACACCGGTCATTGCCGATACCTATCTGCGTGGTATTCAAGACTTTGATGTGGCTACAGCCTATGAGGCAATGACTAAATCCGCCGATACCATTCTTGAAAACCCTCTGCGCCCTGAAAACAACGATTATCTCAAGCTCGGTTATGTGCCTGTAGACGACGAAGGCCCTTACGATGGCAGTGTGTCTACCAGCTTGGAATATTTTCTGGCGGATTTCTCCCTTGGGCAATTGGCCAGCGCGCTGGGTAAAGAGCAAGATGCAGAGCGTTACCTTGCTCGTGCCCAAGGCTACAAAAAACTGTATGACCCCACTACCAAAATGTTGCGCCCGAAAGATCGAAAAGGGCAGTGGTTAACCCCTTACGACCCAGAATTAGGCCGAAATTTTGAACCCGCGCCGGGCTATATTGAGGGTAATGCATGGAATTATCGTTTTTATGTGCCTCACGATATGCCGGGGCTAATGGTACTACTGGGTGGGGAAAATGAGTTTGAAACGGAGTTAAGTAAAACCTTTACCACCGATAATTTTGATATGGCTAACGAGCCGGACATTACCTATCCGTTTCTCTTTAACTATACCAATGCGCATCAATCGAAAACTTCTGAGCATGTGAAGGCATTAATTGAAGAACACTTTCATAATACACCCGGCGGATTACCCGGTAACGATGACACCGGCACCTTATCCGCTTGGTTAGTCTTCAGTATGATGGGCATTTATCCAGTCTCACCTGCCGACATGGATTACGCCGTATTCGCGCCAACGTTTGATAAAATCACACTGACGCTGGATAAAAACTACTATGAAGGAAAAAAGCTCACCATTATAAGTAGCAACAGAGTCGATGCTTCACAGCTTCACACTCGCGCCACCTTCAATGGCAAGCCTCTAGAAACCCCCTTTATTTCTCACCTTGAGCTAACAAAAGGGGGAAGGTTAGAAATTCATCGTTAAATAGAATGTGCCGCCAATACACTATTGGCGGTTCTTACGTAAATCGCCTGAGTGACAGGATCGGCAACGTACGCGGGCACCTGTCCTTCATTGGTGTCATAAAACAAGTAGTTCTTGTTCGGTGCTTTTAATACGTTAAAGCCAAAGGCACCCATATCCAATGCGCCTAATACCTTACCTGTAGATTTACTGACTTTTTTCAGCAACATTCGCTTGCCTTCCAGCGTCAAAATAAGCATAAAATCCCGATAAGACGTACTGGCTTTGTAACGCGCTAAAAGATGTTGAAAGGCTTGGCTAGCAATGCCATAAGACTCCAAACCTAGATCAACCATATTCTTCACGTACTCCCCATTGTCAGTTTCATTTCGATCCTTTGCGGCACTTTTAGCGGAGTCGAATGACCCAGCTGCCAGTGCAGTAAAGGCCAACGCCTGACCAAAAACCAAGGCTTTAGAGTAGCCACGCTCTTTAGGTTCTGGGAAATATTTTTGAAATTGAAGATTGCCACTGAAATCGTATTTGGCAATATTTTGTGAAGATGAAATAAAGAGGCCGTCATCCAACAATTCTAAGCTTTCCGGCGTTTCTTTTTGGAAAGCCAGAGGCGCTTTATTAAATTGCGATACTTGATTGGAGTCAGAATTAACCACATTAACAACTTGGTTTTTCCCTTCCTTTCCAACGGTATAAATCAGCTTTCCTTTCTGTTGTGCCAAGTCGACATTGGCTTTGATATCTTTGGTGATTTTCCATTTTCCAGAGGAAGCGTCTAACACATTCACGCCTTTACTGGTAACGCAAAATAGGCCCTTGTCGGTTTCAAATAAAGACTGTATGTAACCTTTAACTTTGGCGGGTTTCTTTGTGGTAAAAGCGCCTGTCGCAAAGTCTAATTCATAAATAAAGCTTTTTTTGGGGTTTTTTACGGCAATCAACATACCTTTAGAAGTCATCTTGTAATCAACTTCACCCCCTTTAATCCGCAGCCCTTTGCCTTTTTTCCCTAGCATTCCTTTGCCGGTTTGATAATCGATAAGGTTGACTTTAAAACCCAGAATATTGGTTTTAGCGGGGCCATTTGGTGCCCTTTCGGACATTAATAAAAGGCCCGATTTAAGAGGTAAAATTTTCCCTATGTAATACGGATAGTCTGTCTCCCATACTATTTCACCCGTATTTGGATCAAAGGCAACCGCACCGGTTGCAGACGATTCCGATTTATCGATCAACATAATGAGTTTAGATTGATCATAAGACCAAACAGACTGCATGTCGAAATCAACATCTGCAAAGGTGTCTTCGATATAGTTGCCCAACAGCTCTTTCATCGGCCCATTCATCACAGCACCTAGAGAGGGCTCGGTCAGCTTTTCCCATACCACGCCGCCATCCTTTTTTCGGACTTTATAATATTTAAGTAAGCTCAAGACCATCATATGATCAGAGTCCATGCTGACAACATTGACTATTTTTTTATAGTCAACCGTCTTTTGCCACAACACTTTCCCAGAGTTAAGTTCGACCAACACAATTGAGGTTTGATTTGAATAACGACTTTGCCCACTTAAAAGAACCGTACCCTGATCATAAACAAAATAGGTATGATCAATGCCTTGAATGTCGACATCAGTCGAGTCAAAAAGCACTTCTCCACTGAATGGGTCTACCATGTAAAACTGATTGTTTGCCTGAATACCATAAAAGGGAGAGCCTTCAATTTGCAGAAGGGCATTTCGGTCTAGGTTCGCAAGCTGTTTTAATCGCCAGGCAATTTGGCCAGTATTTTGGTCAATTCTTACCAGCCCCGCATTCGTAGAGGCAATAAGATCACCAATCTCCGTGACCTGATGCCACTTAATTTCACCACCCAGATTAACGCGCCATAGCTCTTTAGCGAATACATTGGTATTCGCAAAGCAGAAAATAAATACTGCAATAAGTGTTATGTGTCGATACATGTCCATTTCAACTATCGTTAGGGCTGCTGATCAGGCAGCGTTATTGATTAAGGCGTGTGCTTAATCTTATATTTCTTAAAATTGGTATTGTCGATTTCACGCCTTACGAGAAAGTATCATTATAGAGATATTATTCTTTGGGTAGACCGGATAAACTTTCACTATAAAGACATAAATAATGAAGCGGTGGCGAAAAGCTCTCTTTATCACCCAACAAAGGCATGATTACATCGGCCTGCCCCCTATCACCAGAGAGAATAAAAACACCGGAGGGAATAAAAAAGAACCTCAGAAATCGATTGCGAGATCATGACTGTAAGTTATCATAGCTAACTATCTTAGATAGCAATTTTCTGATCTCTTGGCGCATATTCAAAAACATCTGAGTAGCAGTGGTTCTCTTTTAAGCCACGAGAGTTAAGCTTATCGATAGTGCCATAGACCATTTGTGGCGAACCGCATAAGTACACCTGAGTCTCATCAAGACGCTCAAAGTCGTTTTCAATCACTTCATAAATATAACCCGAACGACCAAGCCAATATTGATGGGGCGACTCTAAAATAGGGGTGAAGCTGAAGTTTTTATTCTGAACTGCCCAATGTTGAAACTGTTCCATTAGATAGAAATCATCGATATTTTTATTCGACCAATACACGTTTACCTGTGCATCAGATTTCTGGCTTAAGGCTTCTTCAATTAAACATTTAATCTTAGAAATTCCCGAGCCTGCGGCGATAAAGAGATGCGTGCTACTCAGGTTTGTTTGTAAAAACGCTTTCCCCATTGGCAGTGTGACGTTGACTTTTTCGTTACTCTCGGTGAGCTGGGATAGATGTTTTAGAATTTTATCTGCCAATTCACTGCTGTTTTGAATGAAAAGCTCTAGGCGGCGGGGCTGCTCTGGGTTAAAACGATTCGCGATAGAATAAAACAGTGATTGAGTTTGCCCATCGTCGTTTAGGTCTAATTCAAGTTGCAGATATTGGCCTGCCTGGTAGCGCAAAGTTGTGCCTGTGGGTGACTGTAGTTCAACTTGAAACGTATTGGCACTTAAAGGGGTGACATCCATTATCTGACAAGCACAAGTGAAAACCGGAAGTGCCTCGGTAGTGGCAGTGTTGTTCATATACAAACCCATTGTTTTGTTTCCGTATCGATAAGCAGCACCTTAAATGAGTTTTAAAATGAAGAAAAATGGTATATTTTCACGTATCGATTAATTTTGCTCATACTTAATATGATTGAACGCGTCCACTTAAGGGTGATACAAGCCGTTGAACAGCACGGATCGCTAACCGCTGCGGCCAAAGAGTTGTGTGTCACTCAGTCTGCTCTGAGCCACACCATGCGAAAGCTGGAAGAGAACCTTGGTACCGAAATCTGGTTAAGGGAAGGGCGGCGTTTACGACTGACGCAAGCCGGTCAGTATCTGCTCAATATCGCCAATCGCGTGTTGCCTCTGTTAAATCATGCCGAAGACAAGCTTAAGCAAATCGCCCAAGGCGAACGCGGCACATTGCGAATTGGTATGGAATGCCACCCCTGTTACCAGTGGTTATTAAAAGTGGTCTCACCGTTTCTAGACGCTTGGCCAGATGTGGATGTGGATGTAAAACAAAAATTTCAATTTGGTGGTGTTGGCGCGTTGTTGGATTACGAAATTGATTTACTGGTCACGCCAGACCCACTTAATAAAACCGGCCTCTGTTTTAATCCTGTGTTTGATTATGAGCAAGTTTTGGTTGTACCTAAGGGTCATGCATTAAGCAATTGCTCATACGCTCGGCCAGAAGATCTACACGATGAAGTGTTATTAACGTATCCTGTCGCCACAGATCGGCTGGATATTTACACTCAGTTCCTCAACCCTGTAGGAATCGTGCCTAAACAGCATAAAACCATTGAGACCACCGACATCATGTTGCAAATGGTCGCTTGTGGTCGTGGCGTGGCGGCAATGCCACACTGGCTGGCACAAGAATACTGCGCCAAACTCCCCTTATCGGCCGTGCGCTTGGGCAAAAGCGGCATCGCCAAGCAGATTTATTTGGGTACCCGTGACAGTGATAGGGGTATCGAATACCTCAAAGCCTTTATGCATTTGGCCCGCAGTTACAAGCACCCCACAGAAGCAATATAGCCCCCTCCCATCACTGCCATTTCTCAGATTACCCTCTTCATAGTGGCAATCAAAAGCGTTCGCTTGTTCGTGATTTGCTCAAAAGCATGAGAAAAATTCATCTACCCATGAGATAAAATCAATTTTATTCATGTAATGATCAGCGTATAAAGTGGGCCTGCTCTATTTTATTTCCAGAAACGGGATACTAGATCACAATGAGTACAGGTTTTACATACACCATTAAGCGCATTTGTTTCGATGAAAACTATCAGCCTTCAGACAGTACGCGGATCACCACAAACTTTGCGAATTTGGCAAGAGGGGAGCATCGCCAGGAAAATTTGCGCAATGCGTTGAGAATGATTGACAGACGTTTCAACGCGCTCGCTTATTGGGATAACCCCAAGGGGGATCGTTATTCTGTCGAGCTGGAAATCATTTCTGTGGATATTGATATCGAAGGCAATGGCCAACATTTTCCGTCGATTGAAATATTAAAAACCAATGTTATCGATCATAAAACTCAAAAAAGTATTGAAGGCATTGTCGGAAATAATTTTTCGTCTTACGTGCGTGATTACGATTTTAGTGTTTTGCTGCAGGATCACAATAAAAATCAATCGGGTTTTAGCATTCCTGATAACTTTGGCGATCTGCACGGAAAACTGTTTAAAGATTTTCTAGGCTCAAGCACTTATCAGGAAAATTTTACGAAAGCGCCGGTAGTATGTCTGAGTGTTTCGGATAACAAAATTTATTACCGTACTGAAAATCAACATCCTGTATTGGGTATCGAATACTTACCCAATGAAGCTTCGTTAACGGAGCAGTATTTCAAAAAAATGGGGTTTGAAGTTCGCTATTTTATGCCGCCCAATAGTGTCGCGCCTTTGGCTTTTTACTTTTTGGGTGACTTGCTCAGTGATTACACCAATATTGAGCTGATCAGCACAATTAGTACGATGGAGACGTTTCAAAAAATCTACCGACCGGAGATTTATAACGCGAATGCAGCGGCAGGGAACCACTATCAACCTAATTTGAAACACCCAGATCATTCATTAACGCAAATTGTGTATGACCGCGAAGAGCGCAGCCAATTGGCGATTAAACAAGGGAAGTTTGCTGAAGAACACTTTATAAAACCTTACCAATCGGTTCTTGAGCAATGGTCTGAAAATTACACTCTATAAATTACATTTTATAGTTCACTCAAGTAGATAAGCATTCATTATGAAAACACTATTACCGACGTCCACTGCGGGCAGTTTACCTAAACCGTCTTGGCTTGCTGAACCTGAAAAACTGTGGTCCCCTTGGAAATTACAACATCAAGAATTAATTGACGGCAAACATGATGCCTTACGAATTGCTTTACAAGAGCAGAAACAGGCAGGTATTGATATTGTGAGTGATGGCGAACAAACGCGCCAACATTTTGTTACCACATTTATTGAGCACCTCGACGGCGTTGATTTTGAAAAGCGTGAAACCGTTAAAATTCGCGATCGTTATGATGCCAGTGTGCCCACCGTGGTTGGCCCGGTAAGCCGACCCAAATCTGTCTTTGTTGAAGACGCCAAGTTTTTACGTCAGCAAACCGATCAACCCATTAAATGGGCTTTACCAGGCCCCATGACTATGGTGGATACACTTTATGATGATCATTATAAAAGTCGTGAAAAACTCGCCTGGGAATTCGCAAAAATTCTGAATCAAGAAGCCAAAGAGTTAGAAGCTGCCGGTGTTGATATTATCCAGTTTGATGAGCCAGCATTTAATGTGTTTTTTGATGAAGTCGGTGAATGGGGCATGGCGTGCTTAGAGCGGGCAATCGAAGGCCTTAAATGTGATACCGTGGTTCATATTTGTTACGGCTATGGCATCAAAGCCAATACCGATTGGAAAAAGACCTTAGGCTCTGAGTGGCGACAATACGAAGAAGTATTTCCCAAATTGCAGCAATCGAATATCGATATTATTTCACTAGAGTGCCACAACTCTCATGTGCCCATTGAGTTGCTCGAACTGATTCGAGGTAAAAAAGTCATGGTAGGTGCCATTGATGTGGCAAGTAATACCATCGAAACCCCCGAAGAAGTCGCCGCAACTTTACGTGAAGCCCTTAAATACGTGGATGCCGACAAGCTTTACCCTTGTACAAACTGCGGCATGGCGCCGCTGTCTCGTGAAGTGGCAAGAAGCAAATTGAACGCTTTGCGAGCAGGTGCAGACATCGTGAGGAAAGAACTCTTGATGTAGTAAAAGAAACCGGGTAGAGGGTTGTGAATACGCTCTCTGCCTTAACTTTGCAGAATAGAGATAAATAATATCGATTTAGAAGCTTCGTCAATTATGCGAGAAGGGGTGTATATCTAAGTATCTTAATATGCAATTTAACATAATATACATTATGCGCACATATAAAATGGCAGTGGCAATATCAATTATTTATTTTTTACCTTTTTCGGTTGCCCCTCTCCAGCCAACTGCAAAGCTCTACCGTATAATGCAGGTCCCATTGTAAAATTAGTTTTTCTTAATTGATCAAGATAAGGAGCAATGCGATCAATAACACCTTTTTCTTTAGCTTTTATAAATATACCGATCATCCCTGTTATTTTCAGACCCAAATTTTCAGCTTCAGATCGCCCCTTTCTCTCATCAATAACCAACAAATCAGCTTGCTTGTGAAGTGCTAATCCTATTGCCTGACTTTCACCAGGGTCAAGCTCAACACGAAATTTTGCTGTAATTTCATCAATGTTTTTAACTTCTTCTACAACAATCCAATTTAATGTTTTGACTTCTTTGGCTCCAGGTATGTGATCCCCTTGCCTTGTCAGCTCTTCGTAAACAGCTTCGGGTATATAAACTTGATTAAAAAGAGACTTCAGTATGAAAAGAGCATTAATTCGTGAAAAATAAGTAATAGCAGTAGTATCACTAACGACAATCTTTCCTTCTTGATTCATGTTAAAAGTCTCTCAAATTATCTAAGTCAGTATCCAAATCATCTTCATCATAGTTGACAAATTGACCGTATTTTCCAAGCAAACCATGAAACTCTATCTCTGATGACCCAATCATCTTTCCACCCTGCACTCCATTAATTTTTTTTAACTTATACAGGGCAACAGCCAACACCTCCAACATTTCTTTCTCTGTCAAACCTGTTTTTTCCGCAACCTCATTTATGATGTTAATATTCATATAAATTAATCCCTGCATCACAAAAAATTAAAATTTAAGCTAAAAAATATTGGCATGCCGATAACCCCGGAGTTCGACTCATACCCAAAGACCGACACACTTTTTTCAGTTGACAAACACCTCCTACCAGCCCCTTAAATCGACTCTCGAAGTGCTGAGCCATATACAACCAATGCTTAATATCAATTTCCAATCGATTAAGAATCGATGGCAATTGCGAATCTATCACCCCACGCTTATCATTTCTTAATTGCCTACCTGTCCAATCAACCAACTCTAAATACGCCGTCAATTTAAACGGCAAACCTTCCGGCATCGGCTCTCGCGGGTTACCAACAAAAGGCATTAAGGTATTCGGTTGCTGGTATTTATGATTGGGAGACGTCGCCGCTTTTGCTTTTTCACAACGAGCTTTCACAGAGGTATGATCAGAGGCTTCTGGGGTTTCCGCCATGGCGGCACGAATTGGATTTAAATCCACATAAGCCATACACGCCGCTAACGCCTTTTCATCTAATAACGCTTGAGATTTAAATCGCCCCTCCCAAAAACGGCCAGTGCAGTTATCTTCCTCGTTGGCTTTTCGAGCAATAAATTCGTTGGTACAGCGAATAAACCAACTAATATCCATTAAACGCTCACGCCACACCGCCACCTGCTCACTAACCGCATCGTATTCGGCAGGATCCAGTTTCTCTTTTCGTAAAAATTTTTGCGTTAACAACGTTCCTTTAAATAGCCGTTGCCAACGCTCTACCACTTCAAGCTCGCTCCAACTTTCTGCCTGAGCTTTATTCACATGAAGCACGACATGATAGTGGTTGCTCATCACTGCATAAGCAGCAATATCAATGGCAAACACCGTTTGCAGCTCTAATAAGCGATCTTCAATCCACCCACGACGATGCTCAAAAGATTGCCCCGTCTGTCGATCCTCCCCACACAGAAACGCACGCCTCACACAGCGGGTGACGCAATGGTAATAAGGCGTTGCTTCTAATGAGATTTGTTGTTTTCGGGCTTTCGTCATGGGCTTTTATCAGGATTGAAATGAATGGGTGCCTGTATTTTGATCATCCAATAAGCTTATGTCAAATTATCATGGGTGTCCTATTAGAGTAAAATTCGCCTTCACCTTCGGGACAATAACCCCACTTTCTCGGCATTTTTAGAGGCCTGTCCTTTATAAATAATAATTTGATTTGAATAACAACCAAGCCAATAAGAGCCACAAACAAACCAATATTTATCACCTTCTGACATACAACTCATAACCAGTTGTACTGCCGATGTTTTAGAGCTTGCAACATTTTTAGAGAGGGCAAAAGGCTCCATCCCGCCAAATTTCATTCCACTATTCTTAAACCATTCAGATATTCGATTCTCAAATGTTTTTAACCTAAACACTCTAATTGCATAAGGTGGGGCAACTACAACGAAAATCATGAAAATAGTTAAATATCTATAGGGCACCTCTAAAAATAGCCCAACTTTGATATAATCTCACTGTTCAAAAATTTCAAGAGTTTCCTTCTATGTCTCAGCCCGGCTTTTTTGATTTAGATGACAGGTATCGCAAGTTAGATGAAAAAGATCCATTAGTTCATCTCAACAAACTGATATTTTGGGAAGCCTTTCGTCCGACCTTAAAGGAAATACGAAAGTCAAACCGAAAAAGCAATGCGGGTCGTAAAGCCTATGACGAGCTACTGATGTTCAAAGTACTCGTACTTCAGCACTTATACAATGTATCCGATGATCAGATAGAGTACCAAATACGGGACCGCTATTC
>NZ_JAJQVM010000033.1 GCF_021234875.1 Marinibactrum halimedae | reverse complement strand
CAAAAGAACGAATTTTTATCCAATATTTTTGTAAATAAATGCGTAATGATAATTATTTTCGGTAAATGTTCCGGTAGAAAAAATTAGAAAATTATCGCGCTAAAAAAACGAATTTATAGAGGTTCCCTATTATCTTACCTGTTGATAATTCAAGGTATTCATTATCGTAAGCTAATCTAGAATAAATAGAGGTCTTCATCATACTGAATAGCCCAGTATTTGATATTACCTCTACCTAGAATTCATTATTGTTAAAATACGTGCCACAAAAGGAACTCTACCGTGACTACACATATACATCCTAATTTAGAGGGCGCAACGGTACTGTTTGTGGACGATGAACCACAGATTTTACGAGCCCTTGAACGAGGGATGGCAACATTACCTTGTCAAATTATGCTCGCAGAGAGCGGAGAGCAAGCCCTTGAAATCATGAGCCAACAGCCAGCGGATATCATTATCTCGGATATGAGAATGCCTGGGATGAGCGGTGATGAACTCCTCAGTCGTATTGCGGAAGACTACCCAGAGACGGTACGTATGGTGCTTACCGGATATGCAGAAATGAGCTCTGTATTAAAAGCTGTAAACGAAGGGCATATATGGGGTTATATGTCTAAACCCTGGAATGAAGAACAACTGATTATTAGTTTGGAGCAAGCGATTTATACCCAAAGAATACTGGCGGAATACAGTCTTTTACGCCGGAATATGGAGTCCTATGAACGTCAGTTTAGAGAACGGTTCGAAGGATTTATCGGCAGCTCTGTTGCAATGGAATTTGTATACAAGTCAATTGAGCAATGTGCACCAAGCCATGCTTCCGTATTTATAACCGGCCCAACCGGTAGCGGGAAGGAAGTCACAGCGGCAGCAATTCATAATTTAAGCCCTCGTAAAAACAAGCCCTTTCTAGCAATCAATTGCGCTGCAATTCCTCATGAGCTGATGGAGTCTGAAATTTTTGGGCACATTAAAGGCGCTTTTTCTGGTGCCATTAGTAATCGTCAAGGTGCTGCCAGCCTTGCACATGGTGGAACTCTATTTTTAGATGAATTGGGCGAAATGGATATATCACTACAAGCAAAACTTTTACGCTTTATTCAAACAGGTTGTTTTCAAAAAGTAGGCAGTGAGAAAGTTGAAAAAGTCGATATTCGTTTTATCGCCGCAACCAATCGAGATCCTCTTGATGCTATTCAAGATAAACAGCTAAGAGAGGATTTATATTATCGCCTTAATGTCATCTCTATTCATTTACCCCCTTTGTGCGAACGAGATAAGGATGCTTTACTCATCGCTCGAAATAATCTAGATAAGTATTCAACTCAGGAAGGTAAAGTTTTTATTGGAATAGAAGAAAATGCTGAAAATTTGATTGTAAATTACCCGTGGCCTGGCAATGTACGCCAACTCATCAACACAATACACAGTGCGGTCATCATGTCTGAAGGACCCTTATTATCTTTGCAAGCTCTAGGCTTTGCATTAAAATTATCAAATGAAGAATTACAACAGTATAGTAAAAGGCCATTGAGAAAAGCACCAATTCAGCCTATATCTCAACCCACTAACTCCCCCCCCTCTCTATCCGCCGAATCCAGTTCAAACGGAAATACTCATGATGTGACACTCAACAGCAATTTCGATGGGAGTAATCTTGATAAAAGCTGTATCGATAGAAGCAATATTATTTTACCTTTAGCAGAAGTTGAAAAAATTGCTATTGAGCGTGCCATTTCGCTCTGTGATGGCAATGTTGTGAAAGCAGCAGGCGAACTTAAAGTCAGTCCATCGACGCTTTATCGTAAAATTCAGAACTGGCAGACAACGGCATAAATACCTCTCTAAAGATATTTTTCATATTGCAAAATGCTCTTTTTCGTATTGAGACGATGATTTTTTAAAAAAACCTTCAAAATCAATGAGTTAAAATAAATTTAACTTGGCACGAATCCTGATCATATTGGTTTATCATGATTAAAGAGAACCATTATGAAAATGTTGATTCCAAGCCATTGCAAACAACTCGTGCACAATATGAGTTGGATGATGGCTGCAGAAATACTCTCACGATTAAGCCGCTTAGTGACTATCGTTGTGCTAGCTGCATGGTTAAGCTTGCCAGAATATGGTATTGCTATGTTGGCATTAGCCTGCCATGAGTTAACTCGACTTTTATTAAGAAGTGGTTCTGGAGCAGTTGTTATTCAGTGTGAAGAATCTCAACTCTCTGTCATTGCTCCCACAGCAGGGATTATACAGTGGGGTATTTGCTTATCGGCTTGCTTATTACAATGGTTTTCAGCACCCTATATTGCGGCTTTTTATGACTCTAAAGACTTATCTATGGTTCTGCAATGGATGGCAGTATCGTATTTATTTTATCCTATTGTTGCACTAAATGTTTTTATGCTGAACAGAAGTAATCGCTTGCGATACTTTGGTCTCCGTTCAGGGTTATGTGTCAGCATTGAAAACCTATCTTGTGCTATTGCTGCTGTCGCAGGTTATGGTGCATTTTCTGTAGCGATAGGAAAAATCATCGGTGCCGTTGCCTGGGTGCTCTTGTTTTATTTTGCACCGGTACAAAAATTCTCTCTAGGTTATCACCACAAAGCATTCATCAAAATCGCAACACTGTCAGGAACAATTTTCATCAGTGAAGGGCTTCGTGCCCTACGTGGCCAATTAGATATTCTTATTGCTGGCCGCTTACTGACACCAGATTTGCTCGGAATCTATAGTTTCGCCCGCAGTGCAGGTATTGGGTTAGGAAAATCTCTCAGCGGGGCATTTATTAGTGGGCTCTACCCCTATTTGTGTGAAAAAAATCGCTCATCTGAGATAGGAAGTTCACTTTCACGTGTTTATCTATTCACAATCGGAATTAGCGCTGTATTTCTTCTGCAATCCCTTGGGGCATTTATTTATATTCCATTGTTGTTTTCAGAAAAATGGGCACCTTACTCGAATTTCGTGTCTTTATTATGTTTATCTGCTATTCCCGCTCTTTTTGTTGATGTCTCTTGCTGTATTTGGCGTGCACAAAACAGAGCAGAAAATGAAGTCGTTATCTCTACGATATGCCTATTCATCTCTGTGATCACCTTTGTAGTGGTTAGGCCTTCAAGCCCTATAGAGTTTATCCATGCCACTCTCATCAGTAGCATGTGTTGGCTTATTACGTTATCCGCACACATTCCCAAAATGTTTTCAATGAAAATTTTTCCACTTAAATTATACCGCAGTCAGTTTTCTAAAAACTCTTTTTAAATGTCATTTAAAAGGCTTTTATAAATTTCAATACATAGGATATTATTATGACCCACTCCACCCCTATTGTGTCTGTCGTTGTACCAATGTACAACGTTCAAAAATACATTGCGACTTGCCTTGAATCAATTCTCGGACAAACTTATCGCTATTTTGAAGTTGTCTGCGTGAATGATGGCTGTACCGACAATACTGTCGCTATTGCTAATAGCTTTAAAGACGATAGAATTCGTATCGTACACCAAAGAAACCAGGGACTCGCAGCCGCAAGAAATACCGGCATTAATCATGCAAAAGGGCTGTACATTGCACTACTCGATTCTGATGACTGTTGGCATCCGAAAAAATTAGAGCTTCATGTAAAACATCTACATGATAACCCGCGTGTAGGCATCAGCTATTCTGCTTCAATATTCATTGATGAATCTGGTAAAAAAATGGGTATTGGACAGTTTCCTAAAATTAAATTTATTCGTGCTCGAGATATATTTTGTCGCAACCCAATTGGCAATGGTTCAGCGGCAGTTATTCGTCGTCAAACATTGGATGATGTTGCTCGTATGTCTTTGCATGGCTCGTCATTTTGCCATGAATATTTTGATGAAGAATTACGTCAATCAGAGGATATTGAGCTTTGGATACGTATCGTCCTTCATACACCTTGGCGAATCGAGGGCATCAACAAGCCCCTAACGTATTATCGTGTTAACTCTCAAGGTTTATCAAGTAGTTTAGATAAACAACTCAACAGTTGGGAAAAGGCAGTGGAAAAAAATCGTCCTAATAATGAGGAATTTTTCAAGCGTTGGTATTCCCTTGCAAGAGCCTACCAATTTCGTTACTTGGCTCGCCGTGCGATTCAATCTCATGATGCTTTAAAAGCAATAAGTTTTATTCATAGGGCAATCGCTAGTGACTGGAAGATTATTTTCGAAGAACCACGTCGCACGACCATAACCTATGCTGCAGCCCTCATTTCGCTTTTACCTAAAACACTGCATGAATTACTTTTGAAACAAGCCATGCGTTATTTTGGCAAGCATCGCATTTCTTAAAGTGGACACTCTGGCTTATCGATTTTGTCGGTCAGCCAGATTTCTAAAACACATAATAGCCTAATTTTTATTTTGAGCCGTTATAAGTGTCTATCATCCTTATTTGCAATCTTGCAAAATTATCAAAATACAACAACCCCAAAATACAAAAAAATAAAATAACTCAACAAAATCAACAACTTAGAAAATATTTAAAGTTGGCCCATTTCATGCAATCCACAATACAGAGATCTTAACTACGCCACCTGATTTCTGTATAGACAAACACCGGAGACGCTACAATGGGATTTTTTTCTCTCTTACATAGCCTTAAATATAAGGATTTTATATTCGCCAGTGTAGCGATGAGCCTGTCGGTATTATCCGGGTGCATTCAATATGACTCGCTGCATGAAGTTGAAAATCTACACAATCAGAAATTTTTTGGCACACCTCATCAAGTTGGCGATGTTTTTGAACATCAAATGCCACCTATAGAAATCTTTTCTACTTCTATTAATTGCACTGAATTTCAATATGCAGGCGCTTCTCTTAACTATAAAGCGGATGAACCTATCTTATTAGAATCTCCTTTTCAAACCCCCATCACACCTTTTGATAAACAACGCCATAATGCGTTACCGCTGAGCCCCGGCGATATGATTGAATTAAGTATGGAATATGGCGATGGCTTTAATGGAAATTATGTCGTTAATAACAGTGGCTATTTAATGATACCAGTTATTGGTGCCATCGCTGCAGCAGGTGCGCCACCTGAAATCATTGCAGAGCGTATTGAACTCGGGCTTGTTAGAGCAGAGGTCTTTCAGCCAACCACCGCCTCTGTTACTGTCAAAGTCCTGCATTGGTCGGAAATTGAAGTGCCAGTCACAGGGGCTGTCTTTCAACCGGGGCGTGTACGAATTAATACACGAAAAGCCAATTCAGATGTCCCTGCTCGTGTAACTGCAAATGGTGATTATGCCTCCAAACGTTTACTCTCCGAGGCTGTCAGAGCGGCATCCGGTGTTCGCCCTGATGCAAAATTAGATCAAATTATTCTGATACGTCGTGGCTGGCAAATTGAAGTGGATCTGTCTGGTATTTTAACAGGACAGCCTGTGCGTGATTATCCTTTAATTGCCGGAGATCAAATTATTGTTCCTAGTACCGGTTGTTTTCAGCCAAACTTGGTTCGCCCGAGCCAAATAACACCAAAAGGGTTTCGGGTATTTATGTCGAATCTTATTGACTCGGCACAAAGTAATGCCAGTGCTGCGGTAGGCCGATACTCTACCAATATTCCCTACGGAACTCGCCTACTTCAAGCGGCGGTATCCGCAAACTGTGTTGGAGGAAAAGAATGGACCAATGCTCCTCGAAAAATTGTGCTCTCCAGCACCAACCCCATTACCGGAAAAACTCAAGTCATTGAGCGCTCTATAGAGCAACTGATGCGGATGTCGTTTCGTGATGAAATAAACCCGTACCTTATGCCTAACGATGCGGTTGCCTGTTATGACTCAGACGTAACGAATTTACGAGACATCGCTGCCACTATTGTCGATGTCTTGAAGCCCCTTACGCTTTTTTGAGGCATATCATGAGCAAACATCTCATTATACCAACAGCGTACGACCGGTTCCGAGGTAGAATTTATCAAGTTCTTCGGTGGCCCTATTTTACAACAGCGTGTATTTGCTATTTGTTAATCGCTTTAATGATAGCGGCCTACTTAAATAAACCTCCAACCTTTCGAAGTGATATGGATTTAGTCTTACCAGGTACAGGGGCAAACGCTAATGTGACGTTAGATGAAGTGGGGCAAGTCGTATCCTCCACTACTGCGCCATTTGCTTCTGGAGGCTTTAATCCTCGAGTCAATTATAAAGAAATTTTAATGAGCCGACGTGTTATTGAAAATGCCAGTGAGAAAACGAGTATTGATCCAAAACGTTTTGGCACGCCCAAAATTCGTTTAACCGAACAAACCTCAATTTTGAATATTGAAATCTCAGGCAGAAGCCAAGAGCAGGCTCAAAATAAGGCATGGGCATTGTATAAAAGTTTACAAGAAGAACTAGATCGCTTGAGAACAGATGAAATTTTACGACGCGATGCCAGCATTAAAGCCGTTTTGGATAAATATCGTGAACGATTGAATGCAGCGCGTGCCGCTATTATCGATTTTCAACAGCGTTCTATTATTATTTCAGGCGATCAACTCGATAAATTAATGGCAATGCTATCTAATATCGAAGAAAAACAGTTATACGTAAAAGCCGAATCAAAACGTATAGGGGATTACGTACATCAACTCAGTACCGATCTCGGCGTTTCTTCTGCTATGGCGGGGCAAGCCTTTATTTTGCAATCTGATAGCGCTTTTCGCAGTTATCTAAATGAATTCTCTAAAAGTTCTGCGTCTTTATCAGAATATCAATCCCGCTGGGGGCTCAATCACCCAAGAGTAAAAGCAGAAAAAGCACGCCTGGATACCGCAAAAGAACAATTACTGGTACGTAGCCAAAAGCTAGTAGGGCCTAATGCCGCCCATACTTTTACCACATTAGACTTGCAATTTAACCCCAAAAGAGCGCAATTATTCTCTGATTTAATGACTGCGTATGCACAGTTACAAGGCCATGAGGCTGAACTCCAAGATTTAAGTTTATCTGAAGCCATGATGACAGATAAATTAAAAGTCTATTCAAGAGAAGCGGCGGAATTAGACCGATTGCAACGTGAATTCGACTTAGCAGAGGCTGTTTTTACATCAGCGGCTGCTCGATTAGAAGCGAGTAAAGCAGACGTATTTGCTTCTTACCCCGTGGTTCAAATTCTGACGGATCCTTCTTACCCAACGAGTATCGCAAGCCCTAAAAAGGCCTTGGCCATTGCCGCAGGAATTTTTGGCGCCTTCTTCATTACTTTTGCACTGGTGGTTGTATGTCAACGCAACGTTATCATCCAAGCTGTACTGAAGACGCATTAATTTGGTATGGCCTCGTCTATACCTACCCGGTATATATGTTTGGTGGCCTTTATGTCACAGGCTCAATACTTGGGTGGTTATTATTATTAGTGGTTTTGCTCCGATGGTATATCCATGGCAAGCCCCAAAATCTATTTATACCGGCGCTAGTCTGGCTATGGATAGTGGCAATGTCTGTCATGCTTATCGCATTATGGATAGGCCATGGCAACTGGTCATTGGGCATGGCCAAAACCATTAAATCTTCTATTGGTTGGGCGAAAGGTTGGGCGCTGCTGGCCGTTTTCCCTCTACTTGGAGCTATTGTACCCATCCGACCCGAAGTCATTACCCGTGGCGTGTGTATTATCGCAGTCCATACATTGATTTTTTCTTTTATTACCTTTATTGCTTACCTAGGGCGTATTCCTGGTGAACTTTATATTTCTCCGCTACAGGTGGTGGGTGGTCCCGGAGAGAATTTTTTTAAAGTCAGCCTTTATGGATTAAATCCAGAGACCGGCGGCGGTCGCTGGCAATTCTTTGGCCCATGGGCACCCGCAGCAGGGTTTTTAAGTTGCATCTATTTAATTTTTTGCTTACAAGAAAAGAATCCTAAATGGCGAAACTGGGGCGTTGCGGGCTGTGTTGCCATGATTTTATTGTCTCAATCCCGTGCTGGGTTGGGTATTTTTATCATGCTTTTTCCCTTGGTGTTATTTTCCGACAAAATTAAAGAACCTTGGATGCTCATTACACTGGGTATTGTTTTACCTATTTTGCTCCTGCTGGGTGAGCCCGTCTATGAATTTGTCATGAATTCCTATCAAGAGATTAAAGAACAGCGACCGGGTTCAACTAGAGTACGTTCGGCACTCGCCAATATTGCTATGCAGCGCTGGGAAGCAGAAGCCCCCATTTGGGGTCATGGTGTTGTCGAAAGAGGCCCGAAACTGGTAGAAGGTATGCCTATAGGCTCACATCATAGTTGGTATGGGCTATTATTTGTAAAAGGATTGGTTGGTTTATTTTCTCTTGCCATCCCATTATTTATCTCTGCTATTTATTTACTCTGGCAAGCTCAATTTAGTGAAATTGCTCGTTCAGGACTGTGTATGATTGCGGTCTTTGTTTGCTATAGTTTTTTTGAGAATTTAGAGATTTTATCTTATCTGTACTGGCCCGCACTATTATGGTTGGGCATGGCTTTTAACCCACACACAGCTCAGCAAAAAATAATCACATTTGAAGAAGTTCAATCCCAAAAAGAAAAAAAAAGACCCATAAATACCAAAAAAAGAACTCGACGCAAAAAACAAACAGGCAATGGAGAAATTTTTACTTTAATTCCACATTAGCAATCATTGCCATCATTAAAGTTAATTTTAAAGCCTTCTGATTTAACAAACTCGCAAAATAGTAAGAGGTTAATATGAAACTAAATGCAATCTGCATGGTAAAAAATGAACAAGATGTCATTATTGAGACTCTTGAAAATGCCCTTTTATTTTGTGACACCATCTATGTATTCGACAATGGCTCTACAGATGGTAGTTACGAAAAAATTCAAGCGCTCTCTAAAGAAAACCCAAAAGTAGTCATTGCTGCACATTCAGATGAGATTTTCAAAAATCAATTACGCAACCGCGTTTATAACTTATACAACCATCAATATACGCATGACGATTGGTGGTATATTCTTGATGCTGATGAAATGTTAAACGAAAGCCCCAAGCCCATGCTTAAAATTGCTTCTCAAAAAGGCAAAGATCATATGCGAGTTTGGCAAGCTCAATTTTATTTCACCGATAAAGATTTTGAAAATTATATCCTTGAAGACAGGAGCAAGACCATAACGGAACGACGTAGATTCTACAAAATCAATTGGCGTGAAGTTCGTTTCTTTAAAAACAATCCCGATCAAAAATGGTCAGAAGGGGTAAGTGGTCGAATACCGCCACATTGCAATAATTTATATCGCCCTTCGCCCATTTGCCGTCACTATGCAGAGCGAACACCCGAGCAAATTAAGCAGCGACGCAACATAAGAATTGGAAATCCATACAGTTTTTTTCATGTAAAGAATAAATCTGACAATGATTGGCTAAAGAAGTCGAATACACTAAATTATTTTTCCAGAGAAAAAACTTTAACTTTTTCTTTTAATGAAGTTGCAGGATATTATTGGTCAGAAATTCGATTTTGGTGCTTTCATAAAGTGAATGGCATAAAAAAAAGAGTTCTACAGCTTATTCAGCATACGCCATTTTCACCTTCCTGTTAAATACGCTACCCCCCGCTAAATATTTTAAAAAGGGGGTAGCATCATTATTCAAACAGCGAATCCCAGATAAATTTATTGAAAACGCTCTTCTGCCAATTCATCCGCAATGACATGAGTAGCACGATTCTGCTCAGAAGAGCGTGTAAAAATTTCACTCAACGTTTCACCAATCGACTCCACATGCCTCATGGAATCTTCATGGGATCCGTTACTGCGCTGGTAATGAATATCGATGATACCCCCCGCATTAATCACATAATCAGGTGTATAGAGTATTTCCATTTCATGCAGGCGCTCTCCATGCTCAGGGGTTGCTAACTGGTTATTCGCCGCTCCTGCAATCACTGAGGCAGATAATTGAGGTAAAGTCGTATCGTTTAAAATCGCTCCCATTGCACAAGGTGCGAATACATCCACTTCCAAACCGTAGATTTCTTCAGGTGCAACAGCGGTAGCGCCGTACTCATTGACCACACGCTCAACATGCTCAGCATGAATATCACACACAAACAGCTCCGCCCCTGCCGATTTTAAATGACCAGCCAGGTGATAACCCACATTACCCACTCCCTGAATCGCCACTTTTATGCCCGAAAGATCGTCTTTACCTAAACGGTGCTTCACAGCAGCTTTTAACCCCACAAAGGTTCCATAAGCGGTCGCCGGTGAAGGGTCGCCACCAGACTCTGTGCCTTCTGCCACACCCGACACATATTCTGTACACTCGCCGATGATTTTCATGTCGGCAACGCTGGTGCCAGAATCTTCTGCTGTCACATAGCGACCGGCCAGTTTTTGAATAAACTCACCTAATGCTCTTAACAATTCAGGTGTTTTATCCTGCCTAGGGTTGCCAATAATCACCGCTTTACCACCACCCAATGGTAAATTCGCCAAAGCAGATTTGTACGTCATACCACGCGACAAACGTAATGCATCATTTAAAGCCTCATCCTCATCCGCATAAGGCCACATTCGACACCCCCCCAAAGCGGGGCCACGGTATGTGTTATGCACAGCAATAATCGCTTTTAAACCTGTCTTTTTATCGTGACAAAATGCGACCTGCTCATGATGATCAAATTCGAGATGACTGAAAACGCTCATAGACCTCTGTCCATTATCTGAATAAAAAACAAACACATTGCAATGCATACCACTCTTTGGGATACGCATACCTAAGGGGCCATTCCCCATAAGTTCATGTGGGACAGTATAGAAAAGACAGTGAGTAATCTTTATGCATTATAATACTCCAAAAGTATTTTACACGCATGAATTATACTTCATAATGCTATTATTTTAAAAATTAATACTTTCACAGACCCTAATATACGAGATTGAAATGTCCCTGGAACTGGATAAAATTGACAGACGAATCCTCACCTTACTTCAAACGGACGCCAGTCTATCTGCCGCTGAAATCGCCGAGCACGTCAATCTTTCACAACCCCCATGCTGGCGTCGAATAAAACGCATGGAAGAAGCAGGCATTATTCAAACACGCGTGGCCATGCTCAATCGCAAACAACTTGGTCTCAATGTGGTGGTGTATGCTGAAGTCAAACTCTCAGCGAACGGACGACAAGCCCTTGGAGCTTTTGAAGAAAAAATTCGCTCCTTCCCTGAAGTGACAGAATGTTATGTGATGCTGGGGAGAATTGACTTTTTACTTCGTATTGTTACGCGAGATATTGAAAGTTATGAGGAGTTTTTTCGTCACCATTTATCACAACTCCCAGGTGTTCAGGATATTAATTCCAGTGTCGCCTTGAGCGAAGTGAAATATTCAACAGAACTGCCATTGGAGTTAGTACCTTAGCATTAGGTTAAGTTTTATATTTTTATTATCGAACTCGGTTTCAATCCTTCTTTTTCGCATAGAACAACATACGGCTGCTCTATGCTTTTTGTTGATCCTCAGGTTCAGTAAAAAATATGTACTGCAATAAAAGCAAAAAAGAATCCAATACACCAGATCAAAATAGAGCCCCAATAAAGATATAAGCTCGATCGTCGTAATCGTTGGCATGCTTCTGCTTGAAGTGCATCAATTGGGCAGGTGCGGTTACGCGCCTTCCATTGCATAACCCCTGCCATCAAAATCATAAATCCCGATACAGAAAAAACACTTATTTTATATTTCGATATAACCACTAACCATGGCATCGTCGCCACAATACTCGCCAAAGCAGCTCCAGCACCCAGCGTTACCAGTAGCGCCGGTAATGCACAACAGAGTAACGTCCCAAAAGAAGTAAACAGCGCCAATGTAGGGGCAATGATTTCTTTATTATTGATTATCTTAGTATTCATCTACAAATACCTCGATCAATAGAGGCTACATTATAACCAGAATCTTGAATGAGCTCTCTGAGATCATCATCACTTATTATTTTATTTGGCTTTAAAATCACTGAGACCTTACCCTCATCAAGATTGACCTGTACATCTTGAACGCTGTCATTACGCCCAAAAACTTTTTCTAATGCTCTAGCGCAAAAATCACAGACTAATCCATTTACCTCTATATCAATAATAGAAGTACAACCTGTTGCATCTTTAGCAAAAGCTGCATTAGATTGATAAACGCCAAAGACCAAAATAAATAAAATAATTTTCATGTATCACCTAAAATCGTATAATCACATTAGCCAAAAAATCACCTTCTTTATTAACACCCAATTCAGCAAGATACTCATTCTTAAAAATGCGTATTAAAGGTGTAATCATCATCGAATCATTCTGGTGAGAAAGATAATCTAGTTGCACCATAAACCATGTATGAAAGTCTCCATAATCACCAACATAAGGAGCAATGCCCACACGAAAATTATGAGAAGTAAAATCTTCAAATTTTCGTGACGAATAGAGACGATTCTCATAAGAGATAAAATAGTGTCGATTTTCCCAATCCATTGCTAGACCAGTGAAGGCAGCTAACGCCGAATTTTTTTTAGAAGTAGCACCTGAGAAATGAGCGACGCCAACTCCAGACTTCATATAGACATTGGCTTGATATGCCGTACCATTCCAGCGCCTCAATAGGCTATTTGCCTGAACTGTGTGGAGCCAAAACTGATCATTACGCCAGTATTCCCCACGATATCCCACCGAATATTTTGCTGTCGGAGAGTAGTGCACATGAAGCGACTGCACATTCGCATTATTACTTTGCATTAATGTCACTCCACCAGGGTATGAAACCGGTCGTGACAGAGCATCATAAGACAATACAAGCAATATAAATATTATTACCAGTTTGCTTATTATGGGATGCAAATGAACCATTTTAGGAAAAATGATTTTGCACATAGTAAACATCCTAAATTTTAAATACGCAGGACCATCCAGCAAAAACTACTGTGATTGATCTACTAATATAAAAGGTAAAATTTAGGCAAACTGCTTCGGAGGATAATCAATATCGTGAAGATAAATAGGAGAAGGTTGAATGAGATAAACTGAAGGAGAGAGATTAAATACCTGCGCTTCAAAAATACTCATATCAAAAGCACACGAATAATAGGAACAGGCATCACATTGACAGTAATGGCCATCATCGGCAGGTGAAGATAATGATGTACTCTTATCTTCAAATACTTGGAAAGATAACGTATCGTATTGGTTTTCACTGTGGCATGGAGAAGTGAATAGCGCTTGCTCTCCTTTTCTTACAATATCATCCGCCTGACTTTCCACATCTGAATTACTTGTCATCCCTTTAGCTATACAACAAATTACCGATGCGTTCGCCACTTGGCAACACATCAATATAAAGATTAAAGCAAAAGAAAATCTACGCATACCAACTCATGAGAAAATACAACCATAATAACTCCATTATTGTATATTGTCTCAGTAACCATGAAAAGCAATAAATAAATTTTTGAATCAAACTGCACACAAATGATAACTAGGTCAGATATAATACGTTACCTATTATTCTTAACCATCATAATCAACACCCCTGACCAATAATCAATCACGCTAAGAGGTTATATTATTATTCAAATAAAGTGGCTCAAGATCATAATTTAAATAAATATGTATTTTTTATTAAACTATACTTAGCGCTATAGGATTTAAGACATCACAGGGAGCTTACGATGTCGCCTGCAAGACGAAAAATAGTCAACTTTCTTCTATTTACTACCACATTAATACTTGCCGCCGCTATATGCGGAGTTATGTATTATTATAAAATACAACAAAACCAAGATTATCAAAATCAACTTCATTTTAGAGAACTGAATGAAGTCAGCAAAACAATATCTACCACTATAGATCAAATTGCTAAAATTACTGAAATTACAAGTGAAGACATATCAGCCCCAACAGATGACATTCTTACTTATTCAGGCAACAGACAAGAATCAAGCGAAATCAAAAGTGCTCTAAATCGGTATAATCTTTCAAAAGAAGCAATAAAGAGAAAAAAAGAAGAAGTCAAAAAAAGAGTTGAACTCGTTAACAAAAGTAATTCATTAAAAAACTTAACCTACTCACCCAATAAAAAAAATAATTTAAAATCATCTGTTAAATCTGAAAGATTATATATAGAGATACATAAGGGAAATCTTCGATTAACCACATTTAGTGGCGTTTTTTCAACCCCCCTGAACGATATGATTTCTGAAAACCTTCTTTTATTCCCTTTTGTGTTACTTACAGATGAGATGGGCAATATAAAATCGCAAAAATTCATATTAAAAAACGATTCAATTACGGCTGACTTGAGTTTTAAGAATGCGCAAGGTCTACTGGTTGAATCCACTGTTAAAAGTAATAAGAGTCAAGACTTCACAACCAAAGAGTACAGTAAAATATCAGAGAAAGAGATGGGAGGCATTTTATACAACATCTATGTTCAGCCTATTAACATTAGACATTCTATTCAAGAGGTTAAACAACTTTATTTAATTGGCATTACGCCTCAGAAAAAAATCAGACTTGCGAAACTTAAAATATCTCCCGCTGTGGCTATTGCCTCCGTATTGAGCTTGGTTGCCCTACTTGCTGCCACCCCTCTTATTAAGCTCAGGTTTTGTTCAAAAAATTACTCATTTACACCTTCAGATATTAGTCAGTTATTACTTGGTTCTATCATTCTTTTTGGAATTTTATCAATCGCTAGCGGTGATTACTTTTTTTCTTCTTATTATCAAGAGGTCACCAAGCAACAAGGGTATTCCCTTTATAGAAGCATCCACGAAGATTTTAAAAAGGAAATAGATAATATTGTCAAACAAAAAGATAAATTTTTATCGAAAAACAATGAAAGCAGTTGCGATTTAGCCATCAACACAACCAAACAAGAACGAAAAACAAATATAATACAATTTGAAAACTGTTCTCATCCAGATTTGCTTATTAAAAAGAACAACGAAAACTACTACATCCTAGAACATGCTTTTGAATTAAATCATAAAGGCATTTTTGCCCCTAAGCATTCCTTTTTATTAAATCAAAATTCTAAAAAAGCTAACGAATTAACAGTAGAACAACTTTTACCATCATATTGGTTAAAACCAAAACTTTATCCTCTTCATGATATATCTCTCAAAAAAAGAAATTATTTTAAAAATGCTACCTCATGCGATTTATGGTATTTAAATGAAAAATCAAAAAATAAGGGTAACATCTGCCAATCTGGATTATTTATTGAAAGAATCTACAACATACGAGACGGAAGAAAAAGCACACAATTTTCATTCTCTTTATTCGCAAATAAATATGAAAAAGAAAAAAATCGTAAAATTTTAAGTTTAGGCTCAAAAATGCGCACTTTTTTTAATCGAGTTATGCCTCCCAATTTTGGTTACATTGTTTTTAATAATAACGGGGATGTTTTGTATCACGACAAAGACGAAAGAAGCCTTGTGGAGAATATTTTTATAGAAACAAACAATGACTCACGCCTATATGCACTTATAAAGCATCAACAAAATCCAAATGCCCCAACATCATTTAAAACCAATTATAGAAATTCTCAGCATTTATTTTTTGTGGGGAAACTGCATAAAAACATACCTTGGAATTTGGCTATTTATCACAAACAAACGCCCTTGCTACTTGAAAATATGATATTAGTCTTTATTTCTACCGGGTTATTTATTGGTATAATAATTCCTCTATTTTTATGGTGCAGATATGGAACTAATCAAACTTATTGGCGAGAAATTCTGCGATACAATCCCTCTTTCGAAAGCTTATATCCTAGCATTGCTCTTTCTATTTTTTCTCTGAATATTATATTATTATTTTCCTTAGGCATAACCCATCAACTTTCTTTTAGATTAATTATTTGGCTTCTTGCTGGTGTCATTACTTTATTCTGTATAAGGTATAGGTTAACCCATGAAAAAAGCATATTCAAAACGCCCCTCTTACCTTTAATGTTTAGTTTAACTTTATTGAGTATAATCTCTTATAAAAAAATAGGTATAACAACTTTTGAAGCAGAAATATCGGGGTCAGATTTAATATCGTTTTTCTTTGCCCTAACCGCAATAGTATTTTTATTGTTTTCATTCAAGCACATAAAGAATAAACTAAAAAGAAGAGAGTTATGCTTATTAACAAAAAAATGTAATTCCATCAATGGTTATACATGGTATTGCGCAGCACTTTGGTGGCTAGCAGCCTTAATCCCTTCCATATTTATTTTAAACAGCGCCAATAAATACTTATTACTTCATCAAAGTTATATTCACTCTGAACATTTAAAAAATGCGAATGCTCAGTATATTACCTCTATTGATAACTACCTAGTAAGTATGGGTATACCCAAAGAGAAATTTCAATATGAGCAGTGGCTAACAACCGAAAAATTGTCAACCCTTTACTCTGCAAAAAATCTAGATTGGATTCACTTACCACCCGATTCAAAAACATCACAAAACACAAAAGAGCTACACATAGAACCCCATGACTTCATCATAGAATCACTTATAAAGAGTATATTTGAAGTAAGCGAACTGAATAGCGACAGACTCTACTTTTCAACTCAAAAAGAGAAAGAAGATAATAAAATTTATTTTCATCCTGATGGATTTTTTCAGTTTGCTACAACCTCGCAATTTATATTTACAATCATGTCCACTTTTCTTCTTGTTTTACTATCCCAAAAAACAATTAAAATATTTTTTGTGAAAAAACTGTTAGGCGAAGTAATGCCAAACAGCTATAGAGTAAAATCAAAGGGCTCTATTAACCCCACTTCTCAATGGCTAAAAAATAAACTCGAAGGACAAAGAAAAATACTGATACAAATCATTCAGCCCAACACCTCAAAAATTGTAGATTTAACATCAAGCCACTTTGAAGAAAAATTATTTTTTAATCGAGCCATCAGTATAATTAATCTAATTGAAAACGTAGAAGAAAATAAAAATACAATCTTGACTGTATGCCAGAGCAACCAACCAGAATGCAATTGCATCATAATACAGGATATAGAGCTTGCACTTTCTAATAAAGAAGCTAGAAAAAGCGCCTTTTATTTTATAAAGTCAATTTCAGAAATACCCAACTTACACGTTATCATACTATGTGAAACTACACCTCTTTATAAAATATGCCATCAAGATTCCTACTCTGATTTTAGCCCTCTCAACATTATTGAGCCTAATGAAAAACTAGAATGGGGCTCACTTTTATCGCAATTTGAAAAGCATCATGACTATATTCCACACAAGAAGAAATATATAGAACAGTCTGAAAACTCATTACAGATCCTTCAGTACGAAACCAATGGGTGGGATGAACTACATTCAATAAAAAGAGAATTTAAGGGCCTTTTTTCTAGTATTGAGCCTTTAGCAATGACTAATTTAACGTTATCGAAGCACTGGAATAATGATCAAATCATTGAATACTTTTTTACTCATGCTTCTGAATTGTATCAATATAAGTGGCAGCAATGCACGCAAGATGAAAAGCTTTTACTTTATCAAATAGCCAATGGTTATTGGCCGAACCCCGCCAATATTGAAGCACTTGAGCATTTGACTCGAAAAGGGTATCTCTATCGTGATAGAGGTTGGCATATCGTCAATTTCAGCTTTCAACGCTTTGTACGCACAGCAGAGAAGCAATCGGATATGACCGATTGGCTAGAGTCAACCAATACCGGTATTTGGCAGTGGATACGTTTACCTATTATGGTCGTCACCTTAGTATTAATTGTATTAGTGTTACGAAGTTCTGGAGAGGGAGTAGAATCAATTTTAGCTATATTAACCGCTTTATTAGGATTAATTCCTCTTTTATTAAGAAACTTTAGCGGATTCAACACACAACAAATCTCCACTAACGATTAGTGTATTAATGTATATTTAAACAATAATGTCAGATTATACATTTTAATTTTAAAAAAATACACTACACGGTTATATTGAAAAAGGCTATACCGAAAAGGCCAGCCTTTAAAAAGGCTGGCCTTTTAAAAACGCTATTATTGAAGCTCACATAGCCTCATCATAGCTTTATGGTTAATCTTGCCAATAAGATCCATTCAGTAAATATACTTGATTACATTCATTTGAATTTTCTGGCTTTCTTACAAGAAGAAAACCTGTGCTGGAAAGATTATTTTTAATGGCCACTGCCTCAGCATACAGGGGATTACCTGGGCTGACAGTACAAATAAAACTATCGCCATCTGAATCTAACCCTGCGAAGTTTACCGCACTGCCTGCATAACCATTCGCATATAGATACGGATTGCCCGCAACCGTAGTGTTATAACGAACATTCATTGCTCCAGACAACGAAACGTTGGGGGTAACATTAACCGTTCCCGGAATATGCAATCCATCTGCATGGCTAATCGGTGCACCCATAACCATTGCAGCAATACCAGCTGTTATCAATTTTTTCATTGTAAAGCTCCATCTTTTCAAAGAATTTACCTCAAAGAGGCGTTAATTGACTGCTTTGCAGTCGAGAGTATTAACAAAGTGTTAATACCACAGGCCTTACAGGCCCGGAAAGCCTTCTAATATGACTTCTTGACGATTTATAGCGGTGTAAAGCTTATCTCTCAGCTCTTGCCGTTTACTCTCTGGCAAATCACCTACATGTTCATACAACTTTTGAGTATCTTCTCGTGTCCATATTCCTGCTGAAAGCGCATTATCAATGGTGATACTTGAATAATTCATTGCTTCTTCCACCCGTAGTCTTTTCTCATGCTTTTCTTCTTCAGATAAATCTTCTAAAGATGACGCAACAGACGGACTTACTTTCATTGAAGACGAGATATTTTTCAACTGACTTGACAATTCTTCTGAAAAGTAATTCCTTAAGCGATTTTCCAATTGAGCCAGTGACATTGCTTCACTCTTATTGAATTGTAATTCAGGAGAAGTGCTTTTCTCTTTCCTCGATATAGATTTAAGTTTTTCAGTAGAAATCGTTTGTATATTCTTTTGAAGGCTCTCTATTTCCTGACCCTGAAATTTCATAAGAGACTGCTGGTAAAAAACCAACGCCAAGATGGAAAACTGAAGTATAAATAAGGTAGATAAAGCAACTTTTGAGAAAAAATCTCCTTTTAAATAGCGTTTCATAATGCCCTCCTTGATGATCATTTATATCGACAAAAGAGATTATATCAGAATCAACCAAAAACTGTGTTTTTATACATGCCAATTTTAACCAATGGCACATAAATACACGCAATAGTTTTTTTGCAATAAACTGCCACAAATATTCAATAAAAAAGCATTAAACAGCACTAAGGTGGTTTTCCTCAGTCTGCTTAATGCTGATTTATATTATTCAATAACGTATTTTCCATTGAAATGATAGCTGCTTATTAACTCACGACTTCCTTTTTGATCATCATGGATATATTGGGCATAAATATGCACTGGATAAGTCCCGATTATATCGACGGGAACTCTCCCAGAAAAAATACCATCTTTTGCTTTTTCATCTCCATTATTACCTCTGTCATTTAATGAGATACGCAATGTACGTTCTTCTGCTTGGGGTTTGATGGGGTCCACACGACCATCTTGAGCATAGTCCTGCTCCTGGCTATCCCCAGTTGAAGAAACAGGTAAGATGATGTCAGCATACACATTCGCTCGCTTTACTCGCTCGCCTTCCGCCACGATTGAAACATCAAGTACCGTTTCCTCTTTTTCTGTCGTGGTTACCTCAGCAAAAATATGTGTCGTGGTATTCCCATAAGCGGCGATATTAATACCCGCAAGATGTTGATCTCCGATATTTCTCACGTTCATTTTCCATGTTCCTGTCAAATCACGGAAAAATCCACAGCGATATTGAGGCGTGACTTTTATTAAACGGTGAGTATGATATTTTCGAACAGTAACACCATGCGTATTAAGGCGTGTTTGTACGGTACATCCACGCGGTGAAGTTAAGGTAATATCAAATAAATTTTCATTCTGCTCATCCCAAAATGCCGTAAAAGTCACATCTTTTTCCGATGAGTTTACAGGCACATCAAGACTGACCGATTGACCGTGTTTTAATTCATAATACGGATCAATAATAGCAGTGCTATCGGCTGCGGATGAAGCAATCGCTAAGAAGTGCTTCCTCAAAGCATCACTGGCCACATCTGGGTTTTCTATATGAAGCCCGCCAGTATTCAGCGCAATAGGCGCAAGAATAGCGCCGTCTACATCAGAGCCAAAACCAACACTATATAATTTGACCTCATTCGCTAATAAAGGGCCTTCAATAGTATTTAAATCCGAACCCGCCGGTGAATTATGGCGACCATCTGAAAACAACAACATTAATGGACGATGATTGGGTGAACCTCCTGAGACTAATTGATTAATTCCTTCATTAACGCCATCAATAATATTGGTCAGCCCTCCAGCCATAATACTGTCTATGGCAGTATGTGCATCACCAACAGAAGTAAGATCAATAGGTTGAAGATTAAAAGAAGGAGCAAACGGCACTACCACAGATTCAAACTGAACTAACCCCACATTATGCCCACCATCCAAATCCATAAAATCAATAAATAGATGAGCCGCAGAACGTAGCGCTTCTATTTTTGTCCCCATCAATGGTGCAGGTAAACCTAAATTCATCGAACCACTGCGATCCATCACTAACATAATATTGGCCGCTTGTTGGCCTGTTACAAAATTGATACTAGAGGTTGTTTCTCCTGCGGAAACGGAAACCTGCCTTAAACGATCTTCCTCTGCAAAATCAGGGGCATTGGTGGCAGAAGGAGCATCATCAAAACACTCCGTCATAAAACCTGTATGACCGCTGCCATTAAGCGTTGTTGAATTATAGCGTTCAGGAGCATCAGGCCCATTACCTGGGATCAAATTTTCCCATGGCAATATGCAGACATAATAATCACCAGGCGGAATTCCTCTAAAGGAGTAATCACCCGCATTAACACCGCTTTCTGCGTCAAACGTTGTAGCAGAAAATGCTTCATACACCGGAGGCGTTGCTGCACCAGCTGGAAGCGAGGCATCATACGCCCATAATCGAACCCCTTGTGCAGGGCTGCCATCTGCTTGACGAACCCATCCTGTAATTTGACCTGTGGTCGCCACACCAACACCACCAGGATAAAATCCCGTTCCCGGATAACTTCTGCCCACGGCCATCTCATCGTCTGCAGCCAGTGTTGCTATGTTGTTTTGTAATACCACATTGGTGGTATCCACAAAGGGAAACATTGTGGCAGGGTCATTAGCCGCAAAAGCCAAACTGGTATGAGAAACCCCCAGTAGATGACCGACTTCATGGGTCGCTATGGATTCTATGTGTACAATATCTTCACTGGCATTAGCAGCAATGTCATAATCAAACTGGATAGGATTCCAAATCATATCCGCATCAATAATAGTACCGCTCTCTAATACAGAACCATCTGGGTATATGGCCGCATTCGCCAACGGGGCGCACCCTAAACCTGCATCACTGACTTCACTTAAATTTCGATTATTTGCAGGGTTTGCAATACCGGCTACTGGATCCAGTACAATATCAGGACCAACATAGCTGAATGCAAAACCGATGGCGATAACATCTTGAAAATCTGGTGTATCAAACGGAATAATGTCGTCTGCCCAGGTCATTAAATTCACGTAATCACATCCAATGTCATCTACCACCGTTGTGCCGCTGTAATTGGCCGAAATTCCAGCAGTGGTCACTGTCTGCCATTGGTTAAAAGCATTTGTCACTTGTATTGCTGCATCTGCAGCTGAAATATTTCCCGGCCCTACACCTGTAGAATTATTATTCGTTACCCCTTGATCGTTCATAAACCAGTTAATGGGTAAAGCGGTATCAGACCACAACTGATCAACAATCACTGTCGCGCCTTGTGCGGCGGTATCAATATTTTCTGCAGACCAAGCAGAAAATGGCAAGCCCACTGAGATTAGAGCCATCACTGTGAGCACACTTTTTTCAATTTTCATGGTACTTCCCTCACCTTATTAGCGTATGTAACGATTTAACGTTTTTAACATTCCTTGAAAAGAGTGATCATGTTGAAGCAAGTTGCGATCATACCCAGGTGCTTTAATATTGATTTTTCCCTGCTCACCTAAAATGACTTTTTCACCCCTTACTCTTAATTTAGATTTACCCGTTGAGCTTTGAAGAAAAAACATGGCCAGCTCCCCTTCGTGTAACATAGGCTGATGAGATGCAGTGAGTTGAATATTACCTACGGTACCACCTAACGTTGTCACCTTGAGGGGCTTATTTAATAAACGTCCTTTTAAAATTTCTATCGGCATCAATTCCGTAGAGGTTACGATAAGCGGACCAACCCAGCGAGACTGACTTTTACCTACCTGTGCGACCACTACATCTGAACTGCTTTTAGACAATTGCTTTATTTTTTCCGTCATGTGCTTTTCAAGATGAATACCTGCCGCTTGAGCAGTGGCAGATAAAAACAAACAAGTGAGAAAAAGTAAAAAAAGAAAAGATAAAATGATACTGACATTATTATTGTGATAGACAACTGACAATCCATCTTTTCGTTGAGATTGTACATCAGACATGAGTAACCCTCCTTGTGATAAAAACAGGGGTTTTCACTGTCCTTTTAATTAATAGGCATCTAATTAATAGGCATCTAATTAATAGGCATCGTCTTAACAGAAAAACTCTATTAATCTAAAAAGATCAATCGCTTATTACACTGAAGCGCTATTGATTATGACTACCGTAAAAATCCCCTCTGATTAACTATTTCCGAAAAAACGCATCAAAGAGGACAATTTTTTTCGTTTTATTCAGCCGCTCGCCTTACACCTTCTAGCAATAAAAAATTTCGCTGCCCTCTTGCCGTTCTCACAACGGATATTCATGCAAGAGAAGACGCTGTAAGAGAAGCTTATACTGGAATTTTTAAGGGAAGGGTGGATAGCCTCCAGCTTTTTTCATCAGACAAATCAAACGCCAAACACTCACAAGCAATCGCCAAAGCCGTTTTAATGGTAGACTCCATTGCTATTTCTCGTGCCGTCAATCAAGAAGTGTTTGCCGCTGAAATTTTACGAGCCTGCTACAAAGAAGTCACAAGATGACTTTCTATTCTAAATTAAGCAACAGTTGAAATACCCTCTCATATGACACCAATAAATTTCCATTGAGGCTTTTGTGCTATAAGGCGTCACTGTCAAATATAAATGTGACATTTATCACAAAAAATAGCGGCATGATTAATTTTTAAACAAGGTTGATCGGTTTATCCCATTCAACACACCACCCCTTCAGCCGGTGAAAAATTCATCATAGCCTAGCGTAATCATATTGGTCTCAGGAAAGGTGTTCATGAAGGTATCTCAGAAAATTTCTCTGTGTGTGTCAATCATTGTGGTATTGGTATTTTCCATTGCCGCCTGGCTACAATACGGTCAAGTCAAATCAACCCTCGAAAAACGTTTAAATGCAGACATACATGAACAAAGCAAAACGCTAACCCACCAAATTGAGCATTGGTTTAACACCAAGCTCGCTCTCATCGATTTTGCCGCAGACAATATTAGTTCAGATTTTAGTCAAGACACCATCCAGCGTACGTTCAATTTACCCATATTGAAACGCAGTTTTTTAATGATGTTTGGTGGTTTAGAAACTGACGGAAAAATTATCCACAATGACCCGAACTACACCCCAGACCCAAACTATGATGCAAGACAGCGCCCCTGGTACCCTTATGCGCGAAATAACCATCGCGCCGTATTGACCGAACCCTACACAGCAGCCAAGAGCGGCAAGCTCTTAATTTCTGCGGTTGCCAATTTTTACGAAAATGGCGAATTTAGAGGTGCCTTTGGTGGTGATATTACACTTAATGAAATTTCAGACACGATTAATCAGTTAAATTTCGCCGGCAGAGGCTACGCCTTTTTAATGACGCATTCAGGCACTATTATTACCCACCCAGAAGAAGAGTTACGCGGTCAATCTATCCACCTTTTATTCGATGATACAACACCGTCTTTTACGCCAGATCTTCATGAAATGCGTATTAATAATACCGCTGTACTGACTGCATTCCAAAAAACGGAAAACCTTCATGGCAGTGACTGGTTTATTGGCGTGGTATTGGACAAAGAGCTTGTTATGGCCGAAGCCATCGAAGTTCGCAATATTGCCATGATTGCCACGCTAGTGGGTACAGCACTATGCTGTCTTGCGGCATTTATTTGCATGAGTGTTGTTTTGAAGCCGTTATCCCATATTCAATCTTCATTGCATGAGATTAATCGAGGCAATGGTGATCTTACCCAACGAATTACCATTACCAGCAACGATGAATTTTCTGATTTAGCGAATGCTTTTAATCATTTTATTGAGCACCTACAGCAACTCATTATTGACGTAAAAAACAAAGCAGAAAGTGTTCGAAATCACACACACCAAACCCAATCCAGTAATGACCTTACACATCAGCATTTACATTCCCAACTTTCTCAACTTGATCAACTGGCGACGGCCATGACCGAAATGACTGCTACCGCCAATGAAGTGGCCAGCAATGTGCAATTAACTGCAGAGGCAGCGCAAATAGCAGATGGGTCTGCCAATCGAGGGCAAGAAAAAGTGAATCAAACCTCCGAAGCCATTCAACACCTTGCCTCCGATATGGAACAAGCCGTTGAGACGGTAATGGAGCTAACCGAGCACAGTGACCATATTGGCAGCGTACTCACCACCATTGCCGGTATTGCCGAGCAAACCAATTTACTTGCGCTCAATGCTGCTATTGAAGCTGCACGGGCCGGAACCCTAGGACGAGGTTTTGCCGTAGTGGCCGATGAAGTTCGCGCGCTGGCAGGCCGCACTCAAAACGCCACCAATGAAACCCGTGAAATGATTGAAAAACTGCGGGATGGTGTTAATCGAGCCAAACATCATATTGAAAACAATCAAGCCCGAGCAATAACGACAACCGAACATGCAACCAGTGCCAGTGAATCCATTGAAGATATTCGCAGGGCGATACAACAAATTACAGATATGACCCTGCAAATTGCCACAGCAACCGAAGAACAAAGCGCCACATCTGAAGAAATAAACCGCAACACCTCTGCCATTCGAGACAGTAGCCATAATGTAGCCACCACAATGGAAGAAAATCAGTCTCTGTGCAGTAATATGGCTATTATTAGCGAACAACAGACTATTGTTTTAGATAAATTTCGAGTTTAAATGCAAATTACAACCCGACAATATTAATTGCGGGTTGTAAGCTCAATTTGTGAATTTTTTACTGCGGCTTGACTCGTATACCATCAACATGTGCGTTATCACCACTATCACAGTAATAATTAATATTTGATTTCATATTGGCCGCCATGGCTATAGAAAACGTACGTCCCACCCTCCCCTTTACAAGGACACTAAAGAACAGACAGACTTAGCCAATGATCGATCAACTCAATGGCTGTTCACCTTTCAATGATATTTGCGACACTTTCACTGTATTTCACCCCTTCGAGAAAAATGCACAGAAACCGATCAATATGGCTTTTGAAAGCAATCTGCCTATTGATGCCGTTTTGCTTCTCTACTCTCGCATGGGCCGACGATACTCCACCCACCCCCAGAGTCAAGATTCGCAACCTCCCCGAAGCCTTGGAGGCTAACGTAAGAGCCCACTTGGCTATCGCCGAGGAAAGTTGTCGTTTAACCACCCGCTTAGAGCATTCACTAGAGGATAGCTTTGATCGACGCATCCGGAATGCCACCAAAGCATTGGGGTATTACCACGCAAAATGGGAAGCCGCGTTTGTTCACAACGATGACGAGAATGGCAAGAAGAAAAAGAAGCGCAAATACTGCTGGACGCTCGAATTGGATTTTGAACCCGGCGAGCCCACCACCTACAGCGCAGTAGAGATTTCCATTACCGGGGAAGGAAAAGACGATAACGCCCTGCATAAGATTGCCAGCCAGCCCCCCATGACCATCGGCGAGGTTGTTCATCATGGCCAATACGAATCCTTTAAATCGCAACTGCAAAACCGGGCGTTACAGCGAGGCTATGCTGATGCTGAATTTACGGAACAACAATTAAGCATCAACATTGATACGCACGAAGCCACCGCGACCTTGGTATTTAACGTTGGCCAGCGCTATCGTTTTGGCCCCATCTCATTTGAGCAAACCCAAGCCAACGGCAAACCTATTTTAGATGAAGACTATCTCCAACGATTTCTCACTTTCCAGCCTGGTGAAGAGTTCGACATTAAGCCTCTCGGGCAATTCCAACAATCCCTAATCGATAGTCGCTACTTTGGCGAAGTGGATGTTCAACAACTCCCGCCAGACAAAGATCGTGGTGAAATTCCAATTCAGGTGGTCCTTACCCCCGGAAAACGCTACACCACCTCTCTGGGCGTGGGTTATCAAAACCAACCCGACCCAAGCCCTCGCACCAGCGTTAAATTCGATAATCGCCGAGTGAACCGACGGGGCCATCGCTTTAGCACGATGGCCGAAGCCGCGCTTAACAGCGCCACGGTGGATATGGATTATCGTATCCCACTGGAAAACCCCAACGTCGATGAGCTGAAGTTCTTCGCCGGTTGGGAACAAGAAGAGTCCGATACCAATGAGAACGAAACCTGGTCAACCGGTGCCGCGCTCACAAAACGGCTACCCAGCGAATGGCTCAGAACCTACGACCTCACCTATCTGGTCGAAACCTCATCAGTGGAAGGGGAAGACGAACTGAGCACAACATTATTATTGCCCGGTATCGCTTACACCAAAAGCTACGCAAACGATTACCTCTACCCAACCTGGGGCTGGCGATTGTCTGCTCGTGCCCGCGCGGGTGCGGAAGGGGCAGGTTCCGACATTACGCTCTCGCAAGTGCGAGCCGGCGGCAAACAAATTATTGGGTTTCTCGGCGGTCGCTTTATTGGCCGGGTGGATTTGGGCACCACCATTGTTGACGACATTGAGCGGGTTCCTGCCTCGCTGCGTTTTTTTGCCGGTGGCGATAACAGCGTGAGAGGGTATGATTACGAGTCTTTGGGCCCGAAAGATGAAGAAGGCAATGTGGTGGGCGGAAAACACATGATTACCGCCTCTCTCGAATACGACCACCTCATTACCGACACCTTCGGGTTCGCCGTATTTACCGACGCTGGGAACGCCTTTGATAATGACGAATTTGAATGGAAGCAAGGCGCCGGTGTGGGCCTACGCTGGCTTTCCCCAGTGGGGCCAGTCCGATTTGATATTGGTGTTCCCGTTAATGATGACGACGCCGATGCTTTCCAGATTCACCTGTCGTTGGGAGCCGATTTGTAATGGCTGAAGCCCCACCCCGTTCCACCCCAAACAACACCCCCAAACAACCAAACGCTGATCACCCCACTTGGCAGCAGCGATTAAAACCATCGAGCTTGCGTATCAAACAATGGAGCTTGCGCATCCTTGGGACGCTGTTGATTACGTTACTGTTGCTGGGGCTTGTAGTGACCGCGCTAATTTCGACGTCCACCGGCAGCCGTTGGACGCTGCAAACGGCCACCTCTCTGCTCGATATGCCTCTAGAGTGGCGTCAATTTCGAGGCACCTTGCTGTTTGGCTTTGATATAGACGACCTCCAACTCAACCCCAGCCCGGGCATGAGTATTCGCGCCGATGCTCTCTCATTAAAGTGGCACCCGGTGAAGCTCTTTGAGCCTGCCCTTGTGATCGAGCACATCAAAACCCGAGCGCTGACCATCCAATTACCACCGCCCTCCTATGATGAAAAAGCCCCGGAGCCATCCGCTCCAGTACCTTGGCCAACCTTGGCCAGCCCAATCCCGGTTGACGTCAGAAACCTGCATTTAGACGATGGCGTAATCATCACGCTCGCCACAGACACAGAAGAAAACACGACGCATCGGCTTAACGAATTTGCCTTAACTGCCGCCGTTACGCCTGAGGGAATTCGTATTGACAACATCACGGTGGATCATGCTTTGGCCACCCTCGGCTTAACGGCAACATTTGGTGCCCATGCGCCCTACCCGATTCAATTAAACGTGACGGCCAATGGGCCCATTCCCGAATCACTCTTAATGCCCACTCCCGATTCAAAAGCGCCGGCCCCTCAAGATGTACCACTTTTTGATGTACAACTTTCTTTAAAAGGGACGAGCAATCAGCTTTCATTGAATACACTCAGCACAGGGCTTATTCCACTGGAAATCAACGCCGAAGTCACCACCGGATTGACACCCGATGTTATCGATATTGATACAGAGAAGACCTATGCCGATCTCGCCGTAAAATGGGAAAACCTCCACTGGCCCTTAAACGCCAATACCGACAAGGCACAATTTGCCAGCGAAGGCCATCTCTCCGCCACCGGTGGCATCCAAGAATACGGCGTGACCGGTTCGTTTATCGTCGCCCCCAATGGCCTGCCCACACAAACGTTCTCTACTAGCATTACCGGCAACGATCACAGCGCCAAAGTAGCGGAGCTGTCCATCAATGGCACAACAGGCATTCTCACCAGTGAGGCTGAAATTAAGTGGAAAACCGTTGAACGTAAAGACAAACAAGGGGAAACGGCAATCACTGGGGCCGCGAATATCGACATGCGCCGCTTCAACCTTGAACCGTTATTGGCCGGTTGGAACAGTGACCTCAATGGCCAACTAGACCTGACGTTCTCCCAAAGCCAATCTACCCAAGCCACGGTGCGGATTAACAACCTGCAAGGGCACTTGCGTGATCACCCACTGCTGATGGGGGGCAAAATACACTATGAGAATGATCGTATCGACGTCGATGCCCTCACCGCGCAACTGGGCGATAATCAATTTAAACTGAATGCGTACTATGAGTTGCCCGAAGCCCAGAAAAACAATTCACACCAGCTGGAAGCCCAATGGACGCTGGCGGCTCTCAATCTCAGCCAGTTTACGCCGGAAATCGCCGGCAAAGTTACAAGCCAAGGCAACGTAAAATTCACCCCCGAACCCACCACCTTCACTGCCGGGTTACCACTGAATTTACTTGAACTACTGGACGTCAATGCCTCTTTTGAGGCCGACAGTCTCAAAGTCCCTGGTGTCACTATCGACTCAGCCAATCTCCGCTGGTCTCAATTAGAAAACAACGGCGAAAACCTCAGCCTTGCCATTCAAAACCTAAAAGCCGGTGAGCAAACCGTTCCCAAAGCCCAATTAAGCATTCGCGGCTCACTAACGGACCATCAACTGAGCATCGGTGCAGAGCATGATCTCGCCAACGTCGATATCGCCTTAATCGGGGCGTTATCCACAGGCACAACATCGCAACGCATTCGTTGGAATGGACATCTCAACCGCGCAGATCTCAACGAGCGCACCACCGGGCACTGGACACTCCCCTCCACCGTCGCGATGGCTGTTAACGGAGAGGAAACCAACACCTCAAAGAATCATTTTTCGATGCAAAATCTCTGTTGGCACAACCCAACGTGGGCGAAACATCAATCCGAACATACCAATGAAGAGTCAAATAAAGGGTCCAATGAAGGGTGGACAACACCAGAATGGGAAGCGGAATTCCCCGATTTTTATGCCCAAGCCAACGAAAACCTCAATCAGGCATACCAACGCCAGCCCAAGCTATGTGCCAGTACTGAAGCCTTAATGGACGACAACCACAGTACGATCACCACCACTGGAAACCTCAGCGAACTCCCCGTGTTAATGGCTCAAACGCTTTTACCTGATGCCTTAAGATTAACCGGGCAGATCGACGCAGACTGGAGTATCACCGCTACCGATGGCGTCCCTTCTGGAAACGCCAATACCGCACTCACCAACGTCGTTTTAGTCACGCCACCTGAAGGCGAGCGCGCTCCGCAACGGTTTGTTTTCGATCATGTAAAAGCCGAAAGCCTACTCGCTCCAGACAACATCACCATCCATGCTGAAGGGGCCTTTTTGGAATCCGGGCGCTTAAAAGCCGATGCGATTGTCCCACTTTCTACTCCCACCGACGGCAGCGACAAACCTGCCCTGTCTGCCAATGTGGATGCAATGATCCCACAATTAGACTGGGCCTTGCCTTTTGTGTCGGCGTTATCCGAACTGAGCGGCGCACTCTCAACGCAATTAAGTGTTTCTGGCACGTTAGACGCACCGTTACTCACGGGAAAAATCGAAGCGAATAATCTTCATGCCTACGTGCCCGCTGCCGGAATTACGTTAAACAACACCAATGTAACACTGAGCCATGAAGCGCAAACACCTGCCGAACAGCGTTGGGCTTTTTCTGCCAATAGCGAATCAGGCAAAGGCTCTGTGAATGCCAACGGCAAACTTGACCTCTCCGATTTAGAAAATTGGTCAACCGACCTAACTATTTCCGGGCAACAATTCCAAGTCGCCAATTTACCCGAGGCCAAAGCCACCATCGCACCCGATTTACACATTGCTGCCACCCCCAAAAAAGTCAATGTCACCGGCCAACTCGGCATTGATTCGGCCCATTTAGAAATTAAAGAATTGCCGCCCAGCAGTGTGAGTACCTCTGGCGATGAGGTTATTATCAGCAGCGACACCAAAGCGGAAAAACAAGACACCATGGCCGTAAGCGCCAAAGTGGATGTATTGTTTTCGGACGATGTGAGCTTTGATGGTTTTGGCCTTACCGGAAATTTAACCGGGAAATTAGGCATTACCCAAAAACCGAAAAAACCCCTCTCCGGTATTGGAACCTTAACCATTGTCGGCGGGCGTTATGAAGCGTATGGGCAACTACTGGACATCGACCCCGGCAGACTGATTTTTCAAGGCCCATTGGATAATCCACGGGTCGACGTACGAGCCACTCGTCCTATTGATGGTAATACGTTGGTGGGGATTAAAGTCGGCGGCTTTGCCAACAGCCTTTCCAGCTCCCTATTCGCCGAACCCGCCACCAGCTCCGCCAATGCCCTGTCGTTATTACTGACTGGAAAACCTTTAGGTGAAGAAACCACCACCGATGAAAACACCATGCTATTAAATGCCGTGGCCTCATTAGGGATTTCTCAAAGCGAAGGCATGGTACAAAAACTCAGAAGCAGCGCCGGGCTAGACGTATTAGAATTCAACGCCGACGACGGCTACGAAAGCAGCGCCGTCACCATCGGTAAATACCTCACCCCAGATTTATTCGTCAGTTACGTACAAAATTTAATGCAAGATGCTTACAGTTTGCATATGGAATATTCGTTAACAGAGCAATTGAAATTAAAAGCAGAGTCTGGGCAAGAGCAGAGTGTAGATGTGTTGTATCGGTTTAGTCGGTGAGACATGATGAATGCAATTTAATAATCAATAGAAAACCAAACAATCGCTGCCTCGTGAATAAATCAGGCAGCGATTTTATTTAATTTATTTGCGAAACTTGACTGCGCTCTTCAGGGAAGATACGACCTAATTCTGGAGTGATATACAAACCTTTTAATCCAGATTTTTCAATCGTATCTTTAAAGGATTGTGTACCTTGGAGAGTATAAAAACCATCAAATCTTGTACGAAAAACCTTCCAGTCTTTAAGTTTTTCTTCATGAAATGCGAGATTTTCTAAATCTCCCCATTCGTTTTTACAACTTAATTTCGTATCTAAAGCATCTACATCATCAGCAATACGTAGGGGGTTAAAGAAATAAGCTTCTCCATATTCGTAAGTTAAAGGTAAAAACTCACCGTCTTTTTCAATAAGCGGCTTCAAAATAGTATATGCTTTCAAGGACAAAAATAAGCGCCCCTGAACAGCACAAATTTCAGGAATTCCCTTCTTCTCATCAGCTTTATCCAATACTGGGAAGTGAACTCGAAGAGCTTCTTTATATAGAGAGCTAAAACGCTTGGGAGCCCTCCAAAAATCAATTTGATCATCCATTTGAGCGCCAGTTTTACTATCCCCAGCGATAGATGTTATTTGTTTATCATCCCACACAAGTCCAAGGTGATCATTGTCGCTTATAAAGGTATACAGCATTTCATCGTCCTGTCTGAGGCATAACTTCAGGAGGAACATTACCAGATTGCAGCATAACACGCACTAAACGCAAAGGATTTATTCTAACGAAGTCTACCCAGAAAAAAGTGCTCTCAAATACACACTCGTAAAAATTTGAGTGTCAATTATTGTAAAGAGCCTAACAAGACTGAGTTATTACGGTAGGTAGCAACGCCTATCAACAAGCGCTTTATCGACCTGCATTGGATTTTTTCCAGAAAGGATTTCGAAGTACAAAAAATAGTTTTTCTATTGAGATAAGAATAGAGGGTGGGCGTGCTGTATCAGTATTGACGACAAAAGTATCTACCTTTTACTAAACACACCCAAATCTACCTTATTATTAATAGATTTAAATTATTGAGAGGAAACTTTATTCATAAACATCTGTATTCTTGTCTCTTCTCCCGTTGTTAAATCCGTGAATAGATAATAACTAATATAAGTTGTCACAGGCCATTGCGGTGGCAATGTATAGTCAACTGAGAGTTGAAATGGATTCAAGTCATCGTTATCTGCCCCAACCGTTACGTAAGGAATGTTGAGTGCTTCACCATTCTGATTCACTAAGCAAGGTAATAATTGGGCAGCACACAAATTCTCATGAGGTAGCCAACCCGAAGACTGCCATTGAGTTCCCGTCCAATACAGAATTTCATTTTGAACAGCAATATTTCTGGCTTCACCGGATAAATTGATAAACCGATTTGGGAAATTAAATTTTGCGTCATCACCACCTGCAACTGAATCTATTTCTCTCATTGAAATAGACGGTTGACGCCCATCAGGTAAAACACTGGCTAACACCTCCCTAGTGAAAGGACTCTCAACTCTATACACATAGCGGTTCGCTAAAAATACCAAATGAGTTCCGTTTTCCGATATTTGAGATCGACTCACAGTGAAGGAATCCATACCCGCTGGAAGCTCTTCTAAAGTGGGTGTAGCAAGCCTGATTTCATCTGTATAGGTATCTACCACATATAATTGATTACCCGAAACATTTTGATCAGTTAAACTACTATCTGTGGACTCAAAAGCCACGAATCGACCGTCATAAGAAATAGTAGGATTACCATAACTGAGTGCCGGAATGCCGGTTGCACCTTTACTAATTAAACGATTACTGTTGAGCTGTCTATCATGTAATATAATTCCACCTACATTATCCGACGTCAAATTTGTTGCATTAGTGGCATAAACAATAAAGCGGCCATCTTCAGAAATATCCGCGTATTGGCTAGCACCGTTTGCTTGTTCCCCATTTGAATTTTGACTGACTAAGGTATTTCGCGTGAATCTTGAGTTTTGTGTAACGGCGGTATCTGCAACAAAAATATCTCGGAAAAAGTTACTATCCGTTGCCACTAATTCTGTAGAGTTTGATTCGTAAACCACATACTTTCCATCGCCAGATAGCCTAGGATATTGGCTGGAAGCTTTTGTCGGTGTGAACTGATCACCATGCTTATGACTGATTAATTGATCGGCAAAACTCCCTGTCCCTCCGATATCACCTGAAAATCGATTAGCATAAATATTATGATAGCGACGCGTATCATCATCACCTACATACCCATATTGCATTATAGATAACACATCACCATGTTTGTCGATACCATAAACATGACCACTCCCTTGAAATCCCCTATCAATAGAAAAAAGATTATTGTAGGCATTACCGCTTTTATTGAGCTGCACAAGACCCGGTTTGATTCGGTCTCCCCACATACCGCTCCGATAGGTATTATTAACAGGATAGGGAGCCAAAGCCATAGGAAATGCAACACCATTATAATCGTTATTGTAGTGATCTTTTTTAGGTGTCACATCGGTTGCAACGGGTGACGAAGGATTATTATAGGTAATATTAATTAATTTATCCTCTCCCCCACCATGTCGCACCGTTACTAAGTTACCATTTGCAGAAATTGATGGGTCATAAACCCCTCTTAACAACTCTACGCCAGAAAAAGTTCTGGCACCAACAGTAAACGTTCTCGGCCAATAGTTAACGTTTTCTAGCACTTCAATAGCTGCACTATTTTTTTCAAGATTGAGTTTTTCACTGCCTGTATTTTTAAAAGGCTTTTCAAGAAAAATTTCAGGCAATGATTCAATGTGACTTGAAACGACATTATCTGGCACCATCAGAATTTGATCTTGAAATAATGGGCTAAAACTACCATCCAGGCTCAACACATCAGTACTGTCATTCTCAATGCCTATTCTTTCAGCACTAGAATGTAAAGACAAAACCCAAAAAATGGCACCAAATGCTAAAAACTTTTTCTTTGTCATCATAATTTAATCCTTAATTTAATATATCCAATTCTCTAACTGGCACTCAGAAAGCTTATCAGCTATTTTTTATGACATTCAATAGAAGCTCTTTTTTAATTCCATTACTAAAATTTTACAAAGAATTTAACCCGCCACAAAAAATAAAAAATTGCTTCAACGCAAGACCGATAAAAGAATTCGACGACAATATTTTAAGGAAATAAGGATTTTCAAAAAATATTACCTCTATTGGTAATAATGAAACCGCAAAGGTCAATTTACGACAGACTCTGTATGTTTGAGAGAAAAATGGAAGAAAAAGAAGACAAGAAAGGAAAAATAACAATAAGACGACAGCATTTTCATACTGCCGCCACACTCTACTACACTAATTCACACTTCTACGATATACCGCCACATAATCAATCGCAAAACGTGCCGTTTTACTGTAATCGTCGATCCAATTTTTATAGCTATCACCGCCCCACGCACCACCAATAGCGGCATTCAAAATAATGTTAAAGTCTTTGCGTCTTAGTTTATCTTTTCGATTACCTGTCACTCGATTAACCGTTTGACCATCGAACAGTATTTTCACTTCGTTCTTTTTGATAGCCACGGCATAGCGATGCCAATTGTAATCTAAGTTATTCGGCCCAGAGCTGGTTCTGTGTTGAGAAGGTCGGTTACCAGACTGCACAGAAAAGTGCATAACATTTTCATAAACCGCCTGGCTGCCCCATCCTTTTTGTTCCATAATGTCAATTTCGTTAATATTCGGCCAACCTCCAACACTGTTTAACCAAAAAGCAGGCCAGATTCCCTGACGATTGGAAAGTTTCATCCGCGCCTCTACAATCCATTCGACATTCGGGTCATCAAAATTAATTTTTTCTATAGCAGACACCACACCAGTATTGTATTTATTGCCTGATTTCCCCCCTCCCGAAATTAATTTTAATATTCCGTCTTCGACAACAATGTTAGACTCTATCGCATACCCCTCATGATTATGGGTTCGACTGTTCCAAGGGTAACCAACGCGCCAACGGTTATAATCTAAAGAATTTCCTTGAAATTGATCTACCCAATACAACGGCCAACCCGAATATTGCGTTGGCTCAGCATCGGCTGCATAGGTTGTTAAAGGAATAAAAAGTAAAACCACCACAGATAGACCACCAATAAAGATGTTTGATATCTTCATATTTATATTCTCATATTTTAGAGTGGATACTACGGAGAAATAATTCCCGTTTAATATAGATAGGTCCAATACTTACTGAAAAATCAAAATACTGATTTTACATTCAGACAAATATGATTTAACCGACCAAATAAAAGGGAATGCAAGGTGTTGACTTGCTAAAGTAGTCTATCAAAGAAATGTATAGGCGGAAGAATCTTGAAATTTAATTCACTGATCTTTTCACATTTCAAACACGCCTTTTCAGCGATGCGCCAAAAAGAGTATTTGAAATGACATTGTTGTATGGTAGTAACTCACTACGACACAATCCATACTGCGCAGGCAGCGGTTGCCAACCCCATACATCCGTTGAATACTCTGTGACGAAAGGGGCTATTGAGCAATCGCCTGATATGCACACCTGCAAATGTCCATAGGCTGCAACAAGGAAAGCCAATCAAGGCATAACAACCAATAATAAGCAAACAGCTTTCTAAAAAATAAGGCTCTGGAAAACTGAACGTGGAAATTGCCGTAATAGACATCGTCCACGCTTTTGGGTTTACAAACTGAAAAGTAGCCGCCTGGATAAAGGTAAACGGTTTTGCGATGTCTTTTTGTTCATTCACTTGAGAAGCAGTAGCGATTTTGAACGCAAACCATAGTAGGAAAACGGCCCCTACAATTTTTAATACCGTATGCAAAACAGGATAAATTGAAAAGATCGACCCCAGCCCCAATGCCACCATTAAATTTAAACAAGCCACCCCAGTGCAAATACCAAGAAGGTGCGGCACGGTGCGGCGATAACCAAAATTGAGCCCAGATGCCGTCAGCATGATATTGTTTGGCCCCGGCGTTAAGGTCATCGAAATACAAAACGCGAATAATGACGCTAAGTGCGCCAAAGACAGCGCACTGTTCGAAATGACTTCATTATTGGACGTCCCTATATTGGAATCGACGCTATTGGATCCAATCACGCTACCAAACTCATTCACCCCTTCAATACTGCCCAGCCCCAACCCTAAGATATCAATAACATTGAATATTCCTAATATTGTTAGTGTCTCAGAGATCAACACCTGAAAAATCAGCAACTCCATCACTCCCCCATCACACAGTAAAAACCCTGATATCTACCGCACCCGGCCCGCCATAACCTCAAAAAGAACAGAGGATGACAAAGACCAAAACAATGAAATACGATGGTAAACAGCAGGCAATAAAATAAAAATTGTTAGGGTACAATTTGAATAATCACTATAATTAAACCCCAACAAAGCGTACAATTTTAGTTTAATATAGATACAATTAAGGTCAACAGGATTTTTGTCACCATGACAATTTGGATTCCCACACTTATTGATACCCCCGTTCCTAAATACAAAGCCTTGGCGGATGCCATTGGCGAGGCCATTGATGAGGGAGAACTGAGCCCAGGCGATAAGCTCCCAACCCATCGACAGCTGGCTGATGCGTTAAGCGTCACGGTGGGTACAATAACGAGAGGTTATGCCGAGGCGGAACGGCGCCAATTGATTGAGTCCAAAGTCGGCTCTGGCACCTTTGTAAAACTGCCCAAATCCTCCAGCAGTTTCACCATCCAAGAATCTGAAGATCCGAATATTATTGATTTAAGTTACAGTATTGCCCTGTACCAAGGGCAGGATGAGCTGATGCAAGACTCATTAATGAGCATCAGCCAAGATAAGCCACTTATGCGCCGCTTGCTGTCTTATCAACCGGAAACGGGCATGCTTCACCATCGGGAAGCCGCACAGGCTTGGCTGGAACAAACCGGCATACGAACCACCGACGCCGATAGAATGATTATTACCAACGGCGGTCAGCACGGTTTTTTCTCCGTTACTCAAGCAATATGTCGTGCAGGGGATACCGTTTTATCCGCCGGACTCACCTATCCGGGGTTTAGTGGTGTGGCACGTCAAATGGGGTTAAAACACATTGGGTTAGAGCATGATAATGCCGGTATTTTACCGGAAGCCATGCGAGTAGCCTGTCAGCGTCACCAGCCCCGAGCCCTTTATTTAAATACACGATTGAATAACCCCACCAGTGACGTCATGACCCTTGAGCGAATTCACGCCATTGCTGAAATCTGTCAGCAATACAAAATTTGGGTCATTGAAGACGATGTACAAGGTTGTTTGAACATCCCTTCCACTCCCTGTTTTGCCAACGAATATCCTGACATGACCTTTTTAGTTAGCAGTACCTCTAAGGCCATTTCCGGAGGCCTGCGTGTGGGCTATATACAGCCCCCTGACACCCTATCGCGGCCAGTCGCCAATGCCGTAAAAGCCAGCTGTTGGATGGCAGCCCCCTTAATGGTAGAACTGGCTTCTCGTTGGATATTAAGCGGTAAAACACAGTCACTCGCCGATGCGCGTCGTGAAGAATTAAAAGATCGACATAAAATTGTGAATGAAAAGCTGAACGAATTTTCTTTTTATTCTACCGACACAGGCTTTAACGTTTGGTTACACCTACCCGAAGAGCGACGCGCACAAGAATTCACCGGCGCTCTTAGCCAGCAAAATGTGTTAGTAAAACCTTATAATGCCTTTGCTGTTGGGCATTTTAATGCACCGCAAGCCATTCGCTTTTGCATCGCTGGGAATAATTCTCGTGAGCGATTGCAAAAAAGCCTAGAGATCATCAGCAATGAATTAAAAAATAACACGGTAGACTTGGACTACATGCAATAACATGTAAGTTTATAGCTCATCCATTTTATTTTCATACAAATTATTAGGTAATTGATACAGTTCAACCTCCCCAATACGCGAAAAACCAAGTTTGATAAGTAAACGGTTGGACTTCTCATTATTGGGTAATGTGACGGCCAACAGCAAATTCAATCGAAGCGAGTGTTTTGCATACTCAAGCACCGCTTTAGCGGATTCAAATGCATAGCCTTTTCCCCAATATCGTGGCAGAAAAGCATAACCCAAATCTGGGTAAGCCAGCTCCTCTCGTTTGACAATACCACACATTCCAATCGGGGTATTGGTGGTTTTCAACACGACCAAATACAATCCAAAGCCGTATTGCTGATAACTGATCATCGGCCCATTCCGAAGATAGCTCACCGCGTCATTCAAAGAACGTATTTTTTTATCGGCAATATTACGAATGAACGATTCATCGTTTAATAGCTCGATAATAAAAGCACCATCCGTCTCTGAGAACGGCCGAAGTATAACTCTTTCTGTTTCACATACATTCAATGTTTTGGCTTCCCAAGCAATTTCGTCTCTGTTTTTGACGCCCAAAACCTAAATATAGCAAAAGAAGAATAAAACGACATCTTTATAGAAAAGCACACAACGTTTAAAAAATTTACGATAATAATATCGCACTTATTCAATACAAAAGAGGTTTTATTCATTCAATAATCCATGAGATTTCTCTATGAAAATTCAAAAAAATAGCGCAAATAAAATATCTTTTTTTACTTTAACACTCACTTTGCTGTGCATACATTTTTCTGCATCCGCAATGGAGCAACGATGTGGGGAAGGACCAATAGTCGAAGAGTACAATGAACGGATACGTATTCGGCCACAAGGTATAGTATCAACCGATACCGATAACCTTCAGTGGGCAGTGAATAATGTGATACCTGGCGGGACTATTGAACTGTGTGAAGGGGAGTTTTATCTTGGGGAAGGCAATGAACGCCGAACGGTGACGATAACCCAAGGGGTTAAACTAACGGGTGTCAAAATTGATGGTGAATGGCTGACGACCATAAAAGGAGGAGGTAGTGCTTACGGTTTAATACCTGACCCTTATATTGGCCCTTTTCTTATAGACAGTGCAAACGACTCGAACGCCGTGATTTTTGAACACATTTGGCTTAGAGATTGGCTCTCAGAGGCGATTTTTATTGAGAGCTGTAATGGCTTTCAATTGTTAGAATCAAAAGTCACCCACCCGGTTGTTTCTGGATATGGCTACCCCTTTGGATACACCAATTTTATTCATGCCATTCTTGCGCGTAATTCAGAATCCACAGGGGAAATGATTGTTACCGATAGCTACGCTGATTTAACTTGGCAATATGGCCTTAAACCTCATGATACGAATTTTGTTACCGCATTTGGGTTACCCGCAACGGCGTTTACCAAAATTGAGGTGTCTCGTAATACCATCATCAGTAATGATGAGGCCATCGAACTCACTGCCAATAATGCCGGTATACCTTCAGAGGTTATCATCGAAGATAATGACATTACGGTTGATTTTGATATAGAAGGTAATTGGCCATTGCATTTTGCCCTCTTTATAGCAGGAAATGAAAATACCGATGTTGTCAGCATTAAAAATAATAACTTAACGCTATCCAATACCTCCCGTGCCGGTATTTTAGATGCGATGGGTGCCATGATACTAACGGGTGAAAATTTTGATGTCGTGAATAATCGATTTCATTTTAATGACTTTGATGGAAAAGCAATTCAAATAGGCAATTTGGGAAATTTACTACTCGTGGATTTCGGCAGTTCCCTTTATAACTCCGCTTTCTCTGATAATCAGTTTTCTGGTGAAATGACAGATATCGGTATTGATTTTACAGGGCTTCTCTCTAATCGCTCTCGAGGCAATCTCTTTTTACTGGGAGATTCATTGTCTGACGTTACTCCGAATCGGACGATTGATACCTTTGGAACGCGTGCTTGCAATAATATCTTTGAAGGAGAGCTAGGCAATACCCGAGGTAATTTAAATCGTCGTTGCCGATAAGCTACCAAATAAAAATAAACCGATGAAAAGCTAACTATAATGAACGTCGTCTGTAATGCTTTGAAGATAAGCCCTACAGACGATCCTTATTGTAGTGATTGGTTGGCCAATTCGAGTTTATGGTTCGACCGAAATCAAGAGCAAAGCGCTTTATGGAAACCACGGCTGCCAACATGTTATCTCCTGAACTCAAAAATGTCGGGGACTTTCTCGCTGAATGCATTCCGTTTGAACAACTAGACCAGAAAGAGCTGTATCAGGTGGCCGCCATGATGGAAGTCGAATACTTCCGCAGTGGGCATGTTTTTAAGAGCGATGATGATGCAGGCGGCCTACGGATATTGCGCAGTGGTGCGGCTGAACTGCACTCGTCCGACGACCGACTGATTGATCGCTTCGGTGAAACCATTAGCTTCAATTTAATGGGGCTAGGCCAAGAGCAACCCGGCATACGTGCCGTATTGATTGAAGATGCCCTGATCTATCGCCTTCCAGAGGACGCCTATCAGCAATTACGACAACGGCATCGTGAGTTTGATCGCTTCTTCCACAGCCAGCGCAGCCGACGCGTACGACGTGCCGCCAGACGAGAAACCAACCCATCAGAGTTAATGAAAAGCTTGCGAGATCTCATGAGCCCGCAAATACTCTGGGTATTGCCTGCTACCTCCATTCAAGCCACCGCCCACGCGATGACCGAACGACGCTTCTCTTCCGCTTTGGTGATGGATCAGTCTCCAGAGCTCGGCGGCAAGTTACTTGGCATTATTACTGATCGCGACATTCGTTCACGAGCCGTTGCCAGAGGCATCTCCTTTGACACCCGCGTTGAGCACATCATGTCCAAAGATCCGTTGCGAATTGCCGCAGAGGGCACGCTATTTGACGCCACATTAATGATGACACAATCCACTGTGCACCACCTTCCGGTTATCGATAACGGGCAAGTGGTGGGAATGATTACCTCCTCTGACTTAATGCTCGCCCGTCGCGATGACCCCGTTTTTCTCGTGCAACATATTCGCAGGCAATCGCGCACAGAAGATCTAAAATCCATTTCCTCGGCATTGCCGGACTTGCTCGTACAATGGGTACATGCCGGTGTACGCGCCCCTCAAATTGCTAACGTATTAACTGCCATCAGCGATGCCATCACCCAACAACTGATCAAGCTGGCAGAAGCAGAGTTGGGACCTGCTCCCGTACCGTTTTGTTGGCTCGGATTTGGCTCACAAGGGCGAGGAGAGCAACTGTTAGGTGGTGACCAAGATAACGCCTTACTTATTGCCGATCATCTCAGCCCCTCCGATGCCAATTGGTTTAAAGCCCTCGCTAAAAAAGTGTGTGACGGCCTGAACGACTGTGGCTACGACTATTGTCCAGGGGATATCATGGCGACCAACGACCAATGGCGACTAACCCTTACCGATTGGAAAGCAACCGTCAATCGATGGATGCGCAGCCCCACTGCTGATGCGGTCATGAGGGTGAGTATTTTCTTTGATATTCGAGCTATCCACGGCGATGCATCGCTGTGCTCTGAATTGCAAAAACACATGCTGCAAAAAACTCGAGGAAACTCCATTTTTTTAGCGGCACTGGCCGAAAATGTACTGGAGAGATCCCCGCCTCTTGGCATCTTTCGACGATTTGTTGTCGAGCATACCGGGGAGCATGAAGATCAACTCAATTTAAAAAAGCGAGCCGTCATTCCCATTGTGGATATTGTTCGCATACACGCACTCGCCCAAGGCATTCCCGAAGTCAATACACTGGCACGCTTGCAAGCGCTCGCTCAAACCAAAACCATGACCATCGGGGACAGCCGTAATCTTCAAGATGCCTTACGGGTTATTCAACAAACTCGTTTGGAAGGCCAAGTACAAGAATTAAAAAATAGCTTGCCGCCAAGTAATTACCTCAACCCGGAACACTTGCCTAAACTCGTACGCAAGCAATTGCGCGATGCCTTTTCCGTCGTGGTCGATGCGCAGAAAATTGTTAAGCTGCATTACAGACCGGGGCTGTAAACATTTTTATTATGCTGTCATTTCAACGCATGATTGCTCGATGGCGAGCACATTCTAACCACACGCCATTATCGCCTACTCTCATTAATTGTTGGCACGATTCTCCCAAGTTGAAAAAAGCATTGTGGAAGCAGTTTGATTTTTTAGTGGTGGATACGGAAACCTCAAGCCTACACCCCCAAGACGGAGAATTATTAAGTATTGGCTGGGTGGTGATTCGTCAAGGCAGTATTCAATTAAACAGCTCACGTCATTTAATGATACGGCCATCCCAAAGCGTAGGCGACAGCGCCACTATCCATCAATTACGTGATTGCGAATTAAATGAAGGCATCACAGAGGCTGAAATGATGACGCAATTGATTGATGCGGCACAGGGAAAAATTCTTGTGTTTCACCATGCCTCACTGGATTTACGTTTTCTAAATGCCGCCTGCCAACGGTGTTTGGGCGGCCCCTTGTTGCTACCGACTTTGGATACCTTACAAATAGAAAAACAACGACTTGAACGACGCAACCAGCCTATCGTGCAAAATGCCTTACGTTTGGGAAGTTGCCGCGCCCGTTATAATCTACCCATCTACCCCGCCCACAATGCGTTAGTGGATGCCTTGGCGACGGCGGAATTGCTGATTGCGCAGTTTAGTCATCAATGGACAAAGGAAGATAAAAAGTAGCCATCATTAAGTTAAAAATTATAAAACAGTCAATTATTCCTCTGATTTCTCATTTAGGAGAAAAAACAACTCATAGATCTTGACAAAAAATGAGCATATACATTAAGAATATTTATCTCAAAGGAACTGCCCCATAACCCATAGGTGAAAAAATGTTAACTCTTAAAGACGTTTTAATAGAAGCAGGCGAAATAGATAAATACTTTGGAAATACTGCACCTGTAAATCTTTGGCGTGCTCGTAAGTTAAATAAAAAACAAATTGGATTATTTGACTTAGTCGAGGAAGACCAAGTCAGAAATGGAAACATAAGACCTGCTGATGTTACTATTGAAGACGGAATAGTAAAAGTAAAGAATAGACCTAGAGGCGCTAGCACATTCGATAAGCCTGATGTTTTCAATAGAGGTAATTGGGAATATTATAAAATCCCCCAAAACATGCAATTACCAGAAGGCTTAGTAATTGTAAAGGATAAATATAACAAATCTCTTGGAGCAACTCATTATACAATCGCTCCCAAGAATGACATGCCAATACAACAATTTAGATCTTTACTTAATCAGCTCGCAGCAAAATTAGAAGTAGGAGCAGCATAATGGAAATCTCTGACAATTGGATGCCACTAATCTTACAATCTGTAAGTGACTCAATAAAATACAAAGAAATGTTATTACAAAGCGAAACTCTTAGAGATATTGAAGATCATGAAGAAAATCTTATTTTTTTAAGTGAATTACTTGGGTATCTTAAAGATGAGTATTCAAAAAACCAGCATAAATTCACATTAACACCAGAAGAGATTTTAGGAAAGAATGCATAACACAGTAAAGAGGGTTACCCTTACTTTACCAACATCAACAAGCAAAAGCCCTCAAAAATTATACGAATAGCTCAAAATAACGCGCTTTACATCTTCATGGGCATCATTATTTTTTGATGCCTTAAAGTCTGCAAAACGGAGTAAGACAACGTGTTTCTTGGCAGGCTTATAAATAATATCGAAATCAATTTCTTCACCAAATTTTTCTCTGCCATTCTCAGAAGCAAAACGGTGATACCGAACATCAAATTTAAACGGTGTTTTGCGCCACTTAAGTTTAATGGATTGGTCATCCAATCCTTGAGCGGGAGCAACGTTTAATACATCTGCCCAACCGTGAAAATCGTGCAAAGTGGCCAGAGGCGTTACGAAAGCCACATTGTTTTTTGAACCCATTCTTTCTCGTCGTGCGCTCAACTCAACCGATTGATACGCAACACCGCCTTCAACGCTGAAATACGATAATGTGGGTTTATCTTCCACGCCGGTACGCCGCTGAAGGGCATTTTCCAGCTCAAACCGATACCGAAATTGATCCGGTTTGATCTTAAATTCATAACGCAGGCCTAACGAGTCATTCGATGTGAAAGGCGCATCTTTATTGTCAATCAAATAGGAGTAAAGCACGAACTTAGAATAATCCCACTCATTAAACTCCGCTCGCAAGAGGTGTGAATCATGTTGATGATCACCCAGCCCTAACGCCGGCCTCATGCCATTTAATGCTTCAAAATTCTCATCACGCCTACTGAGCCGTTCATTGGCCTCATCACCAAAAATACGATTCGCATTCTCTACATAAAAATATTGAAGGTGGGAATTACTGAACACTTTTTTATTTATGGATACAGCATCAAACGTTTGTTGGTTCTGCCAAACACTCACACTGCCCACAAAGCGTTGGTTATCCAGTTCTATCACTTGACGACCGGCTGTTACAGACCAATCTTCATAGGTAAACCGTGCGAAAAGTTGATTGAGATCGGTACCAGATACATCGGGTATTTCCGGTTCACCGTTAAAGCGGACACCATTACTGTGGTGGTTTTGGTATGCAGATTCCACATGGTCGAGCTGCACAAAAGACTCAAACGAATCTGACCAGGAAGATTCTAGAGTTGCACGAAATAAACCGGAAGCGGCCTCTCCTGAATTCCCATTCGTTTCCAGATCGGCTATACGTATACGGGAAGAAAAGCCGACAGAATGTTCTGCTGCACCACTGTTATCAACACCCCCAAAAACAAACGCAACACTCGATATCAAGAGTGCTCTAATCCCAGTCATCCGCATTCCCGTCGTGCAATATGGTCGCTTCTTTTACTTTATCCATTTCTTCATACAGCGCATCTGGCATCGGATTTTGTCTGACGTCCATATATTTCATGCTGGGTAAAGAATAGATATCGATATGCTCCATATTGTTATCAAACATATACACTTTCGTTAATTTTGGCAGCGAGTTGTAGTCAAATACCTCAATTTTATTAGAACTGGCTTTAAACTTCTCTAATTTTGGTAATTGATTGAGAGATAACGCTGTTATTTTGTTATCAAAAATATACAACTCACGCAATTCTGGTAACGATTCTACCGTCAGCGAGGTTATACGATTTCGAGCCAAATTCAATATCTTTAACGCTTTAAAGGGTGTTGCATCAAAATCCGTAATTTTATTTTTATGCAGGGACAGCTTCTCTATGTGAATATAGTGCTCCAAACCCGCCATATTGGTAATGCCTTTATTGTGGCAAACCACTTCTGTAAACGCCTCGGGGGATTGCCAGCCATGCTTAGCTGCCATTTTAGCCAAACAAGCAGCAAGGTTTTCATCTTCCACGAATGATTCCGCCAAAGAAGAAGGCATAAACGCAAACAATAACAAAGTGATAAAATAGCATTTACAGAAACGCACTGTGTTTTTTTTAATCATTGTATTTTTCATACCTGGACTTTATCCCACCCTAGCACCGCTCTAATTTTAACCTTGACAAACTAGCGCTAAATTCGCCTTTCGTCTGGAGAAAATCTGACGCAGATCCCTTTTGCAAGTAACCGATCACTAGGCTCATCAATCGCCGATCCACCCAGTTCTTCTTCTGTCAAAACTAAATATTCAGCATCCGTTACCAAACGCCATGTGGCCTCATCAAGCGGGACTTTATCAATGCTGACACTGTCTAACACCGCAATAGGACGAGTTTCCCCATCTCGCTTAGAAATCGCCCATAGCTGAACACTCCTGTCTTCATCAAGCGCCTCAAGCTCCCACTTTAACCACATGTCTTTGTTTTCTTCTGCCGTCAACGCTGTTAGCAATGCACGTCCAGTATCATCGGTCAGCACCGCAATATAGTCTGTATTCGGGCGTTGGCTTTCTAAAGTGGGGTAAAAGAGAAAAAGCCCAACGACCAAAATAGCGGCTGCAAACGACGTAGGCGCCCATTGCCAAAAACGGGCAAGAAAGCCCTGTTTTTCTGCAGCAACGCCACCTTCTCTCGAAGCATTCACTTTGCCTACGATATTCCCCCATACACTGGGCGCAGGCATACGCATATTATGGGTTTGCAAGCCCATCAACTGTGTTTCCCAAAATAAAACCGATTCCTGAAGAACATCACTCGCCTTCAGTTGCTGCGCGAAGTCGGCTCGCTCTTCCCCTCTTAAGGTTCCAGCGACATACTCGAACGCCAAGGAATCTAGCGATTCATCTCGATCTTGCCTTCCAGACATGTTTTTAACCTTTCAGAACCCCGGCGTAACCAGGATTTTACTGTGTTAGTGTTAGTGTTGTGTTTTTCAGCGATCTCCTCACGTGAAAACCCTTCTAGGTAAGCCAGCTTCACACTCTGCTGTACTTTTTCACTCAACTTGCTCAAGCATTGTTCAATTTGGTGATTCAGCTGCGACGCATACAATGAAAAGTCCGGCGTATCGGTATGAGAGCCTTCTGCCGATTCCAACACATCATTCTCTTCATCGTTTTCCTGTAGATACTTGGCATGGCGCTTTTCCACACTCAACCGATCTAACGCTCGGTATCGAGCAATACTGGTCATCCACGTCAACGCTTTTGCCTTATGGGGACGATAGGTGGATGCATTCTCCCAAATCTGGATAAACGCCTCTTGCAACACCTCATTACTCAACTCGTCTGACTTCAAAATTTTGAAAATCACCGCATTCAAATACCCGCCAACCTTGTCGTACAGCAGCTTCAATGAATGCTGGTCACGCAACGTGCAGCGCGCAATCAAATCTACTAACTCATCATTAGCATCCATAAACGTTGGATTACCTTTTATGTCGATTGTCTTTCACCGACATAGTGAGATGTACGACTATGGCGATGAAAAAGTTGCAAAGATTTTATAAGCATGTGTCATAGCCTCCATCATGCCAGATAACTGTCGTCAAAATCCTTTTTTAGGCCGCTTTAATAAGTGCCTGAGAGTCAATATCTGTACCTTCTTCTAAAGATCTAGAGGCCAATCGCTATGCATTATAAGGTCTTAAAATTGTTTCCACTATTACGGCTTATTCTGAAGTGATCAATAACTCACTTATACTCTCATATCGGGAGTGACAGAAAAAAGAAAAGGCAGCAGCGGGAATGGAGAAGCTTGGACTGGTAAGAATTGGACTGGTAAGAGTTGAACTGGGAAGCATTGAACTGAAAAATTGCGGCAGAGATTAAATGCCGCAATAAAAGTAGTAGGGACATGTCTATTTTAAATGCAATTGAGGAATAAACCGATTTGGCACTCGCTTACAGTATTCTCTATAGAGAGGATCTTGGCTAAGGTGCTTTTCTTCGGTGATCGCCCTTAAATAATAGAGGGTACTTTGCATAACCAACCCCACCATCTGAATAATCGCCAAGCCGAACCCCGTCGTCGAAATATTCAACACAATAATCGGACACATGATGCACCACCACGCAAAATTCTTGGAAGCGTAAGCCGGGTGACGCACCCAAGCATAGGGTCCCGTTCGAATAATGCCCCGGTGAGTTAAGTTAGAAAACCGTACACCAAACATCAAAGTAGAGATCATATACACAACATAACTGAGTACCATCAACACAATGAGAACACTGATAATCATTTGATGATCAAACTGGAAAATCATTTTGTCGGAAGGGACGCTGTAATAGAAACCCTGTATCATTTGAAATGGCGGATAGCAACATAAACACACCAACCACCCAAGCATACTTGGCTCAACAGAGTGGTTTTGATTATCCAACCATCGCATGGAGACCACATAACCACACCACGCTAAGGCAACATCTATGGAAAATATTGCACTGACACTGATATTAAATACATCTTGATTCAGCTGAGCATGAGAATAAAAAGCACCTGTCAATAACTTAGGCACAAGCTGAGTTAAATAATCAATATTCGATACCAAGTGATAAAACTGATCGTTAAAAAAGACCGTCATCAATGGCGCAAAAAAAAGTTTTACCACTAATCCGCGCATCAATACATTATCCTGCTGATTCCACTTTAAGGAAGCCTGAAAAGTCAGGTAATAAACAACATGATGTGCCGCCGACAATGAAATAAAACGAAAACCTTTATCGTTTTTAAACAATTTTAAAAGTAAAAAAAGCAGTAAACCGCATAACTTCACCAACCAAACAGCCAAATCTTTTTGATCACCATGTGGATTATGCTGAAAACTTCGTGTGATCAAAACATAAGGCAAGCCTGCCCAAAGCACCATTTTCCATAGAATTTCTAGAAAGAAAAACCAGACCTGATAGTAGTCTGCTGCGTTTTTGTAACCGTATTCATTCGCGGTATGGTAAAGAGCAATCACGCATTGCAGGAGCAAAAGATACCCGCCCCACAACACGATACTACTGAGAATTAATTGAAAATATTTTTTTTGATACAACAATGGAGATAAGGATAAATATGATTTCCCAGTACGCGAATAAAATTGGACTAATCGCACGATTTCACAGCTGACCATCATCACAATAATAATGAATAATGCGAAAAGGCTGAGTGCATGTCGGCCATTGATTGAAATGCCCCACAGAATTAAGCCTTGCTGGAAAATATTGGTATAACTGTAAACAGCAGCAATAAGAAAAACACTGATTGCACCTATCAACCCCGTGACCCAGGCTCGATCCGTAATCCATCGCTGGCGTTCTTGAACGCTCGTCTTTTTTGGGGGGGTATCTATTTTAGAAACGCCATTGATCGTGTCTTTGTCATGGCTTGGACAGGTTAATAGCATCAATCATTATCCATCAGGCACGCCATTGGGAAAGTTATTAAGCAATGTGAATAGGTAATGTAAAAATCCAAACCTACCTCTTCCTTAATTTAAGAAAGGGGTAGGTTGAATCGAAATACCGACAATATTTAATGCAAGCACATCATCAGTATTTGCATTACGAACAAATCAATGTCAACAAACTGAGTTTAGACAGGGCAATTTGCACTCATGGCTTGAGCCTCATCCACAAAGCACCGACCACACTGCTCAGAGTAAACTGGGTGCGATGCAGGGCAGCTATTTCCTCCTGAAGAGCTGGAACTGCTGGAGCTTGAGGAACCAGAACTGCTTGAACCTGAAGAGCTACTCGAACTCGAACCGGAAGAAGAACTTGAGCTTGAAGAGGAAGAACTCGACGATGAGCTGGATGAGCCTGAACCAGCACCTAAGTCATCCAATAATGAAGGTGAGCCGTTCACCCATGTTCCATCCGTAATTTCCGCAATCCAGTTATCACGAATCACTTGAGTTTCTTCAATGCGCGTATCACCCCAAAAGCCATCTGGACAATTACCAGGGTCACAACGCCATTGATCCTGCTCTCTCCAGTTCGCATTAATCCACGCAAGCCCACGTACAACATCGGCATTTTCATTGACGAACTCAAGCAATTGATCTTTGAAAAATTGATCCCAAATGCCCGCATCGCCCAAGTTTTCTACTCGGCTAGGAGGATTTTCATGTGTGTAGCGATAGCCATCGGTAAAGTCATAGTACTGCGCCGACGCCTCTGCAATCATAACAGGTTTATTTTTTTCTCTAGCGATATTGAGCGTTTCATCAAGATTATCGGCATTAAAATCTTCAGCATAAAAGAAGAAAGAGGCCCCCAGCCAATCTACGTAATCGTCACCAGGATACCAATTCATCATGGTGCCAACCGTGTTATTACCCCAATTTGAAGACTGCCAAACATACGCCATATTAGTTACTCCAGCGTCTCTCATATGATCGACAATATGGCGATAAGCCCTTTTGTACTTTTCTGGGTCATAAGCATTCCATGGCCCATCAAATTCATATCCGATACGTAAAAATATAGGCCGAGGCGCATTATCGAGTGCAAATTGTGCCAGACGATCCAGATTACTATCGTAATCACCATTGACCAACTCAGTCATACCATTAGGTGCTCTTAACCGATTAATACGATCATAATCGATTACCTCCGACATAAATAAACCAATGGCCAATGCAGAATTAGGGTAATTTTCCATCGCCCTTTGCATATTCATTGTGCCAGAGCCGTAATTCCAGCTATCTGTTACGCCTCGAAGATTGTAAGGGTTGGTATAATTGGTAATACCACCGGGCTCTGGGAAGAAACCACTATTGGTGTAGGCTTGAACAGAATCTAAGTCCTGCCCAATAATTAGGAGTTTTTTATCATTTTTCGGTAAAAATTTCCCTTCTACTGCGACAGCATTTAGTGAAGTTGCACCCACAGCACAAGCAATAACCGCTGTCGAGAAAACTCTCATTATTTTTTGCTTTAAATGGGGTGTAGAGTCTAGCAATGACATAGATAACCTCTTCTTAATTATGACTATTATTCGTAGGTTTATAGAGATACAGCGACAATCCAATTCGGTATGCATTTAGAAATCAGCTGATATGAAACCACTTTAAACAAAACAGCCTAAACCAATTTAATATTGATTAACTAAAATACCGATGAGATAGATAAAACATCAAACGCTCCATTTTTAATACGGTCAGTCATCCATGTTTTGAAATTTATATTTATTATTCTTATTTAAGATCGTTTACGTTCTGTATAAAAATACTATTTATGATGTTTATTGACGCCTTGTTAGTACATCTGTAAACGATTACATCATGGTAAAGAATGCATTCTTCTTTTGCAATCTTCAAACTATCAAATACGGTTCACATGAATAAAAGATGAGAACACATCGATATGATATGACAAAGTCATTAGATAATGTCAGAAAAGCTCAAGAATCGAATCCAGTCTTCTGAGAATCACGTATAAATAATCTGTTAAAACAGTAGAGAACCAATGTCATCGAGATGCAATTAACTAAGGTAGGAAATACAACATAACCATAACCTAAATCGGTGATCGCTGGCCCACCAACCACGGCGGCTAACGCAGTTGCACCACCAGGGGGGTGTAAACATCTCAATATGCACATGATAATAATAGACACCATCACAGCCACAGAAGCGCACACCATATTCGCTCCAAATAAAATAAAAGCAGTGACACCCACCATGGCCGAGACTACATTACCCCCCACTAGGGCCCAAACCTTAGACATAGGTGATTGAGGGAGAAAAAATAATATAATCACTGCCGCCCCCATAGAAGGGGCAATGACAGTAAATCCCTTTTCTCCTACCACCACATAAGAAAGAGCGCTAGCCAGAAATAGGGCCAGCCCACACCCTATTCCCGCCATAACGTCTTCAATATAAGAATCCTTTGTTTTACTCATTATTGTCTTGCTAAGTAGGATTCGGCTGAACATATGATATGCCTATATGAATCGTATTTTAAAAGTCCTCATGAGGGCCAAATACTTCGTAGTAAATTTGATTTTCGGGTACCCCTAAAGTTATTAGCTGTTGCTTAGCAAACTGCATAAAAGGAACAGGGCCACACAAATAATAATCGCCTTCAAGAAGGGGTAAAGTTTCTTCCAAAGTGGATAAATCCATCAACCCATGATGACTTCCACTCACATCTACATGATCGCGTTTATACCAGGTATGCACCTCTAAATTGAGAGTTTTGGATAATGTTATAATACGCTTACGAAAAGACTGCTGCTCTAAATTTTCACACGCATGTAAAAACCACACAGGCTGCTGATAAGATTCCGCTGCAAGTGTTTCCGCAATCGACATCATCGGCGTTAAGCCAACACCCGCAGAAATTAAAACAACAGGACGATGATGATTGTTAAAATAAAAATCGCCTGCCGGTGCAAACAGCTCTACCGCTTCACCAAGACGCAGTCCATCGTGCAAATAATTAGAAACAATACCCGGTACTCCCATAATTTCACGCTTAACAGAAATTTGATAACTTTCACCATTTGCGGATGAAGATAACGAATATTGGCGAACTTCATCATATTCCTGGCCAGGTACTTTTACGCGAATACCAATATATTGTCCTGGTTGATAATCTAAAACGGACTTACCATCTTCTGGTTCAAATACAAAACTTTTCACCAATTCAGATTCCATGCGCTTTTCGGTTAAAATAAATCGACGAGGCCCTTCCCATCCACCTTCACCGGCTTGATTTTGCTGATATAAAGCCGACTCTCTATCAATAAACACACCGGCTAAAAACTGGTATGCTTGAGTCCACGCTTCTTCTACCGTAGGCGTAAATGCTTCTCCTGCCAACTCTCGTAAAGTTTCAATTAAATGATGACCTACAATCTGATACTGGGCAGGTTGAATGTTAAAAGAAGTATGTTTATTGGCGATACGTTCAACTGCTTCTTTCAATACCGGTAAATTATCTATATGTTTTGCGTATGCCGCGATAGCATTAAACAAAGCCACTCTTTGCTTACCTGAGTGTTGATGGCTCATGTTAAAAACGTGCTTCAACTCTGGATTCAAACGAAACATACGCTCATAAAAATGTTCCGTAATCGCAGGTCCGACCTGCTCCAATAAAGGTATAGTACTTTTTACTGTTTCAATAACATGAGTGCTTAACATAAAGTATTTCATCTCCTATAAGAAAGTTTTAAATTACTGATATATGTATTGTAAAGATTGAATTATTCAAAAAAGATCGATATAAAAATTCTAAATACAGCTTTACAATCTTTTTATTTATAAAATAACTTCACCCAAGCCATGACGTCCAATACAGCGCAATAGGTAACCGATCTTAATCATGGTTACCGCCAGTAAAGTCACTATATGGCTCACCACTTGTATCGCTAAATTTGGGAAATACTCTGGAAACAGATACGTAACCGTGACAGTAAAAACCGTGATCAATAAAGACACCAACATAATCCAGTTTCCACCACTAAGTACTTTTCGAAATACATTTGCTTTTACTGTAGGGGTCAATTGCTGCTGTTTGTGAGCCACGTCAGTCTGATGACGTGCTTTCTCATGTTCTTCCGGTAACTCAAAGCCAAATACACTATTAAAAGGTACTATCGCAGCTATAACTCTCTCCTATTGGTGATCCTCGAAGAATGACTTGAGATCAGGGCCCAACCGAATCCTCATCAAGGCCCAGCCTCACACTTATTAAATACATAGCTAGCGGCATGCCAAACTTTATTTTTATATAAAAATCAATTACTTACAGTTATTTATCTTATTTTCACCTTTCCATTAAGGTTAAATTGACCTAAAATAGAAAAGGTTAAAAAGACCTATAAATATCATATTGACTCATTCGCTATGTCTGAAATTTCCTCCAATGCACTGATCGAGCTCGCTCTTGACTTAACCAACAACCTCACAGCTTCAGACCGTTTTGCTAGACTATTAAGCCGCGTTCGCTCAACAATCACCTGTGATGCAGTGGTACTACTCAAAAAAAGTGCAGACATGCTTATTCCTCTTGCACAAGAGGGGCTAAAAAAAGATCTGATGGGTAGGCGTTTTATCATTCAGGAACACCCTCGTTTTTCAGAAATTTGCGCTTCCTTTCAACCTATACGCTTCCCTAACGACAGCCCTCTACCTGACCCCTATGATGGAATGCTTTTGGCGCTCGACGGTGACCTCCCCATTCATGCTTGCATGGGATTACCTTTGTTTGCCGATGAGCAACTAATCGGCGTTTTAACCTTAGACAGCATGACGGCTAACAGCTTTCAGGGTATTACTGAACGAACGCTCACCGTCATTTCCGCGATGTCTTCTGCGGCACTAAAAACGGCTTTTTTATTAGACCAATTAGAAGCGCTGTCTTCCCATACTCAACAAGTGGTTACAGAGCTGACACAAGAGGCGCTTACGAAAGATGGCGGTGAAATTATTGGCAAAAGCCCATCTATGGAAAAGCTCAACGACGACATTCATTTAGTCGCTCAATCGGATTTTACGGTCTTGATTGAAGGGGAAACTGGTGTAGGTAAAGAATTGGTCGCACGAAATTTACATCAACAATCCCTACGCAGAGATGGGCCTCTCGTTTATGTAAATTGTGCTGCTCTACCAGAGAGCTTAGTAGAAAGTGAATTATTTGGTCACATCAAAGGCGCCTTTACCGGTGCAGATCGAACCCGTAAAGGAAAATTCAGTTTAGCTGATATGGGCACAATCTTTCTTGATGAAATTGGAGAAATTCCGCTAAGCATTCAAAGTAAATTACTAAGAGTTTTACAAAATAAAGAAATTCAAATTGTCGGTGAAGACGCCACTGTGTACGTTGATGTTCGTGTGATTGCCGCAACAAATCGCAATCTTGAAGCGGAAGTGGAGGCAGGACGTTTTCGTGCAGATTTATTTCATCGCCTTACTGTATACCCTATTAAAGTACCGCCATTACGCGAGCGGCGAGATGATATAACGCTATTGGCAGGATACTTTTGCGAACAATTACGACGTAAACTGGGCTTACAACAACTTACCCTTTCTTCTTCTACGGTAAAGTTATTGCAAACCTACCATTGGCCAGGCAACATTCGTGAATTAGAACATGTGATTAGCCGTGCCGCTTTGCGAGCACAAAGTACACATCATTCGGTTGTTAAAATTCTTCCGAAACATATTGAACAACTACTGGATCGCCCTACCCCTATGGTTCGCTCGATAGAATCGACAAATGAATCTTCGGATTACCCGATCAGTGATAACATAGACTTGAAAAAAGCCACCCAAGACTTTCAACGAAATCTTATTCTAAAAATCTTACATGAAGAAAAAAGTAACTGGTCGGCTACCGCCCGCAAACTGAATTGTGATCGGTCAAATTTAATTCGTACGGCCAAACGACTGGGTATCTCCGTTGTAAAAAATATTGAAAAAAACCATTTCTAATCATTTTATCCACAATATTTTATAAGCTCTCCTAAGCAATATCTACCTTTGTTGTTGAGCTTGAAAAACTAAAACAAAAGCGCGAGCACACAGGTACAAGACCACACCGTTTAATAAATGCCACAAAAAGTGAGTCCCCAATGGAAAAACACCACAAATACTGTCATCAATCGTTCGAAATGTAAGAGATAGAGCAAACACGGCTCCGGCTGCAAGCAATAAAAAAGACTCTGGCAGTTTCTTTAAGAAGTGATACACACCAAGCCCAAGTAAATACAACAAAGGTGGCAAATAACCCTCCGAACCGTTCATATCTAACTTTAATACACCAATACCAACTCCACATAGAAAAAAACTGACTATAAATAACCCCACTTGCCATCCATTCCACTTCATAACGTAATAACTGTATACGGCTAAAAACCAAAGCTGAAATAAGGCAATCGGTGTACTATCAGCAAAGAGTGCCCACTGTGTAGCAAAGGTATGGAATGCACTACTGCCTAATGCTATGGCAAATAGTAAGACTTCCAACCCTCGTGTAGCGATATGCTCAGTATGAGTGTGAGAAATCAATCGATGTAGGCACCATGCCGCAATGAAAAAAGAAAGATTGCTGACCGCATTGAAAGGCTCTGCCCATAAGCCTGCCCCTAACCTCTCACAATATAAATCGATCATTTTTCCTCCAGTTTCTATTGCTGAATCATCGTATAAAATGACACCACGATTTGAAGAGCTTACTCATCATACTTTATGTTAATTTTTGATATTTTCATCTTTTTTACACTCGACTCGTTTACCATTGGCGCTTAACCTATCCTTTTGATTATTTGATTCACTAATGAAAGGAACTGAAATAATGGGTATTTGGAATAAAGTTAAAGCCGTGAAAAATATGATGACCGGTGGAGGTGCAAAAGTATCTATCGTATCTGAACAAGAAACCTTACGCCTTGGTGAGCCGTTTACACTTACCGTTCGTGTTGAAGTCGCCGATAATGATATAAATATCGATAAAGCCTACTTATTAATACGTTCTGTTGAGCGTATTGAGGCCGAAGGTATTGAAATTGAGTATGAAGATGGTGAACGAGAGGTTGAGCACGAAATCGTTCGTAAATCCACTGAGACTTTTAATGCCGACTTTGAAATAACCGGGGAACAGACGTTGAGTGCAAATGAAGTCTATGAATGGTCAACCGAAATCACTCTTCCAGTCGAATTAAATGGTTCTTATCAGGGAAAATACGCATGGCATACCTATACCATGTTTGCAGGTTTGGATGCCCTTGGTAATGACCCTGACTCAGGGTGGATTTCCTTTGAGATTTATTAATCTTTTTCCATACACCGAATGTATATCATTTGGTGTATTAATTTTCTCTTATTCAATTACCTCTCGTCTAATCATTCATTAAACGAGCTAATTACCTCTCCCATACACTTGACTATGAATTGGAGAATGCATGTTTATTCGAAACTATTTCTCACAAATCAGTAAAACCGTTTTTTTCTCTTCCTCTATAAAAAATCAATACGTAATAAATTTCATTATATTAAAAATCATTCTATTTACGATCACAGCATGTAATAGCGACAGCAATGTTTATCAACATCAATATAAAAGCGGAAATTTTCAATCGGCCCAAGAAACGATAGTTCAGTTAATAGAACTCGATGGCCCACTCAAAAGTAAACACTCAGAATTATCCGATATGACATGGTGTGGAGACGATTTAATTCTACTTCCACAATACCCTTCTTTTACAGAAGGAAGAAAAACAGGAGACGGTTTTTTATATCGAATTCCTAAGAAAAATATTTTAACGTACCTGAATCAAATCGAAGCAGGAACAACACCGTCTCCGATTCAACCAGAGCCTATCGCTTTTCATCCCGGAAATCTGGAGGATAACCTTAAAGAATATAATGGATACGAGGCCATTATTTGTGGCCAACCATCTGTAAAAGATATCTATCTGGCCATTGAAACCGACCCTTTTGACAATGCTTCCCCTACTTATATTGTTCATGGTCATTGGAAGGGTGATCAACGAATCATGATAGATCAAAAACCCATAGCTCGAATAGAATCTCATTCACATAGAAATAATATTGGTAATGAAGCCCTTGCATGGGTTGAAAATGGTTTACTGAGTTTTCATGAACTGAACGACAAAGATTATTTAGAATCTGAACCTGTTGCCATATGGTTGTCAGCTAACGGAAAACTGTCTAAAAAAATTCCAATGCCACACCTTCCTTATCGATTAACCGGTGTTACAACATTAGATAAATCACAGCGGTTTTGGGGAGTCAATTATCGATACGAAGGCGATAGTATGGTAGCTAAACGAACTGACCCAATATGGGAACAATACGGCCAAGCTCCAAGCCATATTCATGAGGATAACGTAGAACGTCTAGTGGAATTTGTTTACATCGACGGGGAAATAAAAAGAAGCGATACGCCACCTATCCAACTCAGTTTGACACAAGAGAAAGGCCGAAATTGGGAGGGAATAGCTCGTCTGAATGATTTAGGTTTTTTGTTGGTAACGGATAAATTTCCGGGTACTTATTTTGGGTTTGTTAAGAAAAACATTTCCAAACAATAAAAAATTATTTTTTATACAAAAAAGGCCGCTATAAAATAGCAGCCTTTTTTATTTTGGATTTCGACTAACTGTTAGAAATTAGCACGTAAACCAAGGGTGTATCGCGGTTCCTGATTATTCTCATACAAGAACTGATCTGAGTAACGACCTCGCTGAACTTGATCTTCACCTGTAAGATTTAAGACTTCAAAACTTACAGCGAAGTTATCCGTAATGTCATAGGAAGCACTTAAATCAATTTGTAAATATTCATCAAAGTATACCGGTTCGCCTGTACGACGTAATTGGTTATCAGCAAAAAGAAATTCATCACGCCAATTAGCTGCAATCCGTGTTGAAAATCTCTCATTTTCATAAAAACCAACTAAATTCCAAGAGTCACTCAAACCAAGTAATACGGCCTGAAATTCAAAGTTATCAACATCATATTCAGCATCTGATTCTACAATAGTATAGTTGGCCTGCATACCAAAACCAGACTCACCAAAAATATGCTGTACTGCTAACTCAAAGCCATCCACCTCTCTTTCTTCGGCATTAAGTAGGCGTGACACTTCAAAAATTGCCTCTGGATCACCCGGCTCACTTTGGACTGCTATGGCATCACCATCTGGACCTACGGGTACATAACGACCTCTTGGATCTAATAATGGTGTTCCTTGATCACTCAACAATGTATCCAGTTCTGTAGAAGTCGTTATATAATCATCTACTTGTTTATAAAAATAAGTAATTGATAGATAAGAACTGTCGTTATAGTACCACTCATAAGCTAAATCAAAGTTATCAGAACTATAAGGCTTAAGATCTGGATTACCACTTGACGCAGTAGCAACACCTGGGCGGAAATCACTGATATTCGTTGTTGGACGCAACCCATTTAAATCAGGGCGAGCAATACTCTGTCCATATGAAAAACGAGCTACGTGATCTTCCATTGGCTCAATTTGAAAGTCAACAGCTGGAAGAAATACTGAGTAATCACTTTCTACCTCATAAAATACCGGAGTAGCTCCATCGGCATTAACAGCTGACCCCTCTGTATCAGAAGAAATAAGGAGATAAGACGGAAAAGTTTCAAATGCAGAACCAGTAACATCTGTAGTTTCATAACGAGCACCAGCTGAAAGCCTTGCAGGTAAACCTGCTATTTCAAAATCAGTATTCATATTGAAATAAAACGCTAAAGATTCCTCATTTGCACCAAAGAAATCAGGAGGGCTCCCCGCTAATAAATCACTATCTTGGGTTGGAAACTGACTTTGTACCAAGCCTTGTATATTCCAAGTTGTAACACTTTGAAATCCACTTGGAGCATCTAAATTTCTCGGTTCGTTGATAAATTCAGCGCAGCTAGGGCATGGCGCTAAGCCTTGGAAGAAAAAGCCTGTATCGGTAGCTAAAGTGTTAACCTCGTAATCTGTATACGAAACTCCTGCATTTAACTGGATACCATCGAAATCCCAGTCAATGTCTAGTTGGTATTGATCAACATTATTTTCTATCGCAATGTTTCTCAAATATGTTCCTAAAGGTGAGAAACCATCTGGATCCTGAAAATTATCGATATTTGGAAGACGCTCACCTTCTACATCAGAGTTACGAAAGGAGCCGCTATCATCAACTTCAACAGAAACCCCGTTACCCGAATAATCAAGATCAACAACCTGACCAACTGGCCCCTGTATCAAATAGAGACGATCATTTAATTCTCCACCAGGCTGACTCTCAGCTGAAGAACTATGCGCATCAAAACTAAGCGTTAATGTATCAGTCAAGTCCCACTGGACATTAAAACCAACAGATTCATTTTCTACTTTCAACTCGTTTATATAAGCTAACGAATCAACAGCTGATAACGAACGAGTAACCGAATCTAAAGTGAAGTTCTGTGTCAAGCGAGTATTTGTAACTGAATCTGGACCCGGCACCCCAAAAAAGCCAGTTTGCCAACGTTGCTGAGACCGCTCAAAATCGGACATTACATAATCAAGTGTAATCTCAACATTATCCACCGGCGCAAATTGTGCGACGAACTGAGCATTTAATCGCTCACGCTGATTATGTTGTATTTCAGATATATTTGTTACTGGTCTGTATACCCACGGAGCATCATTACACTCTGAGCTAGCATCACCACACCAGAATGCATATGGAGAATCAGTATCATCTCTTAAATCTCTTGTCCATCCATCTGTATGAGTAGAATATTCACTTGAATGGCGCTCTGAAAATGAAAAGTTGGCTAATAAACCAACTTTACCATCAGCTAATAAGGTAGAAAAAAGACCTCCAAATTCTGGTGTAACATCATCCCCCTCCACAACTGAGGTATCATGTATAGCCGCGACATTGGCAATAACCTTGGTTCCATCATAATCGAAAGGGCGTGCAGTCTTAATATTAACAGTTGCACCCATACCGCCTGTTGGTAAATCGGCACGAGCTGTTTTGTAAACTTCTACACCAGAAACAGATTCAGAGGCAATTTGGGCAAAATTAAAAGCTCGGCTCTGCGTTCCTGAACTAATACTTTCTTGTTCTGGAGAAGAGGCAGCAGGCATTTGACGACCGTTTAATGTCACCATATTAAAGTTAGGGCCTAAACCACGAACGGTAATCTGGTTACCCTCGCCATTTTGGCGATCAATAGAGACACCTGTAATACGCTGAAGAGATTCAGCTAGGTTTGCATCGGGGAATTTACCAATATCTTCTGCTGAAATTGCATCTACAACACCAGCTGAATCTCTCTTAATATCCATTGCTCTATCAAGAGAGCCTCGGATACCGGTTACAACAACCTCTTCAAGCATTTCACTTTGCGAATATGCGGGAACGGAAGTAATTCCAGCAAGAGCGGCAGTTATTGAAGAAGCAAGAATAGTGCGTTTAAGATAAGAATTGCGAATGACCATCTTTAAATTACTCCTGTTTTTTTATTATGTACACAAGGGAGTCTGCTACTTACCTACCCTTTTGTAAAACCAAATTTAGGATTTATGAGTATAGGCAAATAAACAATTGTAGTGTAAACAAGTGTAATCGTTTACATATACTGTGTAAACAATGGTCTGATTGTAAAATTAAATAGTGCTAAGCGTTAATACCAATGTCTCAGGAATCAAAAGCCTACTTATGGCTAGATCTATTAATTTTTTACTATTTAAAACTAAAAAGCCCTCTGGACCAAAGATCCAGAGGGCTAGTATTAGAAGCTTGACGATGTCCTACTCTCACATGGGGAAACCCCACACTACCATCGGCGATGCGTCGTTTCACTTCTGAGTTCGGGATGGGTTCAGGTGGTTCCAACG
>NZ_JAJQVM010000032.1 GCF_021234875.1 Marinibactrum halimedae | reverse complement strand
GCTTTTGAAGTTGCTGGTCAGATAGCTTGGGTTCTCGACCTTTGGCTACGCTTTTTTTCAATGCCTCATAGCCCCCTTCACGATAAAGGGCCAACCATCGATAAATTTGGCTGCGATTAAAGCCGAGCGCTTTGATTACGACTTCAGGACTTTCGCCAGCTTCCACTTGTTGTACTGCACGAATGCGAATTTCTTCGAGCGTATCGTGACTTAATTTTCTGCCATCATTTTTCATGACTGTATTATACAGTGTTGGCTAAGTTATGCACCCTTTAGTAACAACCACTACGTAGCAACCACTCACGGCCATGCATCAAAATTAGGCTTACACTGGCATCGAAAAATCCACCGCACAACCCCCAATACCACAATACCCATTTGGGTTTTTGTGCAAATATTGCTGATGGTAATCTTCGGCGTAATAAAAATTCGAAAACGATGTAATTTCTGTCGTGATGTCGCCAAATCCTGCGTCGGATAACGCGGTTTGAAATGCGTCTTTTGAAGCTTTTGCAGTAGCAAGTTGTGCCGAGGTCGTGCAATAAATAGCAGATCGATATTGGGTGCCACGATCATTACCCTGGCGCATACCCTGAGTTGGGTCATGAGACTCCCAAAATACCTTCAAGAGTGACTCCAATGAAGTTTGTGATGGGTCGTAGGCAACCAACACTAATTCTGTATGCCCCGTGCCTCCGGTACACACTTCCTCATAAGTTGGGTTCGGTGTTAACCCACCACCGTAACCTACGGCGGTAGAGACCACCTCGCCTGTTTGCCAAAACTTGCGTTCAGCTCCCCAAAAACAACCTAACCCTAAATAAATGACTTCAACCGGTGGTTGAAAGTCTTTCATAGAGGAACCAAGCACCACATGTTGCTCCGCAACTGCCACTGCTACATCACGACCAGATAACGCCTGATCTGATGATGGAAGAATCGATTTATCAAATGCACTCATGGCCTTACTCACTGTTCATTCAAGCTGTGTTTATCCGAACGTTTATTCAAACGTGTATCCAAACATGTATTCAAGCTATTTATTTTATTTGCCCTGTTGTATCAGTCGTTCTGTATGAGTTGTTCTGGATCAGTCAATTTGCCAATCCATCACTAAACCGCTGGTGTTATATGGGTGCGGAATACTCCATACCTCAAGCTCAGCGCCTAATTTTTCCACCGCACGCTCGGCCATTTCTGAAAAAGGCGGGCGGGCGGGATCGGTCATGACAATACGTTGAACACCGGCTTGAGTACATCTACGCACCAAGTTGTATAACGGGTTGACCATTTCATCCCAGAAACAAATATCTGCGGCAATCACTACATCAAATTCCGATAAAATTTGCTTGGTCAGCTTTTCGTAGCGCATACAAAGGGTTGCAACACTCACCTCATTTAACTGAGCATGATGTTCAAAATACGGCAAGACGGCGGGGTCTGCGTCTAACCCAGTGACATGCGCGCCGTGCTTTGCACAATAAATACCCGCAATACCCCAACCACACCCTAATTCCAATACACGTGCGCCGTTGGGTATTGGAAACTCTTTTAAGTAATCCATTAAAAGGTAAGTGGATTTCCAGAATTTATTCCCGTGAATACTGGGAGCACCGTGTTGCTGGCGAAGACGACGAATGTCTTTATGGGAATTGGTAAGGAGGGTAACGCCGAAGGCTTCTCTTTGCTGCTGTGCGCTCATTTCACTAAAACCGCTCTCAGAAAAACTGTTAGAAGAAAAGCGGCGCATCATACCATGATGATCCTAAAATCATGAGTCAATAAAACATTGATGACAGACTCAAGTGCAAAAGGCGCAATCCTTTCGAGCAGAATCGGCACACCAGAAACTTCACATCAGTCTAAGGTGGGATATACTAGCAGTTTAACGATTGATTCAGACAGGTGTTTTATTTTGTCTAAAAATGCTTCTTCCTCCTCTCAACTCTCTTCCGCCCCTTATTTTGTTGCCGTCGACCTTGGATCCAATAGTTTTCACATGCTCATTGCCCGTGAAAACAATGGTGTTCTGGAAGTGATTGACCGAGTAAAAGACATGGTGCAAATCGCCAGAGGTTTAAAGAACGGTGTATTAAGTGAAGAGGCGCAGGAACGTGCCCTCACCTGCCTGGCCTGCTTTTACGATCGGATTAAGGAAATCCCTGGCTCGCAGATACGCGCAGTGGGCACCAAGGCATTACGTGCCGCCCACAATGCCGATGATTTTTTGTCCAAAGCAGAAAAAACCTTGGGCTACCCCATTCAAATCGTCTCCGGTTATGAAGAAGCGCGTCTGGTGTACCTCGGGGTGTCCCACTCCATTTCTCACGATCATCGCAAACGATTGGTGGTGGACATCGGTGGCGGCAGTACTGAGTTTATTATCGGGCAAGATTACCGCCCCAAATTATTGGAAAGCTTGAGCATCGGTTGCGTTACCTATGCCGAAAAGTACTTTCAAAAGGCCGCCGAACGCGGTGTCGTTACCGAAAAAATGATGCGCAATGCCTATCTTGAAGCCTGTGAAGAATTGGAACTCATCCGCAAGACCTACCGACGAGAAGGTTGGAATGTGGCCTACGGTGCCTCAGGCACCATGAAAGTCATCGCGGGATTGATGCCAGAGTTAACCCCTACCGGAGTCATTACCAAAGTGGGGCTGGAATCTTTGTATGATAGTGTCATCGAGACGGGCAAAGTTGACGTAGAAGGCATTCCGAAACTGCGCCGTGATGTACTGCCTGCCGGCCTTGCCGTGCTCAAAGCCATTTTTGATCAATTGAAGATTCAAGAATTACACGTTTCACTCAGCACTCTAAAAGAAGGGTTGATCTACGATGCTATCGGCCGGATGCGTCATGCCGACATTCGCGACGAGACCGTTGACCATCAACTGGATAAATACCGAATTGAGAAAAAGCAAGGTAAACGCGTCAAAGAAACTGCGCTGCAATTATTCTCACAGCTAGAAACCCAAGCGATATCGGGCCTGAATGCAGAAAAGATTTTAAGCTGGGCGGCCATGCTCCATGAAATTGGCTTAAGCCTGTCGCACTCAGGCTATCACCATCATGGCCGTTACCTGTTAGAGCACGGTGATTTAGCCGGATTTAATCGATACGAACAATTTTTACTGGCCACACTGGTGGGGATGCATCGCCGAAAGCTTAGCGTACAACAACTATCCACCCTGAATCCTGAGCACCGCGATACCATTCTGGCAATGGTGGTTTCACTTCGTTTAGCCGTTTTGTTAAATCGCCGGCGAAAGCGCTTGCCGGTTGAACCATACTTGCGCTGGGAAGACAGCACCATCACCCTCACCTTCGACGCAGGCTGGCTAGAAGAGCACCCTCTCACGCTGCTAACACTGGAGCAAGAGTCTGACTACCTACGCCGAGTGGGGCTCAGCCTGATCTACCAATAGCACCGTAAATCAATAAGCACCATAAACCAGCAGCACCGCAGACAAGTTATCTGCGGCTGGGCTAGCCTGAAAAAGGGTAATGTATCTAATCTAAACCGTAGACGTATTGAGTCGATCAGGCGCGGCTGAAAATAACTGTTGTAACTGTGGCAGAGGGACACCTAACACCCCTGCCAAACCTCTTATCACTGGCTCACCGGGCATTCGTTGCCCCTTTTCGATCATGTCCATATAGAGCGGGCTAATCCCCGCCGCTTTGGCCATATCCTCCAACGAAAGGTGTTTTTGTTCCCGAAGCGCTTTTAAATTCACCAACGCTGAGGAATCAACGTCAAGGTGATCGCTTGCCACCCTGGCCGCTTCATTGCTAAAGCCGGAAGTTACGGTCTCCTCCGAGTGATTCGAATCATGTTGAGACTTTAACTGTCGATACTCATCAATGTGTAACACCACCCACTGTGGCTCACCCGACTCGTCTGACAAAAAAACAGGATGCGGCGTGGAAGACCCATGAGATGCCATATTTACTCCCCAATGCTATAAAACGTTTAAACACCAAACTTGGGTATAGCTACTCATTGGCTGGCCCGCAAGATCTGAAACAACCTCTATGCTAGCCCCCTTGATATGGAAACGTTAACCCTTATATCGAAAACGATTTAAACACAGTAATATGGGTTTCATTCGTAAACGACAACGGTATACCGACGATTATGATTCGCATTCTTTTCATTATCGCCGTCCTGATTTTAGTCATTGGGACCATGCGACACATCAATAAACAACCGCCTGCACAGCGCAAAAAGCTATGGCGCCACGTCATTATTACCGGTGTTGTCATCACACTGTTGTTACTGACCATAACGGGAAAGTTGCATTGGATCGGGGTGGCGATTGCCGCCGTCATTCCCCTTTTAAAACAACTTATTACAGTGGGAATTCGACTGTTTCCGTTTCTGAAAAACCCCACCGTACAAAAATGGTTTAAAAAAAACACACCGCCACAAACGGGCGCAAATACTTTTTTTGAAGCCTACTTAGATGAAAAAGGCGAAATGGGCGCAAAAATTACTCAAGGTGAATGGACAGGACGTCAATTAAAAGAATTAACCGAACAAGAATTAACCACTTTTTATCGTTACTGCCAAAATGATCTCCATGCTCAACAATTTTTGGCAGCGTATTTAGAAAAATATTACCCTCACCTTACCGACTTTCAACAACACCCTGCCCAACAAACCAGCATGGACGAAGCCCAAGCATTAGACGTTTTGGGCCTGAAACCCGGCGCCAGTGAAAAAGAAATTCATCAAGCCCACAAACGTCTTATCCAAAAAATGCACCCAGATCGCGGTGGCAGTGATTTCTTGGCAGCACAAATTAATTTAGCGAAAAAAGTATTAATGGAAAATAAAAAAGGATAAATACCAAAACAAATAACCTCGCCCCAAGGGGGCGGGGAAATAAAATTAAGAATTTGAAGCGCACTAAATTGATCATTTACAAAAGCCAACTTTAACATACTGAGTGTAACGAGACTGTGTAACGATTCACCTTTGTCAAAGTAAGCCCCCAAATTACCAAAGCCTTTCGATTAGACAAAAGACATGTCTAGGCTCATGACGAGCATTACAACCAACGACGATTTCTTTTCTTTTTTTACGACCAGAAATAATATGACCAAAGCATATTGGCTCGTGATTTTTCCGTGATACTTTTTAAAAAAGTAAGCTTTATATTCTCTTGGTCAAAACCTGATAATTCTTAATAATAATTCTTACAATTCATATGGAACTTTAACAAGCCTTTACATTCAAGGAATATCCGAGAATGCTTTTTGATTTTTGTTCGGTGTTGACATATTGCCATCTTAAACATCTATCATGAGGAATTTACAATGAATAAAGTGACATCCATCTTTAGCTCTGTTTTATTTGCAATGTCTTTTGGTAATGCGGCGTTTGCAGAATACCCAGATGGGGTTGAAATCCCCCAAAATTTAAGATGCGCTGTTTTTGGCACTATTGAAGAAACTGCAACAGGTCAAAAAAGCACATTCGGTAGACGAGTTCAATCCAACGCTATTTGTTCAGATGTTCCCGTTATGCAAAGCCAGGTAATCAATGGCACTCAATATTTTTTCAAAGCAGATATAACTCCACGTATAGGCGAATTTGGTTTTTTTAATATACCCGTTCATGAATGCACAATGACCGTCGCCAAAGGAACCCCTGAAAATGTTGTTTTTGAGAATAAGGCTGATGCCACTTTTATTACCAGTAGTCCATTTGGTGGAAGACAATACTTTGCATGTGACACAGGTAACTCAAGCACTCGTCCACTCTTTGCAAATTCTGATTTCACCTTTTCATTTACGGTGTTTGTTAGAGAACGTCGTTAATAGTTAACAATAAATTGCGCCCCAGCAAGGGTCATCTGGGGCGCTACGAAAATCACTTCAGGTAAACCATTGTAAACTATGAAAGTAAAGCTCTTGTTTTATACCCAGAGCCAACACAAAAACCACCTTTATTTAAAAACTGATTTCATACTGGGGTGGCAATAATCAGTTTTTTTCAAACCCATCAAATCTTCATTGTTATCGTCCAGAAAAGACTCAGGCACGATAAGCATTTTCCTTGATCTCTTTTACCGCCTTTACCTCAGCACAATATTCTGCCGTCGGCCTCGCTAAGAGGCGTTGTATGCCAATAGGCTCACCGGACTCTAGACAGTACCCATAAGAGCCTGACCGAATCCTAGACAATGACTCCTTAATTTTTGGCAACAATTTTTGTTCTCGTTCTAAAATTCTTAACGACATATTAGACTGCTCTTCCCACGAGGCCCGATCATTTTCATCATTGACTTCAGGCGGGCTGGCCATCAGCTCTTTGGCGGCTTGAATGCGTTCGTTGGTTGTATTGTAGAGTTCAATCAATAAACCTCTAAAAAATTCCAGTTGTGCTGAATTCATATAGTCTGATTCAGGCGCTTCCAGAATTTGCTCGGTACTTAGTTGAACCAGATCAACATTAGGTTGTTCCATACAATTATTCTGCCTCGTAAAACGCTTTCTTAATAAATGTAATTTTACCGTAACGGTTTAGCCTGAAAGAACGGTTATAGGGGGTACCGGGCCATTATTGAGTATGCTTTAATTCTTGGCCTTAATGTTATGTTATAACATAATAAAACGGGAATGCAATAAAAATGCCCGCCTTGACGATCAAATCAGGGGCTTAAAGAGAACTAAATTACTCTACGTCTTTAGCGAAACTGAGCAGGAGGAAATGCACCCCCACCCATCGGTTTATCATAGTTATTCATCATATACTGTTTAATATCTTGAGCCATATCCTCCACCATTTTGTAATCTAATTTAGCTCCTATGTAACGGCTTGCTTGCCCAGCTTTACGGTACAATAGAGGTTCGGCCACAAGGTCACCGGTAGCGGCATCCACAAAGGAAACTCGCACCGTCATCCAAGATTCTCCTGCATGCCCTCCAATCATGACCCGTGCGGCGTTACCAATGAATTTTATTCTCTCGACGTTAGGTCTAATCACTAAAGCTCGATCAGAATTGCTATGGCGTTGCCATTGAGCAAGCTGCGGCATTAAAGTGTTGTCTAAATTGATGGTTAAATTCCGTGTTGCCCCATTATGTTGAGCTACATCGTTATACCCTTCGGAAAGCGTGGCCGCTTCTAGTTGAAATTTACCGAAAGCGGAGAACGATTCTTTTGGTTTTGCATTTTCAGTGGCATCATTAAAGGCCCTAGGTCGTGCAGGCGGTAAGGGCTTTGTTTCAAATTTAATCGGCGTGTATCCCTCCCCCATTGCTATATTTCTGGCGATTTGATCTGCCAAAGATTGCGTCCAGGGCATGTAATTTCTATGAATGTGTTTTTTCCCTTTCTTTTCTTTGTATTTCAAATTCACACTATCTTTGTATTCGAATTGTATCTGTGATGAAGTGTAGGAAATTGCCATCGTCAGTTTATGACTTCGTACTGAGTAGGACGCCTCAATCAATTGATCTATTTGATTTTCGACTTGCCAATTTTTTTCATCAATTGCCCCTTGAATGGCCGTTTGTATTTGTTCTATCGTGGTGCCTTCAGGAACAGTAATGGGTGATGGGTCCACTAACTTTGCTGCGTAGGCATTTAACCCGCACAGAACAATAAAAAGAGCTATTAAAAATTTATACTTAGAAAATACAGGTAATAAATTAACCATTTGCGTATCCTCGATACATTTTTGTACACCAAAGCATCTCAATGTTATCAAACAGCATTTTGTGTGACAGTTAAGACACACTCAATTAACCTAACATAAAGATAGGTTAATACTTATTGAGCAAAACCGTTAAGAATAAACTGGCTGATTTCTTTTCATGAAAAATCTTTCCTCCTTTTATCATTTTCTCATTAAAAAAGTGCCTCTCAATTCCGCTTGAGACTGACAAGAAATCCATGAACGTAATTAATCACTGAAAAAAAGCCAGAAAAAAATAGACAAGAAATTTAGGCGCCATATTCATAGATTTTCAAATTCCCTGTCCTGAAAAATCGATTTTGTCGGTACTTTAAGAATGTACTATTGTGAATCCTATTATTCGCATAAGCGAAAACAGGAACAATAAAATTAAAATAAATACGACAATTAGAAAAGGATGACATGACTCCACCAAACACACCGTCTATTTGAAATACCGTTATGTCTGATTGCGTCACAACAAAATAAATTTTGTTGAGGGAGTTTTATGGCCTCATATAAAGGGGTTCATGGTGCATTAATTGCGCTGGAAAATTTTTTTAAACAACGTTTGCCCGCAGAGTTAAGCGCTGAGCCCACCAATGCCACCGTTAAGTTGCTGGGCAGTAGCGATATTGCCGATACCCTTTCTGGGAATTTATTGGGTATTTATTTGCATCGCATTGCCATTGATGATCATGGTCGCACCCGCTTTTTTAAACAACAAGGCAGCGCGAGTAATGAAGGCCCGAGCCCGGAATTACCGGTGAATTTGCACTTTTTATTAATTGCCAATTCCAATAGTGCCACCGTCGAAGCCGACTTAATGGCCTGGGCGATGGTGGAAATTGCCAATCACAGTCAAATTGATATTTCACACGTACAAGATATAGACGATGAGTGGGGTCAAATGGAATTACTCAATATTACACCGGACGAGATGTCGATTGAGGATTTAATGCGTATTTGGGATGTATTCGAATCGCCCTACACCTCAACCATGCCTTACACCGCAAAAACCGTTCGCTTGCGTTTGAATCCACAGCGAACCGAAGGTGGCGATGTTAAAACCCGTGTTTTTCCTACCGGCCGATTAGGTAAGTGAGGCGTGAACGCAATGGACATTATTCCTCTAGAAACCAACGTGTTGCATGCCTCAGATGTGATTTATTGGTTGGACGGAAGCTCAGACGCGAACCCGGATAATATGCGCCGCCTAAATCACACCATTGAGTTGCAATTGGACACCCGCCCCTCGGATTTACGAGTGATCAATACCGCTGGAAAAACTGGCTTATTGCGTAACCCGGTAGGGGAAATCATTGAAGGCCGAGCGAGTGAAACCCAACGGAATTTCGTGGTGACGGCACCCTACCCGCTGTCTGGTCACATCCATGACCCCAGAGGACGTTATAACCCCCGTTCGTTTTCAATTAGTGTCGGTACGGCGGAGGGTCGTAGCCTTATTCTTTACCCCACCCCCATCGGGGCTCGTGTTACAGCGGTCGGTGGGCTGTTTGCCTCGCTGCGGTGGCAATCCAACAATGAGCCTGCCGTATGGGCGCTGGCCACATTGACTATCACCGTACCGGGCCTAGCTCAACCTCAGCAGTACATCGGACAAGCGGACTACCGTGGCGAACTGGTGATCCCCTGGCCACAGCTACCGCCGCTGGCGGAGGGCCAAACGCACTACAACGCCACTCTGTCTATTCAGGCACAAGATTCTATTGATGGCACAACGCCCATCGACCCAACCAGTTTGCCCGTCGCCCATATCGAAAGTCCGACCGACATTAACGATTTTATAGATCCCATCGGGTTAGAGGTGATTCCCGGTGACCGTTTGATTGTGCGATCTGCAATGCGAGATCACTTAACACTCAACCCCAGTTGACCCCAACTGAAAGGAGAAAATCATGCCTGAATATCTTGCACCGGGTGTGTACGTCGAGGAAGTCAGCTTCCGCTCAAAATCCATTGAAGGTGTCGGCACCAGTGTGGCAGGCATGGTGGGGCCAACCCGTTTTGGGCCGATTCGAGGGCGGCCTGAAGTAGTCACCAGTTTTAACGAATTTCAACGAATTTACGGGGATATCAGCAACCTCAACTACAGCGACAGCAGTCAGCCGGTGAATTACACCGCACTCGCCGCCAAAGCGTTTTTTGATGAAGGCGGTAAGCAGCTGTTTGTTGCTAGGGCGTTTGCCCCTGACGGCGGGTCAGATGGCCGATCTGCGGTGAGCGACAGCGATGGCCATGTAACGTTTCGTTCACGCTTCCCAGGCGCCATGGGCAATTTCACGCTAGAGGTGAACTGGGCCGACAGCGAAAATCTGTTGGTGTCGGTCATTACCAGTGCGCCAGCCGAAGACGATATCGTCTTCATTGATGCCACCGGGCTGCCTGCCAATGCCATTGCCAATGGGAGCGTCGATGGCGCACGCTTTCCCATGGGTATTCAGTGTATTGCCAGACGTGTTGGGGGGAATTTCCAAATTCTCGAAGATCTCGCTGAGATTACCGCCGCTGACGCCACGGCCACCACAGCGGCGGATATCGTCGATGGTGGCAATCATTTAGTGATCGCTAATATGGTGAACGGTGGTGGTACCTCAATTACTTATACACGCGTTACCGCACGACGCCCGTCGGTAGGTGAGCTTGTGTCTGACACAGCAGCAATGTTGACCTTTAGTGAACCGACGAATCTATCAAGCTTTTACGGAGGAGATAGTTGGGGTGCTTTAACCCATCTTTATGGGACCCTTAATAGCGCTGGAACAATATTCACCCTAGATCACAATGGTTTAAACGACGGCATAACGACTTCCAGTACCTTGTATTTATCCGCCCTAGCAACAGTGGCCCCGTCTGTTCGCTTAGAGCTCGCCCAACGCACCTTTTCTGTTTCCGTCCACAATGGCGATAAAGATGACCCTATCATTTACACCTACGGCCCCATTAATACGGGTCACGAAGGATCGGGCTCATTAATTGACGTGATGCCCATGACGCCAAACAAGCGCATTGATGCTCTATCAAGCCCTGTAGGCGTGGAATTCGCCAATGACATTGCTGCTGGAGAAGTCATGACCGCGTTGTACGACTTGTTCAACGATGACGCCATGGCCCCCTCCGACCCAATGGATCTAGACGGCCCTCGTTACCTGATTACCCTCACTGGTGGCGACGATGGCGTTGAACCAGAAACCACCCACTATACCGGTGTTACCGATGAAGTGGACGGCTCCACCGCTTTTGCAGCGCTGGAAGACATTGAAGACATCGCCATCATTGCGACCCCAGCCGCAGCGGCCTTGTCCGAAACCCATCACCGAGGTGTCATCACCGAGATGCGCAAGCACTGTCGAAAAATGCGCTATCGCGTGGGCATTGTCGACAGTCGCGAAGGTATGGCCTTATCAGAGGCCCGTAATCTAGGAGCCGTATTTGATGACTCGCGTCTCGCCATGTATTACCCCTGGGTCGTTACTACCGACCCTCGTGGCCTTACCGATACCCTCGCTCTTCCCCCTTCTGGCTTTATCGCTGGGGTCTATGCCAACACCGACGTGCAACGGGGTGTTCATAAGCCCCCAGCCAACGAGCCGGTGGTGTCTGCACTGCGATTTGCCCAAGACATCAACCACTTCCAGCAAGAATTGCTGAACCCGGCGGGCATCAATTGCTTACGCACCCTCACCAGTGGCGGTAATCGGGTGTGGGGCGGTCGCACCCTCTCGACGGACCCGGAATGGAAATACGTCAATGTGCGGCGCTACTTTCTGTATTTAGAGCGCTCCATCGAAAAATCCACCCAATGGGTGGTGTTTGAACCCAATAACGAGCGCTTATGGGACAACGTTCGACTCACTATCGATGGTTTTTTGTACAACGAATGGGCCAATGGCCGATTGTTGGGCACCGACAAAACCGCGTATTTCGTCCGTTGCGATCGCAGCACCATGACCCAAAACGACATCGATAATGGCCGATTGGTGTGTGAAATCGGCGTGGCAGCGGTGAAACCAGCGGAGTTTGTGATTTTCCGAATCGGACAGAAAACCGCAGACGGCAATGGTTAGACAACCGTAGTTAGATGACCATAACGAGATAGCAGTGGTTAAGTGTGGACGGCTCTAGTGTGGCCGGCCTCTCTATGAATATGGATTGGAGATCCCCTCATGGCACAGTTTCGAGAAACTCCGTACAGCGTTTTTAACTATTTAGTGGACCTAGGCGATGGCACCGAAGGCGACATCGCAGGAGGCTTTTCAGAAGTCTCCAACCTCAATGCCGAAGTCACCATTGCCGAATACCGCCGTGGCAACGCCCCTACCAATTATTGCACCAAAGTGCCGGCCATCAATAAAGCCGGCGACGTGACCTTAAAACGTGGCGTTGTGGGGGCCAGTAACATCAACAGTTGGCTGGATGAAGTGCGCGCCGGTGTGATTTCCAAAAAAGACGTCACCATCAAACTCAAAAGCGAAGACCCAACCAGCGATACGGCAGTCGTGACATGGAAATTAAAAAAAGCCATGCCCATCAAATGGACCGGCCCCACTCTCACGGCCAAAGGCGGCAGCGATGTCGCCATTGAGGAATTGGTGCTGTCAGTTGAATACATCGAGCAAGAGTAGTTCAAGCAAACACAGCTCGAACAAGAGCAGTTCTAGCAAAAACAAGGTTCATTTAACGCGATTAACGAAAGCTCGATTAACGAAAGGCCATACACGGAGGCCATCAACGAATGACACAGGAACGATTCGCCGCACGCATTCTTCTCACGCCACGGCCCAACCGGCCAAAAACAGTGGCGTTAGAGGTGGCGTTTCTTGGGCACTGCCCAGGGCGTGTGAATGTGGATCGCTTGTTGGCCATGCCTACGTTACTGGATGAACTCGAACGGGTTGGCTTTGGCGATCACGTGCGTCAACTGCAATCCGGGGTGGCTCAAGAACCTTTGGCGTCGCTTTCGCACCTCCCCATTCCCATTTACAGTCGCGCCGAATTTCATGACCTTTTTCCCTCCGCCCTGAACGGTCGCACCCAATACCAAAGTGTGCTGGCGGGCGGTCGTCCTTGGCTGGCGCCGTGCGTGGATGACTTTTTTGCCAATGGCGGCGTCAAACTTTGGGTGGTCAAAATTCCAGAAGACGAGCGGCAAGCGGGCTTTTTCCCAACAGAGCAGACCCAACTTCACGATGTACAAACGTTGCGAGGGTTGGCCACCCTGTTCATCCTACCTCGTATTGGCACGGTGGCCTGCCCAGACCTTGAGCGCTTGCAAATACCGGCTCAGCTTCCGGATGTGCCTCGGGTGCGTCTCGCCAACCCCGACCCACAATTTCGGCCTTGTGCTCAAGTTTACAATCAAGTGACGCAAGACAATCACCGAGAACGTCGACACAGCAATGAACTGCCCGATGCCCCTGACCCCTTACCGTTTTCCGATGTACTAAAAGGTTTACTGCAACGGAGTGCAAAGGCGCGACCAGATTGGCAATGGGTGCTCTCACTGCCACTGTCCTATGCGCCCGTGGCGGAAAATGCCGCGCAATCACCGCAAGTCGACCCCACCGCGACCGAGTGGCTCGAACAGCTGAAACAACGCAATGATGCCCACCGATTACGGCAATTGCAGCTGGTCTTTCCCTACTTGCGCGCACCCGATCGCCCCCTGCGCAGCAGCGTCGGTATTATCACCGGCAAGCAAGCCGCCATGGCCCAGCGAGAAGGTATTTGGGTATCCGTTGCCGAAGCGCCACTGGTCGCCTCTGCACGTCCTTTTCCTCACTTGTCGCTCTCACAAGCGTTAGATTTACGCCACGCTCCGGGGGTGAGTGTGCTGCGGTTTCACCGAGGCGCCCTGCGCTTGGACGACGAACGTTTATGTGTACCGGCACTGCCACCTGAAGACATCAACACCGGCCTGAACGACCGCCGTTACGGCGGCTATCGCTCAGCGGAAGTGCAACGGTTTTTGGGCTACCTGCAACGCTCCCTTCGAGCGTTGGGAGAACAGCTGATTTTTAATGTGGATTATCGCGACCCGAGACCACGGCTGATTTTAGACACGTTCTTTCGGAATCTTTATCAACGGGGTGCCTTGCGTGGTCGCACTGTTGACGAGGCCTTTCATATTCAACCTCACTTACCCGCGTCAAACGAGTCTGGCGACGGGGTCATGGTCTTTGAGATTGCCATCGCCCCCGCGTTGCCCATTGAACGCATCCGTTTAACGTTCAGTAATGCCAGGGGTGCGTGGAAGACTTCAGGAGGCACTGGCGATGTCTGAGTTCGTCCCGTTTCGCTTCCGCGTGAGCCTCTATCAAAGTGATAACAATCATTTGTTGTGCAGTGGTCATTTCAGTGAAGTGACGGGGTTTGAAGTCACCATGGAACCCAAAACCCTCAACGAAGGCGGCCGAAACTGGGGAGAACTGCAACGCATAGGCATCACCAAATTCGCCCCGATGATTCTGAAACGAGGGGTCACCACCATGAATGATTTGTGGTCGTGGTTTGACGCCACCACCCGTGGGGCCAACTATGGCTATCGCCTGCATGGCGAAATCGAAGTACTGGGTAACCCAACCGCCGTTCAACGCACCTCAGGCTCCAACAATAAAACCGAGCTGAAAACCCAAGAACAGGTGGTGATGACTTGGAAGCTCGCGGGCGTACTACCCACCAAATTCAAAGGGCCTGATTTAAATTCCACGGCCAATCAAGTGGCCATTGAAGAAGTGCATTTGGTGCATGAAGGGTTAGAACTGGAACGCGCGGCACCCGCACCGGCCGATGACACCAGCTCTGGGGGGCAAACGCCATGAGCCACCCCGAACGCGGCAAACTCATCCCCGTCACGGGCAATAACGACACGCCCCAAACCGACGAGGCCATCGACGTTCAGTTCAACCCCACCTCCTTAAAGGTGAGCTTATCGAACACGTTGAAAGAAAATCAACGCAACGGCAACAGCCGCGCCGCGCAATTTGTCGACAAAAGCTCGTCGACCTTAACCGTTGAATTACTCTTTGATACCACCTATATGGCGTCTTCAGAATCAACGGAAGAATCGGACTCTACCGGCTCTGGCAGCGAGGCAAGCAGCAGCCCCACCGATGCTGGGTCTTCAGGCAGCCGTGCCAATCAAATTGAGCAGGGTTCGGATGTTCGCAACCTCACGAAAAAAATTGCCGAGACCTTCCTTAAACCTCAAGCGGCCTCCAACAATCGCAAAAAAGCCCCCAAGCGCTGTTTGTTCCAGTGGGGCAGTTTTGAGTTTGTGGGGCTAATTGAAAGTTACGACGAAACCCTAGATTTCTTCTCGAAAGAAGGCCGCCCCTTGCGCGCCACCTTGTCGTTAAAACTGAAAGAAGACCGCTTTCAATTTCGGCAACGAACCGACGGCGTGGCGGCAGCCGAAACCAGTGACCCGCCAACGCTCACCCCTACGGGCAATAATGACGACAAATCCGGTGCGGGGAGTGGTAACCCCGGTGGTGACGGTGCGGGCGGAGACAGTGCAGTAGGAGACAACAGAGACGGCCCCGGTGGTGGAGGCGACGAAGCACCTGCCGGTGATGCGCTGACCGACGCAGAAGGCGCCGGAGCCGAGAAAGCCGCCGCACTGGCCCCCAATCAAAACACACAACCTCTGCCCGGCAGTAGTGGGAACCAAAAAGCACAACCTTGGCGGGAAACGGCGTTGTTTAATGGCTGTGAAAACCCGCGTTTTCCCAGTGGCCCATTGGTGGCCGTGCCCTCACAGCCCATGTCTTCGGCGGTACAACTAAAAGGAGTCGGTAACAGCCAAGGTATTCCGTCTCTACCCGGTCAACCTCATGCCCCTACCCCGGCGTTTCGATTTGGCGCCTCAGATCAATTGGGCACCAACATTCCGGGGGCATTCAGCCCAACGGGGGCGTCTTCGACAGGCGGAGCAAAAGCACACCCTCTGAATGCCGGTGACATTATTAATAGCAGCACGATTAATGGCAGCACGCCATTACGCGATATTCCACAAGGCAGTCGTCCTTCACGTGATTCATCAAATCGGCCTCCACCGCCCATCCCACCCGGCGTGGGGTTTGACTGAAGGTAAACAACAAAAACGACAGTATCGAAAACGAATAGCGAATAACGAATAACGAATAACGAATAACGAATAACGAAAGGAATGACAGATGCCTGTGTTTATTAATGAAGTGATCGCCGATATTCAAGCGCCCGTGGTGGAGTCAACGGAAGCCCATCCTAGTGCCCATCAACAGCCGTTATCGGTGGCGGAAATTGAGCTCTCTGAGACCCTTGATCGCATTCGCCAACGCCAAGAACGGCTGTTGGTTGACTGAACCTCATCGAACGCTCACTTAAGGAACCCCAACTTTAAGGAACCCGAATTGATGTCCGACGCCGCTTTTGTCAGCACCCGACCCAACTTCCGCGTGAATGGCGAAACCCGCGACGATTTGCACGATGCACTCGTGGGAATGGTGGTGAACCTTCCCCTCAGCGGCTGTGCTCACGCGGAATTAACCCTAAGTAACTGGGGCCGACCAGAGGGTGAAGACGACCCGGATTTCACCCTCGCGGATTTATCGCTGGGCACCGAAGTGGAAATTCTCATGGGCGAAGAGGACGATACCTCACTGTTTATCGGCGACATCACCGCCATTGAAGAACAATACGGCGAAGGCGCCCCCACCCTTGCCCTGCTGTTGCAGGACGGATTGCACAAACTGGCTCGCACCCGAGGCAGCCGAGCCTTCGAAGATATGAGCCCCAACGACGTCATCTCAGCCGTGGCCAGCGATGCCGGCCTAACCCCGGATGTGAATGTCTCGACATTAACCAGCCACTGGCACCAATTAAACGAAAGCCATCTCGCGTTTTTACTGCGCTTACTGGCTCGATTCGATATTGCTCTGCGGTTGGAAAATGGCCAACTACGCGCGAAGCCTGAGCAGGAGGACCCAGAGCCCGTGCAGGTGGATGCCGACGATAACGCCCTGAAAATCAAACTACTCGTCGACGTCAATCATCAACCTACGCTGACCACCGTCTCCGGTTTTAACGTCGCCGACAATGAAGAAACGAATTACGAAGCCGAACAGATCGAGCCGGCTCCGGCGGCCACCAGCGCTGCGCATCAATTGCATGAGTTGCAATGGGGCAGCGATGAGTCGGTTCCCCACCCCTTTGCTCGCAGCAACGCCGAGGCCGAAGCGTACGCGAAAGCGCATTTTCACCGCCAAGCCAAACGCTTTGTGCAAGGTTCGGTGGTGTGTCAGGGGGAAGCCCTGTTGCACAGCGGTCGTGAAGTGGAGATTACCGGTGTATCGCGCCGATTAGCGGGCCGATACCAGGTGGTGCATTGCACCCATCGGTTTGATAACGACACCGGCTTTGAAACCCACTTAAAAGTGAACCGCGCAGACTGGGGGGCCAACGGATGAACCCTCATACTCTGGGGCAATTAAATACCCTGCAACTGGGCCGTGTGATCGATAACGATGACCCCGAGCAACGGGGGCGTATTAAGGTGCAATTGCACAGCGTCCAAGTGGCGCTGTGGGCCAGTGTTGTCGCCCCCTCAGCAGGGCAAAATTATGGCGTCAGCGCCCTACCCAAGTTAGAAGAAACCGTGGTGATTGGGTTTTTAAACCCCGACACCCCCCTGGTGCTGGGGAGCCTTTGGTGTGGCAATGCCAGCACCCCCGAAGACATCACCTCGCACGAAGAACAATACGTGATACGCACCCCCGCCGGGACCGTGGTGGAATTCAACGATGAGCAAGGCCCCAAAGTGGAGATGCGCACACGATCCGGTTATCGAGTTACCGTCACCGAAGACGGCGGCGGCGAAATTCAGCTCGAACGGGGCGGTCAATCGGTGACGCTCAGCCCGTCGTCCATCGACATCAATGCCAGCGGCCCGGTGAACATCAACGCCTCACAAGTGAGTGTGTCGGCCAGTATGGTGCAGGTAGATGCTGGCATATCGCGCTTTAGCGGCGTCGTGCAAGCCGATACCGTCATCGCCACCTCCGTGGTGGGCACCACCTATACACCGGGGGCGGGCAATGTTTGGTGAAGCGATGACTCAACTACATGCCGTGCGTTTAAAAGCGCCCTACTTTTCTCATGAAAACACTCATACAGACGCTTATGCAAACAGCGCTCTGCTGCGGTATCTGGATGCAGATTTCATCAATCGTTTTCGCCAACAAATTCAGCAAGGACAACTGAACTCGACCGATACCCAAGCGTGGCTTGCGGAAGAGCAACACAGTGTTCATGACCAAAAGCCCGTGTTGCGCCTGCCGTCTCATCGCGCTTTTCACGTAGTGTGTTGCGAGGCGGTGTGCCATCGTTTTGGTGAACCCGCCCTCGACCCAGCTCGAATTACCAGCGCGGGCTTTGTCATTCGCCGGAAAGATGGGGGCCAAGAGAAAGCGTGGATAATAGAAGACGGCGAATCACTGGGCTGGTTGCCCGCCCCAACGAGTTTTCGTGACCCCGATTTAGATCGGCGCCTGTGCCCGAATGGTGTGGTGCACGCTCGCGCCGATAAACCGGCTTACAGTGGTGAAGCCACACACCCGCTTCACCCGTTGGATGCCTACGATGAACAAGGCAAGCGACACACTTTGTTGTTTGGGTATTTACCTTTAGGCGGATTTTATTACGAGCGCAATAGCCTCGCGGCCATTGATGGGCCATCGTTGAGTCAAACACAAGACTACGTTGCGCGGGCATTACCTTGGCCCTTTGGCTATCGCAATGGCAAAGGGCAGCCGTGGTTAAGCCAACACGATAAACCGATTGTCAAAGGCGTGCCGTCTCAAGGCATGTTCGAACTACTGAGGTTGTTGGTTACCCGCTACCATCTCGGAGAAAGACGTCTTGAAGAAAGCCACCTCGGCCAAACACCCCCGCAAAAGCCCAATGCGGGTTTGGAAGCCATTGCCACGCGCCTGAATTTTATTGAGCATCGTTTTTTTGAGCAACGCGTGCTCGGAGCCACATCTTTTGGTTTTCAAACGACCTTTGGTTTTCAAACGCCATTGGGCTTTCAATCCCCCTTTGGCGTTCAGCCTAATCCGTTCTTGCACTCAAGCTTCCAATTATTAACCCCCGCCGAGCGTCTTCATGCCCAACAGCGGCAATATCGAGCACAATTATTCCAGCGCCATAAGGTCTTCCAAACCTATTCATTGTTGGCCTATCTGCAAGGGTGTTTTCGAGCCAAAGAGAACCCGCTCGTTCCTTGGATTGTGACTCAAGAAGCCCGTTTAGCAACCAATCCAAATGCGGTACTCACGCCCTTGCCTTCGGTCGAATCCATGAATATGACTGCGTTCACCCTGAGTATGACCGCCAGTGATGCCGATGAACTGCGCCACGAGTTAAATCAGCGCTATCGCACCCAAACGCTGGCCAACGCCAAAGAGATTCCTTTGCCCAAATTTGGCCAGCGCGCCGAAGACGTTTTTGAAGTGGTGCCGTTTGTGCGCGCCCTGAACGACGGCGGCAAAGAACAAATTTACTGGGCTGAGCGTGAAGCGCGCTCGTTGGCCTTTCGGGTGGCCGCCCCCTTCGACCCAGAAGCCAGTCGCCCCTCTCTGATTCAAATGCCAAGCCTTCGGGATTTAAAGCGGGGCTTAGCGAAAGGGGCCAGCTTTCTTACCCCCGGCGATACCTTCGATATGGTCAATAGCCTCAATACCAAAGACGGCATCGGGCCGGATTTAGTGAAAGACACCCAAAACGCCGGGCTCGGTTTGCAATGGATATGCAGTTTTAGCCTGCCGGTAGTCACCCTCGTGGCCATGATTCTGTTGATGATCATGGTAATGATTTTAAACATTGTGTTCTTCTGGCTGCCCTGGGTAAGGGTCTGCTTGCCCTTTCCGAAGATCGGTAAATAAAAAACAAACAGCGAAAAAATAAACAGAGCAAAAAGATAGAGAAATAGATCATGAGCCAATCTGCCATCGCATTACCACGCCCCACACTCACGTTGCCGCACGTGCGCAGCTGGCCGCTAGAGGGTGTGGGTGCAGATGGCTCGGTGCGTTGGGCGCGAGACGACGACAGTATTCGTGAAAGCCTACTCAATATTTTACTGACCCGACCCGGAGAACGTTTGCAACGGCCCGATTTTGGCGCCGGGCTCTTAAATTTCGTGCATGAGCCCAACAATGAAACCACCCGCCACCTAATGGCAGGCGTGATTCGAAAGTCGCTACAACTGTGGGAACCGCGCATCGTGATTGAGCAAGTCTCGGTCAGCCCCAGCCCACAACACCCGGCGGATGTGCATCTCCACATTCGTTATCGCATGAAACACCTGAACCAATCAGACGAATTGGGCTTAACCCTGAGCTTAGGGGTAAGCCGATGAAACAGGGAGCGTAAACCATGCCGTTACCCGTGCCGAATTTGGATGATCGACGCTTCGACGATTTAGTCGCTGAAGCCAAAGCTCGGTTGGCCGCGCATTTGCCAGAACTCACGCAGGTATCGCCCGGTGACCCCATTCATACCGTCATCGATTTATTTGCTTGGCTCACCGAAACGCTGCTGTACCGCGCCAACCTCATTCCGGAGCGCCAGCGCCGTATTTTCTTAAATTTATTGCAAATTCCATTGCGACCAGCCCTGCCCGGCCAGGGCGTTGTGTGCATTGACGCCAGCCCCAGCAGCGCCCAACTGCCACCACTCGTGGAAGCAGGCACACAACTGCGCGCCGGCAAACAACCGTTGACCGTTCTGGGAGAAGTACAGCCCACGCCGTTAACCCTGCAAGTGTTGATAAAACAAGCGCTGAGCACCGACGAATTGCGGGCGCTGGGCATGACGCTGAACGACCTCCATGAACAATACGGCCTGCGCCGAGGTGAAACCCCTCAGCCGTATCTCCCGAAACGTTTGGTGGTGGGACGAGACACCATTGATCTGTCACAAGCGCTGGATACCTCGGTTTACTTGGCGGCCATCGCCCCCAAGCAATTGGACGATCACATCGCGGCACTGCGGGACAACGTTGCGGGTATTCGAATCAATATCGCGCTAGCACCGGCTGATGATCTAATCGCGGCGGATACAGTAGTGGCAGATGCAGTCGCCGATAGCGTCAACCCTCAAGATGCTCTCCCGAGAATCCTCGTGTGGGAGTTGGTCAGTCAGTTGCCCAACCAAGACGGCAGCTTGGGCGTCCGTCATTTTCCACTGGAGGTGATATCCGACACCTCCATGGGCGGTCGCCAAGTGGGCGTGGTGCGTTTAAGGCTCCCCAATAACAGCGGACTCTTCGCCGATTTCGCCAACGCCGACCCTATGTTTGATGGCACCAAGGCGTTCCCGCCGGCGTTGGATGACGCCGTGCGTGCCCAGCGTGTGGTGTTTTGGTTACGACTGCGCTGCCCACAAGAACCCACGTTGCAACTAAGTTATCTGGGTATCAATGGTATTGATGTCGCCGCCCAAGGCCAGCGCGTTGATCGCATGTTAGGGGTGGGCACCGGTCAACCGGATCAGGTCATGGCCTTGCCCGATGGCAACGTCGACCCCGCCACCTTAGTGCTCGAAGTCGAAGATCACGGCAGTTGGGTTCCTTGGCGAGCGGTAGATGTTCTGGCCAATCAAGGGGAGCACGCCCAGGTGTATCAACTAAACCGAGAAACTGGGTTGGTTTACTTTGGCGATGGGCAACACTCAGGCAAACGTCCACCTGTGGGTGCTGGCATCCGTATCGCCACTTATCGTTACGGGGGCGGCGCCCATACCAACTTGGCGGTCGGCACCATTAAAGAACTTGTCGAAGGCCACTCTCGCCATAAACTGCGACACGACTTACCCTTGCAAGGCGGCCGCGACGGCGAAACGGTGCAGCAAGCCGAACAACGTATTCCCACGTTTCTCACCCACCGTAATCGCGCCGTCACCGTCGATGATTTTATCTTTATCACCCTCAACAACCCGGTGAATACCGTGGCGCGAACCGAGGTGATTCCCGGATTCTTACCGGGCATTACGCTCGACAGTGCACGCTTTGAGGTGCCAGGCACCGTCAGTGTGTTTGTGCTGCCCCCAGCCGAACGCGCCATGGGCAATACCCCTAAGCCCACGAAAGGCTTGCTGAAGGACGTGTTTGATTATTTGTCGGTGCGAACCTTGGTGGGCACCGAACTGTATGTACTCAGCCCTCTTTACCAGCCCATCGCCGTGAGCGTGATGGTGCAAGTGAAGGACCCTCAAACCGAACAAATGACCCTCAATGCCGTGCAACACGCGCTCGTAGAATACCTATGGTTACTGGCACCAGGCGGGCGTGAGGGCCAAGGTTGGCCCATGGGGCACAGTGTTCGCCCACAAGAGTTACTCACCCAAGTCGCGAAAGTGGACGGGGTACTCTCTGTGAATGGGCTGGCCCTCTTTTCAAAAGAAACGCTGTCCATTACCGACCTAAGCACCAAAGATGCGTTGACCAAAAGCAAAAGCAAAAGCAAAAGCGCATCCAAACCCCCCGCCAAATCCCTCACTACGGCTCGGGGGGTTCCAGTGAAGACGGTGTGGCGCACGGTGTCCAACCCACAAGGGCTGGCGTTAGCCCCCTATGAACTGCCCGATTTGCAGGGGGTTCGCGTGGCCATCGGCAATGTAGGCGATGCCCTCAAGCTCCCCGCAGAACTCAATGATGTGGACGAGGCCGGCTCGGCCATCGCCGTGCCCGTCATTCCGGAAGTGTGTTAACGGAGGCGGCGATGGATACGAATCATACCCGCTACTTTTTACTGCGCACCGCTGAAGAATTCGAACAGGGCTCTAGCCGCCTGCATTGGCACCCGACCCATCGGGCATTGATGTTGACGCAAAACCAAACCTTGCGGCTCCCTGCCAGTGAGCCCGCGACCGCACTGGCAGCATGGGAAAACGCTACCCCATTGCTGGTCGACCGACATGGCCAAATTGCTCGACTGCGAGCCGACCGACAAGGAGTGGAATTCAACAGCGGACGCGGCTATCTGCCTTTACTGGACGATGAGTTAAACCCGATTGCCCCTCAAGAAATGGTCCCTTCAGAAATGGCCCCGCCAGAAGGGGAATTTACCGATGCGTTTCTGAGCCAAAGCAGCCAAATGGTCGTAGGCTTCAGTAATCAAAGTGATCAACACGGAGTGGTGGTATTTGATCTGCAACGACGTTGGCAATCCCATTGCGCCCTGCCCTTTGCGCCGTTTCGGGTTTGGCTCGATACCGAAGGCCAAGTGTGGGCGCTGGGCGATACTCATCTCATGCTGTGCCAGGGCCAACCATTACCCTTGCCTTATTCCCCCCAGGGCACTCGGTTTGAACCTCACGTCGTCAACCCGAATGCGCTGTCGTTTTCGTGGAGCCAAGCGCTTCCCGCCGACTGGCATGGCTTATCGATCCATGGCACCCACTCGGCGCTGTTTCTTCTCGTCCATAACACTGAGGGCGCTCAACGGATTGGGGTTCGAACGCTGAGCGATGTGTCACGTCCTATCCACTGGCATCAAATGGACGCTGAACTCCCGTTCGCCATTGATTTGCACCCCCTTGATTTGCACTCAACGAAGACACACCGACTCGCCCTGCTCGCGCCGCGGGAAGCGGCGGACAGTGGCTTTTTACGCCGAGATTGCCCTGTTATAGAAATCAATTCATCTACAACGACAGCTTCGCACACCCCAGATCAACCCAGTGCCGCATTGCCCGTCGCCACACTGGTGCACGAACGCTTCCCCATGCTTTCTCAAGCAGTGCCCCGATTTTGCGCCAGCGCCGATGGCCAAGTGCGTTATCAAGCGGAGTCGGACGAAGATTACCCTGTGTTTACCGAGCGCCCACGGGAACTTCATGGGCTGCGCCAACCCCACTATCACTTGGAGGGCGGCGCCCTGTTGCAAACGGTGCTGGACTCCGGTGCGGTAGACACGCTCTGGCATCGGGTTTATCTGGATGCCTACATTCCCACCGGCTGTGCAATTTCGCTCTCTGCTCGGGTATTTCACGCCGAAGCGCACCGTGGCGATGCCGAGATTATCGAACAACCGCAACCGGTATGGACGTCTCTGCCTTCGGAAATACCGTATCAGCAACCTTTTTCTTCACAGCCGCTTTCTTCACCACCGCCTTCCTCTGCACGCCGTGAACGAGGGGTATTTGAAGTGCTCCTGCAACGGCAATCGGGGGCGGTGCGCCAGCTTCGTGGCCGATACTTGCAACTGCGCATCCAATTAAACGGTAACGGCAAACAAAGCCCCGCTTTACACGCGCTGCGGGTGTACTACCCCCGCTTTTCGTATCAAGAAGTTTATTTACCGGAATATTTACGCCAAGAGCACCCGGTCGACCCAAGCGATACCACGTCAACCGCGAATGGAGCGGATTTTCGGGAGCGCTTATTGGCCTCATTCGAAGGCATGCTGACCCCCATCGAAGGTCGCATCGCCGCCAGCGATCAACTATTGCACCCCACCGCCGGCCCCATGAGTCACATGCATTGGTTGGGGGAATCGTTGGGCGCGCCATTGCCTCGCCATTGGCCAGAAGCCCGTCAACGCCGATGGCTCAAACAAGCCACCTTAGTGCAAGCCTTTAAAGGCACCTTGTCGGGGTTGCGGCTGGCGTTAGACATTGTCAGCGACGGCGGTGTCGAGCGCGGCGAAGTGGTGGTGATTGAAAATTTTCGGCTGCGGCGCACCCTGGCCACCATTCTTGGGCGACATATGGACGACCAAGATCACCCTCTGACCTTGGGCACCGGCATGAGTGGCAATAGCCTGATCGGCGAGAGCCTGGTGTTATCGGATTTAGACTCACAATCCTTTTTTGCCCTCTTTGCGCCCGAGTTGGCCGATGAAGAAGAGGCGCTGGCCGTAAAGCGGTTTTTCAAAGAGTACGCCCACCGGTTAAGCATTGTGCTCAACGGGGCCGGTCGCGACAAACGGCCTGTCATTGAGGCGTTTCTGCCCCAGCAGGTGCCCGCCCATGTGCAGTGGCAGATTATTGAAACTGATCAACCCTTTGTGCTCGGCACCTCGCCGTTGTTGAGGGTAGATACCTTTATTGAAGACACGCCGAAACCCAATCCGGTAGAACTGAATTCAACCCAGGTTGGGCTGGGCGATGTCGTACAAAACCCGGCGGCATTTTCGCCCAGAGATGTGAATGCGCAGGCCTAATTTAAGACACAACATTCAGGAGCAGCGGGACCATGACCGATCATGATGATTTACCCACGTTGGAACAGGACGACGACCTGGCTGAGCCCTTGCGGCGTGTGTCTTATGAAGCCGGGATGATGCTCGGCCTAGAGGCCACCCGCGACGAGCAAGCCTATCACCGACGGCGCTTGAATCGGCACCAATACTGGCTACACGGCTTTGGTACGGTCGCCGGATTGCACGTACGTTTGGAGCCGGAGTCCCACGAGAATGACACCGACACCGTCAATGTGCATATTCACGTGACGCCCGGCATCGCCTTAGATGGCTTAGGTCGCGAAGTATTGGTCCACGAAACCTATTGTATCGACTTACAGGAATGGCTAGACGCCCAAACCGAGGCCACCTTAGCCGAAGGCTTTGCCCTGGCCGACGAGCAACTGTGGTTGAAAGTGACCCTTCGTCATCGCGATTGCCCCATCGCCCGTCAGCCCGTGCTCAGCAGAAAACTCAATTTAAGCACAGACCCAGTCCAACCCAGCCGCACCGCCGACAGTGTGTACTTGGAGTTGATTCCCGAATTGCCTCCGGCCACCGAGACCCGTTTTACCCCTTGGGGCAGCCACACCCCCATCAGCGACGCCGAACCCACGCTCACTGACGATGAAAACACCTATTTGAATAATGTGGAGGGCACGAGCACCGAAATGGCCGAGCGCCTGCGTCTGCATTCTCGATGTTTGCGCGGCTTAGACGCGCGTGGTGTGGCTACTGAGAATGTGTCTGACGAGTTGGAGAAAGGTGCGCGAGTGCTATTGGCGCGATTACGAATCAACACCAACACCCTAACCGACATTCTCGTGAACCCAGAACGTATCGGCGTGAATAACTTGGTACGGCCCTTTGTGGTCACCGCCAGCCAGTTAGCGTGGTTGCGTGATCACTCTAGTGATTAACTTTATATTTACATTTAAAACAATGACTTAAGAGAAATAATTAAAGTAATTTAAGAAATATAAATTGGTCAAAGAGCAGACGGACACAAGAAATGGTTAGGGAAACGAAAAGCGTCACCAGAAAAGACCACGACCTGTAGAGGAACGATTATGAGCCATGTCACTTTCCAGCCTCTGGGCGACCCCTTGGCCGCCGGAGAGCGACTTGAACACATCGCCGATATTGACCCACGGATGACCCGTACCCACTACTTCGATGGTCGATTACTCACTGCGGAAGATTTAGAGCGCGACCAACGCTACCTAGACGAGCGACTGCGGGAAGTGGGAAAAGTCCTAGGCCACGGTATCTTGAGAGGGTTGGACGTCCAGTATGATCGATTCACCGGCCTCCTAACCGTGGAAGCCGGCCTTGGCGTCACCCCGGCCGGACGAGTGCTGCAACTGAGCAGCCGACTGCTGGTGGATTTGGGCGATCGGGCACTCATCAGCCAACTGAATCATGGCCGCTATCGAAAGTTTAACCGAGCCCTGTTTGCCATCGTTTTAAAATACGTAGAAGTGGCCACGGATGTGGCGGAGGTCTTCCCCACCGACCTTGCCGCCAAACGCGGCGCCGACTATGCATTGATTACGGAATCGGTGCAATTGGGGTTAGTGGAGTTACCCACCACACTCAACCAGCAAGATCCGCTACATATGCGAAGTCAACTTATCCGTACCTACTTGGGCGCAGCAAAAGACACGAGCGATGATGGCAGAGACAGCGGGTACCTTCCTGAAGAAGATGGGGTCACCTTAGGGGTGATTGCCATTGCCAACGACAGCCCCCAATGGCTGGACTCACAACTGCTGAGACACCCCCTGCGCGATACTCTTCGCCCCGGTGACGTGCAAGCGGATTTGTCTCGCTATTACGAGTCCCTCTTTGCCGAGGTATTAACCCGCCGCCAAAGTGGCAGCTTAGACAATAACTTCACCGCGCGGGACTACTTTGACTTACTGCCGCCCGTGGGCAGCTTACCCGTTGACGCCATCGACCCGGTCAGTGGTGTACAGCGATTTTTTCCGGAACACTTCGACGTGCACATTGCCCCCATTCGCGAGGCCGAGCTGCCGCTCATTCAAGCGGAGTCCATGGCCTTGCCGAACATTGACCTCGCGAAAAAAGACGATGCCGACATCGTGGTGCTGGTGCCGATGAGCAACGCGGACTTCGGGCATTACGCCGGTCAGTTAGAACGAGACAAGTTACATCCCGGTCCTTTCAACCCAGGTCATCCACTTCACTCTCGTCGCTTACCGCAACTGGATTTATTGCGGCTGAAACTCTATCCCACCCGGCCCGTGCATCGCATTGATACCGACGCGACCGTGTGGCAAGCCATTTGGGATCAGCTCACCGCCAACACCCTCGTCTACGCTCGTCGCCCCGTGCGCATTGCCGAAACCAGCGTTAGCGGCATTGTGCTGGCACAAGGTTTTACCCCGCCCGCACCGGTCACCCCCCCCATCAATGATACCCCGCCAACCCCCACTCCTGGGGATGGCGGGAATAACGATGGCGGGAATAACGTTATTGAAGATGAAGACACCGTCTTCCTAAGAATGATGAACTTTAAACACCTCGCCGAAATGCGCCCACCCAGCTCCTCCGAAAGCGATACCGCTTTTGAACAGCTTTTGGATAACTTCGGCAACGACGCCCGTATTGTGCGCCAAAGCGCGGCCATTTTACTCAAGGTAGAGCGTTACTATGACCCCGTGATCTGGCAGACACTGAGATTGGCGGCCGAAACCGACGGACTGCAAGCTGTCATTGAGGCATTTCAGGACCTTGAACCAGACATCACGGCCACCGGTAGAACCATCGTCAATATGGCCGACGATCTGCGCCTGCCCCGAGCACTAACTGAAGAATGGGAAACCTTAGCGGAACGCATCGGTCGTCGAAGATAGCGACAGGTGAAAATAGCGAAAGGTCGAAGATAACGACAGGTCGAAAATAGCGAAAGAGGAGAAGCACCATGGCGTTTATTGCATTGCATCGCCCCGTTGCCAGCGACGCTCGGCTTGAGCGATTGCATTTGTTTGCAGGGCGTCATTTGGGGGAAGAAGAATTCGACCGGCAACAAGCCTATGCCGATGCCCGTATCTTACCTTTGCTGTCGCCCGCCATCGCCGCCTCTCCCACACTCCCCTTGCCACCGTCAGGGAGCCAACATGACGGACAAGTGGGTATTGCGTACGGCTTAACCTTGGAAACACCGGTCTCTAGCCGCCCATCTGCCGCCGTGCTGGCCAGCAGTGAACACCTGGTGGTTAACGTCGGGCTCGGAGTCACAGGCAAAGGCCATACGGTGTCGATTTCGCGCCCATTAAGGGCCAACTGGCAAGCCATCATCGACGACTATTTAACCCGAACCGCCACGACCGATGCCACCGGCGTGTATTACTTGGTATTACGCCAAAGCCAAAGCACCCTCGATAGCCCCGCCGTCGACCCTTGCCAGCGAGCCGAGTTTGACCCCACCCGAGATTCTCGCTTGGTTACCCTATCGTCCATCGAACTCAGACGTATTGCCATCGCTCCAGCTCTGGTCACCAGCACGCCACCTGAGCAACTGCAAAACTGGATTGTGGCCGAGCGAGTCGACAGCGCCTTTTTGGCCGGTTTCCCCCATGCATTGCCGTTAGCCATGGTCGCGGTTAGTACCACGCCAGGTGCCACCCCCGCCGAAGATACCCACGCCGTGGAATGGGTTTCTGTGGCGGCAGGCCGTTATGAGGCCACGCCCCACAGCGGCTATCGTGCTTTGATGAATCAAGTGCATGAGGCGATGGAAGGCGCCATGGCGCGTTTCGCCAATTTACCGCCCCCGCCCGACAACACCACCACTACGCCGTTAGAAACGTTTCTGGACAGTGAACTGACCTTGGATTTTCTCCCCGCTGCCGGCAAATTACCTCTGCGTTGGTTGCAGGCTTCCGACAGCCTCACGCCGAGCCTACTGTGGCTCCCCAATCATTTGGGCATCGACATGGTGCCGGTGCCTTCGAATACCGTTCACGATCTGATGCGTCGGCATTTGCCCAGACGTGCCGTGGATTTACGAACTCCCACCGGAGATCGGTTGCGGTTACTGCTGTCCATCAACGAAGCACAATACCGGCCCGACTTGTTGGATATTCCGCCCATCGACGAGAAGCTGGCAGAAGATACCCACCGTTTTTACATGCGGGCCTACCGTGCTTGGCACCGCTGGCGTCAGCAGTTCGATGTGCTTTACCACGTTCACCCCTCCTTCGAACCACCGTTAGACGCCCCGGATGATGTGATTGAACATGCCGTGCTTGACCCAGAGCAGTTCAAGCAAATGGATTTGCCCAAGCCCACGCTGCCACCACTCACCCCGGAAGCTCTGTTCAATAACGTTCGACAAAGAGCACTCTCTGAATTCGGGGCCAGCCCCGCGCCCTACCCGTATGATTTACCCAACCCAACACCGCCGCAGGTGTACACCGATTGGTTGGTAAATGTCGACGGCTCAAGCGTACCGCCGCCGGTGCCTGAACCGGACGAAGACGGTTTGGTGGTTCAGTACGCAGTGGCCTTGGTGGAATTGGAATCTATCGAGAACCAAATTCGCGCCATTCGCACCCGCTTAGAAAAAACCCGCGACTTGGTGCTGTTACAACGGCAACAACTGGATACTCAAACCGTTGCTCTGGCCTCATTGGCTGGGGGGGTCGCAGGGGATGGTAATGGCTTGCAAGTGGCACGATGGCTACCCTACGCCAGCCTGAATACCAATATTGTTCCACAAGAGTTAGACCTGGCTACCGCCCCACAAGCCAATTCCCCACAGGCCAATGCGGCCGCCACAGAGTTGACCGCCGAACGGGCCTTAGAGGCAGAAAACCTAAGCCTCAATGCCAATGCACTTATGCTGGAGGCGAACTTTGCCAACAGCTTTGCGACAAATACACTCACGCAATCGTTTGCCGCACGACAACCCATCATGATGGCCACCTACGGGCAGTCTACCCCCATGAAGGCCAACTTCGCGCAACAGCAGTTCAGTCAAAACCTGTTGGCATCAGCATTGAATAACAACGCCAAAGCGAAGCAATCGTACTTAACCCGAAAACCTCAAACCTATTCCGCCTTTGAGCTGGGCATCAATAAAAAACGATTGGATTTGCTGGCCAACCTCAGTAAAGCCCCCATCAGCAAACCGGCGTTTCAGCCCAAAGAGTTTCGCTTTGGGGTGTTGGACCATATCAGCCCCGAAATCAATGAGTACCAAAAAGCCTACTACGGCATGCAAGACTTACTCTCGACGCTGTCGGATTTGTTCGACGCCACCGACGCCACCGCCCTGCGCACCAAACTGCGGGCAATATTGTCTGACACCGCACTCAAAGACCCAAGCGCCCTTGAGGAAGACATCACCGCTGAGGCCAATCGCTTGCTCAGCACGCTCCCTTCACCCCAACCTGCCTTTGAAAAAATACGCGGGCTGGTGGCCAGCCAATATCGTTATGGCGCGCTGTTTAACGCCGGCAAAATTCTCACCCAGTGGATTGCCCTGTGCGAGGCGCGTTACAACAATATCGAGCGCAAACTCCAAGGCAAACTTCGTGAACACACCCGCCAGCTCGCGCACATCGATAAACTCAGCGGCTTGGTGCGTGTGGCGCGAGAAACCTTGGAAAACCTCGATCGATTTTTCGATGAACAGGTGGGCGACTACGGCGTGGCACAACGGCTGATAGAGGAAGACTGGCGGCGAGCCTACGACGAACATCAAGAGCGGTCGCGCTTGCTTACCACCGCCGTAGAGGGCCTTTATTACGTTCGAGAACGGGCCACACCGATCACTCAAGCGCTGACCGATCCACTCAAGTTGCGACACAGCCATCCCGGCGATTTCGTCCCCGGTTGTGACATCAACGGCGATGCGGAAGTCCCCGATGAGCTGAACGACTTTATGGACACCCTCATTGAATTGCCCATGGACGACTGGGCCGTACTCCAGCCCCTAAAACCCAAGCTACCGCCTTTTCATCGTTTTGAGTTTTTGAATCAACTACGCTACGCCCGCTTCCACGCTCGTCCCAAGCGTGCCATGGCCTTTCAGCCAGCCTCAACTCAAAACGGTCTCGTTCATGACAACCACCACCAGGGTTTGGCGTTTCGCGCCTCGGATACCTTGCACGCTCGGTTGCAAGTGGTTCATCAACAAACCGCTACTCTTCTCCATCATTGGTCGGCAAGAGCCCTGCCTATCGTTCAGAGTGCGGGTTATCAAAGTACACAGCGACTCCAGCAAGACGCTGCCAAAGTGTTATCACTGGAAGATTTACTCAGCCAAGGTCGTGGCCCCCTGCGTCGAGAAGCCCAAATGCTGCACCGAAAGCTGGAGCAATGCGTGGGCTGTTTGCTGGAGAACCTCGCATTGCTACCGGGTTCGCTGCGTTTAAATTGGGGGCAATTGGCGGAGTCAGATCGACTCAAAGTGGACAATGTCGCCTATTGGCCGGGGTTAGACACCGCCGAGCAAGACGACTTTGTCGTCACACGCACCTTGTCTGAACTCATTGCCTGGCTCTTCAAGCAACTGGCCGATGACGCCGAAGCGGAAAGCATTGCCGCCGTGCGCAATGTCGTCCGTGCGGTGCTGATTTACGCCTCACTGGGCGACCCGCAAGAAATCGTGCGCGGGCAGGTGTTTTTGCCCCCCAAACGCGCACGAGTTGGCGAGCGTTTTCGCGTCAAGCTCAATCGTCGATTACTGCAAGGGGCACAACTCACGCTTTTGGATGATCAACAGCAGGTGGCCGCCGAGCTTACCGTCGAAGACGACGATAACGACACCACCGAAGTACGCATTACCCATCTGGTGATCCCGAATTTTGCCATCACCAGCCACACTGCTGTCGTGGGCAGGCGTCAATAATGCGCGCACAACGATAAGGGATGAACAACAATGACCCGCCGAAGGACAACGGACACAGGCACACACATCGGGCGCCTTCGGCTCATCGGGCCTCAAGGCCAGTGCCCGAGGCTTGAGAAAACTCTGTCCTTGATGGAATGGCCAGAGCCCAACGACGGGGCCTGGGTGTTTGTTCATACCTTGCACGTCAAATCCACCCCACAGCGAGTGGCTGCCAGTACCCAACAGCAAGCCCAGCGGTGTCTTCAGCAGCGCTCAGAGTCCAGCAATGTCAAACGCTTCGAGACCCTAAGCGACTTACTGACCGAATTTATTCACGACCTCTTAGACGGCGCGGCGGCATCACGCTGGTATTGGCGCCAGTGGTCGTCCTTAATGGGCGAACCATTGGGAACTGCGCAAGCAGGAACATCGCCGGCCAAAGCACGAGCGCAAGCGGTCGCGTCCTCTCTGCCCCCTCACGCTATACCCGCACTGTCGATTCAGCTGCGCCGTGTTTTCACCGCTTACCCAGACCAAATGGCAGCGGTGGTTGAAGGGTTGTTTCATCGAGGCGACGGCCCACGTCTTTTGCAGACGATCAATGAAGAAGATGCCCGAATCATCACCGTCGAGTTAGCCCACCAAGGGGGCTACGTTTATGTTGAGCCCCATGAATTGGGCGCAGAAACTGGGGTTTCTCTGCCCACCTATTCAATCGCTCCAGTGTGGAAAACCGCCCTGTCTCTCGTTACTGAGACCAGCACAAAAGCCCATTGGTTACATTGGTTGATTGCCCAACAAGCATGGCCGCTGGCACTGGCTCAATCCCCCACAGACACCCTAGAAGCCGTCAAAGTGTGGTGGCGAAATAACCGTTCAGACCTCACCCAATCAGCGGCACCAACCAATGGCCAAAACCTCTCTTTTGAGAGTAATGAAAATGGCTTGAGAACCACTCTAGAAAAAGAAAATAAATCAAATAAAATCAATAATTTAGAATATATACCTAGAAATCACTTAATTCATAAAACAACCGATCAGAATGAATTACCATCAACTCCACATCCGCAGGACCTGCCCCAAAGCACTGCCAATAAAGGACAAAAAACAAACGATCAGGTCAATTTAAAAACAGAACAATCGTCCTTAGGCACCCCACTTCCTGAAGCACTCCCTGCTAAATCACTAACTGACCACGAATCGAATTCAAATCAGGCATCGCCCTCCCAGCACCCTTCTGGAACACCAATCACTGATGCGCCTGTAAAAAATGACAACGCACTGCTTGGCACCCATACCCTTCACACCCAACAGGGGGGCTTGCTGTACCTGTTGAACGTTCTGCGTCGCGACGGCTTGCAGAGCATGATGTCGGATTATTGGTCGGTGTATCCCTCAGGGTGGTTTTGGTTATTTCGGTTGGGGGAGCTGCTGGAGGTCGACCAGAATGATCCATTGACACAGTTCGTCTTGAGTCAGTGCTTGGCAGAAGCCGAGCACGATGCCGCTTCGCCGCCAACACATTTACTGCCCGCACTGCCCGAAGCACAACGACTGCGTGCTTTGCTTGCCCAATGGTATGACCCGTCCACACTGTGGAATCCGGAACTCTTGCGTTTACCCGCTCGAATCGTCTTGAGTTCAAGCCATATTGACCTGTTTGCCCCACTCCATTGCGTGCGCGTGGACGTGCGCTTGGCGGGCCTAGACGTCGACCCCGGTTGGCTACCGTGGCTGGGGCGTGTGGTGCACTTTTATTTTGATGACGACGGGCAGTTTAACAACGGACAGTTAAACCACGAGCAATTTAATAACAGACAAAACGGTGAGCCCCAATGATACCGCTCTGGCAAGGGCTAGCCGCCATGGTGCGTTTGGGGTTAATCCATTTTTGGCGCCAAGCCCTGCCCAATAACGAAGGGTTATTACCCCTTCTGCAACAAGAAGCCGAGGCATTGCTTGAGACCCCTGAGCTCAAGTCATTGGATGCAAAAGCACTCTTTGGCCGGTTAGATAAACATGTACATCATGCCCAGCAAGAAACCGACGACTCCGCTGACTTCTCTCATGATCCGCTCTTTGCGCTTATCTCGGATTATGACTTGTCCCTTAACGATGCATTATTGCTGGCCCTTCTCGGTGAAGCTGAACGCTCCCATGTGGTGACCTTGGCCATTCACCAACTGCAATCCCCCACCTCGGCCACCCACCCCATGGGGCACTTGATTGAATCTTGGCTTCAGTCGCTAACCTCATCAAGCCACACTGATTTTTCCGTGTTATCAGGACTTCAGCATCCATTGGTCACCCATGGTTTTGTCCGAGTCTTCGGCAATGGGCCGGCGCCACTGAAACAGTGGGCAACCTCACCGGAATGCTGGGCCGTGTTGACCCAATCCTTACCCTTATGGCCTGGCACAACACAACTTGAGCCATTGCAGTCTGAAAGAAAACTCGGTCTCGACCTTCTGCCCCATAAGGTACAGAACCAACTTGCCGCGATGGTTGAGCGATTTCAGCAACCCGGCACAAGCGCCTTGGTTTTACGGGGTCTGCCTCTTAGTGGACGACGTTTACTCACACTCGCCATCGCCGATCGGCTGGGCTTGAACGCCATTGCCGTTGATGATACTCACTGGCAAGAGAATGCGTTAATCCGCCATATTGCGCCTTACGGAGATTGGTTACCGGTGCTGACCCCGGCCATCGGCCCTGGTGAAACTTATCGGCCGGTTTTGCCCGACGCTTTTTGTAAAACTCCCCGTAAGTTGATCATTCATATGGGAACCGATGGCGCCATTGAATGCCCCGGTGCCATGGAATGGACATTACCCCTACCTAACCGCCCCCAACGGCAAACACTGTGGGAACACTTTTTGGGCGATACCCAACTGGCCGAGCGCGCCTCCATGGCGTTACTCAGCGGGCCCAGTATTCAGGTGTTGGCACAACGGGCTCAAAGCCTTGCGGCGCAGCAAAGCGAGCCCGTCCATCACCGGCATCTCGTTCACGCTCGCTTGCAACACGGTGCCGAACAACTCAAACGTTTGGCCCAACCCGATACCCGCGCCATTCCCCGCGATGCCATCGTCCTCCCGCCATTGGTGGAGAGCGAGCTGGAACAATTAGTTGCCCGCACCGAACAGCGAGAGTCGCTCTGGCCAGGGCTCGGGGCCACACTCACGCAAACCCAAACCACCGGTGTGCGCGCTTTGTTCGTAGGCGAAAGTGGCACCGGTAAAACACTGGCGGCCAATTTTATTGCCACCCGGTTGGGCTCCCCCCTGTATCGAGTGGATTTGGCCTCGGTGATGAACAAATACATTGGCGAAAGCGAAAAGAATTTATCAGCGGTGTTAGACAGAGCCGCAGCCAATGACGTGGTGCTCTTATTCGATGAAGCCGACTCTCTGTTTGGCCGACGCACCGACGGCAAAGAAACCGGCGAACGCTTCGCCAATATGCTGACCCACTTTCTCCTAACGCGCCTCGAACATCACCCAGGTATTGTCGTGCTCACCTCCAACAATCGTGAGCGGATTGATGCGGCGTTTACCCGACGGCTGGATTTCATCATCGAGTTTCCCCTGCCGGGTTTTGAGGCTCGGCAACAACTCTGGCAAAGCCATTTAGGGCAACGGGGGCCCGGTGAAGAAGTGTATGCGCTGCTGGCCAGCTACTGCGATTTTACCGGTGGACAGCTTCGCAACGTCGTCTTAACCGCCGCCACCTGTGCCGAAAATGGCCCTATTACCACCGACCATTTACTGACCGGATTACAGGCCGAATACCGAAAACTGGGCAGAAATCTGCCAAATAAATTATTACAAATCAAATATTTAAAAGAACAAAATAATGTTATTTCTCAAACTTTAATAGACGAACAAGCAGACGAATAAGAATAAATAGACGAATAAACGAACGATTCAAATCACTTGGACTGAGATCAAACAATGGAAGATTATGCACTGGGTCAATCCCTACTGATTCAACCTGAAACCCCCTTCGACCATATTGCCAATACGCTAATGGAACTGGGGTGGCAACGTAGCCAAGATAAAGCCAACAGCCCGCTTTTGGCCAACGAACCGGAATACTCCAGTTGGACCTGGCGCGGGCAAAAGCCCATTTTGATTTACAGCTTCAACCCGCTGGTGAAGCTCAGAGTGTTGGACGTGGCCACACTGCCCCCCGCTCTTCGAGGTCAGTTGGCCAGCCACCTCCCGCTGTTACAAGAAACCGATGTGAATGATCTGCTCTTCGACCCAGAACCCACCCAACGGATGCTGGCACTGTGGGCCATGCAAGAAACCGAACGGGTCGACCTCAGCCCGCAGGCACATCGGCTGTGCCACGACACCAACCGCCAAGTCGCCGAGATTGCCAAGCAAGTGGAAGCACGCTTAGAAAAAATGCAGGAATCCCGCGATGCCCTCATGCTGACCTTAACGCAACTGGCACAAGTGGCCGAGCCGGTCATTGCTGAATTGAATAACCCTGCCGCCACCGCGCACCTGAAGCCCACCCACGACGATCTCTGCCAACTCTTTGACCCGGCACTGGCCGACGCCATGGCCCGAGAAGTGGAGCTTGCTTATGAAACCGCGCCCATCGCTAACCCCGGCATGGACTACCCGCACCTGAAGGTAACTGCCGTCAATGCCGGGTTGCTGCGTTGGCCCAATGAGTTCAGTCGGCAATTCCCCCAGGGGTATCGCAATATCGCCGGCTGGATGCAACCGCAATGGATTTGGCTTGCATGGCGCTGGTGCAAAAGCGATGCCCCTGAAGACAAAAGCCCAGAAGGCAAAAACGAGGAAAACCACCATGCAGCAGTAGCGTTTGACGGGCTGGTGTGGATGAAAACCCGATGGATCTGGCTACCCAAAGCCTATCGCCTCGTCTCCCACGCACTCCAAACCGCCCACCGACCACCGACGCTGCATTAGCGATCAACGAGGGATTGGTCATGCCGGAATCGAGTCAACAGTCTCGTCAAGCGTCTCAGCAATCGTCCCAACAACGATCTCATCAGACGACCAGCGGTGATGCCTCAAGCACCCATCGCCGACGTGCCTCAGAATCAGAGCACTCAACCACCGACCCTTGGTCCTCTCCAGATCAATACCCCCTTTGCTCCGTACCGCAATACATGAGCACCCCGGCACCGCTTTCAAGTCAAGAAGGCGATACCGAACCACCTCGGCTCAGCAGCGAGCTTGCCCCAGGTACGAGCGAAGAATCCCAAAGCACCGATTCCGAAACCGCCGCTTCAGAAACCACTCCACTAGAAGCAACCAACAGTGGAAATACCTCTAGTTCAAGTGAAACCAGCTCAAGCGGCGAAGGCGGTGAATCTGTATCAGAGGGGGCTCCTGAAGGCGGTGTGTACGATGAACAGTCGCAGATGTGTTTGCCGGAAGCAGACAGTGAGTCCTCTGCAATGGAGGGCCAAGGTGAACGTGAAACCGGTGAAAGCAGTTCAGGGGCTGACTCAAACACACGCGCTGGTGGCGCTCAGAAAAAAGCGACCCTGCCGCCAGAAGTGATCGCCCGTACCGGGCAGATTCGCGCCCCACGAGTGCCCTATGCCCCGGCGGCGGCGATTAAGCGTCGTGCCCAAATTCAGCAACAGACGGGCGATACCCCTGAAATGCACCACGCCAAAATTCAAGTGGCGGTATTGCGGGTGGTGGAGGCCGCACGGGATGGACAACGCCAGATTGTTTGGCGCGTGGGGAATTTGGCCCGGGATACCAAAAAATCCTTTGAAGAGATTGCACAGGAAATTCTTGCCTTTACCGGCAGTTGTGTCGCTCGGATACGCAACGCCGTCACCCAAGCCAAAACCGACCTGACCACAGCGGTAGACCAACAATTAGAACACATTTCCGATATGGGCACGGTAGAAGACGACTTTCTGCAAACCAGCCGCACGGAAGCCCAGGACCAAGTCATGTATGAATTGGTTGAGCCCGGAACCGAGCTGGAAACCGCCCACCTCACCTTGCAAGCCGAATTCGAACCCTATTTGAGTGAAGCGAAAAACAACATTCGCAGCCTGGAAACCAATGGCGCGGCTTTTACAGTGAACCCACCGGAAGGAACCGGCGCCCTACCCGCTGACCCCAACGCCCCGCCGCAAACCTCAGACCCGGCCAACGGCCCACAGCAGATCATGCCCGATGCCAAAACGGATCTCGATGGAGAGGTGACAGCCAAGGCCAATCGTGATGCGCTCGGGGCTTGGTACGCCCACCGAATCCAACCCGTGCTCGACAGCAGCTATACCCGACGCCACGGTGAATTAACCGACAATCTCAACAGTCAAGCGGATGCCCTAGACAGCTACCAATCTGAGTTCTCACGGGCGGCCATGAGTCTTTCCACCCCCATGGCCGAATCCTTTCGGCAACGACAAGAACAGGCCGAAGGTCAGCTGGAAGTGCAAATCACCGACGATCGCCATAATTTAGCAGTCTCATTGGGCGAGCACGGGGAAACACTCATCACCAAGTTTGATGGCGTCATCGCCTATTTGGATGAAGACCTGCAACCCAAACTCATCCAAGGAATGCAAAAAGCGGGGAATCAAGCGGCTCGCGCGTTTCGTGACCAAGGTGCCACGAGCGAGCGCATGATGAACAACACCGCAGCGGCCTTAGCGGCGGCCTACCCAGAGCTGGTCGCTCGGGTGGCCGAGATGCTTCCCGAAGGGCAGTTTTTAAACGAACGAGAGCTTGGCCCCCGGTTAAAAGCGGCCTGGGAAAGTGCACTTCGTCTGCCCGATCAACAATTTGCTCAAATGCTGACCCAAGCCGAAACCACGCTTGCCCAAGCCCGTGAGTCTGCCAGTAAGCAAATGGTGAGCCTCGGCGAGACGGCCGATAAAAGCATCCAGCAAGTCACCGATACGGTGGTTGCCAGTCAATTTGATTTTGAAACTTTTGGTTTTCAAGTGACCGGGGTGATGCGCGAGGGCGGTTGGGCCGCCGTGGATAATGCCCGTGGTTACGCCTTGCGCATGGCGGAAAATATTCTCTCGACCCGCGATGAAGAAAACGGTGCGCTCGACCGACTTTTGAGAAACTTTGTTATCAACCTCAACCGCAATATTGGGCAGGCCAGCCGCCGTTACTTCAGTGGCGTTGAGAGTTTCAAAGACGGCATGAACAGCGGTGCCGACAGCGTGTTTTCTCGGGTGGAAGCGGAATGCGATGGCATCTTGAGCCCGAAAGCCCAAACGTTGGACGAAGAATTAACCGCCCCGGATCCGGATGTGACCACAGGGCTGGTGATACTCAATGTGGCCTCACTGGGCCTTACGACCAGTGTCACTGTTGGGTATCTCGCCTACTCCGATGCGGATGACGATGACATTTTCGCGGCGCTCGGCGATTTACGTTGGCCCTCGCAGCCGGCTCTGAAGTTTTATTTTGAAGGCAGCGCCCACGCCAATAAAGGCGACTTATTTGGCCGATTCCGAGAATGCTTAAGCAGCGATGCCTATCAACGCGCCACCGGCTTGTTTTCCGCCAACAGCGAAACGCGATTCAATGCCCGCCGCGATTCCATCCGCGATTCTTTGGGCCTCGTGTTTGGTTTAGACGCCGATGCCCGCCGTGCGCTGACCCAAGGCATGGACGAGACCGAACGAGCCGCCGCTGGCGATGCGCAAATTGATGCCTTAGTGGCCGAAATCAACGACAGTTGGTCGGCCTTCTTCCAACGGGGCACCGAGCGCCGTATGGATGAAGGCTATCTGCGCGGCGACATGGGCATGGTGCTTTCCGCCCGAATGGAGCAAGATTTGGCCACCGCCCGCAGTCGTGGCAGTGATGACATCTTCCAATCGGTCGAACGTATCGAACAGATGGCCCGAGAAGAGCTGCAACGAGGCCAGTCTTCATTGATGATCAAGAATGAAGACATCCAAGCGCTGACCGACCAAGCCATTATGGACTTTGCAGAGCGGCACCGACCTCGCAGTGGCGCTCAAGGCACTACCGCCGATGGCTCCACCCCAGCGGAAGATCAGTCACTTACCCTAGAGCAAGCCCGAGAAATTTACCTCAATCGTGCCCTGGCGGATCGTGTCGTTGCCACCGGGGAAACGGTTCAACATGTTCCTGTGGATCAGCGGGTTCAAGACTATGCCCGCACCGTTATCCGGGAAGGATGGCAATCTGAAAATGCGTTGGCAGCCAAACAAGCCTACGAGTTCTCCCGCGCAGAAGGCAGTACCTTTGGGCCCTCCGAAACCGACACCAATCGCGTAACCCGTTCGTTTGTCGACCCTGAGCTCTCCGACATGGAACGGCAAATTCGCGAACACCCCGAACGGGCCGATCAACTTCAGCCCCGATTAGAAGAGTTGCGCCAACGGCAAGAAGAGCGAATGGCGCGGGTGGCTCGCCGACTCGACCCCACCCTCACCGACGATGATTTGGCCCGCGCCGGTGGGGCAACACAATACATGGCCCAACGCAGCGCCCGTATGTTCTCTGGTGGCGAAGAGTATGAGACCGGCACAGCCTCTGGTGATCGTCGCACCCACGCCCAAGAGGATGCCCAGTATGGCTACGAGCTGATTACCGAAGGCCGCGCCAGCCTCACCGCCGGTATTCGCATGGCCACTCGCGGCGCAGGGACCAACGAAGATTTGCTGCGCATGACCTATCAAAACCGCAGCAAAGCCGAAGTGGCCCAAGCCAGAACCGACTGGAACGATCGCTATGGCGAAGACTTAGATGAATACCTAGGCATTCAACATCGCTCCAGAGCCGAAGAAGCTCGTATCGCCGCAGACCCACTGTACGGCTGGCTACAAGGAGGCGAAGTTTCCGGTGACTTGGCCAATGACATTCAAATCCTCGCCCGAGGTAACCCAGAAACCGACCAAGACCACATTGAGCTAGCAATACTTCGTTATCAACAGCAGCGGCGCCGAGGCACCGGTGGCTTAGCGCGGATTACGATGTCCGGGACCGATGAAGCGCAGACCATTGACAGCCACAACCGAGACATGGGCCAGGCATTACTGGACGAGGCACGTCGGCAACGAAAACAGCGTTTGCAAGACCCGACCGTCTCGGCAGACGCCTTCCCCCTGCCCGATCGCCCTGAAGACGTGTTTACCCACGATGGCCGCATCAACCCTCAAGTGGCGGGCCTGGTCTTCGTGCCCGGCCCCAGCCGGGATGGCCAGGCCTCACCACCGGTATTTTCTGGGGATCGCGCCCACGTTCTCGACCAAGCGAGACAAGTCTCGCTGGCAGGAGATCGCTACAAATCGGAGTTAGATCGGCAAGAGAGCTTGATGCTGGCGGGGATTACGGCTTTGGCCATTGCCGCCACCGTGATTTTAATGGCGTGCGGCGTCGGCGTGGTATTGGCGGGTGTGATTGTGGCGCTGGGTTCAGGCTTGATGACCATGGCTGTGAAAAGTGGCATGCGCGGAGAACGCTATGGCTGGGAAGAAGCCGCAGTGGATGCTGCCAGCACGGCTGTGGAAGTTGCCGCAGCCGGCGCAGGTGGTGCCATCGCCAAAGGCATGGGGGCCACCGCACAAATTACCGGGCCCCTTTCGCGAATGGGGGCAGCATTACAAAACACTTTTGGTCAATTTGGCGGCATGATTGCCCGAGAAGCCATTGTCGGCGGTGTAAGCAGTGCCGCCAACACCGCAATGCAAGACGACACTTACAAAGATGGCCCCGGCAATGCCTTCGGGCGCATTTTACTGGGCGGCGTGAAAGGCGGAGCCATGTCGGCAGTCAGTGCTGGGGTGTCTGAAGCGGTGGGTGATCGTGTCAATAATCGCTTGCTCAAGGGGTTGGATAATCTGGACGATGTCTCGCGCCTCTCCGGCCTGGGGCGTGCCCTCGGGGCGAACGGTCGCACCATCGTAAAAGAAGGCATTGCCGAAGGGCTCGGTGGCATGGCCGGCGAAGCTGCCGGTATCGTCATCGAAGTGGGTTCGGGTACGTATAAAGGGGGGCTGAAAGACGCGCTAACACGCATGGGCCAGGCAGGCTTAAAAGACATGGTCAGTGGTGCTGGTAAAGCCGGAGCTAATGCCTACGGGTTGCCGGCCCGCAGGCGGCAACGCTTTAATGATTTAATGGCCGAGGCCCGCCGCAACGGCGATTTAACCGACAGCGACATTAATGCGCTTAGACTGGCAGCCCAATCGGCGGGAGAACCCCTTCCCTCTCGTCAAGATATTACCCAACGCCTTAACGCTGACCGTCGTATCCTGGCCCAACTTCCCCCTGACCTGCGTCGCCACGCAGAAAGCCTAGATAGCCAATCTTTACAGCAGTTGGTTGGCATGATGCAAACCGGCACCTTAGCCGGTACCAGCAGTGAACGCCGAGATCTTTTGGCCAGCCTCGCCGAAGCCAATCCACGGCTGGCCGTCGACGAACTGCTCACCCACATGGAACATCATAGCCAGCGCATGCAATCTGAGGTTTCAAGTGATCGTCACTCGATAAATGCCGACCTCTCGATTCGCAATACGCTTCTGCAAGATCTACCCGAACCGGTACGCAACGCCCTGAAAGACCTCCCAGTAGAAGGTTTAGAGCATCTGCCTAAGGCCGATTTACTGAAACTGGCTGACACCATGGCCCATGGCACCCTTACTCACCGAGACAGTGACCAACTTCTGCAAGCGGCCTTAAAACAACATCCTAAACTGGACGCCATTTCGTTTCTCAAGCAATTACACAGTGCGGTGCAATCCGCCCAGTTGGCCCAAAGCGCCCATCGCCGCGTGGTCGACCAACAAAAAGCCGAACTCTTAAGAGACGTACCCGATGGCGACGCCCCACTCTTCTCGCGCTTACTGGATTCTGAGTTGACCCACGATCAATTCACCCAACTGAAAAACGCCTTTGAAGCAGGCCAGCTATCGAACGCTCAATCCAATGCCCTCTTTAACAATGCATTAAAGATCAACCCCGGTTTGGATCGCAATGACTTTGAAACAAGCCTTCGAAAAACCTTAGAAAACCACCAACATCGGCGCCATCAAGCCAGCCAGCAACGGCAGGCAGCCCGTGAACAATTACTGAAAACACCCGCCGATGACTCGATGGCATTGCGCAATGAACTGTTGGCCATGGCGCCGGCAGAGCAACGTCATTTGCTGAAAGACGTTCCCATTTTGGTGGTGAGCGACGCCGACTTTAAACGCTATACCCAATCGGACTCTGGCAACGCGGTGACACTGATCATCAACGGCAAACCAGTGGTGGTACTGCGCGAGGGCGCCGACCCGAAAGTACTGCGGGAAGAAGGCCTGCACGCCCTGCAAGCCCAAGACCCTCGCTGGGCAAAACACATTGGCAGTTTAGAAGAAGGCCACCTCCAGCGCTGGGACGACCTACCCGTGGCCCTGCAAGTGGCGCTTTACCGTAATAAATTAGACTTAGAAATCGACGCCCATGATCGCTTAGTGAGTGAGCTGACCGATCAACTCCTGAAGGCATCCAGCCCAGAAGAACAACAGCAATTGCGTTTAGAACTGGAATTGGCACAACGCACATTGGATAACCTCACTCAACGTCTAAACGAAGTCACTCAACTCTCACCGTTAATGCAATTGCAGATGCAAGCGGGGCTGTTGCCAAAACCTCAGTATTTAGATCAGCCGGCGCGGATGTTTAATAAAGCCCAAGACACCCGAGACCAACTCATTGCACGAGCCCTTCAAGCAGGCTCAAAGGGAAAACGCGACAAGACACGGTTAGAAGCCGCGTTAAAAGACATCAAAGGAGCGGATTTAGAGAAACTCGCTGCCCTTGATCTCGATCCGTTCCACGTTCGCCGTGTATTGCTCTACACGCAACGCGGCAACTTATCCGATGTGTTAGACAGCCTTCACCATATCCAAGCCACCTTGGCCGAGGCTCACCCTACGCTCTACGCCACCGCCATGGGCGTCATTATCTTTAAGAAACACGAAGTCAGTGCATTGGCACACTCCCTGTCTTCCTACCTAAAACACAGTGATGAGTTTTCCCTTGCGCAACTGGCGACATCAGGCTTAACCCCCCGCCAAATTGTGGACATCATGCGCGATGCTGACTCGCCAGAGAGTGTCTTTACCACACTCAAACAGCTCTCTGAACTGGCGGCCCAGATTCCAGAAAGCCGGCGGAGTGATTGGACAGCGGCGCTCACCAAACTCAAACCCAAGCCCACCTCACTCATCGTCGCGAATTTGCATGAGAGTCTGTTGGGGTTCGTCAGTGCCATCGGCGGGGTGCCAATAACAGGGATACCAACAACAGGGGCTCAAGCACAACCGCGTATTGCAGAAGACGTATTGAAGAAATTAAGCGACTGCCTCAATGTCGATGCCAAACGCGCAGGCAGCATGGCAGACACCCTTCGCCAGCTGGTAGACACCGCCAGCCCCGAACAATTACGAGCGTTGGCCGATAACAGCATCGATAGCGATCAACTCAGCCAAATTCTTCGTTCAGACTTGGAGCCTCAAGCGCAAATTGAACGGCTACAACAGTTAGCTGAACTCAGTGCTCGATTAAACGACACAGATCGAACAGAAACACTGAGCAGACTGGCCAGTAAAAATGACTTTGTTGAGCTTATTGGGTTATTGCATACCGCAACGGAGGGCATCGGCGATTCTCGCACGATAAATCAATTGGTTGCCACAACCGCTAATTTAACGAAGCACCACATCGGTTTCGCCAAAAACTTAGTCACGTTTATGAGATTGGCCGACCCAGACACCAAAACCCGACTGGCGGAATCATTATCGCAATTAAGCCCCCAACTGGCGCTGTCCACTCTACATGCCTTCGGGTTCGCCATTAGCAAAATGGCTGATCGAGAGCAACAACGGCAGCTCACCAATTTGGTTGCCGATACACATTTCAAACAAACCTTTCACGAATTCCGTAATGCTTTAAAACATGCCGTCTCCGACGACATGACCCACTTGTTGGTTGAGACCATGCTCAATGCATCAGACGGCCATCATCACCTTGCCGAACTCATGGCTAAGGTGATGAAATCGGCGACGCCCGCATTCCAACAACAGTTATTAGCGATAAACCTGTCTGCCGACGTGCTGCACGATGTCTTTCTCAATAGCAACAACGACACCCAAGCACTGCATTATTTGCAAAGTATGGTGGACATTACCCAAACGCTACCGGCTTCGCTGCGCGCACAAGCACTTGATCACTTGTACGCTAGCCCAGACTTTCCCGCCAGTGTGCCATCACTGGTCAAAGCACAATCATTAATGGGAAATACCTCTACGTTTATTGCACTGCTGCAAGCACTGCCAGAGCACGATAGTCATACTTCTGGAATGAGTGCCAGAGACTTAGTAAATAGTTTAAATCGTGCGCTTAAATCCGCCTCCAGCGATCAAATCATTGACTTTAACAAGCAATTATCCGGCTTATCTTCCCCTACTGAGCGTTTACGCTTTATTCACACTACACTGGATGCCTTTAATACAACCAAGCTGGAATTTAAAAAGCCAAATCAAACCTTTATTGATCAACAACTGGCCACCCTCCCCGCCGCCGATGCGGCACTCATGCGTAAGTACTTAGATTTGGTTTACTCTAATAAAGGCGATTGGTCATGGGACCATATCGCCAGCAATTTGCCCGACAGTAAACGCAGTGAAATTCGAAACAAAGCCAAAGAATTGGATTTAGTCCCCGATATTTACGTAAACCCTGATACTGATTACGCCAAGTTTGATCAATACGCCATTGAAGATATCACCCTACCACCCGAATATTGGTCGAAAAGCGACCCAGTTCAGTTCCGCTATTTGGACGGGTTAATTGGCGGCGAAAAAGAAGGCTACACATGGCATCATCACGAAGAAGACGGAAGAATGTTGTTGGTGCCCACTGGACTCCATAAAATTTACGGGCACAAAGGTGGACGTTCACCGGGGCATTGGGGTGAAGATGGCCGGCCATAAATCGTAAACAACAAACCGGTAGGCAATAACAAAACAAAAAGAGACCAAAAAATGACAACGAAAGTATTGGCAACTGCCGGTTACCGTTATGGTGGAAAAGGTGAAATTAATGAGAAAAACCTAAACGAACAAGTAAAAAAACTGGTAGAACAATTACGACAAGAAGAATTCGATACCCCTGACGATGAACACACTCAGGTATTCATCACCCGCCCCGATGATATGAGCCTAACCGGTTATGTGGATGGGCTTTTAAAACTCGAACACCTTACTGATTTTTCTATTCAACCTTTATATTGTTGTGCGGATACTGCCGATGAAATGCACTGTTTTTTTGAGCAATTTATACAACAAACATTGAAATACGAAATGCTTACGAGCTGGTCAGGCTCTCATCACGTGTTATCACTTCCGGGAAAAGAATTTAGAATCTATCCTGCAAATTAAAAATGAAATGGATAGCTAAAATTTTTGGTTGAATTAATCTCCAGATACCCGTCAACTTTTTACGTTAGAATTTTTCTCGGAACCCTTCTGCAATCGTTTCCAGTACCGACATTAGACTGGTATCTCGATCTGTTCCCACCATATCATTTGGCTTTCTGTGATCCCAATGCTTGATGATCGCAATGAGAAGGTAAGTGTTTGGATTAAAGAAGCCTGGGCAATATACAAGTACATACCCACTTGTACGTCGGAACTGCACAAGCTTAAGAGGAAAACCGCTTTCCTTAAAATGCAGGTGCTGTAATTCAAGATAGGAACGGTTGTGGGTAAAGTCGTAAGGAACATCTCTGCCAAAGGTGGCTGGTAAGCCTTTCCCTTCTTTGTAAGCTCGGAAGTCATCAACCAACGATTTGGTTTTTTGCTCGCCAAGAGAATCTTTCAGGTCTTTGTGCGTAAAGATTCTAACCATCCGCTAACTCATTTTATTTTTGGTTAATGATTTTGCCATTTTATCAGCGACTTTCTTCAATTCAGCTTCCCCAGCGATAAAATGACCGGTAGTTGTTGGCGCCTCTTTCTCTTCGAACTCGCAAATAACCAGTGGCTTGTTTTGCCCCTTTTTCGGGGGAATTTGTATGTTTTTTACGGCCATTCTTCGTAGTCTCCAGACGTGTTATTTTTAAGCTTTGTTGCCATTTCATCGGCAAATTTTTCTATGTCTAAGCCTTCACCTGTGAATTTGGCAGGAATGCTTTTTAACTCAGCTTCTCCGCGCTGAGCGTATTCACAAAAGGCTGTCATTTCTTCAAAAAGTGCAGCGGGCACAGCATAGAACTGGATCTCATTATTAGAAGAAACGGCGATCGCATCGCCTTGGGCTTCGTTCATAGCCGCACTTGGATTGGATTTAAATTTGCTAATGGGTACGGTGTAACCACACATAACTTTCTGCAACATATTAACCTCCAGGTTTCGCCATTCAAATACGTAGTCAGATATAGAGCCAAGTTTAGCTCTATATCTGACTGAGTTCTAGCATTCTACCGTTGAGCGACCTATCTTCAACTGCCTAGCAATCTCTGTGGCACGCTGTGAAGAATTCGCTGGCGATCAGTTGTCAAAAAGTGAGTTAAAGGTGTGTTTCAAAATAGAGTTTGAAAAGGGGTATGGTTCTCTTCCTCCTTTGTGAGTCTTTGGGGTGGGTTTAGTAAGAATCCACCTTTTCTGAGCCTACTGTTCTCACTCCAATTTGGCATGTACTCCGTCGGTCGAACCCCATCACCCCTATTACTCTCACTTATAACCATTCATTACTGTCATTACTGTCATATGTAATAAAAATAGCAGTGACGCGTATTTCTTCTTATTTCCGTAATAGCGCAAAACCAATTCTTCGATAACTAAAAATATCTACAATGACTAGGTCTATCACCGCCAATTTTTCGTGATTTGTTTCGCAGTTCAAAAAATGACCAACTCTAAAATGGTCTCCCATCAAAGTTACTCACACACATTTCACTATTAACCATTGGATATACGCAATGAAAAGTCTTACATTGTTGTACAGCCTTTTTGAGGTGTCTGGGTTTTATCTTGCCACTGATCTTTTACAAATGGCCTTAGCTGTCTTTGTGTTGTTGATGACGGTGTTTGGGGAGGTTATTCGAAGACTGAGTTTCTCGTTGTTCTGGGAGGGACGTAAAGTGGTCATTGAAATCAAATTGTCAGATCGTAAGAAATAAGTTGTTTGGCTGGCCCATGAGCTTTTTTTGAGTTTGTGGGCCAATTTATTGCGGCGTCAAATTTAGGCATTTAGAAATTTTTTGTTGTTTTTCACGAATCACTTTGTTTCATTTTTGGAGTGCCACACTCTTTATGTTGCTCTCCATAATTTTGTATTGCCCAGTAGTGATTTTCATCCGTGTATTTTAACAAAATATGTGAATTCTTTCCCCTAGGAGATTTCATGGCTGACTCGTGCCAAGAGTTTCTGTTTGTGTAGGGGGCAACCAATCAACATCAACAGTTTCTGATGCATCCACTTCTCACCCCTTTGCGTACTACTACATAGATTTTATTTTTATATACTGCCTGCAGGAGAAACCATGAAAGCGATGTGGAACGGTAAAGTCATTGCTGAGAGCGATGACACTATTGTTGTCGAAAACAACCATTACTTTCCCGCCGAAGCACTGGAGAAGGCGTGTTTTGAAAACAGCGACACTACAAGCAGTTGTTTCTGGAAAGGTAAAGCTCACTACTATTCCGTAAGCGTGGACGGTAAAACCAACAAAGATGCTGCATGGTATTATCCTGATCCAAAGCCCAAGGCAAACAAGATAAAAAACTATGTGGCGTTTTGGCGTGGGGTTGAAGTGACGGAATAAGGTGTTACTGAAGCAATTTGTTGAACTATCCGCCCACTGCGGAAGTACGTTGATATGACTCTAACGACAGCACACCCGCACTGACTTACTCTTCATACAAAAGCTCAAACTCACAATCATCTTCTTGAATAACCTTAAAACCGAGATCTGTATAGAATTTTATTGCAGGGTTACTTTTTAAAACACTTAACCCCACCTTAGCGCCTTGACTTGAGGCTCTGTCGATTAAAACTTTAACCAGATGGCTACCAATTTTCTTATTTTGAAAATCGGGGTGTATTTGAATTTGAAACAAATACCACTGATGACTATGAGGCAAGTAACTTGCTTTAAATAATCCTGCTAACTTGCCGCAAAACCCTATCAGCTGAGCATCTTTAAAATTGTAACGTATACGGTTGAGATTCTCCTCATCTGTATTTGGAACCCCATCCTTCTCAAGATAACTGCCCATAGTGAGCCTTCTCAACTCTAGTAAGTATGGGACATCACTTTCTTGAGCAGCCCGTAGAGTTATTCTCATACTCGATACCTCATACCCCTTGTACCCTCCCGATCTCTCTCCTCACAGACCACCGGGCATATGGATCACTGACTGCAGCGATTTGGGCTGAACGCACTAGAAGTTCGTTAAAGTATGCTTTATCGTTCATAATTACTTATCTGTAATGGTTACAACTGAATCTGACACTTCTATTTGCAAAAAACGAGCGCTTCTGGTTTTGAGGCTGGTATCGAATCAATTTTTGACAAAAGAAGCTCTCGATATTCTACTCTAACATTCGTTCAGCACCTTCTCCAAGAAGAGAATTTAGAATGTATCCCGCTCGTTAAAAATAAAACTATCAGTAATAAAAATGAGAATTAGATGCAAATTTCTCAAGTTTCTTTAACCTTTTTTTTGAGCCTCTACCAAAAGGGTTACCCCTCAAATAGACATGCGACTGTTCGCCCACAACCCTTTCTAAACCAACAGGAACTTCAGATAAAAGGTTATTGTTAGCAAAAAAATACTTTAGCGCAGCGTTATTAGAAATGTTAAGGCTAGTAAGTCGGTTATCATTAACTCGCAGATCAACTAAGGCAACATTAGAAGACAGGTCTATCTCAGTCAGACGGTTACCATTCAGATGAAGCCCTGCCAACGAGGCATTCTGGGAGGTATTTATTTTCGTTAGTTGGTTATTGTACGCAGAGAGCTCTGTTAATCCAGAGTTGTGTGAGATATCTAAATAAACAAGATAATTATTTTGAATACTCAACACCCGTAATGCTGTGTTCTTCGAAACATCAAGATGCATAAGTTGGTTGTTACCCACATAAAGATCGACTAACGAAGTATTAGCTGAAATATCCAAGTGCGTAAGCTGATTGTGTCCGATCCATAAGTGCGTTAAGGCTGTATTTTTGGAAACGTCGATTCGATCAATACTGTTCCAGTTTAGATTAAGCCTGGTTAATGCAGCATTATCAGAAATATCAAGATGAGCGAGGTCATTATTCGACAAATCTAAATTTTGTAAATTGGTTAAATAGCGAAGTTGTGAAAAATGATGGATATCGTAGCCTATGCAACTGAGCGATAGCATCTGGTCGGTATAGAGATTATCGCCCTTGTTGTCATTCAGACAGCGCTTGGCATTCTCATCTGATTGCCAAGATACCACATCGTCAATAAGTACCCGACTCTTGGCTTGCGAAACGGATATAGCTGGCAGCTTATTCTCACTGTGAACTGTTACGGTGAAAACAGCCAAAAACACAATCGCCATTAGTGGGTTTACCAACATTGAGTTTTCTCCATAAATAACCTCTCATACACATCTCCTTTTGCCCACTCAACGCACTACCATTCGTGGAAAGGCCCTGCTGATTCCAATAATGCCCCATATTGTAGAATGAAGACAATTACCCTAAAGCACTAGAACTTTGGTATTAAAAGGTACTAGCTGTGCCAGCAATACTAAATCTCTATTACACAGAAAAAATATCATTTTTACCATAACACCAACAGACAACTTCTCAGCCCAAACGACCCTATTTTTTAATCCCTATCGATACAAGCCATCAACAATACGGCCTCTAGCCTCAACAAACAAATCAAATCAAAAAGACCACACAGAATGCCGCAAGCGACACCCGCGATAATCGGCGTTTAGTGCTTTTATTTTTTTAAGGCGCGAAGCAAAATCGTTTTCATTTAATGATGCCTCACTGGCAACAACAATTTGATTTAAAAACCCTTCCGTCGTTAATGACTTTTTATTGATAAGACCTAAACGCTTACACGCGCTTTTATTTGACAGCACAGAGCCATGGGCTTTTTGTGTTGTATCAAAATTAAAGGCGAGCACGCCATTTTTTCTTTTCATGTTATTCAATAAAGCGACCCAATCTTCATCTACCATAATGGCTCGCTCTGGATCGGATTTTAAGCCACCAAAAACATCGTCAATAATGACATCAAAAGGCTCGCCAGAAAATTGTTCTACCCATTGTTTTGCACAATGCTCATGTAAGGTGATTTTCTCACCCTGAACACCGAACCAATTCTGAGCAACATCGAGGTGTACTGGGTCTTTTTCTACACCATGAATCTCCGCTTCAGGAAAACAATGCATTAACATACGCATAACGGCGCCCCCTCCTACTCCGAGCACCAACACACGGCGAACTTGTTGGGAAGGAAGAAAAAAGGCAGGCAACAATAATAAATCCCACACGGCACCACTGACCAAAGTCTGTTCATTAAATTGGCTGTGGAATATACCGTCTCGATACAAACGTAAACTGTTACCGGCTTGAGTCACTTTATAATGGGTACGATTAAGGTGTTGCTGCCAGAGAACCGCCATAGGAATGAGCTGCCTTTTTATTGATGCGCATAGCACAGATGCACTGGGAAATTAAATCTAGGAAAAGTAAAGGAGATAGTAAAGAGAGGGATGAAAAAAACCTTGAGAAAGCATGCAATGCAAATAAGGTTTGGCGCTATTTTCCAAACATATCCAACTGCTCTTCGCGGATGGCTTGGGTTCGTTTTATAAACTCGCGTTTCGGTTTACCAAGGCCGGGTAAATAACCTTGTTCCGGTATACCGGTGTGACGAACGTTATGATTGGATGTTGATGATGAACGATTCACTTTAGCATTGCTAGAAACCGATTTTTTGGTGGTTAAATGCGTTTTCTCATCGGCGAATAATTCCCCCGAAAACAATTCACTTGTAAACAAAGGAACGGTTTCTCCTACCGCCAGAGAAGGTGGTACGGTTTCAGCAATAGCCTCAACTACTGTCTCAACGACGGTCTCAACGACGGCCGTATGGTCTGCATCAACGAGCGGAGTATCTTTCTCGCCTTCGTTTAGGGAAGTCACTTCTTCACAATCGGGTTCTTGAAACTGAACGTGAACAGGGCGAGATTGAGATTTTAGGGTAAACTTTTTACACCAGCGATACGCCGCTTCAACATAAGCCGCCCCTTTAAGACCCCGAATAAGCTTCAATTGGGTTTGCAACCATTGATAATCTAAAGCCAATTCTACGCAGCTAAAACGCAGCCATTGAGCCAAGTGAATCACTTTATGCTCCACTTCCAACCAATAAAAGCTGGTCTCGCCTAATCGCCACGCCATGCCCCGATCCACTAACGCTTCCGATAAATTGCGCAACGCCGGTTGAATTTTATCCACTTGGCTGCGAATAATCACGGCACCTGCCTCGGCCAAAGCCGCTTTGGCAATCGTTAGGGATTGTGCACGAACGCAGAGATAAAAATGCATGTAACCAGCCAGATGTTAACAACGGTATTGACGTTTTTTTGTTCTCATTGATGAATCCCATTTGGCGTATAAACCCAAATGGGGGCGCAATAATACCGAAAGCCTTATGGGTTTCAAGTGATTGATTTTCTCATCATAGTCGATTCGTTTCTATCCCGTACAGCACTCTAATTTAGTGCTTTTTTTCACCATTATTGTGAAACGCTTTTTTAAAAAGGCGGCAAAACGCATCATTCGCTGCGATGACTGATTCGGGTTGCATATCAAAATACACTGATGGGTCCATATCGGATAATGTCTTTGCCTCCTTTTGAAGCGTGTGTAAATCAGCTATCGGGGAAGAAGAGGATAAAAAAGGCTCAATCAAACTTTCCGGACAAAGGCTGCTACTGACAACACTGTGCCCCATTAATGGCACCGCAACCAAGGCCACAGTAGAAAAATACGCCGTCGCATTCGCGGCCTCTTCGATGGGGGTAATGGGATCAAACACACCATTTAACATCAATGTGGGCACCGATATTGGGGCATCGGCTTCATCATGAAAGGCTTTAATCACGCCTTCTTGGGTGAACAATGTTCTTTCACCTTGAGATTGAAGACGCTGCTGCATCAACGCACAAATATCTTGGTTGCCATGAAACACAACACGAGATGCCCAACGTTTATCCTCATTCGCAAACTCAAGAAATTGCGCTTCGTTGGTTAGCGCATTGTCTAAACACTGTGTGGTAAAAAATACCCAGTTATTAAATCCGGTATCTAACTGGCTATTGGTGTACACCTCTACCAACTGTTTAAGCCTACCTGAAGGGGTAAGGTGGTGTTCCATCAATAACATACCGGGAGGGGTATCGCCGCTGAGCACCAACACATCCTGAATAATGTCATTCAACATTGCGTAAAAGTATTGATCGTAAAACGCAAAAAACACGATGCCGATGAGTCGGTCTGCATTGATCACCACCGGTAAAACGCCGGGTTCGTCCCACAAAGACACTTCTACTGTCAGAGGTTGCTTATCCAAGTGTGCTACCGCTCGCCAAAAAACTGCTTCATCTAAAAGACATTGGCCATAGGACGTACAGGCTTGGAAAAAACGATTAAAAGCATGACGCAGCCGGTATGGCCACTGGGATTCGCTATTATCGTTAGGTGGGTATACTGAATCTAAAATTAAATGACTGACCCTCTCCGGCGCTTTTTGGGCAATGGCACTGGCCAGCCTCGTACCATAAGACACCCCAAATACACTAAAACGCTCATATCCCAAGTGCTGCATCATCCCCAGCGCGTCTTCCGCATTGGCTAAAGTGCCAAAATCCTGCAGCGCCTGCCCACGACCGTTAAGGCATTGAGATAATTGCTGAAAGCCTCGCTGATATTCTTCTTCAAGCGCCACGTCCCGCCGAAGTAGCCAAGCGGTATCGCTATCGAACGCTTTGCAGGCATACTGGCTGGGTTGGCTCACCCCTCTTGGATCAAACAACACCAAGTCACGCTTAAGTTCGGTAACCGCCAGCCAATCTTGCCAATCGCGCAGCGATTGCCCCTGACGTAAACGCAGACTTTGCCCCGGCCCACCCTGTAGGTAAAGCAGTGGCACCGAGGGTGTTTCCTCTGTCTTGATTAACCGAAAGACCACAAAAGGTAATTCATATGATTCCTTACTTCCGGGGGTGGTATAATATCCACACTCAATATTATGGGTTAAGACTTGTGCATTGTCTTGAACCCATTCCGGGCAAGGGGTATGCACAACGCTAGGTATAGTCGGCCCTTCAGAAATAATGGGAGCATCGAAAGATCCACTCAGAAACCACCCCAACAGGGCAATCAACACAACCGCCCCTCCCAACAAGCTGATGTTTGCCCTCTTCATTCTGTGCCTTTACCAACCGTCGGCCACAACAACTGATGAGGAGCTTGCCATTCCTTCGGTGCAAAACGCTCAACCATCGCCTGAAAGTCTTCAGTGGGCAATTGTTGATACCGACGCCACTGCCCTTCCCACTCAAAGCCTAATTGAAAGGCATGAAGATGCAAACGGGTCGATGGCTCACCCCCATAAAGCGAATCCCCCTCAATCGGAGCGGATAACGACTTTAAGGCGACACGTAATTGGTGAGTCTTGCCGGTGTGGGGTTTAAGCAAATAGAGACGACGCCCAGGCCCTGCTCCATAAGAAAAAAATTGCGTTATCGCAGGGTTCGTCGTCGTAGGAAGCAGTTTCCAACTGCCCCGCCGGCTGCGTGCCATGTCACCTTTAATTAACCCTTGCTTTTTTTTCGGACGACCGTGAGCGAGCGCAAGGTAAAACTTTTCCACCTGCCGCTCAGAAAATTGGGCAGACAATGCCGCACACGCCTGTGCAGAGGTGGCCACAAGCAATAATCCAGAGGTGGGTTTATCCAGCCGATGAACAGGCCAGAGGGGTTTGCCGAATTGGCGAGAGAGGCGCGACATAAAACCCGGCTCTCCGTCGCAATCATGAAAATCAACGTTGGCGGGTTTTAGGGTAATCAGGAAATCGGGGTGTTCGTCAATAACGGTAATCATAGAGGCGATAATAGTAATTAGAATACATCGCCCCTAGTGTAACAGATGCCGTGCTTATTGGACGGTACAGTAATGTACGCTGAAATACTGATTAGGATCCGTCCAAAAATCCACCACGCGATACCCTGTTCGGCTGAACAGTTGGTGTAAATGCTGGGTACTGTATTTGTAAGAGTTTTCTGTATGAATAGATTCACCTTGAGAGAAACGGAACTCTTGCCCGGCAATCTCAACACGCTGATCAACCTGGCTGCACAAATGCATTTCAATGCGATTATGCTGTTCATTAAAAAAAGCATTATGCTCAAACGACTCAAGATTAAAATTACCGTCTAACGCTTGATTAATTCGCGATAAAACATTTTTATTGAATTCAGCCGTCACACCTTCACGATCATTGTAAGCATCATGCAACACCTCAATGGGTTTGATTAAATCCACACCAATTAATAACCCCCCCCCACTGCCCAGTAATTTCGCAATGCGCGATAGAAAATCACTGGCCTGTTCAGGCGTAAAATTACTTAATGTGGAACCCGGAAAATACACCAAACGCTGGGACGAACGTAAAAACACCGGCATAGAGGGCCAAGGTTGTAAATAGTCACCACACACCGGATCAACCGTTAACGATGGGAACTCTTGTCGCAATTGCTCGGCAGAAGCCATTAATGGCTCGTAAGAAATATCCATCGGTGTATAAGAATGCGGCGCCTCAAGGCTCGTCAGCAGCCGTCGAATTTTCTCCCCCACACCGGAACCAAACTCCAAAATACTCGCCCCCGGCCCCACCAATGCAGCCATTTCCGGGATATAGCGCTCCATAATGGCTCGCTCAGTGCGCGTCACATAATAATCTTCGGTTTGGCAAATATCATCGAACAACTGAGATCCGCGTTCATCGTAAAAATATTTACAGGGAAGGGTTTTTTGCCGTTGAGATAAGCCATCTAGCACATCTTCGAGAAACTCATCATCGCTGGTGGCAAGATCTTGACGGGGTACGGCATTGGACTGAGTAATCACAAGGGGCTCCTGTTTGATACCTCTATATTGCACGTATTGATTGCTGCTATGAAAAACCATTTACACTGATCACGTTAACGACAAGCAGAACGGGTAAATAAGTGAATTGACGGTGATGAATAAACGTCTTCCGTATTTGTCGTCAGGGGGGTGACGTTGGCTGGGCCACATCTTGCGCGAGGCGAATACCGGTAAATTGCCATCGCGCTGTAGCAGGGAAAAAATTTCGATAACTCATACGCAAATGGCCGTTAGGAGTGACGCAAGAGCCACCCCGTAACACCCATTGATTGCACATAAACTTACCGTTGTATTCACCCACCGCCCCTTCAGCTGTTCTAAACCCTGGATAAGGCGTATATGGGCTTGAGGTCCATTGCCAGACACAACCAAATAATTGCCGCAGAGGTGTTGGAGAAAGCGCTCTTGGTAGCGACACAGTTTGCGAGGTCTCTTTTAATGCTTCTGAAGCGTTTGATAAAAAAGAGCAGCCACTGTGCTGGGTAGGATGAAAGCGGGCTGAGGAAAATACCCCATCTAAAGCTGGGTAAACTGTCCCATCATCTTCACTCCCCTGTTCTCCAGATGCATATTGAGCGTTGTTTGAAACACTGTTTGAAGCGTTGTTTGAAGCGGTAATTGAATGGAATGTTCGATTGGAGAACTGCGCCAGCGTAGCGGCATGCTCCCATTCTGCCTCAGACGGCAAACGACACCCCTTCCAATGGGCAAAGGCTTCCGCTTCAAAATAAGAAACATGGGTAACCGGATCATCCATACGCAGTGGCTGCGCACCGTATAACGTGAATTGCCACCACTGACCGTTTTTTTGAAACCAATAAAGAGGGTGTTGCAGGGCGTGTTGTTTTCGCCATGCCCACCCCTCAGACAACCAAAAAAGCGGGTTGTCGTAACCACCGGCTTCCATAAAATCTAAAAATTCGGCATTGGTAACCAAATCACAACACAAGCGATAAGGCTCCAGGTATACCTTATGGGCAGGCAATTCATTATCGAAACAAAATCCCTGATAGTCCGATGAATGATAGTCCGACGAATGATGGTCGGAAAAATGATAGTCCGACGAGTTTTGTTGAGCCTGTGCCGCCTGAGAGTTATGACCAATGGTCGTCAATCCACCCGAATAGTCTTGCCAAAGGGGCGACTTCTTTTCTTTCTCGCCCTGTTTGCTCTGTGCGTGATTCGTCTGAGCACAATAACTCGGCATTATGGGGTTAACAGAAAGCCCATGCTTGATATCGGTTAACAATAATTCTTGATGCTGTTGCTCATGATGCAAGCCCAACACCACCAACGAAACCACCTCTGCCGACGGCGTTTGACGAGTTAAAAAATCAATGAGGCGCTCATCCACCGTGCTACGGTATTGATACACCTCTTCTACCGTGGGGCGAGAAATCAACCCACGTTCAGCACGCGTAAATTGCGGCCCAACCGATTCATAATAAGAATTGAATAAATATTCATAGTCGTCGCAAACGAGACGATAATTTTGTACAAACGCCTTTAAAATAAACGTTTCGAAAAACCAAGTCGTATGGGCAAGATGCCACTTCGTCGGGCTCGCATCCGGCATAGATTGAATGCCGTAGTCTTCCACCGCCAAGGGTTCTGCCAAAGACTGGGTTTGCGCTCGAACGATAAGATAATCACCAATTAAGTGCTCGATGGCACTTCGGGCGGGGGCAGAGACAGAAAAGTGGGATTCATGAAACGCAGATAAAGGACGTTCTTTTGCCGTATTTTTTCGGTGAAGCACTGCATCAAACATAATATTTTTTGTTGTTTTAAAATGAGTGAAATTTTGAATGCAACAGAGTTAACACGTGCATGGTAACTCTTCACCTCGGCATACATTGACTTTTAGCATTGATGAGACCGATCAATTTGTCAAAAATGCACGTGGTTAAAAACGCGTTGATAAAAACGCATTGGTAAAAATAGGCCATGCACCTTAATCAGTCTCACACACCAATATGACGTTATTGCTTCATTTAAGCAGGCTTCACCAAAGAGAGAATACAGGATGAAACCAATATCACTCACGGCACACTTTATTTTATTCTTGTGATGGATGTTTTTTAATGAGTGTGAGCAGCAGGTGAACTTTCACTTATCACCTATTTTTTGCTCATCAATTTCGTTTATGGCAACACACAGAGCAAATAAAAATATTGAAGCGACACTGTTCGGAAAGTTTTATCAAACGATCACATTATGATAAGTCCGTCTTAACAGCACCACTGAGATTGCTACACTGAAAGGTGAGCGGTTTGGCCCCACTTTCACGCCCAGTGAACCGTTGCCAAACAGTGCTCTATGCGCCTGCCACAACGTCATTGATACGACGGGAACGCCGTAAAAAAGCTAATCAGCTTCCGCTTTTGTAAGGTGGCAACCGGTATTAGCCCAACCGTGTTGCAATTGACACCCTAAACAGAAGTATTGGCCCTTTTCAATCAACACTGGCAGGCGCTCTTTCTGGCTCACTGACTTTTCATCTCTTTTTACGTGCTCTTCTCTCCGTTTACACCTCTGGGCATAATGCGCCGATCCGTCGCTGCTGTTTCGTCCAAGTCCATAGCTGAAATCGTTATTTGAGAAAAAATCATCATGAGTCATCCCCCACATCACGCCCCCACTGCCGAAGACTATATTGCGCAACATAAACAACGACTCAATTACATGCCCTGGCTGTATTCGCGCTTAAAACCGAAACATTTAGAATGGGCCAACCCTTGGCAAGCAGCTATTCAACACGCTTTGATGCGTTTAGAAACCGTTCACATCGAAGACGCCTGCTTTATTGCCGAAAATGCCCAATTATTCGCCGAACCGGGCCGTCGCATTCACATTGGATCGGGCACTCATATTGCGGCAGATACGGTATTACACGGCCCTCTCCAACTTGGCAAACACGTCAGCATTAATCATCACATCACCATGGATGGCGGTCGGCAAGGCATCACCATCGGTGATAATACACGGATTGGTGCCTACAGCAGCTTCTATGCTTTTAATCACGGCATGGACGCTGATCGACTCATCAGAGAACAACCCGTTACCTCAAAGGGGATCACAATTGGTACGGATGTTTGGATTGGCGCACACGTGTGCGTAGTGGATGGCGTTACCATTGGCGATGGCGCCGTAATTGGCTCAGGCAGTGTCGTCACCAAATCGGTGACCGCCTACACAAAAGTGGCCGGCAACCCAGCACGAGTCATCGGAAAACGTGACTAGGCATCATGTCACAAAGGCTTATAATCAGCGCTAAAGATACGTCGAACAAGCAGAGACGAATAAACAAAACAATTTTTGATCGAAATACGAGGTTTTACATGGCAACAACATCACTGCCACTCCTTTCTTTTTTCTCTTCAATAAAGAAGTGTTTCTTGCTTCCAGCTCTCTTACTATCAACACTCATCAGCCTGCCAGCGTTCGCGCTCGATGAGGAAGAGCGCACTTGGCCACAATTACGTGACCTCACTTGGATGGAAAAAAATTACCTTTCTCGTCAACGAGAATTTGTAGATGAACTTGCCCGAGAAAAGCTTGGTTTACAATTACGGGAAAACCAAGACGATCTCACGCTATTGCAGCGTGTGATCAATCGGGGGCTCATCGAATCATCGAATTCACGAAAATTACAGGCGTTAGGTGTGGTATTGGGTGATCAATTTGTACGCGACTTCAATTTGGAATGGCGCCGCTATGAAGATGAACTGGGCGAAAGCACTGCTGCTTGCGTAAAAGACACTACCCACTGTTTATTCCCCATCACCATGCTTTCACGCCGCATGGAGGTAGGGTTAATGCCCAATGTAGAAAAAATCTACACCGACGCCTCTGCCATGATCACCCCTTACCTACCCAAACTGCCCTACAGCGTACAATGATGCGAATGCCCTTAATAGCGCACACAGAGATACCCGTATGATAGATGAAGAAATCGCTCAATTTACCGCCTTATATGAATGGCTAACCACTTTCATTATCACTTACAGCTTTCAAATCATTGGCGCCATTATTGTTTTGATGTTGGGTGTGCTCGTCGCTCGAAAAGTCTCTAATTGGGTGCTCACATTATGCACGCGCCATAAACTTGATATCACGTTAAGCCGATTTATTGCCAATACTTCTCGGTTAATTATCATCGTCATGGTGGCCATTATCGCGCTGGGCAAATTGGGTATTAGCGTGACGCCTTTTGTGGCCGCCATTGGTGCCCTATCATTAGGAGCAGGCCTCGCCATACAAGGGTTACTGTCTAATTACGGTGCCGGCTTAAATATTATTCTTACCCGCCCTTACGTGGTCGGAGACACCATTGACTTGTTAAATGTTACCGGCGTGGTAAAAGAAATTAATTTGGCCTTTACCATTCTCACCAACGAAGATGGCGAAGAAATCACCATTCCCAATAAACATGTCATTGGCGAAATTATTCACAACTCCCAAAACGACCGCGTTGTCGAACTGCTGGTGGGTGTGGCCTATCACACAGACATCGACAAAGCTTTGTCTATTTTAGAAACAACCATCACCAATGTGGAAGGCAATAGCCAGGCTCGATGTGCCCAAATTGGCATTGACAGCTTCGGCGACAGCAGCGTCAATTTAGGCATTCGGTTTTGGGCACCAACGGAAGTCTTTATTGAACAAAAATACAAAACCAACCGTGCGATTTTCGCAGCATTAAAAGACAACAACATTCAGATTCCCTTCCCACAACGAGAAATTCGGCTCCTCAACGACGCCGATTAAATTAATCCAATACGAATCAACACTCGATTACTAACTCATATGAACTATTTAAAAGCATTACGCAAACACGACATTACCAACGATGATATAAACCATTACGCACAACTACTAAAACAACGAGCTGATAAAACGGGATACAGCCACCCTGATGGGGTTTACCACACCATCGCGGTAGATATCGCCTTGAGCGCCATTGACATTGAAAAGGAAAATGATCAGCAACTGGGAAGGACTCATACCGTTAAAGAATGGGTTGAGATTTTGATTGGAGATAGTACAGAATAACGGACTACAACAAACCATTTTGCACTCAAAAGCGCACTGAAAACAAAAATACAGAATTGGGCCAGGGTGCTTTTACCAAGCCAATTTAAACGCAATTTAGGGTAAATCATGAACAAAATTAAGACCCGACCTTATATTCACTTCCTTTTTCTTTTACTGTTCACCCCTCAAGCCATCTCATCAGAACGCTTATCGCTTCACCCCGCTTTACAACAACTTGTTGGCCACTGGAAGCTTACGGAAGCGAAAGATCAAAACCCTATTCCCCAAATAGAAATCAAAACGCGAAAAACAGAAGACAACAACGGCATTATCGTTAACCTTTATGAAAAAAACGATCACAATCAATGGGCAGTAGCACTGACGGAATATATTACCTACGAGAAAAAACAAAGTAAGTTTTATGTGCTGTGGAATAATAAAGGCACCATTGGTAAAGGCGTTGGCCAATACTCAATCGACAATAACAGCCTTACTTTTTCCGACAGCACGATGGATGACAAGCCCACTCTTTCGGTTGTTTTCAAATTTATTAACAAAAACAAATACCTTCTTACGGGCAGCAATCCACAAGGAAAAGAGATTTGGTCGTTTGTTTATGAGAAAATTTAATATTTATAGAACTCATGAAAGAATCGCGCAATTTAGCACCAATCAACACTAAACTTAAATAAATGATGAAAAGAATGACAAGCCAAACTACCCTCTACACTGCCCGCTTCTTTGTAATAAAAATCCAGATGAGTTATGCGACCACTCATTCACTGACTAGCTGAATTGCCTCCAATAAAACAGGACGATTCATTGGCTTTTTTATTCAAGTATTTTAATAAGGACATCCAATGAGGAAGTATATATTTATTTTTCTTTTAATTTTCTCTTGCTACCTCAACGCTCTAGAAATTGAGGATTTCACTAGGGAGGCTGACTTACTCGACATGGATATTTCTCCCGACGGTAAGTATATTGCCTCTGTTTGGAACAAGGGTATAAAGCGATTTGTGACAATTAAAGACTTGAGCAAAAATAATATGCCTCAAGTTGCTTTTTTCGGAGGGATTGTTGAACGCCCCTCTCGTGTCAACTGGGCAAATAATGAACGCCTATTAGTCACTCTAAAAGTTCCTGTTAAAATTAACGTTTTCGAGAAGAAAATGAATGAGGATGGATTTAATCCTCACGACTATACAATGTATACTCGGACGATATCGGTAGATCAATATGGTAAAAATGCAGTTGTATTACTTGGAGGGTTAAATCGTTTAAAGAAAAATCAAATACCACCCGCAAAGCGGGTGGTATGATGAAAGCCCCCAGAGGGGGCTATTGTTACAATCCCGCCAAACTCATCTGTTCTTGGCGTTTCTCTTCTCGTTCTTGAGGTAGTGTTCAAATTTCTGTGTCATTTCTTTCATAAACTGGTTGTAACCAGAGGAGATGACACATGTCCAAATCAGACCTTCCTTTCGATCTCGAAGACGCTATTGCCCATATCAAAGCCGGAAAGCCTCTCACTGGCAAAGAGGGGCTACTCACACCACTCATCAAACAGGTGACTGAGGCTGCCCTACAGGCTGAGCAAGAGCAGCATATCGCCAATAGTC
>NZ_JAJQVM010000031.1 GCF_021234875.1 Marinibactrum halimedae | reverse complement strand
TTATCACTGCTAGATATCTTTTCAACGAGACTTGAAAGCTCATTCTCTAAAATTTTATATACGATTTCCATGGTCTCCTCAAGGAACGTAACGCCCGCATTTGGGGCCGGAGTGAAGCGAAGCGTAACGGAGGTCCCAGCCGCTTCGCGGCGACAACATGCGTTTGTTATGTTTTGATTGCTGCAACTAACCGTTCAAAGATAAAAGTAGTTGGACCGTATTTTTGCTGTACACAAATTTCAAAGGTTTCCACTACCACCTTGGCACCTACAGAAATCTCTTCATTAGCCCAATAACCAATGCGATCAAATTCTACTAACGTACCATTTATATCAATCTCAACTGACTCGTATTGCTCATTAAACTGGTCGACTCTTTCTCCGACAAAAGTAACAACACCTGAATTCTCTTTATGAGGCACTGTCCCAGATTCATACTTCTGCCACCACTGATGAGAACCTACCGTCCCATTAGACTCGATATATTCTGGCCAATCAGCCTCAAGAGCTTCGTTAACTGCAGCTGACCATGAAGGTTCTGATTCCTTTAGGTCAAAAATTAATGACATTCTTTAAATCTCGGTGAACATAACGCCTTGCTCACCGGCACATACTACGGAGAGCGTTTTGTGAAAAAATGGCGCGAAGCGACATACACAAAAACGAACGTAGTAGTATGTGTCCGAGTGGAGCAATTTGTTAGCCCTTTTTATCGCTGCCTCTAGAGGATTTATTGCTATTATCTTTAAATATTTTCACAGGTGGCCCCTGAGGTTTCTCAGAAGTCGTAGGCTTGGAAGTTGTCGTTTGCTTTTTGTCGTTCATAATTTTGCCCTGATCATGATTAATTATTTCTATTTTGTGTACCGGTGGTTCGGTATTAATCTTAACGTACAAGAAAAACGGTGAAGCCAAAAATAATGCTATTAATGCCCTTGATATGTTAACTGTAGCTTCATGAATATAACCCCCGCGGATTATGTTATTTTCGCTATTGATATCTGCCGCCTCTATGAGGCAATCATTAAAATAATCTTCAAAATCTTGGTTAGCCGATTGAACCGAACTTTCTTCACCTTCCTCTTGCTCTCTATACCACGAGATTAGTTTTTCATAGTGCTCTTTTAGTTCTCGCGACAAAGGGAGTTTTGCATGGTTATGCCCGACTAGTGATTTGAAAAGTAATATTACAGCGTAGCCAGAAAATGCCACTGATATTGCTACAATACTAATAAATATATAGGTAAACGCTGAGTGTGAATAAGGTAACTTTAATATCATGGTAGATGTAGCTGTTGCAATAACAGTAAGAGCAACAATCGGCACATTTACCGCTGAACTCAAGGATACTTTCCTTTCCATTTCAGCATCATATTGGTTTTGAAGAATTTCTCTATTCAAGACTCACCCTATGGCTAACGCTTAGTAAACGGCACCTGCCGTATTATCTCAAATGATACTGCACATGCCGTGTTATTTCTGATTTTAGGCAATAATACCGCAAGCGCCGCTTATTATCCAAATATCACAACATCCAAATTTGATAGTAACCAACTGATTTTATTGATTTTTTTAAGGCTTATAGAAATCAAGCAAAAATGAACGAAACCTGTATACTTTTTAAGCGCCAGCATTAAAAGTAACCACCCGCTGTTTAATCTGAAAAAGCTTATATAACCCTTTTCACCATAACTTCATGAAAATAAAGCCGTTTTTCTCAAGAAGTCTTCAAATCGACCAGATAGCACGGCATATGCCGCTTTATTACCCATAAAATAAACGCATAAAAAAAGCCTGAACCCTTAATGTTCACTATGGCGCCGGCACATCAGTAAACATTCGGATTCAGGCTTTCTCTGCAGCATCACCTCTAAAGATGACGTGCCAATCTATTTATTGTTAGAGGTTAATGATTACACATCAATTACCAAATCTTCACTCGCTCGTTTTCTGGCAAGTACAAACCATCACTTTCTTTCACATCAAACGCTTCGATGAATTCCGGCATGTTTCTTACTACGCCATTTACGCGGTATTGCGCGGGGCTATGTGGATCTGTTTTGATCATGTTACGCAAACGCTCTGGCGTGTATTTCGCTGAGAAGGCCTGTGCCCAGCCGAAGAAGAAACGTTGCTCGCCAGAAAGGCCGTCTAGTACGGGGGCTTCTTCATTCTTGAGGGATAATTCATATGCTTTATGAGCAATGGTTAAACCACTTAAATCACCTATATTTTCCCCAAGCGTTAATTCACCATTAACAAATAGACCGTCTTCGGGCTCAAATGCAGCGTATTGATTGACCAATAATTTGGTACGAGATTTAAAGGCACTTAAATCTTGGTCTTTCCACCAGTTTTTCAGTTCACCATTTCCGTTGTAGCGCGAACCTTGATCGTCAAAACCATGGCCCATTTCATGGCCAATCACACCTCCGATAGCCCCATAATTGACGGCATCGTCTGCATTTAAATCAAAAAACGGGGGTTGAAGAATGGCCGCAGGAAAAACAATTTCATTCATGATCGGATTGTAATACGCATTCACGGTTTGCGGTGACATATGCCATTCATCACGATCAACTGGCTTACCAAGTTTTTCTACGTCTTCTTTAAAAGAAAATTCACTGGCAGCGATGATATTGCCAACAAGGTCATCGTCTTTCAGCTCAAGGCCCGCATAGTCTTTCCATTTATCGGGGTAACCAATTTTTGGGGTAAATTTCTGTAATTTATCAATGGCTTGTTGCTTGGTTTCTTCGCCCATCCATTCCAAGCCGAGAATGCCTTGACGATAAGCTTCACGGAGGTTTTCCACTAATTCCACCATGCGCGCTTTTGCTTCTGGTGGAAAGTGCTTGGCCACATACACTTGACCTAATGCCTCACCCAAATGACGATTGGTTAAACGTAAACCTTCTTTCCAACGCTCACTGGGCTCTTTAACACCGGATAATTTACGAGAAAAGAAATCAAAGTTTTCGTCTTTAACCGCTTTGGGTAAATAATTGGCAATGCCCGTTAACGCTTGCCATTTTAAATACACTTTCCACTCATCCAATGACATGAGTTTCACCAACTCATTATTGAAATGCTCCACATAACTGGGCATTCCCACAATGTAACGACTTTGTCCTGCAACACCCAAGCCTTGTAAATACTCATCCCATGGCCAATTGGGTGCCATGGCTTTTAATTCATCAATGGTTTTCGGGTTGTAGGTTTTGACCGCATCACGACTTTCTACTCGACTCCAGTGGCCTTTCGCAATGCGTGTTTCGACCGCCAATACAGTGTCGGCTTGGAGTTCTGGGTTGGTAGCATTCACCAACGTAAACATATTCACCAAGTGCTGACGATATTGCTTAATAATGGTTTGGCCTTTTTCAGACTCATCAAAATAGTAGCTCTCATCAGGCAAGCTCAAACCCGACTGATACACATACACAACGTTGGTATTGGGGTCTTTTTTATCACTGTAAACACTCACCGATAAAGGCGAAGAACCCCCCTGCACCCAAGGCGTTGTTAAAAACGCCACAAGATCATCTTGTGTATTGATGGCATCAATGGGCTTAATGAGCGCTTGGTACGGTGCCATTCCACGCACTTCGATAGCCGCTTCATCCATGTAGCTACCATAAAGCGCAGCGACTTTTTGCTGTTCGGCATTCTTTTCTTCAAGTGTTACTAGCTCATCCAAAATCGCTTTAACGTCTTCTTCGGTGTTGTCTCGTAAAATCGCGAAGCTGCCGTAGTAAGACTTATCGGAGGGAATTTCCGCTGTTTTTAACCAGCCGCCATTAACATGCAAAAAGAGATCGTCTTGGGGTCGTACAGTGGAATCTATGTTCTCGGTAACAATACCGGAAGTCATTTGGGTATCGTTTTTTACTGGCCCACCACAACCAGTAATAAAACTGGCGGACAACGCGGGGATCAATAACCAACGACGTGCTCTGCGAGCAAAAAGTGGATTTAACATAGGTATTCCTTATTGTATTTCACGTTCTGCTGTTTTTTTAAACGGCAGCTTTGTTGTATTGGCGACGCTTTTGGCACCGGCTTGTTAAGGTGTATTTGATAGACGAATGAGACAATTGTCGCATCAGATAATAAACTCAATTAAAGACAATGTAAGTGACATCGTTTCACGCTCTTGGGTTCATCGTCACCGAAAGATCTTGAACAATTTGTGATTGCCTTACACAGCCAACCTCGAAGAGGCTTTGATTATTGATTTCGCTCTCTTAAGCGGGGTTCGGCTACCGGCACAAATTCGCCACTGTTTTTTTGCACTACCGCTGTTGAAGAGCCGGTGAACCGTAAATTCATGACCTTATGACCTTTGGCCTCCAGTGCTTCTCGTGTTTCTGAATCGACGACCTGCTCAACAAACAGCACTTCCGGTTTCCATTGCTGGTGGATGCGAGGCGCCGCTAAAGACTCCTGCAGTGGGTAATCCAAAGTAATGTGGTTCACAATGCCTTGCAGCACCTGAGTAATAATCAATGGCCCACCCGCTGCGCCAATGGCCATCACCGGATTCACAGGCTTACCGTTGTCATCATTTTTCACCACGATGGTCGGAGTCATACTACTGAGTGGGCGTTTACCGGGCTGAATGCTGTTGGCCTCCGAACCAACCAAGCCATATACGTTCGGCACACCTGGTTGAGCAGAGAAATCGTCCATTTGATTATTCATGATTACCCCCGTACCGGGAATGATCACCTTGCTGCCAAAATTCGTATTCACGGTGGTGGTTAACGCAACCCAATTACCCTGGCCATCAGCCACAGAAATATTGGTGGTGTGGGTTTGAAACCAGTCACTGTCCCATGCTTTGGGTTTGCCATAGGAAACAGAAGCCAGCGCTTTATCAGAAGAAATTTTCGACGCTAATTGATCCGCGTATTCTTTGGAAGTGAGCCCTTTCGGAACATGGGTATAGGCCGGGTCACCCAACCAGTGTGCTCGATCCGCGAAAGCCAGTTTCATGGCCTCGCCTACAAGATGGTAACGCTCAGAATCCGATAGCCCTTTTAAGGAAAAGTGCTCCAAAATATTCAACATCTCCGCAACATGCACCCCCCCTGAGCTGGGTGGCGGGAAGCCGTAAATCGTATGGCCTTGGTAGGTCGATTGAATTGGGTTTCTCAATTTGATCTCGTAATTGGCCATATCTTCAACCGTGATTAAACCACCATTGGCCGCCATCCATTCACCAACGGCTTTGGCGAACTCGCCTTGGTAAAAGTGCGCAGATCCTTCTTTTGCAATGGCCCGATAAGTTGCCGCCAAATCTTTTTGCTTGAGAATGTCTCCCTCAGACCAAGTTTCGCCATCATCACTAAAGAACACCACTTTACTGGCCGGGAAACGTCCCAGCGCCTCAGCAGAGGAGCGCAAACGCTTTGCATACACCGGTGTCACCACAAAGCCCTCATCGGCCACGGTTGCCGCACGCTCCAAATGATCAGCAAAGGTTTGTGCGCCACCGTTTTTCATCAAATAATCGAAAACGGCAATGGAGCCCGGTACACCACTGGCCAACGGCCCGGTGCGACTCCAATCTTTCATAAATTCGCCATCCTTGAGGTACATATCCCGGTGCGCTTTCGCGGGGGCCATTTCACGACCATCCACCGCTTCAACACGACCATCGGCCCAATACACCAACGCAAATAAACCGCCACCAATACCTGAGTTATGGCCATCCACCACACCCAGCATCAATGCGGCCGCCACCGCCGCATCTACGGCATTTCCACCACTTTCCAGCACCTCAATAGCGGCTTTGGTAGCAAGCGGGTGAACGGTTGCCGCCGCCCCTTTACCCTGAGCCGCCACCATGTCGTAGTCTGGTGCTTGTCTCTTTGAATGATCATTCGATGGGTGATCTGATAAACCCGAAGAATTGGAAGAGGCCGTCTTTGGCATCATGGATGCGGACTCAGCAACGTTATGCGCTTTTTCTGAATTGTCTGTATGACCACAACCAGCCAAAACCAGGCTACCGGCCAACGACGCCACAGCAACTACAGAGCGCAAAGTCATACTAGAGCGCAAAATCATACTAGAACGCACGACGCGCGTGAGTGGATGAAAACCTGTCATGTTCAAGACCCCTAGCTCCAAAATTATGTTTTATTCCTTCGCCCGCAATCATCACTCATCATGATCTACCGGCGCGGATAGCTTAAGATGTGTTATAACACCCCATTCATCGACGTATCGCAAGCTGCTATACGAAAAAGAACAAGAAAGCGGTTGAGCCAAAACCGTAAAACGTCACGGAGCCTCATTATGAGCATGGTATTCCCACCGAACCCACCCACAACATTGCCCGTTACCGGTCAAGACAGCCGCTTCCCTGTAAGACGAGTTTATTGTGTGGGTCGCAACTACACCGATCATGCTCTTGAAATGAATTCAGACCCGAAGGAGCCGCCCTTTTTCTTCACCAAACCTGCCGATGCCGTGGTGCCGCCTAATCACCCGATCTACTACCCCGTAAAAACCAATGAGTTGCATCACGAAGTAGAGTTAGTAGTTGCTCTGGAGCGAGGCGGCATCAACCTCAATACGAAGGAAGCGTCACATTGTATTTTTGGTTATGCCGTCGGGCTTGACCTTACTCGTCGTGACCTTCAACGCGACGCCAAAGACAAAAGCCGCCCTTGGTGTACCGCCAAAGCATTCGATCACTCCGCCGTGGTCGGTCCAATCAGTACAAAACGCGACTGCGGCCATAAAACCGAAGGCGATATTAAACTCAGCGTTAACGGAGAAATTCGCCAACACGGTAAACTGGAAGATATGGTTTGGAAAACCGTCGATATTATTGTGGAATTATCACAATACTTCGAATTACAACCGGGCGATTTGATTTTCACCGGAACACCCAAAGGCGTTGGGCCGTTAATTCCTGGAGATCGACTGGAAGCATCTATTGATGGGCTAGAAAAATTAACCAATAAGGTAGTGACTGGGCGAAGAAGAATGTGATAAATGAGCGATAAATAAGCATCTAATCAGACGACTCAAGGTTTCCGGAAAAACGTTACCCGATTTGAAAAATTAGACTAATCGCTGACTAAATTCTTAGTATTAATAGACCGTATCAACCATGGTGGATGACAAACGAGCCGGAGGAAAGAGAGAAAATAAAAAAGGCCAGCCTCAACAAAGGGTGGCCTTTTTTTATACACAAATGTTTGTTCACAACACCTTTCAATAGCCACCATTTAAAAAAGTGGCTATTTCAACATGCCTTTATCTCAAGGTTTTCAAATACTCAATCAAAGCAAAACGCTCGTAGTCAGACATAGACGTACCAAACTCATGTCCTACATTGGTTGCACCATACTGTGTAGTATCCACAGAGAATACAAACTTATCATCACCCGGTTTTAAATCCGTACGATAACCTAAACGAATTGGGTCATAATTGGTGTGTCCTACAGGGAATTGCTTCGTACGCTCTTCTGCCGGCAATAATAATTCATAAATACTTGGCACCGAACCATTATGAAGATAAGGAGGGCTTGCCCAAATTCCTGCCATTGGCTCTGCAACCAAAACTCGACGGAATGACCACTCAGGATCTAATCCTTGTTCAATTGGGTCAATTTCTGCGGCGGTTGTGCCTTGTTTTTCATACCATTCAAATTTCACCGCATCTATATTACTGTTAATCGCTACATCATAGGGCAAAACTTCATCGCCAAGCACAATAGGCTGATCAAAGACGTCAAAATATGCGCTATCGGTCTTGATTAATTCAAGTGGATACTCGGGTAGTCGAGTGAGTTCTTTCGGGTGTGTTTTTGCATGGCAGTCAACACAATGCTTATCGTAAAGTCGCTCACCCTTCGCAGCATAATAAGGTTTCACTTTACCAAATGCATCTTCCGGCCAAGCAGGCACCTGAATTTGCCACGCGGCTAATTCAATCTGGTTTAATTTTTTCGGATCGTTATTGGTAACCGCGTCAACTGTCACTTGCCGAACCGTATTTAAAGAAGAAATTAAATTTCGCTCTACCTTAGAGTTGGTATTGCCGTTGTAATGTAAATTCTCAGTAAATTGCAATCCCCAGATAGGAGGACGGTCAACCATAACGTTAGTGAAGTAAGCATTTTCAAACCCGAAGAATAAAAGACGAGTAACTTCAAACGGATGCCCGCCGGGCGCTTGATAATTCCCTTCATTCATCTCGATACCCGCTAACAATGCAGGTAAAAATTCTTCTGGAGTTAACCCTGCCGACATATTGGCTTGCAACCACGCAACCATATCCGCCTTCAAAGCACTTCTGTCTTCTGGCAACGCATCATCACCCAATATTCGGTCAAGATACTCTTCTAGTAATTCAGGAGTGGCCAAGGTTTTGGTAAACGTGAATTGAAGATCAGGTAACAATCTCACCTGACCCGTTACTGGTGTTCCCGAACCCGTTACCCTGACACGAGTATCTTTAAAATCCAGTTGTGAGACATGGCACATGGCACAACTCACACCCACAACACCATTGGTAACCCCCATTCCCACTGGCAATCCATTAGGATCGTTTGGATCTTCCAATAAACCTAAGCGACTCAAATTTTCTAAATAGGGCTTACCGGTTTCCAAATCTTCCAAGGCTTCAAACCATGCCATTGGAAACCAACCCTCTTCTATTTGTACATTTTCTGGGTATTGTGTGGCATGCAAATAAATTTCACGAGCACTAGAGCTCATTCCGTCGTCTAGATGCATGATCGTCTTATTTTCATAACGACCATCTAATGGGTCAATTCTAGATAACCAACTCGACACTATTTTATCAATGGAGGGCTTTCTCCAATAAGAATGTGAGCGTTTATCTTTAACGGAAACTGCAGCCTTTTCACTCACCATTTCTGAAACGAAGTCATCATCAGAAAAAGCCGAAGGCACTGAAAACAAAACACCACATGCGCTTAGGCAGCACAAAAGGGTCTTACGAGACTGAAACATGGCTAACCTCTTCTATAAATTTTTTAGGTATTGATGCGAACAGAAGAACAACACAAGAAAATCATACAACAACAAAATATTAATGGCGCCAAAAAAAAATATTAAACACGCCAATTTATTTACAGCAAAAAAACAACTTCAAAAAAAACAGCCCGACCAATACTAAACAACCACAGAAAGGCAGCACAAACATCCTACCACACTGAAAAAAGCAAACTATCGATCTTTCAAAGCTTAACTTTATTTTACTCACCCACTTTTATTTTTAAACAATAAAAAGTGTAAAAAAAGCAAAAGGTCATCTTTTGATAACGAGAAAAAAGAATCAGAAAAAACCAAAAATTATAAGAAATTAATTTAGAAAACCAGACAGCATTAACCAAAGAAGGCCTTAACAAAAAATTACAAGGAAAATGATCTTATTAGAGAAATTCTTACAACCAGAAAAATCCAAAGCCTCTCATGAAACCAAATCATCTTATTTATTACAATTTTTCATCATCAACACAGAGAGCCTTCAGAAAAGTTCAAATTTAGATTCAAAACACAACTATTCGACACGCACACAATTGACTCAACCTTCTTTGACTCAAAGGCATGGTTACTCCATGATTAAATCGTAAACATCGACTGGATCGGAGCACCAAATGAACCACCCAACAGATGCCAACACACCCTCACCTCAATCTCAAGATCACCCTACCAAACCCAAATTAAACCATATTATTCTGAGCACCCTCTGCGCGGCCTTTGGTGTTCAAAGTCGTCGCAACCAAGAACGAGATTTTAAGCATGGCAATATTTTTGTGTTCATTACAGCGGGCATTCTCTTTACGAGCATATTTATTGGCGCTGTGTACTGGCTTGTCCATTTCGTACTTTCCCTGCACGGAGTGAATCAATAACAGAAATCGAGGAGGTAGAAATAACGAAGCAGTTATTAACTCAATAAGCCTCATTGGAAAATTTCAGGAGGAAAGACATAAAAGGTAGCCCTCTGACGCTCATGGTGACTGTTACTTTTTTTCACTTAATACCCACCCAATATCGGATCGAAAAACAGCAGCAAAAAGAAAGGGGGTACATAGAACATCACAAACAAAAACACGTGTAATGAACGATAGAAATGAAAATAATTAAGGTGAGAACAAATTGAGTTAAGAAAAGAGTAGATGTCAAAACATATTGAATAGATCGATTATATATTCATAAAGTCTTTGACTTTTCTACAAAAAAGATAAATAAAAAAACAACCATGTAGGGCCAGCACAACAACTTCATTGTGCACCGGCCCGGAGCGCCTACATGAGGTTTCAATACATTATGTAGACTATTTGTCCGTGTAACCTGTATGTGTGGAATATCGATATACTGCGTGTGAAACTAACACCACAACACACGCAATTCTATATTCTCCATGCCCATTGAGATTCGTCGCACTCAGAAACGGCCCCTAACTGTAACTAATGACTACTGCCCGCTGATCCAAAAAATGCAGGTAGACACAAAAATTACAATCAGTACTACAGCAGCTACCGAATCGGCAATGCTGTCTCCCTCTTCTTGCACTTCGATATTATTATTCATAGCAACTCCAACATTATTTTTATATAGAGTTATAGAAAGAGGCCAACAACCTATTTTGTATGGGCCAGGTTTTAATGCACTTCATAAAAGTCAATACTTTAGAACGTTTGAGCAAAAATAGTTCTAGCTCAAAATGTTCTAAAAAATACAATGACAAGTATTAAAACAGCACAACCTGTTTGACAAGTGGTTTTACGCATTATGTCAATATGGTCTATTTAAAAAAGGATTTGATTGTTTTCTGCGCTAAAAACATGATATCCCTGTTACGTTTAGTGTCTTTGTGTGGAGATTCTTCACACATGGCTCACCCCTTACTTTTGGTGTATTCTGCGCGCCAAACTTGGTGAAGCCACCACAGAACGCTAGCAATACCAAACTCCGTGATTGGTAAGGCCGATTAAAAAGACTCGATACGGCGTTTTCTGTCGATATAACGCTTAAGCAACGAGTAATTGGATGAGCGCTTTCACCAACAAAGAAGAAATCGGCCAAAGCCGACAGCAGCAGGTACACAGCCATGTACATTTATGACGCACACGACAAACACATTTTGCGCGATCGCGTTGCACAGTTTAAAAGTCAAACAGAGCGCTATCTTGCGGGCGAATTAAAAGAGGAAGAATTCCTACCTCTTCGCCTCCAAAACGGCCTTTATGTTCAACGATTAGCACCCATGCTCCGCGTTAATGTGCCTTACGGCATGCTCAACGCCGCCCAACTTCGTAAGCTGGCGCATATTGCCCGTCACTATGATAAAGGCTATTGCCATGTGAGCACCCGCCAGAACATTCAGTTTAACTGGCCAGAGTTACCCGAAGTCCCGGCCATTCTTGCGGAACTGGCCGAAGTGGATATGCACGCCACACAATCCAGCGGCAATTGTATTCGTAACACTACGTCTGACCAATTTGCCGGTATCGCTTCTGACGAACTCATCGACCCTCGCCCTTACTGTGAAATCATTCGTCAGTGGTCCAGTTTTCACCCAGAGTTCGCCTTCCTGCCGCGTAAATTCAAAATTGCCGTCACCGGCGCCACTTCTGATCGCGCAGCCATTCAAGTGCATGATATCGGCCTTCAACTCGTTCAACTCAATGGCGAAACCGGGTTTAAAGTCTTTGTGGGCGGCGGCCTTGGCCGCACCCCTGTGATTGGCCAAGTCGTTCGTGAGTTTCTTCCTGAAGCAGATTTGCTGTCCTACCTAGACGCTATTCTGCGTGTGTATAACCAATTGGGTAACCGTGAAAATAAATACAAAGCGCGCATTAAAATTTTGGTTCGTGCACTGGGTGTTGATGTATTCACGACGAAAGTAGAAGAAGAATGGCAACACATTAAAGACGGCTACGCGAAGTTAACCCGTGAAGAAATCGAACGCACTCAGGGCTTTTTTACCGAGCCGGCCTACGAAACTCTCGATGCAGCAGCGGAAGAATCTGCGCTTAAAGCGGTGGCCTCAGAGCATAAAGCGTTCAGTAAATGGCTCACCCGGAATGTGTCGGAACATCGCGTTCCCGGCTATGCTGCCGTGACTTTATCGTTAAAGCCCACAGGTGTTGCCCCTGGAGATGTGACCGACTCACAATTGGAGGCCATTGCCGATCTTTGTGAGCAATACAGTTTTGGAGAAGTCCGCACTACACACGAACAAAATATCGTGATGGGGGATGTTAAACAGTCCGATTTGTTTGCCTTGTGGGAACAACTCAAAGCACTGGGCTTCGCCACCCCCAACATCAATACCTTAACCGACATGATTTGTTGCCCCGGCGGCGACTTCTGTTCGCTAGCCAATGCCAAATCCATCCCTATCGCCGAAGATTTACAGCGCAAATTTAATGATATGGATTACGTTTATGACCTAGGCGAGTTAGACGTCAATTTATCCGGTTGCATGAATGCCTGTGGCCATCACCATGTGGGCAATATTGGTATTTTGGGCGTCGACAAAAAAGGGGAAGAGTTTTATCAGGTGCAACTGGGTGGTAACGCCGGTAATGATACGTCTCTTGGTAAAGTCCTTGGGCCAGCCTTTACCCGCGAAGAAGTGCCCGATGTAATTCAAACGATTCTTGATGTTTTTGTTGAGAATCGAACGGAAGAAGAACTGTTTATCGATACCTATCGTCGTATGGGAATGAAACCCTTTAAGGAGCGAGTCTATGCCAAAGCTGATTAAAGATGGCGCCATTGCCGACAATACGTGGCAATTTATCGATACCGCCGAAGACGCGAATACCCCACTCCCCACAGCCCCACTCCCCACAGGTAACATCATTGTGCCGTTGGCGGTTTGGCAAGCCCAAAAGGAAACATTAAAAGGTCGCCGCAATGAAATCGGTGTATGGCTCAACAGCACAGAACTGGCCGACACACTGGGTTCAGACGCAGCTGAGTTACCATTAATTGCCCTGCGTTTTCCCGTTTTTATGGACGGTCGCGGCTTTAGTACAGCGCGCTTATTACGTGAACGCTATGGGTTTACTGGTGAGCTTCGCGCTTGCGGCTATTTTATTCGTGATCAACTGTTTTATTTAAAACGCTGCGGATTTAATGCGTTTGATTTTGGCGAGCAGTACGACGAAAACGAACTGGAAAAGGCGATGCAATCACTGAATGATTTTAGTGATGGCTATCAAACCTCTGTGGATCAGCCGGTTCCTCTTTTTCGTCGCCGCGCTTAAACGCGTAGGCGGTTTTAAAAAATTTAAATACAACTGACGATTTAAAATACGACCCACAATTTAAAATACGACCCACAATTTAAAGTACGACCCACAATTCAAAACTTAAAAAGCCGTTTATTGAGTGCTACAAATAAACTCTCTCAATAAACGGCTTTTATGCTCTCTTCTTTAATAAAGCCTGTTTATACCCGCTTACAGTGATTCAAACGATCCATCACTATAAGCAATCATAATCACACCATCTCGTGCAGAAATATCTGCGAATACGTCTTCACCAACAACAATAAAGCCTTCAGCGCTGATTGTGTTATCGTCATTTTCAACTTCAGAATAAGAGAGCACAACGTTGTCCTGGTTAACGATGAAAACCTGAGACGCCTCATCCGATTCAAACGCCTGTACAGATAAACTGACGTCATCAAAATGAATCGAAAAGGTTGCACTCTCTTCCAGCTCACCGTCTTCTAAGAAAAACAACACGGCCACTTCATCGCTGACACCTTCAATGGCCGTTAAGAAAGACACCGCCACGCTGTTGAATTGATCCTCTTCACCGGCGCCAGCCGAAAGTAAAGATATTGAACCACTCACACGACTCCCAGAGGCCGAACTGAATGTTCCCCCCAAAGATAACTCGAAAAATTCTCCCTCAAACGCTTCCAATAAATCTTCAAAAAGGTCTTCCTCGTCTAGCTCTTCTTCAACATCAATGTCATCAAGCTCAGCAGAAATCAAAGATAATTCCAAAAAGCCTTCAAACGTTATTGGGTCTGCACCAGATAACTGAGTAATCATTGGCGCAATGGATAAAGCTCCAAACTCAATGGTGGAGTCTTCACCAGAAGCGCTTTCTAGTAAGCTCAAATATCCAGCTTCTGACACCAGAGACACCGTTTCCCCAATAGTGGCCGAAACATCGAAGCGTAAACTTTCATCACCCGTACTATCATCGATCAATGAGCCTTCGTCGAAAATGGTGATAGCCACAGACACATCAACCGCAACCCCAGCGTCATTCATCACCGGCACAATCTGATTAACCTGATATTGTGTGCCCTGAGCCTCCTCCGAAATCGCGACTTCAACGCCACTCACCGAATCTGTATAAGTTACTGGCTGCAAGCCAATCGAGGGATCCGTTATGGGGGGCAGGTCCGTAAACCCTCCATCCACAGGAAGCCCAGGCACAGCAACATTAGGATTCATCGCCCCCTCAATGGCAGAAACAGCCATTTCGACCGCCTCCAGCAATAAAGCCGTATCGTCATTAAAAACCCCCTCCACCAACGCTAACTCATCAGCAAAAGGTTCCTCACCCACTAAGTCGGTACTCAAAGCAATGGTACGAATGTCCGCCACGAAATCTTTAGTGACTTGCAAACCATCGGTATCACTGTCTATCGGCGTTCCTTCAGAGGGCGTAAAGCTGCCGAACATGGAAAAGAAATCCGCCTGGGTATCAAACTCAACTTCCAGCCCAGCAATGTCAATTTCAATACCCTCATCTTCTGCTTCAAGCTCGATATCGTCGATCACCAACGATGCAGCGGTTAAAATATCCGCCAAGGTCACGCCTTCAGCACCGTCTTCTTCCCGATCCGCCAACCCGTCCTGCTCTACGTATTGCTCTGCAAATAAGGCAATCGCACTGACCAAATCCGCCGAGGCGTTGTCGGTCAATACGGCTCGCACAATGGCACTGCTGTATAAATTAAACTCAAGGTCATCGTCATCGGCTTCCGCCACTGCGGCCGGATCGGTTAAATCCACGATCGAAAATAGTGTTACATCACCGGTTAAACCAAAACGATTGGCCACACTGGTATTGGCATCTTCAATGGCATCATCAACGTCATCGCCCACGGCAATGGCCTCTAGGGCAACACTGGTGGCAACGTTGGTCATGGTGGAAATGTTTGTAACAATTTCCTCTCCGGTGGGCGTAGGAATCATTGCATCCAAGACAAAACTCGTATCCGTAAGGGGGAAATCGCCGCCAAAAGGAATACCATCACCACAACCGCCTGTAATGTCACACTTCATAATGGTAGAGCCATCTTCAGCGGGTTGAATTCTTACAACAATGGGCTGATCTTCGAAGTTATCAATGGTGATACTGTAATTGCCATTTTCATCCGAGGTAGCCGAACCCAAACTATTGCTGGTGTCCACAATCCCCTCAACAATGGGGTAAGCATTCACCACACCGCCCACAATGACCCCTTTTGCGGCCGTACCGGAAATGTCGAATGACGGTTGTACCGGCGCCGGTGTAGGCGTCGCTCCGGAAGACGAGCTACCACCGCCACCACCGCCACAAGCACAGAGGCTTAAGACAAATAACCCCATACTCGCTGCACGCAAATGTTGCCCCCAACTCCATTGGGTCTTACTCGAAGGACTGTCGTCAAAAGGGCTCTCATTAAAAGGACTCTCATTAAAAGGGCTTTCATTAAAAAGACTTTTGCTCGGTGAAAACTGTTTCATATTAAATCGTCTCCTCGCCTCATTTGACACGCTCTACGCATCACGTACCCAAAAATGCCAATGAAGAATAACCGTGGTGGATAAACAGTGAAAATTGTTTGTTGAAATACGAATAACCATTGGCCATCAGACAATGACCACAGCGTAAGAACCATTGACGCAAAAAATCCTAAAATATTGCGTCAAATTCATTATTCAGAATTACAATCAGTATTGGCGGCTTTAATTAATTTTTCCAGAAAAGGCTTTGATCAATCTGTCATAAAAATAACGCTCATCTACTGAATTCATGCCTGATCTAAGCCATAAAAAAGCACCGATCAAAAAGCACTGATCCCCTTCATTATTTATTTGATTTTTATTCATTCTTCATTCATAAAGATTGACGTTCGCAGGAAACCACCTTTTCGTTTAGTCTAAATACTATTCCAATCATTTCGGTGAACGAGCCATGGGTGAGAGTCTCTTTCAAGTGTTTTTCTTGATTTTTTCAGGTGCCGCCGTTTTCGCCACTTTTGCCCTCTACACTCGACAGCCTTTATTGGTAGCCTACATCGCTCTGGGGATTTTAATTGGCCCTCATGGCACTAAGCTGATCACAGAAGTGCATTTGATCAGCGAGATCGCACATATTGGCATCATTTTTTTATTGTTTTTACTCGGGCTGGACATGCAGCCCAAAGCGTTGTTTGCCGTGCTTAAGCAGGCCACCAATGTGGGGATCATTAGCTCCATCGTGTTTGCCATCGGAGGGTACGGTATTGGGTGGGTATTTGGCTTTAGCCATGTAGAAAATATCATTATTGGTATCGCGATGATGTTCTCCAGCACCATCATTGGGATCAAATTACTGCCCACGACGGTGTTACATCACAAACACGCCGGCGAATTAATGGTTGGGTTGCTGCTGTTTCAAGATTTTATTGCCATTCTATGTTTAATGTTTCTGCTCAGCGGCGACCTCGGGCAAGTCGATGTACAAAAGCTTGGTCAAACCCTAGTCGCACTGCCATTGTTAGGCGTAAGCTCCTGGGCGTTTGTAAAATACATTTTACTGTACTTGATCGCTCGTTTTGATCGCATCCATGAATTTATTTTTTTATTGGCGATTGGCTGGTGTTTAGGGGTGGCCGAAGCTGCTGCATTCGTTGGCCTTTCCGCTGAAATTGGCGCTTTTATCGCAGGCGTCTGTCTCGCCACCAGCCCCATCTCTCAATACATTGCCATTAGCTTAAAACCTTTACGAGACTTTTTCCTTATTCTCTTCTTCTTTTCTCTGGGGGCGCAGCTGAATATTACTTTACTGTCAGATGTCATTATTGCCTCAATCGTGTTGGCCATTGCCATGCTGGTCATTAAACCTGTCACTTTTGGACTTTTACTGAAAAGCCACAGCGAAAAAGCCTCTCTGTCTTGGGATATTGGCCTGAGACTTGGGCAAATCAGTGAATTTTCTTTACTGATTGCCTTTGTCGCCACCCAAGGGGAAATGATTGGCGAAAAAGCCTCAACACTTATCCAAGCCGCCGCTATTATTACGTTTATCGTTTCCAGTTATCTAGTGATTTTTAACTTACCCAACCCCGTTGCCGTAAAAGATCATTTACGTCGAGATTGAAAAGTCAAAATTAAAAAACCGAAGTTAAAAAACCAAAGTTAAAAACCGATAAACGTTGAATTTTCATTCGGCTTCGTCACCATGGAAAAAATAATTCACGAGTCATCTCTAAAAAATAAACCTTAACATGACTTACCTATGTGAAGTACTTTATATATTCCCTGCAAAATGAGAAGCAAAGCAAACTCATTAACCAGACATCATCACAACCTATTTAAATGAAACAATAATACATACAAAAGATTTTCCAACCCAGACATAATGTCCTCGCCAGCGTTTGACCTCTCAGTCATAAAAATCTCCAATCGCGACAGCAAACGCCTCCGTCGTCGTTGTTCTGTACGAAAAGGTCTAACAAGCGTTCTTAACAACAAGGCTTTAAAAGCAAGGCCTTATTCCTAACAACGCCATAAAAACAGGGTGAAACTATGTTCAATAAAAGTAATCTGTTTAGTAAAAGTAAATTGTTTAATAAAAGTAAACGATTCAAATTATTACCGGCTGCCATCACTATCGCCACCGCTGCTCTTACATCGAGCATGTCTCATGCAGTAGAAGGCCCTTTTTTACCACCTGAAGGCCAAAAATTATTAATTATTGGCCAAGATTTACTAAGCATTGATAACTACAACGCTCAAGTAAGTGTTACCCCTGGCGGCGTAACCGGTTATGTTAGCCTAGCGGATTTAAGCGGACTGATTACCGATGTGGATAATAAAGCAGGCCCCAATAATATGGGGCGACTTTATGCTGACTATCCAAACAGCACCCTGGCGATTGGTGTTTACCTCGTTAATCAATTAGATCAAATCAACAATGGTGAATTGGATGAGAATATGGATGAAATGGTCCGTATTCTGAAGTCTTGGGAGCGCCCTGTTTTCTTGCGTTGGGGTTATGAGTTTGACGGCAATTGGAATACCTACGACCCTACCGCCTTCAAACAAGCATGGGTTCGTATGCACAATAAAATTGAGCAAGCCGATGCCGAGAACATTATTATGACTTGGCAGAGTTCAAGTTATTGTGCTCCTTGGTTAGGCGGTGCAATTCAAACTTACGGTGGTTATGACTTCCAAGACTGGTGGCCGGGTAGTGAATACGTTGATTGGGTTGCCTTTTCTTATTTCCGCCCAGACGACTGCCAAGTTCAGAACTCCGCCATTAATAACATTGTTGATTTCGCTCGCCAACACAATAAGCCTGTTATTATTGCAGAATCTGCACCACAGCGTTTCGACATCAGCGATTTAACCCATAACACAAACGTTCAGCGTCAAATACCCGATGACAATAAATCGGCTCAGCAAATTTGGGATGAATGGTTTAGCGGTTTCTTCAACTACATTGATGCCAATGATGATGTCATTAAAGCGGTCGCTTACATCAATGCTGACTGGGATAGCCAAGGCAAGTGGGCAAGCCCATATAACGAAGGTTACTGGGGTGATTCACGAGTTGAAACGAACAACACGATTCAAAATCTATGGGTCAATGAGATCTCTGGTAGTGATTGGTTAAATGCGTCTCCAGGCCTGTTTGAGTTACTGGGTAGCGACAACGCATCAACGCCAGCTCCAACACCAACACCAACGCCTACTCCAGCGCCCACTCCTACACCAACGCCTGCACCTGCACCTGCACCTGCACCTGCACCGGGTACTGGATTAGGACAGTATTTGGATTCGTCTTGTGCAAGCTCACACCCATACCGTTGCCCAACCAATAACGCTTGTTTCACGGAGCAACAAATGAACGATTATTGCTCGGTTCCCAATACGCCACCAACACCCGTATTCACTCCGGCACCCGCACCGATCTCAACACCGACGCCAACACCAATTATGCCAACACCGACGTCGAATCATTGTTCGAGCAGCCACCCGGTTTACTCGGCCTCTTGCAATCAGTGTTTTGAGAGCGACGCACAAGCCGCCAGTGCCAATTGTTCTATTTAATTAGACTATTTAGTTGAATCACTTAGTTAAACCACTTAGTTAAACCACTTAGTTAAACCATTGAGTTAAACTATTTAGTATTGATTGAGTTTATATTAAACCGGAATACGAAAACCTCCCACCTACGTGAGAGGTTTTTTATTACGGTATTTCACTTTCAATCGGCATCCTCTTTGATCACACTTTGAGGTTCTATTTTCGATACATTATCGATGGCAGGCAGTACAAAACTGCTTATATAATGCAGTAATTGATCGAAGGCGTTACCCCCTTCGTTCGCATAGAAAACCTGTGCAGCTTGTTGAATAATGTTTCGTGCGGCCACCAAATGAATGCGTTGCTCTTCACTTGGTAAGCACTGCAACAGCTCTGCATTTCCCACCCGCAAAAACTGCGCGCAGTGTTGGCGATGTTGTGCCATCTCCATGCTATTCACGCACTCCAATGCCAATAACGTGACCAAATAACCGTAATGAAAACAGTACGCTTCATCCGTGGGATCACCTACCGTTGCGTCTTCATTATGAGAGACCAAACGAATCAAATTGTAACTGTTGTGCAAACGTTTCAGTTGTCGGGCATTGGTTAATTTAAAGTTAGAAGACCAATAATAAAACGCCGCTTTTTGCTGATCACTCATCCCCACTTCGCTTTTCGAGCTCACCTCTCGGGGTTTGGCTTGTAACACCCGCTGTGCCAGTTCAGCTTCTGTGATTTTTTCATGGTTTGAATTTTCTTTTTGTTCGCCAATGTCATCGGGTTTTGGGGGTTTAGCAGTGCTCCCTTTTTCTTTCAAGTTTGGCTCTTGGGGGTTCAGCCAATGCAACCATTGGGTTTTATCTTGCTCTTCATCACTCCACAAATGACTTAGATACCCTGTTAGCGTATCCCCATCGCCATCCCCTAACACAATGGGCAGTTGAATCATCTTCGCCAAGTAATCCCGTGCAATGGCTTTGGCGTCTTGCAGGTTGTGGTGGTTCTCCAACTTTTCGTAGTGCTGAGCTAACGCCGCCAGCGCAATACGGTGGTCTACGGCAACCACCACGTAAATTTGTGGGATATCCAACACCAAACGAATTGCCTCAAAGGTTTTGACAATGCCTTGGGGGCCACACCGGTCGAGATCATCTACCACAAACAATAACCGACGCTTAGGTAAAACTTTACCCAGCCAATCGTGATTACCCTCCACCATGGCGCCCAAGCGAATATTAGCCATTAAGCGAATGTCCTTTTGCATTTGCGCAATATCACCAATATGCGCCAGGTAATTGGGTAATTTTAAATAAGTGAGAAATTCCTTCGTCATGGGTTGAGAAAATAAAATGCGTACTTGACGAGGCAATTGCCAACTCCCCAACAGCAACCCGACAATCATACCCCAATCCAAAACGCCTTTTTTATCCAATACGTTTTTTAACTCTCCGCCTTCACTCAATAAAGGCAGAATAAATTCTGGAATTAAGTAAGCAAATAGCCCTAACCACACCACAAACACCCACATCTTTACTGGGTATTTACGTACGGCGAAACCAAATAAAAGACGGGTACGAATCAGTATTTTCCAAGAAAGGCTTTTACCGCCATTCATAAAAGAGCGATGCCACCGAATGTTCCATGGCAAATCATGCCCTACCGGTACACGATGTGGGCAAGACGTCATGGCTTTAATCACTTCATGGGCCATGGCGGCTTGGCTGTTTTTCGCATGTTCATAGGCCCAAGCGTTGAACTCACCAAATAAAAACGGCTCGCCAGAGTCATTATTATTTTTTAAAGACTCCCGCAATAAATCCAATACACGCGTCTTCCCCACGCCCCAGTGGCCCATTAAGCCTATCGTGATGTGCTCGGTGTTATCGTTATCCGTTAGTAATGAATTTAACCCTTGGACTAACTTTTCTCGGTTAAGGCGGTCGAGATTATTGCGGGTATTTTCTGGGGATACGCTGGAAGTGGGTTGCCACTGGGATTTTGGGTCAACCAGTAGAGATTCATAAAGCTCTAAGGCGTGCTCTAGAGCTTTAACACTTTCTGAAGAAGTGCCCCCTACTTCTTCAATTAAATCATTCACAGCCGGTAGAAATTTATCTTTATAGATGGTGTTAATTTCATCTGGGACAGAATCCCATAAAGGCTGTGCGACCAATTCCCTGAACGCGTTTCCTGTTTCTGCAAAGTTAAGGTCTGTGAACAATTGATTTTTTTGAGCGAAGGAGAAAGCGTTGGCGGCGGCGGTGTTGGCGGCGGTGTTGGCGGCGTTAGCGGCGTTAGCGGCGGCGGTGACGGCGGTGTAGGCGGTGTTAGTGGCGATGTAGGCGACGGTGGTGGCGGCGATGTTGGCGGCGTTAGCGGCGGTGGCGGCGGTGGCGGCGGTGTAGGCGGCGGTGTAGGCGGCGGCATCGGCGGCGCTGGCGGCGGCGGTGTAGGCGGCGCTGGCGGCGGCGTCGGCGGCGACATAGGCAATTCTAGCAATAGACCTCTCTTTCTGAGAAACTACCTCATCACTGTTAAATACAAAACAACCACTTGTCCAAAACGTCGCCAAAATATAATCAACTCGACGATCAACAACAGCAGGTTCTACTTTTTCACGTTCTTCAGTTAAAACATTCTTTTTTTTCTTAACCGGGCCTGCAGTTCGATCACCTTGAGTGCGCTCCTGCTTCCAAAAATCAAAATGTTGCTGTACACCCATCAACGGCCATACCCGAAGTGCTAAACGCGCTGCAATTAAAGCCGGCCACTGTTTATCAATTTTATACAGCTTTTTAAAGCGCTTCTTCAATTCCTCTTTATCAAGCAGCACATCCTGTTCTTTAGCATCCAAGCCCGCACCCTCACTTTCTTATTTTTGTTCTTAAAATTTGCTTGTAAAACTTTGCATCACTAATTTAAAGAGCGGCTACCAATCGTTTTATCTGCCGCTGCATTGCCCAACTCTTCCGTAAAATAAACACCCGTTAAATCGGCCACTTCAATCACTTGTTTAAATTCATCTGAACACTGCAATGACATAAACGCATTAAATTCCGAACGAAACACATTCCAGCCTTCTAATTTTTCTTCATGAAATGCCATATTTTCAAGATGACCCCATGTGTTTTTCTTGCTTAATGTGAGGTCTAACGCTTGAACACTTTCTGCAACTCTAAGAGGGTTAAATAAGTAACCAGAACCCTGTTCAGAAATCGCTGGAATAAATTCTCCGTCATCCTTTAATAAAGGATGTAAAACTTGAAATGCGTTTTCATTTAAAAAAAGGCGGGCTTGAAATAAAGCAATATTTGGTATTGTTTTATGTTTATCATTTCGGCTTAAAATTGGAAAATCTACTTTCAAGGGCACAGAAAATACTCCTTGATAAGAGATAGGAGAATTATTGATATGACCAATCGTTAGCCACATTACTCCTTCACCATCTTCAATTCAGACACCCGCATATCCGCCCGAATTTTGGCGCGAATGTCCATCCAGATTTGACCGAGCATATTTTCGCCCCGTTGGTCACGGCCAATCCCCCAGTAAGGGCTGTACAACGAGGTCTCGACGATTTTTTCGTCGCCGGTGGCCAAGAGGGCTTCACGCACCGCTTTATGCGCCATGGTTTTGGTGTACAAAGCGCGGGTCATCATAATGCGGCGGTTTTGCTTCCAGGTGGGCAGGCGACCGCGCTTCCACCAGCGATTGCCCCGGCGATAGGCCTGTAGGCCATCGGGTGAGGCGAGGATGGATTCCATATCTGAAGATCTCTGGAATTTTTTTGCTTGATAGTAATGCTCCACCGTCGGCCACGATTGGCCCTCTAACTCAAATTCATGGCTAGAAACAGTGGAGAATACATTGTCGGGGTCGAGGCGTGAAAAGTGCACTGCCTCCACCAAAGTGTCGTCGTGTTGAAACATACTGCTTTACCAACACCCTAATTAATAATGGGTTAACTATGACAGCACGGCCTTATGCCGTACCACAGAAAAGATCAAACGTTTGTACCGAGGGCAATGTCGCCAATAATTGGGTATTGCCAATAACACGGTGACTCAGATCAATAAAACAATCCTTAATCCAATGCGCCTTTGGGAATTTGCATGGTAATGCAATGCAAACTGCCGTGCTGCTCTATCAATACCGAGCAATCTACGCCGTGTACATCTCGATCAGGAAACGCTTCCTGAAGAAGGTTGAGTGCTAAAGCATCCTGCTTGTCGTTATAGGTAGGCATTAATACTGCGTTATTAGTGATTAAAAAATTGGCATAGGTGGCGGGTAAACGCTCACCGTTTGCATCAAATTTCGCCTCCGGCCACGGTAAAGGCAATAAACGATATGGCTCGCCTTGCGCATTTGTAAACGTATGCAATTGGGCTTCCATGGCCGACAGGGCATCGTAATGTTCATCTTCCGGGTCATCGCATTTCACATAAGCAATGGTATTATTTGGGCAAAAGCGCGCCAAGGTATCGATATGGCTGTCGGTATCGTCACCGCTTAAATAACCGTGTTCTAACCAGAGTATTTTTTGCGCCCCAAAATCAGACAATAAATGCTCTTCGATTTCTGTTTTCGTGAGCCGAGGATTGCGATTTTCGTTTAATAAACACTCGGTAGTGGTCATTAAAACACCTTGGCCATCTGACTCAATCGCGCCCCCTTCAAGCACTAAATTGCGCGCCAAATAATACGCACCAGGGAAGGATTCGGCGTCATACAAAGAGACGGTAATTTTATTGTCCAAGTGCGCCGCAAATTTATTGCCCCAACCATTAAAACGATAGTCCATAATCTGAACGGTTCTACCCACATAGACGGTAATTGGGCCATGGTCTCGTGCCCACGTATCGTTGGTGGCAATGGGTTGCATAAATACCCGCTCTTGGTCAGCGCCGCCTTCGACCAAGCGCTCAGCAATATCCAAATGGGTTTCTGGGGGGCTGACCACCAGTACATTGACATACTGCGACAGCAATTTTACCAGCCCCTCGTATAAATCCTCTACTTGGTTTAGCCATGGCGCCCAATCACTGTTGGCGTGGGGCCAGGTCACCATAACGGCATCTTGCGGCTCCCACTCCGCCGGTAAACGCGTTTTGGACGCGAAGTTTGAATCATTTGGCATGTAAATAGCGTTCCACAAAGTCGGTGTTGTTCACTTTCACACCGAGTCATGCAATTAAAATTGGCACACATCGCCCAACCGAATATGCACACGATGGTTTATTCTCAAACACTTACTCATCAGCAATATTGATGTTGCCATACTTTTCAGCGCAAGAGGGGTTGAGTTGCACCCGTACTGATTTATTGTCGTAGTAAAACGCGATTTTTTCGAATTAGGCAAAAACCGCGCAAGGCTATCATCGGCTTAGGCTATCGATCCACTTTTATCCACAAAAAAAGCCAAAGGCTGTACACCAAAGCGGTTAACGCAAACCACTCTACGGCGATGGCACCAAAAAGATCGGGGGCTTTCATGGACGTCGCCATGAGAGAATCTTGATAATAGAAAAACCATGGATGATCTGGTGGGAAAATGTGTTCGTGCAACCAGTAAAACACCTCAACCGGCCCGATAATAAAGACGGCTACGGTTAACAATCCAACAATGGCGACTAAACACAAGTGAGCATTACGCCAATTGGGTTTTTGCTGCCACCAAGGCAAATCCGCAACGGATAAAGACATTGCCGATAACCAGCGTTGGCGCCATAGGAGTAATGCAACATAAACCAATAACACTCCCATCGCACCGTACGCACAACGATCAAAAACGGTAATTAAATTGGCCACATCTTGCAGGTGCCCGACTTCATCACGATGAAAAAGGCGATCAATAGGGGAAAGAGCACCATTGGCTTTTGGTGGGCCATAATACGTAATATTGGCCAAACCATCGCCATGGTGGTTAATGCTTTTCACCACCTCACCAAACACACGCTTGCGCTCTTCTACGGTGGTGGTTTCAAAACCGCGCCGATGACGATTTTGCGGGCCATACTTTTCAATATGCTCGTGAATACCTAAAACGTCGTACCAAACGCCATAACTGAAATCCACCTGAGATAGTGCCTGCCACGATAACCACAGACTTAACACAATGCTGGCGATAATCATCGGCACCCACAATAACGTGGCAGCCAATGAACGAGATACGCTTAACACATTGCTGTTTTTTGACGTCGTGATGGGTGCTCCCCTTTTTCTCTTCTTGTTCTTTTTTATTATTCAGCGAAGACGTTGGCAACACAACGTCTTCGAGAGCCGATTCTAGTTTTCAAAACACTGGTTTTCAAAACACTGGCTTTCAAAACACTAGGCTTCAAATTCTGCCATAAAGTCTAACGCGCCTTGATGACGAATGGTACGGCGATGCTGCGCCCATAATTCTTTAATGCGCTCTCGATTGCACACTTGTCGATCCACCAAGACTCGGGTATTTAATTGCCCGATGGTGCCATTAATCGGGCACTTGGTGAAGACAAATTGATTACTGATTAAATCCATAAAGGGCCCGGATTTACTGGTAGGCATAATAAACATTAACTGCAAACCTAAGCTTTCGGTTAAATAATGAATCACTTCTCGTGAACGATGTTCGTCCATTTTACTGAAGGCTTCATCCACCAACACCATACGTAAGTGGGACTTGCCCTCATTAAATCGAAACGCTGAGGTAATGGCCGCACTGCGGATAATGTACGCCGGTGTTTCTAATTGCCCACCCGAGCCCGTGCCGTATTGGCTTAGGGCAATGGGCGCTTTGCTTTCGGGTTCTTTGTAAATTTCGTAATTGCGGTAATTGCGATAATCCGCCACCCGCTCTAATTCACGCAAGGCCGCGTTTTCGTCGTCATCCAATAACATCGACATCATGCGCTCACGCACTGCACTGGCTTTTTTCGTGAGCTTCATTTCAAACAGAGTGTTGCCATCGGCCAAGGCTGGGCTATCAATCACCTCTTTAAAGAATTGCCAATATTCTTTGTATTCGGGTATCCATTCCCAACCAAAACGAAAGCTTTCGCGGTCGGCACCAAACCGGTGGTGTTCAAGCTCACGGTTAAGGTCTTCTAAGGTTTTTTTACCATCGTTAATAGACTGATAAATCGAGTGGCATAAATTCGTCACAAACGTGTTGTTAAAGCTGTCTTTTAAAGTACCGAGTTGCGTGTGTTTTTCTGCCAAAACGTTATTTTTTAAGCGATTATGAATACTGTCGAGCTGTCGCTGCAGGTGCACAATTTGCCTGAAGAAATTCACGCCGTGTTCCACACCAAAATCCGGCTCAAAATTGAGCGCATCAGACGGGCGACAAATCTGATTGTGTGCCATTACTGCTTTGACTAACTGATGAGCAGCACCGCTGAGTTCAGTTTGCAATTGAGTGAAACTGTTTACCAATACCGCCAAATTGGTGTTGGCGGCGGTGTCATCGGCCTCATTTAATCGCTGCTCTACATCAAACTCACCCCAGTCGGCGGCAATAGCACGCACCCCTTGTTCGGCAAGTTCGGCTTCGTCTACGGATTGCTCTTGAGCATCTGCCAGTATTTTGCACTGTTTGTCTAGCACTTTGGTGCGCGCTTCAATTTCGCCTGCTTGCTTTTGTAATTGCCCTAACGTACTGAGGTAAGACTCTTCTTGTTGATGTAATTCGGCCAGAGCGTCATCCAACTGGGTAAAGTCGGTGATGTCCAGTTGATCCAACCCCGTTTCAGCGGCGGTGGCACTGCGATGCAAGCGCAGCATTTCCTGTAAGGTATCAAACACCGTTAGTGGCGCGCACCGATCCACCAAAGACAGCATCTCGGCACACCACTGACTTTGCCGCTGCAGTTCGGCCCACTGATTCTCTAGCGACGTTACTTCCGATTCTTTCGCCAATAGTGCCCGTTCGCGCCCTAATTTACCAAACACCAATTCGCTGTCGTCCATATCACAACGGAACATGGCGTAGTTGCCCGAACCTATACAATCGCGGGTTAAGCCTCGGCGGGTATTACGGAGGGTTTGCGTATCCGACACCTGTTCAACATTGCCGTAACTGGCAATTAAATAATCCCGCGCAGTGGCATGATCAAATTCCATTAATTCAATAATAGAATGGGTGGGCAAATGAATTTTTTCCGCATCGCGCCGAGCTTTGCTGCCTTGAATCACACGCGCACGGGAATCTCTGCCGGGCAAACCACGCACAATGGCAATGGCTTCCGCTTCACACTCTGGTGCCACAATAATGCCAAAACGCGCACCGCCGATGTAACCTTCAATGGCCGATTGCCAGGCGCCATCGAGCACCTCAACGTAGTCACACAACACACGCGCATCGGCTTCCGGCAATTTACGGTGAATGGCCTCCAACGCCACATTCACAAAACTTGGGTAGCTGGAGCGTCGCCCACGCAAGGTATGAATATCCTGCTGCTTACGCTCAATGGCGCGCTGCAAGGCCGCCTCTTCGCCTTTTACGCGCTGCCCTTCAGCCCGCAATTGATCACGCACACTGCTGGAATTGTCTGCACCCGCCTCTCCATTGGCTTCAAACAATAAGCTGTGCCAACGATTATGGGTTTGTTGCAACAACAAGGTGTCGTCCAGCTTCGACTCCAACGGGGTAATATCCACCCAGTCTTTTGCCAGTAAATGATGCAAATCCAAATCCACTGCATCCGCCGATTGCTGAACCGCCGAACACGCTTTGTGCAGCGATTTATCATTTAAACCGGGAACGGTTAATTCAATGGACGTGGATTCCAATGCACTTAATAATTCTTTCGCCGCCTCAATATTATTTTGGCGCACTTGATCTTGCTGCAATAACACCGGCACCAATTGATGCAATTGGTTGTGCGCGTCTTGAATTTTTTGTTCTAACTCATCTTTAGAGCGCAACGCGGGAATGCCCAAACGCTTGGCTTCCATTTCACGGGCTTGCTCTCGGCATTGACGTCGACGCTGTTCGGCAACGCCTCGTTCTTTTTGGTTGTTGGCTAAGCTGTCCCGCAATTGTTTTTGTTCACGCTTGGCATCAATGTATTTTTTTTGGTCTACCAAACTGTGGGCTTTGGCTTGGGTATAGCGTAATACCGTAAAATCCAACCACTGATGAATGTACGATTTTGCCACGCCATCTGCATTGGATAGGGTATGTATCGACTCACGTAAATGTCGAGATTCTTGCTCCATCCCATGAATGGTTTTTAACAGGCTGGATACACTGCGAATGGCCTCGCCTAAATCACGGGGCTCTAAAATTTCGGTGGCCACAAAATCGTTAATACTGCGTACGGGCTTGTAAGCCATAAAACGCGAAAAGGCCCGCGCGGCCGTCATGGCTTCACGCTCATTAACGGCTTCACTGCGGCCACGCAATGCCCCATATAATCGGCATAAATAGGATTTTTTCTTATCATATTTTTCAACCGCATTGGGGCCAAATTCGGTTTTTAATAATTTAAATAAGCGATCTGTCGGCACCACATATCGGCCACCGGTATCGTCTTTCACAAAATGCGATAAATGCAATTGTTCGCTGGGCAAAATATAAAATTGCAAATCGTCTAAGCGGGCAACGGATTTTTCGCCAGCGCCATCAATGTGCGCGCGCATGGCAATAATGGCGGTAAAAGGCTCGGAATCTTCACCTTGGGTCGGATGAAACACCGCTGCAAGATAGCCATCACACCCGTTCGGGCGTGCATAAGAACCATCGTCACAACCCAATACATAAGAGGCCAGCGTTCGTACTTGTTTACCCCGGCCACGCTGGGTGGCTTCATCTTGCCCTGGGTTAAAATGGAACAAGTGATCGTGAGCGGCGGTCATGACCGTTTGAATGGCATCGGCAGCTGTGGTTTTACCAGAGCCATTGCCCCCAGAAAACAAACAAATGGGCCCAAATTCAAATTCCAGCTGCGGAATATTGCCCCAGTTGACGTACATAAATTTTTTCAGATACATCAGTGGTCGTCCTCGTGTACGTCTTGACTTTCAGACTTTGGGGTCTGTTTTTCTTGATTCGATTTTTCTTCGTTATCCGTATCGCCACTCTGAGCGTGATCGTCGTCTGCTTGCATCAATCCCGCAAGCACATCGTCGGAAACAAAACTGATGATCATCGGGCGTATTTTTAGCCAGCCATCGCTGTTCTCTAAAATATCGTCCAAATTCACGTCCACCAATCGCAATTGGCGTAAACGTCGCAATTGATTTTTTCGCTCGGTCAAATTATCCGATAAGGGCCTGCCCACCACGTTTTTCATGGATAAGGCCAAGGCTTCTAACGATAATCGCACGCAGCCGGCATCATCAATTTGCCCTTCCCGTAAGGCTTTTTCGTATTCGGCTCGCAATGCCAAAACCATGGCCACTTCCGCTTGAGTGAGGCGCGAACGCAAGCCACCGCTAAAAGGTAAGGTAGATTCGTCTTCTACCCCCGGCACCACCGCCCCCGGTGGCAGTAAACGGACGGTTTGAAAACGGCTGTCGTGCAAAATTCGAATGCCCATCCACTCAAAATAATCGTTCACCAGCGCTTGTGTGCGTAAATACACATCGTAGTATTGTTGCTCTGTTTGATTTTCATTCCGGCACAGTATTCCGTAATCCAACAATCGCAACAGCAATTCACGAAAACGATCTTCGCTAATACTCAACGATTTTAGAGTGGGTGCGTAAAATTCTTTCAGGTTGCTCATGTTTTACGAATACTCTCTTAATTAACGGGTACGCTTATTAACGGATACACTGATTGGCGGATACGTTTACAGGATGGTTTAAATCGCTTTTTCAATAGATTCATCAACAGAATCATCGATAGACGCTTTATTCGAGTCACTGGCAATGACTAAGCGAATGGAAAAACTGTCGCATTGAGATAAAAATTCATTACTCACAGAACGGCCATTGGGGGTCACCTCAAATCGCAATGCAGGCACACCGTTTTTGTTATTGGCTTGATTAGACAAATTATTGCTATTGGCCACTTCAATGGCATGGGTGGCGGCCAATAAATGCCGTGCGCTTTCTACCGGCAAATCTTCACTGTTGATGGCATCACCCCGGCTAAGCGCGGCTTTAATGGCATCAAAGGAGGTTTTTAAATAATCGCGAATATCCGCATCGCACACCATAAACGCTTGGTCGAGCAGAGTTTGTACATAAAGGTCTTTCCGCGCTTCGAGATCAAAATCCACATCGGGTGCGTCATCCACCCAATGGTTAATTTTCGCTCTGCGCGGTTGCTGTAAGCGAACGTGTGCTGGATCTACATACCCCACATCAATTCGTTCTAGCCCGTGTGCGGCTTTATCCAGTAATTGATCTTGCTCGGTACAATCCATCTGTTTAAAGGACTGACAAAAATCCAAGACACGACTCTGATTACCCGAAGACAAATAACTGAGTTGTCGAATAATAATATCGGCACGTTGAGTGAAGCTTTGTAAGGCTTGACGTAATGCGGGTAGCATCACTTCACTGGCATTGCGGCAGCGCTGGTCGATGCCATCTAACAGCACCCACAATAACGATTGGCCCTCAGTAATATGATCGGGCATTAGCTCGCGTAATCGAAATTCGGCTTCGGCTTTCCACTCTTTCGGTTGGAGGCGAATTTTTTTAATTAAGCGATTAATTTCATCCCGGTACTTTTCAACACTGTCGGCGGACAAACGAATAGAGACATCGGGCTGAAAACGGTGCTCCATAAATTGGAAAAACTCATCGCTGGCTTGCTGCACCAATTGGCGTGCTTCCACCTCTCTTACCAACTGACGCTTTCGCTCATCTAACTCGGCGATAATATCGGTAAAATCACTGACAATGCGCTCAGAATATTCATAGGCATCCAGCAAATCGTGCACATCGGCCTGATCTAAAAAACCCTGAAGGCTGTTGCGGGTATTTCGGGTATTACGGTGGCGGGTTTTAATTTTCTGTTCACTCTGGGCCACAAACGGCTGAGTGAATAATCGCCCCATACGAGAGAAGCGATAGCTACTTTGCAACGTGGCGTCATCTACTTGTTTCTCGAGCCAACCACAATCGAGTAATCGCGTTAAGATAAAATTCGCCAATTCGCGCTGGTTGCGGAAACGCCCTTCCTTATCGTTTTTGTCCTCTGAAGACCTTCCATCGGCTGATATCTTTTCGGTCGCTGGGGACTTATCTATTACTAAAGGCTTCTCTATCGCTGAAGACTTTTCTATCGCTGAAGGCTTTTCTATCGCTGAAGGCTCTTCATCCAACAACAGCGGCGTACGAGTGACCGCCTCTTGGAAGATATCGATCACTTGTTCACGGTTTAATAAATGACCGTACTCACACAAATCGGTGTACAAGCGCTGATAAAGCAACCGAAGGCACGCTGCCACCACCTCCCGATATTTGCCGGTAAGCGGGTTAAAAAATTGACGACGATGATCAACAAAAAACATATTCAGGCGGTGCCCACAACTTACTCAACAACACGCATTCAGCGCGACAGCCGCACACTGTAAAGCGGGTTATGGATTGAGACAATACTTGGAAAAATTCACAAAATCTGCTTCAGCCCATTGCTCATTAGATTTGCTCATTAATTGTTCGCACCAAGCATCATCATACGCTTTTACCGCATCGGTATAATGGCTGCTTGAAGGCGAAGAATTATTCTCCAAAGACGGAATTTCGTCCTTTCCCAATATAAACTCCAACGCCATATCTGCCGATGCTTCCACCTCAGAAGAGGCCTCTTGGCCAGCCATAACGGGCCCTTCGGCAGGCTCAGGGACTTGAGATAACCACAAACCCACCGTGATTAAAAGTGCACCACTCAGTGATATTGCGCCCCAAACAAAACGTTGCCATTGCCGAGAAGTCATACGGTTTAACATGGTTTAGTCTCAAATCCTTATTTTTGCCAATTGCTTGTATTAATTTGTTATTAGCCACTTTTGCACGGGCTGTTCGAGCGAGCAACTCATGCTTCGACACTTCATGCTTAGACACTTCATGCTTAAACATTGTATCCATAGTTGAAAGGGAATGCATAACCCCCAAGAGTGATGCGCATTGCCTTAGCCACTCGGTATTACCCAATCTATATTACCCACTCAGTATGCAAATACTTACACCCACGGCAACCCAAGCATAGCAATGCCTGGTCATTTAAAAACCAAGATTGGTTTCGCTGACAAAAGGCATTCAAAATAGCTCGACAAATCAACACCTTAAGAAACACGTCAATTTTGCCACTAATGAAAAACCATGATTGACCCTTTCACCCAATACTGTATATTTGAACAGCATTGGAATTATAAAGATCAAACATCCACCACCCTTCAAGGAGAGATTCATTAATTGTTTTTTGTTATCGCCCTACCGGGAGGTATGACTATGAAGAATGCAGAAAAATACACTACCCCATTATTGGATAACCCCAACAACCGTTATCGCCAAGCCCATGCCGGGCAAATTATTATTCGTATTTTAATGACGGCAGGAGTGACGTATGTCTTATTAAGTTTATTAGCGCTAACCATCATTCTGGTAGGTATTATTACCCAAGATTGGGAGTCGTTTAAAAATAGCTTTTATCAAACCATGGGCAGCGTCGAGGTTTTTTTATTTTTTATTACCCCTTTTGGAGCAGGTGTTTTAACGGTCATTAAAGAGATATTCCGGTTTATTCTGGCGGATTATCTCAATCAGAAAAAATAGCTTTTTTAAAATAAAAAACGGGCTCATACAGCAAAATCCTTTAATTGCAGAGTGGTGTAATGGGTGGTTAAGGCACTCACCAACATAATCATGAGATGAACTCGAAAAATAAAAAATGGCGCCAATATCATTATTTAAAATCAAACTGTAATTTTATTGTCACAATTACTGCGATCATCAATATTCAAAAAAATTTTTCTTGTTAAACGATTGTGATTCATATCACACATAGACAAAGTTAGAACTTCACGAGCCACTCAACTCTAGAAGTTTGCAAGCAAACATTATAAAAATGCGCTTTCTCTTTTTATTCAACTAAAGGTTTTTAAACGATTATGGCGAATCCACTGGACCCCAAACCAGAATCAGCGGGCGATGCAAAACCCTTCTTATCCGGCATGACAGATCATTCGGCAAAAGCTCAAGAGCGCCCTTTCGCAGAAAAAATCGAAGCCTCCATTGTGAAAGAACATTCCGTGATTGGTAAAAACATAAAGTTTCGCGGTGAATTAATTGGCACCGAAGATCTCCACATTGAAGGTACCGTAGAGGGTACCGTTATTATGGAAGGTCAAAACTTATCCATTGGCCAAGAAGGTGAAATTAACGCCAACATTCACGCACAAAACATCGTCATCAACGGTAAATTAACCGGTGATGTCCTTGCCGATGAGATCATTGAAATACGCAACAGCGCCGTCGTAAAAGGCAACCTTATTGCTCCTCGTATTCAGCTAGACGATGGCGGTAAATTCCGTGGCTCCATGGACATGGTCGATTCGGATGAGGAAATGCGTGAACGTCATACTGAATTTAAAGAAAAGCTGGTTCACCCTCACCTGCCGACATCCAACAATGCCATGACGGATAACAAAAAAATGGGGTTTGATGCCGCCTTAGCTAAATCCGATGCAAAGAAAACAGCGGATAAAACCACCCCAGACAATGAAAAAAATTAATGTGATGGCTGAATAACCACTCAGACAGTCACTTCTCTATCGACTCCGCTTTTAACGGAGTCGGTATTTCTCCCCAATTAATGTGGTTAACGATGTATCACCGTTCATTTGGTCTTGCAAAATTAGTCTCCGACATGATGAAGCCAGGGTTTCGAATTCTCGACCTGGGCGCGTTGTCTTTTGGCACAACACAGGCCTTTCTCAAGCAAAAATGTCAGTGCCATGTGGAAGACCTAATCGAATATTTAGCCGAATTAAAAGAGGGTGAAGACCCGATTGCGGCACTGAGCGAACACCTCATTCCCAAACCGAGCAACCTCAAGTTTGACGTTGTACTGTGCTGGGATATTTTAAATTTTCTTGAACTCGATGTAATCGAACACCTCATTCACTGCTTGGCACCACACTTGAAGGCCGGTACGGTTTTACACACCATGCGTTACACAGGCCAACTCCCTGAACACCCGCGTCGATTTAAATTACTGGACGATTTTTGTTTCGAATATGTAGACGATACGAGCTACCCCCGCATTAAAGCGAAAGGTCACTCCACCGTTACTCTATTAAAGCGTATGCACAGATTTAGCTTATGCAATACCTTGATGCAACGTGATGGTATGGATAAAAACGTGACGGAACATTTATTAGAATATGAAAGCACTACCAGTAAACAAAGGCTCCATGGCAGCCTGAGCGGAAGCGTCAGCACGTATTTTACGGATCAAGCACTCCGTGATCGCGCACAATTTCCAGGTATCGTCAAACTGTTTAAACAACTACCCGACAACGCACGCTTACTCGATTGTGGTCGTAAGGCCGCACAAAATCGTGATGCCACTGTTAGGCACGCCAAAGAATTATTCATGGAAGATTTATTTGCCTCCATGTCTTGGCAAAAAAAAATAGCACCTGACCATGCTAACGATGCCCCCTCCACAAAAAATCACCTCAGTGAAGCGATGTTACGATTCACCAATGGCACCACTTTTGATGCCATTCTCCTCTGGGATTTTCTGAATTTTTGTACGCAAACTCAAGTACAACAGCTCAACAGTGCTTTATTGCCCATGCTTCAAACTGGCACGTTATTGCACTTTGTCATGTTTAAAGGAAAGGGCCGACCCAACACTCCGGCTATTTTTGAAATGCAAAATAATGGTGAAGTTACTATTAAAGGCGATGTGACAGGAAATCACCCGAGGGATATCCAATCTACCGCTGAATTAATGAGGCTATTGCCCAAGTATAAATTACATGCACATCACTTCGGTCGCCTGGTAACAGGAGAGTCCTATCAGGAGTTTGTATTGCAATGCGTAAGTCAGTAATCAATCTACCCGCTCACGATAAACACAGTAATTACGCTCCTTTTATCACTGCACGTTTTATCACTGTCTCTTTTTTCTTAAGTTCGTCGCCACATTCAACTCTTAACGGTCTTTAATTATGTCTGAACATCTTCGCTTGTTTTTTCTCAGCCTCAGCCCAGATAAGGTTACTGACGCGTTTCTATATGTAATGTTGGCCATCGCCTTGATCACCATACTCTGTCGGCTGATTAGTGTGGCCCGAGGGTTTGTCAGTCATGCCCCAAGCCTGATGACCTCCTTAGGCATTTTAGGAACCTTTACTGGCATCATTATTGGTCTATTTGACTTTTCTTTAAACGATATTGATCAGAGCATTGCTCAATTACTCGAAGGGTTAAAAACCGCTTTTATCACCAGTGTAGTGGGTATTGGTTTAGCCATTGTATTAAATATTATGCTGCGAGTGTTCCCTCATAAAGCATCGAATCAATCGGTTGGGTTTCATGAATTACAACACTCTCTTGAACAGATTCAGCACACACTAGAAGTCGGTCAACGGTTACACAATGATACGTTGGCGACTTTTTTAGAGCGACTTTCCGTTAAAGCCAGTGAGACCATTGTGTCTGAAATGCATCAGGTCGTTGAAAATTTTAACCAACGCATTGAGCTTCAATTTGGCGAAAACATGACTCAGTTTGGCAAAAACTTCAGCGAATTTGATGCCATGGTTCATACCCTTACTGAAGAGTACAAACGCCATGAAGATCGTATTGCTTATTGGTCTGAACACTGCGATGCCGCCGTCGTCGGTATGGTACAGGTAGCCAAAGACTTACAAACCATTCACACAAAATTAGAAGGGCTACCTCAGTTTATGGAAAGCAGCCAAGCGCTGATTGACCAAGCAAAAACACAAATTGAGACCGTGAATACCCAACTTTCTAATTACCAAACACTCAGCCAAGAAGTCAGTAAAGTCATGCCTGAATTGGGTGAACGTATTGATCACTTCGTCAGCGGTATCGATATTGTTCAAGACATTATGACCGGCGATATGAAACAAGCCCTAGTCGCCATACATCAACAAAGTGATTTATTGGGCGCACAAATTACGGCTATTTCCGGCGCGTTTGAAAAAATGTCGAGCCTAGACGCCGACTTCATACAGTCTCTGGTTGCCGAAACCACCACCACCCATCGAAATAGCATGCAAGAGTTGGCCATTGCTCAAGCACAAACGCATCAGGAAATGACCGATTCACTATCCCATATTATTCGTCGTAGCCTGAATGAATCAGAAGGCGTAATCACAAAACAGTATGCCTTAATTGAACGACGTATGGAGCGTGAAATTGATGAAGTCATGGGCACCATGGGCCAAGCATTAGCGACTATTTCAGGGCAATTTACACGGGACTATCAACAATTGGTGGATCAAATGCAACGCGTTATGGAACGCACACGAGAGTTAAGTTAATGTCTGGTTTTTCACCCCCACAATTATTCTCTACCACAACCAAGCCGACACTGACTTCCGCAAACGCCATTAGCGATTCTGGCGAAGAATCAAGCTGGGTGAGCGTAGCGGATTTAATGGCGGCGCTTATGATGGTGTTTTTGTGTATTTCAGTTGCGATGATGCGCTCAGTGATGGTTGAGCGTGAAAAAATTCGCACCATTGCCATGTCATACAAAGAAAACCAATTGGCAATTTACGAATCGCTCACAGAAGAATTTGGTCATGACCTCCCTCGTTGGGGCGCCTTTATTGATCGCGAGACCCTCACCATTGCATTTAATCAATCCGATACCATGTTTGAAACCGGCAAAGCCCAATTAAGCACCGCTTACCAAGACGTCTTTACTGAATTTTTCCCCCGCTATATGAAAGTACTGTCGCCCTATACCGATTCCATAGAAGCCTTGCGAATTGAAGGCCACACGAACTCTCAATGGGGCACGAGCGACAACGTAGGGGACAGTTATTTTAATAATTTACGTTTATCCCAAGAACGCGCCCGCTCTGTGCTCAAGTTTGTTTACTCGCTTTCGGCCATGGACAATCACCATCAATGGATGATGCACAATATTGCCGCTGTGGGGTATTCCTCATCTCGCTTAATTCTCAATGACGACGGCAGTGAAAACAGCGAACAATCTAAACGTGTCGCCTTTCGTGTAATTACCAATTCCGAAACCAAAATCCACAGTATTTTGGAGGAGTCATTTTAATGCCAAAGTGGGCATCGCATTTTGATGAGCTGGTTAAAGTCACCAATTCTCTTTCTCGCTCGAATATTCAAGACACACTATTCACCATACCGACACCGACACCGACACCGACAACATTAGCCACCACAACGCCTTCTCAAAAAGAATCAACGATAGAATCACCGTTGCCGAGCTCTTCTTCATCGCTGGAAGCAACGTTAGCTACGGGTATGGAGGTATGCATAAAAGATTTAACGCCAACCCCGGCAGGCTGGCTTTACCGACAAATTCCTGTCATGGTTTTTGGCGTGTATGTTAAAGAGTGTGATGACTTGGCATTACGGAAAGAGTTTTATCATCGTGTGCATTTATCGGCTTGCTGCGGCGCCCTTGAAGAAAGCTCACAGACCGTGTGGATTGGCACAAATTTACAAAAACTCCAATGCCCCTGGACTTCTGAGCCATTACGACTGTGTGAATTTTGTTTAAATAAATCTCATGCGGATGCGCCATTTGCAAAATCAACGGAAGAATACCAACACTGGCAACAAACTCGCCCCTTTGAACAACATGTTTCGGCATTCTCTCAATATTACTTCCCTCAAACGCATTTAGACGAAAAAATACAATATTGGCAATCTGAAAGTACAATACGATCACTCACCCACAAAGCGGCCTCACCCGAACCCACCAATAAAACAACTCTGTGCCATCGATGTGGTTGGGAAACCAATGTCGACGATGAAAGTCGTCAGCGCTCAACGCCTCAACCTCATCCATTGCCCACCATCATCAATGACGAATTAGCCAGCACACTGAATGTATCGAAAAATACCTGTCTACCCTGTGCTCAGCACACTACGTCTGTGGCCATATCATTACCAGAGCAAGAGAATATAGAATTACATCGACGTCGATTTCACGCGTTAAAGGCACAGGCTAAAACCTTGGTTCAATCTACCCCCCCTCTTCAAGTCACACCATCCATCGACGCGCTCGAAAATAACACTGATCTGATCAACAGTACTCCCACTGCTGAACAACAAACAACGGATAAAATAAAAAAACAAACCAGCGATACTCCCACAGAGTCGCTTCCGCTCAACTGGTCAGATGTCTATTCACTACTGCCACCCAATTGGCACCCCCTCATCACTGCCCTCAGTCAGCAATTAGAGCCCCCTCAACTGTTTACGACCTTTCTTGGCTACACTGGTTTTGCCGTGATGAGTTGGCCCCAACATCGCAAGGGTATTATTGCGGATAGCACCAGTGCGGATGATTTGCCAGATAATTGGGAATTTTGGCACTATGGGCAAGTACTCAAAACACTGGGAAACTAACAAGAGCCTAACCCACAATAACATGTTGACTAAAAAGAAAAAAAGACGCACCCAAACAACTTCTTATTGTTGCCTTTGGATAAGCGGCTTACTCACTGTGCTTTTCAGCTCATTCAGTTTTGCTGAACAGACCAGAATCGCGGTGGCCGCCAATTTCTCTGCACCCATAAAAGCACTCGTTGAAGAATTTGAACAGCACTTCAACCACACCGTTACTGTAAGCACGGGTTCATCAGGAAAATTTTACGCTCAAATTCGCCACGGCGCTCCGTTTGATGTATTTCTATCAGCCGATACCGAGAAACCGGCGGCACTGATCCAAGATAAATTGGCCCTATCCACTTCCCAATTTACCTATGCCGTCGGCAGGCTAGCCTTGTGGGCACCCCAACACACGCCCCCCATTACAAAACACACTCTTCTTACACAAACCCCCTATACCAAAATCGCACTCGCCAACCCTAAACTTGCTCCTTATGGCAACGCGGCAATGGAGGTCTTGCACCACCTCTCATTAAAAGACCAAACCCGCCCTCTCTGGGTATTGGGTGAAAACGTCGCTCAAGCGTATCAATTTGTGAATACGGGAAATGCCACAATGGGTTTTATCGCACTATCACAAGTGAAGTCGAACCAAGACAAAAGCACCTACTGGTTGATACCCGAAACCTTTCATTCATCGATAAAACAAAACGCCGTATTGTTAAATCATGGCAAAAACAATGCAGCAGCCATGGCTTTTTTACATTTCCTTAAAACAGCGAAAGCCTACGCCATCATAAAAGACTTTGGTTATGGCCCACCATGACAGCAGCAGGGTAAATAGTTAGAACAGAGGTAAAATCAACACAAAAAAGTCAGCACAAAAAAATCAGCACAATAAAAAGGAGCACACAAAGTGCTCCTTTTTATTGTTGAGCTGTTATTAAATTGTTATTGAGACAATTCAATAAGGCTTAATATTCTACAGACAACTCCCCGGTCACCAAATCAGGACGGAAAATTTTACCGCGAATTTTCAAACCGGGTAATTGAGTGCTATCACCAAAATTCCAAATAAAGCGGTTCCAACCCTTAAATAAGGTTTCACTGCTGCATGAGGTATTATTCGGTAACTCTGGGCAAGCCATCTCAGACAACAACGCCGAAGAAATCAGAGATGAAGACGCCCCTGATGCTGAACCAACACTGGAAATGGAATTAACATCTGCAGCAACGTAATTACGGTCTCGATTTATGACACTAGCCGGAATTTCTCCAGCAAAACTTCCCACGGTACTGTAAGTCGGTAATTCGCCCAATTCCATTTTGCTCACTGAATAGCTATTCTCGACAATGCCCTCCGAGGGGAAATACAGTGGAGATTCAAACTTGCCTATTAACCCACCTGCGCTTTCAAACCCTTGATCTGAACCTACGACTGATCCCATTGAAAAAGAATTTCGAATGGTCACAGAAGGCTCTGGTTCATTGCTTCCAGCATCAGGAATCAACCCGATCAAGCCCCCAATCATTAAATCACCGGATACACGAGCCGCAGCAAAAGAACCGTCAACAAGGACATTCGTTCCCCAGTATCCTTCGTTCGACAATCTGCCAATTAATCCACCAGCGATGGCCTCAGCACCCACATTCCCTTGTGCGTAAGAATCACGAACCACGATATTACCGGTTTCATAGGCGGATAAATTTGCAGCCAATCCACCCGCTATAGACAGTGCAAAAACGAAAGCATCGACTTTAACATCTTCAAACAAGGCCTCTGTTCCCAATTGGGAATGGCCATGAGCAATGAGCCCACCGATCGTATCGTGCCCCTGAATAACACCGACGACGGTATCCTTTTTAACTTCCCAGCGCCCCCCGCCGATATTTTCTATATACCCGTACAAGCCACCTGCGACATCAATGGCTGAAATATTCACATCGCCATAATTATTAGTGAATATCATATCTTGAGCGAGATACGTTCTCGAATACCCCAGAAGACCTCCGATATTTTCTACCGCATCAATGCTGACTGAAACGGCATTTTTCGTGAAATCCACACCATAGCCACTTAATCCTCCCTTGTCGCGCATACCTCCGACGAGGCCACCGACATACTCGATCGCTTTAATAGAACCTCTATAGGCATTTCTGTGTAAACGCAGCTCCACTAGGCCTAACGCACGTTGCTCATCAGCGTATTCATTAGACACTCGACCAATCAATCCACCCACATCATATTGGCCCTCAATAGAACCCTCGACTTTGACATCCGCAAGCATCACTTCGCCATCTTCTAATACAGAGACGGTACCAGCGACACCGCCGACTCGACTACCGCCACTGATGCCAAAGGAAGACAGAGATAAAGTGAGGTTTTGCACAGCAATGCTTTTATTGGCCTCACCATTGGTCAGCAAAGTGATGAGACCGACACCATTCTCATCTGGTCTGCTAATAAAAATATTATCAATCGAGTAGCCATTGCCTTCAAATGTGCTCGACAATAACGGAATGGGTTTCCAGCCCTGTTGACTACCATTACCCTCATAATCAAATACCCAATCTTGATTATTTAAAACGCCGTCTCCGTTTGTATCAAAATCAATATCATTGACTAATTCATAACCGAAACAACCGGTTTCTGGGCAGCCAGTCGTCAATACATTTCCGTCATGATCAATAAGGGACGTTCCATTGGGGTTATTGCGAACCCAATCAAGTTGTTCAAGGGTCGAGATATCAATCAGACCATCATGATCTGCATCGATATCCATTGAAGGAGTGGCAAGAGCGAGAGTTGAAGCCGCCGAAAAAGAAAGTGCAATACACAAAGAAAGGGAAGATTGTAAATATTTTTGCATTGTTGAATTCCTTTTAGATTAAATCAGTTCACTTATGCGTCACTGCAGTATTAAAACGCAACCGGATCTTACCGAATTTTTTCAGAACTTTTTTCTCATTGAAGAAAATCGCGCCATTTTTTTTATTTGCTACAACGCAGTTCAATACACTATCGAGAAAGCCAACCAAACTGGGCACTTTTCATACAAAATTATTTTTCAATCTCAAACCATACTTTCAGTGTTAAACCATAGAGAGATAGACACCAATTCAGTTCAATGCTGCACAAACAATAGAAATACGATATAAATAGGCAATTAAAGAATATATTGATAACAGGTTGAATTATTATGGCACGCACCGCAGACAAATCGGATACTCAAATTCTTGCCGCTGCCAAAAAAATTATGCTCTCTCAAGGTATTGCCGCAGAAGAAGTGACAGGTTACAAAATCCGTCATGCCTTTGGCAATCAGGGTGCCGCAGCGACTTATGACGGTGCTCTTGATCGACTACGCAAAGCAGGGCTGCTTATGGATAGCGCAGAAGAGGATGCACTAACACAAAGTTTGGTGGATCAATGCAAAACCATTGCCGGAACCCTAAGGCAACTGGCAGAAGCGCCGTTTGAAGCTTCTTTGCAATCGTTGCAATCACAACTTAATCAAGAAAAAGAGCACTATCGTTCTGAACAGCACCGATTGCAAGAACACTCCGCTGCTCTTGAAGCCGAACTGCACACACTCAAAACAAAACACGCTCAATCAATCGCAGACATTAGCGACCTTAAAAACGATCTTTCTGAAAAAGAAAAACAAATTTCTCAAAAAGAAGAGCAAGTACGCCGATTAGACGCAGAACACACGCAATTGGCACAGCAGCTCGAGGAACAATCCAACCACAACGCCCAATTGAACTCTGAGCTTTCTTTGTTACGTTGCCAGCATCAAACGTTAGAAGAGAAGAGTGAGGCTCAAGAGTCTCTACACCAACAACAAATCAAACAACTGCAATCGCAGCACGATAAACTATGCTCACAGCTAGATCAAAATATAAAAAATTTGCAATGGCAAAATGAAAAAAATTACCAGCAAATTACTTCGATTACTGAAAGCAACCGTACATTAGCAACTCAGCTAGACCAACTCAATCAGACTCATCAGCAATTACAAACAACCTTAGACAAAAAAAACATTGATCTCGAAAAAAAGCAAATACAGATTTCAGAATTAACACTTACCCTTCAGGAACACCATTTTTCTCTCACTCATATCAAACAAGAAAAAGAAAGTATTGCTGAAAAACATGCGCAACAACAACAGTGCTTAGAGTTGTTTCAGTCTCACCAAAAACAACTTCAATACCTAACCTCAGAACTTAAACAATACTTTTTGAAGCTTGACATAAGCACCAACACCCCTTCAAATAATGCAAAAGAGCATCATAAAAGTATTGGCGGCATTATTAACGAGCTGACAACAATCATGGACGAATTCAGCGTCAGAATGCCGTACGATAAACGCTAGCCAAAGAGACCGTTCGGAGAGTTAACATCATGGGCATTCTTATGAATTCAAAAACAGAAGCGCTCATTCAGTTGCGCTCTACCCACTCTTTTGGACGTGATGTCAATAACTGCGATACAGGATTAAGCGATTCCTTATGCTCAAGAAACCATTGTATTATTGAGTATATTGGCAATACCTGGGTACTTATTGACCACAGTAAAAACGGCACCTATGTCAATAACAAAAAAGTAGAAGCCAAAAGAGTTTCACTCAATAAAGACGACACTCTTACTTTTTCAAAAAAAGGAGGTGAGTCATTCATCGTGATTTCTACGGAGCCTCCGCAACCTTTTTTGATCAACCAGAGCAAGAATCACTTTATTCAATTAACCTCGAATAATATACTGCCGAATGAAAATCACCCAGAGTTATTGATTTATCGCCACAATTTTGAATGGGTGTTAGAGCATGATAAAACAGTAAAAAAACTGTACAGCCATGATAACATTACTTTAAATAAGGAAAGTTGGGTTTTTTTCCCCAATGACACCATTCAAGATACCGTGACTCATGCCATTAATGGGCTCTCTTCCATTCATCGTTACACCCTGTATTTTTCGGTGAGCCTGAACGAAGAAAATGTACAAGTTTCCATACAGCATCACGATGACACCCTTATTGACTTCGGCTATAAAGCGCATCACCACATATTGCTGATACTAGCAAGACAACGCCTTTTGGATGAAGCCCGATGCATTCCAGATTCTGAACATGGCTGGATAGCCAATGAAGTGCTTACTTCAGAACTGGGCATTGATACCAGCCACTTAAATACTCATATTTATCGTTTAAGAAAAGCCTTTGAAGAAATCAAATTTCCCCAAACACCGGTAGAGAGACGATTCGGTGAACTTCGATTATCCACCTGCCCATTTATAATAAAAAAAGGCAATACAAACGAACAGTATATGATGCAGTAACAAGGTTACCTTTTAAGCGACTCACTCTACTCACTCTTTAAGCCTCAAAAACAACAGTCTATTTTCGCCCCGCCCGCCTTCCCCCCTGTTTAATTTTTACCCTCGACGACCACTCTACCCAAATGAACAGAAAACAATCAATAAAAAAATCGACTTAAAACGCTGTTGTCTATTTCACCAATATGATCATAAAAAACACAGGCTGCTCAATACTCTTTTCAAAATCCGACATTCTGTTGTCTTTATCCGACATTGTTTGCAGCTGAACTTCTTCAAAGAGGTGTTAAGGAAGATACTCACTTCTACTTGATGAACAGTTTTATGGACAACTTGAGGAATAACTGCTCAGCAAGTACTCGCACTCTATGTTGTGGCAAAAAGTATGCTGTGGAAAAGCTCTCTTTCAAGAGTAAACAATATGCATCATCACCATCGCATTCATCATCTCGGCATAAATCAACAGTCAGCGACTTTGACGGGTCGTTTCAGCATTAACCTACAACCTACAACCTACAAATTGGAAGACTCTCTTAATAAAGAGAAACCATGGAGATAATACTTATGAAATCCACTCTTCTAAGCATCATCGGTTTGGCAACGTGTTCCTTATTCGCCCACATAACCGTTGGACTTGAGTATGAAAAATTGGTCTATCTTAGCGATGGACAAGGAAATTACTTGGAATTGAGTATAGACGAGTCAATTACCCACGCGACGGCACACGCCGTTGAAGAAAATGCGACCGGCTTATATCTACGCACTTCCCAATTAGGCAATAACACAACAGATAACAAAAAAAGAAGCTGCTTCCTATTAGAAGCCTCCTATAAACCGGGCTATTTTTTAATGCAAAGTCCCGAAAACCAATCGGGCAACTTAAAGCCAATTTCTTTTCAATGGACACAAACCCCACTAGAGAGTCGCAATATAGAACCCTCTACGTTTTGCTATGAAAATGGAATGTTGCACACCCACGACAGGTCATCCCCCAAACCCCTTTTCTTTAACTCTGATCATCAATACGGCATTGGAGCCGATGATGACAGGAATTGGGGAGACTCAAAACTTCAGGACTATCACGCAATCTCTTTAGTTGGCCTGGACAGTTATACCATTAGCGCCTCAAGCACATCGACCGCTCCAGGAAAAAAAACACTGTTGAGCCTATCAAAACAGGAAGAGCCTGTTTTTAAAGAATACGACTTCTGGCAACAAATGGACCATGAGCCACTGGAAGCAGAATGGAAATTCGACCATGTCAGCCCTCCTTTTTTCACCATTATGAATGCAGCAAATCATCGGTTCTTAGTGAAAGACCGTGACTCCGGCCACCTATCATTGGTAGAAAATAAAGCGTTATCTGGAAAAAATGATGGCGCCCTGTGGAGAGTCAATATGATCAATTCCACGGGTGATTTTACCCTTATCAACAAACAAGTGATTTCCAGTAATGGTGATATCCCGTCTTATCACACCCTGAATATCAATCTAGACGAGCGTGTTGAGCTTGAAAATGGACTTCTCGAGTATACCGCCAAGACACAGCAACGATCCTTTGAAGCCCCTTATGACACCGCATTCCTATTCAATCTCAATGAACGGTACATCCCGTTAACGCTTTCTGTAGAGGATATTGTTAAAAATAACAGCATCATGAGACTCGCCAATGGCCTTCCCGTTGATAATCTGATGATTGCGGCTGCACGCGAAAACAATATAAGCAGCCGAAGACGATATAAAATCCGAATTGATGATCGTGGCTACGATAGTCAATACACCTTCATAGAACAGATAAACAGTAACTTGGAAGATGTGGCATGGGAGGGTGGCAGAAGCCTGGAAGATCTCGTGGATCAACTTCCACTTGCGAGTAAGGATAGTAAAATAACAAGCCAATTGGTTAGGCAACAACTTACCGAAAATCAATTAACCCATAGATACTGTTCAACAGACACCAAAAATAACTCCGGTCAAATGACTATTTTAACGGGAGACAGAACAGCAAAAAAACGAGCACCCACTATTATCTGGCTCAACGAAGGGTATGACCCGTCAGGGACCCACACTCAAATCGATCAAGATGGAAAAGTATTACGAGTAACTCTTGAATCTGGTGAAGAGCTGAAAAAAAATGAAAGCTTTGCGTTTTTACTCAAAAAACACAATCCCGATGGCGGTACCACTCACACTCTATTTGACCCAAGCAAGCCCGCCCCCAAACCCGCTGCTGCCCCATAGTTAGGGGGGAGCTAAACGAAAAAGCCTACAGGTTGTTGAGGGCCACTTGCCTCCCTCAACAACCATAATATACCGTCACTCAGAATCAATTATTCTAAAAATAAACTTTCAAGCCAGCACCACTGCGTTACATCGAGAGCTTTTTCAGTATTTTTTCTGTCCAAGGCAAATTTAACCAATGAGATTTAATACCGTGCTGTAACGCCTGATTACCATTAAACAGTGCAGCAGCTTCTTCATCCAGTAAACTGTAAACATAGTAAGCGTATAAATGAAATGTTTGTTTATACAAATCGGATTGAGCCGCCTCTTGCAGTGCAATTAATGCCTTATCTTTCTCCCCCAAGTGCGCTAACGCCAAAGCCTTATAAGCAAGATCAATATCACCGCAGCCCATCATTTTGCAGTAATTAAGTACTTTTTGAAAATAGACATCAGCTTCACTTGAACCCAGTGCCCTTAGCGATTCTCCACAGTTTAAAAAATCAGCTGCAGCGCCTTCTGTGTTTTCCAAAACAAACTGTGAAACAGCAAAACTTTTTTCATAAGCCCCATTGAGAAAATGGGCAACGGCTTTATTGACGTGCACATCATAATCAAATTTCCCTTTTGACAATTCTTCATAAACCTCAATCGCGCCGGACAAATTTCCAACATACAAATACGCCGTTGCCAAGTAATATTTGGAAATATTGCCAGGGTATTTCCCCACCCACTCTTTTGAAGTTTCAAGCAACTTATCATGATACTCCAAGAGCAACTCCATACGTGCTCGCAAGCGATAATAATTATTGGTGGCACGCAGTTTTTTATAGTCTAGCAAACTTTTATAAGCACGCTCCGGATCATCAACATCAAAAACCATGCGCAATTTATCTAAAACTAACTGATTTACATCTATACCGGCAACACCTTGAAGCCTTGAAAGACTTTTTTCTGCCGACGCCATATCTTTCTTGGCCAGACTTATTTTAAATTTTACTCTTTCGACAGACGGCTCATTGGGGAATTGCTTTTCAACTCGATGCACAACCGCCATGGCTTTATGTAGCCATTGGCGATTAACAGGATAGGTAGGGTTGTATTGCGACAAATACACTTCAATTAACAACAACTGTGCCGCTAGAAAATCAGGATTCTCTCCCGAAAACCATTCAATTTCTTCTATTTCTTTTTCAGAAATATCGTGGCCCTCTGAACGCTTTCGATAATAATGATAGCGCCGTAAGTTCTCATCTGTAATAAAAAAAGTATTTCTATCAGAAGAATGCAGCCCCAAACGATTAACAGAAACATACTCAACAATATTGGTTAACACCAACAAATCGTGATGAGGAATGGTATAGCTCGTATAATTCACTTTATTATCAATATCATACTGATAAATATACGCATTTAAATTACAAAACTCTTTCTTACAAGAAACTTCACTGACGACAACTTCATCAGCGTTTAATCTTTCGGCCTCACGCCGCCAATCCTGATCGCCACTCCATTCTTTTTTACTGATCAAACGCCGGCCTGGGTCTTTAATAACTGCTGCTTCTAGCTCATCCTCTATAATGGTTGCAACGACCAAATTATCATCGTGGAACTTGAGGGCCAAATCGCCATTCAACTCTGTGCTTTCTATTTTTAATGTAGGAATAACCAAAGTGCGAAGAATTGTCTTTGGCCAAAAAAACACCGCCGCAAACACACAAGCCATAATAAAAAAACTGGATGCAACGCTATAAATCAACGGGCGTTTATATTTATCTGTGAATGGAAAGGGTGAAATGACTTCCGTTCTGGTTAAGGTTTGATGGGTAAAAGAATTATCACTCCAACGCTCTTGAAATTGATCAATGAATACGGTAATTAATTTTAAAGTTTTGTGAATACTAGGGCGATTTTTAGTATTTTTAGACAGCATTGAAACAGCAAGCGCATTCAATGCTTCAAAAGACGCTGCTAGAACAGCCTCCTGATTATCTGTGTGGGGCAGATCAAATTCAATGAGTCGCCCGTGAAGAATATTTTCTTTTGATCGACTTCGATCATCCGCTACTAAAAAAGGGTGCCTTTTATTAAGGTATGTAAAAAGAATAATGCCCAGCGCGAAAATATCCGTTGCTTCGCTGACTTCTTTCCCGCCCAATTGCTCCGGTGTAATGCAGCACCATGAACCTTTAATACTGAAGCTCGAATCTCGAAGTACTGCACCAACTTTTCCTAATGCCCTTGCAATACCAAAATCACTGATTTTAATATCACCCGCCTGGGTTAGCAAAATATTATTGGGCTTTAAATCCAAATGCAGAAAACCATTGGCATGTATGGTTTTCACACCGAGTAACAATTGATAAAAAATGCGTAAAAAGCGCTGTAGGGGTATATCGGTCAGAGGGAGTTCATCCAATGGCGTACCTGGAATAACCAACTCCATGATAATCGCTACGAAATATTCATCAACGACAACATCGTAAACATCAACAATATATTGGCTTTTACAAGAAGCAAGGCGCTGGGCTTCCGACAAAGAGTCCTCTTGTTGCTTCAATATCACTTTTATGGCTACTTGCCTAGCAAGCCGATTATCATAGGCTTGATAAACCCTTCCATACCCGCCTTCGCCAATCACATCGCCTATCGTATAGCGAGAGCCTAACGAAACCGATAAGGCAGTCTTATTATTATCAACTTCCATTACACCACTCAACCAGCACCCTAAATATTCTCTTTTACCAATGCACCTTACTGAAGCATGCCCTGATAAAGATCGATCTTGATAGCGTTTTTTATCAAATTTTTTGTATTAATTACTTATTGACTGCCGCATAAATTATGCCATCTTGATGCTTGGCTCATTTTATATCCACTCATCAATCCCATTATAGATCTGAGCCACGATCCACCTTGATAAAAATCAATCCTTATATTGCATCTTATTCGTCTACCTCACAATCGGTAAACCCTATACATTCGAAATTGGTCAGCTTTCTCCGTAAACCTTTGTCTCAAGGAACAGCAATACGGTCTCAGTCGAGATACAACACCTTCTGTACCCATACCACCTTTTCAATAAGCTTTATTTACTCGTCAACTAAAGACGATTAATAACCATAAGACCGTAGAATTTCATTCTCTTTTCCATACCATTCTACAGGCCAATTCAGCATAACAAGGCGACCCTGACCCACCCGATCAAAAAGCAAACATAATGATATTTTATTCATATGGGCATTCAATGTTCTATTTTTATCGTCCAAATTCTCATTTACTTTACCCTTCCACATTATTTCCTCACATTTCTCTCTCACATCACCTTTCGCTCTCTTTGATACTTAACGTTCCACCTATTATGTCCGAATCGCCTTCACGACAATAAGTGATTAGGCATCACAAATTTTCTATAAACTTACGGTTTAGTTCTCAACTCTTGCAGTCGCGCCTCCACCCAGAAAACTTTCTTTTTGTTTACCACTCAGACGATTAAATTTTCGTCAATCCATGGCGTGACTCAAACGCTCCTCATAAATACGACAGCGTTATGTTACGCAATGGGTTTCGTCGGAACTGAACTCGATTCATTTTTTATACCGCTTTATTACACCTTCGAGGCTGCCTATGATACTCATTCCCCGTTCTGCACGACGACAACGTACACTGACTGCTGTATTTTTCTTATGTATCTGTTTTTCCACAACGGCTTTTTCAAATACAAGCATGGAGACCCAAGCACCACATTCGTCTTTTTCCACCGTTTGGGCTCAATTCAAGCAAGAGTGTCTCGATGTATATCATCGCTGGTCAAGCGCGAAAAACCCATCGCTTAACTCTCCATCATCTAACCCTCCATCGCCTCACAATTCGAACAACAATCTAAACGACAATTCAGGCGACAACCGAAGAGACAATCGAAGCGACAATCCAAACGACAATCCAAACGACAATCCAAACGACAATACGGACAACAATACCGATACAGAAACCGTCGCCCAAAAAGACATTGGTAACGCCCCCACAATTGTATTGAAGGGGGATAACCCTTTACGCCTACCGTATAAAGGCCAATATCAAGAATTCGGCGCTAAAGCCACCGATAACGAAGACGGCGACATTACTTACAATGTCATTAAAGTCGGCATCAACACACACAATGAAGGCGCCTCTTATCCCATACGATACAAAGCCCGAGACTCCGACGGTAATAACACCACCATCATTCGAACGGTAACCATTAATTCCAATCAACCTCCGGCTATTACACTGAATAGGCCTGCCGTAACTACTTTTTCGGTTAACGACGATATTGCCACCAGAGACCCTGGCGCAACGGCCCTTGACCCGGAAGATGGACAAGTTAACGTCATCGCTGATTATTCCCGTGTGAATAACGCTGTTGCAGGCCAATATACCGTCACTTACACGGCGACAGATCACGATGGACTCTCTTCTACGCACAACCGCACAGTCACCATAACCGACTCACAAAACGCCACCATTACGCTTGAAGGGGAGAGTGTGATTACCTTGGAGGTGGGGCAAGACTTTATCGATCCAGGTTTTACGGCGGCAAACCAAGCTGGACAAAATGTGAATCATCACGTCACTGTCAACTCCAACGTAGATACGAAAAAAGTCGGTGTGTACAACATTCAATATCAACTCGACTCAGCAGGAACCGAAAATCAAAAAGCCATCACAGCACAACGCACAGTGGTGGTTAAATCCCTGTCTTGTCCATCAGAATGTCGTGGTGAGTGCATTCAATTGGCGGCACACCATATGCAATGTGCCAGCGATTATCCTAATGCTCGCAAACTTCCCAATGGCGCCAAAATTGTTGCTTCGCGTACAGAGTGTACTGCACCCTGCGGCATTCATTTTCAAGCACAAACCAATCAAAATTTTTCCGTTCGAGATGACTTCCACCACGTAGCTCATCATTGGTACTTTGATGATGACAACGCGACTTACCGTTCTTTAACCCATGACTTTCCCTTTGGGCGTGGCGCCTCTCGTGCACAAGGGCCTTACGCTGCCCATGTTTTTGAGCAACCAGGAACGTACACCATAGCACTGCATACCGCCGCCAAAAACGGGCGCTATGCCAACACCTCGATCACCATTCATGTGCTACCACAAGAAAACACCTACACGGCTAACGACACGTATTGCGTGTCGTCTCGCAATCAATTTCAGGGGTGCCCTGCTGGGGCAATTAGGTTACAAGATTGGAGCGATGTGCGGGACGCCATTGAGTCCCTTACCAAAGCCCGTGTATTACTTCATGCCGGAGAAGAGTTTTGGATTGATGAACAGATTGTATTACGGAAAGGCGACTTTATTTTTGACCGCTATGGACGCGGGCATGACCCGATTTTACGAGTGGAATCCGATACTAATATTGCCTACGCCATCAACCTCAACTCCATTACCGTTACCCATATGAACATTCAAGGGAATTATGATCCCACCACCGGCCTCGGTGAGTCATTTTCAAGCAGTGGATTTTACTTTGGCCAAGGAAGAAATAACCCGACCAATAACGTGACATTTTATCGCAATAGCATTTCCGGCATTGGCATGTGTTTTAGCCCTCGCGGCGGCAATAATCATGTGTATGCCGATAACCATTGCCGTAATTGGCAAGACTATGGCTCACTTGCCACCCACACTCACAACCTTGCTTTTATCGGTAATCGTATTCGACAGCACCCGAAGGCGATCAGTGGACCTGATGGAAAATTATTTTCAATCACGTCTCATAACGGCAACGGTCGCGCTCGAACGTTTACCTACGATTTTGAATTAAAATCGCCAGAGGATATCGCCGCGCAAATTGTGGATGACCATGGCACAGTATTAGAGCTGGAACGGAATGAGGATTTTTCTTTACACCCCTCAAGACCACAACTCACACTCAATCAACCCCCTTCTCGCGGAGAGGTGTTGAATATTTATCACCGTCGCTGGGCAGACCATGGCGCCATTCGTGTGGCCGAGGCCAAAAACCTAGTGCTTTCACACAATGATTTATTCAACAACGTCGGATGGTTTGGCGATGGCGTACATCACAACCCCGCATTTCGTTATAACACTGATGGCTTCGCCAACCACAGTGGTGTGATTGTCGAAAATACTATTAGCGGCGGCACCATGGCAGCGGTATTTGAACCGGCCAACCCTCGTATTGCCACACTGCCTGGAAAAGCCGTTGTAGAACGAAATATCTTTACAGGTGCCGCACCCACTTATAATGGTATTCGAGCATCCTATGGCGGCATGACCTTAAGAAACAACGTAATTTCTCAACCCAACATTGCCCCCACCACCAATGGATACGATGTGGGTATTTTATTTTGGGAGAATTACTCTGCGGGCAATCGATCCAGCCAACAAAATTTCAGATTACCTGTGGAAGTGTACAACAACACCTTTGTGAATTTATCTCCTGACACTCGCTCGGCCAATGGCAGAAACTGGGCCGATTTTATGCACGTTCAAAATCAAGATAATCACCGCGGTAACGCGCCTACCTTCACCAATTTTACCGAAGCCAATAGCCTTACCTACTCACCTCAAGCGAATTTAAGTATTTATCACACGAACCCACGTTTTAACGACCGCTATCATGCCGCCAATGAAGCCGATCATCCAGCGGAACAAGATTTGCCCGGCTTATTTGATACCTTATGGGGATTTAAACGCAGCACACAAACCACCTCTGGCGCCACCGAAAAACAAGCAGACCAGCTTTAAACCTTTCATTCACAAAAAAACCACTGCATTTGCAGTGGTTTTTTATTAAACGCCATTAAAAAAATGGCTTTTTCGTAAACTAAAAAAATCTTTTAGTTTTCAGTCGCTCTTAGAGTGACGCCGCTGAACCCAAACCAAGATCCACTACTCACACCAATTGTGTAAGTTCCACGTGCATTAGGAACAGTACAAGACTCATTATTGTTTCTGTTCGTAGAACTACAAACTTCTCTTCCGTTACGACCACCTTCGTAAACGTACAAGTCTGCATTACCTGTTCCACCTGATAGCTCAACCTCTAAAGTTCCACTGGAGACTACAACTTCATAATAAGTAGTCTGATTACTAAGCCAAGGAGCACTTAACCCTGTTTCTTCCAACAAAATACCATCTTGTGGAGGCGTATCGGTAGAACCGTCACAACCATTTTCCTCAATGGCGCTGATGGCATCACGAGCTTGAACCAAACCGTAACCAAAAGACGTATCACGGCCATTTCGACCAAGGTCTTTCGCAGTTGTATTTAAGATGTTACGAATTTGCTTATTGGTACAGTCTTCCGCCGCAGGTTGGCTCCATACGAGAGCCGCAATACCCGCAACGTGTGGAGACGCCATAGAGGTACCGTTCAGTTTTTGATACTCACCACCATCCACTGCAACCGTTGCAACCTGGCCTACAAAATTGTCTTTTACGTACTCACCATCTTCCATGCTCAAAGAGATCGCTGGAATGGTTAAGTTATCTCTACCTTCGTGCCAATTAACGTAACGATCACCCAAGGTGCCGCTGAAACTGCCGGCTCTGTTGTTGTAAATAATGGCGGCGGTACCACCACTGTTTTCACAGTTTAATACCTTGGTGTAGAAATTAATTTCACCACGAGAAATCAAACAAATTTTCCCTTTAGCACCTTCGTTTTCTGCCGTTCCTAAGCCAAAATCAAACAACTCACCAGTTGCAGAAGCCACAATGGTTTCACCCATTGCATTCACTTCAAAGGTGGCATCCTCAATAGTGAAAGAAGGCGAACGACCTAAGGCTTCTGGGTACGTTGATAATACGCCAACACCCGGTGCTGCAATTTCAACTTGGGTATTCTTTTGAGAGAAATCCGCTAGAGCTTCATCTTCGTCAATCGCCGCGACAGACACAACCGCATCATAACTGGCTGGGTAACTCATGCTGTCAGTGGCAGATTCAGGATCACCACCGTTACCGGCCGCCGCAACCAATAAAATACCGTCGTCTTCCAATTCTTGGAAGAAGTTCTCAGCAGCAGGGCTTCGGCTTCCGCCCCCCAAACTCATGTTGATCACATCCGCATTCGCGTTTCGACATTGAGTCGCAGCACTAATTAGATCTGAGTTGTAAGCCCAACCCACATCACTAAAGACTTTGACGATGTGCAACTCTACATTACCACCGCCCATCACACTGGCCACACCAACACCATTGCGTAAGGCTGCGATCGTACCGGCAACGTGGGTACCATGACCACTTTGGTCAGTATTCCAGCTGGGGTCCGCCACATAAAAGTCGGGGTTACCCGCACTCACTCTAAAGTTATCATTCGGGTCATTGGGGTCGTTCTGATGAATTGCATCAAAAGCGTCATTTGGGTTATTAAAGCCCGAAATATTAGCCGACTGATCCGTAAAATCTTCGTGATTTAATTCAAGACCCGAATCGATCACACAGACTTTTTTCGTGCCCGCATTGGCATCGCTAATCCACTCACCTTCCGGGTTTTCGGCGTCATATACTTGGGTCAAGCTCAATCCGTAAGGGATGTCTTCACTCATTAAGACCAATACACCGTCTTTCTCAACAGTGGAGCCTTCCGCTTTTAATTCACGAATTTGCTTTTCATCCAACTCAGCTACATCGAAATTACGATTGCCACGCTTGAAGGAATCAATAAATCGCCCACCCATTTTTTCAATAAGCTCGCGATTGGCTTTTGCGGTTCTGCCGGCGGCACGCAATACATAATACGGAGCTGCAGAGCTGCCACCATGATAAATCATGTAACGATTTGATTGCTGCTCTAAAGCAGCGGCTTCTTCCAAAGAAAGCATATCCGCATCACTATTATTAGTGGCATACGCAGAAACAGTACAGCTCGCAATAGCGGCCGTTAAAACACTTTTACGAAATGCATTAAAGTGTTGTTTTACCATACTTAAGACTCCTAAGTGGATATATAGTCTTTACGACTTTTTTTGTTTTAGCATCGAAAATTTCCCTTATTGGGTTGCTGAAATATTGGATAACAACAGTGATTGAACAACACCGTTGAACAGCAATATTGAACAACAATCAAACAAGGAACTCATCACACCTGAGTGCGATAAATTTGGATTCCAAGCAATAGTTCGCCATGAAGATTGGCAGAGACCAATCTTTTAGAAGTCATCCTTGAGAGGGCAGCCCGGGGAGCAATTTATTATCTTTTATTTATTTCATTAACTAAGAATCAACAAATAGTATAATGAACGGACAGTCACCCATTTTGCATGGATCACAAATACATAGGCTGCTTGTTCAGGCATCCCGTATTGAGCAGGTGCACTGATGCAACCTGCCCTAAAATGAATTGCAGATGAAACAAGCTATGATAAGGCCGCTTAAATTAAGACTTACCCAGGCATACCACTATTGTGAAAAAACCATAACGCGGAACAAAATTTTACTTATTTTCTACTTTCTATCTCAAAAATATCGATCAGTATCAAAAAAATGTACAGTCGATACTCATGCACCCCAATATGAACATCTGCGATTAAAAGATAAGCGAATTCGAATATCTACAAATCAATATGTGACACTTTCTATCATGTTTTCGGTAAGAAAGTGAATATAAATGTATAAAAAAACGTAAAGAAAAGTCATTTTTATAATTTATTCTGTTTTTTTTGAGGGATTGGTAAAACACTTCGTTTAATACAGAAGTAAGTTTTATTTTTCTCGTAATTTTTAGGCTTCAAGCCTAAAAATTAAATAAAAAACATGTGTATTTAATGAATTCAGTTTATTACTAAAAGGGTATTTTAACACACATAAATCACAACACCCTCATTAGAGGCACCATTATTTTCCACACAATGATTATTTTGTTCAATAACCGAGCATCTCCTAACACATGGTGCTTTTAAATAAGCCATGATTTAATCAACACCAAGCACCTCTTTCTCAACCATTTCTTTATTTTATTGAACCTTCTCATGTTTTTATCTAAAAAAACTTTGATATAACATTACACCAACAGCCAAATTCACATAAAAAATTCAATAGAAAAAATAGAAACATTTCACTAATACTACGCTCAGATATCGCAAGAAATACGGAATGGTTCATCACGTTAGACTGAATAGTCACTTCATTTTTTCTGAAATAACAGCAAAAAATAACTGCCCAGATTCCCTCCCCAAGTGGCCATAAAAACGAAAATGCTCTCTCAGAGTTACTTGTGGCCTTTAAAAGGCCAATATAAAACTGCAATTGACGCCGCCAATAAGCATTGACATCATCCATTTGTACTAAATACTTTCAATAATCGACTGATATCGTTAATTCACACCAAAAACTCTTAAAAAGGGGTAGCCATGGCCACAATCGTATTAATGACCACACTTGTCATACTCACCGTGATTGTTTTGCATTACGATGCTTTAAGTTTCATGGCAAAAGTGCTGCCTCAATCTCGCTTGAGTCATCGAGCTCGATTTGTATTCGGTGTTTGTGGAGCCACTCTGATTCATATTATCGAGATTGCATTGTTTGGCACATGCATTTACTTAGTAAAATATTGGCCAGATTTGGGCAGCTATACCGGAAACTTTGACGGCTCTTTTTTTGATAGCCTCTATTTGTCCACCACAACCTATACCTCCTTGGGTTTAGGCGACATTGAGCCTCACGGCCCCATTAGGCTCCTCTTGGGCTTAGAGGCACTAACAGGTTTAATCTTAATCACATGGACAGCCAGTTTTATGTTTTTAGGAATGCAAATGCACTGGCAACAAGTCGCCTCTGACGCCAAAGAATCGGAAAACTCTTAACCACAACAAATCGAACAAAAACCACAACAAATTGAACAAAAGCCACAACAAATTAAACAAAAACCACAACAAACTGAGCAAACTCAAACACCTCGGCAACAGGAAAGACTGAAGTCTATGCAGGGGACGTGGTATCCTTCAGGGCAACACCATCATCCGTATACACTATGACCGCTTCACGCTTTATTCGTCAGCACGCCAGCCACGCTCACTGCCATCATTGCGGCCTTACTGTCACAATCCCCCCCCTACGACACGGCGAAAAAGCCCACTGCCCTCGTTGCCGATCCGTATTAACCCAGCACAAGCATGATCGTCTGCACCAATTAACGGCTTACGCCAGCGCTGCATTGATGATGTTATTAGCCTCTCTGCCTTTTGATTTTTTATCGTTAAGTGCACAAGGACAATATCAAGTGATGGACATAGGCAGCGGTATGGAAACCCTCATACATCAGCACTACTGGGCTTTAGCGGTTGTTCAGTCTGTGGCGATTTTTCTCATTCCAGCCGTACTGCTCATCGGAATTTTATCCATTACCCTACCCGTTTTACTGTTCAACACTGTACCGGGTTACGCCGCCAAAGCACTGAGGCTTGTAGCCACATTGCAACCCTGGAGCATGGCCGAAATTTTTCTCATTGGGGCACTGGTTAGTCTGACCAAAATTGCGGCGCTTGCAGACGTTAACTTCGGCCTGTCGTTTTACGCTTATTTGCTTTTTTCGATTCTTATGGTGGTTACACTGCTTCGAGTCGACTTTTGGCAGCTCCGCCATCATTTGAAAATACCTGAGCCTCACCCTCAAGCGCACCCCCATAGCGTGCAACACACATGGGCATTATTAATTACCGCCTCACTGTTTTACTTACCTGCCAGCCTGTTACCCATTATGCAAACTCTCACTTTAGGCCAAGATGACCCCAACACGATTTTCGGCGGTGTGGTAACACTGTGGCACCATGGCTCTTACGTTATCGCCAGCATCATTTTTGTTGCCAGCGTCTTTGTGCCCATCGCAAAAATCGGTGCACTGGCGTGGCTGAATTACTCCGTGAGCGTCTCCTCCAGCACCTCGCCTCACCAACGGTTACAGCTTTACCGCATTACCGAAGCACTGGGTCGGTGGTCTATGATTGATGTTTTTGTTGTCGCGGTTTTGGTGAGCATTGTGCAGTTAGGCAATGCCATCAGTATTTTCCCCGGCCCTGCTGCGTTAGCGTTTACTGGGGTTGTCATTATCACCATGATTGCAGCAATGACGTTTGATTCGACACAATTATTTCAACATCAAAGTGAACACCATTAACCCTATGCAACCTATGTTCAACTCAAAGGCCGTTAATGTTCACTCTGGTTTCGTTTTCTAGATTGGTTTATTTTTTCTAGACTGGATTGGTAATATAGGATTGGTAATGCACCCAGCGCCCCCTAACTCAGATAAAAACACCGCCTCCCCTGCTAATACGGCCAACGAAGAAGCCACAAATAAAGAGACAACTATTCCAAACGCAACTCAACGGCCCTTTACCGAGCACACTGCTGAGGTGAGTCATCGACGCTCACTCTCTCTTATTTGGTTTATTCCGTTCTTGGCGCTGATTATTGGGTTATGGATGGTTTTTCAACAATGGTACAACCAAGGCCCACTGATCACTCTGGAATTTGAACATGCCACGGGGCTCGAAGCACAAAAAACCAAAATCAAAACGCGCGAACTGGATGTAGGCCATGTGACCTCTATTACGCTTAAAGAAGGGGCGCAAGGTATCATTGTACAAGCTCGACTCGATAAGCATGTGGCCTCATTGTTGACAGAAGACAGTCAATTTTGGGTCGTTTCACCACGCGTCACACGCAGTGGTATTTCCGGCTTAAACACACTGTTATCAGGCAGTTACATTGAATTTGCCCCCGGCACCAGTGGCCAAAGTCGTCGAGCCTTTATCGGTCTGGAAGAACCCCCTGTCACCGCCTCTGGTACCCCTGGCGCCCATTTGCAATTAGTCAGCCAAGATCGATTTGAGTTTGCCGCCGGAGACCCTATCGTCTATAAAGGCCTGAACGTTGGTCAATTCGAAACTGTGGAATTTGATGTGGATGAACGTAAAGTGCACTACCGAGTTTTCATCCGTGCGCCTTACCACGAGCTGATCGACCATAATACGCAGTTTTGGCGCGCCAGCGGTGTCTCGGTTTCTCTCACAGCCGACGGCATTAATGTCCAAACGGCCAGTTTACAATCGGTCTTTTCAAACGCCGTCACCTTCGGTACACCCAAAGGCTCAAGAAATGGTCATAAAGGTACTGTACCAGAGTCATTTTTGATCTACTCCAGCGAAGAGGCTGCCGCCACACCCATTTACCGCGCAAGCGCGGAGTTTGTTATCTTAGTCACGGATACCGTACGCGGTTTATCGGTTGGAGCACCGGTTGAATACCGTGGCATTAATATTGGTGAAGTCAAAACCATCAACCTAAAAGAAGAAGGCCGTGGTGATTTATTGCAACACGATTACGAAATCCCGGTATTGATTTCTCTCATTCCCGGAAAAATAGGCTGGCCTGACAGCAAAAAAAGCGTAAACCAACTCAAAGAACAAATTCAAATCTGGATTGAACAGGGGCTGAAAGCACGATTGCAAACTGGTAATTTATTAACCGGCCAACTCTTCGTCGAATTACAACATTACCCAGAAGAATCCACTGGCTCGTTAGCCCATCATGGTGAGTTTCCCATCATCCCCACCACACCAGATGACTTTAGCCAAATTGCACAAAGCACCGGCAATTTATTAGAAAAACTCAATAAATTGCCCCTGGAAAATATCGTTGAGTCCGCCAACTCGGCTTTAGTTAATGCGGCTGATGCCATTACTACACTCAACTCCCTCAGCAAAGATATAGAGTCACTGATTGAGCAAGCCCACAGTGAAGAATTAATCTCGCAACTGAATCAAGCATTGGGCGCCATTCGCCATCTCGCCGCCGGTTATTCTCAAGGTTCACCGGGCTACGACGAAATTGTGAATTCCATGGAGTCGCTCAATCAACGACTTTTAGATTTAAAACCGTTATTAAGGCAATTAAATGAAAAGCCGAACAGTCTGGTCTTTACAGGGCGAAAAGGGGAAGACCGTCAACCACAAGCATCACCGCTAAAGCCATAACAACTAAAACCATAAAAACCAAACCATAACAACAAAACCATAAAAACAAGTAAAACAACCTATGGATTTCGACGTGAAACAAAATAACAAACACAGTACAAGCCAATCACCGATTACACTTTTAGGCGCACTGTTGATAACGACAATACTGGCCGCCTGCTCAAGTGCGCCCATACCCATTGAATACTATTTGCTGGATACGGGTTACAACACTCAGGCACATTCTGTCATTCACTCTCATGATGCACATAACACAACAGAATTGCCTCGGGTATTATTAAAAAATCTCACCATTGCCAATTATTTGGAGCAAAACGAGCTTTCTATTCTAGAAGCTAACCACAAAATCTATTACGCGAACCAGCACCTTTGGGGAGAGCCCATCAAAGTTGGCCTGGCAAGAGCATTACAACACGATTTAGCAAAGTCAAAGAGTGCGTTACTGGTGTTACCCAATGAGCCAGATGCACTAGAGGCCTCCACCATTCTGACTGTAAAAATCGATCATTTCAGCGCCACTGATAGCGGAGAAGTCATTTTAACCGGCACTTTTTGGATAGATAACGGGCAACATACTGTACGTATTCCATTTAATGAAACTGAAATACTGGAAAGCACCGGCTTTAAATTTGCAGTAACACAGCAACGACAGTTAATACAAAATCTTAGCGAAATAATTGCTCAAGCAATGAAACCATCGCCTTCACCTTTATAATGTAACGTAAGGAAAAGCTTTAAAATGATTTCCTCAACTGACAACACAAGCGTATCTCTTAACGAATCGGAGCAAAACAATCATAAAGAAAACAACCAAAAAGAAACCGTTGAAATACGCCGGATTGAGGCATACGAAACACTCTCATTACGCAGCACCGTTCTTCGGCCTGGGCAACCAGAATCGGAATGTGTTTTCCCCGGTGATGATGAGCCTACAACCTTTCACTTTGGGGCATTACTCAACAACAATGTTATCGGCATTGTTTCTATTTTTTCCCAGGAACATGAAAAAATTAGCTCAACACGTTGTTTTCGAATACGTGCCATGGCAACCGATCCAGAATACCGGCATTTAGGTTTAGGTAGAAAGTTATTACAAGCAGCCGAACACCATGCTCGTCAATTTGGCGCGGAATATTTGTGGGCAAATGCTCGAACAGTTGCGCAAGATTTTTACAAAAAGTGTGGATATGATCTGGACAACACTATTTTCAATATTGAAGATATTGGCCCTCATATTTGGATCAATAAAACTTTATCGTAAATTTTAAGGGTTAAATTTTGACTTAAAATACAAGACAACAACTAATCATCATTTATAGTAGCACCACCCCAAAGTGGCAGTATTTCTCTACTCTAGCCTCTCCTAGCTTATAGAGGCGGTGCGATAAAAAGTGGCATTAGATTAGTCTTAAATTCAACTCACCACCTGTTATGTACTCGCAATGAAAAAACCATTCAAATCACAGCCTTTTAAGCTAATAATCATACTACTTATACACATTATCTTCGTTTCTTCCGCACACGCTAATTTTAATAAGGCGTTGTCCCTCTACCAAGCAGGAAACTACAAAGAAGCCAAAACGGCCTTTGAAGCACTCGCCGCCATTGGAGATCGAGCGTCTTTATTCAATTTAGGCATTATGTATTTTCGAGGTGAAGGCGTAGAGCAAGACCCTGTTAGAGCTTATGTGTTAATGCGTATTGCTAACGAAGGTGTAAAAAATGAAGATAAACGAATAGCCATTGTGTTCAATCATTTGAGCACTCAGCAAAAACAACTGGCTGAGTCTTTGTATACTGAGCTCAATCCGCTTTATAGCATTAAGGGTATCAATAGCGCATTAATACCCAAACCTCTTACAGACAAAGAGTCACGACCTGAGCATCGACCAATAAAAAAAGTGATACCAGAATACCCCAAAAAAGAACTTAAAGAAGGCCATATGGGGTATACGGTCGTAGAGATTACCATTTCACCTGAAGGATATCCGCGTGAAATAGAAGTTAAGCAAGCTTTCTCAAGAAACTTTACTAGAGAAAGCATACGAGCTTTACAAAAAAGCTTATTCAAACCTACTCAAAATCAAAAGCCCATATACGGACACCCATTCATTAGTACTTTTGTAATTAGTGGCGCCGAAATCAATAGCAACTTTAAAAACAAACTCATCTCCAATTTAAATGACCTGAAAAGTTCTGCTCAGTCAGGTGACGCTATTGCACAATATCGATATGCCGAAGAGATGTTTTCTGCTCGCAGATTTAGAGGTTACTTAAAAGACGTCGATTTAGAATATAAAAACATGAACCACTGGCTGCTTCAGTCCGCTCAACAAGGCCTTCCACATGCCCAACACCAATTAGGCAAGAATATGATAGGGGGGCGTGGATGCAAAGTAGATACAATCAGTGGCAACAAATGGATTACTGCAGCGGCCGTCAGTGGTTTTGCGCCTGCCCAAAAAAGCCTTGCCCAATCATCTCTCCTTAGTGATGATGAGGTTACAAGGAAATCCACTACGGCATTAGGGTGGCTTCGTAATGCGGCTCAATCTGGTCATTATTCAGCAAAGTTACTCCTGGCGTGGGAGCTGGCCACCTCTCCACTAGACGGGCTGAGAAATGGCGAAGAAGCCTTAGAACTTCTTAACGAAAAATCTGAATATTTTTACGATGATCTACGTATCGCCGAAACAAAGGCCGCAACTTATGCAGAACTCGGTAATTTCAAAAAGCCATCAAATGGCAGAAAAAAGCATTAAAGATAGCTAAAAAACAGAATTGGGAAATCCCTCTTGTAACAGAAAGGCTTTCATTGTATGAACATCAAGAACCTTATCGTGGCTCTTATTATTAATGCGCCAATGGTAAAACCAGAATAAAAAAGGGGTGAAATTGCCCCTTTTTTATAGCCTAAATTCCATTACGCAAAATATGTTCTAACCAACATCTTCAGCTCCCAAAATAAGACTAATACTGATAAGCCATAAACCCAACGGAATACGGCGGGAAAATCGCTCGTTTATTCATCTTACGCTTCGCATACGTACCGGTAGATTGAATACCCACTCCCCAATTTGGCGACAAAAACGGGTAGCTTAACGCAGGGCCAAACTTCAACAAACTGAAGGCTGGTCCAACATCAGGAATATCCACTAAATGGTAATAAATGCCCACGCCACTGGCAATCACTTCGGTTTCATGTGTATCGAGATCAATAGCGACCACTCTCCCGAAGGAAACCGAGTCCCATAAAAAGTTTGTAAACGCCAAACCAATTACACCTTGATATTCCAAGGCAACAAAGCCTCCACCTGCTCAACATCATTGGCATTGGGCAGTTCTTTAAAAATGTTCTGCAAATATTCGTAAGGGTTGAGCCCATTGGC
>NZ_JAJQVM010000030.1 GCF_021234875.1 Marinibactrum halimedae | reverse complement strand
GAATAGCGGTCCCGTATTTGGTACTCTATCTGATCATCGGATACATTGTATAAGTGCTGAAGTACGAGTACTTTGAACATCAGAAGCTCGTCATAGGCTTTACGACCCGCATTGCTTTTTCGGTTTGACTTTCGTATTTCCTTTAAGGTCGGACGAAAGGCTTCCCAAAATATCAGTTTGTTGAGATGAACTAATGGATCTTTTTCATCTAACTTGCGATACCTGTCATCTAAATCAAAAAAGCCGGGCTGAGACATAGAAGGAAACTCTTGAAATTTTTGAACAGTGAGATTATATCAAAGTTGGGCTATTTTTAGAGGTGCCCTGAATATTGTATTGTATCTTGAAACCTTGATCTTGGTATTTGTAAGCGCGATTAAACCAGCCATGACGAGAGGTTTTTTCTTGGGCAGTGGCCGCTTGCAGGTTATGAATAATGCGCAGTAAAGAAACAGCGGTATAAATAGGGGTATTGCCCTTGGAATCTTCTTTAATGTTCTGCCATAGCCTTACTTTACTATCAATAATATGCACGGCACGGGTGCCGTTACCACCGAGAATTTTTTTGTACCCTTTAAACTTCTTGTTCTTGCTCATGTGAGCTCCTTGTTCATTCCTGTTACGTTAGACGCGATGGCCAAAACGCATAGTGGTGTATCGTCGGCCACACTGCCAATGTTGAACACATAAAAATTAAGTGTAGCAATAGTGTATAACAGAAAGAAGCAATAAAATGAAAAACGCGCCACAGATGTAAAACAAGGTGGATGCACTTTTTTTAGGTGGCCAATTGCTTACACAGTCTGTCGTCTAAAAAAAGATAAGAAAGGTAAAGTTTTTAAAACGCCAATGGATAATCTAACACTAACATTAATTACACTCACACTTTACTGCGCGCAAAATGCGCCACCATCAACTGGTTGACAAAGCTATACATGACTAAAGGAGAACAACATTCATTGGGAATAAAATAAAACGGAGAAAACAGTCGAAGGAAGAAATGGTATACAGCAAATTATCGACAAAAAAGAAAGGAAGGTTTAAATGTACATCCTTGTGCATTTAAATTAATTCAAATATCTATACAGCTCAGGAAAGTGCCTTGAATTTTTATTCGAACAATAGTTGATTTAACTGACTTGTATTCCTACTTACCAATGTGCAAACCACACTCGCGATTTTTTAATACTTTTGTTGGATCGTAATAATCTTCTTCATTAGGAAGATCGTTGGTGTACATGTATTCCTCTAAATCTAATTCCGTCCAATAAAATAACGGTGCAACTTTAATGACTTGAGTTTTCGGGTCGACGGTGACGATATCCAATGAATCACGGAATGGGGTTTGTTCTTTACGAATAGCCGTTAACCATACTTCGGGCTGATACGTATTCATGGCACGAGAAAACGGCTCTAATTTGACTTCCTGTGTGAAGGCATCATGAGCGGCTTCATCGTCGATACTGGGAATTCCGCCCATGGCCACTGCACGACGCTTTGCCGTTACTTTAGGGGTAAAGTAATCCACTTTCAGTTTTAAGCGCTCAGTAATGGATTGAGCAAATTGATAGGTAGCATCGGTATTGTAACCGTGATCAACACACACAACCGGCATGTCTGGTGCTTGCTGGGCAACCATATTTAAAATGGCGGCCTCAAAGGGGCCAAAGTTAGTGGTAACGATGGTTTTTTTCTGTAACGACAGCGCCCAACGAATAATGTCGTCTGGGTGGCTATTGCGTAACTCCCCATTAATGTCGTTTAACTGCGCTTCACTTAGTGACACTGCACTCATTACTCTTCTCTCCACTTGGCCATTCTGCAAACACACCACAAACTGTGTACGATTGTTTCTGCATCAGCAAATGGCATTGCGATGCGCACCCCTAGCTATAACGAAAGAATAACGGGTTATAAAGCAATCATTGTGGCGTAAAAATAAGATCTGGATAATATCATTCTAGACTTGTGGCAGCGTACTGAACGACGATGGATAAAATCGATAACTCTAATGTAAAGTCTCACTGATTGTACGGATGTTGTGAATATGATGACAGCATTCAGCCGAACCTGTGATGCTCAACTGACTCTGAAAATCGAGCCAACCTGGAATCTTTTTTGGTTATGAAATCACTGTTAGTCGTGGCCCATGCCCCCTCTGCCAATACGCACTCGATGGTGCAGGCCGTATTAAAGGGTGCGCAGCATGAGGATATCGATAGCATCACCACTCAATGGATACCCCCACTGGAGGCCACCCCTGAAGACGTGCTGCGTTGTGATGGTATTATACTGGGCACCACAGAAAACCTAGGGTATATGAGCGGTGCACTGAAAGACTTCTTTGACCGTATTTATTACCCGTGCCTAGAAGAAAAACAGGGGCTTCCATGCAGTCTCTATATTCGAGCTGGTCATGATGGTACGGGCACTCAGCGTGCTTTAAAGACGATCTTAACTGGGTTACGCTGGAACTCAGTGCAAGCACCTTTGGTCTGTCGGGGCGATTGGCAACCCGAATTTCTCGAACAATGCCAAACCCTGGGGCTCACCATGGCCGCCGGGATGGATGCCGGTGTATTTTAGTCGTCATACCTACAGACCAATCCACAGGGGATAAACAGGACATAAAATCATGCAATGGGTGTTGACTGCTCTGTTAACTGTGATCATTTTTGGCTCTGTATTGTGGTTGCTATTGCACGTTCGCACGCCACGCTACCACGTTATTGGCAAAGACATTGAACGCATTCTAGAACTGGTGATTACCGGACAAGCTACCGAGAACGATTGGAGTGTATTTACTGCCTATCAAATACGAGACAACGACTATTTGGAAAGCATCCGCGAACGCTGCATGGAGATCGAAGAACGTGAATACATCGGTGATGTCCGCCCCCCCTATTTATTCACCAGTAATGGCATTGAAGAAATTCGAGCATTGCATGATGAGCTGAAAAATTATCATCAACGCCATGCGCGCTCTTGATCCTTACGCCAGTTCGTGGCAAAAAACCTACCCTTATTCATTTCTATTGTTTAATACCACCTTTGATACGGATTACCGGAGTGAGGCGCAATGACTGTTGAACTATCCCCCATTAGCCGATTTTTGTTGGTCACTGCCGCCTTTGTGGTGGTGGTTGCCGGCATGAAAACGGCTGAATCCTTATTGGTGCCGTTCTTTTTGTCGTTGTTTATTGCGGTGATTTGTTCACCCCCTCTCTCGTGGATGAACCGTAAAGGCGTACCGAATTGGTTGGCCATTTTGATCATCATCGCCGTTATTGTGGTATCGGGTATGGTGATTGGTGCCGTAGTGGGCTCTTCCATCAGCAGTTTCCGCGAGAGCCTACCGGAATATCAAGAGCGCTTACATGAATTCAGCGCCAGTGGTTTTGCTTTTTTAAGCCAGTTCGGTATCAACATAGATCCTCAGCATTGGCGAGAAAATTTTAACCCCAGTGCCGCCCTTGCCTTTGCGGGCAATACGCTGGCTTCCCTCGGCAATGTAATGACCAATGCCTTTCTGATTTTGCTCACGGTGGTGTTTATTCTGGCGGAAGAAGTACGCTTTAGTGATAAATATCGCGCCGCCTCATTGGATGCCGACAGCACCTTAAAAGCAGTAGAGCGCTTTACTTCAGCGGTAAACCGCTACATGGCCATCAAAACCGGCATGAGTTTTCTCACAGGCTTTACCGTATTGATTTGGTTGTGGATTCAAGGGGTAGATTACCCCGCGCTGTGGGGTTTGCTCGCTTTCTTACTGAACTTTGTGCCCACACTCGGCTCGATTTTGGCCGCAATTCCGGCGGTTTTATTATCGCTGGTGCAATTGGGGCCGGGTGATGCACTCATTACGGCTGTGGGCTTTGTGCTGGTGAATGGCATTGTGGGTAACGGTATTGAGCCTCGTGTGATGGGCAAGGGGTTGGATTTATCCGCCCTTGTGGTGTTTTTATCATTGGTGTTTTGGGGCTGGATTCTCGGCCCGGTGGGAATGCTGTTATCGGTGCCCCTAACCATGACCGTCAAAATTGCTCTAGAGAGTTTTGAAGACACCCGCTGGCTGGGCATCATGCTGGGCTCCGGCAAGGGCATTGATGCAATCCACAGTATTATTGCAGAACACACCTCTTCCAACCGACACGCCCAAATTACTAAACACGAAGAAGTGGAGTAGACGAAAAGGCAGAGTCAAAAATAGACGAGCGCGAATCCATTTTCACACACGCGACACTCAAGAATTCCGGCATAATGAAACGCTTTTTTTACTTTGTTTCCGAGGAGTCTTTATGAGTTCGCGTGTTTTATCGGTGCCTAATGCACTCTTAAATCATCTGCAAACCACGGTCCCGAACGCGCAACTTATTGCCACCCCTTTACCGCTGACGCCCGATATTCAATTGTGGCTAGTCGACCCTTCTCTTTTTCAAACACGCTTACCAGAATCCGTTGTGGCCGCCGTTTTTGACGAGCCCGCTTACTGGAGTTTTTGTTGGGCCAGTGGCCAAGTCTTAGCCGCACAAATTCTCGCCAACCCCCATTGGGTGAAAGGAAAAACCGTGGTGGATTTTGGTTGCGGGTCTGCCGTAGTTGCTATTGCAGCCGCTATGGCCGGTGCGGCAAATGCCATTGCCTGCGATTTAGATCATGGCGCCTGTTTATCTGCCGCTGCCAATGCCGAATTAAATAACGTCGACATCATCGTCGCACAAAACATCAACCACATTCAGTGGCCGAATAATCAGCCCAAAGCCGATGTGCTCTTCGCCGCAGACGTGTTATACGACCCCGATAATTTTCCACTGCTAGACGCCTTTTCCCAGTGGGGGGAAGCGATTTGCATCGCCGATTCGAGAGTAAAGAATTTCAATCATCAAAGGTACGCCCGCATTGCCGAGCATCGAGCCACCTCTCACCCAGACATGGGTGAGTTGGAAGAGTATTCTTTTGTAAAACTCTACGCTAATGATAATTTCTCTAACAACCATTTATGAACGACATCTTTATGAACAATATCGAGCCTCCGAATTAATCTATCGGCCTAATTTAGGCGGTACAGCCCAAGCATGTTCATAAGGGTTGTGTATAATCGGCGATTCCACTGATCTGGGAATTAGGAGAAACCATGTATAAACTCGTATTAGTGCGTCACGGAGAAAGTGTGTGGAACCGTGAAAACCGCTTTACCGGCTGGAAAGACGTACAATTGTCTGAAAAGGGTGAACAAGAAGCCATCGCCGCAGGCCAACGCTTAAAGGCCGAAGGTTTTGTCTTCGACAAGGTGTATACCTCAGTACTGACTCGCGCCATCAAAACCGCGTGGTCCATCATGTCTGAATTAGACGCCTGTTACCTCCCTGTGATTAATTCCTGGAAGCTCAATGAGCGTCACTACGGTGCGTTGCAAGGCTTAAACAAAGCTGAAACCGCAGAAAAGCACGGAGAAGAGCAAGTATTGGTCTGGCGTCGCAGTTACGACACGCCACCGCCTGCACTGGAAAAAACCGACGAGCGCTACCCAGGTAAAGACCCACGTTACGCCGACTTAGATGAAAACGAAGTCCCGGTCACCGAATGTTTGGCCGATACCGTTGAGCGTGTGGTGCCATATTACGAAGAGTATATCGTGCCAGAAATTAAAGCGGGTAAACGCTTAATGATTGCGGCACACGGTAATTCATTGCGTGCGTTGGTGAAATACCTCGATAATTTAACCGACGAAGAAATCATGAAAGTGAACATCCCAACCGCCACACCATTGGTGTACGAATTGGATGAAAACTTAAAGCCGATTAAAAATTATTACCTGGCCGACGAAGCCGATTTGGAAGCCGCCATGAGTGCGGTGGCGAATCAGGGTAAGGCGAAGTAAGAATGGCCAATACCGCTACTGTGGCATTAAGTAGTGGTATTGCTCACACTAATAAGCCAAAAAATAAATATTAAGCCTATTAATTAACATCGTTTTTTTAACACCCCTCTCCTGTTAATTCTCAATATGAAAGCAGATTTAAAATATTTCTCATGTTATAATATGCGCCACTAATGTAATTTTCATCTCCCATTATCTATAATATATTTACATCTCTTAACATAAGGATAACTAATAGAATTTGACCGATCAGTCCTTTGAGTGAACACAAAAAAGCTCTAGGGAGAGAGCATAAATTCTCTGTAAACCTCTATTTATACCTATTTAACATTTCAGAATTCAATGAGTTTTGATTCTGTTTTTTTGTTATTAAAAAAATTAATTATTATAAACCTAACATGGAGTGATACTTCGCGGTGAAGAATAAATTTTCTACTTTATTTGCTTCTGCAATTTGTGCAATATCTTGCCAGGTTCACGCATTTAAGATTGACACACACGTCTGGATTGGTCAGCAGGTCATTAATGATATTGCCGATGACGGAATGATACAGATTCAATTGGATAATCGAACCATTAAACTTCCTGTTGATGAAAGTGTTGTCAATGCTATTTTGACTAACCAGTCTGATTTTTTAATGGGTAATATCGGCCCGGATGCGACGCCGGATGTGGTAGTGGGTCAAACCTTGGTTCACCCAGGAAACGAAAACAAAAATTATTGGCAAACCAATGACTGGATGGAGTATTTGCTAGAAAATCAAGACTACAGTGATACGGCTAAAGCCTTTACTTACGGATATCTAGGTCATGCTTCCGCTGATGTTTTCGCTCATACCTATGTTAACCAATACTCTGGAGATATTTTTGCACTTTTTGATAAGGAGCAATTAGTAGAAAGGCGACACTTCGTTTTAGAAGGCTATATCTCCGAGCATTTGCCCCCGCTTTTGAATAAAGATGGCCTCGATTTAGGTCAAGAAGTGGAGCAAATTACATTGGACGAAGAATATGCTCGGTTTATCAACGATATATTGATTATGAATCCTGAGGTTGCAAGGCAATATGCTTCTTCACCTTTTGCTGGTTATTTAGCGGGACTGTATTACTATCGTGAAGCAATTAATGAAATTGCTGAAAACAATATTTGGCATGTAATTGATACAATCGCAACCATAATTATGGTTAGTGAGTGGTTTGAAGAGGATCTTAGTTTTGATGAAGCTAGCTTTATCGTTACCGCCGCTCAGCCAGTTGTCGATGCTTTAAACGAAGATGTTATAGATGGTGTGCAAGAACTGACTGATAGCCGCCTACTTGAGTATGGACGAAAATATAGAACCCTTGGATTTAACAATGTTGCTAAAGCTCTAGACTCATATCAGAGTGCAAAGCAAGAATTGCTAGACAAGCATTATGAGTTTGAATTGGAAGCAGTAGAATTAGCAAATAAAGTTGCTCAGCAGTCTTGCGCTTTGATTGAAGAGGCTTTTTTAGCACCCATTGGTGTTCATGAATACATCATAAGAAGTCTTCCTTTTGGTGAAAGGCTTAATAATCTTTTTATAGACTCATTGGATCCTCATGGATTATTGGATATAAACTCTCTTCAGGATTTGTTAGACCCTGCTGGGTTATTTGATGATGATGACCCAGAACCAATAAAATTAGAAATAGAAACTAGAACAAAAAATGATTGGGAAAGGGAACTTCTGCGGCAATTTAATGATTGGGGGGTCTCCAATATTGATGCTTATGGAACTCAAGCAAATATACGATTACGAATAGGTGGTGAAGGGAATACTTCACATGTAAAAAGAACATATTCAATTTACAATGCAATTAATAGCGCAACAGAAAACTCTTTGATTTCAATATATGATTCTAACTATAATCACTCAGGAATTAGTACTGAATCTGATTTTATTTTATGTGATGCTGCTGCTGTTCTTCAAGAGGAAGTCATAAGATCCCTACATATAAAGCACAAACTTGAAGAAGAACTTATAAAAGAACAAACCCAAACTTTGGAAAATGTAAATGAATTAGAAGTTCAACTTCTGATTGCAGAAGCGGAAGCAGAAAATGTATTGAATGCTATCATCAACCTTTCGCAAAACGCTTCTGGCGATGTTTCCGCTTTTCAATCGTATTTAAGAGCGTGGAGGGATGATTTGGATCAGGCTATCTTGAATTATACCATTGCCGCAAGCCAATCTATGCTTAATACAATCGATTCGTCTGAGGATGTTTCTGCAATAGAACCAATGGAAACTTGGTTTAATTGTCACATGGGTACTTTGTTAGGAATTAATGGTACTGTTTCTTCATGCGAATTTAGGGAAAGTTTAAGTAATCTCTTAACGGCTATTGAAGACATCTTGTTTCTCGCGAGTTCTAATGCATCTCCTCCTGGATTGCCCGATTACCAAGATGAAATTCTTGAACTACAAAGAGATATAAGGGAGCGTTTAGTTCAAGAGCTGAGAGAGTACGTAGCTGAAGAGATTGAAGACTTTATTCCTCCAGAAGTCCAGGAGATGATTGAATTAGTAGATACTAAAATTGATGCCAGAATCTTAAATTCAGAATTTTCTAGGGCGGAATATGGTGAAGTGATCAAAAATCTTGTGATGATTCCTGATATGTCTTCACGAGTAAATGCTGAAATGCATGTTACTAATGGCCTGCTCAATCCAGAGGCGTTTGCACCTATCCGTAATGCCATTGTTTTGGCAAAGCTCGCTCTTTTAGATGAAGATGGTCTTAGGGTGCTAGAAAATGCCGTTAATGCACCAGGTCAACTAACTCAAACACACAACTTAGTAGCGACCGCTTTTACGAATATTGATGGCAATCACCAATGGATGGATCATGCGCCTCCAAGGCCAAACTCCAAAGGCGCTCCTTATCATTATCAATTTGATTACGAGAAGGGGGTTGATTTGGGGCCTCAGGTATACCATACGGATCAAGGCTTCTTACCCTGGAAAGAATCGCTAAGAAAAAAGCTCTTTCGTAGCTTATTTATTGGACCTCTATCGCCGGGGATAGATTCACCAGAATTAATTGGAATGAATTCAGTGTTGAAGAGTGATTATCCTTATCAACCTTGTTATGTTAATCCTTACCCCGTAAATGAAGAGGATCGCACTTGTACGGTAAGTTGGTTGATTCCTATTCTTAGTATTCTGAACTAGGGCATCTTTTTTTGACATAGTACTTCCTGCTTAGAGACTTTCTTCTCTGTATCTAAGCAGGAAGTTTCATATTACATCTCAGTTTTGCTACAACACCGTTCGCTCAGCAAACCAATACACTCCCACCGTCGCAATAAAAACCGAAGCGGGGATTTGAATCGCGAATCGGTACCAGCTCTTATTTTTAATGAGCCAAACCAAAATAGCGGCCCCCAACAAAATCGCAATTTGGCCTATTTCTACCCCAATATTAAACGCCAGCAGAGATACCAAAAAATCGTTTTTGGGCAAACCATATTCGCTTAATACCGAGGCAAAACCTAAACCATGCAATAAACCAAAGGCAAAAACCACGATTGGGCGCCAGCGAGTACTTTGCTTAAAAACGCAATTTTCTATGGCAACCCAAACGATAGACAGCGCAATCAAGGGTTCGATAATGTTTGCGGGTACAGAAACAACGCCAAGGGCCGCCATAACTAAGGTAAGAGAATGCGCAAGGGTAAATGCGGATACCTGCCAGAGTAAAGACGCTAACGCTAACGTTGAAAAAAACAGACCCAGTACAAATAAAATGTGGTCTAGCCCCTTGGGAATAATATGCTCTACGCCTGCCTTGGTATAAAGAAGAAACTTCTGTTGCCAAGGCATGGCGTTTCGCTTTCGCTGTTGTTGTCGTTTTAGTGCCGCTTGATACTCGGCTTCTGCTAAAGTTGACTGAAATTGTAATGGGCCCATTTCGATATCCGAAATAATGACGTCATCTTGAGGATGAGCGGAGGTAAAACAGGCGACCAAAAGTAAACCAACAGCAAGAAGCCATCGAGACCATTGAAATAAGATTATCGGCATTCGATACGACTACCTTAAAAAACAACCGGTCTCGCTAGCGCGAGACTTGTTGGTTTGTGGTTTCTGAAGGGTTGTCTAGCCCGCGAACTTTTAACAGCGCATCAATTTTTGGCTCACGTCCACGAAATTTCTTGTATAACGTCATGGCTTCTTCGGTAGAGCCTTTTTCTAATACATTCGTGCGGTATTTTTGCGCAAGCTCTTGATTAAAGATATCACCCGTCTCTTTAAATGCGGCAAATCCATCGGAATCTAAAACGGCTGAATGAATATAGCCGTAGTAGCCTGCGGCATATCCACCCGCAAAAATATGAGAGAAATAGGTAGAGCGATAACGAGGGGCGATTTCACCAATTAACCCAATACGCTCTAAAGACGCTTTTTCAAAACGATTCGTGTCTTTGAGGTCTTCATCGGCTTTAATGGTGTGCCAGTCCATATCCAGCAATGACGCCGCTAAATATTCTGTATTCGCAAAACCCTGGTTAAATTTAGAGGCTTTCAATAGCTTATCAATTAATTCATCTGGGATTACTTCACCGGTTTGATAATGCTTGGCAAAGGTTTTTAACACCTCAGGCTCTTTCGCCCAGTGCTCATAAATTTGCGCAGGAAATTCTGTGAAATCACGAGGCCCGGAGATGCCAGAAAGACTGCTATAGGTGGTGTTGGTGAGTAACCCGTGGAGCCCATGGCCAAATTCGTGGAAGAGCGTAATTACATTTTCGAAAGTGAGAAGCGCGGGAGCGTCGCCAACGGGTGGAGAAATGTTTAATACATTGACAACCACCGGACGTTCTCTTCCGTCTAAATTCGACTGGCCTTTAAAATTGCTCATCCAAGCGCCGCCACGTTTGGTGGAGCGGGTAAAGAAGTCACCCATAAAAATACCCAGGTGGCTACCGTCTTTGTCTTTGACTTCCCATACACGCACATCGGGATGATAGACATCAATATCAAACAATTCGGTAAAGCTCAGCCCCCATAATTTTTCGGAGGTTTGGAAAGCGCCTTGAAGAACATTATCTAAGGTTAAATACGGTTTTAATGAGGTTTCATCTATGTCGTATTTGGCTTTACGGACTTTTTCGGAATAGTGCCACCAATCCCACGCTTCGAGTTTGAAATCATGGCCTTCGGTTTTAACCATGGCTTGCATGTCGGCGACTTCAACTTTTGCTCTGGCCAATGCCGGTTTCCAGAGTTTCATTAACAAGGCATACACTTCGGCGGGTGTTTTTAGCATCCGTTCTTCTAGCTGAAAATCGGCATGGCTATCGTAACCGAGTATTTGCGCCCGTTGCGCCCGTAATTTCGCAATCTTCGCAACAATAGCGTTATTATCGGTTTCGTTATTATTACTACCACGATTGATGTAGGCCGAATACAACTGTTTTCTTAAGTCTCGCTCGGTAGATTCGGTTAAAAAGGGGTACATGCTGCTGCGGTGCGGAGTGAAAACGTATTTGTCTTGGTAGCGCGCTTTCTCTTCTTCTGATTCCACTTTTTCCATTTTTTGCTTTGCGGTATTCGCTGCTGCGCTAATGGTGCCTTCGGCAAGTCCGTTTAATTGGTTTTTATCGAGAATCAACTCAAACCCGTTGGTTTCTGCTAACAAGTTTTGCCCAAATGAGGTTGCTAAAGTAGACAGCTCGGCATTAATGGCAGTGAGCTTTTCTTTTTGTGTTTTATCGAGCAATGCGCCATTGCGAACAAAGTCTTTATATTGGTCATCAAGTAATTTTAGTTGTTCTTCATTCAGTTCCAGTGTGTCTCGAACCTTCCAGATCGCTTCTACGCGTTTAAATAAATCTGGGTTGAGGTTGATCTTGTCTTGATGCGCGGCCAAAACCGGGCTGATTTCACGCTGAATTTTTTGTATTTCGGGGTTGGTATCGGAACTAGCCAGGTTAAAAAACACGCGTAGCGATTTCGTGAGCAATTTACCGCTTCGCTCTAGGGCTTCTAGGGTATTTTCGAAGGTGGGCGCGTCGGGGTTGCTGGTAATGGCCTCGATTTCTGCAAGATGATCTGTCATGCCTTGCTCGAAGGCCGGCATATAGTGTTCATTGTGGATTTTATCGAAGGGCGGGATTTGAAAAGGCGTTTGGTATTCTGAAAAAAACGGATTAGTCTGTGTTGATGCTTGGCCGTCGTCAATGGAGTGTGAATCGCTCTTGGTGACGGACTGTTCTGCTGTACTTTCCGATTCTTGTTTCTGGGAGCACCCTGCTAAGGAAATCGCCATGGTAAGGGCGAGGAGTGAGGTTCGAAATGGGTTTGCGTATTTAAGCATTACCGTTTCTCTCTATTGTTAGGTTTGTTGAGGCCAGTAAAAAAGCGTTTTTGCCTGATGCCGGCTATATGCCCTTGTGGGGACTCTTCATTTCATTCACGTAGTTGAGCTACCTGAAGTCTGACCGGGTAGGTACTTAATCTTAGATAGCCACTTACATTAGATGGCTACTGCTAATTAGATAGCTACTTAATTAAATTGCTATTTCGGTTGCTCAAACGCTAAAAACGTCTAAAAATTATTCAGTATTGACGTTATTGTTATAATATAACACTCATCATTATTCGGGTAAAAGCGTGTCATTGAATGAAAAATTTTGCGCCACAGCGTGATATGCTTTTTGTGTTGATGTGTTTGTTGGAAGAAGGTTACGTTTTTGCGGGGGGCTGAGCCTCAGTCGTTTCTGGTGATTGAAACGCTCCGTGCTCTAAAAACTGCAACACTTGCTGGATGACTTTTTTATTCTTCATCATGAATGGGTGAGTCACCGGTAGGGTAATGTGATCGGTCATGCCTTCCACTTTTGTACTCTCGATGGTGACCTTGCCATCGTCTTTTCCGGGTAAAAATAAAGAAAGAATCAAGTTAATACTTCGTGATCCGGCGATAACACCCAATTCAAAATTGACCGGGCCTAAATGGCCGGGCACGCTTGCCTCACCCGTACCCAATTGAAAGCCTGCAGGCCCGCCAAACAGAGTAAAGCCGGGTACATGTTGATAAGAATCGACCACTTCACTGCCTTGGTTGGGTGGGCCAAGCATCACAACACGGCCGAGCTTTTCTAGCGTGTGGTCATGTAAATATTGTCGTACCAAAATGCCGCCCATAGAGTGGGTAACAAAATGCACTTGGTCGTATTTTGGGCACTTGGAAACAGCAGCGGGAATGGTTTCTGTCGCGAGCACTTCAATCGGGGCCGAACGGGATGGGTATTTATAATTAACCGGGTGAAGTTGTTCGGCGGCCAATACCTTTTCCAGTTTGGCCATGTCTCGCTCACTTTTAGCCAAACCATGCAGTAAAATAACACAATCCAGCGCGCTTGCTTGCACGCTTATTGCACATAGCGCAAGGATGATCCATTTGACTTTATGGTTAGTACATTCCTTTTTATTTCTCTGCTTTGGTATTCTAAACAAAATAAATCACTCATTATGCATTCTTATTTTCAATAATCCTTAGAATACTCCAACTTTAAGAGGTGGCTCAACTACAAAAAAATCGATACTGTGTTTAAGCTGCATTTACACAGGAATTCATTGGTTCTATGCCTTATAAAAAGAAAAAATTGTTAAGAGGAGAAAATATGAATCTAAAAAAAAATCTATTAAAATACCTAGATCAATTAAAAGGGATTTTAAAGAAAACACCAGAGGGTTTATTCTCTAAATCGCTGGATGAGAAAATGCTACCTCTTGGTGTGCATGGCAAGGTGGCCGCTAATTTTGCTCTGCGCGGATATTGCCCAGTGGTCAATCGTTCTATCCCACATGAGAGCGTACCTGGTTTCTCTAAAACTGATGTACTCTATCATATAAATGATGCTGCCCAACATTTAACCGAACTGCCGGATATTGAATGTTTAAATCAGCACAAGTTTCACTCAGAAAATGCTGGTAATCGAGAAATAAAATTACCGGAACCCGAATTTATTCACCTCTACATTCTGCCAAATTTTTACTTCCATATTAGCATGGTCTACGCAATCGCTAGAGCGAATGGCGTGGAACTTGGAAAAGGGGATTTCGACGGGCTTCATGAATACCCATCGGGTTTTAGTTTTATTGCTCCGGCAGAAAAACAAACAGTTTAATTCGTTTGTTTTTTATCACTATGCTTGGATTGATCCTTAAACTGCCACAACACATTGATAATTTTCCAATCCCCATCAGCATTTTTATACAAATGCATATAATCAATCCAGTCATCGGCCTCTAACTTCACTGAGGCCACACGCCCTTCTACGTCCAATACCGTCACCTGCTTCTTCGGTATTTTTGGAAACTTGTCACCGTTTGCATTATAAGATTTAGCAATCTCTAACATGATATTACGGTCGGTCTCCATCACAAATTCGTTATCTTCTTTATCCTGCCAATAAGTACGCTTGGCAAGCTTTTCATCCAATGATCGCTGCATTTGCAATGAATTGCTCGAGTGCTGTGATTCAATATAATCTAACGCTGCCCGTGCAATACGCTGCTTTTCAAGCATGAGCTGACTCGAAGCATCGAGGCCGACCTCTACCGCAAATACAGAAATAGACGTCATCGAAATGGATAACATTACAAAAACAGACAGTATTAACGAACGAAACATATCACCTCTCATCTAATATAATCTGTCATCTAAATATAAGAAAAAGAATTTTCACACTGGCCATAGACAGGGGAATACCCGATAAATTTCATTGATTAAGGTTATTTTCGTCAAAAAAATGCATCAACCGGAATAGCCTAAGCTATTCCGGTGATTTTTTGTGAAAAACAGAATGATTAGGCCGTGCTTTAATTAGGCAATATTTTGCGCTTTATCGTTGTGGTGGCCAACACCCTTGGCAACGCGGTATCAATATCCACCCCGATGGATTGCAAAGTCAGTGTATTACCTCTGATAATTACATACATAAACCCTTCTATGCGTTCATGTTGAAAATAAACCGCATTGTCATTCGGGCGTTCTAATCCATTCGCTTTAGCACCCGCACCAGAAACCACAAATTCTGTTAAACCACATTCTGCCACAGGCTTTAGGGCCTGCAAATTATGGTCATGGCCAGAAAACAGTATATCCACCCGATTACACACATAATCATCCATAAAGTCTTTAAAAATCTTTCCGCTGACTTTGTCTAACAATGCCCCACCTGGAATGGTTCGATCATAATTTCTTGCATTCCCATGACGACCATTAGACACATAAGGGTGATGCGTAAAAGCAATTTTCCAATCCGCTTGACTATTATCTACGACACTGCGAAACCATGCACCTTGACCACTCGCATAACGCTCTGGATTGTATTCATTATTTGGATCAATAATTCCAACAAATGGCGCAGAATCTAACGCGAATAATTGAACCAATGGGCTTTCACTATCGCCTTGAGGCAATACCGTATAATAACGGCTAGGCATCTGCCATTTTTCAGTAAGACGATCAGAACGATAATGATACTGAACCTGTACATTGCCCAGTGCCTGATTACCGCCATCACCATCATCAAAACGGCCAGTATCGTGATTGCCTAGCACCACGTAAAAAGGAAAATTAAGGGCTTGGTAAGGCAACTCAAACTTCGTATCAAACTGTTCATCGTAAATATGAGTAGGCGTACCATCGTAAAAGTTATCACCTAACCCCAATGCAAAATCACAACCATTGGCATCACACCATGCTTTGATGGCAGTGCCAACCTGATATTGTTTTCGATTGCCTTCACCTGTATCCCCCAATGCAATAAAACGCACTGATTTGTTAGTATTTCCATCACCCTCTGCAAAAGGAATTGGACGAAAATATGCATTTACTTCCACGTCATCCCCTAAAACGACGCGACACTTATTAGCAATCGTTTGATCGCAGTCACCCGACCAACGATCGAGTACATAACCCTCATCGGCAATCGCTCGGAATGTGACAATAGAGTCTTCGATATCCAAATCAAGGTCTTGATAATCTTCTACACGACATACTCCAGAATCACTTCTGCACTGAATGTAATCAGGATCAGAAATAACCGTACCTTTTCCCTCTACGATCACATCAATATTACAACCAGATAAAATCAACAATACTCCTAAAAATAAATATTTAGACGACAAATGACAAGATGGTATCCTCATAACAGGCTTCGCAATTAAGCGCCTCCGCAGTTGATTTTGTTAACTCACCATTTTTATATCGCCATTCGCTGAATCGATTTTTAATAATCGACGAACGGACAGTAGTTTCAAAAAGCAAGTCAAGAATAACGAGAGAGGGTCATACTTTTATGAAGCATGAGTTAAGAGAAAATGACGATCAAGAGTTCACAATCAATTAATCAGCATGACCAATCGATTGTGAATATATGGATAGAAACAATGGGGTTTAGATATCAAATTGCTCTTTCAATTCGGTAATTTTCGCTTGCATTTCTATCGTTAATTCTTGTGGCGATAAACGTTCAATGATATTACGCAGTACCCTCTTTTCATTTTCATCGACCACACCATCTCGTAGTGCAATACATACCAACGAATCCAATTCTTTAACGTCCAACTTGCCATCATCGGCGAAGCAATTAATGGATCTAAAAGTAATTTCTAAATAGTCTCTACTTTCCATTTCTTGTTTCCTCTTATCGGAGAGTTAATCGTTTTTCGTGCAAGATCACTGTGTGTTTTTGGTGGTCACATCAGCCCCTAACACCTTGAGCTGACGCAATTGTTGTGAAATATCTTTCATACGATCATGAGTACCCAAATCAATTTCAAGTTTTTTATCCATAGAGCGTACCAGCGGGAAAATACTGTTCTCGATGGTATCGGCTAATACGGTTAAAATTTTATCTAAGCCGGGCACGGGCTGATTTACCACATTGATTTCGGGCTTGGATTTTTCCAAAGAATGTGCAATTTTTGTTAATGCGGTTAAAACCTGTGTGGTGGTGTGATTAGCATCTGTTTCCTGTGATGTCAATTTCGCTTCTTGTTGTTGAGTGCGTTGTTGAATGCGTTCTTGATCTGATTGCTCTTGTCGCGCTTGTAATTTCTCTTGACGCTCCTGGAGCTTCAGCTCTAACTTCAAGCGATCCGTGTGCTGATTTTTGCTTAACTCCGCTTGGGCCTGTAATGCTTCGGTAATGTTTGATACCGCACCGACAATATCATTCAATTGTGCCGTTACACGAGTGGCGCCATCTGCACCATCGCCTCCCATGGCCTTATTTCTTAAGAAATCTGCTTTAATCGCATTCCAACGAGCTTGCTGATCATCGGTAATGTTACCGCGTAATTCAGCCAACTTGAGCAAGTTATCTTCTGCCCCAGTGGTAAGCAATTGGGATTCCCCTAAATAATGATCCGCAATCATTTGTAACAGTTCGTCTTCATTCATGACAGCCGTTACCTTCTCTGTCATTTTATTCATGTTGCGATAACTGCCCTGCAATTTGAATGATGGCTCGGTTCGATATTTATCATTCATAGCGGCTGACGCAATGTATTGTTGATTAATTTTTAAAACAACATCACGGATACGGAAAAGCTTTTTCAGGACATCAATAATTTCTTTAATTTCAGCACCACTGTATTGATGCTTTAAATCTGTTGTTGGCACGTTTTTGCCTTGTGCCATTTCCACCAAGCGATAGACATCATTCATATCTCGTAACGCAAGTGGCGCAAGTACTGGGTTTGACGTTAACGCATTCTCGATGTAACTCAATGCAAATTGTTCTTCCATCCCCCCGAGAATATCCCCCAAATTATAAATATCAGCACGGTTGGCTAACATATCGGGTATTTTAAACGCTTCACCGGTTTCTGTGTAAGGGTTACCCGCCATGACAACACAGAATTTTCGCCCACGCATATCATAGGTTTTTGATTTTCCTTTCCAAATACCATCTACTCGTCGAGTACCGTCACACAACGAAATGAATTTTTGTAAAAATTCAGGATTAGTATGCTGAATATCATCCAAGTACAACATGACGTTATTGCCCATTTCTAACGCCAAGTTTAGTTTAATCAGCTCTTGCCTGGCCGTCGCGTTATTGGCTTGCTCTGGGTCGAGCGAAATAACATCATGACCGATGGAAGGGCAATTAATTTTCATAAAAATTAATCCGAGACGACTGGCCACATACTCCATTAATGTGGTTTTACCGTAACCCGGTGGCGATATCATCATCAACAAACCCATTAAGTCTGTACGCTTATCTTCACCCACCGTTCCCATTTGCTTGGCCAAGTTGTCACCAATGATAGGCAAGTAGGATTCATTAATTAAGCGGTTACGAACAAACGAGCTGAGTGGGCGCGGTTTAAATTCTTCTAAACGAAGATTCTCGCGCTCTGAGTGAATCACCTCTTGTCGAAGTTCTAGATAACGATGATAAGTGGGTATCACTACGGATTGATGATGGCTTAACCGCTGCAAAAATTCATCTAGAGAAAACTGAAGCGTTCGATTTTGGATACGAACATGCTCACCCATTAATCCATTCACAACCAGTTCGGTATCCACTTGAGTGGTTCGATAACTTAAACGAGACTCCGCATTAATAAGCGCCGTTGCTTCGGGAATGTATCGCTCTAATTGAGTGAGCTGCTTACTTTCCACCAAAGCAACAAACCAGGCATGAGTAAGCTTCCAACGCTCACCTGGCCAACCTTTCATTTTTTCTAAAGCGGCTTGAAATTGACGCCAAGTATTGTCATCCATAGAGTGGCGTAACTCATCACTGAGCGTTTGCGCTTTTGCGGATTGAATAAATTCCAATTTTTCTGTGGATAGCTCCGCCACTAAATAATCCGCCGCCTGCTCGATATCCAAGGCCACAAACGGCATGCCATGTTGCTCAACAAATGCGGTAATTGCTGTTGCCACTTCTTGAGACAGTAATTGTCGAGCATTCACACTGGAAAAATGCTGCTGCATATGAGAGGCCGATCGCGCCCTTTCCGGCCAAGTATCAAACGATAATGCTGCCTGTTCTGTGGCCAACTCGCCTTCTGAATGGTGCACTCGTGCCCGAGGCTTCACTTGATGAGCCACATTCGCCCAAAAAATTCGCGCCAAAGCACGAGCCGTTGGGTTAAACTTAAGTAAGTCTGCAGACTCTAGTGTGGGTAATAACTGTTTTAATAGTTGGGTGGCATCAAAATCATGAATGCCTTTTTGATAACCTTCTTTATAACGTGGATTGGCATAGGTTTGAACCAATTTTTGCAACGCCTCTTCTTCCAAGGCCGCTTCATGCAAAACTTTGATGGAAAGATCACTCTCACCCCTTTCCGCCGCCTCCAAGATGGAATACGCCAGAAATTCCGCACGATACACATCCGGTGTTTCGGACACTATCGACATGTCCCAATACGCCTTTTGAGCGATTAATTCATCATTTTCGATGGGTTCAAAGAAGTCTGTCCCGGTAAGATGAATATTAAGTTTTCCATCTCGTGGCAATAGCGTTAAATCTAACTCCTGAGTATTCACCGAGAATTTATGACGCGGCCCCAATTTAATGATTTTTCCACCGTCTTCAAATATGTCGGTTTTGTCTCTCAGGCTTCGTAAACCTTGTTCTTTAATGGCTTTGTAGCGCGCCTCGATATCATCCGCTTTAACAGCACTATCAAGCTCGCGCAATTGTTCAGTAAGCTCTCTCACTTTCATCGTGAGCGGGTCGGAGGCAAAAAACGTATTGAGCTGGTCAGCTTCGGTGAATTTTAAAACACGTTTATCAATGCTTTTTAGAATTCGGTCTGCCGCATCTGATAACGATTGTGCTCTGCGTTGTTGCTCGTCCACTAACTGCTGTTTATGACTTTCAAAAGATTCATACACTTCTTCCCGCTTATCCATAATATCGGAAAGAAATTGATCAAATTCACTGAATTGACTTTCCAGTTCTTCCAGTTGCACCAATAAACGAGAGAGTTGTTCGTCGCATTTATCCGGTGTCGTCGCTTGGCTGAGCGCATTGGCAATGCTTTGCGAAAACAATTTAAATTGCGCACTAAACTGTGCAATAGCCTCTTCTGAACCTAAACTTTTCTGCTTATGTTTCGCGGATGCCTTGCATTGATTTAACTGTGCATATACCTGAGAAACCGCATCAATAATGGCAGTACGAACAGTGGCATCTTTTACCTTTAGTGTTCCCATCAATTCAGACAGTAAATCAAGCCCCTGTGTGGTTGCTTCAATGACTTCGGTGACTGGCTCCAGCAAAGAGACCGTAGTGGCTGCCTCAATATCGCTATTTAGCTGCTTAATTTTATCCTGATAAGGGTCCAATGCGGTTTCTGAGGACAGAAATTCAACTGTAGATTCACTGAGTTCTTGATCTAATGCCTGAAGGGATTCATCCAATTCTCCAATACGATCGACATCAATGTATCGTAACTCTTTTAAGGTAATCAGATGGCCTCGCTGTCGACGAATGTTTCCCAGCGCCTGCACATACTCTTCAGCCGAATGCCAATTTTCTGGCTGAATAGACTGCTCTAATTGTGTTTGCTGTTGCTCTGCATCAGCCATGGCTTTAGCAGAATGATGACGAATACTTTTTACTTTTTCGAATTCATCAATTACCAACTCGGATGTTTCAATCACTTCATTAATGGCTTGTTGAATACCAGACATTTCGTCTTCTGCTAGCCAATAATAATCATCACTGAGTTTGCGGGCCGATTGGGTTAACTCTTCGTATAACTTTGACGAGGCTTGTTGATTATTAACAAACCGAATAACAGAAAAAATATCTGAAATACCACGAACTAATTCGGCATTACCAATTCGCCCATAGAAAGTTTGACTGGCCGGTGCTTGACTGGCGTATTCTGCGCTTTCATAAGGCGTCTGCCATATTTGCATAGGGTGGACACGGGTAGGCTCTTCTTCGGCAGAGAAAATCACAATTTGACCATTTTCCGCTAAGGCATAACCATGACCATAAATCGGATTTTGCAAGCTTTTTGCAATTAAATTGTATGCAAATAAGGCCACCACACCGGCAACGGGTTCATAAAAAACAAAGAGGACATCTTCCCCATTAGGGGACTTAATAACACGCTTAAATCGCAACCCTGGTACATCTTCAGCAAAGGATTTGGTTTCGCCATCTTGAAGATAATAACCACCGGGGAAAACCACACCGTGATCTTCGGGTAATTGCACACAAGACTGGCCAATAGCATCAATGCGATGGACCGTTTCTGTCATCGTATTGAAAATAAAATACCGCCAAGTTTCTTCTCGATAGGGACGAATCTTAATTAGAATTAAACCACCTAAACGGGCATATTCAATTTGTGCATCATCCAAAGACTGGGTTTTGTCTTCAACCGGTTCACGATAAATGCCGAGTCCATCTTCGGTATTGTTTTCAATTTTAATGGTGAGATCGCCGTTAATGGTTTCCACAAAAACGGTGTCAAGAATATTAATGTGTGGATGCTTTCCATGAACACTGTCTTCCCGCGTTGTTACTATCCACTCAAAATCATGGGCAGGCGGTAACTGAATATCGCGCTCACCACGATTATCAATGTATTGCAGTGTTTTGCCGTCTGGGGAAATCGCCCATCGAAACACTCGCAAGTCATCTAAGCGATCACCAATTTGAAATGCTGCAAGTAGTTTTCCATCTTTTACCGTCAGTTGAATTAACTGAGTATTTTTGTAATAGCGATACAGCTCATCAAAGTCATTAACAAAACCGGGTTCAGACAAAAAGGTGCCCGATGCCGCAACCGGTTCTATATCATAATGACCGTCTTTCTCGGTTAACGAAAATAAGGCAAATACATCGTCTATTTTGGTTTCTTTTTTCAAACCAATATACACATTGTATCCAAATAATAGTGTTTCACCGACCTGAACAATATCGCGAGCAATACAATTATTTTCCGTTCTAACACGCACACGACCCAGTACCGACATATCAGAACCACCAAACTCCGCCATACGAGCTTGATTCAATGATTCCACTAACGAGGTTAATGCAGCGCCTTGTTCCGTTAAGCGCTTACGAATTACTTCATAAGCCCCCCCTTCTGCAACGGCTTGATCTACATTATCGTTACGTACTTCATCGTTACGTACTTTATCATTACGTACATCTGAATGACTTTGCTCTGATGATGAGGCAGTTGGTGCCATGATAGTTCCCTGTGAAAACGGTCTGTATTAATTCAAGTCTTAGTGAGGTCACACAACAGACCAATAGCTCAATTCGGTTGTATCATTCTGTAATAGATCACATGAATTTTGCTACTGGTCCATTGCTATCTCTAACAATAAAGAATCAAATTGCGTTAATCCTGCTTTTCTGATGGCTTCGATTCAGAGGGCTCTGAACTGGCTTGAGCCGATTGCATAACCGATTCAATCATCGGCGCAGCTTGAGGGGCAAAACGTTGAATTAATGCACCAATCGTCCCGCTTTTTTCCGCTAAACCATCAACGGCCTTACCAATGGATAACGACTTCGCGAAGTTATTAAAGAAGTGATCTTCTCCACCCACGATATCAATTTTCGCTCTCTGTAAAGCCGTCGCCAAGACTTCCGCATTTTCTTTCGCGATATCTTTACCGGCATCAATTGAAGCCATGGCTTCTTTCAACGCAGTTTCCAAACTCATGCGGAATTCTTCGTGTGCTCTTGCATCGGCACTCATGGAATTCATCGCATCGAATTTATCCACCAACCCTTCTGCCTCTGCTTTAAACTGAGCACGAGTCACTTCAGCTTGTGCCAATCCCACTTCACGCTCTTGCTTCGCGAGGGCATCACTTTTCGCACTCACCACCTCGGCTTCGGCTTTACCCGTACCCAATAAAGCATCGGCTTCAGCATCCCCTTTAGCACGAATAACGGTAGCTTCGGCCATCCCTTCTTTTTCTAAAGCATCCGCTCGCGCTTCTTGCACTTTGGCATCTGCCAAACCGGGTGCGGCACGCTCTGCCTGAATGCCTTCGGCCAATTTTTTCTTCGCATCGGCTTCTTTTCCAGACGCTTCTAACTCCGCTTGAGCACGAGTCGTTACTTCAATCGCATGATGCTTCGCGGCTAATTCTTCCGCTTCCGCCGCTTTGACTTGCTTCACTTTTTCTTCTTCGGCTTCCGCCTCTGCAGCCAGTACACGTGTTTGTTTTGCACGATCGGCTTCCGACACTTCACGCACTTCTTTAATGCGTTCTTCTTCTACCGCAACGGTTTTATCCACCATGACACGCTCGCGTACCACGTTGGCAATTTCTTTGCGCTCCACTTCAACGGCTTTTTCCGCTTCAATTTTTTGAATTTCTACTTCACGCTCACGAGCAACCACTTCCAAATCCCGTGCACGCGTGACCTTTTCCACTTCAATGACCACAGCACGCTGGCGATTTTGTTCCGCCACTTCTACTTCGCGCTTTTGATTCTCTTGCTGCACCGCCAAATCGCGCTCTACTTCAATGCGGGTGGTTTCTGATTTACGGCGCTCTTCTTCCTGAATTTTTAACGTTTCTGCTTCTTCACGAGCACGAATGGTAGCCACTTCACGTTCTTGACGGGCTTCCGCATCCGCCTGCTGACGCTCTAATGACAACATCGCCTCTTTGGTTTCTACATTCTTTTTCTTAATCGCCAGTTCTTCATCGCGCTCTAGCGTATTAGTAATTACATTTTGAGCTGCGGTTAATTCGGTGATTTTTTTAATCCCCTCTGAATCCAAAATGTTATTCGGGTCTAGGGCCGATCGCGGAGTTTGCTCAAGGTAATCAATGGCCACATCTTCCAATACATACCCATTAAGATCGTTACCAATCACTTCCACAATTTTTTCACGGAATTGAAGCCGATCTTCAAACAATTTCACAAACTCAATTTGCTTACCCACCGTTTTTAACGCTTCAGAAAATTTCGCATTAAAGAGTTCATTCACCGCTTGCTTGTCTGAGGCACGATCCGCACCTAATGATTTGGCGACTTTAAGTACATCTTCTGCGGTTTCATTCACGCGAAGATAGAAAGCAACGGTAATATCGGCTCTCATATTATCAGCACAAATCAACCCATCATTGCCGCGCCGATCTATTTCTAAGGTAATGAGTGAAATTTTCATTAATTCTTTTTTATAGATCACCGGGTAAACCAGCTTACCGGTAAAACTGACTTTCGGTGTTGGGCTCATGTCATTCACAATGAGTGCCGTGCCCTGCTCCACCTTGATATAAAAGGCTTTAAAGATTAAAGCAAATACAATAATGACAAATATTACCGCGCCTATGGTAAGACCAATTCCGGTTAACAATACTGGATCTGGCATTGTTGCTCTCCCTACTTATTAAGTAAAATGATGAAACAAATATGTTTTATTGTGTAAATTCTTTTTCTGATATTACCCGGAAGAATCCATTTTCTTTTACATACTCCATTAAAATGACTTTATCCCCCCTGGTTAACTTGTCTTCCGCTGCTGCCCGAATTTTTAAAATCAAGCCTGCACCACCGTCATTAAAATCAGCCTCACCAAACTCTTCGTCCACCCGAGAGGTACGCACAATAGCCACTTGGCCAATAATGTCTTTTTGTACATCCGCCGTGGCGTTTTTAAATAAAGGGCGTAATGGACGAATCGCATAAGCCGTTGCCATGACGCTGCCATAAAAAGCGGCGATAAAAATTCCACTTCCAATCAATAATGCCATCATGGTATTGCCCATTAATGGCATAGCAAAATAGGTTAATAAAAAAGAAATAAACCAGCCCAAGATGGTAATGATAGAAATAATGAGCGTAACCGGCACCCCTTCTAAACCAAATTTAAGTAATAAGCCTGCCATTACGGAATTACCATCCACTCCCGCATCCATATCGGCTTCAGGCAGGTCCAGTACATCAATATCCACCAAACCCAACATGGCAATTAGCCAATACAGCACAACAAAGACAAGCAAGCTGGTAAAAATTAACGTCGGGAAAGAGGCAATAATGTGAAAGAACGGCGCCATACTCTCAGAAAAAAGAAAGACGAACATAAGATACCTCCATGGTGTTGAAAATTGATTGCCTAATAACGTCACTCTGACGGATTGAAATGAATAAAAATCAATCTTGAAAACGTTTTAGAACTTCTACCGCTGTCGGTAACCCGCTGATCATACTGGCTTGCTGGCTGCGTCGTTCTGCCATCGCTGCTTGAGCGCGCTGTACTGCATCGGCCGCTTTGACGGTATCCATTTGTTGTTTTAAGCGTTTTAGCTGTAACTGTGTTTTGTGTAAGGTTTCTTCCAAATTGTGCTTGTATTCGGCCTCGTCGTGCGATGCACCTTTGGATGTACTCAAATCTAACAACATTTGTTGAAGGTTGATAAGCTTATCTTGGGTTTCACGAATAGCGCTCCCTAAGTGTTCCAAAATCTGTTGTAGCTTATCTTCAGATGAACTCGATACGTCTTCACGTAACGACTTCACCATCTGAGCCCAAATATTCACAGACACTTCTACCTTTTTATCAAGACATTGATATCTAAAAACGCTGTTATCTAAAACGCTGCTATCGAAAACATTAATATCGTCATAACGGGTTATCGAAATACCTTGCCATCAAGTGGTTAAAAACTCACTGTAGGCTTCCGTTGCCTGAATAATATTTGCCGCCAGTACTTCAATTTCTAAAATGACATTCTCAAGCAACGAGGTAGCACTCAAGGCACCGAACATATGGTAGCAGTCACCTTGGCCATCCACCGGGTCAAGACTAATAGTAGATAAAGGGAAATACTTGTGGGTTTTTAAAATGGCCGTATTAAAGGCAGCCACGTCTTTCACATCATTCGCAGACCATAAAAAACCTTCCACCAACATTTGCTCACCCACAATACTGAGAAACAACGGCAACCCACCAAACTCATTCATCACAATCAACAGGACGGAGATGTTTCCCTCAAGGTGCTCTAACGCCACTCTGCTTGCGAGCTCGCTTTGTTGAAGCGCTTGAAAAAGGCGCTCGGTTGTCCAAGAAGGGCGATGGCAAGCCGCTGCCATACCAGCCGAATTGCTCAACTCTAAGGAGGCTGCCATAGGCTCTCGTAAGCGCTTTTCTTCAACACTTAGCTGCTGTGCGTTTTCAGGCAGTATCCACACTTCTTTTTTGACTAGACCCTGCTCACGCAGACGTCGACGATACTCACGCTGATAATGAGCTGATGATTTTCTATTCATGGGGATAATCTAGACTATTACATGTGAAATGACAAATATTACATGTAACAGAATTTATCTACCGACTATTCACCTCTCGACCACTCATCCCTCGACCACTCACCTCTCCTATTATTCACCTCAACAACAAATCAAAACCCGTTACAAATACAGAAATAACGCACCAATAAGAACCACCTTTTTATTCAAGTGCACCATAAGTTTTTTTCAAGATGACCAGCCATGCAGTAAACGTTTTCAAAAAGAGGAGTTTTTACAAAAATTAACCTTTTTACTTTCCTGACCACTCCGACAAGTAAGTTGGCATCGTTCATGCTCAGCAAAGTCGTCTCATTCGTTTTTGAGGACAACGTAAATAGCACTAATCCTCACGACTGATGACCTGTCATTACCCATTACAGTTTTTACAACCTGTACCACTGACAAACCTGTACAAATGTTGAAAATGCCGAGGCGTCTATGAAAACTATCGAGTGGAAAGCATCCCCACTATTTCTGAAAAAACCGCTGTGCTTTGCAACACTGGGAGCAATTACAGCGTTAACCATTTCCACTCACGCCTTATCACAAGAAGCAAAAATTGAAGAGGTGGTTGTCCAAGGCTCTCTGGGCAGTCTTCCTGGTGAGGATGTCGAAATTTTTGGTTTCGGAAAATCTATTTTAGAAACACCACGTTCTGCTTCTACAATCAGTTCTGAACAATTAGAACGATTTAATGTAGGTGATATTGATGAGCTGGTGGCCTTTGCACCAGGGACCTTTACTCAATCTTTCTTTGGTGTTGCCGGCTCACTGGATGTACGTGGCACACCGGGTGAAACCTATTTTCGTGGGGTACGCCGATTAGACAATCCAGGCAACTATCCAACGCCTATTGGTGCCTCAGATCGTATTGATATTGTGCGGGGCCCCGCGTCACCTATTTACGGCCCATCAAAAATTGGCGGCTACTTAAACTTCAACCCGAAATCTGCCCGCGCGGATGGTGGCCAATATTTAGAAAACCACGAAGGGGAGTTTTCTTACACCACAGGCAGTTGGGATAAAAATATCGCTACCGCAGAAGTTGGTGGGCCATTAGCCGATAACGTTGGGTATTACCTTTATGGGGAAGTCGAAGATTCTGGCAGTTATTACGACAATACCAATACCGAACAAACCATTTTACAAGCCTCTTTTGATGTGGACGCAAACGATAACCTGCGTTTTCAATTTGGCGGGATGTATCATGATTTTGATGGTAACCAAGTGGCGGGCTGGAACCGCTTAACCCAAGAGCTTGTGGATAATGGGACTTATATAACAGGCACAGCCATACCACTGGATACCAACGGTGACGGATTTATATCTCATCAGGAATATGGTGCCGCTGATGTCGATCAATTTTCATTTCGCCCGGGCGGTGTAAGCGAGTCTACCGTCACACCTAACATGGCTTTACAGAATGTGGGCACGACTCAACTGGATGGCAATCAAGTCTTAGTTTCAGAAGACGACCTTCTCACGAATGAAGTCATCACCCTTTATTTCGACACCATTTATACCACTGAAAGTGACTTGGAAATTAAAAACCAGTTATTTTATGAAACTTACGATAACCTAAATGAAAATGCCTATGGGTTTTCTCAGTTTCATGACTCTTCTGTGATCGAAAATAAGTTAGTCTTCTCCAAATCCATTGATGCTGACGGCATGACAGCCTCTTTACAAGCATCACCCTCTATTCGCTATACAGAATTCGAGCATGGTGATGACTTTATTAATGAGTTTTTTAACCGTCGTGATTTAACCATGGAGTCGTCTGCATTAGACCGTCGATTACTGGCAACTCAAATTGACGATGACTACACCACTTATTCAGAAGGTAATTATCTCAACTTAGGAATGGCTTTTTTAGCCGACTTTACATTTGACTCTGGTTTATCAACCTTAATTGGGTTGCGTTATGACACTATTGATATGGAAAGCAGCATTCCTGTTGATAAACTGTTATTCCCATTAGACGAAGATGAATCTGACAGCGCTTCTGACACTGATGAAGGTGTTTCATGGACAGTGAGCTTAAGCTACGACACTTCTATTGGTTTAATTCCTTATGTCACTTTTTCTGAGCAAGCGACGACGGTTGCCGGGCAAGGGGCTGAGTTAACGGTTGGAAATATTGAAGATGGCACAGCCATGGATGTTTCCACATTGAAAGAAGTCGGTGTAAAAGGTAGCTTCCTTGACGACAGTTTATATTTTGCCGTCTCGGTATACGAACAAGAACGTACTGACTTCAGTGCACAATCTATCGTAACAAACTCAGCTGACCGAACAGAAGGACTTGAAGCAGAATTACGCTGGGTTGTGAACGAAAGCTTAGTATTAACCGCTGGTTATACTAATGTTGAAGTGGTTAATTTAAATACGGTTGAAAATGATGGCCGCTTCAGCTTTTATGGTGCCGAAGATTTAGATATCGACCCAACATTAATGTATGGCGGTAATATTAGTGGTTTTCCACCTGCATCAAGTGAAAGCGACGCTCGTAAAGCCGGCATCCCAGAAAACGTTTACTCTTTCACCGGAACTTATGACTTTAACAATGGCCTTGCGGTAAATACCAGCGTGGTCCGTGCCGATTCCGTTTATTCTGGCTACTCGCAAGCAGTTGAATTACCGGCTTATACATTAGTGAATGCAGGTTTATTTTACGAGTACGAAGATTGGTCGTTCAGCCTAACCGGAAAAAACCTAACCGATGAACGCTATTATCGTGCAAACTTCCCTAACCTGTTTGGTAGCCAAATTGTATTACCGGAATTGCCTCGTCATTTCCAAGCCAGCATGGCATATAAATTCTAAACACTCTCTCTTAGAAAAATCGGCAAGGATGCTGATGCTTTTCTTTTTTGCAAACCCTTAAATCTTTTTATTACTCTACCATATTTTCTTTCCACACTAGCAGTGGCTCTTTACAAGAGCTTTTCTGTAAAAACGTCTGTAAAAACGCCAGTAAAAAACGCCTACAAAAAATAGAAATAAGCATTCATCCTTTATTTATACTAGGGTCTTTTATATCCAACTCATTGACTTGTTCATTTTGGCGGAGGAGAAACTGCTCCAACGCCTCTTGATTCATGGGCTGGCAGAGATAAAACCCCTGCAAATAGACCACATCAAGCTGTTTAACGGCATCTACCACATGCTCACTTTCGCAATGCTGTGCAACAGTATCAATACCTTGCTGGTTGGCCAGCTCAATCAAACCCTTTACAGTATTATGAACACCCTGATTTTGCGTGATTCTAGAAACCAATCGTCCGTCAATTTTGATAAAATCCACCTGCAAGGAAATAAGCCGGTCTACATTTGAAAACTGCTTTCCAAATTCATCAATGCCAATAGGCACACCTATTTTTTTTGCTTCACGAAAAAAATCTTGAGTCACATCACGGTATAACAATGCTTCGTTTTCTGCCAATTCAAACATCATATGCTTGCTGTAGTTTCGCATGTAAGAGGCAAGCATTTCTAAGGCGGGATCTTGTTGTAATAACGAAGGAGATAAATTAAACGAGCAACACAAGTTATGCCTATGAGCAATCTTCAATGATTTTTCCAACAACTGCTTTGTGACCGTCAATTCCAAGCGTTGCTGTCTGAGTAACGTTAGCATTTCATCGGGACGAGCGATGGACTTTCCCATATTATCTTCAATGCGCAATAACACTTCATAGTGCACAACCGTAAAGTCTTCTGCTCGAAACACTGGCTGAAAATAGGGTGTTACACCATTGTTTTTTAGTGATTCCACCGCTTTTTGAGTAATGCGCAATTCTCGCTGAAAAACATTCGGCAATTGTTGGTACTCACTAAGCACCTTAAATTCTACTTGCTCGATATTCGCTTCGATAATCGCCAAATTGGCATAGGTTAATAAATTTAGCACTGGCCCAGCATTAGAATTGGCAACGCCAATCACAAACCTCAAACTGCCTGTGGCTTTTCCTGGAAACGAAAAGGATTGAGCATGTAACTGGTCAGCCAAAGTACGAAATAAGCTGTTCATTTCAAAATTAGAAACACAACGAGGTACCAACACACCAAATCGATCTGCCGCTAAACGATAAACTCGGATATCATTTTCATCAGAAAAATATGACTGTATTGATTGGGCTACTTGAGAGAGAATATTGTCTGCTGCCGCAGATCCATAGCTAAAATTGATTTTTGAAAAACCATTGATATTGATCATCGCCACTGTGGCTTCATTAAAACGCCCAATGTCACTCATCAAGGCCATACGATTTGGTAATCCCACTAATGAATCCGTGGTTAATGCAATGATTTCATTTTTCAAACTGGATCGAGAGAATAAGATAAATGGCAGACCCAAAAATGCCAAAAACCCAACAGAAAATAATGCCAGCCACCTCATCAGAGAATGAATACGTGCCACCTCACTGGCACTGACCTCGACACCCACTACCGTGCGTAGCCCATTGGCAAACTCATAGGGTAGATAAAGGCTACGATATTGGCCAAAAGAGCGATTAGCATTCACATAGTGTGGCTTAGATGATTGAAACGACGACATCAATGCATTATTGGTTAATGCCCAATTAACAAAAGGCTTAACGCGATTACCACTGAGAGGGTGCTTTTTTCGAGAGGTTGCCACTACATACACTTTCCTCTCATATTCTACGACAACAAACAACGCCTCTACATTGATCATTTCCGATGTGGATGAATCCAATAAAACATTTAGTGCATCCCGACCTTGATCAAAAGTACGCTCATCCAAATACAAACTGGGATCGAAACTCAAACTATCAAAATAACGCTCCCCCAGTACTAAAGGTACGACGGCAGCAAGTGTATCCATACGAGAATCAACCATATCGAGAATTTTTGCCGCCCCCATACGGTAGATAAACTCCGAAAAACAGATCATAGAAAAGATATAGACGACACAAATCACCAACCATTGACGTTTACGCAGGTGTGTAAGATGTAACTGTTTTCGCCGATCTTTGAATTGGGGATTCATGTGCCATCCGTAAATGAGCGCATCTGTATCCATTGATTATACCCAAGAATTATGAGATCTATCTGCAATTACTCTAAACAGTTTGAACGCAATGAATCAGTGGAAACTAAATACGATAATTAGAAGTTTTTGGTGACAGCATTCACTATCTCTCGCCAAAATCTTCATTAACCATACAACAAAGTTCGATTGGCACCATAATTAATGGCAATAAAAACATGTATTACGAGTGGAAATAATAAAGAAAAAAGAAGACTAGAAAATTAATATAAAAAATCAAAGGTGAAAAACGACTAGGGAAAGACTCTCTACACACCAGTCGTCATAAGAAGGGTTGCTTATAAATCTAATTTATAAAGCAAATAGCCTGAAAGACTGTAACATTTTGAACAACCTCAAAATTTTTGCCGCACTCTCTGGCCTTATTAGTCGTTACTGTCTCAACAAATTCAGGTAACTCTGCTTACTCATCTAACAAATGACCTAACTTTCCTTTTTTCGTTCTTAAATAGTCGGCATTATGAGGGTTACGCCCAGTTTCATGAGGCATACGCTCAACCACATCAATTCCCAAGTCTGTTAAAGCATTCACTTTTCTTGGGTTATTCGTCATTAACCGTAACTGTCGTATACCAAAGTGATCTAGCATAGGGCGAAGCATACGATAGTCACGCATATCTGCCCCAAAGCCTAAACGCTCGTTAGCCTCAACGGTATCGGCCCCGGCATCTTGCAAATGGTAAGCACGGATTTTATTTAATAAACCAATGCCTCGCCCCTCTTGCCGCAAGTAAAAGATTACACCACGCCCTTCTTGTGAAATTTTATGCATCGCGGCCTGCAACTGCGCACCGCAGTCGCAACGTAAGCTGAACAACCCATCTCCGGTTAAACACTCTGAATGCACTCGTGCCAACACAGGCTCATCGAGTTTAATGTCCCCCATCGTTAACACAACATGCTCTTTTGTTGGGTCTTGCTCATCCTGAAAGCCATGCATATCAAAAATGCCAAACGGTGTAGGCAACTTACAGGATTCAATAAATTTAACCGTCACTCAAAAACCTCAATTCTCAACTCAAGAAACTGCCATCGGTAACTCATTGTATTTTATATTTTACTGCTCAAAATCAGAACGTTACCTTCGGTCTTCATATTCATTTTGCTGAGGAAGCTATTTCCCAACAAAACGGTTTCTGGTGATGATCCTAAATGCACAGATGCTTGGACATTGTTCACCACCAATCCTCCAATCTCAACGGCCCGAAGGCTAACCACGTAAATTTGCGCCATACCATTGGCGGTATGGGACTGAGCACGCCTGCCCGAGCGATAATCAATATTCAATCGATCTGCAGTGGATTGATTCATGGAAATAAAGGTTGCCCCGGTATCCACCAAAAAGTTAACCGATTGACCATTGATATTCCCATTGGTATAGAAGTGCCCGCCCTGGCTAGACAGGATTCTCACGTCTTTTTTCTCGGGAGCCTTATAAGCACCCGCAATACCCTGGCTCAACTTAAGGGTATGACGCTGGCCACTCACTTCCACCACCGCCATTTTACTGTTAGCCGAAATCAACTTAACGCCCTCTGGGCTGGTTTTGCCTTGCTTCAACAAGCGCTGTTGTCCATTTATTTCTAGCACCGCACTGCCTGCAAACAACCCTTTCACCGTAATTTTATTGGCAATGGCCCCAGCAGACATCAACATTGCCAACAGCCACACTCCGACCACTCCCCATAAGCGTGTTACGCCTTTCATAAATCAACCTCTCTATCCTTGTTTGTTCAAACACTCTTGTATTCAAATACTCTTACACAACCAACAAAGTCAACATATAAAGCACGAGAGCCGCTAAAATACCGGCAATGGCATCATCCACCATAATGCCAAACCCGCCTTTAACACGCCGATCGACCCAACCAATGGGCCAAGGCTTTATAATGTCGAAAAAACGGAAAAGGCCAAAGCCGACGATTATCCACCACCACTCTTTAGGAGCGGCTAACATCGTAATCCAATAGCCTACAAATTCATCCCACACAATGCCTGGGTGGTCATGGACTTGCAACTGGCGTGAAGATTGCGCACAGACCCACACCCCTAATACGAAACTGACGGTAATAATGCCTACCAACACACCAAAAGGTAGCGACTGCATTGCCCACCATAAGGGAATTGCCGCAAGTGTGCCTACCGTACCGGGTGCTTTGGGAGATAAACCACTACCAAACCCAAAAGCAAAAAAATGCCAAGGGTTAGTCAATATCTGTTTGAATGAGGGGGTATTGATGGATTTTTTCGATGCAGACATAAAATACAACACTCACATCCCAAATACTGCTGGGGCGTTTCTATTTCGCTCTTTGCTGTAATGGCTAAGATCTAATGGTTAAGATCTAATGGTTAAGATCTAATGGTTAAGATCTAATGGTTAAGATCTAATGGTTATTAGGAAGAACATCTAAAACTGAATAGCCCGGATTTGGCCCAGAGTACTTTACTCGCTCACATCTGGCTCACACACCTCACTTCACCAAAACCAAACGCTACCCATCTTAAAGATTAAAAATGCTCATAACCTGCCGACTTGGGGGGAAGTACTACTCGTCCTTCACTAAGACACGACACACCATCACCTGACACAATCTCCCCGATTGCCGTGCAATCAAAGTTGTATTTGGCCTGAAGGTCTTCAAACACCCTCAAACGACTTGGTGGAATGGTAAAACAGAGTTCATAATCATCCCCTCCGGTCAACGCCCACGTCATGGCAGTATCAGGGTCACAAAGCTTTTTGACGGGGTCAGAAATAGGGAGGCGCTCGGCCTCAATCACGGCGGCCACACCACTGGCTTTGCAAATATGGCCAAGGTCTGCCAATAAACCATCTGAGACATCTATCGCGGCATGTCCAATTTTGGTCAACAACTGGCCTTCACGGATTCGAGCCTTAGGGGTGTAATAGCGGCTCATTAAATAGGCAAAAGCGGACTTGCCTACCTCAAACTCTTTTTTAATGACCGCCAGCGCCGCTGCACCATCGCCTAGATTACCAGTGACGAAAATAACGTCACCAACTCGGGCATTGCAACGTTGGAGTGCCTTATCGGGTAAGACCGAGCCATGTACCTGGAGTGTAATGGCCAAAGGCCCGCTCGTGGTGTCTCCTCCCACTAAGCTAATATTGTACTCGGATGCCGCTTTGAATAAGCCTCGGCTAAACCCTGAAAGCCAATTGCTCTCACTGCTGGGCATGGTAAGGCCTAGAGTAAACCATAACGGCTCAGCACCCATGGCCGCCAAATCACTAACACACACACGGACAGCACGCTCTGCGATCAGCTCTGGGTCGGCGTTTTTGGGAAAGTGAACACCCCCAACAAGGGTATCCATTGACACGGCCAATTGGCGCCCCTCCGGTACCGTCAACAACGCACAGTCATCGCCAATACCCAAATTGACCCCAAAAGCGCTCAATTCTTTTGCAAAGTACTCTTGAATTAGCTGAAACTCACCCACCGACACTCTGCTTCCCCTTAGTCGTTATGCCGTTTGTTACTACTGTTTCGTTATATCGCCAAACGCGGTGATGTCATCGGATGAAACATCAAACAACTCTGACACCGTCCTATGTTCACCTCATCCTATATTTACTTCATCCGACACTCGCTTCATCCCGCATTCACTTCGGCGCCACGCAGTTTTTGTGCCGCTTTATCCAGTACACCGTTAATAAACTTGTGTGCATCCGTCGCACCAAATTTTTTCGCCAGAGACACCGCCTCGTTGATGACGACTTTGTAGGGAACATCAATACGCTCTTTCAGCTCGTAGGTGGCCATGCGCAATAAAGCTAAAGTCACCGGGTCTAACTCTTCGAGACTGCGCCCCTGAAGGAAGTCTTTATACTGGCTATCGATATCAGACACATTGGCAGGAATGCGATGCAGAAGCTCCCTGAAGTAGACAACATCCACTGGCTTCATGTCGTAGTCGGTACGAAACTCGGCCTCAATGATGTTTAGCGCAGCACCGGTCATGTGCCATTGATACAGGGCTTGCATAGCATAATGCCGCGCTTTACGACGCGCAGCTGGAGAAACACTCATGAATTTATCACTCAATTTACAAAGAACGGTTTACAAAAAACGATTTACAAAAACAAAACGAGAAATAACGGGCTTCTATGAAATCGCTGATGACGCGTATGAAACCCGCTTTCTCTAAGGGCTTACACCTGTGACAGCAGCGACACCATTTCTAATGCCGTTTTGGCTGCTTCTTCACCTTTATTTCCGGCTTTCGTGCCCGAACGCTCAATGGCCTGCTCAATGGAATCGACAGTAAGAACACCAAAGGTGACGGGTACATCGGCAGACAGTGATACCTGAGCTAAGCCCTTCGTACACTCACCAGCCACATAGTCAAAGTGTGGTGTACCACCACGAATGACCGCACCCAACGCAATAATGGCATCAAATTCACCTTTTGCGGCAATGCGTTGTGCTGCCAACGGAAACTCAAATGCACCCGGAACGTAATAAATGGTGATATTACTGTCATCCACACCATGACGGCGCAATGTATCCAGCGCCCCCTCTTTCAAGCTTTCTACCACAAAGCTATTCCAACGGCTGACAATCAGGGCATATTTCCCCGTTACTGAGCGAAAATCGCCTTCTACCACAGTAATATTTGACATCTTTTTTCCCAAAATCTGATTTTTAAAAAACGCGTATTCTAGCGGATTTGTTTCCCTGCGATGCAGTTTTCTTACCGCTCTTTCGCCCTGTAGTTATTCGCTATCGGTTGGGCAGTCTAATCGCTCTGTCATTTCCAGCTCAAAGCCCGAAACGGCAGAGAATTTTAACGGTGCCGACATCACTTTCATTTTTCGCACCCCCACATCGCGCAACATTTGCGCCCCAGTACCGATTTGACGATAGACCACATCTGGGCTGGCTTGGGGTTGTTTGCCCGATAGCAGCCAGTCGATCGCATCTTCCACTTCACTGGAAGCCTGATTGTGGCAAATTAATACCACCACTCCGGCACCTTCTTTTTCCACATATTTCAGGGCTTCATGAAAGCTCCAAGGTTTAATCTTTTTATCCGACTCCCTCAGAATGGCAAGTACATCACGAGCAATATCCAATACGTGAACCCTCACAGGTACAGGGGTGTCTCCATCAATGTGACCTTTGGATAACACAAAATGCAGGTCACGGGTGGCAAGGTCGCGATAAGTGAACAAATCAAAGTTACCAAAAACGGTATCCACATTGCGTTCATTCACACGCTCAACCGTTTTTTCTTTTACAGAACGATAATGAATGAGGTCTGCGATGGTGCCAATTTTTAAGTCATGCTCTTGGGCAAACGCTTCTAAATCAGGGCGACGAGCCATACTGCCGTCCTGATTCATGATTTCCACAATCACCGCTGCTGGTTCGCGTCCGGCCAGCCTCGCTAAATCGCAACCGGCTTCAGTATGCCCTGCACGGCTCAGCACACCACCAGCTTGAGCCATCAATGGAAAGATATGACCAGGTTGAACAATATCCTGGGGCTGCGCATCCGGCGAAACCGCAGCCTGAATTGTGCGAGCACGATCCGCCGCAGAAATACCCGTAGTCACGCCTTCAGCCGCTTCAATAGAGACTGTGAAATTGGTGGAGTGCTGTGCACGATTGTCCCGAACCATCAATGGGAGATCGAGTTTACGACAACGGTCTTCGGTAAGCGTCAGACAAATCAGTCCACGAGCATGGGTCGCCATAAAATTAATATCATCGGGGCGAACATGATCCGCCGCCATAATTAAATCACCTTCGTTTTCACGGTCTTCATCATCCATCAAAATGACCATCTTACCTTGGCGAATATCGTCGATAATCTCTTCAATAGTGTTTAGTTGCATAAATGACCCATTCAGGCTCGTAGTTATTAAGTAGTTATAAGCTAAGTTGTTATTAAAGTTGTTATTCAATAGTTATTCAGTAATTACTGAGGTAGTGATTAATAAAGTGGTGATTGAGTCGTTATATAAATTTCTATGTTATTAAGTGGCTATGTTATTAAGTGGTTACGAGCACCACGACACGCTAACGTTTTCCGGTAAAACCGTGTTCCGCCAAAAAGCCTTCCGTAATCGCATGACTCGAAACACCTGGCTGCGCTGCTGCCTCTCCCAACAACAAACGTTCTAAATATCGAGAGATGAGATCTACCTCCAAGTTCACTTCGGTGCCAGTCTGGTATTGACCAATAATGGTTTCAGAAAGGGTGTGCGGTACAATGGCCAACTCAAATTCCGCACCATCTACTGCATTCACCGTCAAGCTGGTGCCATCAATCGTAATCGACCCTTTATGGGCAATGTATTTTGCCAGCGAGTCGGGAGCTTTTAGCCGAAAACGCTCGGCTCGAGCATCCGAATGACGGCTCACAACACGACCAATACCATCCACGTGCCCACTGACAATATGTCCTCCCAGACGAGATTGGGGCGTTAATGCTTTTTCCAAATTGACTCTTGAGCCCACCTTCCAATGTTTAACGGTGGTTAACCCTATGGTTTCAACCGATACATCGGCCCAATAACCATCTCCGGGTAAACCAACCACCGTCAAACACACCCCATTCGTAGCAATAGAATCCCCCATGGCCACATCTGTTAAGTCCAGCCCATGGGTTTTTACACGCACGCGTAAATCACCATCTTTTGGCTCAGTGGCCATAATCTCGCCCACAGCTTCCACGATACCGGTAAACATGGTTACTTCATGCTCCTTTTAAATTTTTTGTTCAACACAACCGACTTTTCAATCATGCGGGTGTTACCGTTCATTTATGCGGGTATCGCAATGTCATGACGGCAATGTCATGACGGCATCGCAATGATGCGCCAGTCTTTCCCAATCGCAGTAATCGACTCAATGTTTAAAGGCCGCTGATCTGACATTGAGGCAATAGGCAACGTCAGTAATGGCTGCGCGGTACTGCCCATCAGCGTGGGCGCCATGTAAACCCTGAGCTCATCCACCAGCCCCGCCTGCACAAAAGCACCCGCTAGCGTTGAGCCCGCCTCCACCAATACGTTATTGCATTCTCGACGGCCCAGTTCTTCTAACATTCGAATAAGATTGATGTGCCCATCGTGCAGAGGAACGCTCATGTGTTCGACAGTAGAACGGAGCGTAGGGAGCGTAGAGCGCGATGTCGCCACTTGGCTCACTGGCTCAAGTAAGCCGCTCACCCAAAGCACGGGGCCTTCGGCTTGAAACAAGGGTTCATCCCCTTGTAGCTGTGTTTGGCTGTCGAGCACCACACGTAGCGGCTGACGATCACCAACGGACATCGCGACATTCGATGGAAGTTCATTAGAACGCACCGTCATACGTGCACCATCCACTTTCACGGTAGACCAACCTGTCACGATGGCACAGCTTTGTGCACGTAATGTTTGCACCTCTTTACGCGCATCTGGGCCGGTAATCCACTGACTTTCCCCTGATGCCATCGCCGTACGACCATCCAAACTCATCGCCAATTTACACACCACGCGTGGTCGACCTGTGCGCATTCGATGCAAAAAACCCCGGTTTAATGCCTCTGCTTGGGCTTCCATCAACGGCCCCTCTACTACCAAACCGGCCCGCCGCATCCTCTCAATACCACTGCCCTGCTCATGGTGTGCCACTTTCGGATTAGGGTCTGCCATGGCATACACCACACGCTTAACACCCGCGTTGATTAATGCATCTGAACAAGGCCCGGTCCGGCCATAATGACTACAAGGCTCTAGGGTGACATAGGCGGTCGCCCCTTTAATGTCATTGAGGTTAGCCACACTATTTAAGGCATTAATTTCAGCATGGGCTTGCCCCGCACGCTGGTGATACCCTTCACCGATCACCTTTTCATCTTTTACGAGAACACACCCCACCCGAGGATTAGGCATGGTGCTATACCACCCTTTCTCGGCAAGCCGTAGTGCTCGCGCCATATACTGGCAATCTAAAGTTGAAAACTGAAAAGACACCGATGAAGTCATGAATAAAACAACCCAAGCAGAATAATAAGAAGTGCTATGAAGGGGAAAACCGCAACAAGAAAGCGTGCATCGGATTACTCTTGAACATCTTCACTTTTTAAACGATCAATCTCTTGGCGAAATTCATTAAGATCTTTAAAGCGACGATATACCGATGCAAACCGTACATAGGCCACCTCATCCAATTGGCGCAACATGCTCATAACTTGTTCACCAACCACACGAGATTTAATCTCTCGCTCACCTGTGGCCTGAAGGTAATGTTTAATTTGAGAAACTGCTTTTTCGATAGACTCTGTGCTGACTGGCCGTTTTTCAAGCGCACGATGCAAGCCAGAGCGTAGTTTAGTCTCATCAAACGGCTCTCTCGTGCCATCTTGCTTAATGACCCGAGGCATTAACAGCTCTGCCACCTCATAGGTGGTAAAACGCTCCTTACAAGACTGACATTCGCGTCGACGACGCACCTGGTCACCTTCGGCCACCAAACGTGAATCAATGACCTTTGTATCCTCGGCTCCGCAAAAAGGGCAATGCATAAACCGTTCTACCTAACTGGTAATGAATGAAATTGGGCGCATAGTAGCACATTTCTAGGTAGGCATTTCTAGTAACACATTTTCAGGAGGGCTCTTACAGAAAGGCTCATCATTACCTAAAAGACACCTCATGAAAGATCTCTCCGTTGGAAAAAGAGAATCAAAACACAGGTCACTGCACACAGGCCACTACCGCAATAATCACATTGTTTGTATTGGTGACGTTTCTATTGGCGACATAAAATTCAGTACAATCGTATTAACCCCGATTACAGTTTAATCGGTACAAGAAACCAAACCTATATAATCGAAACCATAATCATGGTGATTAAACCACTTCACTTATTAAGGAGTCTTCATGCTTTGGGTAAAAGCGCTTCATATTGTTTCAATGGTCAGTTGGTTTGCCGTGTTGTTTTATCTTCCACGTTTGTTTGTCTACCACGCCAACACAGAAGACGAAGCGGGAAAAGAACGCTTTAAAATTATGGAGAAAAAATTGTATCGCGGTATCGGTACACCATCGATCATTGCCACTATCATCTTCGGGGGGTGGTTAGTGAGCGCCAGTCCCAGTTACTATTTTTCATCAGGATGGTTTCATGCCAAATTAACACTGGTTGTTCTTCTCATAGGCTACCACCACATGTGTGGGGCCATGGTGAAGCGATTCGCTCGCGACGAAAATACTCGCTCACATGTGTTTTACCGATGGTTCAATGAAGTACCCGTCATTTTTTTACTAGGTATCGTCATTTTAGTGGTGGTTAAGCCGTTTTAAACTCAACATAGCAAATCAAAATCTCAAAAAACGATTTTTGCGCCAACAAATTCAGACACGACGAAAGATTCACCGTCTCCAATACGTTTGCAAGACACTCGTTCTCCTTGTTGCCTCTGGCATTGTGTGTGCTGTTCATAACGGCACACACAAACAGATATAAGCCTTTTCATTAACTCAAAAAATATTTAACCCACAGTACCTACCAATAATTTGAAAGTCTGAACTACACTAAAACCTGTCTTGCTAATTACAAGCAGCAATAGCCAATGAGCAGACGCAATTAATTAGGGCGGGATAGTGAAAGCACAAATTGTTCGATTAAAGATTCAAATATGAAATAGCGTGTAATTGCGCAATATTTAAAGAACTCCTACCTTGTCCCACGAGATTGAGAAATACGCAATACCTATGTTAAGTTCTCACACACCCAAGGACAGATAGTAATCAGTAAAACAACTTTTTGCTGAGTTAAACGGATTAATAAGATAGGAAAATAAACACCGAGTTAAACATAAAAACTTTTGACTGTTCAGCTGGCAGACGTAAAAACATAGTAAGTGCCAACTGGATGTAAAGGCCGAAAGCACAATAATTCCACACAACACGATAACAATGAAAATATACTTTTCACGTGTTTTGTTCGCTGTTCACAGGGTTAGATAGAGGCAAGATTCGTATGAATACCACCGGTGATACCCCCGTTGTACTGAGCATTAATTATCATGACCCCAGCGGTTGCTCTGGTATACAAGCCGACATCGAAACTTGCGCAAGCCTTGGTGTACATTGTGCTACAGTCATCTCGACCGTCCTGTCAAAAGATACCCGAGAAGTTCACGACATTATCCCAATGTCATCCAGCTTGCTTATCGAACAGGTGAGAATGACATTTGAAGACATGCCAATTCACGCAGTAAAAATAGGGTTCTTAGGCTCTGTGGATAATGTTGAAGTCCTGCATTCTATTTTAAATGACTACCCTGATGTCCCATTAATTTTGGAGCCTTGTATCCTTTCCCCTCATACGGGCGCCAGCGAAACCCACATTAATAACCTGGTACAGGCGGTAAAAACGCTTTTACTTCCCAGGGCCACTATTACAACGCCAGATTTAATTGAAGCACACACCCTATCGCAGTCAGCAGACACACTCGATGCCTGCGCTGCGGAGATTTTAGAAAACGGCTGCCAACATTTGTTAATCAGTGGGTGTGAACGTAGCCAAACCAGCTATATCAGCAAGTGGTTTAATCATCGTGGCCTAGTCAGAACCTTTGACTGGCCTAGAATTCAAAAGCACAGCCATGGTTGTGGCTCGACTTTATCGGCCAGTATTGCCGCCTATACCGCACACGGTTTGTCTGTGGGAGATTGCATCGAACAAGGCCAACAATTTACTTGGGACAACCTTAACGCCAGCCGTCGAGTGGGCATGGGACAACAAACACCCAACCGTTTACACTGGGCCAATAAGCGCTAATTTTCGCCCCAGCAAAACAACACCACTCGCTTTTGATTCAAGCTTGATCCTATATTCGAAGGATACTTTCACACACAAAGTATCCCTTCAATTCCCCAATCTCTTTACGATTCCCTTGTCTTTCACTCATTGGCCCTTTGAGGTTCGCGTACGAATCGTCATAATCTTCTTCTTGATCCGTATAACATCGTCAACGGTAGCATTATTATCAACAAGAACATTATTCACGATGACATTACCCACGATAACATTGTCATCGACACCAGATCACGGCAGCAAGTCAATTGTCAGTAAGGATTTTACTTCATGAATCGCTCAGAACAACTTTTTCAAGACGCTCAAAAACACATTCCCGGCGGCGTAAACTCTCCCGTGCGCGCTTTTCGTGCCGTTGGCGGAACACCAGTATTTTTTGAAAAAGCCAAAGGCGCCTACATTTACGACGCAGACGGAAAACAGTATGTAGATTACGTACAGTCTTGGGGGCCTATGGTGTTAGGTCACGCCCACCCTGAAGTGATTGCCGCAGTAGTGGAGAAAGTCCAACACGGATTAAGCTTTGGCGCCCCGACTGAAATAGAAACCACCCTTGCTGATGAGCTTTGCCAAATTATGCCGGGTATGGATTTAGTGCGCTTTGTAAGTTCGGGTACCGAAGCCACTATGAGCGCCATTCGCTTGGCTCGTGGATTTACAGGCCGTGACACCATCATCAAATTTGAAGGCTGCTATCACGGTCATTCCGATTCATTACTCATCAAAGCAGGTTCTGGCGCCCTTACCCTAGGCGTACCGAGCAGCCCAGGGGTACCTGCCGCTTTAGCACAGCATACCGTTACCCTCACCTACAATGATATTGAAGGCGTTAAAAAAGCATTCCAAGAAATGGGCGATCAAATTGCGTGCGTCATTGCCGAACCCGTTTGTGGCAACATGAACTGCGTGCCCCCTATTCCCGGATTTTTGGAAACCCTTCGTGAAGAGTGCGACAAAAGTGGCGCACTGTTAGTGATTGATGAAGTCATGACCGGCTTTCGAGTTAGCCTTACCGGCGCACAAGGTCACTATGGCGTAACTGCTGACATTACCACTCTCGGGAAGGTCATGGGAGGCGGTATGCCAGTGGGTGCTTTTGGCGGACGCCGAGAAGTCATGGAACACATTGCACCACTGGGACCGGTATACCAAGCCGGCACCTTATCGGGTAACCCTGTCGCAATGGCAGCAGGCTTGACCAATTTACGATTGGTACAGGAAGAAGGGTTTTACGAGAGCCTTTCCCAAAAAACCACACTATTAGTTGAAGGCTTACAAGACAGGGCCAATGCGGCCAACATTCCATTTACAACCAATCACGTTGGTAGCATGTTTGGCTTTTTCTTTACCGATGCACCACACATTACGAACTATCAGCAAGTGATGGATTGCAACATAGAGCGCTTTAACAAATTCTTTCACGGTATGTTGCAAGAAGGGGTTTATCTGGCGCCTGCCAGTTACGAAGCGGGTTTCATGTCTGCAGCTCATACGGAGAAAGACATTCAATTCACGCTCGATGCAGCAGAAAAAGTCTTCTCATCATTATGAAAACTGAATAACTAAGGCAATCAACGATCAACCATCGTAAAGCGAAAAAATAAGTTATCGCTTTACGATGACTGCTAAGAATTTTATCAAGAATTATTACTGCGTACTGCCTTTATGGCTTATTGTTATGAGTTGTTGATATGAATTGCTACTGTGTCCGTAGTTGCTATATCCGGTTGCTATGTCCGGTTGCTATATCCGTAGTTGCTATATCCGTAGTTACTATGTCTTGCAACAAGACTAATAATAACAACTCCCCCATGTAATCAGATCATTTTACGCCTATCCTCACAGCCCTTTTTTACCTCATAAAAAACCACATAAAACCTGCCAGCATTACTATACTGGTTCGTATCATTACATTTATTCCATAAAGGCTGTGTCGAAACGTCCTTTAATGACTATTCATAGAGGAAAGAGCATGTCACTGAAGTTGCGTTTGTTAATTTCCAGTATTGTATTACTGATTTTTACCATTACTGTGCTGATGCTCACTACAATACAATCTGCTCGTGAACTTTCCACTGAAACACTTACCGATCTCGCCAAAGCTCGATTGGTCAATCAAAATGTTCAAACCAAAAGCGCCCTAGAAAGCTATCTTTCCACGATAGAATCGCAAATTCGCAGCAAAGCAAACAATGTAAGCATTAAAGAAATTGCCACCGACTTCATTGACGCTTTCAATAACTATTCCCTCGAGCGACTCCCCTTATCCGCAGAAGATAAAGATACCCTTGCAAGCTATTATCACGATGAATTTTCAAAGCAATATACACAAGCTAATAACAAAACATTGCCTAATTTGACATCACTCTACAATAAACTCTCGGAAATCAGTGAATTATTACAATATGATTTTATTGCCAACCCAACCTATGGCTTGGGCGAAAAAGACAAACTTATATCCTTAAACAACAATACTGCCTATTCTGCACTTCACGAAAAACACCACCCTTCTCTTCGGTTTTTCTTACAAGAATTTGGTTACTACGACATATTCATTGCAGATGCCAATACTGGCTACATTGTTTACAGTGTTTTTAAAGAATTAGATTTCGCCACAAATTTACGCAATGGTCCTTATTCGACATCAGGTATCGGAAAAGCATTTAATGCCGCGCTAAATTCTAATTCAAATATGGTTTATTTTTCCGACATTCAACCGTATTTACCGTCCTATGATGCATTAGCCGGATTTATTAGCACTCCGATTTATTCTAACGGAAATATTATTGCTGTACTCATCTTTCAGATGCCCATGGATCACATTGGCAATTTATTGATTCACAACAAAGAGTGGTTAGAAAGAGGTTTTGGGGCTTCAGGAGAAACCTATCTAGTAAACGCATCGGGTTTACTGCTAAATGAAAGTCGTTTTTTTGTTGAAGACTTTGAGAATTATAAGAAAGCAATCAGTTTAAAATACCCAGACATCATCCGGCATATTGAGCGGAAAAACACATCCATTGGTATTCAACCTGTAGAATCTCCTTCCGTTAAAGAAGCATTAAATGGACAATCAGGCTTCAAGCTCATTAAAGACTACAGAGATGTTCCCGTATTTTCTGCCTATTCTCCTGTCAATATTGGCAATCATAAATTCGCCCTGATGGCAGAGATTGACGAGGCAGAAGCACTGGCTCCCGCCTACAACTTGGCTCAAGACTTAACACAAAATGCTATTCTTGTAGCCTGCGTCATTGCTATTATTGCCATAGCTTCCGTGCTTTATCTTTCTTCACTCATGATCAAGCCTCTTAGAAACCTTGGCAATACCTTTAGTGAATTATCAGAAGGCAGAGGAGACTTAACAGTTAAAGTTTCCGTATCGGGCATACCGGAAATAGATCGTATTTCCAACGGGTTTAATGATTTTATTACTCACATTCATCACATCATTAAGCAAGTCCAACAAAAAGCGTATACGGCAGCGTCTGCCTCTGAGAAACTAACCTCCGTAACCGATGAAAGTTCACGACTGACAACAGAACAATCAGAACAAATCCACAGTGTTATCCAAGCCCTTTCTGACTTAAATACGTCGGTCGATGCGGTGAAAAATACAACAGAGGATACTCGCCAGCAAAGTTTGGTTGCTCATGAGAATTTACTAGAAAATAGAAAAAGAGCTAACGCCGCATCAGACAATATTCATTTGCTCGTAAGCTTAATTTCAGACTCCAGTGAAGTCATTGGTGGGTTAAAAAGCGAAGTTGAGAAAATTACCGGCATGCTCAATGTCATCACATCTATTTCTGATCAAACCAATCTGCTGGCATTAAATGCCGCTATTGAAGCCGCCAGAGCGGGAGATGCCGGCAGAGGCTTTTCTGTTGTCGCTGATGAAGTTCGTGCGCTTGCAACTCGCTCTCAAGAAAGTGCAAACGAAATTTCGAAACTTGTGGATATCATGACAACCTCTTCGGATAAATCGGTAGAGCGTATGGAACGTGCCGCTGTATCGGCTGACGGAGGCATTCATTTGGTTGATTTAGTGACTAAAGCCATGGATGAATTGGCTGAAAACATTGATCGCGTAGCTGCCATGGCAGATACTGTTACTGAGTCTACCAATGCTGAACGACAATTACTGAAAAATCTCGTTGGCAACATTGATGTCATCAAAACAATGTCATCTGAAGTAAATAGAGGAACTCAGCATACTGCAGACATTAGTAAAGAGCTTTCACAAATCGCGGAAGAATCTCATCAACTCATCCAAGGGTTCAAATTGTAAGACTTCATTTCAGGCGAATCGAACAAGGCCAACACCCTGTAATTCTTTTTATATAGAGGCTAGAATATCTGGAGGCTAAAATATCCCTTTATAAAATCTGCACCAACTAATCATGACCGCAACCATTAAACCCAGTGGCACCCACCATAAAATCACCTCTAAATTCTATTGGCGTATTCTTTCAAAATTATGCGCTGTATTAAGTGCCTTGGCGTTTATTTCATTATTAACCAACACCTATTACACTAAACAGGCCATTATAAAAAACCGTTCTGATTTATTAATCACACAAACCTCACAAGTAAAAGACGCTATTTCTGAAAAAATTTCCATTTTTCAGGATTTAGCGAATGACTCCGCACAACACATAAGTGAACATTCTTTAAGCTATCAAGACGCCATAAACTACGTAAAAAAAACGTTTGAAGAAAATAAAACCTTTTTTTCTTTGCTAGTTGCATATACACCCGAATCTCAACCCCACATCAGCCCCTTACACGCACCTTACTTTGAACGACTCTATGGTGTAGATAAACAGCACACTTTCAAAAATTATACTCAAAATCCTGATTACACTTGGTATACACGTCCATTAATAGAAGGCGCCATTTGGACTGAACCCTACTATGACCAAGAAAGCCAAGCGTTAATAGTATCTTACTCCACCCCTATCTATCGGAATAAAGAAGATTACACTAAAAAGACAAACCCCATAGGCGTTGTGCCAACAGATGTCGGACTGGACTATCTGACCAATTCCATTAAAAAGATTCAACTTGGAAAAACCGGTTACGCCATGCTTTTTTCAGAAAAAGGACAGCTATTGGCTCATCCGGTTGAAGAATTTGTTACAGGAAGAACAACCCTGAAAGAATTGAGCCAACAACCACAAATGTCCTATCTCAAAGAGATTGATCAATGCAGTGCATCCACCACTCTACCAAAAACGCTGTTTAAAATTAACCAACCTGATAATGGAATAAAATACGCCATCTGCCAAAAGATACCAGAAACCGGGTGGTTATTGGTTAGCATTTATTCTGAAGAAGAAAACATAGCGTTAAATCAACCACATACTGAAAACAATACCAATAATGCCAAAAAAACGTTTTTGTTATTATCTGCAACATTATTGGTGTTCTCACTCTCAATCCTTTCACTCATCTCTCGACAAGGCATTCAAACCAGCACTATTTACAGCGCAGCGTTTATCGTTGCCACTATTAACGTATGGTGGGCCGAGTTTCAGTATCACGACACCAGCCTACCCAATGCTACAGCAATCATCAATAAAACAGATCTGCAAACCTTTATTCGACACTATCAATCCGCGTCTGACGATAAAAAATTTCAAACGCTATTATTTGTTCCTACTGGAGTACACATTCAATCCATAGAGTTTCGATCAGCGAGCAATGTGTTTATCACAGGGTATGTCTGGCAAAAATACAACCGCAAAGACATCCATGAGCAAGGAAAGGATGAAAGCACATACACAACAGACAACAATAAAAAAAGCAACGAAAAAATTGTTCCAGGCGTGGTATTTCCTGAAGCCGTCAGTGTCAATTTCAATAAAGTCTATCAACAAAAACAACAAGATGACCAAGTCACGTTTGGATGGTATTTCGAGTCTGAACTCAGACAACCTTTCGACTATACAAAGTACCCTTTTGACATCCAACATTTTTGGTTACGCATGTGGCACAAGGAGTTCTACAAAAATATTATTTTAATCCCAGACACAGAAGGCTACGGGCTCCTTTCCCCTCAAAAACGACCGGGGGTGGCAAACGATATTTTACTGTCAGGATGGAATTTAATGTCTAGTCAATTTAACTTCATCCCCCATAGTTACAATGAAAACTTTGGCATAAAAAGTTACGAAGGATTAGTCGACTTTCCAGAACTGTATTATGATGTAATTTTGCAAAGGCAGTTCCTAACTCCGTTCATTACACAGTTACTGCCAATTGTAGTGATCTCTTTTTTACTGTTTGCCTCAGTAGCCACCATTCACAAAAGCGATGTTAATGAAGTAAGAAACTCCGTTGGCGCACTGTTATTTATTATTTTACTTTCACATTTTTCACTACGAGAAGATTTAGACTTAAACGGCGTTGTTTACCTAGAATATTATTATTTTGTCCTATACGGATTAATTTCCATTTTACTGTATTTAAACCACAGCTATTTTGTCACCGCAAAGACACCAGAAGAGCAAAAAAAGCTGCACAAGCGGTTTGTGATTTTTTTCTGGCCAGGGTATACCGGGTTGATTTTTATCACCAGCTTACTCACTTTCATATAGACAACTTTCTTAAACTGCCGACAAGGTTCTAACGCTTATGATAAACGACATCGGCTATCGCATAATTTTCCAGGATAACTGTTGCTATCCTATAGATTCCTGCTCGTAGCAAGTCATTAATGCTTCTATTACAATCTTGGCTTTTGGGTCAAAGTCAATAATTTGAAATCCTGCCCACACCATACTTTGATCTTCTGGCGTAAGGTGTTTTACCCACAAACAATCTGCGCCAATATTAATTTCTCGCTCACCAGCAATCACTGCGGGTAGAATCACGGTCAATTGGTAGAGGTGATCGGGTTTTGCGTCCAGTTGCCCGATTAACATCAAGCCTTCTAAACTGATATTGGCAATGCGACCCATCGGCTGACTGGTCACCGCATCGATAACATGCACGGTGTGTTTTAAATCATGCCGACGAAAGTGCCTTAAATGATTCCCATGCATTTTGCCATCCGGTTCATCGAGGTGCATCACTAACCCCCTTAAGCGCCAACCACTGCTGAATTAGTTTTATCATTTGAATGTTGATTGAGGCTATGAAATATATTTTCTAAAGCGCGCTCAAAAAATGGTTTGGTACTTCCCGCAATTACTTTTGCACGATGATTTAACATGTCACGTGCCAGCTCTACTCCCGACTTCATGGCCACTTTTTTACCCATTTGATCCACAAGCATATAATGCAAGGTTTTTGAATTATACCAAGCCACCTTCAAACGACGACCACCTTCGAACTCAAACCATGTACCAAATTCAATCATTTTTAAGCTTTCAACTAAACGAGCTTCTTCATCGCTCAATTGCTCCGTAACTACCGCTTGCTGCCCAGCTTTTTCGGCAGCCATGGTTTCCAATTTATCGCGCATCGGTTGCGGAGCCACTTCCATGTTTTTACTCATCAATGCCGAGCGCTGTAACGACGACAGAGTCTCGATGAGTTTTTTGGATTTACCTTGGTCGTAACCAATGTTTTCCATACCGGCTTCGAGTTGATCTAGCAGAGGGTCTTGCAATTCAAGTTGCTTTGCTCGATCTTCTGCTGATTGTTTTGGCTTAACACTCCAAATGACTTCCTCAACAGCAGATAGCGCTTTATTCCAAGAGTCTGAATCATCACCATAGCGCAGTAAGACAAAGGCCATGTAATCAGACCAAGGCTGCAACAATAACAGTAATACGGCAGAAGGCAGCTCTTGACCATCAGTGCGACTTCTTACTTCATCGTTCACTCGCACCTTCACTTCACGCAACTTTTCTTCGCCTTGTACTTTCTCCATGGCACGTTTTTCCATCAACTCCTGTCGACGGAGAATTTTTTTCGTATACGAACTAAAATCCAACAACAATTCAGCCAATAACCTAACGTCGTCATCAAACTCTTCTAATATCGTCGATACGGTATTTTTTATTTTGTCATAAATGTCGTACTGGCTACTGCCATCATTACTGACCCAACGTACCCCCGCTTCGGCCATATTGTTGAGCAACAAACGAGCAGGGTGCTCACTTTGTTCAAAAAAACCTGGGTCAGTAAAAGCAATCTTTAAATAAGGGGTGTGCAAATAACTGAGTAAGGCCTTAACGTTATCGGGCAGGTGTTCATCCGAAAGCATGTAGTCAAATAACATACCAACCAATTCAATGGTATGCATATCATTGGGGTCCACCGCCCCATTTTTCGCCTCTTTCTCCAATTGCTGCGACAGTTTTTCGGTCACTTGCGCGGTATTGAGCGGAGAAAGTTGGTCTGCAACGGTTTCTCGAATATCTAGAATTTGCGCCTGCATCGATTGCAGTGCCCCAACCAACTGGTGATTCGAAAAAACGGTGATCGGCCCTGGCGCCACGCTGCCCGCTACAGGTGGCGCTTGTGATGAGCCTTGTCGCATCTCCGCCACAGGTGTGGGCTTTGCCTCAGAAGAGTTTGAAACATTCATCGCGCCACGCGTCTGAATATCTCGTATTGCTCTCATCAATTGTGCTTGATGTTCTGCACTGCTAATGGCCTCAGCAACGGCTTCTTGAGCCGCTTCAAGTTGGCTTGAGTGATTCTCCTCATCCCCCCAGTCTTGAGGAGAAGCATTGTCACCCGCAGCCGACTGACCAGCATCCTCAGATGAAGACTGAACCGATAAATTGGGCAAGATACCATGTTGTATGAGGTATTCATTGACCGCCACCAAAGGAACTTCAAGGTCATTGAGAAAAGCAGTTTCAAAAATATTGAAAGCGAGCAGCCTCCCTCTCACATCTACAGTCGTTGCCTGCAACGCTTTTCGTAACGATTCACAATATTGAATTGGCGAAATAGGGTTAGTGGCATCTTTTATTTTGGCGCCACCATTTAATACCGAAAAACGTTTGTTCAACGCCCATAATAATTCTACATTGTCACCACTGACGCGTGTTGCTACTGAAGTAGAAGCCAACGATTGCTCTAACTCATGATGCTCAACCAAGGATAGTTTCTGATCATCCTCTCTGACCACACCTTGTGTGTTCAGCGTTCCTTGTTTGAACTTAACAAACCCTTCTCCGAGATACCCTAAAAAATAACGCTGAAATTCACTAACGTGGTTTCGATAGCTGCGTAAGGTATCTGAAAAGTATCTCTCATCAGCATTGGTTTCCGCATCTTGTTGCTTTTGCATCAAGTGCTCATCAAGCGCACGAAAGAAAAACCCAAAGCGGCTTTCTGCATGCTCTAATGTCAATTTTTGGCAAGCTTTCAAGCGCTCAATCAATCGCTTATCCGCCTGTTGCTGAGAAGAATTTTCGGTTGAAGACAAATTTGGTGTATTAGTCATAAGTCATTACTGGCATAAAGTCAGGAATTTAAATAATTCAACTACGTCAAAAGTCATACCTCATTGGCCAAACACGGCGTCAACATTGAACACAAAACATACAGAACAATATCAGTTTAGCCCAGCTCTTCCTTCATCGATAATGACAAAAGAATTTACGTATAAATTAAAATAAAGCTGCGATGCCGCTTCAAATACCAGCACCGCTTAAAGGTATATTGAGCCTAAACTCATCCGTTTTTTGAATTACCAACTATTGAAATATTGGCTTTTAGAACTATTCACTTTTAGAACTATTAATTTTTAGAACTGCTGACGTTTAAAGCTACTCATTTTTAGAAATGATGGATTGTAGACGAGTCCCTACGGCTGAACGCTTTTCTGTGTAACGCATACCCTGTTCTGCAAAAGCACGAGCTTGATCTTCATTGCCTTGGGCAAGGTAAGATTCGCTGAGGATCAAATACAGCTCTGATTGCTTTCGATTAATCCGTAAACCACGCTCTGCCAGTGCAATAGCATCACTCCATCTTGACTCCGATTGTGCGTGCCGGGCACGATCATACAAAGACTTAACCGCGCCTTTCGGGGCGACACTCGGCGCAACAGAAGGCTGCTCCACTGGAGGGGCAGTAGGGCGTTCGTAAGCATCTTGTACCGAAGTATTTGATTCACTCTGAGTTTGGCGATCATGAGACTTACGATCACTTTCGGCGGGGTATTCAACAACGCCTTGCACTTCACCAGGTACAGAATTCACTACCGGCGCAGAAGGTGAGTGAGCGCAAGCGGATAAAAAACCGACCAAAACCGCCATACCAGTACACTTCAGCCATCTCCAATCAACCATGACAAAATTTCCACCTCTTACGTGCTCGCAGGATGCGCTTCTACTCATGTTCTAAATCATGTTCCACTACTCTTAAGATAACCAATAATGGCACTTTCGTCTTGTAAATATTCCAATTTGATATCAATTTCTACTCATGGCAGGACGCCTCAAGAGCCCCATAGGTTTCTCCACCATACTTTGACGGGGTTTTTGATGAAGTCACAAGAAGCCGACTGCGTGGGCGCACTGCCCGGCTTAAACGGCAACATAACCGCACCTCGGCAATGCTCGGCACTGGCCGCCCCCGTAGAAGCATCTACCCAATGAAACTCAATATCACGATGGTGATTGTCAATCGGCGCGGTAGGTAGACGGCTAAAAATATCGCGCCAGATCCTTAATGCGCCAGTCGCTCCTGTTAAAGGCGTCTTGCCATTATCGTCTTTTCCAACCCACACCACCCCTAAATGATTGCCGGTATAGCCTGCAAACCAACTGTCACGATGCTCATTCGTCGTCCCCGTTTTACCGGCAACGGCAAAGTTCTTGGGCAACACCTGATAAATGCTTTTTGCCGTCCCCTGATGAGCGGTTGTTTGCAAGGCATAATCAATTAACGCTACGTCAGTATCATGAAACCTCACTTGCGACGCCAAGGGGTAACGCTTTAATCTCTCCCCTCCTGCACGGTGGACACTGCGAATGGCTCTTAAAGGGGTATAAACCCCGTCGTTAGCCAGCGTGTGATAAAGCGTGCTCACCTCTAAAGGCGATAAACTCACGGCACCCAAAGCAACCGAAGGTAATGGCGCAACGTGTCGGTCCAACCCCAACCTGTCTAACACACCAACCACTTGCCGCATGCCAACATCCATACCCAAACGGGCCGTAGCTTGGTTATAGGAATAGCTCAATGCTTTATAGAGGGGCACATCGCCATGATCGATTCGAGTGAAATTCTGCGGAGCCCAAATGTCACCGTTTTTGCTCTCCACCTCAATAGGCCCATCACTGATTAAACTGGCCAAGGTATAGTCCTCGCTTTCCAATGCGGCAAGATAAACGGCAGGCTTTACCAAAGAACCAATAGGACGTTGACTATTGAGTGCACGATTAAACCCTTCAAAACGGGTATTGCGATCACCCACTACCGCCAAGATTTCTCCACTGCCCACGGCAGTAATAATGGCAGCTGCCTGTAAAGACTCTGAAGGAATTTTGTAACCACTCTCCAAGCTCTCTAAGCGACTCGACAAACTCTTTTCTGCATTCCACTGCACACTAGGCGCTAAGGTGGTGTAAATTTGCAAACCTTCAGACTGTAGATCGTCGTCTTGATAATCTCGACGTAATTGCGCTTTCACCACATCCATAAAAGCGGGGTAGGCATGATGACTTTCCGCTTTATCCACAACGCCCAGCGGTTCAGACTTTAGTTGCTCAAGACCCGCTTGCGAAATCAAGCCGGTTTCGGCCATCACGCCCAACACCACATTACGACGTTTTTTCGCACGCTCTGGGTTACGCCATGGGTTGTAATAAGAAGCGCCTTTTACTAAACCAACCAATAAGGCTATTTCCTCTTCCCCAAGGGCTTGCAATGGTTTACGAAAATAATACTGAGACGCTAATGCAAAACCATGAATGGCCCGAGAACCGCTCTGGCCAAGGTAGACTTCGTTAATATAGGTCTCAAGAATATCCGCTTTGGAGTAGTGCATCTCCAGCGACAGGGTCATAAACGCTTCAACAACTTTACGCCAGATATGTCGCTCATTGGATAAATAGAAATTTTTCACTAATTGCTGAGTGAGCGTACTGCCCCCCTGAACCACTTCGCCGGCTTTAACGTTGGCGAAAAAAGCCCGGGCAATGGATTTAGGCGACAAACCAAAATGGTGGGCAAAATTTCGATCTTCCACCGCAATCAGAGTTTCCCCCAAAAGAGAAGGAACATCTTCCAATTTAACCAGAATTCGATCTTCCCCACTGGACGGATAAATTGCCCCAATCTCTTGTGGCTCTAGAGACAATAAATCAATCTCTTCTACCCCATTCCCCAAAAAGCCGCCGTTCGATACGGTTCTAAGATCGGTAATTTGCTGACCACTGAATCGGATACGCACATGATGCCCTTGCACCTGCTCACCCGCGACCGTATGAGCACGCGTAAACAGTTCTACTTCGTTTCGACGGATGGACATGTGCCCAGGTTTTCGGACATTATTAACTGCGCGATAAGTCAGTGCATTCAGCTCGGCCCGTAAACTTTCTACGCTCACCAAAGCACCGGTGTATAACTCTAATGGCCGCGCATACACCCTTGCGGCCAGCTGCCATTTCTTACCATCAAACTTTTCCCTTACCACATGATCGAGCACCAAAAAAAATACGGCGCTAACAAGGAGCAATACGCCACTACCCCAGAAAAGGGCCCGCCAGGCCAAAGCCTTTCCATAATGTTTCGTCTTTTTAGACCCACGCTTGCGTCGAGTAGACTGGCGGGACTGAGATGATCTTTTCGGAGATTTTGTTTTTTTTGAAGTGCGATTATCGGTCATAGACTGCGTATCAACTGTCTCTATAATTGAAAAACTTCCTCATCCTACCACCGATTAATAGTGACGATTAGTAGTGACGATAGTGTTAGTAGTGACGATAGTGTTAGTAGTAGCGGTTAATCGTACCGATGCTAATAGTGATAACGATGCTCATAGTGGTAACGATGATCTTCCGCTTATGGAGTCAAGTAAATCCCGTTTGTTCCATTTCACTCCAGCGGAGATTACCTTCATAATGCAGCGCAAGCGTGGCTCATGTCCCAAGCGTCTTGCGTCACCTATTCACAAACCAATCTGTGTATAAATCAAACTATTCACAAATTAACCGACCATCAACTAAAAGACTCATTTAGGAAACCGTATGTCTACTTACCATATCTATGGCATTGGTAATGCCTTGGTGGATACAGAAATTGAAGTAACCGATGCAGACTTAACCCAATTCTCCGTTGACAAAGGTTTAATGACCCTAGTTGATGAAGCACGACAACACGAATTAGTGCAGTTACTTTCTGACCACCTTGTAGCCTCCAAGCGCGCCAGCGGTGGCTCTGCGTGTAATACCATTACGGCAGCAGCGCATTTCGGCGCCAAAACATTTTACAGCTGTAAAGTGGCCAAAGATGAAAATGGTGCGTTTTTCTTAAACGATCTTGATAGTGCAAGCGTAGGTTATTTACCTCAATTTGGGGAACATGAGGGCATTACGGGAAAGTGTTTGGTCATGATTACCCCAGACGCCGAACGTACGATGAATACCTTCTTAGGCATCAGCGAAACGGTGGGCATTGATCAACTCCATGTTCCTGCGGTAGCTCAATCACAGTACGTCTATTTGGAGGGTTATCTGTGCTCATCAGAACCAGGTAAAAAAGCGGCGATTACGTTAAAAGAAGAAGCGGAAAAGGCCGGTGTCAAAACCGCCATCACCCTCTCAGACCCCGCCATGGTGAAATTCTTTGGCGATGCCCTACGTGAAATGATCGGCACGGGTGTAGACCTTCTCTTCTGTAATGAATCAGAAGCAATGGAGTTTACCCAAACCGAATCATTAGATGATGCCATTGACGCATTAAAACAATACGCTAAAGCCTTCGCCATCACTCAAGGCAGTAAAGGCGCTACCATTTTTGATGGAGAAAATCGCATTCAATTACCGGCGCACTCTGTAACGGCTATTGACTCTAACGGTGCCGGGGATATGTTTGCTGGTGCCTTTTTATACGCGCTTACACACGGATACAGCTATGAACAAGCAGGCAAACTAGCGTGTTTATCTGCATCTACCGTCGTGGCGCATTTCGGCCCGAGATTACCTGCACCCATGCACAGCGAATTAAAGAAACAAGTGTTGGGGTAATTATTGACAACCCGAAACACAAACAGCGGCTTAAGCCGCTGTACTGATTAATTCACTCTAAAATTCTGCCAAATCAATCTACACACCTATTCATCGCCCATTCGTCGTACCACCGTACCTATTTTGTGCATTGAGAACGAATTGCCCAGGAATCTTGTGTATCAAAATTCTTTTTCCTGCGTTAGAAAATTCATTGGGCATTCGCACCTTATAGGCTTTCATGGTAGGTTGAGCATCAACTGATTCACCGATAGATTAAATTTTCAAATACACTCAGCTTTCATTCAATTTTTATTCATAATGTGCCACACATGGCACTATTTTTTGTCACGAATAATATGCAAATACTGCCCTTTACATTCTGAGCCATCACTCAAATACACTCTCACCGTACTTCCCGTTACAAACGCGGCAAGCATGGTATTGTAAATGGCCATATTGTTTTCCGCATTCTCATTAGACCACTTAAGCCATGTCTTTTCTGGGCAGCGAGCGTTTCCAACATCCAACTGGAAATTCAGCGCCTTAGGTAACTGAGTTGGCTCTAACAATGTCACTTTTCCTTCTAGAGATTCTAAGGCATTTACATTTAGCGCACTGATCAAAACCCCACCCCCTATTAAAACTTTAGGAATGCGATATAACGACCGAAAACATAAAGCAAAGTGCTGATTCAACGCATTTCTCTCTCTCATCACATATACTACCTTTACCAATAACGATTCAAACGCCACTGTATGGCACCTTTGTAAAACATTCAGTAGGGGAATCGCTGTACGGAAACTGAATATCAAAATTCAATTTGGAATATGAGAGCCTAATAACAATAATATTGATACCCACTGCCACCCAGTCTGTCGACTGAATAGCAATAGGGGAATGGCAGCTTGAACGCCCCAAAAAATGACGAGCCACCATTAACAACATCGACAAAAAACTCATTTCAATTGGCACATCTCGAACTCAATAATTTCGAAAAATTATGGAATAAAATCGCCAGCTTATCAGACGCCGCTATAATTTTTTGGTTCAAATGGTTGCGAAGAAATTGATAAACTTAAGCTCCGTCATGAAATTGGCATAAATAGACAAAAACACTTACCTACTGAAAGAATTTAAGTCGGCATATTTAATCTCAGGTTTATTTAAAGATTCCTTACTTTAACTATTAAATAATACCCCATTGAATTGCCTTAACCACCGCCTGTGTTCGATCACGACTATGTGTTTTTTCCAAAATTTTACTTACATAGTTTTTTATAGTGCCGTCTGCCAAATGTATACAGGAAGCAATTTCCTTATTGTTAAACCCTGCGGCGGCTAAGCGCAATATTTGCTTTTCCGTATCAGTAATACTCTCGGTAAGTGTAATAGACTGTTTATTAACATCTTCTACAGATGGAGATGTTTGAGGCTCAATAAGATAACTGCCCGAGGCTACAGCTTGTATTGCGTTGTTTAGCTTTTCTAGGGTGATATCTTTGAGCAAAAAACCGTTGCATCCAGCTTTAATCGCTTCTACTAAAAGTTCGTTATCATCGAAAGTCGTTAAAACGAGTACTGGTGTGTTGTTTCCTGATGCGCGTAATTGTGTCAGAAAAGCAATGCCATTCAGCACTGGCATTTGGATATCTGTAATGATGATATCGATAGCCTGATCTGCAATCTTATTTAAGCCTTCTTCGCCATTGCTTGCCTGTAACACTACATTAAAATTATCGTTAATATGAATCAATTCAACAATGCCCTGACGAACAATAGGTTGATCATCGATAATTGCTATGTTGATCATATGCATGCCTTTTGATAACGAGTATTCAGAGTAAGCTGAAGTATTGCGCCGCCTGTTGTATTGGCGAGTAGCGCTACTTTACCATCGTAAGGTTTTAGCCTTTCTTTCATGCCGATTAGGCCATTGCCACCTATTTCATCCGTAGAGGTGTTAAGTTTAAATTGCCCATTGTCGGCTAAATTGATGTGGAAATAATTTTTGTCTTTTTCGCAAGCCGATAGCATAATTGTATCCGCTTTTCCGTGTCTTAGCGCGTTACTAATCCCTTCTTGTAGGCAAAAAATCACTTGTTCCGTCAGCGCTGGGTTGTTCAATACAATATTGTCTTTCGCCTCAAATTTTAATACTTCGATTTTTTCCGCGAGTTTTTGTATATAGGTAGTGATATCAATACTTTCTTTTGTACGAAATTCGCTCACCACTCGCCTTACATCCTTTAAAGCATCATTGACGTCTTCCTTTAGACCGTTAATAAAGTTTAATAGGCTCTCTGGAGGTTTATGTTTAGCATATTCTAAGTTTAGACTAATGGCTGTTAGCTTTTGACCAATGCTGTCGTGTAAGTCTCGTGATATTCTCAGTCTTTCTGAGCTTTTTGTTTTTTCACTTAGCATATTTTGCATCATTAGTAATTCTATGTGAGCTTTTTCTAAAGCGGCTTTTTGTGATTGTGCATGCAAGCGTGTTTGAGTACTTGTCATCGCAAAAAATTGAAAAGCAATAAATGAAAACGTATTGATTAATAACGGAGTAAATGGTTTTGCCATAATTATCACAACAACAAATATGATATTTGTTATCACCAATAACATCCATGCCTGTTGGGGTCGCCATAGCATAGGGTAAAATGTTACCCATATAACTAATAAAATAGGAGATACTACAGTATAGCTTTGTGCAGCCAGCAACAAAGAAGCTGCAACAGCCGTATAAATAACGCCTTTTGCGATGGCTTGATTTGTATCTGTAAAGTAAACGGCGACTAAAAAAGCGAGAATATTGTAACTGTAAAGGCCGATAAGAGACGGTATGAGTGCATGGCTAAAGCTAACGTCCACAGCAAACGCAAACAAGCACGCTACGAGGCCACTTATCGTAATTATGTGATTAGTCTGCGTACTCATTTTGTATACCCTGAACAGCGCAAAGGTAGAAGTGTAGCTAATGTTAACCGTTTGCCATAGTGCCAAAAGTCATTTTCTTATCAAGTCAAAATGGATGACTAATGGCACCTGTCTGTCTCACTGACGTCATTTATAGTAGCGCTATACATCAACGTCATGGAGAACCGATTATGAAACATATCCTCAATCTTCTTGTTTTCTTCAGTGTGTTATTGTCCGTCAGTTTTGTTAGTGCAAGCACTGGCACGAAAAGCTTTTCAGTGAAAAGTGAAGAAATTGACTTTATTAACCCTCAGACTCAAGAGCCTCTAAAGCTAATATTCTGGTATCCATACAATACGGAGCGCAAATGTGTTGGCGCACAATTGTGTATTGCAAAGCAGGCACGCTTTGATCAGGGGATTGTTCTTACTCATGGTGCTATGGGATCGACACGCGAGTTAAATTGGTTAGGCTATGCTATGGCTTCACAAGGTTTTGTGACTGTCGGGGTTAATCACTATGGCGAGTCCTGGGCTTATGGGCAAGACAAGGTGGATGCACGTCGTGTATTGGAGATGTGGCGTAGGCCAAAAGAAGTATCGGCCACTCTGGATCTTTTAGAAAAAAACAAAATGAGTGCGGGTAAAGTGTTTAAGCGAAATATCGATTGGTCCAACACGACTGCCATTGGTTTTTCTTCTGGAGGCGCAACGGTAATCGCTCTGGCGGGAGGGAGACAAAATCCGCTGCTTATGCTTAATTACTGTGATTCAGCTAAGGCGAAAGGGGATTTGGGGTGTTCTTACCTGCCTAAGAATAGCGCACCCACCAAGCCTGCTGAAGAAGCCTATGCTTCGCATATAGATGCTCGTATAGCACGTGCGGTAGCATTGGAACCCGCAGCGGGTCATATCGCTACAAAAGAGAGTTTGTCTAACATTAAGACGCCTGTGCTGATTATTGGCGCACGCAATAGTGATTTCTTACCTTTTGATCATCATGCAGGCTTTTACAGTCGACATATCACAACAGCTAAATTGGTCACTCTGGAAGGCGATGAAGGGCATTTTGTTTTCCTAGATACATGTGACCACACATTTAAAGCGCAAGGTCTTTCATTATGCAAGGATAAGCCGGGGGTTGATCGTAGAAAAGTACAAGAGCGTCTTTACCCGCATATTTTTTCCTTTATTTACTCTAATCCTAAAAGTCTTCACCCCTGAAAAATGAATGAGGCTTCATTTCTGTATCCTCGACAATAGTAAGACGTCGCTACCTATTACTCTCCCGCCTACCAATGGAACAGTAATAGGTAAATAGAAGGATATTAGGAGGGGGAAGACGGAAAGTCAGGAGTTAATGCTTGGGTATACAAAACATCATTATTCCGATTTTTGAGCTGAATCGTCATCACTTGCGAATCGCCATCCACTTCAACCAAACCAAAAAATTGCTTTCCCTCCTCAGGAGATAAATTCACACGAGAAGGGTCTGCAGCGGAGGTAAATTTCACCTCTGGCCCAAAGGTTTTATCGATAGCATTAGGAGCAAATGTGCCGGCATGGAGAGGCCCTGCAACAAATTCCCAAAAAGGTAAAAAACGCTTAAAAACTGCAGAATTTGGATTGTAATAATGAGCAGCAGCATAATGCACATCTGCTGTTAACCAAACAGTGTTACGGATATCCTCTGTTGCCATAAACTCTAATAACTCAGCAATTTCCAATTCTCGACCCAATGGTTCTGAATGCTTGCCGTTAGCGATAGCCTCCACGCCTGACTGCGATTTCCAATTATCCCAAATGATCAAGCCTAGAGGCATATCTGAAGCAATTATTTTCCAAGTACTGGAAGATTGCTTTAATGCAGACTTAAACCATTCTATTTGACGCCGTCCGAGTAAAATACTTGATTCATTCTGCGTTGCTTCTACCCCTTCATTATTGGCAGAACGATACCGCCGTAAATCCAAAAAGAAAATTTCCAATGAAGGCCCATAAGACACACTGCGATAAATTCTTCCCGGCTCAGAAACGTTATAACCAATTGGGGTCATAACTTGAAAGGCGTTGGCAGCTCGTGCTGCCAAGGTCGCTACTGATTTTTCTGTATATCGATCATCACTCGATAGATCTTTTCCTGGCGACCAATTATTGACAACTTCGTGGTCATCCCACTGATAATACACCGGTACATTGGCGTTAAAATTCCGTACATGACGATCCAATAAATTGTATTTCCATTGACCAAAAAATTCAGACTGACTCTCTGCTACTTTTAGTTTTTCTTCTGTAATGAGGTTTTTCCATAGAGAACCATCGGGCAAAGTAACACTTTCTTTTAAAGGGCCATCGGCGTAAATGGTATCACCAGAATGGATAAAGAAATCGAACCCTTGCTGTGACAATGTTTGATACATCAACATGCCTCCCCGAGACAAATCTATCCCCCATCCTTGGCCAACCGTATCACCACCCCACCCAAAACGAACGGTTGTATGAGTCTGAGGGGCAGTTTTAAACCTTCCAAACACGGGTTTGGATTGAATTTTAGAATTATCGATATCAATAAAGGAAACGCGGTAAAAGTACTCTGTATCCGATAACAAATGTTGAACTTTTTGCTTCGCGACATAATCATAATCAGGCAGCGCAATAACTTTTGGCAAACGCTCAAAACGACTAAAATCGAGGTCTCGGGAAATGTCAACTTGCATTACCGCCAATCGATCTGCCCGCGCCCATAATACAGCCGATGAAGCATCCACCTCTCCAGACTGAACGCCATGGCTCACTTGAGGGCGGCTACTGCCTCTGACCAAGGCTGGAGCCATCGTCGATGCGCCTATCACACTGCCAATACCCGACTTTACAAACTGCCTTCGAGACGAACCTCTCATCCCTCCCCCTTATCCTCTCTTTGCCTTTATACTTAAAATAGGCACGAATAATTAATTCTGCTAGATTAATCAACTACCTTCTTATTAACTTCTTATCATTTTCTGCAATACTGCTTATCTTTGTCACTCTACTTCTCTACACTCGATGATTCAATAGTCGACGAACCAACAAAGGTCAAGTCATCAATTTTATTCACCGTCATCATTACCGACTCTTGCCCAAATACAGTGGCATAATTTGCTGCCACTTTTTTTGCCTTTTCAATGTCTGAAACAGACATCACAAGCATCGTCACTACCTTTGATCGCTCTTTTTCACCTTCATAAAAACCCAAAGAATCAACCACATTAAAACCTTTGAAATTCTTTGCAATGACATCCGATTGAAAGCTTTCCCATTGTTTTAACGAAACACCATTTCCTTTCGGGATAGAAAGACCAAAGTATAATTTTACACTCCAAATGTCTTTTGCATAGCACGACAAAGGTGTAAAAATACTACAGCACAGTACCCATACTACAGTGAAACCTATTTTTCTCATGTTTAATTTAATGTTCATTCTCTTACCCCTAACTCTGCCTTTCATACCAACCCTATGTATCAAATTATGAGGCCCTGTATATTTTATGAAGCCTTATATATTTTATGAAGTTTTATATACGGCCTCTACGGTAGAACCCCCATCAAAGTATTGTAGAGACTCACATAACTCTCTCACAATAAGTATACCTCTGCCACTGGCGGTCAAGTCATCCGATTTGGGTAGCTCGTCTATAGAAAAACCATTTCCGCTATCACTTACGCGAAACCGCACGTAAAACTCGCCCTCATCACGATAAAATACTACAGAAATATGTATCTCCCCCTCTTTTAATTGCTCCAGACGTTCTTGTCGCAATTGATAGTATCTCAAGAAACCATCATCACCACTCTTAATCGAGGAGCTCAAACACAATAATCCGTGCTCCAGAGCATTAGAATAAAGTTCCGATAGAATAGTCGAAATAAAGTCCTGGTGCACATTCACTCCAACTGCATTTTGTAGCAGTAATATAATTTGCGCTACCGGGTTACTTTTACGATAATCTTCAGGTTTAAGCGTGACATCCAAAGACCATTCTATGGCATGTTCATAATGAAGGGGCTGACCATCTTGAATAAAATTTTCAGATGTTGGGTGGCAAATAACCTCCACCAAAGTGATATCATCACTTTGGTCATCTTCACCCGAAAAATCATAAAGCGTATTTAAAATACGTTCAAACATATTACTAGAAAGGCCATCAAATAAATTATGCAAACGATCCTCTCCAAACATCTCAGAGTCTTGATTTCGACTTTCTTCAATACCATCTGTAAACAAATAAAGTCTATCATCGTTTTCAACATCACAAACATAAACACTATGATCAAACTTTTCTTTCGACAATACTGATAAAGCACAATGATTCGACTCAAATAACTGTTTTATTTTTCCATGCTTATCTGCAAGAATGGCCGATGGCATACCTCCCATCCATAAGGTAATACAGGTACCATCTGAACTGACTTCCAACAAAGTGGATGCTAACATCATGTGATCAGGCAGGAGCCTTCTCAATAATTCATTTAATTCCTGAGCAATCAAGCCTACTGCCATGCCTTTATTCGCCATACATTTAAAAGCAGAATACATTGGAATAGCGCCCACTGCAGCAGGTAAACCATGGCCAGTCACATCTCCCACCAGAAGATACAAACTCCCATAAGGCCCATAAGCACTCAGAAAAACATCACCATGAAATACAGATTTAGGCGACAAATAAAATCGAACATTATCGGTTCGACAAATATGGTTATCAAAATAATTATCAAATATATTCTCTACGATTGTTCTTTCTATATCCGCTTGATCATGGCGATATTGCAGTTCTTTAAGCTGATCGACTAAAGCATTACTCTCTAAAACTCTGGATCTTATACCTTGCAGCTTTGCGGATACCACTTCAACATTTAGAGGATATTCAAAAATATCATCCACAAGCAGAAAACATTGCTCCATTGACAGAAAATCCATCGACAAAGAATCCACCGATGACACCAACAAAACAACTGCCACCTTCAATGGAGAAAAATATCGCTTAATTTCTTTCGACCAAACCAGTGCAAGCTCTAGATCATCAGCGTGAATCACAACAACACAAGGGGAAGACAGAAGTGAGGAAAGAGACTTTACAAATTCGGCGGGTTTATCATGATATTGACAAAAAAAACCCTTTGATTTCAAACTAGAAAAGAGGCACTCTAAAACCTCTTCACTCATACCAACAAAATAAATAGACATTAAACAGAATAGGCCTCCGATTATTTTCTTTGCTTTCGAAATCTTTCACACCCAAAAACACACTCACCATCACAACTAGATCCAGAAGCCCCAGCAAGAAGACTTAAAAACTTAAAGCTCCTTTAAGATATTTTAAATTTACTTTCGAAACGAGAAATTAAAAGAACTCGCTTTATCTGTGGTCGACAATTCACGAGCATCAATGACAACTTCTCTCCTTCAAAATAACGATACATATTCAGCAATATACCAAGCCCAGAACTTTCTATGTATTCGGTATTACGAAAATCAACAACATATTCATTAGCCACATTTTTCACATAGGCATCACGAAATGTTTTCGCCTCAGAAAAATCAAAAATTCGATCAAGCACGATCATCACTCGTTTATCTTCCGACCGAACAGATAGTGACATAGACACCCCAGCAACTAGGCAAGTTATTGAAGGGAACCTCTATAAATTCGTTTTTTTAGCGCGATAATTTTCTAATTTTTTCTACCGGAACATTTACCGAAAATAATTATCATTACGCATTTATTTACAAAAATATTGGATAAAAATTCGTTCTTTTGATGATTTTTTCTCCCTATTTGTATATTCCAGACGCACGTTGGCCGCATAGCGTGACAAATCGTCTCATGTTATACGTGATATTCATCATGCCAATCTTCACCGCATTTCTCTCTATTCCAATAACTCGAAAATAGAGGCCGCCTTGTTCATTGGTCATAGAACCAAATACATGTTCTACACGCGCTCTAACTTTCGACTTTTTGGTGTTGGATTTTTGCTCTCTGGAAGTCAGTGGCTTGTTGCGTTTCCCTTTCTTATGAACAT
>NZ_JAJQVM010000002.1 GCF_021234875.1 Marinibactrum halimedae | reverse complement strand
TCTCTTGGTTCTTCTTCGCCCAGCGGGCATCCGTATCTTTTTGAGCGCCAACGTTCGGATTCTTTTCAAAACGATCAGGCGTTTCACCGCGTTTTATCTGTTTGTTTTCTTCCTTTTTATTGCGCTGCCTGGGAACATCGACAAAACTCGCATCCACTATTTGACCTTTTCTTGCTTGAAAACCGTGTTCCTCTAATTGAACATCAAAAGTAAAAAACAAACGCTTCATTAAACCAGCTTTGACTAGGTTTTCTCTAAACAGCCACACTGTCTTGGCATCAGGCACCTTGTCCGATGGAGTCAGACCTAAAAACCGGCAAAAAGAATAGCGGTCCCGTATTTGGTACTCTATCTGATCATCGGATACATTGTATAAGTGCTGAAGTACGAGTACTTTGAACATCAGAAGCTCGTCATAGGCTTTACGACCCGCATTGCTTTTTCGGTTCGACTTTCGTATTTCCTTTAAGGTCGGACGAAAGGCTTCCCAAAATATCAGTTTGTTGAGATGAACTAATGGATCTTTTTCATCTAACTTGCGATACCTGTCATCTAAATCAAAAAAGCCGGGCTGAGACATAGAAGGAAACTCTTGAAATTTTTGAACAGTGAGATTATATCAAAGTTGGGCTATTTTTAGAGGTGCCCAATAGTAAACGTGGTGCCTTCCTTTTCTTGTGAAACCACCTCAATTTTTCCGCCAAGATCCTGTATCACTCCATAAGAAATAGAGAGTCCTAATCCAGTACCTTCGCCCATCGGCTTTGTTGTGAAGAAAGGAACAAAAATATGGTTTAAATCTTCTTCTGAAATACCGATGCCATTATCTTGCACTATTATGTAGATATTGGTGCCTTTTCTAAATGAGTGAATAGCCATTTTTCTAGTGTGTTTGCTACGAGTGGCATATGCCGCATTGAGTAGAAAATTAAGAAAAACTTGAGATAGTGAAGTTGAATTGGCTTGAATATTAGGTATTGGGTAGAGTTTTATATCCAGCTCTGATGGATCGTTCAACTCAGATTGCATGATGGTTACAGCAGATTCTATGCATTTATTAATATCAGTTTCGGTTTTAACACTGTGTTCAGAATGAGAAAAATTTTTTAAGTTTAGAACAATGTTTTTGACCCTCTCTAAACCTTCATAGGTTTCAGAAAAAATGGTTTGGCTATCTTTGATTATGTGATCAATATCCCAACGAGGATACTGTTGGACACTCTTTGTTAAGATGTGATTAATATGCTTATGGTCTAAATGGGGTTCGATTTTGAAATCATTAACAATATTAATAAAAATATCGACATATTTATTCAGATTTTTTAAATTACTTATAACGAACGCTAAAGGATTATTGATTTCGTGTGCTATGCCAGCACTTAAAGTACCAAGTGCGGCTAATTTTTCTATTTGTATTTGCGAGTTTTTGTGTTCCAGTAGTTCTTTATTTTTTTCCTCTAACGCAAGATTAGTGTCATACAGCACCCTGAGTTGTCGTTCTAATATACGTTCAGACTCCTCTCGTGCAGCACGCTCTCGTTCATAAGCAAACTTGTATTCGAGGAGGTCATCATATGAATCCATTGGAATTTATGCCGTTTATTGAAATATTGAACGGTTTAATCTAACGATAATCCTAAAAGGCTTAAAGGTCTTTAAAGACAAGGTTAAAAGTACATTGATCATCGCCTTTATGCATACAGGTTGAATGCGTGAATTCAATGGAAGTGCTAAAGTGCTCTGCTATGCCTTTAAGCAAGCCTTCTACGAGATAACATAGTCTTCTTTCAGATTGATAGTACATTATCATTGTGTTTTTACCTGTATCTTTACAGGTGAATAGAGGAAGGGCGGCTTCTTTATGATACATTGCCACTTCATGATGTATTCGAACATCAATATTCATGAGCAATTCTTTTGCCGTTTTGTAATGCTCTACTATTTTAGGGTGAATTGAGAAGAGTGGTTCAAACATATAATGACCATATGCCCTCAATAAGTCGGGTAATGGTATGCCTATTTTTTTTACCAAAACGGAGAGTATATTCAACATATACTCATCTGGGTATAAGCCTCCCGTAGTAAATGCTCCTTGATTGGGTAACTCCGTTTCTCGAATCACTTCATTCCAAAATTTCAAGCCATATTGGGTGACAATCATTTTTTCAAGAATTGTAAATATATGGCCCAGCATAATTGCCTCTTCTTTCAGTATTGACTATTTCACTTATGTCATAATGCTTATAAGCATAGCGTATATTGCTTTAATTCAATTAGGTATGATCCATGGTGATTTATTTTTCACAGTAAATCTTTAACTGGCGTATTTTTTGCTTTAGTCAATTAAACTGTCGGTTGGGATTGAGCTATGGTAAGCAAAAATAAGACACTGGTTTATTCTATTGCAATGAATGGATATCAGCATTTATATGCAAAAAACCTAGCCAGTCACCGTCAATACGCGCGTAGGTATAACCACGAATACGTTGTGATTCAAAAGCCCTATTGCTGGAGGGTAGGGCGAGAGTGTGCCTGGTTGAAATTGACGGTGCTGCTATATGCCTTGGAGCAAGGTTATTCTACGATATTATATGTTGATGCGGATGCTGAGATAAAAAAAGAGGCTCCTAATTTTGTTGATATTTTAGTGGATGAAAAAGATTTTTATATTGCAAAAGGTTACACGGATCGTCTCAATTCAGGTGTTTTTATTGTTCGTAATTCCGTTAACGTGATTGATTGGGTTCAAAGTGTTATTGAGTCTAGGCATAAACCCGTTAGACAGGAATGCTCAGTTGGATGGGGGGAAAACGGTCATATTATTCAATATGCTAAAGATAAGAAGTTTGTAAAAATTATCGATCCTCGATGGAATAATAATGCGAATCCGATGCTAAAGGATTATATTAGGCACTATAGTTTTGGTCCAATGAGGTGTCATTATAAGGTCACTTGGTTGGGGTATTGCCTTTGGAGGTTGAATCAGGTACCACTTGTATTATTAAGGCAATTACGTTGGGATACGTGGCTGAAATCTAAATCCGGTGATTTATTGACTGACCTAACTAAAACTGTCATACAGCGATATTTAAAATCATTGTCCATCAATATGTAGTTCTACTTCATGTAGTTCTACTTCGCTATTCTCATTTTGAAAATAAAAAAATATTTATATATCAATGGCTTAATGAAGGGGTTTGTTGGCATGTTTGTCGCATTCTCTATGTATCTGTTTTGCTCATTGCAAAGAAATTAGTAAAGCAGGCTTTGCTTAAATAGTGAGTTTACACAAATACTTGGAGGATAGTATGAAAGCAAAATTATTAGCCAGCTCAATTTTTTTATCGATAGTGGTCAGTGCTTGTGGTGGAGGTGGTGGAGGTGGTAGTTCTTCGGGCAGCAGTACACCAACCCCCGCCGTAAATAATGATGGGCCAGCTGATGTTGCCTCTAATGATGGATTATCTGAGGAGACGATATCAGGGGGCATGACGGAAACGAATGAGGCTGAAGATAATATTCCTTCGGAAGCCGACAATTCTTCAGAGACCGCAGAGAGTATTGAAGAAGATTCTCTCGTTGAAAATGAAATATCCAATGAATCAGATGAGGCTGAAGTTGATTATACTCCTAATGAAGATTTAATGATTTCTGATGCAGATAATTCTTCTGAGTTGTATGTAGAAAATACATTTTCATTTAGTGCTAGTACTTTGGTGGATATTCAAATAACGGGTAATTATACCAACGGTGATGCAATAGCAAACTCTTTGGTCAGAGTGTATAAAGTTGATGATTCTGTTGAAGAATTAACGGAGGAGTCTGCTTATGAAAAATCATTGCTTTTGGTGGGAATGACTGATTCCTCAGGGGCATTAAATCAATTAGTAGAATGGCCTAATAATCTTAAAAAAGTGATTGTAGAAATTGAAGCCGTTGGAGTAGAAAATGAAGCACTCCTTTCTGTCGACGACGCTATAGTTCATCATTTTCATTAAAGCTTTACAAAAGCGCCAATACTAATAAAGCTATTGGCGTTCTCCGTTCTCCGTTCTCCGTTCTCCGTTCTCCGTTCTCCGTTCTCCGTTCTCCGTTCTCCGTTCTCAATTTGCAGAATAGAAGAAGTTAATTAATTTATCGATATGCGAAGTTTTTAACTTAAATAACGTGGCGTTTTTTCAAAAAAGTACAATAAAAACAGCGGCTTATGTTTTCATTGGTGATTTTTAGCGTGGTTGGTACATTCTTAGCAACAGGGTAAGTAGTTAAAAGTTAAAGAGGCAAATTGCAATGAATACTTACTTGGTTACTCATGGAAGGGGGAATAAACGTCTAGCGAACGAAAGTGCTTCACAATTTGTGATTGCAGCAACTTTAATCGTTTTTTTGATTCCAATTTGGTTGGTTAATGTAGGTGTTTCCTTTTTTTTAAGGAAAAATCTTTTTAAGAGAATAAAAAGAAGAGACTGCTTAGGCAGAGTTTATTTGGTTCATTTTTTTAATTGTGGATTATTAAAATCCACAGCGCAGCTACTCGATGTTTTGCGAAAAAATATAGCCGTCGTTGGGTTGCCAGATGATTCTCATGAAGTGTTTGTTGATCAGTGTTTACAAAGAAGTGATTCTAACCTTCTGCTAGGAATGATCAGTGTTTTTGATATTCATAAATTAACGGGCCTTTGTTTAGCGGAGAGAAAAATCACTACTTTAGATCAAACAAATAAAATAGCTTTAAAAAAAGCTGCACTTATTGTCATCAAATACATTGCTTGCAGAATAATATATCGTTCAAGAAGAGAAGCGAATCGATCTGAAAAACAAGATAGATTCACGTTGTTTGGCTTGAACATTAACAACGTTACTATGAATGAGGCTGTAAGTTGGATAGTCAGTAAGCAGGATACTGCTTGCTGTAAGACAGCTGTATTTGTGAATGTTAATTCAGTGAATCTCTCTTTATCTAATAGAGGGCTATCACAAGCCATTAATCAAGCTGATAAAGTGTTTGCAGATGGGTCGGGTGTTCGGATTGCTTGTTCTCATATTGGTGTAGATTTAAAAGATAATGTGAATGGTACAGATCTTCTTCCCCATCTTTGTAGAAAAGCCAGCAAAATGGACAAGTCTATTTTCTTATTGGGTGGGCAAGACGGTGTTGCGGAAAAGGCAAAAAATAACTTGTTAATGTCTTATCCAGATTTGTCTATTGCTGGCTCGCATCATGGTTATTTTAAGCCCTCAGAAACAAATAAAATTATTGAAGAAATTAATAACAGTGGTGCAGATATTCTCCTATTGGCGATGGGAAGTCCAATACAGGAAGCTTGGTTGCAAGATCATAAGCATTTGTTGCACTGCCAATGTGCTTTAGCGGTAGGTGGATTATTTGACTTTTTTTCTGGGAAGGTAAAGCGGGCACCATTATACCTTCGTGAGTTAGGCTTGGAGTGGGTGTGGAGATTACTTCAAGAGCCAAAGACAAAATTTAATCGTTACGTTATTGGAAATCCCATTTTTTTATTTAGAACTTTTGTGCTTAATCAGGCAGGTGAACTATGAAAACACAATCATTATCTTGGTCTTTAGACGCTATCGTTTTTCCTAGATTTCGTAAATTGAGTATTAATATACAGGTGATAATGGCAATTACTGTTTTGGTTGTCTGTGCACCGTTTTTATTGATTGTGGCACTGGGTATCAAGTGTACCAGTTCAGGCCCTGTGATTTTTACACAAACTCGTATAGGTAAGAATGGGGTCTATTTTAAATTCTATAAATTTAGGTCGATGTATTTAAAGAGTGATCCAAAGTACGTAGAACCAGGAGAGAGTGATCGGGATGGATTGTGTAAGAAATATCGTCAAGATCCGAGAATTACGCCACTTGGTCGTATTATTCGTAAATTATCAATAGATGAACTTCCACAGCTTATCAATGTAATCAAAGGGGATATGGCTTTAGTTGGGCCTCGGCCTGCATTACCCAGTGAATACAACGAATACAAAAATAAAATGTTAGATCGATTAGATGTGCTACCAGGTATTACAGGCCTATGGCAAGTGTCAGGAAGAGCCGATACTACGTTCGAACATCAAATTGAGTTGGATTTAAATTACGTCAAACAACATAGCTTATGGATGGATTTAAAAATACTTTTGTTAACCATTCCGGCAGTTATTTTCTGTCGCGGTGCATACTAATTTTTGAGGAAAAGTGATGAATAATTTTAAAAAATTAACCTTGTCTTTGGCTTTTTTAGCTTGCCATTCATCAATGGCAACGAATCAGAATGAGCAAGGAGAATATATTTGGAATTTCTTGACTGATTTGCCCTGGCCTCTAGGGTACGATCAAAATATCGGGAAGCCAGATGATTTGATCTGGGCATACAACGAATATTCCTCTGATTTTTTCTCAAGAATTAATAATGCTTTGCCAGAAAGAGAAGTGAATGAGGCCTTCTTGACAGATGATGAAGGTGCAAATATCACACTAAACCAAGAGGCAGAAGTCTTTGTTACTTTTATTCATGAGGGTGCAGGTTATAGAAACTCATTTGGTTACTTTACTTTTGATAAAGAAAACCCTCCTACATCAAAAGAAGAAATTGATGAGGTTATTGTTTTTCCGAATCTTTCTTATCCTCATATGACGAATGGTCATCGTTTGAGTTTAGGAACATTTCCAGCGGGAACCAGTATAGGATTTTTCCTTGCTGCAAACGGATTTTCTTATTTTACAGGTGTAAAAAATGGTTATGCGCCTCACTACTATTCTTTAAAAGGACTTAACCCTGACCCTACCGATGAATTAAGGCAGCACTGTGTTTTGCTGTACGATGATTCCACCAGTGAAACCATTATTGGTTTCGAGGATTTACCTCGAACATGGGGAGATAATGATTTTAATGATGCTGTATTTTCAGTTAAAGCAAGCCCTGAATCTGCAATAGATAATGCTAATTTAGTGAGTATTCCCGATGTGAATGATAGTGATGCTGATGGTGTTCTTGATTCTTTAGATGAATTTCCTGATGACTTTAAGCGTGCCTACTCAAGTTACTATCCTTCGGCTTCAGAATGGACAACACTGGCTTATGAAGATCAGTGGCCTCAAACGGATGACTACGATATGAATGATTTAGTTATCCGTGAACGTTTTCAGTTAATTTATGATGGCCAAGGAAATATATCAGGCTTTAAAATTAAAGGTTTTATTGATGCAAGAGGTGCCAGTAATCACAATGGTTTTGCATTACGTTTAATGGATATAGCTCCATCTGTCATTGATGAAGTTGATATTAACATCAATGGCATAACCTATTCTAAGGAAACGGAAGATTTCCAGACCGATGCAGTCATCTTGTTATGGCAAGATTCTCATACTTTTACGACGACGGGTGAGACAGGGCAATGCTCACATTTTAATACTGTAAAATCTTGCACAGAATTCGAACCTGTTCCATTCGAATTGGATGTTGACTTTGCTGTTTCTGTGGATGCTCTGCTTCATTCCGCCCTCGACTTTTTTATCTTTAGAACGAACTATCGGGGGCGTGAAATTCATTTTGCTGACTATCCACCCACAGATTATTTTGATGAATCTCAGTTCGGAGCTCATGCAGATACGTCTAATCCGGAGCAAAATCGATATTTTCGTACTAGCACGAATTTACCTTGGGCGATAAAAGTGAATTCCGATTGGCGTCATCCTAGAGAATATATTGATGTGCTGTGGGCTTATCCAGATTATGAAACCTGGGTAGAAAGCTCTGGTGCGCAAGCCCTTGATTGGCATTCAACGAGTGAGCGAGATACCCATTTTTATTGATCAAAAGTAAGTGCAGAATAATTATTCTGCACTTATTAGAATTGAGGTGTTTATGAAAAAATTCGATGCAACCTTGTGCGGTTTTTACGGAATGAAGAACAGTGGTGATGATGCATTATTATTGTCTGCTGGTTGGGGAGCAAAAAAATTTTTAGGGGTACAAAAGGTGTCAGTCACAACCCCTATGGCTCTATCAAATAAAGACTTTGATACCATTCCATCAACATTGGTTGAGAAACAACGATTTAAAGGCGAAAACCGTTTTCGTCGATATTCTAGTGCAATTTTGAGTCAGTTTATTATTTTTGGTGGTGGTTCAGTATTGCATTCTGCTTCAGATATACATCAGAAAATTCATATGATGAAGCTGAGTGCAACTAAATTCAGTCTTGCTTTGGGTGTTGGTTTGGGGCCCTTTAAAAATGTTGCCGCCGAAAAAGCCTGTGTTAAATTTTTAAATGAATGTCGGTTTGTGGGGGTTCGTGATAAAACCAGTTTAGAGATTGCGCAAGCCATTGCGCCTACCGCGAATGTACATAAAACATTTGATTTGGCGCCAATGTTGTTATGCAGAGAAGATTTTGAATTATTTGATGTTCCTCGTAAAGGAATAGCCTTTAATTTATGTTGGTCTCAAGTAGATGATGTTAATGATTCTTCTAATAAGAAAAAAATAACGGAAGTTGTAGAGGTGATCAATCGATTGCATCTTGAATCTAATGAGCCTGTCTATCTTCTGGATATCAATGGGCATCCAATAATGGGAGATCACCATTTACATAAAGCAATTACGAAGAGGTTGCCTCATGGTGTTGTGGAGCGGCATATAGAATATGATAGTAACCCATTGCGTTTATTGCAGCGATTGGCCAGTTTCAAAGCCGTTGTTTCGATGAGATTGCATGGTGCTATTTTAAGCTTTATGGCGAATACTCCGGTTATTTCTTTGAATTATCATTCAAAATGCAGAGAGTGGTGCCGCTCTATTGGTATGAGTGAAGAACAACAGTTGAGTTCGGAAAACTTTAGCTCTGAAGAGTTGTTGTTTGCATTAGATCAAACCATAAATGGAAATATTCCGACTCCTTCTTTAACGCTTGCCCATGCCGTACAAGCTTCATTTGATAACTGGAGATTAATTGATGAAAAAGAATCAGATTGCTTTTTCCGTAGTTATTCCACTTTATAATAAAACCCATTATATTTTAGAGGCGTTGGATTCTGTTTTAAATCAAAGCTATCCTGCCTTGGAAGTTGTAGTGATTGATGATGGCTCAACAGATGATGGTGTGGAGAAAATATCAAAATTAAATAATGAAAACATAAAAGTATTTTCGCAAAAAAACCAAGGTGTCTCTGCTGCTCGCAATATGGGGGTTGAAAAGTCGATAGGGGAATATGTCGCTTTTTTAGATGCCGATGACAAATGGTCTCCTCACTATCTTGCGGAAGTGGAGAAATTGATTCGGTTGTTCCCGGATGCGGGTGTCTATGGTAGCAATTATCAATGTTTTAATAAAAACGGACTTTACTTACCCAAAATAAGAAAGATGGATAAAGAAGTTGGACCTTATGTTTTGCCTAATTACTTTGAGGTATGCTCTGAAGGCGAGTTGCCATTTATTATTTCTTCTTGTGTTATTCCCAAGAAAGTTCATGAAAAAGTAGGGGGGTTTCCTGTAGGTGAATCTATGGGTGAGGATCAAGATTTCTTTTTCAGAATTGCGCTAACGCATCAAATTGCTTATAGCAATCGAATAACGGTCTTTTATCGATCTGATGCGGATAATAGTGCTATGAATATTTCGATTCCAGATCAGGAATGTTTCTATAGTCAACGGCTTACGCGTTTCGCCCACCATTCTTTTGTACGTGCTCAGGATAAAAAATGGTTGTTGAAGTGTAGTGCCGCCCATCTTATTCATTTGGCTTCGAGAAATATTCGTGTTGGACGATTTGATATTGCCAGACGACTCTTGATGGATGAGCGTTGCAGTCTTAAATCGTTTAAGCGTCGTTATTGGTTGGCTAATTTATACGTAAGAAAGTTATTTTCTTTCTTAAATTATTGTTGATTTTTTGAGTGTTTTTTGGCTTTTAAAGTGTTTTTAAAATGTTAAGACTTTTTATTTGCCTTGATATTGATTACACCATCAAGGCAAATATTCTGCTGTTTTTGAATTGGTCAGTTATTTTTTAAAATTGATAACCTACTGAAAATCTTACCGATCTAGGCTCCATAACATGGTAATGAATATCTTCTACTTCCTGACCTGATGACTCACTGTTAAGGCGCGAAGCATAGAAGTAATCAATATCATGATCATCACTGTCGGTGAGGTTTAAAATATCTGCTTTAAAAGTCCAGTCGGCAAGGTGATAACCTACACGTAAATTCCAGATCGTGCTGGGGTCAGACTTTACTGTGCCATCTTCTATAAGAGGGCGTTCGCCGAAGTGACGTACACGTAGGCTGCCAAACCAACTGTTACCGAAGTCTGCATTGAGCCCTGCTTGAAATACGCTTTCAATGGCACCGGGTATGTTATCGCCTTCTGGTGCTGAGTTTGTAAATTTTGCATCAGTATAAGCATATTCTACATCAGCGCTCCATTGCTCTGTAATATGATAGTAAGCCGTGATTTCAAACCCGTTCCGTTCTGACCTTCGGCTGGCTTCTGTATTACCAGCATCTCCGACAAATAATAATTCACTGTCCAATTCTAATGTCCATAAAGACAAAGAGGTGTTAATTTTATCGCTGATAAAACCTCGAATACCCATTTCATAGCCGAAGGATCGAACTAATGGGTCGACGGTTTCTACAAGACTGCCATCGGATGGGTCAATACGAGTTGTTGTTCCGCGTGCATCGTTAGAATGAAACCCTTGACCAACCGAAATGTAGCTCTCCCATTCGCTATTGAACGTGTAAATTAAGCTGCCTTTCAGAGAAGTGATATCGTCATTGGTATTGCCATTATTTGTACTGAGGTCAATACCATTGGTATTGGTTCCAACCTGATCGTCAACCTCGAAATCATAATAATCTGAGCGAATGCCTACAACACTGTGTAATTGATCTGTCCATGTCATTTTATTTTCCCAGAAGACGCCAATGCTGGACTCTTTGACTTGATCGCTGCGAATCACACCTCGTCGTTGACGGGCTTGGCTCTGATAAAGCCCGGTTTCGTCAATGTCGTCCACACGCCACTCGATACCAAAACGGTTTTCCATAGGCTTTCCCATGAAGCTATCTTTAAGGGAATAATTGACATGACCGCCGTAAATGACTCTGTCATCGACCTGTTCGAATTGGTCACCATTGGTTTCATCGTCTAAAAAATAGGTGAAGTTAGACCACAGGTTCAGGTCGTAATCAATGATGTAGGCAGAGCCCTGCCAATTGCCAAATTCCCAATTGGCATTAAGACTATAACGACTTGACTCGCCACCTAAGGTGTTATCAAGCGACCCCAGCTCATCAATAATACCCTGTTCAACCGCACGGGATGGAATCTGATCGGCGCTGTTCCATTGGTTATCGTAGGTCATGAAAGCCACACTCATGTGGCCTTGGCTGAGCGGGGTGGTGTGCTTGATCAATACATTGGTTTTATCAACGTCTTCTTCAATGTCGGACCAAGGGCCATCATAGTCATTGCGTTCAACTGCAAAAAGTGTATTTCCCCCTGCAAGCGCAATGTTACTCATCAGGAATAATCGATAATAATCATACTCACCTGCGGTGATGTCGACGATATTGTTTTCAGGCTGCTTGAACGTTGTTATTTCGGCACTGCCGGCGCCGCTGAAATCGCCCACATCGGCATAGTAGGCTCCTTTTTTGTAGGCCAATTGCGATACGGTTTCTGGTATTAGAAAGTTCAGATCGGTATAACCTTGACCATGGCCATGGGTTCTCATGTTGACTGGCATACCATCGACAGAGGTAGAAAAGTCGGTACCGTGGTCTAAGTTAAAACCACGTAAAAAGTACTGATTGGCTTTACCGGTGCCGCTGTGTTGTGTAGCGACCATGCCTGGAACCAACTCAAGTACTTCACCTGTTCGTAATAGCGGCCGAATTTCCATCTCTTTTTGCCCTATCAGCCCTTCAGATGCAGAAGTACTGACACCCACCAAGTTGGTTTGACGCCCCTCTACTGTGACCGTTTCAATCGTATGTGCGTAGGCCAGGTTTGGCCCTGCTACCATTAACAGAAACAGTTTTTGCAGTCTTTTCATTAAATAGTTAACCCCTTATGATTTGCCCGCATTATCCACGACGCTCTAAAAACCGATAAGAGATAGGTTTTGATGAAAACGATTGCCCTCAGGTTGAGTCAGCTACTGCCCCATAGACAAAAAAGGCGCTCTTCATCAGCATTGGGGGAGAGAGAATTAGAAGTGATGAAAATCCTTTGGCAAGATGGCGCTCTCTCCGCCAAAGAGGTGCTAACGCGACTCTCTGATACGACATTAAGCTTAAGTACAATGCAAAGTACTTTAGAGCGTTTACACAGGAAGTCTCTTTTGAGTAGGGAAAAGGTAGGCAGATTTTATATTTATCAGGCTGCGGTCAGCCGTAATGAGATGATTCGCGAGTTACTGGGGAACATTGCTGAACAGGTCAGTGATGGTCAAATGGCCCCAATGATTTCCGGATTTATGGATTTTATTGAGCAGGATACGTCAGGAACGGTTTCTGCTGAAATGAAAGAAGTTATGGAGCGATTGGTATCCGATGATGGAAGATAGTCTGTTAACGACCATTCTTAATCAGGTGTTTGGTTGGGTTGTGTTGACGGTTTTACTGTCTTGGATATCAGCAATAGGTTATCCCCTTATTTCACGTACCTTGGTTAAAAAAGAAGCTGGGCAATCTGCGCTTTTTTCGTTGCTTTATGGTTTATTGGCGCCAGCTGCAACAACCGTGACCATGATTTTATTGTCGTTACCGGCACTGAGTTTTATTTTTGTCATTGATCATTGTCATGCGACACATTGCGCACCACATACCGTGCATATGCAGAAAGAGACGATAAAAGGTGCCATGCTTGTCAGTCTTATTCTTGTTTTATTGCTTTGTGTTAGCGTTATTATGCTAATGCAGCTTTTAAAAAGTCGGCAAAAACTGAAGTTATTGGGTCAATTGTCAAAAAAGAGTACGGCTGCGTTTCGAATTGTCGATAGCCCAGCGCATCTTGCTTGGTGTGTGGGCCTTATTCGACCCCAAATCTACCTCTCAAGTGGATTGATTGATGCCTTATCCCCTAAACAAATAGAAGCAGTATTGGCGCATGAACTCGCCCATGTGGTTCGAAAAGATAATTTACGCAAGTGGCTTTTGCATTGGGCAACTTTTGTTTGGCCAAGCCGATTTAAACATCAAATTCGCCGAGATTTAGCTCACTACATTGAGCAAATATGTGATGTGATGGCAGCTAAAGTTAACTCCTTAGCGGTTGTGGATACGTTAGAACGATATGACTCACTGACTAAAAGTGGATTTAATTCGAGTGAGCCCAGTTATCTTGAAAGCCGTCGAGAAAAATTAGAGCAAGAATTGAATATCCACTGTGGCCAAAAAGCAGCCCCCCTTGTTTATCGACTGCAATCCATTGGTATTATGATGTTTCTTGGGGGGGCTGCAATTATTCTCTCGGTACACTTCGGACATCATTTATTGGAGTGGTTGTTGAGATGAGCAATAAAGTGTCATAGTGCTAAGGGGGCAACAAATTCGCCATGTTTGAAATAGAGAGAAAAAGTAGGAAACCAAACAAAAAAGAAGCTTGGATTGTGGGGTCGTTGATCGCTTCCCTCTTCTTATTTTTTACAATTTTCAGTATTTTTCAAGCATCTGATTCTGTATTGACCAATGTCGAAACCGCTTTAGTCACGAAGGCCAAAGCAATGCAATCCAGCGGTGGAAGAGCCATGAGTTCAAGCTTGACTTATGAACTGGAATTGCAACTTGCTAACGGGACTCTTTTTAATACCACGACACATCTGAAACATGAGGTTGGGGATATTGCTTGCGTTTCAACGATATCGAGTAAATCAAAAGGGCATGAATACAATAAAATTGTACAACCCAAATCGTGGTGTAAAGATTTGTAATAAATTATGATCCTTCAAACTGGTACGGTGCTTAACCATGAGCACCGTATTTCCTTCCAGATATAAACGTCGTTACCATTTAAGACTGAACATCCACGCCACTGACCGATTGGAATCCTCTCGGTAATTTATTGCCTCTGCGGCCTCGCTCACCCACGTAATGTTCTAAATCAGCGGATTTGATAATGGTTTTACGTTTACCGGCGTATACCACCAATTTATCGGTAGGTTGCAATACGGTCACAGCCACCATAAATTCTTCTCGGCTCTGAGCGCGAGCAGCGGGGATATTCATGATTTTATTCCCTTTACCTCGTGCTAACTCAGGCAGATCAGAAACTGGGAACACCAACATACGCCCTTCGTTACTGATGGCCACCAGCATGGCATTATTCACATTCTCTAACGGCACTGGCGGTAAAACTCGTGCGGCAGTTGGCAAGGTTAGTAGATTTTTGCCTTTGGTATTTTTGGTGTACATGTCTGCAAGGGTAGTAACAAATCCATAGCCCGCATCGCTGGCCACAAGAATTTGCTGCTTTTCTTCGCCCATAAAGAGGCCATCAATGGTGGCCCCACTGGGTGGATTTAATCGGCCCGTTACCGGCTCCCCTTGCCCTCGTGCCGACGGCAAGGTATGGGCGGCAAGCGCATAAGAGCGACCGGTAGAATCCAACAACACCACACTTTGATTACTCTTACCTCGTGCGGCGTATTTAAAGCTGTCTCCGGCTTTGTAACTTAATGCCGCAGGGTCTATTTCATGACCTTTGGCGGCGCGAATCCATCCTTTTTCTGATAACACCACAGTGACTGGGTCAGAAGACAATAAATCCGATTCGTTAAAGGCTTGGGCCTCACCACGTTCGACAATGTTAGCGCGACGATCATCACCATAGGTTTTCGCCGCCGCTTCTAATTCTTTACGAATTAATGTTTTTAAACGTCGCTCTGAACCCAAGGTAAGCTGTAATTTATCTCGCTCTTTTTCTAACGCTTCTTGCTCTTCCCGAATTTTCATTTCTTCCAATCGAGCGAGCTGACGTAATTTGGTATCAAGAATGTATTCGGCTTGCATTTCAACTAAGTTGAAACGTTCCTTCAAAATGGGCTTGGGGTGATCTTCTTCGCGGATAATACGAATGACTTCGTCCACATTTAAAAAGACGATCATTAATGCCGCTAAACGCAGTAAGCGCTCTTCCACTTTTTTCAAGCGGTGGTTTAAGCGACGCTTAACGGTTTCGGTTCGAAACTCGAGCCATTCTCCCAATAGTCGATCTAGGCTTTTGACCTGTGGGCGACCATCGATGCCAATCATGTTCATGTTGACACGATAGGTACGCTCTAAATCCGTACTGGCACACAAGTGGTTCATCAGTTGGTCGGTATCGATCCGATTCGATTTTGGTACGATGACCAAACGCGTCGGACTTTCGTGATCCGATTCATCTCGTAAATCCGCCACCATCGGCAATTTTTTCGCCTGCATTTGCGCGGCAATCTGCTCAAGGACTTTTTCACCACTGGTTTGATAGGGCAGGGCTGTGACGACGATATCGCCATCTTCAATGCGCCAAACCGCCCTCATGCGCAAACTACCACGACCGGTTTTATAGATTTTCAACAGATCCTGTTTCGGTGTGATGATTTCCGCATCCGTGGGCATGTCCGGCCCCGGTAATAACTCACACAGCTCTTCGACGGTCGACTTGGGATTTTCCAGTAAATGTACGGTGGCATTCACCACTTCCCGCAAATTATGGGGTGGAATATCCGTGGCCATCCCCACGGCAATCCCGGTTGTCCCATTCAGCAGCACGTTCGGCACTTGTGCAGGTAAGACTTTGGGCTCTTCTAAGGTGCCATCAAAGTTCGGCAACCAATCTACCGTCCCTTGGCCTACTTCACCCAACAGGGCTTCGGCGTAAGCGCCTAAGCGTGCCTCGGTATAACGCATGGCCGCGAAAGATTTCGGGTTATCTGGCGAGCCCCAGTTCCCCTGACCATCCACCAGTGGGTAACGATAAGAAAACGGCTGCGCCATGAGCACCATGGCCTCATAGGCGGCGCCATCGCCGTGCGGGTGGAATTTACCAATCACATCCCCCACCGTACGTGCCGACTTTTTAAACTTTGCGGTGGACTTCAGCCCCAACTCACTCATGGCGTACACGATTCGACGTTGAACTGGCTTTAAGCCATCTCCCACATGCGGCAGCGCCCGATCCAAAATGACGTACATGGAGTAATCCAAATACGCCTTTTCGGTAAAGGTCTTAAGCTCTATGGTTTCATCGGCATCGGGGCCGTAGGTGAGATCTGTCATAGATAATCCTGTTACTTATGCTAATAAGAGGCATACTGATAAAAGCGAGACTTAACGATATTAGTTTAGGGCTTATACCAAAGAGGGCGGTCAGGAGCAACGAAGCACTGCCTATGAAGTGCTTCAACAACATGGCTTTTCAAAGTCGGTCGTCCGCTGAAGAATAGAAATTGACGAATTAACCGCCAATTGTAAAAAGTAAGAACAAGGAATGAAAATGGATGCAAACGATGTTGTTGGGGTGAACCAACTGCTGATTAATGTCCTTCTGTATGTCTTTTTACCCATCTGGGGCATCGCCGGTTTCTTAGACTGGGTTTGCCATCGCCGAACCCACATTGAGCAGAACTCTGGCTTGATGGAGTCGAGCTTGCACTCACTTATGGGAATCCAAATTGCCATCCCCATTGCTCTGTGTTTGCTTTACCAAATTAATGTCACGGTATTATTGGTGTGTATTTTCGCTTGGCTTGCCCATGAAGTGATTGCACACATTGATGTGTGGTATGCCTCACCTCGGCGCGATATTTCCATTTGGGAAATGCACGCCCACAGTTATTTGGCGACCCTGCCCTTTTTTATGCTCACACTCATTTTCGTCCTCAATTGGCCGATGGTAAAAAACCTGGTCACTTTAAATTGGCAAGGGCACCTGGCGCTAGAACCGCTAAGGCAAGCACACGGGTTTGACGGGTACGTATTTCACTACACATTCTTCATGGCCATTATTTGTGTGTTTCCCTATGCAGAAGAAAACATTCGTTGCGCAATTTATTTTTATCGCTCTCGAATAAAAATATCTCGCTAACACACTCTACGATCTATCATCGATTAGCCACAGTTACTCACCAGAGCAGACAGCCTCAATCGCTTTCAGAAATAACGGAAATCATTATCTATGAGCGTATACATCACTAGCACAGGTCATTGTTTACCGGGCAATCCGGTCAATAATGACGAAATCGAAAATATTTTAGGGTTTGTGCACGGTAAGCCCAGCCGATTAAAGAAAAAAATTCTTCAATCCAATGGGATTAAAACCCGGCACTATGCCATTAATCGAGACCATGAAACGCTGATTTCCAATAGCGACATGGCCGCCTTTGCCGGTGATGACTGTTTGCAATCCAGTATGGTCAGTAAACGGCAGTTAGGCATGTTGTCGGTTGCCACCAGCCAAGGGGATTTAGTCTTACCCGGATTTGGCAGCATGGTACAAGCGGCATTAAAACTCCCCGACATCGAACTCAATACCGCTCACGGTATTTGCTCTAGTGGCATGATGGCATTAAAAACCGCGTATATGGCGGTTGCGTTAGGAGAACACAACAACGCCTTAGTGGTTGCCAGCGAATTAGCTTCTCGGCTATTTAAAGCCAGCCGATACGAAGCTACCTTATCGAATAAAGTCGATTTTAATGCAGAATTTTTACGCTGGATGCTCTCCGATGGCGCCGGCGCGTTTTTATTACAAAATCAGCCTGTGGGCCGATGTTTTAAAATCGAATGGATTCAGGGATTTTCTCATGCAGACGCCTACCCTGTTTGTATGTCGGTAGGGCAAAACGACGCTGATAAAACTTGGCAAGATTATTCTACCTATCAAGAAGCCGAAGCCGCCGGAGCGCTATTAATTCGTCAAGATGTTCGCCTACTCGATAATATTGTGAAACTGGGTGTGGATGGTTTTTTACGGTTACTCGAAAAAGGAAAAATACAGGTCGGTGAGATCGATCATGTCCTTTGCCACTATTCTTCTGACTACTTTCGAGGAAAAATATTTTCCCTTATGGAAAAAGCGGGCGTCGCCATTCCTGAAGAAAAGTGGTACACCAATTTATACGAACGTGGCAATACCGGCTGTGCTTCCATTTTCATTATGCTGGACGAATTTGCCAAAACTCAACACTACAGTGTGGGCGATACCATTATTTGCATGGTGCCTGAGAGCGGACGCTTTAATAATGTGTATATGCGACTGACCGTCGTGGAAAGCTAAGTTGAAAACTGAATTGAAGACAGAGCAAAAAATCAAGCTAAAGCGCGAGCAACAAATAACGCAAGAATAATTTTACAATTAAGGATAATAACCTCTCATGACATCACAACCTTCATTGTCTGATAAAGCCCTTACTCCCCTTGGCCAACAGTGCCTGCAAGGGTTAATGCGCGAATGGTTTCAGTTTGAGCGAGCACTCGGGCGTATTCCCATTATCCAACGCCTCCAACAAAGTCAGTTCACCCTCGAAGATTACCAAAAACTCTTATTAAATCTTCGCCAACAAGTGATCGAAGGTTCACGTTGGATCACACGAACCGCCTCCAGTTTTGATCGAACCTTTGCTGATATTCGATCCGAAGTCATTGGCCATGCACAAGAAGAACATCGGGATTATGAAATCTTGGAACAGGATTACATCAACAGCGGCGGGCAACCCGAAGACATCAATAATTACCCTCGTAATGCAGGCTCAGAAGCTTTACATGGTTTTTTGATGTATCGGGCCAGCCAAAGCAATCCTGTGGATATGATTGGCGCCATGTGGATGATCGAAGGGCTTGGAGAGAAAATGGCGAACGACTGGGCCGAACTGGTCGAAGCGTGCCTCACTAAAGCATTCGCAAAAAGTGAAGAACACATGGCACAACACTGCACTCGTTTTATGCGTTACCACGGAGCCAACGATGATCATCATATGGAAAAACTCTATAAGATGATTGATCGTGTTTGCCAAACTGATGCTGACGTACAAAATATACTTCGCACGGCGCGGGTTGTTGGCCGACTTTATGCTCTACAACTGGAGGAAGTGGATTATGAGTAAATCTCGCAGTGCTTATCTTCAAGCCATCGCTGTGGATAACTCATTACCCATTGAGCAAGACGCGGTAGACTTGTGGTTAAAAGATCTAGACAACCCCTTCCGATGGTGGCTAAGGCCGTTTTTGCAGTTCTTTTTTGCCATTTTATTACACCTTATCTGGTTTCTTAAACGCTTACCCTTGCCGCAGTTTTCTAATCACACCCTTTTACAAAGCCTCATTTGCTGGTTTTGTAAAAACGTCGTTAGTGTAGAGGCCAACAAACTCATTCTTCGTCACTTTGCCACTGAGTCTAATATTCTGAACTTTCTCTTAGAGAACTCCCATATTCAAGATAACCACGCTCCTACCCCTGTAGAACTCTACCCCTGTACCATTGAAGACATGCATCAGGCAACGTTTGTTGATCACGATCAGGAATTATTTCGATTGTTTAAAGAGTTGGGAAAGTGGCAGCACACTTCGTCAGAATCGATATTAAAATGGAAATATTGGCGACCTATTGATATGAGCAATTATAAGATTGAAAAACGTCGCTCACAAATTTTAGATTTTGAAAGCTCCCATGCTTTGTTTATGTGTTTATTTTGTTTTTTACTGACTCGAGATGAGTACAGAGACGCCATCAACGGGTTTAATCTCGATCAATCCATCGCTATACGAATCGGTAAAATTATTGGCGACGACAGTATTGTCGAAATGGCGTACAACAAACATCCTCACTACCTTGTTGGCCCATGGAATCTTAGCCAACGCTTTCTCATGCATGGTTTCTTTACAGAATATTTATATGCCAAATTACATAATTTTTATCATAAAGATAAATCGTGACAACCTGAATTTTTCTCAAGTGCCAAAGAATACAAAGTGCTTAATCATCACTTATTTTTTCTTTCTAATTAAAAAAACCATTTTACGCGAAATAAATAAATCACTTTATACATAAGTCTAAATTCCGTGATACATCTGTGATTTCCCACTTTTACTCTGAGTTCGCATTTCAAAAGAATGAAAAATAAAGCGGGCTCCTTTTCACACTCAGTGCAAAACTAAACTTTCCATGACGTTTTGAACATCACTAGAGATGCTTAATCATGAAAAATTCACAGATTCTTAAGTATTCATCTTTCGCTGTAATTTTTGGAGTTTTGTCACAGTCATTTTCACCCTCTGTTTATGCCAGCCATTATGGGCCAGGCATAGAAGGTCTCGACAATGCCAAAGCACCTGGGCCAGGTCTGTATTATCGTGGCTATGCCTTAGAATACAGAGCCGACAGTTATGAAGGTGAAGGAGCACCTGAAAACAGTGAAGTCACCGTCAACGTCGCCGCCAATCGGTTTGTCTGGGTAACGGGCGCCAATTTTCTCGGTGCCGACGTAATTGCCGAAACCGTTATCCCGTTAATCAATATCGATTTAAATATTGGTAACGGTGCCGTTAGGGACGAGCAATTTAATGTAGAAGATATTTTTGTTGGCTCCGTATTATCTTGGCACAATCAGTGGTGGGATGCCGTCGCCGGAGCCGGCATGTGGTTCGACACCCTAGATGACGACTCACCCGCCGACCCAGGCCACGACTACAACGAAGTGATGCTAACTTACGGCGCCAATTTTTATCTCACCGACAAAAAAGACGTGAGCATCAGCGCACTCTCTCGCTATTTAATCCCGGATGATTCTGAAGTAGATGAAGAACTTATTGTGGAATGGGGGTTGAAAAAGAATTTAGAAACCGGCATTGATATTGGTATCGTCGGCTACGATTTATGGCAAACCTCTGGCGGCAACTCAGAATCCCACGCTATTGGCGTCGAAGCAGGGTATTTTTGGGGAAGTATTAAGCTGGGTTTGAATGCGGCGTATTACAATGATTACGACAGTAGTGAGAATTTTGAAGGGGATACATTTCGTCTGACGTTGACTAAGGTTTTATAAGAGTTCCAAAAAGGCCCCCTTATTTGAAGGGGGCCTTTTGAACTATAAAAAAGTTAGTCTTTCACAAAAAACTCTACTATGTGACATCGTATTGTCCCATTTCCCCCATCCTTATCTTCCACTCGTAAATTCACTTGCTTTCCCATCGCGTATGCACTTAACAGAACAGACATCTTTCCTTCAGAGCCAGATGTATTTTCATTTAAATACGCCCAGTCTGGACTTGCTGAACAATAATCCATTCTAGGCATACCATAAATTCGGAAATGGTAGTTATTGGCATTCGACACAAACAGCTGACTAATTTTAAACCAACCTGTAAAATGAAGATCAGCAGACGCCTGAAACGACGCCATAACTAAGAAAATAGATAACAATAACTTTTTCACAATAAAATTCCTTAAAATATTAATTTAACAATGTTATTACCGGAGCCAACCAGGAAACCAATTCTTGCTTTTCATAATTATCAAAAATTATTTCCTCAAAAGGTTCTTCAAACTCTCCTTCCTAGGCAGACAAACTCACATGCGAGCTATTAAATCTGTTTGAAAAAATTTGATCAAAAGGAGAGTTTTCAATATTAAGCTCACCATTTTTATTGCCAATCTCCACCGCAGCTATAGCAGCTTAATAATTCCGTACCAACCAATAGATTCAACAAAAACTAAAGGCTAAAAAAACCAGAATAAATCTGGGATTTTGAATTATTTTACCAAGGGTTAACGAACAAAAACTGCTGAGCCAACCATTGTTCCCTTGTCAGTACACTCCGTAATTCTAAAGGAAACTTCTTTTCCAGCCATAAAAGCGGACAAAGCGATAGATAGAATTTGATCATGCATTCTATTACTAAGAGGGACAAATAATCTCGCCCTTGTACATCCATTTACAATGGTTTTATTTTCCAAAGTAAAAAATGTTGAATTAACACCCCAATCAGTAGCGATATCCTGAATTTTGGAAAATGGCGTGCTCTCAGCAGCAAAACCAAAAGCCGAATACAAAACAGCAACTAAAAATACAACTTTTTTCATTAAAAATCCTTTACCTATTTTCTGCTTAACTTAATTACAAAATTTGAAATGCGATTAACTTACATGTTGCCCAATAACGATAAGAGATTGAGGTGTTCCCCTCAGCCCCTTCTCCCAAGCCATCTTCAATAGTGGCAAGCACTCTTCGGTCAGCCATTTTGGCGGCAAGTGCTGCTGAGTACATGGCTTGACCGCCTTGAGTTGCGGTATCAATCCAGATCACATTGTGCGCGCAATCACACTCACCCAATTGAGTATCCATGCTAAAGCCTGCAACTCCCATTGAGGGGACGAGGCCTTGTAATTTTCCTTCTGGATTGCAGACTGTTGCGTTGGCGTTTATGCCTACAATTGCAAATAATAGGACTAAAATTTGAAACAATTTGCTCATTAATAAAACTCCAGGTCCAAAAAACAACTAAAAACTAATTTCATTTAAATTTCATTCCCCACCCTAATTTCACACCAAGGCATCGACTTTCTTAAATCAAAAAAAAGCTCTTTCGAGAGCTGACATGAAGAAAGGTATAACTTTTTCAGGCCAGAGAGGCTAGTGAGATTAAAAAAGGAATCAGACGTAATAGATGACGAAGAAATATGAAGCTCAAAGATTTTTTCAACTGAGTTATTTTTCAACAAAGAAGTTATAGCTTCATCAGTTATTCCGCTGCCAGACAACTCTAACTTGCCAGATAAAGCTTCCAAACTTAAAAAAGAATAAGAACAACAACCTCCAACAGACGGATGAAATGATCCCATGCTCAATTCTTCAAAATAATCAATCGAGCATTCAAAAGTGCTTAGTAAGCCAAATTCATCTTTCATCCAAAATAACAACAAATTATTAAATAATGCTTGATAGCTATAAAAAACAACCTCGCCGCAAGCATTCCAGCGATATTTCTCTCGAAGCCCTATGGAATTATCGACATGCTCTAACATAAATAATGAACCATCTTGATAACAGGCTTTAGACTCATCATAACCTTTTACATATTGGGAAATTTCAACCCCCCGTAAAAGACTTTTTCCATCACCATTTATCCAAGCTGGGTCTTCAACTTCTTTTCCCAAGCTATCATAATTTCCAGGAGCTTTTACATAGCCAGATTCATTAAATAGATAGGTAACCCCACTAAAAGGCTTCGTATCCAAATAAACTAAAAATTGCTCCATATAGTCCTCCACATATTCAATAAAAGGTTCCACCTCTACAATATGCTTAGGATTTTCATTCAATAAAGGGAATGGGAGCTCAAAATCACCCACCACCATACCATTTTCACATACCTTTTTTTCTTTAACCAATCCATTGCTAATAAAAAAATAAACCCCTGTAAATAAGCTTTCTTTGTAAAAATACCGATCGTTTTTTAAAGAGAGTGCTCTTTTATTCACAAACATTTTTCAATATCTCTACAATTAATGAGTTCCGGTTAGAATTTCAAATCCATTTAATATTCCTCCACAGTGATTACATGCGGCAAATGGCTCCCCCAAAACACCTTCACCACCATTCAATCGATAGGTAGCCACTTGAATTCTACTCACATCATAATCAAGGCCCGCTCTAACTTGATTCAAGATATCATTTGCAGCACGTACTTCAGCATGCAAGCCTGGTATTCCTTTAAAGCTGTCAGCATCATGGATAGTAAAAGTGCCCCCATCTAAATGTTGAGCAATACGCCTCTCAATGATCGGGTGCATCTCCATTCCGTTGTCCTTATATAATTTTTTCACAAAACCAAGATATTCATCTATTGATTCGACAGTAAACACCTCATCTATAGCACCAGTGTGAGGTCTTGAAACTCCAGGAATCTCTGTATTAGGGCTTAATTTGAAATCAATATTAGTGAATGAATCCGAATCCACACCAAGTTCTGGAATGCCTGTCCTAGAAAGAGCAACCATCCTGTTTCGCTTATTCTTTGATTCAGTGGCTATAATTTCTAATGCTTCTTCTTGCGTTTTCTTGGTAAGTATATTACCAAAATTACTTCGATCAAGCGCACGACCAATGAGAACTCCCATCGATGCAACACTTTCAACAGCCTCAATTGTAACTTCGGCCCCAATACGAGTGACTAATGAGGGAGCTCCAAATTGATCTATCGCGTCATATATGGGTTCATAGATGCTAAATTGTCTTTGCATCTGATTCCCCATCATTCGAAGCTCTTCTCGATTCACCACAGTAATATCCTGTGATTCATATTCTCTTATTTCACTTTCTGTTTCCTCAATATAAGCATTAATGGCATCTTGAGGCCCCTCCCTGAAAGCCATGCGAATTAGTTCTGACCAATTAACGTCACCAAAATGATAAGGCAGTACAGCATTTTTATTCTGTTCTTTGTAATCCGCTTCTGCCTCAGAATGAAACTCCTCCATACTTGCAAGAGTATGCATTACAAATAACTGATCACCGGTAATATGCTGCGTTGGAGCATTTGGATGAGGCATCCACTCTTCTGGGATGTAATCCAGTTGAACTAAATCCCATGGTGAATACAATCGATCTCGCAACGTTCGAAGGTTATTTTGCTCTGTTAATAAATCGTAAATTGCAACGGCATCATCTACTTCAGCGCGGTCAGCAGTAAAGCCACTCCAACCAACATTTGAAACCATACCATCAGCAATATTAATACTCGCTCCACTAGCACCTGCAATTAAAGCACCGACACCAGCAGTCAGCCTAGAAATATTAATAGATCGACGTGTCAGCCTACCTAATTCATTTTGAAGCTGTGAAAACTCTTGAATTCTGGGCAATATATCGAGCGGAAGATGTTGCCCATTATTTAGATAAGCTTGTAACTCCTCATTTGAAAGACCAAGAATACCTTCACCAATATTTTCTTCAAACCAACTAGATAATTCTTTTTGCTTTTCTGTTAAATCAGCGGTCAAATTCCCTCTAACAATATTCGTTATCGTAGTCGAAGCTGCAGATGATATGCATGCAGATTCGGCATTTTCCCCTTGCAAACCAGCTGTGGCCGCACCGACTATACAACTATTAGAAGCTGACAAAATATTTTTTAGCGCATCTCCTAATTCATTGCTATTTAATATTCTTTTTGTTGCATTCTGCCCAAGTAAATTAATGGAGTTCTGTGCTAAAGCTTGAATAAAGGATTCTTCAAAGCCCCCTCCATTCACAATAGTATTTATCCCTGCATTTACTGCTGAATGAGTAACAACCTGCAGCATTTGGTCCGCTAAACTTAATTCAGAACCCCTAGCGACCTCAAAAAACTGAGCATCAATTGCTTGCAAAGCCCCAGCAGTTACTGCAGAAGTTGCTATAGTTCGAGCACCTTCTTCACTATGAACAGCTTCAAAGCCAGCTCTGAATATATCTTCTGGGTTACCGCCATTAACTGTCACATTTGCCATTGCAATAGTGGCAGTATTAATCATAGCGGTGAAACCAGCATTCATCGCCGCGCCTAAAGCAGTAGTAGTGCCTGCTGTAGTGCCAGCCGCACCTATCATAGCGGCACCGGCACCTGCAGTAACAATTGCAACAACAATTGTTATGATGGCTAATGCAGCAGCATTTAGTGTTGTACTAGAATCATTCCATTTCTTGTATTCGGCCTCCACCAATGTCCAATCAACATTGTTAAGCTCTGCGTGTCTTTTAGCCTCTTTGACCCAGGGCGCCAAACCTGGCATTTTTTCTAATTCATTTAATTGCTCATCAAACGTTAAATTAGGATCTCCTTCATACTCAACATTTAATCCGTATAAAGCATTTGCTTCAAAACCACCAACAATCGTCGTATGGACAACATTTTCAATATTGTGTCCACGATTAACGGTTTTAACAGTAAATAACCGCTTTGCAATAGAGCTATAGCTGTAATGATCGGTTTCCTTTGTAACAAGCAATTTCACTTGTCCATTATCTGCCGTTACGCTTGCACCTTCATTTGAACGTATATCTGTAGCCCTTAATGTAATATCACCAAATTCAGCATGAAGCCTTATATTTTTTCCGGCATCAAGTAGCGAACGAATGGCTACGGTTTGATAGGTAGATTCTGTAACACTCTTCTTACCAAACTTTCCTTCCCGATAAAATTGTTCAGAACGCAGGTCATCTTCAATCGTGATCCCAAGGCCTGCAAGTATCTCGATATGACCTTCATCGGCGATGATATCTGCCGCATCAATTTTAATTTCACCTGATGCAATTAATTCAATACTTTCTTTGGCAGATAAAGATGAAGTGAGATATTCCGTAGAAGAGCGCTCATAATTACGCCACCTCGTTCTTCCACTTAAGTCATCGTAAGTACTGTAACTAGAAGAACCAATATTAATATTACCACTAGCACCAAAGCGGATATTTTGCCCTGCACGAACCTGGGTTCCAATTAAGTTAATATCATTAGACGTACGAAGGTTGACACTGCCATTCTCTGAGGTAATTTCAGCGACTTCACCAAAGACTCCACCACGAGAATCACCATTATCAAAAAGGTGTACTAACGTTTCACTTTGGAAATCACCAGCGCTGATGTACATATCTTCGCCGGAAGATAACAGGCCTGATGCATTGTACAAGCCGCCTTCAACGACCATATTCAAATTACGCTGAGCAGTAATGTCACCCTGCAAGTTTGAAAGCTGCTCGGCGATAATGGTGAGATCACCACTTCCGTTAAAGGAGCCGCTATTATTAAGTAAACTTCCGGCAACATTTAATACTGCATTTCGGCCAAACTGAAGATTCACCCCATCAACAGCAAGGTCTGAAAACTCAACCACATTATTAAATTCAACAACATGCCCATCGACCTTGCGCTTATCAATGGTATCTTGACTAAGGTAAACAATAGGTACGACAACACGCTGACCGAAGAGTGTCCGATACTCTGGCCAAATCATGTCAGACTCAATAACACCATCTTGCTGAAAACCCAATACATCGCCAAATTGCTTTTGATTCGCTCTGGCATAGTTATAAGCATTGTTGTAAAGGGTATTTAATTGAGCTCTTTCGTTCGTGTATTCCGGCTTGTCTGAGTCAATTAAGGTACGGCCAAGTAACCCTCTGACTTGTTGCCGAACATAACGACTCTGTACCAAGGGCGTCCCTAAACTTTTGGCGGAATCGAAAATGGGAATAATGGTCGTTAAGCCATCGCCGACCGAAATAGGCACATAATTGGGATTGCCAAGACCCGCTTGGTAATTATTAAATAAACGTTGCCAAAAGTATTCAATGGTGGTTGCCCCTTGTGGGGCAAGAGTTTCGACATAATCGTCCGCTTGGTAAAGATAACTCATGTTATCCAACCAGCGGAAAATCGGATTAGACCGAATATCTTCCTCAATAGCGCTGTTTGGCAAATTCGCCGCTACCGCAACGGTAGATTGAAACACCATAAGGAAGGACAGTGCACACGCAATAATTTTAAGCGATACACTAAACTGCGCTGAATTCGATTTCGACGTCATTGCTTTCTTCTCCTCGTACACGGCCATTACTCGTCTTCCCACCATTTAATTTCGTCGAAAATACCTTCTACCCAACCTAATAGAGATTCATAGGCATGACCCATTTCGTCAAATAAGCGATATACTTTGCTCCCACCATTAGCGATCTCTTCTTCGTGAAACTCTGTGCCTTGACAATTATCAGAATATCCTTGATTACACTCAGTAACCCTACGTTCCACATAAGCAAGTAAAGATTCGCTCCAATTAATTGTTAATTGCCCAGTTTCGTAATCGATAACTCCTTCGGAGACATAAGAGCGGTATTCAAAATCATCCGGCATACGCTCTCTATGCCTTTCATTATTTATATTCCATATAATCTCTTGCCCATCGGCATTGTTGCCACGATCTGATACCAAACCATCTCTTGCTTCATCAAACTGAGTTGCACGTAAATACTCAATGCGATCTCTCATGAATTGATCAAATGGATCATGATTAGTGAAATGCCAGCGTTCTTCAGGGCGTTGTACTCTATTTTGATTGTAATTATTCAGAATAGAGTCTTCACCTTCATCCACATTATCTAAAAACTGTGGGCCGACTTTAATGGCTGCACTACCATTCACAAAGAACAACGAATCGACTTCTCTGGCTCCAGTCACAACAGCAGGTGTAATATGGGAAGAAGCACAGCCTGTACCACAGTAAGATCCGTAATAAGTAGAGGAAATACTAGACCTTGAAATTCTGCGCCCTTTTAAACCAAAGTCGTAAAAATGACTGCCCGCATTGATTTTGGCTTCACCAAACACTTCAAAATAGCCGACATTATTTAGGAAAAGGTTCGTTGCGGAGGCTTCAAAACTTCCCATGGAAAATAAACGGCCCGATGGAGAAAAGACGGCAATGCGATCATACACAGCGGTTTCAGTTGCAGAATCAATCTCTGTGTTAGGTGCAGCACTTGGGTTTATATCGTAAGTATTACGATCAAGAATGGAGGTAACACGATAACGCTCATTCACAATATTACGAGCCTTAACGTGAACCTTACCGTTTTCACTGGTTACGCCCATTAGTGCTGATGCATTGACAATGTATCGGCTGCTTTCAATTTCCAGACGTTCTTCAGCGGTAAATTGAACCTGATCGAAGAAGGTTCGTGATAAAACGAGTTCTTCATCCGCCTCTTCAAACATCGCATAATACGGATTGATATTTTCAACCGCGCCAGCCTTAATGCTGATGCGTTTTGCATGTATATACGCACTGGTGTTATTGGATTGAGATTTACCAGACCAATTTTGATGATCTACCCCTGCAGTATAAAAAATGCCTAACTCTGCTGAATTTAACGACTCATGATAACGATCATTAACTTCATTTAAATAACCATTAGGGTATTGATTAAATGGTGTTCTTGAACCATTGATAAGAACACCACCAGCCTCTACGTGAAGCGTCTTTGACGAAATACTCCCACCATGACGATTCAGCACAGCGCCATCGGTATACACTTGTGTTTCGCCACCGGCTTTAATAATGGATTGGTTATCCAATCGTGAGGCTGCAATATTTAACGTTTCTGTTTTGATCTGACCGTAGTTGACCAGTGCCCCCTTGGCGATGATGTCGGTATTCTGACTTTCTATTCGGCCACCCCCGTGAATGACAATACTGCCATTACCACTATTTATATTGACACCATGAGCAATAAGGGAGCGATTTAAGGTTAAGTTTTCACTTGCATAACTGTGTATGGTAATACGATTATCAGCAATCACCGGCGCGCCACGATAATATAGTGTGGATTTTGCGTCTGCCGTGGTATTAATGTGTGTGTTCATGGCCAATGGGCGAGTGGCCACAATTTTTGCTCCTGCGGCGGTAATGTTACCGCCAAAGTGACTATTGTCACTGACATTCGTGCTTCGCGATAACACCATGTCTTTATCAAAGTGCCACGTTAAATCACCGGAAAGTAAACTCACCGAGCCTGTTGCGATTGTATAGCGCCCATTAGGGTTTGCCTCATAAACACCATTGCTTAATCGATGGGCTTTTTTGTGGGTATTAATGATTCCATTTTGTTGAACATTGGCAGCAAGAATATTTAGCCCGACCACGCCCGGTGCATCTATTCCATTCAATATAATGCTGCCAGAGTGATGAGTTTCTATCGCACCAATGCCGTTAATTTCGTTAATGTCTTCAATGGTTTCACCTACCGCTAGGGTAACGCGATTAAAGCCTTTAAATTCACAGGCTGTACAGTTAATAACCCCATTAGACTTCTTAGAGATAAGCAGTAAATCTGCCGGCTCACCGAGGTTTTCAACCGTGTTATTGAGCGTAAAATTATCAGCCTCTAACACAATTAACGACGCCGCATGATTCACATTACCATTACCTACATTTAATAAGGTTAATGGCCTATCGGTTACGCTTAAATTGGCTATACGAGTAATAGACACCCCATATCCATTCGGGCGATCAATAGGTAGTACTCGCTTACCAGATGACAATGTATTGGTTGTCATATTCGGAAGCACAGCGCGAGTAGCCTGTGATGCCCCAACGTACTGTGCATTTTCATAAATAGGGATAATAGTAGTAATACCACCCACGCCAATGGGTACGTAAACGGGATCACCAAATGGCCCTTCTGGTGCATTCGACCCAACAGTCACCGAGTACGCTTGTGAGTAACCAGACCAATATAAGTCGTCTTGAAAATCACCATTATTATTTTGGCCTCGATACTCTGCTCCCACCCGAAAGATGTGCGTGCCATTGGCTAAACGATGGAAGGAGTAGCGCGTTTTGGGCCCCACTTTATGTAACGTCTGCTGACCATTCGGCAAGTAATGTTGAATAACAAAATGTGTCAACGGGCCATAGCGGGTATTCGCACCTTCAATCCATTCAAGGTCGAAGGTACCGTCTCGGTCAGATACAGGAATTTCAACAATCATTGGGGCAATACCAGCCGTCGCCGTAAAACACACAGCGATACAAAGGCTGGCCGCAACCGTCAGCAGCAGCTTTTTCATAGAGTTTCAGATTTTTTTAGGCCAAAAGAAAAGCGGGGGAATAAAAGATAAACTGTACGGAAGAGCAATGGCACTCCATACCTCACTTAAACCCTGATTTACAATAAATTGTGCAGCGCAATTGTAATATTGTTCGAAATAAAATCAATACATCTTATAAAAAACTTAAAATATATTGAATTGCAACCCATGAAGGTCACATTTCGAACATAAAAGTATTATTTTTAAACTTTGGGTTTATGATAGGAATCGAAATGAAAAATTGAATGTTGCTATCTCTCCTAGATTCAACTCTGAAAATAATCGTTTTTCTGGCTTTAATGCAGAAAAATAGAAGTGAAAAATAGCGTTTAATAAAAATTAAAAAACCACAACATGTCCTTATATTGTGGTTTTAGCTTTACAAGAATCAACCAAAAAGATTAATTACAAATTCTCACATTACTGACCGTAACGGAGTTATTCAACGTACCACTGTCTTTGTCGTTGGCAATCACAAAACTCATGCTTCCGCCGGTATAGAATTCACCCACAGGGATGGTGAACGTTTGTGTGCCACCGGTGTAATCGTAGTCATCAATTCCCCAGTTTTGAGTGCCGGTTAACTGGAAGATTCGGTTGCTGCTCGCACCGCTGTCGGCATCAAACCCTACTCCTTGCACTTCACCGGTACCGCCGGCAGAAAACTCGAAGGTAATGAAGGTACTTGAAGAAATGCTGTAGTCTTCTGCAGTCATTACCCAAGTATTTCCGGTTAGGGTAATGGTGCGGCCACCGTTCGAAATAGTGTATTCGTCGTCGCTGCTGTTGGAATAGCTTTGCATGTTACCGAAACTCATTGGGGCAGCATTACACGTTGAAGGCGTAGGTGTTGGGGTTGGAGTGGGTGTTGGCGTCGGAGTTGGAGTGGGTGTTGGCGTTGGAGTGGGCGTGCCAAAATCGGTTTGTAGCAATAAGTTGGGGGAGCCACGTGTATTGCTGATTTTACCCACAGCCGCAACCGATTCTAACCCTTGTTCTACCTGTGCAACCGATGCACGTGGATTGGCTTCTAAATAAAGCGCAGCCGCACCGGCAACATGGGGTGATGCCATTGACGTACCACTGATGGTTCTCGTACCACCATCATCCCATGCAGAAGTAATACTGGTACCAGGTGCAAACATATCAATGCAGCTACCCCAGCTTGAGGTTCCTGCTCTTGCATCACTTCTGGTGGAGTTAGCGATTGTTAATGCACGAGCTACGCGGTTAGGCGAGCCACTGCACGCATCCGAATTACTGTTACCCGCAGCGACAGCAAACACCACGCCTTGATCAATGGCACGGTTGACTGAGCGATCTAAGGCACTGGAAGAGCCACCCCCTAAAGACATATTTGCCACGGAAAGGCCTGATGCATTTTCAGCAACAAAATCAACACCATCAATTACACCGGCATTGCTTCCTGATCCGCCACAACCTAATACGCGTACTGGAATAATATCAACTTCTTTTGCCACGCCCCATCGGGTTCCACCGGCTGTGCCTGCTACGTGTGTTCCATGGCCATTACAGTCAGTAGTACCACGACCGTCATTAATTGAGGTAAACCCACTTTTCATACGGCCGCTAAAATCACTGTGGCTACCCAAAACACCCGTATCCAAAATATACATATCCACACCAGCGCCGGTGTAGTTGTATTCATACTGAGAATCTAGCGGTAAATCTTCCTGGTCAATGCGATCCAAACCCCAGGTGGCATTGGGTTGGATATCATAGGCTTTCATGATTTGATCTTGCTCGATAAACGCAACACGCTCATCATCCAAAAGTGCTTTCAATGTGGATTTATCAAGCTTAGCTGCAAATCCCGCAATCGCGGTTCCGTAAGAGTGCTCGGCCACAACACCATAAGCCGAAGAAATTTCGCTTACGCTTTTTAGTGCGGCTTGTTTACGAAGAGCTTTCATTGAAACATCGCTTGCAGACGTTGCTTGCAGTGCAACTGCTTGCTGTTGAACATAATCGTCTTTAAAAATAACGATGTATTGGCCCTCAATGGCAGTATCAACAGGTGCTGCGAAGAGCTCCGCCTGTGCGGCCATAGAGAGTGGAGCGAAACCAACACAAGCTGAAATCGCACCACTCAGTAAAACGGTTTTAGGGGTATTACGGTAAGCATTTTTTATTGCTTTGGTTAAGCGCTTCATGGAAAACTCCGAGTTTGAGTTTTATAAAAATGCGAGAACAATTTTGTTATCCCCGCACCATTCGAGCAACGCGACTTTTCTCTAGAACACCCACAACGAAAACAGTGACAACGCTGCCATTTGATTCCCAAATGTACATCTCCCTTTACTACTTCCCGCATAAAGTTATGCAGGTGCAATTCAGAGACTTGTCAATATTTATTACGCCAAGGCAAAGTATGAAACTCTTCTTAGAAGAACAACCAAGCACACAATAAAAACACAAAATAAATCCGTGCAATCTTCTTTATTGCCTATTAAATAAAGAGCTACGAAATATTTAAATATTCATCAACAAAACAGTATACCTTTTAAAGAGTAAGTTAATCTCAATCTGTATAACAGACGTACAACTTTCAAGACAACTCAATAAAAATTACAATTTGGCAGCCATAACCTCTAAATAATTGAATGCTATGGCTTTAATGACAAAGCCATAATTTAAAACTGTATTTCAGTTGGAAAAGCCACACAAAGTGTGCAACTTTTAACTTTCGCAAAAAACGCTGTAAATTCACTTCCCAAGTGTATCAAACACCCCTGTTTTCTCGTAAAAATTGGCAAATTAGTAGCAAAATAGAATAATTTAGGAAGGTGGAAAACGGATTTCAGAAAAAGGTTGAGAATTAAAGCATTAAAAAACGAATAGAGAAAAAGAGAGTACTTGTGATTTCAATTCACTTGCTTGTTTTTTTGATTTTAGCACTTCCTTGTGCCCTAAGCTTCTAGCTAATGTGACTCTAGTTAATGTAACTCTAGCTAATGTCGCAATCCATTATTGTTTCGGCAGATTAATTAGAAATTCTAACATTACTGACCGTTACAGAATTGTTCAGTGTACCGCTATCTTTATCATTCGCAATGACAAAACTCATACTGTTTCCGGTATAAAACTGGCCAACAGGAATGGTAATGGTTTGTGTACCCCCACTATAACTGTAGTCATCGATGCCCCAGTCTTGGGTTCCCGCCAGTTTGAAAATGCGGTTGCTGCTAGCACCACTGTCGGCATCAAAGCCAACGCCTTGAATTTCAGCCGTACCACTGGCGGAAAATTCAAAAGTAATGGAAGTGCCAGAGGTGATATTGTAATCCTCGGCGGTCATTACCCAAGAATTTCCCGTAACTGTAATTGAACAGCCATCGGATGAAATTTCATACTCGTCATCACTGCCACCTGAATAGGTTTGCATTGTGCCAAAGCTGATAACGCCCTCGCCGCAATTAGACGGTGGAGGAGGCGGAGGAGGAGGTGTTGTACCACCGCCGAAATTAGTCTGTAGCAATAGGTTAGGAGACCCTCGTAGATCTGAAATCTTACCTCTTGCAGCAACAGATTCTAAACCACTCTCAACTTGCGCCACCGTTGAACCGGGGTTCGCCTCTAGGTAAAGCGCTGCAGCGCCAGCGACATGTGGCGATGCCATAGAAGTACCAGAAATACTGCGAGTGCCGCCATTACTCCATGCAGATGTAATACTTGTACCTGGTGCGAACATGTCTATACAGCGGCCCCAACTAGACGTTCCGGCTCTTCTGTCACTTCTTGTAGAGTTGGCAATAGTCAAGGCACGTGGGACACCATTAGGAGAGCCATTACAAGCGTCTGAATTACTATTACCTGCTGCCACAACGACGACAGCCCCATTATTAATAACGCTATTTACCGCACGATCTGTCGCTGTTGAAGCAGGGCCGCCTAATGACATGTTAACCACTGAAGGGCCTGAAATTTGACCCGCAACGTAGTCCACCCCACTCACAATATTGGAATTTGGCGCTGAGTTTCCACAGCCAATAACGCGAACTGGGATTAAATCCACTTCTTTCGCTACACCCCAAGTAGTACCGCCTGCTGTACCGGCCACATGGGTTCCATGGCCATTACAGTCTTCAGTAGCACGACGACCATCACCAACGAAATCTCGGCCAGACGACACTCGCCCACCAAAATCACTGTGGCTGGCTAAAATTCCGGTATCGATAATGTACATATCGATACCATCGCCCGTGTAGTTATATTCATACTCACTGTTGAGAGGAAGATCTTCTTGATCAATTCTGTCTAAACCCCAAGTGGCATTGGGTTGAACTGTCGTTAACGATACTAATTGGTCTTGTTCAATAAACTCTACTCGCTCATCTTTGAGCAATGCTTTCAGTGTTGATTTATCAAGCTTCGCGGCAAATCCCGCTAAAGCAGAACTATAAGAGCGTTCCGCCACCACACCATAGGCATTAACTAATTCACTAACACTTTTTAATGCCGCTTCTTTACGAAGTTCTTTCATTGAAGCAGGGCTTGCTGAAGAAGCTTGTAGTGCACCGGCTTGCTTTTGAACATAGTCATCTTTAAATACAACAATGTATTGTCCTTGAATTGCTGTATCTATCGGTGCCGCAATCAGTTCAGCAGGGGTTGCAATTGCAGCTGAAGTGGATATTAAGGATGTCGCAATTGCGCCGCCTAATAAAATCGTTCTAGGGGCAGATTGGTAAGCATTTTTTATTGCTTTGGTTAATCGCTTCATGGAAAACTCCGAGCTTTAGACTATAAAAAATCCGGGAAAACTCTGTAATTCCCGTACTATTTTCAGGCAGCGATACTTCTAAAAAACAATATCTAGAAACACAACATCTAAATACACAACATAAAAGTGTAAATAGAAAATAGATATTGAAAATTTATCGCCACCACTTCGTCCTAAAGGCACATCTCCTTTTTATCGCCCCCTACACTGAATAACAAGGAGGCAATAAAATTGTCGCAATCAGAATTACACCAACAACTATTCAAGAAAGAAAATCATCAAGTAAATCGGAGTATTCAATTTTGGATAAGTGAATATTTTTAATCGGAATTAAAATAAGTAACGCATAACTTAGAAATCATCTCAATAAAAAAATAAAATTGGCATAAATAACATCACCATAAAAATAAAGAAAATATAGGGTGACACCGACGAAATAATAAAAAACATGAAAGGAGGAGTGAAAAATAAAGTTGCACCAATTAATAGCAGTTGGGTTTTTTGAAATAAATCTATGCGGCAGCGCGAAGCACAAAATTATCAAAAAAAATCCCCAAAATTTTTGGAAGGTATCGTAAGTGATTTTATAAAATTATTTACGGTACTTTTTCTCACTCAGCAATATAATGACAGACGAATAAACCATTTTTACATTTATATTGGGAAAGTAATCCACGATATTTTGGTCTTTAGTGCACTATTGGGGGGCAAGTGCAGAGTTTGTGTTTGTTTAAACAAAGTTCATCTTCCATTAGTTACACTCATGGTTAGAGAGAGACTTTCTTGCGTCGTAAACCACATAAATTTAAGGCGGGTGCGAAAATATAATCGTTTACAATGCCAGCAAAAATTGTCGTAAATGGATTGTTTCTCTATGGATAAGACCTATATGATCGTGGTCAACGTATTTATTGGGAAATACGCCGTTATTGCAGTACAAATTGCAAGCTCCACCATAGCCGATAAATGAAAAATATTGGGAATCAACAATGACTTTTATGAATCAAGCCGTGAATAAGATAAAGCAACATCGTATAAAGACTGCTCTTTTGACCACATTAGTGGCAAGTGCTTTTGTCTCATCTGCAGCAATCGCTGCCGGAGATGCGGCAGCTGGGAAGGGAAAATCTGCTGTATGCGCCACTTGTCATGGCCCTACCGGTGTCGCCATTGCCCCCATGTACCCTAATCTTGCCGGCCAAAATGCCGCTTACCTTGAGAGCTCTTTGAAAGCTTATCGAAAGAATGAACGCAAAGGCGGAATGTCTGCGGTAATGACACCAATGGCAGCAAGCCTATCGGATCAAGATATTGCCGATTTGGCCGCCTACTTTTCCACTCAAACCTTAGGGAAAAAGTAAGTCACTCTTAACAAATATCTCTATTCAGCCTGGCTTATTGTAATGAATCATACCGTAGCCAGGCACATCATTATTAAGTAAAACTCCACTGCTCACTTACCTTACCATGGGTAAGTCCCCTTTGCGTGTGACATTCATTGAAGGAATCCAATTGGCAAAATCAATTGTTGCATCCAGCTCATATGAGAATTGTTGTCCAGGATCACGAAGCACTGTGTTCACCAATTGCACAATACCCAATAGGTGGGTTCTTGCCTCTAACTCCAACTCCGTTGAAGAATAGGCTCGGATGAGAGGAACTTCTCCCGTCATGCCTTTCAAGACGGAACTACCATTTAGCGAAAGAGCATAGCTCACTCCCTCAATAGGCAAGTCAACCCCATTCGGGTTAGAGACTTGTAGATTCAGCAAAAAACGTTGTTGCATACCATTAGCGGGCAGTACCCGTACTTTTACAACATCTACCTCTAGTGGCTCCAATGATTGCTGTAGAACACTGCAGCCAGATATCACGACAAAGCAGATAATACTTAACAAGCTTAAAACCAACTGCTTAGATAGCATCATGCTTTTAGATTCCTTTTTTCAATGGTTAGGTGAGACATTAGGCGACGGTCTATACTCAGGACTACTTAAACCGAGGAGCAAGATACTGGCACAGAATAAGAATTCACAATGCCAAGTAAGTAAAAAAATTCAGAAATAGTATGAAATTTAACCAGAGTTGAAACTGATTGACGCTCAAACTTTCTTACTATGGCGCATATGTTAACTAAAATGGTTAGAAGCTTATTTTTTGATATAGATCACAAATTGAATTGTCTCTCGAGCATTTTTTTACCATAAAATAAAAAAATTAGTATAAGAATTCTAAATTTTTACAATTATTAGAAATACACAACATAATTTATATTATAAATAAGGTAGGCGTAGAAGCGGCCTTACCAATAAAGACTCCCCTTAAGTCAGAGGGTAGGAATGTACGAATAGCGGCATAAATCATTTACGCGTTAATTGAAAAATGCATCGTTAAGATGAAGCCGTTGCGCGGTAGATTAAGTGATGAGATGAATCACCGAAAACGTACTTTAGCAATGAAAAGAAATAAAGCGAGCAGAATAGTCAATGAAAATTAATAATGGAGAGCCATTTACCGAGGCAAAAGCATTAATAAAGGTTGAGGACGTTGATTATCCTAGGCTTTGTCGCTTATGTTGTGATTTTAATTTTCGAGTCGCCACTTTAAATTCTCACCAGGAATCCAATGAAAATACCAATAGGCATACTGAAAAATACACTAACCACTTTAAACTGGTTAGCCTTTCGGACAATGCCAGCACCTCGGCTTCTCCCGAATGCGGGTCAATGAACGCATTGGAGGAGTATGTACAAAATCACATGACAGATATTCTTCATGATTATCTGTTTGGTGATACAACAGACTTGGAAACAGAATCCTCACAAGAATTGAAGTTTTATTAAAATCTATTTAGCTCCATTTAATCTTGTCAATTCAATACTGGCGGTAATGACGTTTATATTATAATTTACATCCCATCCCATCCCATCCCATCCCATCCTATTCACTCCCTTTCTGTGTAACGAAGGGCTCTATTCCCCCTTAAAGAGAGGGAACCATTCCCCAATAATCATGGTCTAGTGTAGAAACGAGTAGCACCATACTCACTGTGATTTATCACCATTGCCTTTTACGTCACTCTCATTTATGAAAATATTTAGTCTTCTACATCAATCTCTGTTTGTTTTATGCATTGGGTTTTCTACACTTGTCAACTGTGCCATGCCGCCACAACTGGGAGACCCTGCACCTAACTGGATTTTGAAACAAGGAAATGGTCAGCGCGTATCATTTTATGAAAATGCCGATAAAGAAATGGCAGTCATTGTATTTTGGGCAACTTGGTGCCCTTATTGTAAAGAGTTACTGCCCATGCTTAATAAAATGAAAAGCACGTCGGCATTCAATAATGTGAAGTTCTATGCTTTGAATGTTTGGGAGGACGGTAACCCAGAGGATTACCTTGCTAAGCAGAATTTAGATTTCACCTTGCTAATGCGGGCAGAAAGTGTTGCAAAACGTTATGGTGTTGTTGGCACACCTGCGGTTTTTGTGGTCAACTCTGATCAAAAAATTACGTATATTCGCCAAAAAGGCACCAGCAATAAAGATGTCGTTATTGCGGTGAGAAAAGCGTTAAATCAATCGCTAAACACAATCACGAAAAATGCCGCTCAACAAAAAGCTATAAATTAACGGTATTTTCTATTCGGCGTTATTTTCCTATTAAAGGCCTAAGGGTGTTTAGCTAAAGATACTTAGCCTTTATGACGCATCGCCTTTAATGATTCGTCGCGCTAATACCCTCATTGTCCATTATTTTAACTCTTCTTCTAAATCCGCTAATAAATCAAGCGGCTCAACCTCTGTCCCTTCCATTGCGGCATCCCAATTCACACCCACCAAAAAGACATCCTCGTGCATACCCGGCAACCAATCTTCAATGAATTCTTCGGTAGAAATCGCAATGACTTCATACCCTTGCCACTCTTCAGCACAATGACGCTCTGCGAATTCCGGTTGTGACCAAAAGGGCATCACATCACTGTCGACGTATTTTTCTGAAGGGCAGAGTGCCCAGCCCTCTGGGCCTTCTAGCCCCCAAACACAACCATTGTCCAATGCTTCCACAATGAAACGGTCATAGTTTTCATCGGCCTCAGGGCCCAGCGGTTCTGTGGTCATAACTTACCTATAAAAAAGCCGTAAAAATACAGCAACTGAAAAACCAGCAGTTTATCGTGCTGGAACTTGAATACGAAGCCCTGGCCCATGCAGTTTGAGCCATTGACGATGTTGCCGAAACTCCGGGCACACACTTTCCACCAGCGTCCAAAAAGCTCGACTGTGATTAAAATGACGAAGGTGGCAAACTTCATGCGCAACGAGATAGTCAATTACCGGTTCCGGCGCCAGCATAATCAGCCAATTAAATTGTAAATCACCTTTCGAAGTGCAGTGCCCCCACCGGGTTTTTGTCTGGCGAATCTTGATGTTACCCAGTATCGAAGCCAGCCCTAATCGGTGTGCCATATCACGACTTTTCTCTGCTAATACCACTGATGCTTCTTGTTTGTACCACTGGGTTAACCGGTCTACCACTTGCTCATCGTGAGGCTTTTGACTGCGTCCACTCAAATAAATGTGTAATGTACTGCCCTCCCGAATCACACCCGAGCCCACTTTTTTTTGGGGCTCGCACTCAATAGCCAACGTTAGCATCTCTCCGCAATATGGCCACTGAGCACCCGCCTCAAAACCTCTTGCTTGAATAACATTTAACGCACTGCGCTGCTCACAAAGCTTTGACAATACCCAGTGCCGTCGAGACTGCACAAATGCGTCTATCGACTTAAGGGGTGCCAGCGTAGGTGCAGCGACCGTCACTTGTCCGTCAGACACTCGAATTTCCAACGTTTTACGTTTTGCTGATCGGCGCAACCGGTAACAAAAGTCGATTTCAGCGCCATCATTACTCAACAAAGCAACATCTTGCGCCTGTCGAGGTGTGGGCTTCGATGCTAATACCACGCTTACAGAGTTCACATGTCGAGAAGAATTAGCCAAAGCGAGTATCTGCAACAAAAGGATTGGTTTGACGCTCGTGACCAAACGTCGACATCGGCCCATGCCCGGGAATGAATTGTACATCGTCCCCCAACGGCCACAATTTTTGACGGATAGACGCCACAAGCTGTTGTGAGTCTCCCCGAGGAAAGTCGGTTCTCCCCACTGAACCTTGAAATAACACATCTCCCACCCACGCCATACGACTGGTAGATTCAAACAGCACCACATGGCCTGGGGTATGGCCCGGACAATGCAAGACTTGAAAACGTAAGCGTCCTAAGGTTAACTCATCGCCATCTTGCAACCAGCGCCCAGGTTGAAACGTTGGCACCGGCTGAAAGCCCATCATCGTCGCTTGTTGTGCAAGCCCTTGAATCCAGAATTGGTCTTCACGATGTGGGCCAATGATCGGTAAATTTAGTGAGGCAGCCATTTCCGCCGTTCCCCCCACATGATCAAGATGACCATGTGTCAACCAAATCGCTTTTAGGGTCACGCCCTCTTCACGAATGGCGGCAAGTATTTTATCGATATCGCCACCAGGATCGACCACTGCCGCTTCCAATGTTTCATCACACCACACAACAGAGCAGTTTTGCTGGAAGTGTGTCACCGGGACAATTCGAAACCGAAGCATTCTTTTACCTTTTTGGTCAGTAATAAACGACTACTGTAAAACACAAGCTACCTTGATGAAAGCTCTCCCTCAATTCGCCCAATGTTGTTGTTTAGTCAATGATTACTTTACTCTGCAATAACAATGGACATGGGCTTTAAAAGTAAAAATATAAAAGTGTTGAGCATTACTCTTTTTTATTCTTCAGGCCAAAGGTTTTTCGAGGGCTTGAGTATAATAGCCAGTTGTCATTCGTCGTTGAATATATTCTGTTCCCGGTTGAACAGACCCACTTCGAAAAATGTCTATTTAAAGACGAATAAAGCTGCGAAACACGGTATTGAAACACTTCGGGAAATATTTCAATAGACGCATTTTAAAATTTCACTCATCATACCTTTATCAATCATACAATCTGCTTATTTCCAGCAGTATTACGTTAAAGACGACATAAAGGCCGAGCTTACGCTTGTCTAATTTACTCTGGCCACATTTTTGAAAGGATCATCTATGTCCATCGCACCAACGACCGCGCCTTCTGATGCAGAGGCTCGTATATACACAGATAATAACCAACCTGAAACAGACTACACTTTACTGAGTAAACAGCTTGCCGCTTTAATTGAAAGTGAAAAAGATACCATTGCCAATATGGCAAATTGCTCAGCGCTGTTGTATGAAAACCTAGAGGATATTAATTGGGTAGGTTTTTATCGTTTGGTCGATAATCAATTAGTACTGGGGCCATTTCAGGGAAAGGTCGCGTGTGTGCGCATTGAAATAGGCAAAGGTGTGTGTGGCACCGCTGTGGCAGAAGGGGTATCACAACGAGTCAGTAACGTTCATGATTTTCCTGGGCACATTGCTTGTGATGCTGCGTCAAATTCTGAAGTGGTCATTCCTTTGCGTAATTCAAATTCTGAAGTCATAGGCGTGTTGGATATCGATAGCCCCAGTATTAATCGCTTTTCAGAAAAGGACTTACTCGCACTTGAAGAAATGATGGCGTTATTTTCAGCAAACCACTGTTAAAACGCATGTCTTAACATCACCCCAAAGCACACTAAGAGATTCGTTAAGAAATGGACTTCTAAAAAAGGCGTCTAAAGATGCACTCTTTATATAATATATAGAGATAAGCAGGGCGAAAACAAAACCAACGAACATAAAAACTACCTTATATGCCAATAACCCCATGTATTTGCGGAGAAAGTAGACAAAGGTTTCCTCTAATGCCGTGATTAATCGTCACATAAGCAACCTTTTCTGGTAATCTTGGCGCTAAATCGGATGTACCGGTACGCCCGATCTTCTCTGGATGTATTGAAACCAAACAAACATTGATCCACCCACATGAGTTTAGTGTAATTTTTATGCATGCTGACAATTGCTCAATTTTCAAACGCAGCACTTTCACTTTTTGTCTGTTATTACTGTTATTCCTAACGCCATCCACAAATGCCATTCCATTTTTTGAGGAATCATTAGACCCACTGACTCTGCAATACCTTGTGTATGACACCACAGGAGCCCCCATACAAATATCTCCTGCCTCTGAAGACCTACCCCCAGGGGGAATTATCTCAGAAGTCATTTTCGCCATCTTTAATGGCAGTGATTACACCATACTCCCAAGAACTCGCCCTATTGCTCGTATCAAACGAGATACGTACGAAGAGAAACTGGATAACTGGATCACCTATGGCTTACGAAGCTGGGAGAATGACCCTGACTGGGGCGGCCAGTTTTTAGCCAGCACAGATATCCTCAATTACGAATACAGCTTGGTGTATTTGAAAGGAAAAACAGCGCCAGCCAGTGACCTTACGGGAAAAGTCATTAGCGTTATTCAGGGTTATCAATACGGGGCACTTTTGGGGAATTTATCTAACCGAGGGGCGACAATTTTGGAGGTTAAAAGTCAAGTGGACGCGATAGAAGCATTACAGCGTGGCCGCGCCGATTTTTATCTTGGCAATTTACCCCGAATGCAATATTTGGTTAATAATCAAAATATTAACAACGTGACTCTGATGGGACAATCACTGAATTACGCAACACCACTGACCATTATGATGTCTAAAGACACCCCTGAAACACTTCGTATTTTTGTGAACGATCGGTTACGTTTATTGAAAGAAAAAAATGCCCTAGACGCGATTGTGAGTTATTACTTAGGGTCTTACATTAAATAACGATTAAGCGGAATTCATTCAATACAAAGTAAGCGAAACAAATCAAAATTAAACCAGTACTAAAAAATAAAAAAGGGCGATAATCGCCCTTTTTTATTTCCCTCAATCTTCTTTTCTTATTGTTGCGTTTCTTCAAAGAAAGCTTTCATTTGCGCCATGATAGACCACTTATATTCATGCTGAATAAAGTGACCTCCTTTTGGATAAGAGAGATACTGAATGTTGGGTGTACAATCATTATTGGGCAAGTCATATACTTCAGACGAAACAAATCGATCTTTTTCACCATACACCATCAACACAGGTTGTTTGATCACATAGTTCGGATCCGGAATAACAGAACAATTAGGAATATAAGCCAGCGGCCAATTTAATGCTCGATAATGATTAAAAAGCGCTTCTAAGCTTTCCCCATCGTTAAATCTCCAGGTTTCTTCTAAATCAATACCCAATGCCCAAGGTACACGATTGAGAGAGCGCTCCGAATAAACATATTCTTTAAAAAACGCCACGTTATCACTGAGAACGCCTTCAACAGTCCAAGGTACAAGACCATTGCGGATAAGTGGAATATACCCATCTAGCGCTGCTGCGTGAGCTTCACTTTCATGATAACCCCGCGTGTAAACAATCGGATGGGGCGTCGCCATGGTTACCATACGCTCCACTTTTTCAGGGAAACGAATGGCAACCTGCCATACTGTGGAAGCCCCCCAGTCATGTCCAACCAGTGTAAACGAGTCGTAACCAAGTTTCGCCGCGACCGCGACCGCATCTTCAGCCAATTTATCGGTGGTGTATTCTTCTACACCTTGAGGAATCGAGGATGGAAAATAACCACGAGAAGTGTACGCCACAGAGTAGTAATAATGTCCAAAATAGCTTAAATATTCTTCCCAAACTTCTGCACGCTCAGGCGCGCCGTGAATAAACAATACCAGCGGTGCCCCTTTCTTTCCTTTTGATATGTAATGTAAACGGTTGCCGTTATCCAATTCAAGAAAACCTTCTTCTCTTACGGCAAATGCACTGGCTGCTACTGACAACAAAAGTACACATGAAATAATACAACCGACAATAGATTTAATACGAAAAATCCTTGTTTTCATTTTTCAACTCCAAGAAACGTATGACAATAAATGTTTGCTTTTCTGTAAATAAGCGTACGATTAATTAACATTTAAGTCATTGGTATTCAAGCACTCCCGATAAAATCTAAACAAATTCCATTGCTGCGTTTTAATTAACACTTATTAAAACTGATTCAGTCTATTACCTTTTTAATAATAGCCATCGGTTAAATAATTTAATGGCGTGGAAAAATCTTTTCCAGTTAATTAGAAATTATCAAATGCCAAATTTAATCTCAAAAAATATCAATTATTCTAAAAATCATTAGTCTGTCACAAATTTCTTCACCGCCCTCATAAAATTGACACAAATATGCCTTAAATTAACCCAATAATCAGGTATTTCAATTTTTAGACCGAAAAATAAACAGAAAATAACAATAGAGATCGAAAAGACAATAAACCGCAACGTCTTCACCTGATTCGAACTCAAATGCATTAGCAAATAATTTAATGTTTAAAACCCGTTACATAACAAATAGGAAATGATGATGAAAAAATGGTTGTGGACAGCACCGGTGTTGCTAACCAGTATGACAGCCAGTGCTGACATGGTTATTAGTGGTGTGTTTGATGGCACTCTACCCGGTGGCGTTCCTAAAGGTGTGGAACTCTATGTTACCGAGGACATTAACGATTTAAGCCAATATGGCGTTGGCTCTGCAAATAACGGTGGCGGGTCCGATGGTGAAGAATTCACCTTCCCAGCCATTAGCGTGAGCGCTGGTTCTTATATTTATGTCACCAGCGAAGATGCAGCCTTTGAAGAATTTTTCGGCTTTACTCCAGATATCGCCTATACCTCTTCTGCTGCAGCCATCAACGGTGACGATGCCATTGAATTATTCAAGAACGGATCCGTCATTGATGTTTTTGGTGACATTAATGTGGATGGTAGTGGCCAGAGCTGGGATCACCTAGACGGCTGGGCTTACCGCTTGAGTGGTCAAAACGCCAATGGTGGAACCTTTGATAGCAGTCACTGGCTGTTTAGTGGCACCAATGTGTGGGATGGCGCGAGTAACAATGAGGGCAGCACTGCTGTGATGCCAGTCGCGACCTTCACCCTAGATGCCACGCCCGGTGATGGGGATGACGACAATGGCAACACCGTGGTGATTGGTACGTGTAATGATGAAGCAACGCTAATCAGCACTATCCAAGGCGCTGGCAGAGAAGTCACCTCAACAGATACCGTCGTTGTAGAGGGGATTGTGACCGGCATTCGCAATAATGGCTTCTTTATTCAAGAAGAGCCCAGCGATAGCGATATGGACAGTGCAACGTCTGAAGGTATTTTTGTCTTCGGCGATAGCTCAGCGGTCGCTGTTGGCGAGGTCGCCCGAGTATTAGGCGCTCCAACCGAGTTTTACGGCAACAGTCAAATCCGTTCCACGGCCAGCCTCTCTTGTGGCGAAAGTGACGAAAACATTGCCGCTGTGCAAATTCCAATGCCTTACGAAGGTCTTCTTGACCTTGAATCTATCGAAGGCATGGTCGCCACCGTAACAGATGCCACCGTCTACTCACTGGACGATTTCACCAAATACGGCGAAATACGAGTGAGTGATTCGGTAAAATACACCCCCTCTGATGTGGGTGCACCACTGAGCACGTCGTTCTTAGAAGCAGAACAGAATGCCGATACCAATATTTTGGTTATCGAAGACAATGCTTCAGGTAACTACCCAGAGACCATCAATTTCTTCTCAACCCCTGAATTTGATGGATTAAATTACGACAATGCTCCTCGCGTTGGTGATTCAGTATCCGCCACTGGCCCATTGAATTTCAGCTTCGGCAGCTACCGCATCAATCCAACTAAAGAATCTTTCTCTATCTTATCTTCAAGGGACTTAGTGCCTGATTTGATACCAGGTAACTTAAGCATTGCCAGCTTCAATGTCTTGAACTACTTCAACGGTGAAGTGTTGGACGATGGCAGCATTACCTTCGACTATGAAGAAAACCGTGGTGCACGATCTGCCGAGCAGTTTGAACTGCAAAAAGCGCGCATTGTTCGTGCCTTGCTGGATATGGATGCCGATATCGTTGGTTTGATGGAAATGGAAAACGATGGCTTTGGCAAAGACAGTGCCATCCGCGATTTAGTGAAAGCGTTGAATGCAGCGGCAGGCTACAAAGCGTACCGTTACATCTGGACATTTAACACTGAACTGACCGGTACCGATGCTGTATTTAATGCAATTATCTACAAGCCTCGCGTGGTGATTCCTTGGGGTCGTATGCAAAGTGTTGAAATGCCAATCCAAGATAATGATGGTTACCTCGTGCTCTCGCGTCCAAGTGTCATCCAAAACTTCTTGCATAAATCGTCTGGGAATAAAGTTGCTGTTGCAGTGAGCCACTTACGTAGCAAGCGCCCACGTTGTATCGAAGACAATATGCCTACCGATATTGAGTCTGCTCAAGGGGGATGTAATTCCTATCGCGTTTCCTCTGTAGTGAAGCTGGGTGAAGCCTTAGAGTCCATGAGATTGCCTAAAAATGTGGTTTTATTAGGTGACTTCAACGCTTACAGCAAGGAAGATCCCATCTCCATCTTAACCGATTATGATCCTACTACACGCGGTTACGAAATAATGACTGCCGCTAATACAGAGTTGGATAATGGTGAAGCTGTCGCTGTATCTAAAAATTACGGTTATGTTAATTCGCAAGACTTGGTAGAAGCATCCACTTACTCGTACTACTACTACGACACCGATCAAGTTGGCTCACTGGACCACGTTCTGCTCTCGCCTTCTGCTGCAGAGCGCGTTGTAGATGCGACTAACTGGGATATCAATGCGTCAGAATTATACCAATTGCAATATCACCAAGCCTTGCGTTTCAACAATGGCGCCAATGGCGATGCAATTGATTTCACCGCCATCGGCCCTTATCGCAGCTCCGATCACAACCCGGTTATAGTCAATCTTGAGCTGCAGTCACCATGGCGTGACTTTTTTAAACGCTGGTTCAAGAAATAAAAAGGTTAAACAATTAACCTGTAAAAATAAGCATTATCAATCCTTTCAAGGCCGGCTTTATGCCGGCTTTTTTATTGATGCATGACCGTACTAAGCATTCTTGAGTGTTCTTCTTTTCAATAACCCTCTCCATTAGAGATATTCATCACTCAATATCGCCAAACAATTACCAACTTTAGGGCTTGCTCTCAACAGTCATCGCATTTTTTAGCTATGGTATTGACTATGACCTCGAAAATTAGACCAAGCTAAGGACTCTGAAATCGGACTTGAATTAACCAAGCCAATCCTCTCGACGTGCATGAAAATATTGATTGTAGAAGACAGCGCCACTATCCGAGCAGGCATGATCAACATGATCTCCAAGCTCGGACACGAGCCGATTATTGCTCACTCTGGAGAAGAAGCCCTTCAAATGATCGGACTTACCGATTTTGACATGGTCATCATGGATGTAGACATGCCAGGGTTAGACGGATTTGAGACGACTCACCTCATGCGAGAAGCGCTTAATTATCGGTGGCTGCCGATTGTATTTGCTACGGGGAACGAAGGTGATGAGAAGGTACTGGAAGGCATTCGTGCGGGTGGCGACGATTACTTAACTAAACCGATTTCTCCTACTCTACTGGAAGCCAAGTTGATTGCCATGCAGCGTCTGGTGGTAATTCACAATGAGCTAGGTGAGTTAAACGAGAAACTCTCTTATCTCAGTACGAAAGATGAACTCACCGGGCTGTACAATCGCCGTATGTTTTCTCAAAAGGCTGAGGAGGTTGTTCAGCTGTCCAAGCGCTTCAACAAACCTGTCAGTGTCATGATGATGGATGTCGACCACTTTAAACTCTACAACGACTTTTATGGGCATGTGGAGGGGGATCAATGTTTGAAAATGGTGGGCAACTGCATCAGCAAAATTTTTAATCGCAAAACCGATTTGTTTGCCCGTTATGGTGGCGAAGAGTTTATTGTTCTGCTCAGTGACAGCAACCGTTATCAGGCATTGGAGGTGGCGGAAAAGCTGCTCAATGAGTTGGAAACACAAGGAATGCCCCACGCAAAGTCCACCACAGCAGCACATGTTACGGTAAGCATTGGGATTGCCAGCCTTAATCAAAATGAAGAAGTCAAACTCGGAGAATTAATTGAGAGAGCCGACAAAAATTTGTACGTTGCCAAAACATCTGGGCGAAATCGCGCCATTGCTGAGCGCGACAGCAGTCAAAAAACCATTCTGATCGCCAGTGCTGATAAACAACGTCGAGAAGAGCTTACCGTTCACTTACAAATTTTCGCCAATATTATTACGGCAGAAAGCCTGAGTGAGCGCTTAGATATTAATGAAAACCTACAACCTGACTGGGTTATTTACGATAAAAGCTGCGCCACCCTTACTCAATCATCCCAAGAAGATGGCGCAGGATACGAACTTTATGTTGAAGACACAGCAGGCGAGCTGGTCGAAAGCCTTGCCCTAAGCAAAACCTGCAACCTGGTTAAATTAACCGAAGCGTTTAAAAGGTTGTTCAGCTAATCTGGAAACTTCTGAACAACCCGAGCGTTCTTCCCGATGACAGTCAATGCTCATCGAATAACTGAATGGCATAGCCTGTTTCCAGCGCTTCTTTGATTTGCTGATCTTTGCGCTTAAGCCGAATGACTTTATCTTTGGTGAGCCGTCGCCGCTTTTCAATCACCACTTCATAAAAACCTTCTTTCATCACAAACAATCGTGCGAGCTGCTCTGCTCCGATCAAGTCCTTGAAATCGATATAAACGATAAAGGGAGCTTCGTGTCCGGCTTCGAATCCATGAATGGCGGTTTTGGCTTTAGCTGTTACTGAAAAAATATACATGGTTTAACGATTGTGTTCCTTAACCTTCAAAAAAGTGCTTCATTACTGCGATCAAACGCTGAGTCTGAATCTGAGTTCCAAGAGTAATGCGCAACCCAATCTTTCCATCTGTATCCGCTTTGGGGCGCACAAGAATGCCTTCGGCGCGTAATGCGTCATTGAGCATCTGAGCTCTATCGGGGAAAATCCACACAAAATTGGCGGCTGTTGGCCAAAATTGAATCTGATGTTCTTCGAGAAATGATTCCATCATTGGTTTACTCACGTTCATCACTTCTGCTACATACTGCTCTGTGTATTCAGGATGACGTAACGCCGCTTCGGCCGCGACTACCGCCAACTGATTAATGTCATAAGGGCCACGCACATTTAACAATGCCTGAATATTTTTTTCCGCCGCAATGACATAGCCAAAACGCACCGATGGAAGCCCCCAAGTTTTAGAAAATGTACGCGTAATGACGATGTTCGGGTATTCTTCAACACAGTCGCTCATACTCACTTGGGTATATTCAAAATAGCACTCATCCACCAGAATCGCCGCCTGAGGTGCAGCGTTAGCGAGCTCAATAATTACCTCTCGTGTCGTCAATGTACCTGAAGGATTGTTGGGGTTGGAAACCACAATCAACTTGGTGTTGTCATTGATCAGTGCCTTCACCTGTTGAACTGGGTAACCAGATTCGCGCGTGTAAAGCGGTTCATGAATAACCATACCTTCCACACCCGCCACTTGGTGGTACATGGGAAAACTGGGGCCAGGAATAATTGCCTCACTGCCTTCGCAGCAAACACCACGAATCGTTAACTCAATACCATGATCAGAGCCGTTGGTGATCATCACTTGGCTTTCATTCACATCACAATAAGATGCCAATTGAGCCGTGATATCGCCATATGCTGGGTAGGTTTGTAGGCGGTCACTGTTAATAAACGCAATCATGGCCTGCTTGATAGGTTCGGCTACCGGAATAGTACGTTCGTTAAAATCCAGCAACGTGTAATCAATCGGATTACGCCCTTTCAACGGTGGGGAATACGCCCCCATCGCTACGATGTGCTCTTTAAAAATACTCAAAACCACTCCCGAACCATGACTTATAGAATCTATTTTTAGATCAACACGCTTTACACTAACACCAAGTTATCGCGATGGATCAGCTCATCTTGATCTTTGTACCCTAAGCGCTCTCGAATCGACTCCGTTGAAGCCCCTTGGATCAATCGAACTTCTTCAGCAGAATAATTGACCAGACCTCGCGCAACTTCATCACCGTTGGTATCGATACACACCACCATGTCACCACGATGGAAATCCCCATGACATTCTCGAACCCCTACGGCTAATAAACTGGTGCCTTTATCGCGTAACACACTCACCGCGCCGGCATCTAGCGTTAATGTCCCGCGCATTTGTAGCTGTCCCGCTAACCAATGTTTACGAGCTTGCTGGGGTTGTTGGTCTGCCACCATAAGCGTACCCAGAGATTCACCTTCTAAAAGTCGACCGAGAACATTATCCAACTTGCCACCAACGATAATCGAATGGGCACCAGAGCGTGCTGCCAATCGAGCGGCACGCACCTTGGTAATCATTCCACCGCGCCCAAGGCGCCCACCATCACCCGCCATACGGTCTAACTCTGGTGATTGGCTGGATATTTCATTGATTAACGTTGCTTCAGGATTAGAACGTGGATCGTCGTTATACATACCCGGTTGATCGGTCAATATAACCAGCAGCTCTGCTTCAACCAGATTAGTGACCAGTGCAGCTAGAGTATCGTTATCCCCGAAGCGTATCTCATCGGTGACCACGGTGTCGTTCTCATTGACTACTGGAATTACTCCGAGGGATAGCAACGTTTTTAACGTAGAACGCGCATTGAGATAGCGAGTTCTGTTGGACATATCATCGTGATCGAGAAGGATTTGGGCGGCATGCAGTTGGTAGCGATGAAACGCTTGCTGGTAGGTTTGAACAAGCCCCATTTGACCTACAGCGGCAGCGGCCTGAAGTTCATGAATGCGGTCTGGGCGTTCTTTCCACCCCAATTGAGACATACCCGCCGCCACGGCTCCTGAAGACACTAAAACTACTTCAATACCCTGTTGACGAAGTTGAGCCATTTGAGTCACCCAGCCATTGATGGCCGGGACATCCAACGTACGTCCGTTGTCGGTTAACAATGAGCTGCCGATTTTCACCACCCAACGACGGGGCTTGGCAGTAGCAGAAAAGAATTGTTCACGTTGGTTCATTGGGGGTATCACTCAAAGACAGCTGGGCAATCTGTGTGATCACCCATAATTCAACAAGAAAAGAGAGTCTAAAAAGAGAGTCTATTGGGCGTAAACCACCTCTACATCGTAGTCATCGTCATCCCAATCGTCGTCATCCTGCTCACCTTTGCGCTTCGCTCGGGCCTGTGTTCGAAGTTCTTCAATTCGCTCACGCGCTTCTTGCTGCATCAATGATTGAATCTGGTTCTCTTGCTCGACAAGTTCTGGATCTTCTTGTTCCGCATCCCAGAGGCTCTCTAAGTGATGTAGTACTTCTTCGGCGACGGTTTGCGTACCTTGCTTACTGATTGCCGAAACACGATAAACAGGGCCTTCCCAGTTCAATGCATCAATCACGGCTTGGCATTTTTCTTCAAGCTCATCGGGCGGCAACAAATCGGTTTTGTTCAGTACCAACCAGCGCTCACGAGTGGCCAATGTGGGGCTAAATTTTTCCAACTCATCGGCAATAGCACGCACATTCTCTGCCGGATCAGAACCATCAAACGGGTTCATATCCACCAAATGCAACAACAAACGGCAACGGGTTAAATGCTTCATAAAGCGAATACCCAAACCCGCCCCTTCAGCAGCGCCTTCAATTACACCGGGAATATCCGCAATAACGAAGCTTCTGTGATCATGCACTTTCACCACCCCCAAGTTGGGTACAAGGGTTGTAAAAGGGTAATCGGCTACACGCGGCTTTGCCGCAGACACCGCACGAATGAAAGTGGATTTGCCCGCATTGGGTAAGCCGAGTAAACCTACATCCGCCAGAACTTTAAGTTCCAACTTTAAGTTACGCATTTCGCCTTCACTACCTGGGGTTGTCTGGCGCGGAGCACGATTCACACTGGATTTAAAACGAGTGTTACCCAAACCATGAAAGCCACCTTGTGCCACTTGTAAACGCTGGCCATTTTCGGTCAGATCCCCGAGCACTTCCTCAGTATCTTCATCTAAAATGGATGTTCCAACCGGCACTCTCAAAATCAAATCCTCACCCTTTGCCCCTCGACAATCACGAGAGCGACCCGGCTCACCGTTCTGGGCTCGGTAATTACGTTGATATCGATAATCGACTAACGTATTGAGGTTGTTGTCGGCCTCTAAAAAAACGCTGCCGCCATCGCCGCCATCGCCGCCATCTGGGCCACCTTTGGCGATGAATTTTTCACGTCGGAAGCTCATACAACCCTTGCCTCCGTTACCGGCTTCTACATGGATGGGGGCTTCATCAACAAATTTCACTTTATGCTCCTACCACTTGCGAACAGCGGCGACGCTGTGTGTTTAATATGGTGTAGTTGATATCACATCTATAAATTGTATAGATGCATTTGTCGCCTATTGTACGGGAAATTTTACTCGGAGTTCCCTAGACAACGAAAAAGCCCCACCATGAATCATGATGGGGCTTTTCGCCAACACTAAGTGCTGATATTCGTTTTGCGTTGTCTGCTATCGTTCAGAGAACTTAGGCAGAAACAATGCTGACGAATTTACGGTTTTGCGGGCCTTTGACCTCAAACTTCACGACGCCTTCAGACTTCGCGAAAAGAGTATGATCTTTGCCGATACCGACGTTAACGCCTGCGTGGAACTTGGTACCACGTTGACGAACAAGAATGTTACCTGCCGCAACTACTTCGCCGCCAAAGCGCTTAACACCAAGGCGTTTACTTTCTGAGTCGCGACCGTTACGTGTACTACCACCAGCTTTTTTGTGAGCCATGAGTATTACCTCTTTCCCAAATTAACCTTGAATTCCAGTGATTTTAACTTCGGTGTACCACTGACGGTGACCTTGACGCTTCATGTGGTGCTTACGACGCTTGAACTTGATGATTTTCACCTTGTCAGCACGGCCGTGGTTAACCACTTCTGCGGTCACTTTAGCACCATCAACCAAAGGGGCACCAACTTTGACATCGTCACCGTTAGCAACCAACAACACTTGATCGAATTCAACAGATTCGCCAGTAGCGACTTCAATTTTTTCTAACTTCAGGACTTCGCCTTCCGTTACACGGTGCTGCTTACCACCGCTTGCAAAAACTGCGTACATTAGCAATGCGCTCCAATATAATGGATTGGACGGTACGAAGTAGGCCGTAATGAAAAAAGATATTTTTTCAGGCCTTTTAGGTAACAAAGACTATTCAGTGCTACCACCAAAACTTGAACCGTATTTAAATTGGGCGGCGATTGTACGTAAAATACCCCTAAGTCACAAGTGCGAAGCCACTAAAACTGCAATGTTTGGCCGTTTAGAATCCATTGCTACCTTGACCTGCACCATGGACACTCCTAGGATGCAGGCAAATTTTTTGACAGGACCACTCTTAAATGCTGCCTTTTCATCAAGTCGTTGCTGATGACTTCTCCGCTGTAAACCAACTCATTATCGACCAATTGCATTCCGACGTAGGGTTAGTAGAAAACATTGGCCAATATTTGGTAGAAGCTGGCGGCAAACGACTAAGACCCCTTATCGTTTTGCTTGGTGCTAAAGCGCTGGGTTACAAACACCAACAGCACCTAGAGTTGGCCGCCATTATCGAATTCATTCATACCGCTACTTTATTACATGATGATGTGGTGGATATGTCGGAGTTACGTCGCGGACGCCCAACAGCCAACGCCAACTGGGGGAATGCCCCAAGCGTTTTGGTCGGTGATTTTCTATATTCCCGTGCATTTCAAATGATGGTCAAAATCGGCAAGATGGAAATCATGAACATTCTTGCCGATACCACGAATTTGATTTCAGAAGGTGAAGTGCAGCAACTGGTCAATGCGAAAGACCCTTCCGTAGGAGAAGACAGTTACTTTTCGGTGATTCATAAAAAAACCGCCGCCCTTTTTGAAGCCGCCGGCCAATGCGCGGGCGTGATCGCCAGCGGCTCAACGGAAGTTCAACACGCATTAAAACAATACGGATATCACCTTGGACTCGCCTTCCAGCTCATTGATGATGCCCTAGACTACGAAGGTGATGCAGAAACGCTGGGTAAAAACGTCGGTGACGACCTTGCCGAAGGCAAACCAACATTGCCTTTGATCTTTGCTATGAAGCACAGCAGCGAGAAAGACCGTGAAATCATTGCTTCAAGCATCCGAAACGGCGGCCTTGATCATCTATCTGACATCGTAAACATAGTAAACTCAAGCGGTGCGCTTTCCTACACGAAGAAAAAAGCAGCCGGGCACTCTGAATCCGCCATTGAGCAACTGTCGATCTTACCGGACAGCATTTATAAAAAAGCGTTGATCGATTTAGCTCACTTTGCCATTGGCCGGAATCATTAATAATCAGGGCTACAAAGTAAAACCCGGAAAAGCTCAATCACTAACTTCAACAATAAGAGCGCAGCTTTATGCGCCATCAACAATCTCAGTGAAAAACACCCTTACTGGGATTGAATAAAAATAAAAAGACTTGCAGAGGATTCGTTGCCGCCCCAAGGCGCGCATTGGAATAAGACTAATTAAGCAAGAGGCAATCATCGCATGCAGATTACTGGCGATACCTATACGTACCCGAGCTGGAGCCAATTACTGAGCCATAAAGAGCAATGGCAAACCACTCTCGCGGAGCTGTTTGTTAGTGCTCCCACTCGAACACAAGACTTTTCTCTGCAAGCCGCAGGCTTGTACTTGGATTATTCCAAAAACCACCTCACTGCCGAAACTCTCGGATTGTTAACCAACATCGCCAAAGAGGCCAAGTTACCCGAAGCCGTTGCAGGCTTGTTGGGAGGCGACATTGTAAACAACACCGAAAATAGACCCGCTCTGCATACCGCATTGCGCTTTCAGGGTGCTCCAAGCACGCCAGAGCAAGAAGTGGTTGCCGAAACCTTAGAAAAAATGAGCCCGTTTGTTCGCTCATTGCACGATGGCGAGTGGCTAGGTCAGTCTGGCAAACCCATCACCGACGTGGTCAATATTGGAATTGGCGGTTCAGACCTAGGGCCTCGCATGGTCGTGACTGCCTTGGCGGATGTAAAGAAAGCATCACCACAAGTCCACTTTGTAGCAAACATCGATGGCGCCGACTTAAGCGATGTGGTGAAAACGCTGAACCCAGAAACCACCTTGTTCATTGTTGCGTCAAAGTCGTTCTCAACCTTAGAAACCCGGGAGAATGCCTTGGCTGCACGAGAATGGGTGATGCAAGGTGGATGTGCAGAAGCAGACTTACACAAACACTTCGTTGCTGTCAGCAGCAACATTAAAGCTGCCGTTGAATTTGGTATTGCCGAGCAAAATATTTTCCCAATGTGGGACTGGGTAGGTGGCCGTTATTCATTGTGGTCAGCCATTGGGCTACCCATTGCCATTGCCATCGGCATGGACGGTTTCCAATCTTTACTGAAAGGCGCGAATGCCATGGATCAGCATTTCGCAGAAGCGCCCATCGAAAGCAATATGCCAATGCTGATGGCCTTAATTACCTTCTGGTACAGCGCCTGTTGGGGATACAACAACCAAGCGATTCTTCCCTATGCCCAACGCATGAGCCGTTTACCAGCCTATTTGCAGCAATTGGACATGGAAAGTTTGGGCAAACAAGTTGATCGTAACGGCCAGCCGCTAAAACACCATACTGGATTGGTTTTGTGGGGTACCGAAGGCACCAACGGCCAACACTCTTTCCATCAATTGCTGCATCAAGGTACGCAAGGTGTCTTGGTTGACTTTATTGGCAGCGTTAAGCCAATGAGCCCGCTGGATGGCCACCACACCCACCTGATGTCCAACTGCATCGCCCAAAGCCAAGCATTACTTACCGGTAAGTCATTGGAAACGGCGACGAAAGAACTGCTCGATGGCGGAGCAAGCGCGAGCGATGCTGAGACCTTAGCACCCCATAAAGTGATTCCGGGCAATCGTCCAAGCAATACATTACTACTGGAACAGCTCAACCCTGAGTCATTGGGTGCACTGATTGCGTTGTACGAACACAAAGTATTTTGTTTGGGCACACTGTGGGGGCTCAACCCTTACGACCAATGGGGTGTCGAGCTCGGCAAACAATTAGGCGCAAAAGTCTACCCAGCGTTAACCGGTGAGCCACTGCCTGAAAACTGGGACGGCTCCACCAAAGCATTGGTTGAACTCGTGAATAAAGGCAGCCTTTAATCTCGGCTTTGGCTTGTATGCTATGACACAAGAACACCAAGGTATGGCTCATTCATCCTCAGCAACAAAACGTTTTTTATTGCTTACTGGCGGGTGGGTCGCTTTGGTACTCGGTGTTGCGGGAATATTTTTACCACTACTCCCAACAACGCCTTTTATCTTGCTCGCGTCGTGGTGCTTTGCCCGCTCCAGCGAACGATTCCATCACTGGCTGTCTCAACATCGAATTTTCGGGCCGATCATCACACGATGGGAAGCAGGGCTGGGGATTACAGCAACCGTTCGTAACCGCGCTATTTTCTTTTTGTGGCTCACTCTTGGATTATCCATGTGGCTTGTTGGCAGTGTATGGGCCATCGTCATGCTGACAAGTATTGGCACCGCAACCACAATCTACCTCTGTCGACTTACACAAACTCCCAGCCCAGAAATCTAACTCATAAACGGAAAGAATAAGATCGAACAAAAAAGCCCCTGTCTTTCGAACAGAGGCTTTTTCTATAGGTATCAATATCTAAAAGGAACAAAATAAAGAGAGGCGTTTAGGCTCGAATCAACGCCAATAACTCATCTCGTTTTGCTTCCATTAAAGGTACATCCCCTTTGGATTCCACATTCAAACGAATCACAGGCTCTGTATTCGACATACGAAGGTTGAAACGCCACTCTGGATACTCAACGGAAAGTCCGTCAGTATGATCAATGTGTTCCGCACCTTCGGCGTACTGAGCCTCTGCTTTGGCAATCACTGCTTTGGCATCGTCAACCGTACTGTTGATTTCCCCACTGCACGGATAAGCCGCCATGCAGTCATCCACCAACTGAGACAGCGATTTGCCTTTCACCGAAATCAGTTCTGCCACAAGTAGCCATGGAATCATGCCACTGTCGCAATAGGCAAAATCACGGAAATAATGATGCGCACTCATTTCACCACCGTAGACGGCATCTTCACTGCGCATACGCTCTTTAATAAAGGCATGTCCGGTTTTGCTTTGAATAGGAGCCCCGCCCGCCGATTCAACGGTTGCGCGGGTATTCCAAGTTAAGCGAGGGTCGTGAACAATCTTGGCACCTGGGTTTTTTGCAAGGAAGGCTTCCGCCAACAACCCCACCAAATAATACCCCTCAATAAACCGACCATTTTCATCAAAGAAGAAGCACCGATCAAAGTCGCCATCCCATGCGATACCAAAATCGGCCTTGGCGCTTACTACGGCATCAATCGTGGCGCCTCGGTTTTCCGGCAATAATGGATTCGGAATGCCATTAGGGAAATTGCCATCGGCCTCATGATGCACTTTCACAAAGTCTAGTGGTAACTGAGATTCCATCGCATCAATGACGGCTCCGGCCCCACCATTTCCCGCATTCACCACAACCTTCAACGGTTTCAATGCAGACACATCGATATAGTTCATCAAATGCTCGACGTAAGCTTCACGACTATTTAATGTCTGGACAGAACCTGTGGACGTCGGCTCAGGAAATTCTCCCGCTTCAGCCATGGCTTTAATATCAAACAAGCCAGTATCACCACTAATGGGACGAGAGCCACGGCGTACCAGCTTCATCCCGTTGTAGTCCATAGGATTATGGCTCGCTGTCACGCAAATTCCGCCATCCACATCGTTATCAAAAGTCGCAAAATAAACTTCTTCTGTGCCACATTGGCCAATGTGAAGCACATCAGACCCAGCATCGGTAATACCACGCATTAAGGCATCGGTTAGCGATGGACTGGTTAAACGAATATCGTGCCCGACAACCACTTTTTTCGCCTCCAAGAAATGGGCAAACGCTCTCCCAATTCGATAGGCCACGTCTTCATTGAGCTGGTCGGGTACACGACCACGAATATCATACGCTTTAAAACATGTGATCTCGTTGTTCATCTCTTCAGCGCCATTATCGCTCATTACTACGCCTGTCCTTTTTTGTAGATGTTGTTGTACACATAGTTGGTCGCTTCAACAAAACCGTCAACGCTACCACAGTCAAAACGTGTGCCTTTAAATTTGTAAGCCAATACACACCCAGACTTGGCTTGATGCAACAACGCATCGGTTAATTGCACTTCACCATTTTTCCCAGGCGGGGTGTTTTCGATAATTTCAAAAATATCTGGTGTCAAAATATAACGGCCGATGATGGCTAAGTTGCTGGGCGCGTCTTCTTTTGCTGGCTTTTCCACCATGTCGGTAACTTGGAAGATTCCCTCTTTCAACTTTTCACCAGCAATCACACCAAATTTATGAATTTGATCTTCAGGCACTTCTTGAATGGCAACAATGCTGCATCGGAATTGACGGTAGAGCTTCACCATTTGCGCTAATACGCCTTCTTCCTCAGACAAACACAAGTCATCAGACAGGACGACACCAAAAGGCTCATCACCAATTAGGCGCTTGCCGTTTAAAATGGCATCACCTAAACCTCGCATCTCTTGCTGGCGAGTCATAGAAAATTGCGCTTTATCCATAACCCCACGAATGCTGGACAAAAACTCTTCTTTTGATGTGCCCGCAATTTGATGTTCAAGCTCGTAGTTAACATCAAAGTGATCCGTAATAGCACGTTTACCACGGCCTGTTACCAACCCAATTTCTGTTAAACCGGCTTCAATCGACTCTTCGACGCCATACTGAACCAATGGCTTATTCACCACCGGTAACATTTCTTTCGGCATTGACTTTGTCGCTGGTAGGAATCGAGTACCGTATCCGGCAACAGGGAAGAGACACTTTTTGATCATTTCATCATCCTTTTGATTGGCTGTGTATTGAATAGCTGAGTATCTGTTAGCAATATTGTTTTCGAGTGGGAGTAAGAATTAACGGATGTTTTGAACGTGACGAAATGAGTGGGATCGCACGATAATGACGGATATATACCCGCCCCAGATAGGTGCAAATGTGCATCTAGAATGCCTGTTGGATCTATGTTGTCAATTAGATCTATGTTGTCAATTAGATCTATGTTGATTGAACCATAGCGACAAGACAAATTATGGCAAAGCAATTGACACACCCCAAAACGTCGACGGTAGACGAAAATCTACACTTTTTTAGAATTCTGGACCCATTTTTAGAGTTCTCATAACATAAAGGTAGACAAACCCTAGATAGATTTCATTAGATTGCGTATAAGCAGCGACCTTACCACAAGTTCTATACAATTCATGTGAATTACATGATGGACTTCTAATTTGAGAATTTGTCGCAGGGAAAATGTTGACCTCTTTAGACAATTACTCTTCTTTTTCTAGATGATCACCTCCTTTTTGGCCTCTTTCACAATTACCAGCTTATAAATGAGAACCGTTCACTGGTCTATTAGCCGCAAGTCTCATGCCAGTCACTCTAGACATGTACACGGTAACCGTTAGAATGTGCCACCTTTGCGGCATAGCGCAATTTTCGAATTAAGGGTCCTTAAAAGAGTCTTTAATTGAATTTGTCGTGTCGTCAACATCAATAACTGCTAGGGTCAGTGTATGAATGCTTTCGTACCGAAAAGCGCTTATGAGCGCGACGAACTCATCGAATGTGGGCATGGCAAGCTATTTGGGCCAGGCAATGCAAAATTGCCGATTCCGAATATGCTGATGCTGGATCGCATTACTCATATCTCAACCGAGGGCGGCGCATTCGACAAAGGCGAAATTATTGCGGAACTCGATGTTCACCCTGACTTGTGGTTTTTTGAGTGCCACTTCCCTGGGGACCCTGTGATGCCTGGCTGTTTAGGCTTAGATGCCATGTGGCAACTTGTTGGCTTTTATCTGGGCTGGAAAGGTAACCCAGGGCGAGGTAGGGCACTTGGCTCCGGAGAAGTCAAATTTACCGGCCAAATTCTCCCTACAGCAAAGAAAGTGACATACCATATCCACTTAAAGCGTGTTATCGAAAGAAAGTTGGTGATGGGAATTGCAGACGGCTCCGTTGCTGTGGACGGAAAAGAAATTTATACCGCAAAAGACTTACGTGTTGGTCTTTTTACTGACACCAGCTCTTTCTAGTTGTTGCTTTATAAAAGCCTGGTTATCTGTAACTTTTGCCGGGTATAAGGCATAGTAATATCAAGGGTCGGTAAACGACTACTGGCTAGGCATACCCTCCCTTGAGTTTCCTATAGCATCAATTTTCAACAGGTTTGTTAGGTAAGTCGGACACCATTTGCTCCTTCTGGGCCAAAATTCTTTTGCCTTTCACACATAACTTTCAAATCTATGCAACAATTTCCCTTTAGCGATGTCTCATCTTGGTTAAGCAGGCGCTTATTTTGCTGCGTGACTGACTCCTGTCGATGAAGTCGAGAATTATTCGCCCATCTGCATTGAATTAGACAAAAATTGTACGCAATTGGTTGAAATAATAATACTTAAACCCTGTGATAGCTTTGTAAACACCAGAGCCACGAACCAAAAGTGTCACTACCACAGAAATCAGTCAAAACAAGTGCTCAATATGAGGGCACTGATAAATAGAGGTTGCTTATGAAACGGGTTGTTGTTACCGGTATGGGAATTGTCTCTTGCTTGGGTAACGATCTAGACACTGTATTGGACGCTCTCAAAGAGGGGCGTTCCGGTATTCGATTTAATGAGACCTACAAAGAAATGGGCTTTCGCAGTCATATTTCCGGTAGCGTCGATCTAGACTTGAAAGACCACATTGATCGCAAAACACTGCGTTTCATGGGTGAAGCGGCCGCCTATGCCTATCTCTCAATGGAGCAAGCTATCAAAGATGCTGGTCTTGAAGAGTCTCAAGTCTCTAATGATCGCACTGGAATCATTATGGGCTCCGGTGGCGCATCATCAAAAAACCTGGTGGAATCTGCGGATGTCCTACGGGATCGTGGAATCAAGCGCGTCGGGCCCTATCGTGTTACCCAGACGATGAGCAGTACCACTTCCGCTTGCCTGGCCACTCCCTTCAAAATCAAAGGTGTGAACTACTCAATCTCCTCTGCCTGCGCTACCAGCGCTCACTGTGTTGGTAATGCTATGGAGTTAATTCAATTGGGTAAGCAAGACATCGTCTTTGCTGGCGGTGGTGAAGAAGAGCACTGGAGTCAATCTTGCCTGTTCGATGCCATGGGTGCATTGTCGAGTAAATATAACGAGACGCCAGAAAAAGCCTCTCGTGCCTACGATGCTGATCGCGATGGCTTTGTGATTGCCGGAGGTGGTGGCTGTTTAGTACTTGAGGAGCTGGAGCACGCCAAAGCACGTGGTGCCACCATTTACGCTGAGTTAGTCGGTTATGGTGCCACATCGGATGGTTACGACATGGTTGCACCGTCGGGTGAAGGCGCGGTGCGCTGCATGAGACAAGCCATGGCAACGGTCGAAGGAGAGATTGACTATATCAATTCCCATGGTACTTCTACCCCTGCCGGAGACATTCAAGAATTGAATGCTATGAGAGAAGTCTTCGGCACCAATAGCCCATTGATTAGCTCTACCAAATCGTTAACCGGGCATTCGTTGGGCGCCACAGGCGTACAAGAAGCCATTTATAGTCTACTAATGATGAAGCACCGATTTGTCTGCGCCTCCGCCAACATCGAAAATTTGGATGCGGGCGCCGAAGGTATGCCGGTTGTCACCGAGCGTAAAGATGATGTGGACATTCAACGAGCCATGTCTAATAGCTTTGGTTTTGGCGGCACTAATGCCACGTTGGTTTTTCAACGCTATGAATAGTATGTAAGCCTTAAGCTCTTTACATCATTATTTCTGAGTTTCCTTTTCCGAGTAATTTCTCCTCGTACTATCTTTCCAAGTACTCTGCTTTACAAGTGGAGTGCTTGGATATCTCCCCTTTTCTCAATAGCTGGCATCCCTCCAATTCAAACCCAGAAAACATCGGCCTTTCTCAAGAGCACCTTTATCTCGTACATTTAACGCTCAGGTTCTATTCAGTTGACATGCATACACTAAAAAACACTTTCTATCACCAAAACGAATTACGCCGTTCTTACACTTAATTTCAGTGAATCTACATCAGGCGATATTAGCGGCATATGCATAAAATAGAACGGAGGCCATACAATGAACGGTTCTGTCACGTATTTCACGACCATATCAGCAATCGCAGCATTGATATCGGCATGTCTCGTATCTGCATCAGTGCAAGCTTCTATTAATTTTGGCGACCTCGGTGATCGCAAACACCAAAGAACAATTCAAGAGGTTCAGCGACAAGAGAGCCGCTCGTCAAACCGGGCTGAACGTCATCGTCGAGAGGCCGGCAGGGCATCGAATACGGCTCGGCACACCAACCGTGTACGCCGTGTTAACTCTCGCAACGATTATGGAAGAATCGTTCAGCGTCGCGCCATTAATAACTCTAACAATCGAGCTCATCGTCGTATCAATCGCCCAATTACACGCCACTATAACAATTACCGCCGATACAGTGCCTATACCGCAGCTCAGCACTATAATCGACACCACCGCCGATATAATCGCTTTTATACCCACCATTACCACCCCCACGGATACACCATTTCTTATTTACCCACAGGCTATCGGCGTATTCGCTACCACGGTCATTCCTACTTTTACCATAGCGGCATGTTTTATCGCTCCAGAGGCAGCAGTTACTTTGTGGTATCCGCTCCCATTGGTGCAAGAGTGGGCTACTTACCAGCAGGCTTCGTGACACTTGCCATTGGCTCAGCCGTGTATTACCACGTTAATGACACTTATTATCGCAAAGACGGTACAGAGTATGTTGTCGTGGAATCTCCCGATGATGGCGACCGCTACTTTTCTGATGAAGATGACTATGACGATTATGATGAGGAGGACTACGAAGGCAACGACTTGGTGATCTATCCCGCTAAAGGCCAGGATGAAGAACAAACAGAGTTTGATCGATACCAGTGCCATCGCTGGGCTTTTGAGCAAACCGGCTTTGATCCAAGCGAATCCAATTCGCCAAGAAATGAGCGAGGTAACTACCATCGAGCAATGGCAGCCTGCTTAGAGGGAAGGGGTTACACCACTAAGTAACCTAAATTATTCATATAGAGTGTTGGAAGCGCTTCATTGAAAAATACACAAATCATATGAAGAGCAAGGAGAGAAACATGCGTCGATACAACCCAAAAGTCTTCTACTTGTTAAGTATCTTGCCCATACTTTTCCTCTCTGTCGTATCGACTACAAGCGCAGAAGCCAGCCCCAACAAGGCCTATACACGACTATTCATTTACCCATCGGAAGGACAGTCACCCGAGCAACTGGAAAAAGATCGATACGATTGTTATCAATGGGCCAAAAAGAACAGCGATATTGACCCACTTGCATTGAAAAAGCCGAAATCCGGCCCTGTAAAAGTGGCTATTGCAGACAACCCAAATAAAGGTAATACCATTGCAGGCACCATCATTGGCGCAGTCATCGGTGCAGCTATTGGCTCACAAATGGAATATCGTCACGGTAGGCATAGTCATAATCAAACGTTTGAGGGTGCTATTGCCGGTGCAGGAATAGGCACATTAATCGGGGCAACCAGTGAAGCCCAGGGGCACAAAGACAATGTCAACGTCGCCAAAGCACAGGCACACCACAAAGCCGCCCAACAAGCCGAAGAGAACAAACTCTACAAAGAACAACTCATTCATTACAATCGAGTATTCAGTGCCTGCATGGAAGCCCGAAACTACAGTGTGAAATGATGTAAATGAGATGGCATACAGCAAGAAAACGGCATTAGCCGTTAAGAAGCGACACCTTGATTCTGCGTGTTTTCCGCAAGCCAAGTACTGATCATATTCCCCAACCCTTGGTGCCATGTGCGAGGTTGAACTCCAAAGCAATCCATTATCCGGCGATAGCCCACAGCCGCACTGACCGGATCTGATTCGGCTCTATCCACATGCACCAGGTCACCATTGAGTAAATCTCGATCCATTAACCGAGCACAAACTTCCCTGGCAAACTCATCTTCTGTGCAGACATCACTTGAGCCGTAATGAAAGATTCCCCAGTTTTCAGAGCCGTATTGAACTTGCTTAATAATCGCAATGATCACCCTGGCAATATCACTATGAGTAATGGGTGCGCCTCGCCACTCTGCATTGATACGTGCCTGTCCATGGCCTGTCAGAGGTCTAAGCAATCGAGTCAGTAAGTTTTCTCCCTGCCAACCCATTACCCAACTGAGGCGCAAAATAATGTGCTTTGGGAGTTCAGCATACGCTCGCTCAACATCCAAAAACAATTCTCCCACGCTATCTCGTGGGTCAGTAATGTCTGTCTCGATATATCCTGACTTTTCTCCACCAAAAACACGATAACTGGAAAGCTGAATGGGCACCGCATCGATCCGCCGGCACACGTCCGCAATATTCAGTGCCGGCTCCAGCAACTTCGCCTCGCTTACACCAACCCCAGTATCACTCCACCCCAATGTGTTCACCACAAGGTCTGGCATGTGTTCAGTAAAATACTCATCAACACTTTGAGCATCTTGCCAATTTACGGACTTTTCCGCAGGCAAAATGACACGAAAAGAGTTCTGTTCAAATTGATTGAGTAATGCCTGGCCAATCGGATTAGTGCTATCGGTCAGGATGATTGTAAAAGCCAAGAAATGACACCCTCTAAGAAAAACTGAGCCACCAAAGACGCATTGGATTCTGTATCACGCTACAAAAAACCACAACGAACCTCAATACTACAAGGTATATCGAGCGAAGAAAGTAAGCAGTTTAGAAGCAAAAAATGGATTGGTGCTGAACGAGCATTCAATTCGAATAAAAAAACCTCGTATTGGTAACGAGGTTTTATTTTGTTTGGTCAAAGCCGTATAGGTCAGACACTCTCTAAAAGCAGTTTAGGCAAAGTCTAAAACGGTATGTCGTCATCAAACGCATCAAAACCAGGAGACTGCTGTGGCGTTCCACTTTGCGTTGGTGGCTGTTGTTGTGGCTGCTGGGGAGGTTGCTGTTGAGGCGCATTTTGCCCAGGAGCTTGCTGATAGCCTCCTTGTTGCGTTGCCGGAGGCTGCTGAACAGGAGGTTGCTGCATCGGGGCTTGTTGTGCTGGAGATGGTTGTGCTGGAGGTTGCTGAGCATAGCCTGCTTGTTGCCCACCCATTTGCCCAGGGTTTCCACCAAACTGATTATTCTGTGTAGGCGCACTACCGTATGACGACTGCCCCCCACCTTGGCTGAAACCGGCGTCTTGTCGGCCACCTAACATCTGCATTTCATTTGCCACAATCTCAGTCGTATAACGATCTTGACCGCCCTGGTCCTGCCACTTTCGCGTTCTTAATGATCCTTCAATATAAACCTGCGATCCTTTACGCAAATACTCACCAGCAATTTCCGCCAAGCGGTTAAAAAACACCACGCGATGCCATTCTGTGCGCTCTTGCGGTTGCCCTGTTTGCTTATCTTTCCAGGATTCACTGGTCGCAATACTGATGTTTGTCACGGCACCGCCACTGGGCATGTATCGAGTTTCTGGGTCTTGGCCGCAATTACCGACCAAAATCACTTTGTTGATACCACGTGCCATAACCTTCTCCTAATCAATTTACTCTGTTTCACAATACAAATAACCATTCGAACAAAGGCCTTGCGGCCACATGCTTTCACTCAAAATAATTAACGAAGCCCTAACGTTTGCAAGCTATTTCGATTAAAAACTTTTGAGTCTACTTTCAAATACGCTGTCGCCTCTTCGGTACTCAATAGTACATCGTGTACACCATCTAACTTTCTCAGTTCAGGCTCAATATCTGCAAAATTTTTGTCGCCTAAAGCAACCAATATACTGCTTAAAAACTTGGGTGGGCGCATCGGTAGGGCAACGACTAACCATAGCCCTCCAATGATGGCACTAAAGGTAAATACTCCCATCGGGCCGAAAGATTGTTGCAAGTATCCACCTACGACACCACCGGCAAATGCCCCCAAAAACTGACAAGTGGAATAAACACCTGAAGCTGTACCTTTGGTGCCTATCGGTGCCAATTTACTCATTAAGGAGGGCAATGTTGCCTCTAAGACATTAAAGGCCACAAAAAACACCCATAAAACGGCAACGGCAATCCAAGGTAGACTGAAACTCCAACCCAATAGAGGCTGAGCAGCGACGACGGTTGCAACTGCACCTAAAAATACGCCTTTTATCTTACGCTGTTTTTCCGCAATGATGACTAACGGCACCATAACAATAAATGCTGACGCCAGCATAGGTAAATACACCCACCAATGATGCTTAACGTCAATATCTAGCCCGTCAAGTAGTAAGCCAGGAATTGCTACAAACATTACCGTGAGCAAACAGTGCAGTGCAAAAACACCAAAGTTCAAACGATGGAGTTCCGCATTACTCAATACTGTCGTCAACAACGTAGAGGTAGGAATAGTATCGCGGCTGGCAAAAGTCGAATCGGGCGACGGTACTAAAACAACAACAATAAACAAACCCACCATCGCCAAAATAGAGGTAAACCAAAATACCCCCGACAATCCCGCAAAACCTGAAATAACGGGCCCTAATACCAGTGCCACAGCAAAAGCAATTCCAATAGAAACCCCTATAGCGGCCATGGCTTTCGTACGGTGTTCATCAGGCGTCAGATCGGTAAGTAGAGCCATGGTCGCCGCCGCAATTGCCCCCGCTCCTTGTAGCGCACGCCCAAGAATAAGCCCCCAAACAGACTCTGCTAATGCTGCAACAATACTGCCTAGAGCAAATAAAATAAGGCCGACGATAATAATCGGCTTACGGCCTAGCTTATCCGAAAGCATTCCCATCGGTAGCTGAAATAACGATTGGGTTAAGCCATATGCGCCCAGTGCGATACCCAGTAAAAAAGGTGTTGCCTCTGCGTAATCTTCCCCCAAGACCATGAGAATAGGCAAAACCATAAACAGCCCTAACATGCGAAAAATGTATAAGGCAGATAGGGAAAGCACGGATCGACGGATTAAGGCAGGCTGATTGTTCACTCGGCGAATCTTCTGTCTTGATATGGAGGTGATGTACTGCAACGTGGCCTGGCGGTTTATCTTAGCCAATACACTTCGCTTGAGAAGGGCGTCATTCTAGCCGCCAATAGAACGCTCGACCAGCACCAAGTGCTGGTCGAATCGAAAGTTGTGCCACACTACGCCGTTAGCCTGGCACTGTCTACTTTATTGAATTGATAATGAGTGCACTTGAAAGCGCTACTTTCAAAGTGCCACTGAATATTTCTAGTCAATAGCAAGCAACACCAAGCTAGAAATAACACTGTGTTAATTGGATCGACCAATCCCGATATAATCGATGCCCAAATCCTCCAACTGGTGAGGGTTATAAATATTTCGGCCATCCACAATAAGTGGCGTTTTTAAAGACTCTTTCACTAAGTTAAAATCGGGTGCCCAAAAAGCCTTCCATTCGGTACAAACTACTAATGCGTCAGCATCAATTAAACATGCCTCTTTTGTTCCCATTAATTGTAAATCAGGGCGCTGGCCGTAAATACGCTGAGTTTCATTCATGGCTTCTGGGTCGTATGCTTTCACTGAAGCACCGGCTTCCCATAATGCCTCTATAAACACACGACTTGATGCTTCACGCATGTCATCCGTATTAGGCTTGAAAGCTAGCCCCCATAAAGCAATGGTTTTACCTGCCAAATCTTGATTAAAGTAGGTATGCAATTTATCAAACAAGCGGGTTTTTTGGTGCTCATTCACTAATTCCACCGCATCCAGTAACTTCGCCTCATAACCCACTTGGCGTGCGGTGGACGCCAGCGCCTTCACATCTTTAGGAAAGCATGATCCACCGTAACCACAACCGGGGTAAATAAACTTATAACCAATACGGGGGTCTGAACCGATACCTTGTCGAACTCGCTCAATGTCTGCCCCAACGTACTCCGCAATATTGGCCACTTCATTGATGAAACTGATCTTTGTTGCCAGCATGGCATTCGCTGCATACTTCGTTAGTTCTGCGGAACGCACATCCATAAACAACATACGGTCATGATTGCGGTTAAAGGCAGCGTAAAGCTCACGCATGGCGTCTTCAACGTCTTTGGAGTCGGTGCCCACCACAATACGATCTGGCTTCATAAAATCCGCCACCGCAGCACCTTCTTTGAGGAATTCGGGGTTAGAAGCAACGTGGTAGGTGAGGTCTGTACTTCGTGCCTTCAGGCCGGTCATCATGGCGGATCTCACACGATCTGCCGTGCCGACTGGTACTGTGGATTTTGTCACAACGATTTTTGTGTCATCCATGTATTCCGCAATCGTACTGGCAACAGCAAGTACATATTGGAGGTCTGCAGAACCATCTTCATCCGGTGGCGTACCAACGGCAATAAACTGCATGGTCCCATGTGCAACGGCATGCTTAGCATCCGTCGTAAACTCAAGGCGCCCTTCTTCGTAATTGCTGATTACGATACCGTCCAAACCAGGTTCGTAAATCGGGATTTGTCCATTTTTTAGACGAGCAACCTTATCGGCATCCACATCCACACACACGACGTGGTGACCCACTTCTGCCAAACAGGCGCCCGTTACTAGCCCTACATACCCAGTACCAAATACTGTTACTTTCATCCGTCGTAATCCCCAACGCTATTTTAATATCTTTTCGTCAACTTTATGGTTTCCCTAAAAATCAGAGTAGTAGTACTACTGATTTGACAATGCTGTTCGAACTTTCTGTTTATGCCACTACCAATTGAATTACCAAATAACAACTCTATCCTCGGTACTTGATCCGATATACGCCATAGTAGCCCGCAATGAGTATGATTTAAATTTATAGAGTTTACACATGGAACATCAACTCATAAAAATTAACAACAGAATTTTCGCCAACACTGTCATTGTTTAAATGAATAAACGTCACAAAAAACACTATTAAATCAAATACCTACCTAAAATCGATCTGAGGACACTTCTGGGCTAAATAATTATTTATAATTTGCTTTAAAAAAACATAGGGGTAGGTGTGACTCATTACCAGTTTGGAGCGTTCAGAAAGCGACCTGCAAAAAGAATGATACGGTCTAAAGGCAGCTAAAAAAAGCAAAGAGTATAAGAAAATCAACCATGAGGAAGGATCACAGAGCATTGCCGATTATAGGTAGTTAACGGTTACAACTATAAAAAGCAACGCTCTGGCAGGACAAGTGCACTGAAGGCAGATTGCGATGTCTACGTATAAAAACTATATGGGGGTGGAAATATTACCATTGAAGATGGGTTCAAATGCCGTCATACCATCACGGCTGGTGGCATTTCCCAAACCGTGGTTTGGAAAGAGCGTCTCGAAATTGCCATGCAAATTGTGTAGCGCCAAGTAATTCAACACGACGGTCTCGACCAGAAGGTTCACATTGTTTGCAGCAGGGCTAGAAGCCGTTTCCACATCGCCGCTGTCTCGCATAAAACCTAATTGCTGATGCATTGCTTGCGCTTGTGCATCGGCACCCATCAAGATTGCTCGGCTGCCTGGGTTATACACTAAGAAGAAAGACCCCGCTGTTTGCTGGTTGTCCCCCGTCCAAACCCCTTTGCCGCGTCCATTTTCAGAATCATCCGTCATACCATTACTGAAAACAGAGCCATCACTGTAAACGTACATCATTAATGGTTTGCCACGTTTAGCTGCATACTCCAAGCACGCCCCCATACACCGCCCAGCACGCAAGTCACGCAGCTCACCGGTAGCTCGGTCACCTGTATGGTAATCGTATCCACCCATCGTTATGGTGCCTGCAGCGGAGTAACCATTTACGACTAATTTCGCGATGGAGGCGGCTTTTTCGAATTCACGGTCGCTGTTGAATTCATCTACAGAAAAAACACCGGCAGGGCCAACCAAATCAGGATCCGACTCAGGGTTCAAATCTGCGGGGTTACCGAAACGATCCGCTAAATCCGCCGCTTTGACGTATCCACAACGAACCAGATCTTTCATAACATCATCAGCGGTTATGTTGGTATTCACAGCGCCCAATTTTGAATTACTGATACGATAAATAGACTCCATCACCGCAACCGTATCTTCTTGGTTCAACAGACCAACCAACTGCCCTGTATCAACCAGCCCGGTAACATCTGAGCTTCGATCCACTTTTGTAGGGCGCACCTCAGGGTTAATCATTGATACCGGTGCCTCTGAATTTCCTCCCGATTCACTGGAGCGTGAACCAACCAGCGTCACCAGCTCTCCTTCTCCGCCTGCAATGTTAATGCCGTACATTGGGTTATGAGGGTTATTGCTGGTATCGTTTTCAGAGCGAGCTGGAATGACAGCGCCATTAATACGAGAGGCTGTGTCTGCAGATACTTTTTCAAGAATTCCTGATAGAAAGCCACTATCGCTATGGAAAGCCAACCCCAAGTCCGTATTCACAAAGTCCGTAGCGCCAGTTTGCGCATCTGCCACCTGCGGCACCATATCACCAGGCAATCCCTGTTTGTTGTAACCCGCCGTAGAAAGAAAATCTAATTGGCCACCTCGTTTGCCAATCAATACATTGGAACCGGCAATATTCGCGCCCCCGGCAAGGTCAAAGCAAATAAATGGGATTCGTTCAGCTGAACTGATACCACCACACACATTATCCATTACAGATTGCACATCTGCAGAGAGGGCTGCTCGTGCCTGTTGAGGGTTTGCAAAAAGGCTGAAAACACCGCCTCCCACAACGCTGGCAACACCCGATTTGATTCCTTGTGCAATTAAGGAACGACGAGTAAGCGGGCGATGATCGGTGTACAACAACGGCTGATCTAGGTCTCGAAAATGTTTACGTTTACTCATAGTCTTTTACCACTGTGCCTTTCACACTTGATTTTTGACTTGGTTGTTTTTGCAAAGTTGTTTTTGCAAGATTGGCTTTACTCTTAATCACCAAAACATGACCATTATTCATTATTGCAAGAGCATCAACGCACTGCCCGACGCTGCAGCACACACTGCAATGACAGTGGTATTCGTTGTTGCTCCAGAGCCAATCATTGTATCGATTAAGCTATCTAACTCTGTTCGAACAGCGGCTGGATCTGGCTGTGTCGACAAAGACACATTACCGTTAGCCGCCACAGCGTTCGCCAATAGTCGATTCAAAATCGGATTGATGACCGCATCTCGCTCTGTCGAATCATTTAAACCGGATGCAGCAGAAGGCTGACCAAAATCAAAACCGGTGAAGTAGGCTGAGCGTAAAGGCGCATCGTTTACCAACACATTGCAATATTCTACTGCTAACTGGGTAATCCCCATCTGATGCGAGGTGAGGAATCCATCAAGCGCCTCAATGGTCGGTAGCTGCTGTTTCAGTGTTTCATAAGTTTGTGCAACCGATGCATTGGTCACCGGAACACTCGTCACTTCAGACAGTGTCGCGTTAATTTCAGCAAAATGTTTTAACCCAATGTCGGATTGTTCAGGGAGATCAACAGGAGTAGGAGTTGCTGGCACAGGTGGTGCTGAGCGGCTGTATGAATCCGCTCCCAACCTATCGAATGTGAGGAAGAAAATATCCTCTGCCGCACCAAACTCCAGTTCCACAACAGTACCCAAACCAGAGAGAGGCTGCCCAACGCCTTCTTCGTAAGCAGTCCCACCCAGTGATAAATCAAGATTCGCAAATGCTTGGCCAACTTCAGCCTCTCGACCATTCACACCAATACGCATACCGGAAAGAGGAACATCACTGATAGACGCCGTGCCATCGAGGCTAATAAAGAATGGGCTATTGAACAGATAGCCGTAGCTATCAAACTGCTGCACCTCGAAACCAACATAGGCTTGAGGAACGCTCATGTGCTCTTCAACATTGAAAAGCAGGTAGTACTTCTCGCCCACCCCCACATCAAAGTTGGCACGAATATCCTCTTCAGACATAGCTCGATTATGTACCGCCAGCATACGAAGAATGCCATCCCATCCGTTGCTGCCATCGACTTCAGCCCCTAGCACTAAAGCAAAGCTGCTGTCCCAAGAATTTAGGCTACCACCTTCTACCGCCTCCTCCTGAACAATCAGTTCGCCATCAACATAAATTTTACGGCCGTCGATCGGATCAAACGTGGCGACGACGTGCTGAAGCGTTGCTTGCAGCACCTCATCAGCATCCGGTGTGCTGACAGCAGGGGCACCATCAGCATCTGTTGCTGCACTGCGGTTATGGAAGTCATAGTTATAGAGCGTTTGCCCGAGCATGAAATTACGAGACATTTCTGCACCAGAATAACTCACGATTCGTGCAGGCCCCTCTTGAGAAACATTGCCCGGAATCACCCATGCTTCAATAGAGTATTCGCCCGTTGCAGAAATCATGTCGTAGAGCTTGACACTGTCTTGGGTTAACGCCTGAGCTTTTCCTCCAGGGTTAAAGTCGAGGCCCCAGGCCCCCACCCATTCAACGTCACCAGTCAGCGTGAGATTCACCGCAGGTTCAATGCCACTGCTGTCAAAGGCAGTAGTACCTTCTCCTACTTTAAACTCCCACAAAGCAATCATATTGGTTTCAACGCGCCCACCACTGCTAGCAACGATACCATCGTACAATCCCATCGCCTTACTAACGACCAAATCGGGGTCAACCGCTGTGGCAGGCACCCCATCCGAAAAAGCTTGAATTGCGGCCTGCATTTCATTGGCATTGGTCAAACAATCCCCCCAGCAGTTATGGAATTCATTCCCCAAGCGAGTAACCAACCGAGAATTCGCCGCCGTCGCTAAATCTATACGGCTTTTCGACGCTTCATAGGCAACATCAACGTCAGCGCTGCCAATATAGGGTTGTTGTTGTATTTCAGAGGTCTCACTGTGGCAGGAAGAGCAATAGGTAGAAACGAGAGGGTAAACTGTTGTAGAAAACAACGTTGAGTCTTGAGGGAAGTTTTTACTTTCCCCCACATCCTGAATTTCAGGAGGAGTCAGTGTAATAGTGTTTGAGATACCGCCGGATGATTGTGCCCAGCCTTCTATGTATCCGGTGACAATATCACCACATACAGAGGCAACCGACTCCCAACAGTTATGCCCGCCCGCCACTTTGGTGACCAAACGAGACTCGGAAGGGATTTCTAGATTGACCAGACCATTTGCAAGCGCATAGGCTTCGTTAATGTCATCAGCTCGTACAAACGCCGGAGATTGACCACCCGTACTGTGGCAAGCTCCGCAACGCTCTTCAGATACCAAATTGTCCCAGACATTCAATTTGAAATTCTGGACATCCTCTGTGCTGGGGTCAGGCCCATTGTAAGTCACTTCATCGGGCCGATCGTTAGAGGTATCTTGATTGCTGACCGTTGAGGCACCACTGCCACCACCGCAAGCCGTCACCACACTTACAATACCCACCGTCATAGTGGTTTTTAAGAGGGCAGACTTCAAAGCAGCCATTGTATATAAAGAGCTTTCTACTGATGGGAAGCTAAATTCATTCCTTTTCATCATGGCTCACTCCCCTTTACAGTAATCAGCGGATTCAGCCACAACCTGCTTGAGGTTATAACCGCTATTTTCAAAACTGGTAACCATGCCCTCAACCTGAGCGCGATCCGCATTATTACCAGGTTCACGGAGGCAGACCATTTGGAATACTTTCTCGACCTGACAACTGGCAAAGGCCTCACTGTGTGCTAACTCCATACCTAAGGATTTTGCGCCAGAACCGCTTCCCGGCAGGCTTTGATCCCAACCTAATAGGCTATTCGCCCCAATACGCCAATAGTTATCCCAGTTATCATCCGGTGTTACGTATCCGTAAGGGAAGGTATTTGCATTGATACGATACTTTTCTTGTACACGAGTACCCGTTTCAGGGTCTATGTCGCCCTCTCGGTTGTAGGTGATTTGCCCGGCATCGCCTTCGGGGTCTGTATCTGGGTCATAATCCCAACTGTAATAGGCAAATGCTTGGGCCAGCGGGTCCATACCGCTGTGGCAGCCAACACAGTTATTCAAGAAAACCCGGCTATCACCACCAGGGCTACGAGATACATCTTGTCGAATTCGATCAGGAGGAAGGGTTACGTCGTGAACTTGCTCAAGGTCATTGCATAAATGATTCAGCAGCGTAAAGCGCAACATGGCGCGATTCGTCCCAGCGTAAAAAAACGCACGCGCGCCACCACGACTGGTAATGACACCGGCAGTAGCGCCTGCTGGCAACCCTGTCACGTCCGATTGTGTTCGCCGCTCTAAATTCTCAATTAAATTAACATTACGCTCTTCAAGCTGTTCATAGTGGGCATTATTGCTGTTGGAGTAGGCAGACACGCCCGTAGACGAAGCACCTACATAGAGTAGGTTGTCATAAAGCAGCGTCCTGAAATCCAACTCATCACGCACCACACCAATCACCGTTGCGGTGTAATCATTCAGTGGGCGAAAAATATCTTGATCTCGGTTTGTCCAAGGTGTGGCCCAGTTTTTTAACGTCACGCTGTAAAAACGTGGATCGTCCATTGCCGTAAAAGCGGCTTGCACACCATTACCCGAAGCTATATTTGTTGCCATACTTTGCAACACCGCTTCTGTGGGCGGGGCCCCAACAATACGTTCATGCATACGTTTGGCTTGTTCGAATTCTCCCGCAACAGCCACAGATGCCCCACCCAAAAGCGCAATAACCTTTGAGAGCGAAAACAAAGTGGTAGCAGATAACGAGAGGAAAGAAGGGCGAATAGAGGGCGATAGGGTATGCGGTAAACCAGCCTGAGGCTCATATTGACTTATCTTTTGCTGGCTTTTTGACGTTAATTTAAGCCTTATTAGGCGTCTAAATATATTCATAGTGACAGTATTCATGGCAGCTCAATCGGTCAAATCATCAAACACAGCAGATGGCTTAAACCCCCTGCTTTTGGATTCTGTTCGTTCTCGCTCATTGAACAGCATTTGTTTTTATTTTGTCTAACACGCTCTCATTGCTAACGTTTCGGCATGGTATGCCAGTCTCAATGCTGCGCTCTCTCTCAGTATTTTCATGATTATTATCTTCCAGAAATCCCTTGAAAAAGCCAAATAAAATGATCTTTTTAATCCGACGCTCGGGCGATTATCAATCGATAAGATCTACTCAGTATTTGTCTTTTTCATTAACAAACTCAGTACTGCTTAAACATTATGCTATCGTCCAAATCATGATAGCTAGGTACTTTGGGAGTTTTTGACGTTAAATGCGTCACAGAAGCAAAGAACAAAACAATTTTTTCAGTCATAGAAACATTAATAGATATTTTTGCTTTAGAATTTTAATTTTCGATGACATATCAGCCTAAGAAACATCGTTTTAGAGGCTGAAAATCGTGACCTCCTACACGGACACACCCAGCATTTTTTTTAACATGCAATAAGCATTAAGACGCTATTCAATGAGGATGGCAAATACTCTTTTTTAAAAGTTTAATAGCATTGACCTATTAGTTTTCTTCTAATAGAAAGGAATCGTGACAAAAATAACCATTGGTTGACGAGATGATGCACATGCCGGACAACAATTTAAACGCTACCCTCCTTCGAATAGCATCTGGAATAATGCGCTCGAGTCTTGTGGCCGGCATGCTAGCCATCTTAAGTGCTTGCGGAGGTAGCAGTAGCGACTCAAGTAATGGCAGCAGTACTGGTGACGAGCCCGATATAACCGTTGAAGATATCCCTATTGCGTATGTCCGTCGTTCATTACCCTTTGATGAAAATGAAGATTTTATTCCCAGCGATGCTTTTGATTTAGTGCAATTTACCCCTGGGGCCGAGCTTTTCGTGCGAATTCGCGCAGCCGCGACCGCCGATGAAGTCAACGTAACGGGTGACTTATTTGAGGAAGGTGAACTCTACGATGTTAAAGATTTAAGTGTTTCTAACGATGGCAGTAAACTGTTGTTTGCGTTACGAGCCCCTGAATTGGAGAATGTGGACGACGATGAACAACCCACCTGGAATATTTGGGAATACAATTTAGAAGAAGACAGCCTTCGTCGAATTATTGCTGATGACATCACCGCAGAGGAGGGTCAGGATATCAATCCAAGCTACCTCCCTGATGGGCGAATTGTTTTCTCTTCTAATCGCCAAATCCGCAGTAAAGCCATCTTACTTGACGACAATAAACCTCAATATGAAGCTCAAACCGAGGATGGAATGGATGATGCTTTTGTACTCCACGTAATGGACGAGAACGGCACTAATCTTTCACAACTCACCTATAACCAAAGCCACGACTTTCAACCGACCGTACTGCCTACGGGCGAAATCGCCTACCTTCGCTGGGATAATCTCAATCGCAACAATCGTTTATCTCTTTATACTACTCGTCCCGATGGCCAAGACACCATGAGCCTATATGGCTATAACAGCCAAAGTACCGGCACCGAGGGCAGCAATGCGATTATCGATCAACCCAAGCCTATGAGTGATGATAGGTTGTTAGCTATCCTTCGTACCGAAGAAAGTAGACGCTGGGGTGGTGATATCATCACCATTGATTATGCCAATTACAGTGATCGTAACCAGGCCAATCTTGACCTACTGAATACGGAAAACCCAGGAGAAGAAGGGGATGGACAGCGCTCACTCAGTACAGGCGACATTATTGTTGATGAAGATGACCTGACGATTTCTCGAAACGGCTACTTCGCTGCCGCCCATGACCTATTTGACAACACACCACGTTTACTCGTGAGCTGGACGGATTGCCGCCTGCAAGATCCAAACAGTGAGGCCATTCTCGCGTGTACCGAGGAAAATCTTGCCATTGAAGGTATTACAGAAGCACCGCCTTTGTATGGTTTGTGGATATACAACTTAGAGATCGGAACCTTACAGCCGATCTTTGTACCAGAAGAAGGCGTGATGTACAGCGATGTGGCTGCCTTCGCAAATCGTACAGAAGATCTGTTCTTGGCAGATCGTCAAGGTGGTATTGAACTAGATCAAGACCAAGTGGATGACGGCCTTGCCCAACTTCATATTCGCAATGTGTATGAAGTCGAGGGCATAGACACCAGTGAAGTTGGCATCGGTGTACTGGCAGACCCTGCTCAAACTCCGGCAGATGAACGTCCAGCGTTATTTTTAAAAATAGAGAAAGCCGTGAGTATGCCCGATGACGATACGCTAGACTTTGATCGTGCCTACATTGGGGTTGCCAGAACCATGCGTGAGATTATTGGCTACGCGCCCGTTGAGCCAGATGGCTCTGTTCTCACTCTCATTCCGGCTGATGTCGCACTGGCCATTTCCATTGTTGACCAAAACGCTAGGCGCGTCAGTGACAGCTCTACAACGTGGATTCAGGCACGCCCTGGAGAAGTCATTGATTCCCATGGCTTAAACATTACCCAGCGCCGACGAGATCAGTTTCAAGCCAGTACAAATACTGGCGCACCGGTAGACGGATACAACTTCCCAAATACAGAGCCACTGTTGATCGGCTCGTCCGGGCAAACCATGGCGCAAACGTACGCTCAAAGTACCGATGCCATTCGAGCACCCAGCGTAGACATTATTTTTAATGACGATTGGACAGACCCTGCGGTAAGAGCCAAGGACGATAGCTTCGAGTACCGCTATAACGATTTGCTTACCCCCGCGCCTGCCAGCGAAGGTTGTATTTCTGAGTGGTCTGCCTCTTGCCGAGTCATAGTCAATTACCCCGACCACATACAACCCCTCTGGGAGCTGCCCAGGCAAACCCTCGATGACATGAACAACGTGATAGCAGATAACACCTGCACCCTCTGCCACAACACACGAGACGCCATGGGCGCACAACAAGTGCCGGCTGGGCAATTGGAGCTGACGGCCAGCCCCCTTGATACTGACAATCGTGTTCGTTCTTATCTCGAACTCTTGGCTAATGACAATGAAGATGAAATCGTAGACGGAGCCTTGGTAGAAAGAACCGAAGAGCGAGTTGTCACAGATGAAAACGGAAATATCGTTTATCAAACCGACAATGACGGTAATCTAATTCTGGATGCAGATAACAACCCCATTCCTGAGGTAGAGCTGATTACCTTCCCTATCACTCGCACCATGACCTCTGGAAATGCGCTCAACAGTCGTTTTTTCGAAATTTTTGATCCCGCAACCAGTAATAATTTCGAATACGATCACAATGGAGCATTAAGCGATGCAGAATTACGATTACTGAGCGAATGGTTAGACATCGGCGGCCAGTACTACAACAATCCTTTTGATGCACCGCTGGACTAGATGATCGTTGCCTGGATGACCATTAGACTAAACGAGTCACCACCTGCTACGCTCTCGCATACTCAAAAACGATTTAAAAATAATTTGGATACCCAGTGCTAGCCATAAAGAATGTAGTCTCACTGTATCGATATTCACTTACTCGGCACTCTCTGTATTGCTTACTGACGGGCTTACTTTGTGTTAGTACGATTGCCAGCGCCCAAGATGAGAGCATAGAACGCTCTGAGTTTGAAAAATCAAAACTAGAAAGCAATGATCTTTCTAATAGCAACAGTCCACAAGATGAAAATGACAACCCCATTGATGAGCAACCAAATACAGTCGTTGAACAGAGAGATGAACGACTATTGGTGGTCATCGAAGCCCAATACGTAGACGTTTACACCGGCCCAGGTCGTGGTTACCCCATTCATCATGTATTAGAAAAAGGCGAAACCGTCGAACTACTGAAGCAGAGAACCAGCTGGATTAAAGTGCTCACCCGTAAGGGCAAAACTGGCTGGGTAAAGGTCACAGACATTAATCAATCCGTTGGCGCAAATGGAGAATTAGTCAATTTCACCACACCGTCAATGGATCAATTTCTCTCTCGCAAGTATGAATTAGGCTTCGCCGGAGGTGATTTTGAGGGATCTGAATCGATTTCACTGTATGCAGGTTGGCGCTTTAGCCGCAACCTTTCTACTGAATTACATGCCACACAAATTGTTGGGCAATTTTCAGACAGCCAAATGTTGACCGCAAACATCGTACTACAGCCCTTCCCGGAACGCCGATTGTCTCCGTTTGTGACACTCGGTAGCGGTGTGATTCGAATTAGCCCAGATGCGACACTCGTTGATACTGAAGACAGAGACAACAACGTTATGCAAGTGGGTATAGGCGTATATGGCTATATCACTCGACGATTTGTAGCTCGCTTCCAATACAACAACAACACCCTCTTGACTGACCGCGACGAAAACGAGGAGATTAATGAATGGAAAATTGGCTTAACCGCATTCTTCTGAGTGCTACAACCGCTGGGGCATTACTGATCGGCGGCCAAGTAAGCGCCCAAGATCGTGTGTTAGACCAAATCATTACCCCCGATTTGGAGCGCCGCGAAATTAAAGAAGACAAAATCGATAACGAAGATTTTGAAGTCGGCCTATTTGCCGGTGTCATGAATGTAGAAGACTTCGGTAGCAACGATGTAGTGGGCATTCGCTTGGCCTATCACATTAGTGAAGACCTCTTCATTGAAACCAGCATTGGAGATTCACGTCTAAAAGAAACCAGTTTCGAGCGTTTAAGCGGGGATATTCAAATCCTCACGGAAGATCAACGAGAACTGATTTACTACAACCTGTCTTTGGGCTACAACTTTCTTCCTGGTGAAGTCTTTGTTGGGTCGAAATGGGCATTCAATACCAATTTGTATTTAATTGGCGGTGCCGGCAGTACCAGCTTTGCCGATGAAGAACACTTTACCTACAACCTAGGTGGCGGTATTAATTTCTTTGCCACTGATTGGTTCAGTATTCGATGGGATGTCCGCGCCCATTTATTCGAACATGATATTTTCGGTGAAGAACAAGACACGACAAACTTAGAAACCTCTTTGGGTTTAAACATTTATTTTTAACGGCTCACCCCACTAGGCAAAAAAGAGCCTAAGAAGAAATAAAAATAGTAATGACGAAATTGCGATAACTTCATTTCTTTTTTATGTTAAGAATGAGCGGCTATAAATTAACAAGCAATAACAAGACTCATTCTTATGCAAATTAATACGAGGTCTATAATGACAACATCACTGATGACTCGCGTTACCCCTTACCTAACCGCCATTATGTTTTCCTTGCTGACCAGTAGCGCATTGGCAGCAACGACAATGAACAAAACCGCTCCGGATTTCACCTTGAAAAGTAATCAGGGTAAAAACTTCCGCTTATCTGAACACCGTGGTGACGTCCTATTCATTAACTTTTGGGCTTCTTGGTGTGGCCCATGCCGTCAAGAAATGCCTATTTTAGAAGAGCTTCACAGCCGCTACAGCAGTGCCGGATTCAAAGTTGTGGGTATTAGTATTGATGAAGACGAAGCTGCCGCGAATGGTCTGTTGAAAAAAATACCAGTCTCTTTCCCAGTTCTGTATGACACAACCAGTAAAGTCAGTGAATTGTTTGATGTGGATGCCATGCCGACCAGTGTATTGGTAGATCGCAACGGTAAAATGCGCTTTTTACACCGTGGCTACAAACCCGGTTTTGAAGACGATTATCGAGCTCAAATTCGTGAGCTTATTAAAGAATAACGCACACTCCAATCGGTCGGCCAACAGCAGGTACCCCCATGACATTACTATGGACGCGCTCACGTAAGGTTAGGCTTCATCGTAAGCTCAGCATCATCGGCATGGTTTGCACACTCATTGCGGCCAGCGGCTGCTCGCCGATTAAGCCATGGGTAAAACCTTATGAGCGACAAAATTTGGCCGACCCGATAATGAGTTTCGAGCGAGATCAAGTTTCAGCGAAATACCTTCATCATGTGTACGATACAAGAGAAGCCGCTCGAGGTGCTGAAGGCGCCGGTGGTGGTGGCTGCGGATGTAATTAATCACAATGCATTGCATCGAATCAAAAACCCTTACAGCCAGAAACGGATTTAAAGAAATCACCATGCACGCTTTCTCTATATTCACGCGCGCACGCGCAAGCTTATCCACCGCATTTTCATTCAGCATTATTTTATCCACCCTAAATAAGATGTTAGAAAAAATAACGCTGGTAGTTAATTTACCGGTCATGAAGTTACTAATGGCAGGATTACTATTGGTGTCCATTGGTACTCATAGTGCGGTATTGCCTGAAGATCGCGCTGACATCATGTACCACGGCTATGATGGTGACGGCGTTAGAATCGATGGCCCCTCTTTTTTGGTCAGAAAGAACATCGCCGATAAAGTTTCTGTATACGGAAATTACTATACCGACCAAGTCTCTGGTGCCTCCATCGATGTACTCTCTTATGGCAGTGCTTACACTGAAGAGCGAAATGAATATTCTATTGGGGCAGATTATCTCTATGATAAAACTATCATGAGCCTGAGCTATCTCAACAGTGACGAAAGTGATTACGTTTCTGATGCCGTCAGCTTCGATGTCAGCCATGATTTCTTCGGAGACTTATCTACTTTAAGTATGGGTTTTAGTTACGCGGAAGATACCGTGGGCCGAAACGGTGATGACAGTTTTTCTGAAGAAGCTGAACATAAACGCTACCGCATTGGATTAACCCAAGTAATTACCAAAAATATCTTGATGAATGTGAGTTTTGAAACCGCTGCTGATCAAGGTTATTTAAACAACCCTTATCGTCAAGTCCGCTTCCTAACTGGGGATGGCACCACCGCGTCCAGTAAAACCGAGCTATATCCCAATACGAGAAACAGTGACGCCATTGCGGTTAAAGGCATGTTTTATTTACCTTATCGTGCTGCTATACGTGCCGATTATCGTTTTTACAGCGATAGCTGGGGAATTGAAGCGAGTAATTACGAACTTCGCTACATTCACCCTTTAAAAGAAGTCGCGGGGCTAACTTTAGAAGCAAAGTACCGTTTTTATGACCAGACTCAAGCCGATTTTTACAGTGATTTGTTGCCTTTTGAAGATGCCACAAATTTTTATGGTCGAGATAAAGAGTTAAGTACTTACACTACCAATATGTTTGGCATTGGTGCCTCTTATGAATTGAAACACCCTTGGTTATCTTTTTTCGACAAGACCACCATTAATGCCTATTGGGATTACATCCAATTCGATTACGAAAACTTTCGAGATATGACTCAAAGTAATGATGGAAGTTTTGCCATTGGTGAAGAACCCTTTTTTAATTTTGATGCCAATGTGCTTCGCTTTTATATTTCTTTCTGGTACTGATTCAGCAACTCAATATTTGAATTCAATCCTTTTAATTAATGATATTTTCAGTAATACGTAAGCATATTTATCAAGTCACCGTCTCAATTTTTTTATGTTGTTCCGTTATTGTCATTACAGCCGCCTCTTTCAACTTATTTGCCGGAGCGGCTGACAATTTAGAATCTAACTCTGCTCCTTTAGAATTATCACCGTTTCATTCTGATGGATGCAGTTGGTTTCCAGATGGCAATTTTTCAAATCAGACACTTTGGCAACAATGCTGTTTTCATCACGATCTTTATTATTGGCGAGGCGGTACAGAAGCTGAGCGACGACATGCGGATAACGAATTAGCACACTGTGTTACCCAATTAGGCCAGCCTCAAGTTGCACAAATGATGCTGAGAGGAGTAAGAGTTGGAGGAATGCCTTACTGGCCAACGCATTTCCGTTGGGGTTACGGCTGGCCATATTCTCGTGGTTATGCTCCTCTGAACCATAGTGAGACCCAAATGATAAACGAACAACTTATCAAGCAAGGAGTTCATCAAACACCTTGGGCGCTTTCTAACACCCCTTTATTGAAATAATCTTCAAAATAAGGAGAGCTTCATGTACCAACTGGTTATCGGCAATAAAAATTATTCAACCTGGTCGTTACGGCCTTGGTTACTCTTAAAAGCCCACCAAGTTTCTTTTGAAGAAAAACAAGTTTCTCTTGAGCAAGAAGAGTTGTCCGAGGCGTTATCTGAATTTTCAGGCAGCGCCAAAGTACCTGTACTCTTTGATGGCACAAGGTGTGTCTGGGACTCTCTCGCAATTTGCGAGTACATTAACGATAATATTATCAATGGAAAGGGGTGGCCAGAAGACTCGACTGCCAAAGCCTTCGCTCGCTGTGCAACGGCAGAAATGCATTCCAGCTTTCAGCACTTGCGTAATGAAGCCCCAATGAATATTCGCGCTAAAAGGCGATTAGCGTTATCCACCGGCGCACAAAAAGATTTATCCCGTATTGATGAGCTTTGGCAAGAAGGCCGAGCACAATTTCATACGGAGGGTGAATTCCTTTGTGGGCCATACTCTATTGCCGACTGTTTCTACACACCAGTTGCCTATCGAATTAAAACATACGGATTCAAACTCTCCTCTGTAAGTCAAACTTACTGTGAAGCACTTTTAGCACACCCGGCTGCGCAAGCATGGGCTTGTGATGCATTGTTGGAAACGGAGATTGTCGAACAAGATGAAGCTGGAGAAGAAGTTTAATCGCAAGTGAAATAGTTTCATTTTTATTCTTCGAAAGCAGCCCGCTATTATTTCCCATAGCGGGCAGGGTATGAGTCAAAGAATACCTTAAATTAAATTGCAAATCCGTTAGGCTTTAAATCTTTCAGATGACCTACAACAGGACTCTTTTCAGCAACAGAGAATGCTTTATCAATCGCCTTACCTCGACCAGCAATATCCTCTCTAAACGCAGGATGAGTAAAGATATAAAACTCACGATTGGTAATGGCCTCTATCACTCGCTCCCCAACAATTTCTGGCTCGATTCCTTCATCCACTGCCTTCATCAGTAATTTGGCTTGGGCAATCTGTTGTTCGCTCATGGTGGAATCTGTTTTAAATTCTTCCGGCTTGTTTCGCTCCGCACGGCTAATTTGAGTTTTAACAAAAGCAGGGCACAACACGGAAACACCAATACCTTGGGGCATTAATTCCTGCGCCCAACTTTCAGACATTGCCACAACTGCATTTTTACTGGCTGTGTAAGCCCCCCCATAAATAACTCCACCCATACCGGCCATAGAAGCAACATTGATAATCCAACCGCCTTCTTTCTGGCTTTTAATCGTTGGAACTACGGCTTGAGTGCCACAAAAAATTCCAAAAACATTAACGTTGAACGCCCACTTCCAGTTTTTAATATGATCGTCTTCGATGGAGCAAGGAGATGTACCTACACCAGCATTATTCACTAACATGTGAATCTTCTGGTACTTCTGCTTTACTTCTGTCACCGCTGTTTGCCATTGCGCTTCATCCGTTACATCTAATGTCAATGCCATGCAATTAACATCCGTTTTACGTAATTCAGAACATGCTTCCTCTGCGGCTTCTTGTGATAAATCAGCAACGACAACTTTCATACCGTGTTTGCCCAACGCCGAGGCAATCGCATACCCAATACCAGACGCTGCACCAGTTACAATAGCGGTTTTACCCTCTAAAATACTCATGATTACTACTCCTTTATTCTGGATCGGCAACTTTTAACAGCTGTTTACCCTTGTTTTTTCCGGTAAAAATACGTTGAAACGCTTCCGGTGCATTCTCTAATCCTTCTTGAATATCTTCCTGATAAACCAACTCACCAGATTGTACCCAAGACAATAAGTCACCAATGGCTTCATCGGAACGAGGTAAATAATCTAAAATAATAAACCCTTGCATCGTGCCACGCTGAACAATCAAATTGGTATAGTTTTTCAGAGCATAGGTGTCTTTAGAGTTGTAATCAGAAATAGCACCACATAACACAATGCGGGCATTAATTGAGATCATTGACAAAACGGTATCCAATAAGTCGCCACCTACATTATCGTAATAGACATCAATGCCTTTCGGACATAACTCTTTTAATCGTTCAGCAATATTTTCGGATTTGTAATCAATAGTATGGTGCAGCTTGGCCGATTCTTTTAGCCATTGGCATTTTTCTTCTCCACCCGCAATACCAATCACTGTCGCTCCTTTCAAGCGAGCAATTTGCGCCGCCACTGACCCAGTGGCACCTGCCGCACCAGATACCACCACAACATCACCTTCTTTCACTTGGCCAATTTCTTTCATGCCAAAATATGCCGTAATGCCGGTTATACCAAAAATACTCAACGGCATGGTTAATGGCGTTCCAGCAGGTAAACGACGTGGCGGTAACATTAAACTCGTTCCATCCGTTACCATATAATCTTGCCAGCCAAACATACCCACTAAGAATTCGCCCTTCGGATAGGCGTCATTTTTGGAGTCAACCACTTGAGCAACTGTAGAGGCCCTCATTACTTCACCAATTTCAATGGCAGAAACGTATGAGTCTGCTTCATTCATCCATACACGCAATGTCGGGTCGAAGGATAAATATAAGTTTTTGATGAGAAATTCACCCTCTTTTAAATCTGGCACGGGCGTTTCTTTGTATTCGAAATTATCTCGGCTAACCAACTCTGCTGGGCGGTTTGCAAGTAACCATTGGCGATTAACTAAACTCATTGAAGTGTCCTCTGAAATGCATGAAAGAAGAGACATGTTCAACATAAAGAGCGTTTATCATTAAATACTCTATACGCTACATCATTCTGTCTCATTATTGTTATTGACGATTTCCAAATACAAAAAAATCAGTATGATAATATGCAATTAAACTATGGCTTAAGTGTTCAAAGTTAATAAATTAATCCAGATTTAAATTTCTGTTTTTTTATTTTTCTATTGGGTGTTTTCTTTTTATTGCCTTTCCGGTGAAGTGTGGATGGCACTCGAAAAAGATTTAAACTTGCTTAAAAAAATTTTTATGCATAGCCGGCAGCAACTCCTTAAAAGCGTGACCATGGTGTAATTGACCACTTAACTCCAAAGTAATGAGGCCATGCAGTGAAGCCCATAATATGTGAGCAACGACCTCTGCCTCACCTTGTATCACTAAATTATGCTGCTCTTTTTTTGTTTGCTCTAATAATAATGTTTTTACTTTAGTATGAGCCAAAACTGTCGCTGGGTGCTGTACCCACCCAGGTTGATTAATAAGGTACAATAATTGATAGGCTTTTGGCTCACGCTGTGCAAATTGAGCGTATTCAACAAATAAGGCTTGTAAACCACTTTCCTGAGAAGACTGTGCCTGCTCAAGCGATTCGCTTAACGACTCCCCCAAACGTTGGAATAACCCCGCCCGAATGGTGGCAAAAACATCATCTTTACTTTCAAAATAACTATAAGCCATCATTGCGCTGGAGCCCATGCGAGTTCCAAGTGCCCGCATAGATACGGCTTCGTAGCCCTTTTCAAGGTAGAGTGCGTAAGCAGTCTCACAGAGTTTCTTACGATAGGCTTCTATTTGCTCAGGTGTTAAGGCTTTTCTTGCCATAATACTCAGTCACTCTATTTTAATGTTCTTTGAAGATAGCACAGTACTTTTTACATTGTAAAATAAAATTTTATAACAAGTAGATTTATTACGGTCGGCCTGTTACAACGGTTTACTGTAGTGCCTATATGCCTGAATATCCTGTTTCTCTCATACTAGCGCACTCTCACTATGGGTTTATGCGCAACAATACTGACTAACGAAAAAACATAATAAGATATAAGCCAAGTGTTAAAAAAAAACCACCGTATATACGGTGGTTTTTAAAATTTTTTCCAAAAAAGCTCTTACTTTTAGTGGCGCATAAAATTGGCTTATTCCGTTTTAGGGGGGGTCTATTTCTTAAGCTTTTCTTGCATTTTAGGAGGCAATATCTCTATAGATTGAACATTTAACTCAGGGCTATCATTTAATGCGCCTGTTTTATGGTTCTCTGTTGGCAATCGTATTGTAATTTTAGCTCGATCACCAGTTTGGTACCCCCCCTTTTCTAATTGATCAACATTTAGAGAATACATGCGCCGATCTTCTTCAGATTCAATAAAAAACTGTTTTTCAGAACTGCCGTCCAGGCTTTCCAATACAACTTCATTAATGGTTCCTATAATCACAACTTCGGATGCAGCGTAAACAGGTAACGATTTCACTATCACGCCTACAAGCATTACAGCAGCACTAAAGGATTTAGCTAATGTTTTCATAATTTGATTCTCAGCGTCATTCTGTCAATTTTATTGGTAGGTAACTTCAACGACAGCCGTTTCTGCCTCTCGATCTCGGCTAATGAAGGTGATGCTCACCCCAGCAGATACATCAGTAAAGCTATCACCTGGCTCTTGCAAACCTTCAACAAATACTGATTGTCGATCATTTTCCAGTAGGTAATGAATTTTCAGGGCACCTTCCCAGTATCCTCCCGCAGGTCGACGCCAACTAGCTGGTTGCGAAGGGTTAGTAATTGGGTGTGCCTCGTGGTAACTCACATAATAAGAGGCTGCTTGTTGGTTTCTACTATTAGGGGCATTCACCACCATGAACTGTGGCATGCCTGTTTCAGATAATTCAACCGCCGTGTGCTGTGTAGCCTGTAACGTTACTTGAGTATCCGAGTTTACTTGGCTGGAGTAATCTGGATAGGCATCGTACCAGTTTAAGTAATCACGTTGAGCAACTGGAATGGTTCTCGCCCCACGGGCATTACCCATCATAGAGCCTTCATCGCCATATTCACTGTCGATGGCACCGTTGTTGTCAGTGTCTGTACTGGAGTGACTCAATCCAATGTTATGGCCAAGCTCATGGCCAATAACCGTCACGCTGTGTGAATTTGCATAAGCCCAGCAACTACTATTCCAGCTACTATTCACACAACCCACTGTTGCTAATCCACTCCAGCCACAACTGCGCTGTGTCTGATTGGGGAATAAATATACTCTATGGTCCCAATCATTGGTGTCGACGGAATATTGACTGGAAATATACTCATCTGCTGCTCCGGCCCAAGCAGTAGAGCCTCTTGCTGGTTGCCCATAGTAACTGTTCTGGCATGAAGCAGATGTATCAAAATCAATTTCAGCAACGTAAACATCCATATTACCGTCACCATCACGATCCCTTATAAACTCAAATTGATTCAGGCTGTTTGCCTTCATCACTTCATTAATAGAATCTTGATCATCAAATGCTATGCTTTCTAACTCTTGCAACGATATTTCATCGGTCACATCATCATTACTAAAGTTCACCAAAACAAAGACAATATCGCGACGAGTCACTTCCACTGAGGTAATCGTAATGGTAACGGAAGTCGTCTCCACCACCACACCGGATAAATCTTCTACAGATACAGTAAAGTCTTCCTGCGCCGAAGTGCTTACACTGGCATCCGTATTCAATGTATAGGTCCAGCTCCCATCTTCTTTGATGTCCAAATTACCGAAGGATCCTTCTTGCTCCTGTGCAATAAATTGCAAATCAGGTCCATCCACATCCGTAATGCTGATTGAGCCTGATGCCGTTTGGGTACGACCAATAACAACGGTTCCCGACCCAGTACCAACCTTAGCTGCATCGTCCGCACCCGTAACTGAAATTGTTACGGTCGTGGAAATATCTGGTTCTGAAGTCATGACAGTAAAGACTTCTTGCTGCACCTCACCTTCACTTAAAGGATCAGAGCGCTCGCCATCCAACATATACTCCCAAGCACCGCTAGTCTGAACACTCAAGTCACCGTAAGTGCCTTTAAAAACGTCTTCTTGAATGGTTAATGCTTCTGAGCTCGTCACTAATTGGCCAGACACCGAAGTCATACTATCTTCGACAACACTTCCCTCACCCGTTGTAACACCTAAAGTGCCACCATCATCATCCCCATTGCCTGGGTCGGTATCCCCGTTGCCTGGATCGGTATCCCCGTTGCCTGGATCGGTATCCCCGTTGCCTGGATCAGTATCTCCGTTGCCTGGATCGGTATCCTCGTTGCCTGGATCGGTATCTCCGTTGCCTGGGTCGCTATCTCCGTTGCCTGGATCGGTATCTCCATTACCTGGATCGGTATCCCCGTTGCCTGGGTCGCTATCTCCATTGCCTGGAACGGTATCCCCGTTGCCTGGATCGGTATCCCCGTTGCCTGGATCGGTATCCCCGTTGCCTGGATCGGTATCTCCATTACCTGAGTCCGAATTGTCTGAGCCACCACCCGGTGCATCCGGAGCCCCAGCATCAGGTGGTGTGCTATCCGTATTATTGTCGTCACTGGAGGAACCACCGCCACATGCCGCCAAGGTCATAGTCAGTAGTATAAGAGGAAGAAGCTTTGTGCTCATTGTTATAGTCAACCGCATTGAAGAAAGAGGCCAGAAGTGACCGAAAATTTAAACGAAGTCTACAAATGCAGAAGAAACAAACACCCAACAGCGTCTCATCAGGCAGGATTCATGGCGCCAATTTACAAATTTGTGAACCAGTTCGATCTCCAGCATGACAAATAGACATTTAAAAAAATTTTATTTGGTATAGAAAGCGAAAATAATTGAGAAAAAAGAAATATAAAAACTTCATCATGAAGTGGGCACACCCATATTCAGCACAATAATTCATCAAAAGAAGATAAAGAAAAGTTTTAAACGCCATTTGGAGCAAGAGTCATCCTGTAATGTGACCATTAAAAGGCAAAATATGCTAAGATAGGCGCATAAGTTAATTTATACATTTCCTATACAAACCAAAAAAGCTGGCTTTTCGTCGCCTTTTTAAAGATTCACAAAAACAACCAGCACAACGAACAGAGGAAGTCTCGTTATGTCACGCCTGATTAAATCCTTTTTATCCTTTCTATGCCGACACCGCCGCCGAGTGTTGGCATTGCTTGTATTTGTGGCTGCCTTTATGGGTATCACCTTAACTATTGGTAAAATCTATCAACATTGGGATAAAGACCCCGAACGAGGTGCCATCGCCATGCCTGAGGGCGGACTCGGCGAAAGCTTCGATACCCCGGTCTACCTCGACCAAAACTGGGACGAGTCAGACAGCCTTTGGTTTTACAACACCACGCAAGGCTCGGCACTGCTACCCTATGATTTTTTTATCCAATTAGAGCAAAAAGACAACACCACGCTTTTCCGAGATAACGTCAATATTGATAAATATCGCTACTTGCCTCAGAAAAAAACCTTCTTCAACCCAGATGCACTCCCAGTCGGCTTTGTTAAAGAAACCTACAAAGGCAACAGCGACACCAGCAAAGACTACTTAGGCTATACCTGTGCAGCCTGTCATACCGGCCAAGTCAATTACAAAGGCAAGGCCATGCGAATTGACGGTGGGCCTGCAATGGCCAATATGGTGTTATTTTTGGAAGAACTAGAAGAGGCGATGTTCGAAACACTGAACAATCAGGACAAGTTTAATCGCTTCAGTACTGCCGTCATCGATTTGGGGAATGATTACCGCAAGCCGGAAGAGGTCAAAGAAGACTTAGAAAAGTGGTCGAATACTCTCCGCCTTTATAACATCGTTAACAAAAGCCACATTGACTATGGTTACGCGCGATTAGACGCCTTTGGGCGAATTTATAATCGTGTTCTTGAATACGTTGTCGGTGCAGATCAAGCCAAAGAAATGCTAACGGCTCTTACTAAAGCCGATAAAAAAACCCCACTCATCTCACCCAAAGAAGCCGACAAAGTCTTAGAGGGTTGCGACCCCACGATTATTGGCAGTGACTGTTTTGCAAAAGTCATTAAACGTTTACAAATGCCCAAGTCAGAGGGCTACCCTGAACTCGGCATTAAAGGACTATTACGTGTGCGTGACGGACTTTTTAATGAACCCGATGCACCTGTAAGCTACCCCTTTCTTTGGGATATTGCTCACTCCGATTACGTTCAATGGAATGGGCTCGCCAATAATGCCCCTCCTGGCCCTTTGGGCCGAAACGCTGGTGAAGTCATTGGTGTTTTTGGCATCTTAGATTGGACGGCAAAAGAAAGTGGATGGAGCTTACCCGCTTACATCAGTGGACAAAAAAATAAAAAAATAAAAGTCGACTTCACATCCTCAATTGATTTAACCAACCTGCAACGATTGGAATCCCATTTACGCACATTAGAATCGCCCGAATGGCCGGATCATTTATTCCCCAATGACCCCTCAATGCAAATTGACAAAGCATTAGCCTGGAAAGGAAAACTACTTTACAACGAGTATTGCCTTTCTTGCCATGAAGTGATTGATCGTACCGCTTGGGATCGGCTAGTTATCGCCAAAATGTCCAGTCTCGAATCCATTCAAACCGACCCTGCCATGGCAGACAATAGCGTTACCTTTAAAGGCTATTCCAGCAATTTCCAACATACCTATCAATCCACGGATGCGGGTACCGTTATATTGGAGCAAAAAGCACCGGTAGTACAAATTTTAACGTCTGTAACAAAAGGGGTTGTGTCTACCCCTGACCCGGATAAAAACGTTATTCGTCGGACTCTAGATTGGCTCTATGTGATGGCCATGTCTTTTTTTGATAATGACATCAAATCCAGCGTAAAAGCCGGCGACTACAACCCAGACACCACCGCCAACCCTTATAACTCATTGCTGAGTTATAAAGCGCGATCCCTCAATGGCATCTGGGCCACTGGGCCATTCTTGCACAATGGTTCAGTACCAACGCTTTACGATTTATTACTGCCGAAAAAAATGCCCGGTGATCCAGACTTATGTGAAAACGCTTCTGGCGAAACAGAGCCCTGCCAATACCGCCCAAATGAATTTGTCGTCGGTAGCCGCGAGCTAGACCCGAAAAAAGTGGGATTTGTCAGTGAAGGCAAGCAAGGGACGACCTTTACAACAAGACGGGTAGGTGATTTCAACACCGGTCATGACTATGGTGCACGAGATATAAAAAGTGATGATGGAGAGGTCATTCTTAAAGCCCTTACAAAAGAAGAACGTTGGGCATTGGTGGAGTATATGAAAATGTTGTAAATGGCACTGAAAGTACAAATAAAAAAGAAGCACATATTTGTGCCTCTTTTTTATTTCAGCTAACCCATATTTATTGAAAAGCTACTGACTTCCCTCTGTAGACTCGAAAATCTTATCCGCACTTTTTGCTACAAATCCTTGATAAAGTTCGCCATTTTCCATGACATAGCGCTTGGCAAACTCAAAATAACAACTGGGGATACGCAAAGTGTCATCGGATAACCGTACTTCGGTAGAATCGGCCAAAGTGGAAGACTGTTCTAGAAAAACAGCCTTGGAACCTTTTATTTCCCCGCCACTGTTGTTCAGCGAAAAACCTTCTTCTTTTAAAAATTGATTTAGATCGCTTAACTCTGAAAAATTTTTTAACGCATTAACAAAGATGGTGAAGTGATTAGGCCGATAACCTAATGCAGCAACCCAAGCACAATATTCACTTTCCTCTTTTAATAATTCATACTCTTGACGGGATAATTCCCATGGGCGACCGGAGTAACTTAACTTTGGATTTGCCCATACCTCCTTATCAACAGACTCAATCAGCTCATCAATTTTCGCTTGAAGAGATTGAGAAAACGACTCCAATCGTAATTCTGATATAAAAATCTTCGGCAGCGCTTTGTCTTCATGTTCAAAGTGCGTTGCATCTAATTGTTTTTCTTCGAATTCATACTTCCCTTTACGTTGATAACCTAGCTCAAGGAAAGGCTTTGACAAAACATTAATATTAACGCTCGGATGGTTAAACGTGCGCAAGGCAATATGATCATTAATAATGGTTTCGCCTTTTGCAGCTAATAAATCCACAATTTTTTGGGCATGTGGCGTCATGCTAATATAGTCGACCCACATTTCATCTAACATCATTGCCAATGCATTATGTGTCATCATGGTTCCCCTTAATCTAAGTTGAATTCAATGCCCTGAGCCAAGGGTAGTTCACGAGAATAATTAATCGTGTTGGTGGCACGACGCATGTAGGCCTTCCAAGCATCCGAACCGGATTCACGACCACCGCCGGTTTCTTTTTCTCCTCCGAAGGCGCCGCCAATTTCAGCACCACTGGTGCCAATATTAACGTTTGCAATACCGCAGTCGCTTCCCATCGCAGAAGTAAATAATTCAGCTTCGCGTACATCGGTGGTAAAAATGGCAGAAGATAACCCTTGCGGCACATCATTTTGACGAGCAATGGCATCGGTTAACTCTGTGTAAGGCTGCACATACAAAATAGGGGCAAACGTTTCTGTTTGTACGGTCGCAGCATCAGCCAATTCAACCAAAGCTGGCTGCACATAAAAAGCATGAGGGAATTGATCTGTTAGAACACGCTCACCCCCGACTAATTTTCCACCCTGCTGTGCGGAAAGCGCTAAGGCATTTTGCATTTGAGTATACGCTTGCTCATCAATTAACGGCCCGACTAAGTGTTTTTCATCCAATGGATTACCAATAGCAACACTGCTGTAAGCACGCTTTAATGCAGGGACGACAGAATCATAAATAGACTCATGAACGTATAAGCGACGGGTTGAGGTACAACGTTGTCCGCATGTGCCTACTGCACCAAAAACGATTGCTCGTAACGCCATATCAATATCGGCACTAGGGCAAACAATAATGGCATTGTTACCGCCTAATTCTAAAATAGTGCGGCCAAAACGTTCTGCTACAACTGGGCCCACTTTCCGACCCATGGCGGTACTGCCAGTCGCGCTTACCAATGGAATACGCTTGTCTTTTGTTAACTGTTCCCCTACATCAGCGGTGCCAATCACAAGTTGTGATAAATACTCTGGTGCTTCTCCAAATTCGATAGCCGATTGTTCAAATAAATGCTGACATGCGATGGCCGTTAAAGGCGTTTTTTCAGAGGGCTTCCAAATGACACTGTTACCGCACACCAATGCCAATGCACTGTTCCAACTCCATACGGCAACCGGGAAATTAAAGGCTGAAATAATCGCCACAGGGCCTAGAGGGTGCCACGTTTCCATCATGCGATGTCCAGGACGTTCAGAGGCAATGGTCAAACCGTATAATTGACGGGATAAGCCCACAGCGAAGTCACAAATATCAATCATCTCTTGAACTTCGCCCAAACCTTCTTGATATATCTTTCCGCATTCCAACGTCACTAAGGCGGCCAACGTTTCTTTGTGCTCGCGGAGTTTATTCCCAAATAAACGCACTAACTCTCCGCGTTTGGGGGCAGGCACCGCTCTCCATGCCTCAAAAGCAATTTTAGACTGAGCAATAACGGCATCAACCGCCTCTGTACCTGCTATCTCTACGGTTGCTATTGTCTCCCCGTCGACAGGACTTGTTACCGTCAGTCCTTTTCCTTCAACTTTATCCAATGGTATTCCTAATGCTGAAAGAATTTCACTGATTGTTTTCATCATTCACCCTTCAATAATCTGTTTTTATCGTACTTTTTTAAAAAATTCGGTTAACAAGAATTTGCCTAACGATCGTGCCATTATGCCGCGTTAGAGTTCATCTGTTTCTCTTGCGTACCCTCTCTCATCGCATAGTACTGGCCAAATCGATTTGATATAAAATCATCGAACTTGACATCTTCTTGTTTTACGAGGCCTTTCGTTGGCAATTTTCCATCCGATAACAAATCCAGTACACCACAAATGCCAGAAGCCGTGGTAATTTGAATCGCACTCCAAAAAGTACCGTTAATGGTTTGGCCATAAATTTTATTGGAATAGGTTTTTTGTACCAAGCGTCCGTCTTTCATGCCACTGACATTGACAAAGACCAGTACGACATCTTGATCAGTAGAAGGAATTGATGATTCAAAAATTTCTTTCAACAATGGTTGGCGATCTTTAAAGCCTAAATCGTTCAATACGGTTTTCATAATGTCACGGTGACCAGGGTAGCGCACCGTACGATAATTTAAATTTTCAACCTTGCCTTTCAGTGTTTCACACATGGTGCCTAAGCCACCGGATGTATTAAATGCTTCATAAGTCACCCCATCCAATGAGAAAGTTTCTAATTCTTCAAGTGGCGGCACCATAGTGTGAGCACCATTCACAATGGCTTCACAAGGTTGGCAATATTCGTTAATTAACCCTTCGGTTGACCACGTAAGGTTATATTTAATGGAGTTAGACGGATAGATAGGCAGGGCACCTACTCGCATGTGCACATTTTTTAACGTATCGAAATGGCGCGCCAATTCAGCGGTAACGATGGTGATAAAACCCGGTGCCAAACCACTTTGAGGGATAAAAGCAGAATCGGCATTCACGGCTAGTTCTTTCACTAACTGGGTACAGGCCACATCTTCGGTTAAATCGAGGTAATGGACTTTGGCTTCGGCAGCCGCCTGTGCAATGTATTTCGTAATATCGTAAGGGCACGCACTTAATACCGCAAATTTCCCATGCAAAACCGATAATAAATCTTCTTTATTCGTGGCATCAACTACAGCCGTTTTTACATTCGGCTTATCGTAAAACTTTGCTAATTGCTCTGATTTGCGATCCACAACCGTGACAATATAATCACCACTACTCGATAACATCTCAGTAATAATTGCCCCAATTTTCCCACCACCCATTAAGACCACTTCACGCATGTCGACCACCTTTTTATGATTGCGAGTTGTTATGACGGTTTTGTTATGACTGCTTTGTTATGACCATTACCCACCACAACAATTGTCCATCACAACAGTGAATTGAGAGTTGACTGACTTGAAAAAGCTTATTTATCGAGTGTAAGAGTCGCGATGATTATATTGAATAGACAAGCTGATCAAAATGTCAGAAACTTTTAGTCAAAATAACGGTTTAACCGACAAATTGATCAGTTAAGTGCGAATCATTGTGGGTTGGTAATGACAAATTCATGCAATGGCTTGAAATAACTAAAGAGAAGAGAGAAGTTATGTCGAGGTTCTTGGATACAAAAGACGAAGCACTGCTGACCCTACTTCGGCAAAACGCTCGTGAATCCACCAGTGAATTGGCACGACAACTCAAGTTATCACGCACGACTGTGAAAGAGAGGATTGATCGGCTCGTCAGCCGCGGCATCATTCATGGCTTCACCGTCAAATTTAACGAGGACTACACCCAATCGTTGATTCGGGCTCATGTGCTGATGTCCGTAAGGGCCAATCAAAATACCGCCGCAGTGAAAGGCTTGGAAAAAATCAGTCGTATTCAGTCTCTGTACGCCGTTAATGGCACTTATGACCTTATTGCGCTGGTGGAAGCAACTTCAACCGGTGAATTGGATCAAACCCTCGATCAAATTGGTAACGTCACAGGTGTCGAAAAAACGGTCTCTTCCATTTTATTATCCACAAAGCTTGAACGATAAGCGACCACAGTTGTATTTCAAATGAATCAATAATGATGAATGAGTGGTCGCCCACAGAAAACCTGAATAAGCGTGTGGATAAGTGTCGTAACCCCATATATTCCGAGGGATAGAGGGAGGGAGCGCGAAACGATCAGTCTAAAAAGCAGCCGACCATCATGCGCAAACAAGATGACATTAGTGTTACATTTTTCGGTTCAACACCATACCAGCTCTTTAAAATGCTTCCTGCACATCGATTCATACTTATCATTGCCACCCACTTCCACTTGGGCACCCTCACGAATGGGATTGCCATTCTCATCAAAGCGCACCACAAAAGTGGCTTTTCGCCCGCAATGGCAAATGGTTTTTAGCTCTGTGAGTTTATCCGCCCAGGCCAGTAAATAGTGGCTACCCGAAAAGGTTTCACCGCGAAAATCCGTTCTCAAACCGTAAGCCAACACTGGAATACCCAAATCATCCACAATATCCACCAACTGGCGTACCTGAGCAGCCGTTAAAAACTGCGCCTCATCCACAAACACACAATCCACAGGCGCCTTTTCCTGCATCTCATTAATCATCGCCAATAAGTCAGTGTCTTCACTGAATAAGTTGGCTGGCGCCTCCAAGCCAATACGTGAAGCGACTTTGCCTTTACCGAAGCGATCATCCAGGGCTGCTGTGAATATTTCAGCGTGCATCCCACGCTCTTTATAGTTGTACACAGATTGCAGTAACGAGGTGGATTTACCGGCATTCATCGCCGAATAATAGAAATACAATTGCGCCATGGCGTGTTTTACATCCTCAAACTCATGCTATTGTGAAAACGGCAGTGTACCGAACCGGGTGGCCCGAACCAAATGAATCCAGATGAATACCTCTCCCTTCCCCCTCTACAGCGGGTGTTATTGCAACACCTACTGAATCAAGAACGAGTAGATTCAACGCCTTACAGCGAATACGATCTGATAAAAATCCTCAGAACAGAATGCCCCGACACCCAGTGGTCATCAACGACACTCCCCCCTGAATTACGCTTATTCACAGAGCATTTTTTGACAATGCACAGTCTATATTCACTCAGAGAATGGCTAGCTCAACGCAACTACCATCTGGCGATATCACCACTGAGCATAACCCTTCAGCCGCTGAGTCCCACCTATGGTCGAACATTGGCGGACACAGATCCAGTCGCAGAATACTATTTAGACATTCGCAATCTTGAGCATATGACAGTCGACGAGGTTAATCGTCTTCTTGCCAGTTTTTGGACTCGCCTAAATCATCAAGGTGGGCGTGAGTCGGCATTGTCTTGCCTCGGGCTGCAACACGATGCCACTCAGGAAGAAGTTACTCGACAATATCGGAAGCTGGCGCACATTCATCACCCAGACAGAGGCGGAAACAGTGACCACTTTATTGCACTAAGAGAGGCGTACGAAACATTGAAGCATAAATAATAACCAGTACTCAAAACAGCTTTTCAGCAACACTCGCTTTTGAGTAATTACTATACTTTCACTTACGACGATCCATTAAAAAATACCGGCACACGAGAGGTATCAAATGAAAACCACATCTATCTTATCGACACTATTGATGATTATTTTCTCATGCATTGTTGCTTCTTTCGCTCTCGCGGACTCATCAGATAAAGTTTCCCCTAAAATTTATTCAACAGCGGATACGTTAGATTCATTATGTGGTAACGACGAAGCGTGTCGAGGTGAGTACATTCAAAAACAAAGAGCTTTGTTTGAAGCAGCGAAAAAAGAATGCAAAGACGACCAAGAGTGCATGAAAGTGAGATTAAAAGAAATACGGGAAAAGACAAATAGGTAACTGGCTTATTACTGAATATCAGACTTACCGTATTGCTTAAATAATGTTACTCAAATAGTGCCAGTGAAAAGCTGGCTCTATTTGAGTACATAAGGTTGGAAGTCACCACTCTCCCTTAAAAAATCATATCTCATCATCAATTGATAGAAATCCATAGAGTTTTACCTCTGACCCATAAAAATTAAATTATTTCGCCATTAAATAATTCCAAAGGCGTATTTTTTAAAGTAAACCTAATAATTAATTACACTTTTTTACAATTTGTTCAAAGAATAAAAATCAAAAAATCCCGTCTAAAAAGCTCTCAAAAAATGGCGCAAAAAACATCTTGTAAATTTTAATTTACAACTCAAAGTACGTTATGATTACTTTTTCTTGAACACCGTTTATTGAGTATTTTTCATACTTTCCAACCTTTCTATTAAGGAATATTTATGTTCAATAAGGGATCGCGTAAGGCTCTATTTGCTCACTATTTCTTCGGTTTTTTTGCCAGTCCACTTGTCATTGCCCAAGTAACCGATAATGTTTTTTCTCAAACTGTAACCAATGAATGTTCATTTATCGAAGTATCTGAAGATTCAGATGGAGATGGCCTCAGCAATATGGATGAATTATTGCTGGGAACCGATCCTTGTTTATGGGACACCGACGGTGATGCCGTCAATGATTTCGACGACCTCTTTCCTCTCTCACTTCAATACAGTATTGATAACGACAATGATGGCTTGCCCTATGAGTGGGAATACAATTTTGGCTTAGACGATAATAACGACCAAGATGCTCTTCGCGATGACGATGGAGACCAAGTCAATAATCTTGAGGAATTTGCTTTAGGCACGAATCCTCAAGTCTTCGATACCGATCGTGATGGCACATCAGATGCTGATGATCTTTGGCCCACCGACGCCACACGCGATCGCGACTCCGACAACGACGGATTGCCCGATCGTTGGGAGCGGACTTACCTTTACGACCCTCACGCTGCATGGGATGCCGACGAAGACCGCGATCAGGATGGCTTAACTACCCTTGAGGAATACCAATTGGGCACCAGCCCAGATCGTTTGGATTCCGATCAAGATGGCACGCCCGACGGTGAAGACGCTTTCCCATTAAACCCTACTTATCGTCACGACTTCGATCAGGATGGCTTGCCCGAAGCCTATGAAGTGACATTCCACTTCTTGGAAGACATCCACCCTGAAGACGCCAATGACGACTTCGACGGAGATGGGCTGACCAATCTGGCAGAGTTCCTAGCCGGCACGGATCCAGAAAACCCGGACAGTGACCAAGATGGCGTTTTCGATGGGGAAGACATCGCGCCAACCAACCCTGAGTACACCATCGATTCCGATAACGATGGTCTGCCCGATCATTGGGAAAACCAAAATGGACTAGAACCATGGCGTAATGATGCCATCGAAGATCGTGATGGTGATGGTGTATCCAACGCCGAGGAATATGCGCTAGGCACAAATCCTAACCACCCAGACTCGGATGAGGATGGCGTGCTCGATGGTGAAGACTTTGCGCCGTTAAATCCTCAATACACTGTGGATGAAGATGGCGATGGTTTACCGCGTGAGTGGGAAGAGCGTTACTACCTTAATGATCATTTTCGTGACGACGCTTACCAAGATGACGATGGGGACCAACTCACCAATGTCCGTGAGTTTACCTTAGGTACCAACCCACAAGCGTTCGATACCGACAATGATGGTGTGAACGATTCGGAAGATTCTTGGCCCACCGACGCCACACGCGATCGCGACTCCGATAACGACGGACTGCCCGATCGTTGGGAGCGGACTTACCTTTACGACCCTCACGCTGCATGGGATGCCGACGAAGACCGCGATCAGGATGGCTTAACTATACTCTTGAGGAATACCAATTGGGCACCAGCCCAGATCGTTTGGACTCCGATCAAGATGGTACGCCCGACGGTGAAGATGCTTTCCCATTAAACCCTACTTATCGTCACGACTTCGATCAGGATGGCTTGCCCGAAGCCTATGAAGTGACGTTCCACTTCTTGGAAGACATCCACCCTGAAGACGCCAATGACGACTTCGACGGAGATGGGCTGACCAATCTGGCAGAGTTCCTAGCCGGCACGGATCCAGAAAACCCGGACAGTGACCAAGATGGCGTTTTCGATGGGGAAGACATCGCGCCAACCAACCCTGAGTACACCATCGATTCCGATAACGATGGCCTGCCCGATCAGTGGGAAAACCAAAATGGACTAGAACCATGGCGTAATGATGCCATCGAAGATCGTGATGGCGATGGTGTATCCAACGCCGAGGAATATGCGCTAGGCACAAACCCTAACCACCCAGACTCGGATGAGGATGGCGTGCTCGATGGTGAAGACTTTGCGCCGTTAAATCCTCAATACACTGTGGATGAAGATGGTGATGGTTTACCGCGTGAGTGGGAAGAGCGCTTTGGGTTGAATGATCACAATCGCGAAGACGTATTCGAGGATTATGATGGGGATCACCTAACTAACCTTCGTGAATTCGCATTAGGCACCGATCCACTCGTTCCAAACCCCATTCCAATTCCCTGATTATGCTGTTGTCTTATCAGTGCACCATTAGCTGATAAAATTTAGGAGCCCAAAAAAGCCATCATACTTCGATGGCTTTTTTGTTCCTCTCTATATCACCTATGCAGGGCTTCTATTTTTTCTCGGTAGTATCCTCTTCGGATGACTCTTTGTATTGATCAAACCACCAAAGAATATGAGCCACCTTAGACATTAAATTACTGGGGCGACGGTAGATCCCATGTGAAGAATCCGGAATTCTAACCATTGCCGTTTCTACCTCATTAATTTTTAACGCTTGGTAAAATTGTTCGGTTTCAGAAATCGGCGTCCGATAATCCGCTTCACCGGTTAACAACATGGTCGGTGTTGTGACGTTACCCGCATACTGAATAGGAGAGTGCTTCATGTAATGTTCGATATCTTCCCAAGGCTTTTTACCAAACCAATATTTATAGAAAAAGGGATAGTAATCCGCCGTTAGAACAAAGCTGTACCAATTAATCACGGGTTTAGCGACTACGGCTGCGGCAAAGCGATCTGTATGGCCAACAATCCATGCGGTTAATGTACCACCGCCAGAACCACCGGTAACAAAGAGTTCGTTTTCATTAATAAACCCTTTTTTCAAAACCGCATCAACACCGCTCATCAAATCATCATAATCCTGGCTTGGATAATTATGATGGATCGTTTGCGCAAACTCGGTACCGTAAGAATCACTGCCTCTTGGGTTCATATACAAAACGGCGTAGCCTTTTGCCGCCATTAATTGAATTTCGGTCGAAAAATGCGGTCCATAACTGGCCACAGGCCCACCGTGAATTTCCAAAATTAACGGGTATTTTTTGCCTTCTTCATAATTCGCTGGGTACACCAACCAACCTTGAATATCACGATTATCAGCAGAAGATTTTACCCAAATCTCTTCCACTTTACCGAGCGCCTTATGCGCCAATGCATCTTCATTTAATTGCGTGAGCACTCGGGTTTTTCCGTTTTTATTAACGGCGACATCGGCAGGCCTTAATACATCCGAATGGGTATAAGCAACCACGCCATTGTTAGACACATCAAAATCCGCATCAGTATACGGGCGACCAAAGGCCGTTCCGCCCATGTGTTCAACAACGGTTTTTCGCTTTCCTTTTATGGGTTGATAATCGAGTTTAGAATCGCCTTTATCTTTGTATAAAATATAAAGCCCTTTGCCATTACCCGCCCACTGGATTGCATCAATCTTTCGATCAAAATCATCGGTTAATGATTTTTTACCAGAACCATCTGGCTTCATAAGGTATAAATTCGTACTTTCGTAATTTTTAAATGTATCGTCAAACCCTAAATACGCTACCCACTTTCCATCAGGAGAAACCACAGGAGAAGCATCTGGGCCAAAACGATCCGTCAACATGGTTAATTCGCCGGTGTTAACATCAACACGGTAAATTTCGGAATTTAATGGTTCCAGTTCATGCTTTTCATGGCGATTGGCTGAAAAGAAAATTGATTTGCCATTTTTCGACCAACTTAGCTTGCCACCATGATCAAACTCGCCTTCTGTGATCTGCCGTGCCGCACCACCATCGGCAGGCACAACAAATACCTGAGTATTTCCTGCGGTTAAATATCCTGCACCATCGGCTCGGTAATACAAATCATCAATAAATTTTGCGGGCTTTGCCCATTTCGCCCCTTCCGGCTTTCCGGGTAAAGCCACCGGAGACTTAGAAGCGCCTTTTACGTATTGCGTAAAGGCAATCCGGTTACCATCAGGTGACCATGCCAAATTTCCCGGTGAAGAGGTTAAGTGGGTAATTTGTGTTTCTTCGCCGGTATTAAGCCATTTAATATGAATTTGAGGCTTACCACTGGCGGTAGAAATGTAGGCTAAGCGATCACCATTAGGGGATAACAAAGGAGAAAAGTCATTATGCAAACCATTCGTCACTGGTCGCATTCCACCTTTTTCATCCACCTTCCAAATATTGCCCGCTTTTTTATCGGAGTGGATATCCATGTAATGTCGAACAAAGTACGTGGTTTTACCGCTATTATCGATCTCTACACCTGAGGCATATTCCAATGAGAAGACGTCATTAAGATGCAAAGTGTTGTCTTTTTCTGTATCGGATGCCCCTTTATCTGAGGCAAACGCCATGGCGGATAAACAACCCAACGCCAATATTCCAATCTTTTTCATATCACCCTCTGTAAGCTACGTTATAACATAACAATAACATAAAGTGGCTGATCATCAATCAACCCTGAGTCAAGCTCGTTCTTAATAAGTCAAGTCCATTATTAAAATGACTTTCATTTTAACGAATAAATAACAACGAAAATAAAGGCGGTACACTAAATGCCGGTACGCTGATCAATTCTTTTTCGAAACTCCTCAGCCGTTTCTTTTCGCTCGGAATAGCGATCTACAAAATAGTCTTTATTGCCTCGTAATAACAATGTGAATTTCATTAACTCTTCACAGACATCTACAATGCGATCGTAATACGAGGAGGGTTTCATACGTCCTTCATCATCAAATTCAAGCCAGGCCTTTGCCACAGAAGATTGGTTCGGTATGGTCACTAATCTCATCCATCTCCCCAGTATGCGCATTTGATTTACGGCATTAAAGGATTGCGAACCACCACAAACTTGCATGACCGCAAGGGTTTTTCCTTGTGTGGGGCGTACGCCTTGTAAGGCTAATGGAATCCAATCAATTTGCGTTTTCATAATGCCCGTCATTGCACCATGGCGTTCTGGGCTACACCACACCATCCCTTCACTCCACATAACCAATTCACGTAATTCTTTCACCTTAGGGTGGGTTTCGTCCGTGTCATCGGGCAAAGGCAAACCCGATGGATCAAAGGTTTTGGTTTCTGCCCCAAGGCATTCCAAAATTCGACTGGCTTCTTCGGTAACCAAGCGACTGTAGGAAGTGTCTCTTAAAGAACCATACAGCAATAATATTTTAGGGCGGTGCTGCGACTCCCCAACGTTAAATAATTTATTCACGTCAATCGGATTAAAACACTCCGAAACAACATTAGGACAATCTTCCACCTTAACACCTCATTCAGCTATAAAATTAATCATCGATATATCAAAAGAAATCCATTTAATGGCAGACTCTATAGAGAGATTGTTGAAACCTCAATTCTCAACCATTAGGTCAATTTTTTGATCAGATATTAAGGTCAAATCATGCTCAGATCTGTAATAAAATGTAATTTTAAAAACCGCATTGTTTGAATATTATCCGCTCACCACAGCAAGTGACCTGATGCTTGAGCGAAAGATCATTGCAATACCTTTAATAACGCTTCAATCAAAAACAGACACTTTGTGGTTTTTAACACCCAAATAAAGGAAGTTTCATATTGATTTTAAGGAAAGTATCATGCGAGAACTTTTAAGAGGAAAAGGAACAGATCCGAGTGCTATTCATGATGGTTGGACCTGCGAAGCCAGCCCCTATATTTTAGAGGAACAATACATAAGGCATCGTGGTAACCTTATTGTCACCAAATTTCCTTGGGTGGCACTAAATCATATCTACACCACCATTTCTTATGCCGGTGGCTCATGGACTGCATTAATTGCCTACTTATACAGCACAATGGGATTTACCAAGTTTAAAGTTCTCAGTGGGCGCCATGGAAACATCATTGAGAAAACAAACAATACTGCTTTTGACCGAAATTTTTATCTTGAAGACTACCGCACAAGTCAGCAAATCTATGAAGGTACCGCTGAAATCAATTCGGATGACAGAACTTTTGGAAAAATGAAATTTCCCGGAGGAGTTGTTAAGGTAAAGGTCGTCGACACAGGAACCTTCGGTGAAGAAAATCATTGGCAAGTTGCTACCTTGAAAATGCATGCTCGCAATAGTTTGAGGGATGAAGAAATTTTGATACTTCCTTGGTGTTACAGTTTTTTTGCTTGCAATGCAATGCACGGTCCCAAATTGGATTTATTTTTTAAGGTTGAAAAAAATGTAAGTAATTCACCTTTAATGCAAGGTTTGCATCAACCCATCTATCATGGTTTTGAAAGAACAGATCATATGTTAAATAACAATAATGGCAATATGTTTAATTCTCCCTACTCAATGACCTTTCAAAATCAACAGATTATTCCTGTGAAAAATCGAGCCAGAACAGATTGGGCTTGGGTGGATAGATTATAATTCAAAGCCCACCATTATTTCAGTATACCCTTCGAATCTTCGAAGGGTATTTCAGCTTCCTTTTATTCTAAAAATTCTCCGTTTTCAATCCTGCCAGTCATTATGTTTTGTTTGTTAATGTTGCTATGGCATGTGGCTAAGTTGTCCTAATGCTTCTTTACTAATGCTGTCATTAATGTATAGGCCAAAAGTAGTAGAGATTGAAAAACAGCACTAATTCTTTCGTTGTATTTCTTGATTTTTGTGAAGTCAATTCAGTATCAATACCTCTGATGTGCGCACTCATTCTCTTTTCTATTTCTGACTTTGATTAAACATATTCATCACAAACGGTTATCTCAATACACACTTAAAAACACCATTTGCAAAAACTAACCTACCGACATTTATCAAAACAAAAAAGGTAAAAACATGAAGTTAAAGAATCATTTTTTAAAGAGGAAAATGCTGTTCTCCTCTTTATTCCTGTTCGTCGGCCAGATACACGCCTTTGTGGGAACCAGCGATCCAAATCAATATTCCATCTTATTCCAGTACGAAGAGGTGGCCAATGCAAGCGGGCAAGCCAATATTCGCTACCCAATGTGCATACCACAAGAAAAGCAAAATACACCTGAGGCAACTCGTTTTTTGTCTGAAGCGAATAAAGTCGCTAATGAATGGAATGCGCATACAAAAGCAGCATTGGGAGCGGAGTGGCCCGTCGAACGTATTACTTTTTATACTGAAGTAGCAGAAGACGATTGCCGTAATAAACGGCATCAACTTGAGTCTGGTCTCACTGTACACCCGGTGATGATTAATATTCACGGTGGAACAGTATTTAATGGCGGCCCTTTCTCGCTGGGCCCCACAGAAAGCCATTTCGATAACATTGAACGCTTCTACACCATTTTTCTACACGAGTACGGCCATACTCTTGGTTTAGCAGACGATTATAAAGGTATGTCCATACAGGGTGGACGCCCACCCTCTATGATGAAAATGCATGAAGAATTACAAGAAGAAGATAAACATGCTTTGAGATTTATATGGAATAAACGTAAAGACCCAGACAATATTCAGTGTCCAAGCACTCACTTTTTTATTGACGATGGTTATCTCAATATCTTCTGGGGCGCCAATGCCATGTCTTGCTTGCCTTATTTAAAGGACAACATTCTAGGTAACGCTCACTTGCAAGAGTATCAAATAGAAGACCCCGATAATTGCGTTATTTTTATGGATGATCCCAACGCCGATTTATCACTCTTTAACGGCAACAAAGGCGACCAAGCACGATATCGAGAACAAAATCCAGAAGAATACTTTACCGGCAGCGCCATTCACCCACCCATCTGCCTTGACGAAAATAACGAAGGTTTAATTCCAATATCGGTTTTATTAACCATTGATCAAGCCAACAAGGCCGATTCTCTATGGGTAGGAAAGAATATTCATACCAATATTCGCTTTCTCAAAGAACAAGATAACGGACGTTATCACACAGTAAAAGAAGAACATATTTCTTACCCTTTCGCCTGGTTTGATAATTTATGGTTTACCTATGATCAGGAAGTGGGACGCGAAATTCCAATGCACGTAGACGCCATGATCGTCTCGATCGTCGATAATAAAAAAGAAATGACAACACCCAACATTGCCGATGTCGATGAAGCATTGTCGCAACAAATCAATACCTCAAGTTGGCCCACCCCGCAAATAATTGAAGACATAAAAGCCAATCAAACAGGCTCCAACTGTTCAGCGTTAGATATTACCACCAGCGGTATTTATGCCATATCTCGCGACACATTCAGTGATCAACAAGTCTATTGTGAAGTGGATGACGACGGCAAAAAGTGGACATACCTGGGGTATGTGAGCGACACCGGAATATTCAAATCGGTCTTTCATTTACAACGAGGTGTCAGCCAAGTGGAAAACCCGTCTCACCAAGGAGAGCACTGGTTAGAAAATGAAAACATCTATCGATACATCATGGATTTAAGCCGTACGGATCATTATCACGCCAGTTCACTTTCCGGTTATTCAAACGGATTATCTTCCAAAATGGAGGATAATGAAATGCTCATTAAGGTTATGGACTACCACAATGGCCCCAAAATTTATCTGAAATATGAGAAAGATTTTTCTTACTTTAATGATAAATATCACCGTATTTGTGAAGACAATAAAACATTTGATGGCCTTCAATTAAAAATTGATTGGCCAAATGAAGACTGGGCAGAATTCAGCAACCCCGCTCAATGGCCAGACAATCAATACTTTGATGCTGAAATAAGTTGCCCAATCAGAGGGCTTTCTGAGGCACAACATATTGAATTTACGTATACCGATAAAACGTTAGGGAAGAATGGTGTTGCTTTCAGTTTTCAGCAAAACCTGAGCTATGGCTTAAAACTGCATAATGACGAGTGGACGACCCGATACCCTCCTGAACCATTAAATGCGCTTTATGCCCGCAGAAATTATCAAAGCTGGTTATTCATTAATGATACTGAGGCCGTTATATATCAGCCTGACAATAACGACACCCCCAATGACAACGATGACAACCCGGATGGCGATAACAACGAACCAGGAGACGATCAATCAGGAGACAACAATCCAGGAACCGATCAACCAGCAGACAATAATCCAGGGAACGACCAGCCAGGAGACAATGATCCAGTTAATGATGACGGCGATACCGATTCAGAAGATGGGGATTCTGATCAGGGTGGAAACATCCCTAATGACGGAGACTCAGACTCAAGCGATACGATTGATATCCGCCTGTCCAATTTTATCATCAACCAATTACTGAACCGGTCTTCAGGAAAACAGCCCGTGCTTCACTTTGGCATTACCGTCAATTCAGTGTCTGCCAAGTTATATACCATGACCATTGCCAACAGTGGTGACATTTCTGAGTCCGATAATATTCAAGGTGCCTATTTGTATTACGACCGCGATAAAAATGGCGCCATTGATATCAACTCCAGTGACGAGCAAATTAGCATCGAAGAATTTACCGCAGGAAATCGCGAACTGACTTTTCAGTTGAGTGAACCACTGACTCTTGAAAACGGTTTTTCTCGATTCTTCATCATTTATGATATGCAATAAAAAGGATAGGCTAATGAAAATTACACTGCTTTCTATCATTTTTTCCGCTATTACGCTGCTCACCGCTTGTGGTGGAGAAACGAATAACCCTTTTGATCAAGATAATACCGACTCAGACGCTCCGGTTGATTTTGAGGTACAACTTACAAGCATAACCATTGTGGATGATAACGGTGAACCAGTAGAGGTTGACACATCCATGATCAATAATTCACTCACTCTCCAATAACCTCTGTATAAAAAGAGCTTATAAATTAATCCCCTAACTAATGCAGAAGGGGGATTAACTTTTACCTAATTAGATAAATTAATTATTAAGCGACACGATCAAACCACCTCAGCCATATCGCCTTTTTCTTCTAGCCATACCTTTCGATCGCTGGAGCGTTTTTTCGCCAATAACATGTCCATGACTTGATTGGTATCGTCACCGGGGTTTAATACTAATTGAACTAAGCGGCGGGTGTCTGGGTCCATGGTGGTTTCACGTAGTTGCATGGGGTTCATTTCACCCAAGCCTTTAAATCGTTGTACGTTGACTTTTCCTTTTTTCTTTTCTGCTTTAATTCGGTCTAGCACGCCGTTCTTCTCGCTTTCGTCTAAGGCGTAATAAACATCTTGACCTACGTCCACACGGTAAAGTGGGGGCATGGCGATGTAGACATGTCCGGCGGCAATAAGTGGACGAAAGTGCCTTAGGAATAAAGCACACAGTAGGGTGGCAATGTGAAGGCCGTCGGAGTCGGCGTCGGCCAGAATACAAATTTTATTGTATCGAAGACCATCTAAATTATCGCTACCCGGGTCAACACCAATGGCGACAGAGATGTCGTGCACTTCTTGGCTGGCGAGAATTTCTGCACTGTCAACTTCCCATGTATTTAGAATTTTACCCCGTAGAGGCATGATGGCTTGGAACTCTCGATCTCTGGCTTGTTTTGCAGAACCACCTGCGGAGTCACCTTCCACCAAAAATAATTCACTACGCTCCGGTTCGCCGCTGGAGCAGTCGGCCAATTTTCCAGGGAGAGCAGGGCCTTGGGTAATTTTTTTACGAGCGATTTTTTTACTGGAGCGAACACGTTTTTGTGCATTGGCAATACAGTAGTCTGCGATTTTATCGCCTTCTTCGGTGTGCTGATTTAACCATAAACTGAAGGCGTCTTTGGCCACGCCGGAAACAAAGGCTGCTGCTTCTCGCGAAGATAAGCGTTCTTTTGTTTGGCCAGAGAATTGTGGGTCGGCGAGTTTTGAACTGAGAATGTAACAGCAGTTTGACCATAAATCATCGGGGGTGAGTTTTACGCCTCGGGGCAATAAATTACGGAATTCACAATATTCACGAAGGGCTTCCAGCAAGCCGGTTCGTAATCCATTGACGTGGGTGCCGCCTTGCGCGGTGGGAATAAGGTTGACGTAACTTTCTTGGGTGAGTTCGCCCCCTTCCGGTAGCCATTGCACGGCCCAGTCGGCTGCTTCAGTTTCGCCATTAAAGCTGCCAATAAAAGGTTCATTGGGTAGCGTTTCCCACCCTTGCGTGGAGGCGAGGAGGTAATCTTTTAAGCCGTCTTCGTAGAGCCATTCGTCTTTTTCGCCGCTTTGTTCGTCTTTAAAAATAACTTTTAAACCGGGGCATAACACCGCCTTTGCGCGTAAGACGTGCCTTAAGCGAGAGACAGAAAATTTCGAAGAATCAAAATATTGTGGGTCTGGTAAAAAGCGAACGCTGGTACCAGTTGTACGCTTGGAACATTCGTCGATGACTTCCAAATCTATCGCTTTGGCACCGCCCTGAAAACCAATACGATAAACTTTTGAATCACGTTTGATGGTGACTTCGAGTATTTTCGATAGCGCATTTACAACGCTTACGCCCACACCGTGCAATCCACCAGAGAATTGATAATTCTTGTTTGAGAACTTTCCTCCGGCATGCAGAGTGGACAAAATGACTTCTACACCGGGTTTCCCTTGCTCTGGGTGGATATCGACAGGCATGCCGCGTCCGTCGTCGGCAACGGTCATGGATTGATCTTTATGCAGCACAACGTGAATGGTTTTGGCATGGCCCGCCAAGGCCTCATCCACAGAGTTATCAATGATTTCCTGAGCAAGATGGTTTGGGCGAGTGGTATCGGTATACATGCCTGGGCGTTTCTTTACTGGGTCTAGGCCTGTTAATACTTCGATATCCTGGGCGGTGTACTTACTCATATACAAGGGTCCTAATGATTCGTGCGTTGTCTTTGATTTTGCATTATGGGGGGTGCTATGGGTTATGTCATGTTGCTAGCGGGCGCTGTGTATGTCTTCGAAAAAGCGTATGATGTTTTCAAAGTATCGTTCAAACCCGGCAAAGCTGTGATCGCCCCCATCTTCAGTTGTGACTTTACATTTGCGGTATTTTTTTTCAGCCAGCCGGTAGTCCAATGTTTCATCGCCCGTTTGCAGTAGCACCCAATAATTGGGTATGCGCTGAGGTTCTTCAATGACGAATTCTGCGAGTTCTTTCAGGTGGGAGTCGTTTAAAAGGTAAGTGTCTTCTGTATGAAAGTTTTTTAGTTCTATCCCGACGTAGGAGGGCATGAGCGTGAGGGGCGCGCACGCAGGATTTACCAATACGGCGGGCAGGTTATATTTTTCGGCAAAATATGTGCTCCAAAACCCTCCCATTGAGCTGCCCACGAGGTAGATGGGCCGCTCGGCGCTTTGGGTAATAATGTTGTCGAGAATTTGATGCGCTTGTGCAGGGTAGGGCGGTAGCAGAGGGCACTCAAAGTGAATATCTGGTCGGTGTTGTGTCAACCACTGCTTGAATTGCTGTGATTTAAAAGAAGATGGTGAGCTTAAAAAACCATGGATATAGAGTAGTGTTGACATTTAACCCTCGCTAACTGTTGGCTATTAGTATACTCAAAAACGAAAAGAGGCCCAGCCATTATCCTGGCTGAGCCTCTTGTGATCGTACTAATCTGGTGTGCAATACAGGTAGTTAGTGCTTATATACTGAATTAGAGAGTTTGCTCTCTCACTACCAGCGTATTGTCTAACTGCTGATAGTCTAATAGCTGATAGTCTAACTGCAATTGTTTAACGATTAATTGCCCAACTACTAATATCCGTTTGATGCGAAATCGATGCTATAGGTCTTTTCCATGACTCGCTCAATAGCGGTGCTGTGAGTGCCGTCATCCAGTAAATCGAAAGTGCGGTAGCCAGGCATGGCGGGGTCAATGGTAAAGTCATCGCAATCAGGCTTGAACTGTACGCACGTAGAGGGGCTTGCATAGAGGTCTACGCCGTTTCGCACCTGATGAAAGTCCTGATGTACATGCCCCCAAGAGATAATGCGAACGTTGCTGTGCTTATCGATGACTTGAAAGAATTCTTCAGCGCGTCTGACGACATATTGGTCAATCCAGGCGCTACCCACAGGTACAGGCTGATGGTGCAAAAAGACCATCGCATGGTAGTTTGGGTGCTTACTTAAGATGCTGTCGAGAAATTGCAGTTCGCTGTCGGTCAGGTCACCATGTTCAAAACCTGGAACCCGTGAGTTCAGCATGATTAGAATCCATTTACCCATGATGATCATACGATTCATAACCGCAGGCCCCATGACGCGCTGCATAACTTCATCGTCGTCATGGTTACCGGGTAAACAAACTAGCGGGCAATGAATTTGGGTGGTAACGGTATCAACAAAGCGACGATACGATTCTGCGCTGCCGTCATTGGAGATGTCGCCACTGGCAACCACTAAGTCGCCGTCGACGAGTGCCAGTAGAACATCAGACAGGCTTTCGTCAGTGTTAAGACCCAGTAATTCGTCCCCGTGCTCCCTGCCTAGATGGGGGTCAGTGATTTGAATCACTTTGTGTGTTGTAGCTGAATTGCCCATTATCTCGTTCCTTGCTCGAATTTTTCGACGCGATTTCGGATACCTGAATATTGGCCTAGTGCTGCGTTGTTTTTCTGTACGCTGATTTTTGTAAACATACGCTGGCTGATTTTGATGCACGTTTGCGCTATGCAAACGTGCCAATTAGCTGTCTTCAGATATCGCAAAAGTGTGTACGACCCTACCTTGGGATAAGCAACACGATAACCATTCACCCAAAAATTTATTGAATTGGGCTTTTTCGTCCCGTTGGTACATCCGGGGATTCGGATATTCATAACGTGAGCGAGTATTCCAGTGCTTGTCCCAAGCCACGACTTCTGCCATTTGGGCATCGTGATACATTCTTACTTTCAACACGGTCGCTTTCGACCATTGGTGGGGTGATTCGACCTGTTTAACCTCAATGGTTGAGGTATAAGGTGCGGATTCAATGACTCGAAGGCTGACTCGCTCGGCCACTTGGCTGTGCGAGCCCTCAACGGCATATTCCCACTCTTGTTTTTCTGGCATTCCATGCAAAAGCCGTGTCAGTCGAACGTAGTTCGCATCACACTCTGCTTGCTGATGACGTAAATCGACAACGTAGCGCTTTTGCATGCTAACAAGGTACTCCGTAAAAAAACGTTAATGCTGTCTCGATTGTGGCGACATTTCAACCAAATTATGTCTAATTTAGTGCCATTTTATTCAATTTTAACCATTGTAGAGCAATGAGCGTTGCGGCATTGTTAAATCTGCCACGATATAGGTTTTCAAATACCCACTCTGCCGGTTGAACATGAACTTTGATGTCTTCCGACTCTGATTCTAAACCGTGAATTCCTCCAGTATGCCGTAAATCACCAATAGCGCAAAACACATGCAATACTTCGTCACAGCCACCAGGGCTTGAAAAGTATTCGCAGATAGGAATCAAACGTTCGGGGGTAAAACTTGCCTCTTCAATTAATTCTCTTTTGAGCGTATTTTCAGGCGTCTCACCGGCTTCAACCATCCCTGCGACGACCTCTAAACACCAAGGTCCGTTTTTGGAATTTAGGGCTCCAATTCTAAATTGTTCAATAAATCCAATAGTATCTTGATGCGGATCGTAGAGGATGGCGGCTACGGCATCTCCTCGCTGAAAGCACTCCCGGCGAATCGGTGGGCTCCAACCTCCCCCAAATAATCGATGCTTCAGTGTTTTGGCGATCATTTTAAAAAAACCGTTGTAGACGATTTCTTCTTGGATGATTTCTACATCCTTATTGTGAAATTCAGTCAATGTGTTCTCGCATCTTTAAAAGTTATATGTTGTTTTTGTGTCGGTGCTATTTTAGTGGATAGTTATCGTATTTGGGGATTATTGTACGAGTGTAGTCAGAGTGCATCGGTATTTTGAGTGACGGGCATCGCCACTCTTTTTATTCGTCTATATTCGAGTATTCAAATCGTCTCATTTTCAAGAAAGCTATTCTTTGTTTAAAGCAGTTGATACTCTGTGTTTACGCGCCGAACGATGACAAAATGGCGCCAATCGCCGTTGATGCAGAAGAAACGATACGAAAGAATTGGCAAGATTATTCTGAGAGGCTCAGGTATTGTTGCCATGCTGTTGATTCAATCATTGCGGCTTATACCTTTCTCCTCATGACGCACTTCTTATTATAAAGTGCTAGTCTCAACCAACAATGTCGTGTGCTGTGGGGACGGAAATTGTTGCAACGACAAGGAGTGGTCAGCGTGATTACGGCTGTAATGGTTGCCTCCGTATACTTTATACCTTGTGGTTGGGTGAACGAATCCCCATAAATAAGGTCTTTCCCTAGCGTTTTTTACAATCGTCTTTCGCTTTTGAATTACACAGAATTATTGGGCCAATAACCTATGATGACATCAATGTATTGGAAACAAGCCATACGAAAACAGTTTTGGAAGAAAACGAGCGTCTTTGCCACAGCGCTTATTTGCGGCTTTGATGTCAGTGCAACGACTTTGCAAGAAGTTTACGATCAAGCACTGCAATTTGAACATCAGCTAAAGGCGGATGAAGCCGCTTATAAAGCGGGTTTGGAGGCGGTCAATACGGCAAGGTCGGCTTTATTACCCCAATTAACCGCTCAAGCTCTTTATCAAGACCAGATAACAGAAAGCCAAAACCCTAATCCTGACCCGCTTTTTCTGAACCGTTTTAACCAAGAAAGAGAAGGAACGATTTATAGGGCAAACTTAACGCAAACATTGTTTGATATGAATGCGTGGTTTACGTATCGACAAGGGGCAGCGACCACTGACCAGGCGAAGATGCAATTTGCAGCCGATCAGCAGGCGTTTATTATTCGTGTTGCTCAAGCTTATTTCAACGTGCTACGCGCAGCGGATGTATTAGAAAACAGCATCGCTCAAGAGCGTGCGTTAAAGCATCAATTAGAGCAAACCAAACAGCGGTTTGAAGTGGGTTTGACAGCTATTACCGATGTACACGATGCGCGTGCCAGTTATGACGGTGCCCGTGCGGACACATTGGGTAACCGAAATAATCTTGGTGTTGCGTTTGAAGCGTTAGAGGTACTCACTGGTGAGGTGTATACCGACGTCCAGCCTTTGGGAGAGGATTTTCCTGTTCAACCACCTGAGCCAGTAGATCGTCAAGAGTGGGTTGAGTTTGCCTTAGGTAATAACAATGCTTTGAAAGTGGCCAAATTGGCAGCGGATGCGGCGCGTCAAGGCTCGCGTGCGGCCACCAGTAACCATCTGCCTACAATATCGGCCAGTTATACCTATGATGATCAAAACATCTACCTTGGATTGTATGATCAGAGTGTCGAGACCATCGGTTTAAATGTGAATCTGCCGTTGTTCTCTGGTGGTAATATCAGTGCCTCACGCCGACAAGCGGCGAGGCGTTATGAGCAAGCTCAAGAGCAATATCTGCAAACAAAGCGCCAAACCATTCAGTCGGCCCGTTCTCAGCACCTTAATGTTGTGACGGATGTGGCGACCATTTCTGCTCGCAAACAGGCAATTATCTCCAGTGAAAGCTCGCTGGAGGCGACCCAAGCAGGTTATGAAGTGGGGACGCGTGATTTTGTGGATGTTTTGAATGCTCAGCAAGGTGTCTTCCAGGCGCGCAGTAATTACTACAATGCGCTGTACGATTATGTCCTGAATACTCTCAACCTTAAACAAACCGCAGGTACTTTGAATCCGGCGGATATCATGGAGCTTAACCGCTGGTTGGATACGGGCAAGTCAGTTGAACGCAGCAGTTTTACGCAGTAAATCTATTTAAACCCAGCCTGTTCTCATCAAGGAAATCCAGTCATCATTCTTTCCTTGATGAGCCTGCCTACCATTTTTTGTCTTTCTATCTTTTCACGCCGCCTGATTCCAACTTCCAAGTACATCATTATCAGTACCGTGTTGTGGAAGTAGCTTTTAGTACATAAGACAAACCTAATGAACTCAGTTATTCTGCCTGTGTCAGCGTGGTAATTGGCCTGCTGCTATGGTTATCAGTAGAGTACTAAAAAGAAAGTTATGAATTGTTGTGTTGATATTCGCGTCATTTTTAAGGCGATATAAGTTTTTAAGGCCCGACATTAGCGAGGTGTAACAAAACACTAAATTACTAATGCAATGTGTAGGTCTGTTTCCATTATTTGAGAGATCTATTTTGCGATTCATTGACTCTGTTAAAGGCTGTTACAGAGAATGATTATATTACCCACAGAAAAAAAAATTGATTGGAAAAAACCGCCCGTTGTTTTGTGTGTCTTGGTGTTATTGAATCTATTGGTTTTTATGTTGTACCAATGGGGGGACTCTCGGCGTATGGAGACTGCGCTGGAGATTTACCGTACCCATGAGCTGTTAAATGTCGAATGGAAACCTTATCAAGATTATTGGTTGCGCTACCATGACTCCCCTATTGAAGACATTATCGAGTACCGAGAATCTTTCCCCGAAGAATTCACTTTGGAGCTGATGTTTGATCAGCGCTTTTACGAATTTTTGGAAGAGAATCTCACGCTGTATAAGCCTGCAGGAGGCGTTAAGCAGTGGCAATTGGCGAGAGAGGAAGTCAATGCGGCGGTGAATAAAGTCAGTTCACGGGCATTTGGCCTCAGTGTGGATAACCTGAGTGTGGTATCTCTGATTAGCCATCAATTTTTGCATGGTGGTGTTGGGCATTTGTTGGGGAATTTACTTTTTCTGATTGTCTGCGGTTTTGCGGTGGAAGCGGCGCTGGGCCATGGGCGTTTTCTCGCATTATATATAGTGTCTGGTGCGGCAGGTGGGTTGTTTTATTGTTTATTTGCGTCACTGACGAAGGAAAATGCGACCCCATTGGTAGGTGCTTCGGGCGCCATTTCTGGCGTGATGGCCATGTATTGCATGTTGTTTCAGCTTCGTAAAATTGAGTTCTTTTATTTTATCTTTGTATTGGTGGGGTATTTTCGTGCTCCGGCGTTGGCAATATTGCCGGTGTACATTGGCAGTGAACTATTGCAATGGTTAACCACGAGCGATTCCAATGTGGCTTATTCTGCCCATTTGGGTGGTTTTTTGGCCGGCGGTGTGGGGGTGCTGCTTGTGCAGTATTATGATAAACACGCCATTGATCAGGAGTACATAGAAGAAGATCAATCCGTTGATGATTATCTTGTGGCGTTAGATCGTGTCTATCGTACGATTGCCGATTATCGTTTTGAATCTGCCCGGAAATTAGTGGCTGACATGATTGAAACTCACGGGCAAAAAAGTGAGCTAATGAGTATTCAATTAAACATTATGGTTGCTATTGGTGGCACATCGCTCAAAGACTATTTGTTAAAAAATATCCATAGTCGACAAAAAGGCACCCGCTTAGGAAAAGCACAAGCTAAGCTGTGGCGCTCTCTATCTGAACGAGAGAGAGCGTCTATTTCGCCTGCAGATCAAGTCAGTATGGCAGTACGTATATTGGATGCCTGTGATGTTGAACTGTCCGAATCTATTTTTACATACCTGAAGGCTCGTCAACCTCATGAAGCCAGTTTGGCAAAGTTGGCCCGAAAACTGGCGTGGTATTATGAAAGAGAAGGCATTTTGCATAAAAAAAATGAATACAATCGCTTGGCGGATGAATTAATGGGAGGATTTGTTCGATGAGTACTTGCAAATATCATCCGTTGAAATCGTCACGATTCTTTTGTTCTCACTGCAATATTTACACTTGTGACGAGTGTTGTGACGAGAACCCCAGTGGCACGGGTGATGAGCATGGTCATCGATGCTTTCTTTGTAATAAAACCATGAAGCACCTTGGGGCAGCACACAGTGTAGCCCCCTTTTGGCGAGAATTGCCGTCTATTTATCGATATGGCTTTTCAAAAGATGCCTTAATGGCGATTTTTGGAACGTCGCTCCTTTCGCAATTATTTATTCATTTTCCTTTGTTATTGCTCGTGCCAACGATGTTGTTAACTCGTTATGCTTTTAGTTGCCTTCAAAAAACAGCGGGGGGGAAAATGCACCCTCCAGAGTTGGGAGAAGGATTTAGCGGTAGTGTTAAATTATTACTCCAGCTCATTGGGGTTAATATTCTTGCGGTGGCATTGATCATCGTTGTGGCGATGTTTGTGCATCCTACTGCTGCAATAGTTGTCGCTTTGCTGGAAGTCATTGCTTTGCCTGCAGTGTTTATTTTATTGGCAATTGACGAAGACTTAAAAGAGGCAGTGAATTTTGGCCGAATTAGTCAGCTTGTTGCATCAACGGGTATTTCTTACATTGTTTTATTAACGTTTATTGCCATCATGATCAGTTCAATAGGAATATTGAATGCGTTAGTTGGCGATGCATTTCCCCATATTCAATTTTTTATTCAAAATACAATATCCAGTTATTATTTTGTGATTATTTTTCATATGCTGGGGTATTTGGTTTTTCAAAACCAGGAAGCATTGGGCTTTTATGCGTCGGATTCTACACAGCAAGATACGATTCGTAGTGAACAAAAAATACAAGAAGCCAGAATAGAAGTGCTGGTTAAAGAAGGTGAGTATGAATCTGCCCTGGAGGTATACCGTCAACTATTGCCCAAAAGTCTCAGTCCAGTTCTGTGGGAACGGTGTTTAACTTTAATGCTTGCGGTTGGTAGCCAAACAGAAATTACGCGCTTTTCTGATAACTATCTTCCAAAACTCATGTCTCGAAACGAAGAGTTTGCTGTCTCCAAGATGTTTAGGAGCATTATTGAAAAAGTGCCAAATTATGGGCCGGAAGATCCAGAATTGCGAATCAGTTTGGCCCACACATTGTATAATGCTGGTGATTTTAAAAGTACAGCAAAATTATTGAATAATTTTCATAAGCGATATGAAGAAGCGACATACGTTATTGAGGCTTATACATTGCTAGCGAATGCCATTGAAAAAATACCGACAATGGCCAGTAAAGCCGAAAGCTATCGAAAGTTCTGTAATAAATTGATTAAAGAAAACCAAGAAAAAGAGCAACTTCAACAGGAAAGTGTCATGTTTGAAGGGTTTCTTAAAAGTTCGGAATCACAGTCGGAGTGATAAGTATAATTCGTTGAAAGAACCTCAGTTTTAATGCGATTGCATTGTAATGAAGCAATGCGCATTGTTGTAAACTGTGGGCAGCTAAAGGTGGTGCTCATGAGTTGTATGGCCAGAGGTAGTGACATTGTTTTATTATTAAGTCATTTGTTTGCACGTTGCGGAGAGTGCGCATCGTTGCGGCGGATTGTTTTATTGTTTTTCACGCCATTTTTTCTCATCAGCTGTACCCATGTTCATCACGCACCCATAGAAGCCGAGGCGTTAAAGGTACTTTTATCGGGTGAGCCATTATTCGGTTCGGCGGCACACGAGATTGAACTCCCTTCAGAAAACCCATTAGCATTAACAGAAGAGATGAAGCGATACGCCGATTTGATGGTGGGAAGGGCGCTGAAAAAGGGCGATCGCGCCGAAACTCTGCATCAAACCATTCTTCACCCCGGTGCATTGGGACTCGATTATCAGCCGTATTTGACATTAACCGCAGCAGAAGCCTTTGATCAGCGGCAAGGAAATTGCCTCACTTTTACCGCTTTGTATTATGCAATGGGTAAATATTTAGGGTTGAAGGTCTTTATTAATGAAGTTGAAGTGCCTTTAACGTGGGACTTGCAAGGCGATCAAACATTTGTGTTATTCCGGCATGTTAATGCCATGGTGAAGGTGAATCATTTAACTCGAATCATTGTTGATTTGGATATGAATAGCTACAACCAAGGTGTGTCAGAAACAACGTTAAGTGAACAAGAGTTGACGGTTCAGTATTACAATAACCGCGCTATGGAATCGTTAAATGCAAATCAATATAAAAAGGCGTTTGGGTATTTTAAGAAGGCGTTAACACTGAATCCCAGTGATGCGGCTATCTGGAGTAATTTTGGGGTATTTTATAACCGCCTTGGCCATGATGTTGAGGCGGAAATTGCTTTCAAACACGCGTTGATGTTAAAGCCCAGCCATCGTCCACCGGCAATGAATTTAGTGCATTTATATGAGAATCGTGGTGAGACAGAAAACGCATTGCAATATGAGAGGTTAGTGCGTTTCCACCAGTCTAAAAATCCATTTTACCAATACTATTTGGCGAAGCGATTCTATGACCAACAACGTTGGAATGAGGCACGTACGAAGATTCAAAATGCTATTACCTTGAATCAAGATGAGCATCGTTTTTACCATTTACAGGCGCAAATCATGCACCAGCTGGGGGATCATGAGCGAGCCTTGCGAAGCTTAACCAAAGCGGCTGAGGTGGCGGAGGTGTATGATCGAGCGCGGTATGAACGAAAATTATCGGCACTGAATCAGTAATTGATACGTGATGAATGGTCGGTAGGTTTCGTATTTCCCTTAAGGCCAGAGGTTATAAAGCCTCCGTGCCTAAGGGAAGTGGAGCGTGACGATAATCTGTCGTCGGTATTAATCTATTTTTCTCTTTTCTCTTTTCTCTCAGGCCCTATGTGGTGACGCTTGGTCCAATTGGCAGTTGAGTAATGGCTTTTCCAGTCAATGCTCTTAATGCATTGGCAACGGCGGGCCCTGCAGGTGGGGTGCCTGGCTCTCCCACTCCGGTTGGGGCTTCGTTACTTTCCACAATATGGACGTCAATTTCTGGCATTTGGTTGATGCGCAACGGTTGGTAAGTGTGAAAGTTGTTTTGTTCAACGCGGCCTTCTTTTAATGTAATGGCTTCTCCCATGGTGGCGCTGAGACCATACCCGATTCCGCCTTCTAATTGGGCTTTGACGACATCGGGGGTCACCGCAATTCCGCAATCTACGGCGCAGGTGATTTTGTTTACTCGATAACTGCCATCGCCATTGAGAGTGACTTCGGCCACTTGCGCTACCACGGTATTAAATGACTCATGAAGGGCAATACCTCGTGCGGTGTTGGAGGGTAAAGCACTGCCCCAATTACTTTTATCCGCAGCGAGTTCTAACACTTTTTTATGTTTGGGGTGTTTGGTTAAGAGTTTTTTTCTCAACTCTACTGGGTCTTGTTGGCTAGCGTGGGCAATTTCGTCGAGAAATACTTCTGTAGAGTAAGCGTTAAACGTGTGTCCCACAGATCGCCACCACAACACGGGCACACCAATTTCGGCCTCTGCAGCTTCAACGGTGATATTGGGTACCGAATAGGGAAGCTGTTTTCCACCTTCGGTTAAACTATCGTCCACCGCACCGGAAATCATGGCTTCAAAAGGGGTGCCTCTTAGTATGGATTGCGCGGTTGCTCGTTGGTGCCATCCTGTGAGATTTCCCTTATTATCGAGGCTGGCCTGAAATTGATGATGTGCCATAGGGCGATAGCGCCCGCCAAGCATATCGTCTTCTCTCGTCCATTGAAGTTTAATGGGGTTGGTCTTGCCTAGGGCTTTAGCGATCATTGCGGTTTCGGCAACGTAATCGCTGTCAGGTACGGCACGACGACCAAAACTGCCTCCGGCAAATTGAACGTGGAGGTGAACATTTTCTGGAGGTATTCCAGTGATGGCCGCGACAGTACCTACGTCTAATGTGGGTACTTGGCTACCAGTCCAGATGTGACATTCCCCATTTTTTAGCTGCAATACACAGTTCATAGGTTCCATAGTGGCGTGAGCTAAATAGGGAAAATCAAATGTCATTTCAATGGTTTTGCTACTTTCATTGAAGGCTTTTTTGATATCCCCTTCTTCTCGAACCGCTGTCATGGGTTCAGAAACCACCTTTTGTAGATAAGCAGTCAATTCATCACTACTGCGTTTTTCAGCGGCTGAATCATCCCATTCGATGGTTAAAGCCTCTCGCCCTTTTAGGGCTGCCCAGTGGTGTTTTGCGACGACGGCAACACCACGAGGTGTGGTAAGAACATGCTCTACCCCTTCTATTTGCAGGGCTTTGGTATCATCAACATGTTTAACGGTGGCGCCAAAGAGTGGTGGGTGTGCCATGACCGCACTCAACATATTCGGCCGTTTCACATCAATAGTGTATTGTGCTGTGCCGGTGCTTTTTTCTTTGCTATCCATACGGGGCAGTTTGCCGGAAGCGTTTACGCCGATAAGCTTAAAATCTCGAGCAAGTTTTAATTTAGGTTCTGTCGGTGGTGTTATTTGACTTGCCGCAATCGCGAGTTCACCAATACTGGCGGTTTTTCCACTTGAGTGCTGAGCTTTTCCGTTGGACACGGTAATTTCAGTAGCAGGAACACCCCATTCTTTTGCCGCTGCATTAATGATCATTTCGCGCGCAGCGGCACCGGCAGTACGAAGCTGTTTCCATGAATTGGCGATGGATGAAGAGCCACCAGTTCCCTGAACAGGCCCCCAAAAAAGATTGTTATAACGAGTCGAGTCGGCTGGGGAGTATTGCCAACGCATTTGATCCCACCGCGCCCCTAATTCTTCTGCAACAATGGCGGGTAACCCTGTTGTAACACCCTGACCTTTGTCTAAATGTTTAACAACAACGGTGACAGTATCGTCGGTGCTGATGTTAATAAAATGGTTAAAGGTTAATGGTGCGGTATCTATGTTTGTATTTGTATCGGATGCGCTATTAGTGTTGTCGTCTACGACAGAGGGGTCTTCGCAGCCGATCATAAAGCCAGTGCCTGCAATGGCGGTGACACGAAGTAAGGCGCGGCGTGACAGTGTGGGGGAGCGAGTCATTATCAAGCCTCCAGTTTTTTGGCAGCAGCATGAATAGCAGTGCGAATACGATGATAAGTGGCGCAACGACAGACATTGCCTTGCATTGCCACATCAATATCCTCGTCTGTTGGCATGGCGTTGGTCGCCAATAAAGCAGCAGCTTGCATGACTTGTCCAGATTGGCAGTACCCGCATTGCACTACGTCATGTTCTTGCCAGGCTTCTTTTACTGCTTCACCGGCAGCCGTAGACAGGCCTTCAATCGTCACCACTGTGGCTCCGTCCAATGCCGACATCGGTAAGGAGCAAGAGCGCGTCGCTTGGCCGTTGACATGCATGGTACAAGCACCACACATGGCAATACCGCATCCAAATTTGCTACCGGTTAATTCGGCGAGGTCACGTACATACCATAATAATGGCATGGTTGGATCGCCATCGTATTGGATGGTTTTTCCGTTGAGCGTAAACTCGGTCATCTTTTCTCCTCCTAATTTCAGTTGGCAATGAGCGCAACATCGTAATCACGATTATTTTTTGTAAACGTTTTTAAGTATTGATATCGGAACACGGCAGTGGAGCGTGCTGTTGGTCATGAAGATGGTTGCGATAAAATAAAAAGTTAATGTGTAATGCAGAAATAAAAATTTATTCAAAAAAGCATCATTTAAAATAGTCATCGATTTAAGATAGGCTTTCACAGGCGATCGATGGTTAGGTCATTAAAAATTCGAACTTAAGTATAGCAATAACTAATGAGTGAGCAGGAGCAGTAGGGAAAGCATTTAGAGAATATGACATCATTCGCTAAATAAAAATTAAGTATGATTTAATGAATATTAATCACCCGGTTGCTCAATATTAATCAACCGGGTTATGAAGAAATTAAAGAATCAAGTGAATGGATTTAGTAGGCTGCTTGGTGTGTTTATGGCGGAGTTAATGTATCGGAGGAACACTTACGCCAGGCGTTGAGGTAACATCTTCAATGGTGTCAATATCCACTGCCGCTGCAGGTATCGGAACAGATAATACATCTGGGTTATTCTCCAGTAATGCTCTTGCACCACGATCTCCATTTAAGGAACACAATCGAGAAAAATACCGAGCTGGAAAGATAGCTGGTGCGCCGAGTGTCCCAGAGTAGTAGCTGGCAACGATAGCCGATACATTTTCGGACCAATGAGTAATTAAGTTGGCATAGTCGGCACTGGTAATTAAGGGCTGATCACATAAACACAGCATTACACCGGTTGCATTGGGGGGGATCGCATTGATGCCGGCATGGATAGATGTAGACATTCCCCGTTGGTGTTGCTCATTGGGAACCACCACGATGTCAGGTGGGTAAGCACCTTCCTGGCAAAACTGTGGCGGAAGTACTAAGCGAATGGGCGTAGATAAGCAGGGCTGTAGTTGGTCAATGCCGTGCTCAATGAGTGACTTTCCCTGATAAAGAAGTTGTTGTTTTGGCCAACCCAATCGAGTTGAGCTGCCCGAGGCTAAAATGACCCCGTATAAGTTATGAATTTCTAACATTGAAAATAGTATCTCTGTTAGTGCACCGTGAAGACCAATGTAACGATTCTTAAGATCGTTATCGTAGTTGTGTTTTTACTGAACGTTATTGGAATGAAACGAATACAAGTTGAAAAGAGACTTAATCAATTTCATTGCTTTAATAATTTAAGCTTTTGTGTCGTTCAATATTGCATTATGGCTTAAAAAGAAGTGCAAAACATCGCTAAACGAGAATTAACAAAAAATAAATCCATCTGTTGAGCATACTGGCCAGAATAGCCCTGCGTTGTGTCTTTGCCGAATTAGCAAAGAGGGCTTTCTATATCAAAAAGTTAAATTAATATGTTTTTTTATAATGGAGAGCGATTCTTATGAGTTGTTTTCATATCTTGAGTTGTTCGAGCATTCAAGCAAGTGATTGAGCTTACGTGACAATGCATACCGAAGAATCCTTGTAGGCCGAAACACGCTCTATTCTTGTGTCGCCATGTCAATACATTCCTGGTTAACGTTAGACTACTATCTTAGAAATACTTGCTTGTAAGTTAAAAGAGTCTCTTGAAAACTTCTCATTAATCATTGGTGCTGGGTGCGATTTGGCTTCGACACCAATTTAGAAAAGTGTTTTCTGAGAGTAAATATTGATCTAATAAATCCATATTGTTGAGATAATGCTCTGGATCTTGAAACAATAACTCGCGTTTGAGCATTTTTCGGTTTGGATTAATACTTTTTATTACTCTTGCAGGGTTACCTGCGACAATGGTATTGGCTTTCACGTCTTTTGTGACAATAGCTCCTGCTGCAATGATCGCGTTTTCACCGATGGTAACGCCCTTTAATATTTTTGCTCCGTGGCCGACCCAAACATTATTGTGTAATGTGATTGTGGCGGTGCATCGAAAGGGTCGTAGTCGATTGTAGATGCCGTGCCAATCACTATCGGCAATGTACACATCGGCAGCCAACATGCAGTTATCTCCAATCTCAATTTTTTGATGCGCGGTAATTTGGCACCCTGGTGAGAGTAAACAATAGTGTCCAATATTGATGGTGCCTTGTCCCTGTTTCCCCCCCCAAGTAGTTAAACGCAATTTTCGATCAGAGGCTCCGATCATATGGATAAAGTCACCAATGTGAATGTTTGCCCCATGAATTTCGATGTGGCGCGGGTGCATGATGAGAGGGTCTCTGCCTAAATAATCACAGTGAGGTCGCACAAAGCGGTTAACGTACCAACGATTAATGTGATTGAGCCAGCGTTTCAGCCAGTAGGGCTTTGGGTCTTTGCGCATAGTTTGATTCACAACATTTATACAAAAAGAGGCATATTATGCCTAAGAGGTCTCTTTTGATGTAATGTTTTCTCATGCGCAATACGAACAGATTAGGTCAGATAACCTGTTATTGTTGGTGGCTGGTGCATAAAGGTTGTATTTGGCAAAGCGCTGATATAAATAGACAGTTTAGCGAAATGAGAAAGGCGAAAATGATGGAGTTACCGATTGATATCCATACGGTAAAAGGGTTTTTATCCGATGATGAAGGTGCTGCACTCTATGCAATGGCACTGGACTGTGCACCTCTTGGCCCCTGTCTTGAAGTGGGTAGTTACTGTGGAAAATCTTCTGTGTACTTGGGGGTGGCATGTCAAAAAGCCGGTGGGTTGTTGTACGCCGTTGATCACCATCGTGGCTCTGAAGAGCATCAATTAGGCGAGGAATATCACGATCCGGAACTGTATGACGAAGCGATTGCGAAAATGGACAGCTTTCGTGTTTTTCGCTCAACCATGGACGTGGCCCAATTGAATGATACTGTAGTGCCTATTGTTGCCTCGTCAGCGATGGCAGCAAAGTATTGGTCAACGCCCTTATCCATGGTGTTCATTGATGGTGGACACAGTGAAGAAGCGGCACAAACTGACTATCGCTCTTGGGTTGGACACATTATGCAAGGAGGAATATTGGCAATTCATGATATTTTTCCTGACCCAGCCGAAGGTGGGCAGGCACCCTATCATATCTATCAGCAAGCATTAGCTTCGGGACTATTTGAAGAGCTGCCGATGGTGAATACTTTGGCGTTACTAAAGCGTTTGTAAAAGTATTAGTAAAATAAAGTTTTAGCTATCCAATAGAAGGCGATGAAAAGTAGGGTGAGGAAATTGCTCTGTGGTTAATTATGCGCCTTTCTATTTATTTTTAGACGCAATTATTCCTGTATTTTAAGTCGCAGTTTATGGCGTGGACTGGCGGTCGATTAACCCCTGTTTGACTCGGTAAATGGCAAGACGTTCTTCCGTTGATAAACGCTTTTTGGTAACAGACGCTGCAATCACCGCATTGGGAATGGCCAGTAAATACATAGCGATTGAGCCACCCAGTAAAAACACGACAGAGGTTATCAGCGCCATACCAAACACGGCGGGAATTAAACATAATTTGTTGCAAAATGCACCACAGGTTAAGCGAGACATCCCGCCAATAATAAAACCTGGTGTAACAATCATGGCCAACGCTGCGTTGGATGGAGCTTTCACCATTATCCAGGCAAGTAAGGCACCTGATAATACGGCCCCAACAATACTGCCAGCCGTAATGGTTACCGCGTTATGTTTGCGTTGTATCGCTTGGTAAATGGCAATTGAGCGTTGACGCTCGGCCTCTGATAATGTGCTAATCATCATTGGTTTATTCACACCCATCATCCGTTTACTACTTCCCACACTTAGCATCGTCGTTCGTTTCGTCTTTCATTATTTCGCTTCTGTCATTACTCACATCGACGAGTCGATTTTTCTTGGTGTTGGCACAGAAAGCTGCGCCGAAAAATCCGGTGTTTCCGTTTTTTGTTTGGATTAGCCAAGTGGTACTTACTTGAGCCTATTGATTTGGTGAGCGAGCGCTCATAACAAATGTAGCCTATTCATCAGTAGGATTAAAAAACACCAATGCAAAGCGCTTTCTGCGTTGTGTTGACACAAGCAAGGCATATCAGTTCGGGTGAATGATATGAGTTGTGACAGACATACATTACTAAGTTTGAAGTGTGGCCAAATCAGCCGAAATAAAAAGGTGCTTTTGCAGCGTGGGGGCAAGTTGCTTCGATAATAACTGCCTTGAAGTACGTGCTAAGCCAATATATAGAATTATTGTAGTACCAAATCAGGACGAGCAATAATAGCGTACACTTACTTCACTTTCATCCCTCAATTTGTAAAAACTTGTACAAGTGATTAACACTTCTGCTTATGAATAGTGTTTATTAACAGTGTGGGCGACTAACGGGTGTATATTTTAAATAATCTTGCTGTTTGAGTCGTACATTTCTTGTACAGGGAGATTTTTCGCAACCTTCTTCTTTATCTCTCTTGAACAGCGTGACTTCACTTGCGGTTTGATAATATCTGAGTAAAATAGTCGGATATATACCTGACTGATTTACTTGGTTTTGGGCGTGTCCTGAGGCCAACTGATGTGCCTTCGATCAATTGATGAGGACTGCCTTATGCGTCTTACCACAAAAGGCCGGTATGCGGTTACAGCAATGTTGGATTTAGCTTTGCATAGCCATCAAGGGCCCACAAGTTTGGCGGATATTTCTAAGCGCCAAGAAATTTCTCTGTCCTATCTTGAACAATTATTTGCCAAGTTGCGTAAACACGAGTTGGTTTCCAGTGTGCGTGGGCCAGGGGGGGGCTATAAATTGAGTCGTGAGTCAGAGTCGATTTTCATTGCTGAAATCATTGATGCGGTTAATGAAACGATAGATGCCACCAATTGCCATGGGGCGGGAAATTGCCACAAGGGCGATGTTTGCTTAACTCACCACCTTTGGAGTGACTTGAGTGAGCAGATACATCAATTCCTCAGCGGTATTAGCTTGGCAGACTTAGTTGAGAGAAACGATATAAAAGCGGTGGCAGATCGACAAGATGCTCAAGAACGTGCTCAGCACGAGCAGGTGTTAGCAGTTATTAATTGACGAGTAATTACTGAGATTCACAGAGGTCCTGTTATGTATCAGTAAATGACTTTCGATTACCCCTTTGCGAAATGCCCAGGCGTCGCTACACTGGCGCGCCTTTTATGATCAACGCTGTCTTGGTGCATGTCAGTCGGCATGTGATAACAAGTGCAGAAAACACCGAAAGAGTGTTCGAGATCAACCCAGAATCTGTGATTAGTGAGTTCTAGAAGATGACCGAACAAATCGACAAGGCATTGGCTCGTGAGTACGAAGCCGGTTTTGTGTCTGAAATTGAGTCCGATACCTTTCCTCCTGGTCTCGATGAAGACGTAATTCATCGTATTTCTGCGATGAAAAATGAACCGCCATGGATGCTGGAGTGGCGTTTAAAGGCGTTTCGGCTTTGGCAGGAAATGGAAGAGCCAGAATGGGCTCATGTTGATTATCCCTATATTGATTACCAATCTATTTCCTATTATTCCGCGCCGAAGAGTATGAAGGATAAGCCAAAGAGCTTGGATGAAGTGGATCCTGAATTACTGCGTACCTATGAAAAGCTCGGTATTCCATTGGTTGAGCAACAAATGCTTGCCGGTGTTGCGGTAGATGCAGTATTTGATTCTGTCTCGGTGGTGACGACTTTTCGTGAGAAGCTAGAAGAGGCTGGGGTTATTTTTTGCCCGATTTCTGAAGCAGTCCATAAATACCCAGAGCTTGTGAAAAAATACCTTGGCAGCGTCGTCCCTCAGAAAGACAACTTCTTCGCAGCCCTTAATTGTGCTGTATTCACTGATGGCTCTTTTGTCTACATTCCGAAAGGGGTGCGTTGCCCGATGGAGTTATCCACGTATTTTCGTATTAACGAACAAAATACCGGTCAGTTTGAGCGTACTCTTATCGTTGCTGATGAAGGCAGTCACGTCAGTTATTTAGAAGGCTGTACTGCACCACAACGTGATGAGAATCAATTGCACGCAGCAGTGGTAGAGCTAGTGGCCTTAGATGATGCAGAAATCAAATATTCTACAGTACAGAATTGGTACCCGGGTGATGAAGAAGGCCGTGGGGGTATTTATAACTTCGTGACCAAGCGCGGTGTTTGCCATACCAACGCGAAGATCAGTTGGACGCAAGTAGAAACAGGCTCTGCTGTAACGTGGAAATATCCCAGCTGTATATTGAAAGGCGATAACAGTGTGGGTGAGTTTTATTCCGTTGCTTTGACGCGTGGTAAACAGCAAGCCGACACTGGCACAAAGATGATTCACTTGGGCAAAAATACTAAGTCGACCATCATTTCCAAGGGCATTTCGGCGGGTCGTAGTAACAACAGTTACCGTGGTTTAGTGCGTATGAACCCTGGTGCTGAAGGTGCCCGGAACTTCACCCAATGTGATTCATTGTTGATTGGTGATCAGTGTGGTGCCCACACTTTCCCTTATGTGGAAAGCCGTAACCCCAGTGCCATTGTTGAACATGAGGCGACAACCTCCAAGGTCAGTGATGATCAAATGTTTTTGTGCCAGCAGCGTGGCTTGGATGCAGAAAAAGCGGTATCTATGATCGTGAATGGTTTTTGTAAAGAAGTTTTTAAAGAATTACCGATGGAGTTTGCGGTAGAAGCCGGCAAACTGCTTGAAATCAGCCTTGAAGGCTCGGTGGGATAAGTACGAGGAATTTAAAGATATGTCGAACGCATTGTTATCCGTAACGGACCTTCACGCCTCGGTTGAAGAGAAGACCATTTTGAAAGGGCTAAACCTAACAGTAAATGAAGGTGAAGTGCATGCCATTATGGGCCCCAATGGTGCCGGAAAAAGCACATTAGGGTATGTGCTTTCTGGTCGAGAGGGCTATGAAGTCAATAGCGGTAGTGCCAAGTTGGGTGAGGCTGATTTACTGGACTTAGATCCGGAAGAACGGGCACGCGAAGGATTGTTTTTGGCTTTCCAATACCCGGTTGAAATACCTGGTGTGAGTAACCTTGAATTTTTGAAAGCGGCCGTAGATGCCCAGCGAGAGGCGCGTGGTGAAGAACCTTTAAGTTCCAAGGATTTCCTAAAGCAAGCTCGTGAAGCCTGTAAGCAAGTCAATTTACCGGCTGACTTTTTAAAACGCGGAGTCAATGAAGGTTTCTCTGGCGGAGAAAAGAAGCGTAATGAAATTATGCAAATGCTTTTGTTACAGCCGAAGCTGTGTATTTTGGATGAATCCGATTCTGGTTTAGACATCGATGCCTTGCAAGTGGTTGCTGAAGGTGTAAACAGTCAACGGGATGGGAAGCGTAGTTTTGTCGTAGTTACCCACTACCAACGTTTATTGGATTTTATTAAACCTGATTTTGTGCATGTATTGGCGGATGGCCAGATTGTCAAAAGTGGCGATGCGTCATTGGCCCTGGAGCTGGAAGCTCAAGGTTATGCGTGGCTTCAGGAGCAGCGTGCACGGGATGCCGAGCTGTTGGGAGAGGAGCACGTCTAATGAGCACTTGGTTAGCCAATGCCATCGTTCGCGGTACAGACGTTTCAGATTGGTTGTCTGAAAAGCGTCAGGCCGCGTTGGGCAAACTTAAGCAACAGTCATGGCCCAACCGCAAAACCGAAGCGTGGAAATATACTCCGGTGAGTGTTATCGACCGTGGTGCTTTTTCTCCTGCGGTCAATGATGTTGACGCGAACGCAGCGATTGATGCGATTGATAACCTAGATGCAAGCGCATTGGTATTCTTAAATGGGAGATACTGTGAGGCCCTATCCTGTAAAACCTTGCCTGAAGGGGTTTCGATCACGTCTTTCCATAATGCCTCCGCTGCTCAAAAAGAGTGGGCATTAGCCCAATTTGCCAGCGTGAAGCCTGATCGCCACTTATTTGGCTTGATAAATGATGTGCTTGCTGAAGATGGTTTGCTTATTGATGTCGAGCCGGGCGTACAAGTAACAACATTGTTGCGAGTGGTTAATTTATTTTCAGAAGGTATTGAAGCCCACAGCCGTATATTGGTTCGTGTGGGTAAAGGTGCAAAACTGGCCATTGCAGAGGAATTTACCAACTCAACACCGAGCTTAAATACCAGCTTTGCCGAGTATGTTATCGAAGACAACGCTGAGTTAGAGCATTATCGTTTTGCATTACAAACCGGCAGTGCTCTTAGCGTGGGTGGCGGACACTTTAAATTGCACGACCATTCTAAGTTGCACAGTACGTTGGTGGGGTTCGGGAGTCAGTTGTCGCGCGTCGATGTGGATATCGAACATGCCGGTCAACATGCTTACGCTGAAAAGAATGTTGTGTATTTGTTGGATGGGAAAGAAATTTTCGATTTGCATTCGACGATAGAGCACGCCAAACCCAATGGTACAACAGAAGAAAACGTTCGGGGTATCGTTGCTGATCAAGCGAAAGTGGTGTTTAACGGTCGAATTCATATTCATCGTGATGCGCAAAAAACACTGGCTGAGTTGAACAATCGGAATTTGTTGCTTTCGAGAAAAGCGGAAGTGAATACTAAGCCAGAGTTAGAAATCTATGCCGATGATGTGCGTTGTGCTCATGGGGCAACCGTAGCAGAGTTGGATACCAAGGCGTTGTACTATCTTCAGTCCCGAGGTGTTAGTCGGCAAGACGCGCAAATCATGCTGAATTTTGGCTTTATTAATGAGCTGGTGGACCGCATGCCCAATGAAGCATTGGCTACATGGTTAAGGTCGAAGCTGAAAGTGCGATTTGCTCAAATGAAAGTGTCATCGCCACAAGATGCGTTGGTAAATTCCTAAGGCCATTAAAAGCTCGAAGGCAATGTAATTCTAAGCGCATGATTTGAAGAACATATAGAAGCATGTAAATAAGTAGTTCGTACATAAGTAGTTCATCAATTAATAGTGCGTAAATAAAAAGTACATACATAAGAAGTACAAAGGTAAAAAGGTTTCCGGTATGGCATTTGACGTTGCAGTAATCCGTCAGCAGTTCCCAATTTTAAGCCGTGATATTGATGGCTCGCCTTTGGTGTATTTGGATAACGCAGCAACGACACATAAGCCCCAGTGTGTAATTGACGCCATTAGTCATTACTACAGTTACAGTAATTCTAATGTGCACCGGGGAGCCCATCGACTTGCCGATGAATCTACGAAAGCCTACGAAGGTGCCAGAGATACAGTGGCGCGCTTCATTAATGCAAATGTGCGTGAAGAAGTGATTTGGACGAGTGGCACCACCGAATCCATTAATATTGTGGCGCACGGTATTGCACAGCAGTTGAATCCTGGTGATCAACTCTTAGTAACCGAAATGGAGCATCACGCTGATTTGGTCACCTGGCAACAGGCGTGCGCTACATCGGGCGCTGAGCTAAAGGTTGCTCCTATCAATGACAATGGGGAATTGAATTTAGACCAATTCCAAACTCTGCTTTGTGACCGCACCAAATTAGTTGCCTTCCCGCATATCTCTAATGCATTGGGGACGGTAAATCCGATTACAAAGATGATCGCAATGGCGAAAGCTGCCGGTGCATTAGTATTGATAGATGGCGCTCAAGGCATTGCCCATGGTGATGTTGATGTGCAGTCGTTGGGGTGTGACTTTTACGTTTTTTCTGGCCATAAAGTGTTTGCGCCAACCGGCACCGGTGTCCTTTGGGGGCGTCAATCTTTATTAGAGTCTTGGCCTGTTTGGCAAACAGGTGGAGAGATGATCTCTACTGTTACTTACCAATCCGCACAGTGGAATCAATTACCTTATCGATTAGAAGCGGGCACGCCACATATTGCTGGAGTCATAGGGCTTGGTGCAGCGCTGGAATGGCTATCACGGCAGGATTTGGATGGGATGCGCCTTCATGAGAAAGCACTTATGGCCACGGCGACAGAGCGTGCCGAGCAATTCGAAGGCCTGCGAATTATTGGTACGGCGAAAAACAAATTGGGCGTATTGAGTTTTCTCATTGAGGGGGGCCACCCAGCAGATGTGGGATTTCTACTGGATCGACAAGGTATTGCAATTCGTACCGGGCACCATTGTGCAGAGCCGCTCATGAATCGCCTTGGCGTACCAGGTACCGCCCGTGCCTCGTTTTCCCTGTACAACACATTAGATGAGGTCGACGCATTATTCGATGCATTGAAAAAAGTACGTTTGATGCTGGCCTGATTGTTAAGATGAAAAATGGAGTGTGAATAATGAGCGTAGCGACCTACGACCCAAGTGCCACGCCCGTGACGGTCACAGATAAGGCACTCAAATATTTTGAAAAAAATAAAACGTCCGGCGTGCAGAGTGTGATTCGCCTAAGTACAGAAACTCGTGGCTGTACAGGTTATGCGTATGTGCTGGATTTTGTTCCCGCACCCGAAGAGGGTGATGCGCTTCTAACCTTGAGTGATGGTCTCAGTATGGCCATTGATCAAGACACATTGGCGTTGGTACGAGGGACCGAAATAGACTTGGTCACAGAAGGCATCAACCAGGTAGTGAAGTTTAATAACCCTAATGTCGTCTCCGAGTGTGGTTGTGGAGAAAGTTTCAGCGTAAGCTGAATTTCCAAGTGGTTTAAGTAAAAGCCAAGAGAAGTTATAGAGAGGTTCAGTAGTGGAACAATCCATGGTGGTAACCCAACGGGACTGCCCTGTTCGTCGGGTGCCAAGTGGCGAGGCGTTAACCATTCCAGCAGGCCAATTTTTGTCGATAAAGCAAAGTCTGGGGGGCAATTATACAGTCACTTGGCAAGGCAATATGTATCGAATTGATGGTACCGATGCTGATGCCATTGGGCAGGAGGTCGAGGGCCTTGTCTTTAAAGATACCGGTTGTGATCTCATTAATGAATCTCAAATTTGGCAAGCGCTGGAGACCATTTTTGATCCGGAGATTCCCATTAATTTGGTGGAACTTGGATTAATTTACGGTGTTCAAGTAAATCAAGAAGATAAATCTGTCGCCATTAAAATGACCTTAACCGCGCCAGGGTGTGGTATGGGACCAGTTTTGGTCAGTGATGTGGAATATCGTGTTGCGAAAGTGCCTAATGTGAGTTCTGTGGGGGTAGAATTGGTTTTTGACCCGCCTTGGTCTCGTGAAATGATGAGTGAAGAAGCTCAATTAGAAGCCGGTTTATTTTTCTAAGCTTTTTCTTTATTCTCGTAATTGATGTTAATTGAAGCAGAATAACACCATGGTATTAGCTAGCACAGATGAAATCTTAGAAGACTTGGCTTTTTTTGATGATTGGGAAGAGCGTTACAAATACATTATTGATCTAGGTAAAGAGCTGCCTTCTATGGCGCCAGAGTTACAAACAGCAGATCGATTAGTGAAAGGTTGCCAAAGTAATGTCTGGCTACACTACGAATATCGAAATGGTCAGTTGGTTTTCTTGGTCGAAAGTGATGCTGTTATTGTGCGTGGTTTACTTGCCTTAGTGATGTCGGCATTCAACGAGAAAAGCCCCAGTGATATCGTGGCGTTTGATATAGACGATTATTTTTCAACACTGGATTTAGAGCGTCATCTCAGTCCGACTCGTGGAAACGGCTTAAGGTCAATAGTGGGTAAAGTGAAATCCATAGCGATGTCTTTAAAAAATGTAACCGATAACGCTATTGAGCTTTAATTGTTCCGATTTGGATTTTGTTTTTTATTTCTCTAAAGCGCCTGGTTCTAAGGCGCTGTCCATAATCTTTTCTTTTCCAATGTGTACGCTGCTGTCTTATGTTAATAAGGTGAGTGAAAATTTGATTTTCCTCAACCGACGTTTTCTTGTGGATGTTAACGTTAATGTGTAAGGAAAAGGTGTAAACGATAAAGTTTAAGCCACTCTTTACTGTTGAAATGAACTGATACCATAAGGTTTCGGAAAGCTATATAAGACTTTTCAGAGGAATTTGCAATGAACATAATACCCCGTAATTCCCTGTTTGACTTTGATAATTTATTCGATCATTTTCTTCATCCACGACGAGAAAGTTTTGGTGGCGCTGCTGCTGATGTTTTTTCACCAAGGGTTGACATAAAAGAAACCCAAAATCAATATTTACTTCATGCGGAATTGCCTGGTGTAAAAAAAGAGGATTTGGACGTTACTTTAGATGCAGGTGTTTTAACAATTAGCGCTAAAGTGTCTTCAGAGTCTAAAGAAGAAAAAGATGAAGTGATCATTCGTAGAGAGCGTCATTTTGGGCAGTTTTGGAGAAGTTTTAACCTAGGCGGTAATGTTAGCGAAAGTGATATTGTGGCGAAGTTTTCCGATGGTGTTCTGACTCTGGAGGTGCCCAAAATAAAAAATACCGAACCAGAAAGAAAGCGTATCGAAATTAATTAACTATGAATAGCTCCCGCGCTGGTTGTTGCTGAAGAATTCCAGTTCATCGACTTGGAAGGCGTGTGGGAGCTATTGGTGTTGAAAATTAATTAGAGCTGCTGGCTATTTGAGATTCATTAAAGTTGCAGTGTGTGCCTGCTAATTCACTGAGCTCAATTAAATTTAATATATGAACATCGCGCTGGCGTATTTCAATGAGTTCTTGTTGTTGAAAGCGTTTAGTCAGTCGGCTTACGGTTTCGATTGTTAGGCCAAGATAGTTAGCGATGTCCGTGCGGGACATGGATAGACGAAATTGCGTTGCAGAATAACCGCGTTGCGAATATCGGCTGGAAATATTCATTAACAATGCTGCTAGGCGAGCATCGGCACTACGTTTTCCGAGCAGGAGCAGGGTGTCATTCGTATTTTGAATTTCGGCAGAGAATAAATTGTAAATTTGTTGTTGTAGAGCAGGCACTTTTTTTGAGAGTTGATCGAGTTGATCAAAAGGTAAGAAACACACGCTGGCTGTTTCTAAGGCTTGAGCGTAAGTGGTATGATTTTTTCCACTGTATCCGTCAAACCCTAATATTTCACCAGGGAAGGAAAAGCTGGTGATTTGTGTGTCACCATTTTCGGCTATAAAAACCGATTTAAAGCTGCCAGAGCTAACGGCATACAGGCCCTCAAAGGTGTCTCCTGCATGATATAAGGTGTCATTGTAATGAAGAACTCGCTTTTGGCTGGCTATATTTTCAAGTTTGTCGATATCGTCATTGGATAGCGCTTGGGGTAAGCAGAATTTATTCACCGCACAATTGCTGCATTTTACGTGTGATTGGATAGACATTAGCGTTTTCCATTTACCGAGTATGATAATTTACATTGCATGGCTTTCTATGCCGTGCCGTATTTAACGTTGTACTCAATTATTCTCTCAAGCCTATAAGAAGTCATTGTTATAAGCTCATTGTCTTATATGGCGTTTGTCTCAATAGTATTATTTACTAGAGTCTTCTGTAAGATTGCCATTGACTCAATTGTCTTCTTCAGTTGCTTTTTCAAAGGTGCTTGCAATATAGGGTGTTATCCAGAGCTCACTTTGATTAACCTTGAGCATGTCTTTACTTTGAGATATTAGTCCATCTTTTTCTATGGCTTTTAATAAATTCAATTCTCTAGCGAAATAGTGATCAAAGTCAATATTCCAAAGCCTCGAGAAAAGGCCTTTGTTGACTTGGAAATCGGACAATATCGACTTTAATAGTGCTTCTCGAATCCTTTCGTCTTCTGATAGGCCATATTCTAGCTTGATCGCATGTTGTCCATTACGGATATTTTGGCTGTAGTGTTGAATATCTTCATGATTTTTCCAAAGCCTTTCTGGGGTTCTGGTGGTTGCAGATGTACCTAAGCCCAATTGGTATTGCGTTGTCGGGTCTTGATATGGCGTTTGGTTTGTCATGTTTTTCTTGTTTTTAGGGTGTGTAAAGTGATCGGCACTGAGAACATCATAGCCTGTTTGGCAAAGGGCTTGATACACGTATTGAGCGAGTTGGATTTTGGTTTCGATATCAGGTAGCTGTTGACGTTCAATTTGTTTCTGTGAGGGGAAGCGTTCAGGTTCGTGTTGGTAGTGATAAACAGAAATCTCATCCGCATTTAATTGGATTATTTCATCGAGTGTTTTTTGAAATGAAGAAAGTGTTTGGTTCGGTAATCCAACCATGACATCCACATTAACCGTTTTCATACCGCACAATTTTGCACGCTCTATCAGCATCTGTATGCGTTCGGGTGAGCATGTTCTGTGAATAGCCTGTTGCACATTTGGCTCAAAGTCTTGGATACCTATGCTTAAATCCGTAAAACCAAGTTGCACGAGTTCAGGAATGAGGTCTTCGTCCAAGTGTCTTGGGTCTGACTCAATACTCAATGGTATATCGCCAATATTCTGGAGGTAAAAATGGGATTTTACTTGGTTTAATAAATATTCAATATCTTGATGCGTGAGATAGGTGGGGGTTCCACCGGTTAGGTAGAGTTTGGTGACAGGAATGTTTTTCACTATTTGGCCATACCACTGAATTTCTTTACACAATAGCTCCATGTAATGGCTGGCAAGGCCGTATTGCCGCGTAACAATCTTGTTGGAGTGGCAGAAGTAACATAGGTCTCGGCAAAACGGAATGTGAATATAGAGCGATAAGCCGGAGGCTCCATCAAATGCACGCTTAATGTCTTTACTGCCTAAGCTCAATGGATACATCACATCGTTTGTAGTCGGCTGCCATCCCCTAGAGCATAAGGGAGGATATTGTTTTATCAGTGTGCTTGTATATTTAAAGCGAGGAGAATGACAATTTTGCATTAGTCTTCTAGCCAGCATGAGATGGTCATGAATTCAGTCTGTATTTCTAATTCCCACACTCTATAGAAATGTTTTGGAGCATCATTGACTTTAATCAAGCCGGTATATGGCGTCCGGCATTACCCTAATTACGTGTTAGATAGCGCGGATAGACATAGCGTGGATAGGCATATAGGCATTAAGTCGCTCTTTGACGCTATGTACCTATGACGCTATGTACCTATGACGCTACCTACCTGTGGCGTTACGTACCTATGAAAAAACTCTTCTCTTAAAATGTGAAATGATGGGAGCGTTGATAATGTATCTAGATGGGGTAGTGATAGGCTCTTTTTTGGTGGTGATACTTACCTGTGCCATTCTTGTGTATATAGGACGTTTTGCGAAACGCCATATTGAGCATGATATACAGCAGGCCAATGCATCGTTAAATGAAGGTGCGAGTGAATCTATAACGAGGCCATAAAGTTAGCCTGGCGCTGACGGTATTGTGGTGAGGGTAATCGGCCAGTGGCGGCCATGATATTTTCCCGTAAATGGTGAGGCTGTGTAGTCCCTGGAATGGTACAGGTTACGGCCGGATGAGAAATAATGAACTTCAAGAAAAATTGCGCCCAGCTGTGACAGTCAAATTCAGCAGCCCAGGGGGGTAATGCTTTATCCGCGATTTTTTGAAAGAGTTTACCTCCATCAAAAGGGAGGTTGCCGATGACTGCAATACCTTTTTCTTGTGCAATCGGTAGTAATGTGTATTCCGCTTGACGATCAACAATAGAGTAATTCAGTTGAACCATGTCAATATCGGGCTCATTTTTTAAAATATCGGCCAATTCTAAATGTTGGTTATTTTGTGAGGTGGTGATACCGATATATCGAATGAGCCCGTCTGCTTTTGCTTCACGTAAAATGGGCAATTGTTCCTGCCAACCTCGAAGGCTATGTATTTGCACGATATCAACAACGTCTGTGTGCAAATTGAGTTGAGATTGAGAAAGTTGAGAAATTACAGTATCTCGGCGTTCTGAATCGCACTTTGTGCCTAAAAAGAAGTGTTTTCTTGAACCTAAAGAGCGAATCATATCCCCAAGCACATTTTCGGAAGAGCCATAACGGGGAGCGGTATCAATAAATTTTCCACCCAATTCATTTAATGTGCTCAAACATAAAGATAAACGCGACATTTGCTCTGGTGGGCCAATGTCATAGGCATTGGTACCTAAGCCTATAACGGGCAAGGTTTCACCAGAGCTGGGAATGGATTTATGCATCAAGGTGGCGCGGGTAAAGTTTTGGCTAAAACTGGGCGCGCAAAACATCCCTAGCGACGAGAGTCCCCATTGTAAAAAACGTCGACGTTGGATTCCTTGAATATCCGACATGTGTCTAAAGGTGCTCCTAACCCAGCATTGACCACTTTCTTAATGGTGCGTGTCGAGTGTTCCCACTTAACTGCTTGAAAGACTGAGATTTGATTAAAGAATCAGCATTGTAGCGTAATCTGTGTGTAAAGCGGAATCCCAATGCGTGCTGCAAACGAGTATTTATCGTGATTTTTACGAAAATAAACGCTCTCTTGCTAAGGGTATTTGAGTTGTCTTCAATGGCTTGATGAGTCTGTTGGAGTGTTTTTGCTCTTACTTTCTGCTTTTTTACTGGTTTTCGTCAATGTTTCATGGAGGATAATGGCGAAGACTACGCCGAAAAATCCGAGTGCCGTGACGGTATGTTTAATGCTGTCTTCGTAAACGCCAGAATATTTATCGATGGATAACCGCATTAAGCCGGCGCACCAAATTCCGGCAGCGAAATACCCCCATTTTTTTTTCATGATAACGCCCGATACACATAGGAATCCTGTTGTGCCAACAAAGAGGCCAAATGTATCGAGCTGGCTTGTAAACCACAAGCTGGCCAATAAAAGTGACATGGCGTAAACCATGTTGATGAGTTTCATTATCTCTCTAGTGTTTTTTGTCATGAAAATGCGTATTTTGTTTTCGAGCTAGCTCGTGTTGTTTAATGTTTACCGGTGATTCCCATTGCGCGACGAACAATGGGGTTTTTTAAAGGGGTAAGCCGGTTGAGTTGGCGCATTCCCTCATTTCGTATCCACCGTAGGCTGATAGCCTTTGTACCAAATAATTGTTTAAACCCTTCCATCACCGCCATTACTCCTAAGTTGTGAGGTTTGCGATGACGCTGATAGCGCTTGAGTATGGAGATATCATCAAGTGGAATACCTCGTTTTCTGGCACGGGTGATTTCTTCGCAAAGGCTGTTCACATCCAATAAGCCAAGATTGACCCCTTGGCCGGCTAGAGGGTGAATGGTATGGGCGGCATCGCCAATTAATACAATTCCATTTTGATAATAACGCTGGGCGTGCCGTTGTCGTAGCGGGAAGCAGGCGCGCTTGTCACACCAAGTTACCTCACCCAAGGTGTATTCAAAGGCATCGCTGAGAGCTTGTTTGAATGAGTCATCGTTCATTGCCATGAGGTCGTGGGCGTATTTTTCTTCAATCGACCAGACAATAGAAGAATAATGCTCTTCAGAGTTTGATAATGACGAGGGGGAGGCCAGTGATGTGTCACCATCAGTACCATTGCTGAGTAATGGCAAAAAAGCCAAAGGGCCTGTCGGTAGAAATCGCTGCCATGCTGTGCTTTGGTGAGGGTGTTGTGTTTTAACCGTCGTCACAATGGCATGGTGTCCATAATCCCACTCTCGTGTGGCGAAATTCGTTAGGGTACGTATTTTGGAGTGCGCACCGTCGGCAGCCACGATTAAGGTGCCCTGCACAGTGCGGCCATCGCTCAAGGTTAGGGTGTTATCGGGTGCTATATGCTCAATAGTAGAATGATGCCAAAGGGAGATGGCATCTTGGTTTTCGAGTTGTTCATAAACTGCGTACAGTGCGACACGATTTTCGACGATATGCCCAAGGTTTGGTTCGGCCAATTCGCGGCAGTCGAAGTGAATTTGTCCCGTGCCATCAGCATCCCATACGGTCATATGGGTATAGGGGCATGCTCGCAGTTTCTCTATGCTCTGCCATGCGCCAATATCTCGTAAGAGTGTTTCAGACTCCCGTGTGAGTGCCACCACTCTGGCATCGTGCTTATCTAGAGCCGGTGCCTCTGGCTTTGGACCTGCATCAATCAAGGCAATGGAAAGAGGCGGGTGGCCGAGGCTTTCATTATGGACGTCGGCTTTTAATAATAAACTTGCCGCTAAACTAGCGCCCACCAAGCCGCCGCCTACGATGACAATATCGTAGGTGTGTTCTGTAGAGGGTGGCTGTTTGTTGTTTGGTTCTAAGGTTTCTGTGTTATTCGTCATAAAGAGAAAGCTCCCCCCACTCCCATGGCTTGTCGTGCAAAGGCGCTTTGTCCGGTGGCGGTTGTGTCTAGGGCAAGCAGTCCGAGTTGTCTAAGCCCGGCATAAACGAGATGATCACTGGAAAACAGTTTAACCAGATTATGGCTAAAGCCAATCGTCGTAAGTTGGTCGGTATGTTGCTGATCCACATATCGCTGTAAATTATTCAGTTTTGCAAACGTGATGGGGTTGTTTTTCCAGCCTTCAGCCAATACTGCTGCTAACCGTGCGCAGTCACGCAGTGCGAGATTGAAGCCTTGGCCGGCAACGGGATGTAAAAAATGGGCTGCATTGCCGACGACGACTAAGTGCTGTCGCACTTGCTCCTTTGCCAGAATGAGCGAGAGTGGGTATGCATGTCGGGGACTCACACGCGTGAAGCGGCCGAGTCGCCAGCCAAAGTCTGCTTGCAATTGATCTAGAAATTGAGCTTCAGAACATTTCAGTAAGGATTCAGCGTCGATTTTAGGGCGAGTCCATACCAAAGCGGAGGTTTTGCCGTTGGGGCTTTGCCCTAATGGTAATAGTGCCAAGGGCCCTTTAGGGGTGAAGCGCTCATAAGCTACCCCTTTATGAGGTTGTGTAAATCCCACATTCGCAATGATACCGGTTTGATCGTAGTCGTGTTGTGCGGTGTCTATTCCAAGCTGTTTTCTCAGTGGGGAGTGTGCACCATCGGCCACAATGACAAGATCAGGCTCAAGGCTGTGAAGGGAGTTGGAATCGCCTTCATCTTGAGACCACGATAAGTAAAAGCCATTTGGCTTAGGGGTAAGTTGAGTGACGCAGGCAGGTGCGATGAAGTTAATGTTGTCGCAATGCATCACCTGTTGCATTAATGTCTGGCCGAGGTGGCGGTTTTCTATGACGTACCCCAGAGCAGGCACCTGTTGCGCTTTGGCTTGCAGGCGAGTCCCCCCAATATGCCCTGCATCGGATACGTGCACCGTATCAATGGGCGTAATAAGGCTCTCTAGTGTGTCCCAAATGCCAAGAGCGTTTAAAATCGTCGTGCTGCCAAATGACAAGGCAGTGCTGCGTTCATCAAAGCTGGGTTGCTTAGCGGGTTCGTTTTCCAGTGGCAGAGCGTAACGCTCGAATAAAGTAATTTGCCAGCGAGGCTCTGCATTGGCCAACAGCAGAGCCAAAGTGGCGCCGACCATTCCGCCACCGACGATGGCAATCGATGTTTCTTGTGCCGCTTTGAGGCTGGGGCTGTTCACTGTGCGGTGGACTCGGCCATCAGAGCTTCAATGGCGTCGACGGTTTTCGGTACGCCATCGGTAATCACGTCGCAGCCGTCTGGGGTGATAACAATGTCATCTTCAATACGGACACCAATCCCGCGCCATTTGGCGTCTACGCTATCGTTGTCGCGGTGAATGTAGATACCCGGCTCAATGGTTAATACCATTCCGGGCTCTAAAATGCGCCATTGGCCAGCGACTTTGTAATCGCCGACATCGTGTACATCGATACCGATCCAATGGCCGGTGCGATGCATGTAAAAGTCCCGGTAAGCCCCTGCCTCCAGAAGCTTTTCAACGTCGCCGTTCAAAATACCCAGTTCAACCAAGCCTTCGGTAATAATTTGTACGGCAATTTCATGGGGCTGATTCCAATGGTTACCGGGGCGTGCTGCCTCAATGGCGGCAAGTTGGGCCTTAAGTACAATGTTGTAGATGGCTTTTTGTTCTTCGCTGAATTTACCGTTGACTGGGAAGGTTCTCGTAATGTCGGCAGCGTACATTTCCAATTCGCAACCTGCGTCAATGAGTACTAGATCGCCGGCGTTCATTTTGCGATTGTTTTCGATGTAATGCAGTATGCAGGCGTTGTCTCCACTGCCCACAATGGTGCTGTAGGCAGGATGCCTGGCGCCGGCTTGAGCGAACGTGTGGTGGATGTGTGCTTCCAGTTGGTATTCGTACATACCCGGCTTGCACTGTTGCATTGCGATGACGTGGGCATTGGCGGATATGTCTCCGGCGTCTTTCATCACTCGAATTTCTGAGGCGCTTTTAAATAAGCGCATGTCATGTAGAAAGTGATGTAAATCAGAAAACTCACCCGGAGGTACGGCACCGGCACGGACTTGGGCTCGTAAGGTATTTACCCAGTCCATGACTTTACGATCAAAGTCGGCGTCGCGCCCAAGGCTGTAATACACTCGTTCACGGCCTTCAAGTAATCCCGGCAAAATCTCGTCGATGTCATCAATCGGGAAGGCATCATCTGCATCGAAGTTTTCGACCACGCCTTCAGGGCCTTGTCGGTAGCCGTCCCAAATTTCTTTTTCTCGATCTCGTTCTCGAACAAATAACACGGCTTCGCCGTGCTCCCTACCGGGGATCAATGCTAAAACGGCATTAGGTTCGTCAAATCCGGAAAGATAGTAAAAATCACTATCCTGGCGAAATGAAAAATGTGTATCGCGGCTGCGGACCACTTCTTGAGCAGATGGAATGATGGCAATACTGTTGGGCTCCATCATGTCCATTAACTCGCGGCGACGGCGGGAATATTCAATCAGTGCAATGCGCTGTTTCAAAGGGAGAGCTCCATTACTTCACATCGGCGTTCATTAGGTCGGTGTTATATGAGGGGTATCATACCTAATGAATCGGGGGTTGGGGGCTTGCGGCGTTGTTTGCCGAGCGACCAATTTCTTCGTACATATTCAATACGACCACTCGAACGTATTCGAGCACTTCATTGTAATCATTTTCGTCGGTCTCTTCTGGATCTGAGCTGTCGTTGATCTGTGCGATGGCGGCTAAGTCTCGCATACCTTCTGCCACTTCTGGGGAAAGTTGGCTGGTGCCAGCTAGGCCAGAATTACCTAAACCGGTTAAAAATCCGTATGTCCATTGACCAAGCGCCATGAGCCTCTGGCTCATATCGGTATCATCATCGGGAACTAATAACTGCAGTCTGAAGTCATTGCCTTGCAATTGTTGTTGAGTGGTTTCAAAAAGTTCCACAAGGGCATTGCTGGCTTCGTCGGTGGGAGTTTCGACGGCATCCAATAGCTCCCAGGCTTTTTCTAGCCACTGTGAGTGAGAAAGTTGGGCGCCACCGGTCAGTTTGCCGCAGAGAAAGCCGTGCAATTCGGCAGGACTGTTGATGACATTAAGGGGTGCCAGTAAGTCGCAAAGAGAGTCAAAATCGATGATGGAAGAGGAATCGCTCATTCAAGTAGCCTGTTACTAGAGGTGGTGTACTTCTTGACGCACTAAAATGTGATTAAGCTGAACACATGTTTATCGTTTGCGGTTTAGGTGTTGTCCGCTTTTAAGGAGAAAATTCTACCATGATTCTGCATTATCAGAAAAAACGAGCAGGAAACGAAAAGAAATTGAATTGATTGACGGTTGTCATTCTGTTGATGTGCTAATTGACCACTTTGAGTCCCCACAATATAGTAAACGGTAACCATTATTGCGACTTGATGTTGTAACTTACGTCGACAACGGTGTTCATAGTTCAGTCATTTATAACGTCGTTGTGTGATGCATACCATGCTGTGGCTTGGAAAATTATGTCTCAAGAACAAATGTTGGTATTGGAAGCTAAAATTAACGAATTGATTGGGCGAGTCGAGCAGCTTCAGTTGGACAAGCAAAATCTATTAGAGCGTGAAGAAAAATGGCACCAAGAGCGTGGCCGATTGGTTGAGAAGAACGAATTGGCTAAGTCTCGTGTAGAAGCAATGATCAGCCGCTTAAGAAGTCTTGAGTCAGAGGCATGATATTGTGAACTTAAATCTATGATCTTACTATTATGACCACCACTGTTACTGTCAACATCTTGGGTAAAGACTTCCAAGTGGCCTGTTCAGAAGAGGAGCGGGACGATCTTTTGCGTGCCGCGCATCAACTAGATCATCGTATGCGGAAAATTCGCAATGCTGGCACTGTGATTGGTATGGAGCGGATTGCCGTGATGGCAGCGTTAAATTTGAGCCATGATCTATTGCAGGCGCATCAAGAACAGAGCCAAATGGACGACCAGATGCTAAAACGCATGTCGGATAAAATTGATGATGCACTTTCTCGTTTGGAGTAAGTGCTTGTTTATTTACTGAACGTGTCGGCTGTCACCACTTCTACGTTACGCTTTTCCTTTCTTTTTTATTTTCGCTTTTTATTTTTATAAATTTTGTTTGATTACTGTTCGATCACTTGCTTCTTTTTCTGCAAAATCCTATCTGTTGTATCTTTTCTCCTTATTCTAAAAATGCGAATGAAGGCATTATCGATTTTTTATAGCGGTTTTTTTTAACTAGGGAATCAAGTCTGTGTTTAATTGTAAAAATACTATATGTGGCACTGTATTTGGTTGTCGCTTGACAGTTGTCTATCGCAAAATGGAGAGAAGTACAATATTTTTAGCAACGCCGTGTTGGGGTATACTGTTGCCATCCTGAGGCGTTTGCCAGTTGACAAGTCCTCGAGCCGATAATGTATACCCCGGAAGTGACTCGCAAATGTTGGTGTGCAGGTCCGCGAGACGGAAAGCCTAATGCATTTCAGCCACCTCCCCTTGAACCCTACGGTTCAAGGCCAAGTTGACAGCGGCGTCGCCGGGATACCTTATCCGTATTTTTGTGCAGGTGCGCACATTCTTCCTTTTTCTACTTTGCTCATATTCTTTTCACGATTGTTTTGAGTAACTCATTGTTCATTTTTTTCTTCATAGCTGTGTTCTTGCATTAATAGGCCGATGATGGCTTCTTGACTTAAAATCACTTTCAGGTTGATAAATTGCCTTTATGCAAGGTCAGTTATCCATCCATAACAGGCCATAGCGGTGATACTGAATGAAAGAGAAAAATGAAATCCGACGACAAATGCGAGCTGCGCGTCGTGCTTTAACGCCTGAACAGCAAGATCAGGCTGCATTTGGTGTCATGTCGCAATTGTCTACTCAATCTTGTTTTTTATTTAGCCAACACATTGGTTTTTATTGGGCGAGCGATGGAGAGGTGGATTTAACCTACGCTATGGATTTTGCTCAGCGTCTTGGGAAGCGTTGCTATTTGCCTGTAATTGGTGATGGAACGAAGCGGGTATCACCTCGTATGCAATTCTATGAATATCGTCAAGGTATGCCTTTGCGCCCCAATCGATTTGGAATATTAGAGCCTGATCGCCGCTTCAGTCGTCGAATTCCGGTGTGGTGTTTAAATATGGTGCTGATGCCGTTGGTCTCCTTTGACCATTTTGGAGGACGGTTGGGAATGGGAGGCGGCTTTTATGATCGGGCGTTTGCGTATAGGAAAAGTAAAACAAATACTTATTTGTCGCCTTTTTCAACACCCGCTTTAATTGGTGTTGCGCATTCTTGCCAGGCCTCTACGAGGTTGCCGTCTGATGACTGGGATGTGGCGATGGAGGGGATTGTGACAGAGTCGTTCGCTGCACTTTGTAATAATGTTTTGTAATAAAATTGTGTAAGTAAGGGGAGTAATAAAGTAGGAAATAAAAAAGCCAACAGAATCATTGGCTTTTGAATGGCACTGTTTGAATAGATGATTAAGACGACAAGCGGCATTGTAATGATTTCTTGTCGCGATAATCACGTCGCCTTAATAATATTTCTACTTTAATGCCAGTTAAGGTTTAAAGTTCAATTTGTACTCGATAGCAAAGATTACATTACCACCGGATTTTTAGTGATAGCGGTAAGCTTGTTATCGCTAAGACAGACCACTATGACAAACTGTCTATGTTTCTCTTAACTGAGTTTCTCTTAACTGAGTTTCTCTTAACTGAGTTTCTCTTAACTTATTTATTGTTACCTCGGCCAGCATAGTTTCCGTGAAAACATGCTTATGGCTTTTTATTGAGGTCTACCATGACCGATTAATAGCTTCACTGCCAAGCAATGCCTTGTTGTAGCTGTGCTGGAGGCGTATCTCCTTCGTTGTGAAAGACGCTTTTAACACCAACGCTGCTGACAAGTACACCAACAAAAAACACAATTGCAGCCAAGGTAAGTACATCATTTTTCATATGAATGTCCTTACGGTTATCTCACATTGTAATGGTTGTGGTAATCGGTGAGAGCAAGCTTTATACCTAATTTGTTTTCGTCCGCCAAGAAGTTGACATGACAAATCGCAGAATTGTCATCTTTGCGATAAGACAGCATTGCTGCAACTGGCGGGCCTTCCTTTTGTGATCACCTTCACATTGAGAGTAAGTGGTAGCTTACCTCTAAAACCTTGTATATGAGAATGCTTTAAGATCGATAGCAAATCATTCTAATGGAAAGGTGGCAAACTTTCGTCGTCTTGTCTACGTGCATTATATTGGCTCAATTTGATCATCTTCTCACTAAGGTGGCGCATTTGTTCCTTGATTCTCTCGGTGAGTGAGGAGGGGGGGGGGAGGGTGTGGATAACTTAGTGATGGGCTGAAATGGTATTGACAAGCCCAGTGGGCATAGCAGGGACATCCATGTATTTCAATAGATCAATCAAGTGCATAGGCTTAGCATAATAAAAGCCTTGTAAGCCATCGAAGTTGAGTTGGCGCATCAATTGAACTTGCGCGGGGGTTTCGATTCCTTCAACGATTACCTTCATGCCCAAGGCCTTACAAAGCCCGAGCGTATGTTGGAGTAAGATTTGTCCGCGAATATCTCTTCCCGATTTGGGGAGCAGTGACCGGTCTATTTTAACGATATGGTAGTCAAAAGATTTGATGGATTGTAACTGAGTGTAACCCGCACCAAAATCGTCAATTGCAATTTTAAACCCAGCAAGAATAAAGCGCGCGAGTTGTTTTCGGCAGTCATGATGAAGGATGGCTGCTTCGCGGACTTCGAGTACCACTTGATTGCTCTCAATTTCGATATCGTCAATGGTGTCTTTGCAGAATTTAAAAAAATCAGGTTTATGCAGTTGTTCTGGTGAGACATTAATGTGAACGGGTAAATCTTTGTACCCTTTCGCTTCAAGAATACTGCGTGCAATGCAAGCCTCACGAAAGACGTGCTGCCCAATGGCGTCTATCAAATGTGCCTCTTCGGCTACAGGAATAAAGCGATCTGGTGCGATAATTTCTTCACCATTCCCTCGCCAGCGGCACAGGGCCTCAATACCTATCACATGTTCTTCGTCGTCCACAATTGGTTGTAAGTAGGTGGTGAACTCTTTATCAACTAATCCTCGTCGTATCGATTCTTCTAAATATTGTCTGATCGAAATATCACTGCGTAAATCATCGTTGTAAAAGCAGATGTTTTCTTGTTGATAACTTTTGGCATGATACATCGCAGTATCAGCGTGTTTTAGTAAATCTTGAGTACTGGAAAGGCGATCAGAAGTTGCAATACCGATACTGGCGGTGACGGTCAGCCGGGTTGCACTGGTTTCGAATTCAAGGTCAAACAGGGCGGTGAGTTTATCAACGAGCGTTTTGGTGTGGTTAGGGTTATTGACGACGATCACGAATTCATCACCCCCAATACGATAAAGGTAATCCTTTTCACGAATATTTTGTGAAACCCTTTGAGCAATTTCAATCAATACCTCGTCGCCTACATGATGGCCGTACCGATCATTGATTAATTTAAATTTATTCACATCAATAAAAATAACCGTTATTTCTTGATGTGAATTCTGGTCTAGAAACTGCGTTAATCCATGCCGGTTCATCACCCCCGTAAGCGGATCTGTATAAGCGAGGTAATGTAATTGGCGATGGGCTTCTTTTAGAGAGGAGATGTCAGTAAAGATGGCCGCGTAATAATAGTCATCATTTTTTTTATCAAGCTCGGAGAACGAATAAGTGCAGCAAAAGTGATTGCCACTGCTGTTTTGCAGGGTGACTTCCTTACGACAAGACGAGGTCGATTGTAATAGTTCTGAAAACGAAATATCGGAAGCTCGTTGGTGGGTTAGGGTGGCGGCCAGAGGTTGCCCAATTAATGCGTTGGCTGGATACCCCAGTAAATTTGAAAATACGTTGTTTGTGCAGGTAATTGTGCCTTGTTTGTCGGTAATAACGATGCCATCTGAGGCGATATTTAAAATACCGTGAAGTAGCGTATTTTCAGAAAATTCCGTGCCTTTGCTTTGGATATCCACCACTGCATTGATGTAAATCGTTCCATGCCGTTTTTGAATGCCCTTTAATAGAACATGCCTGCCAGGTTGATTTTTAAATGGTGCGATAGTGCAGTCAAAGGGGATGCTTTGGTCGAGCTTCTTTCGCAGTGTATGTTCAGGTTGGGAACAGAGCTGGTAAAAGGTATTGGGAGTGATTTGCGTCGATTCACCTTTCTTTTCAATAAAGCTTTCTATGCCATGAAACTTGAAAAAATTTGTGTTGGTTGGGCCGGGCGTTTTTATGGTATCGATCAGTTTTTGTAATTGATATTCTGTTTGTCTGCTTTTTTGCTCAATAGCATGTCGTAGAAAAGCAATGTCGACAGTAAATAAGAAGTCCTTTTCTGAGATGGGCTTAAAGATGATGCCATAGGGTGCCGCAATTTTTTCTCGCTCATTTTCTCTGTGTTCATCCTGCTTTGCCATGAACACAATAGGAATATTAGTACACTTGCTTATTACCTTTGCGACGCGTATTCCTCGTTCATCAGAATTGAGTTCTACGTCTATCAATACCATATCCAGCGCGTTGTAGTGGATTTGACGGACAGCATCTTCATCATCATTTGCGGTCGCAGACAACTCACCGCCAAATTTTTGTATGATGGCGCCAATTTTTTTTCCGCAATCTCTGTTAGTGTCAACTACCAAAAATCGCTTATTGTTTAAAATGTTTGTATTTGGCATAGCATCCATAGGGCGAACTCTTTAATCAAAGTATGAATAATCATATTCAATTTCACGGGTGAAATTCTTTGATGCGCATGGTTTGGTCTTAGCCTGTGAATCGGTAATCTATAATTTTATGAGTATTCACGACACTATGAGTACCCATGACTCTATTTATGCCCATGATGATAACCTGGGTAATGTATAGCAATTAAATAATTTCTGATAAACTGATATTTTTTTTTGATGAAAAATCAAAGGGTGGAGCGTGTGGCTTATAGTGAGTATAGATACTTTAATCTTTCATTTGTATCACTCTTTTTAAGAGTTAAGAAATTACGTTGTACTCCATCTAAACCTGTTTTTCTATAACGCTAAATAGGCATAAAAATTAAGGTTGATTGAGAATTTAGCAAGTGAAACATAACTTGTGTACCAAAGAAATCCATTTTCTACTAAAGTCGATAGCGACCAAAGTCTAACGTCGGGATGGATGATTCCTTGTCATCATTTCTACGATGATGGGTGTATGGCTTGTAGCAATGACCGTAAGAGTGGCAATGGAGTAGAATAAAGTGAATAGAGTCATAAGACTCTATTCGTAAGGTAAATTAAGATAAAAACAGTTGGTAGGCTGGATTATTGGTTTCATCCCAATAACGGTAACTGTCTAAGGCTTCTAAAAACGCAATCACCTCGGTAATCTCACCCGTTGGAATCTGCATACCCAGTAAGATTCTCGCCTGAGCGCTGCCATGATTGCGATAGTGAAACATAGAGATATTCCAACGATTACCCATGTGGTTTAAAAATTTTATTAATGCACCAGGGCGCTCGGGAAATTCAAATCGAAAAAGATGCTCTTTGACGGTAGTCGCTGTTTCGGCAGTATAGGGTAGTCGTCCACCCACCATGTGGCGAATGTGCAGTTTTGCCATTTCATTTTCGGTTAAGTCTACGGCGTTATAGCCTTTCTCTTTGAGTTCCCCCATCAATTGGGCACGATCATTACCGTGTGCGGAAACCTGAATCCCCACAAAAATATGTGCAGGTCCTTCACCGGCATAGCGATAGTTAAATTCGGTAATGTTTCGTTTGCCGAGATCTTGGCAGAAACGCATGTAACTGCCCGGCTCTTCCGGGATAGTAACAGCAATAATGGCCTCGCGTTTTTCACCAATTTCGGTGCGCTCAGAAATATAACGCAGGCGATCAAAATTGGTATTGGCACCGCTGTCGATGGCGATCAGTGTTTGCCCTTTCAGCTTGTGTTCTTGTACGTATTTTTTCAGACCAGCTAAAGCAATGGCGCCTGCGGGCTCAGCAATAGAGCGAGTGTCTTCAAAGATATCTTTAATGGCGGCGCAAATCTCATCCGTGTTCGCTGTGATGACACCATCGATGGTTTCACGTAATACTCGAAATGTTTCGTCCCCAATTTGGGCTACCGCAACCCCATCGGCAAAGATGCCGACCTCTTTGAGCTTTTTCGGGCAATCGTGCTCAAGTGCATATTTTAAACAGGCCGCATCTTCGGGCTCGACGGCGAAAATTTTAATGTCTGGTCGCACGTATTTTATGTAAGCACTTACTCCCGCAGCAAGTCCGCCACCACCTACAGGGACAAAAATAGCGTCAATGTGTTGTGGGTGTTGTCGCAGAATTTCCATCGCGACAGTGCCTTGCCCAGCAATCACATCGGGGTCGTCGTAAGGGTGAATAAAGGTAAGGTTATGCTCTTTTTCCAATTGCTTGGCATGAGCGGCGGCTTCGTCAAAGGCGTCGCCAACTAATACTACGTTGGCACCACGAGCACGTACGGCATCCACTTTAATAGCCGGTGTGGTTTGTGGCATCACGATGGTGGCTTGAATGCCCAGGTGTTTCGCACTTAAGGCCAGCCCTTGAGCATGGTTACCCGCAGAGGCGGCAATTACTCCACGCTCAAGTGCTTCTTTTGGCAGTTGCAGTAATTTATTGTAGGCACCGCGAATTTTGAATGAAAACACCGGTTGTAGGTCTTCCCGTTTCAGATAAATGGAGTTACTGAATCGTTCGGAAAGCAGTTGTGTGTTGTCTAGTGGGGTTTCGACCGCAAGGTCGTAGATGCGGGCGTCTAAGATGCGTTTTATGTAAGAGTCGGGCATGTTCAGGCAACTTCTGGTTTTGGAGCAATCATACTACTGTAAGCCCAACAGGAAGTCATTTCGCACTTATCTGCCTAGTTTTGATTTATTTAAAAAGTACGTACATTAACGTTTACGACTTTAATATCTGCTTTTTTGAAACGCTATGCACTTTGATATTCCAAGCACGTTAAAACGTTATGGCTTCCAAAGCATAGGATTTAAATAGAAAAGCTCTATTTGTCATTATAGGCCGTTATAATGCAAACCTCTTGTTAGAGGTGATATGGATTTCTATTATTCCTATATCAAGAAAATTGCTCCTAATAATAGACATGGTAGTTAATAGACATGGTAGTTAATAGACCTAGTAGTTAATAGGCATAGCAGTAAGGAGCATTGAATTTATTATCGACGCATTTGATCGACTTGGAGAAATCATGTCAGACCTGTCCCCGCAAGATCGCTTGAAATTGGCCGTAGCTCAGGCCGCCATCGATTACATTAAGCCAAAGTTAGAGCCAGATACCATTGTGGGTATCGGCACTGGCTCAACTGCAGCGTTTTTTATCGATTTATTGGCTCCTTTAAAAGGGTTATTTGATGGCACTGTTGCCAGTTCTGAGGCTTCAGCCGAGCAGTTGAAAGGTCATGGTATCAGTGTGTATGACCTGAATGCGGTGGATAATGTTGCGGTGTATGTGGATGGGGCTGATGAAACCAATGCTCAGTTGGAATTAATTAAGGGCGGTGGTGCGGCATTAACCCGTGAAAAAATCATTACGGCTGTGGCAGATGAATTTGTCTGCATTGCGGATGAGAGTAAATGGGTTGATACATTGGGTGCGTTTCCTCTTCCTGTGGAAGTGATCCCAATGGCTCGTGCCCACGTTGCCCGTGAGTTGGTGAAGCTTGGCGGAGACCCAGTTTATCGTGATGGGGTTGTGACGGATAACGGCAATCATATTTTGGATGTCCATGGTTTGCATATCCACAACCCCAAAAGTTTGGAACGTGCCATTAATGGCATTGTGGGTGTTGTCACCAATGGCTTATTCGCTGACCGCCCGGCGGATGTCTTGCTGTTAGGCACTGAAAACGGCGTAAAAACCTTTACTGCCCGTGCTTAAAGGCGGCCTCTAACACAGCCAATGCTCTTTTGCGTGCTTGGCTGTAATCAATGATGGGGTCTGGGTAACCCAGTTGGCGGCATTGCTCCAGGGAGGGTTTGTGTATTTGTTTCGCCGGGAGGGATTGTAGTTCTGGCACAAAACGGCGCACGTATTCCCCTTCTGGGTCAAAGCGTTCGGCTTGCCGGTAGGGGTTGAAGATCCGAAAATACGGGGCGGCGTCCGCTCCGACCGATGCTGACCATTGCCAACCGCCATTGTTACTGGCGAAATCCCCATCGATCAAATGCTGCATAAAAAACGCCTCACCTTTGTGCCAGTCTACTAAGGTGAGTTTGGCAAGAAAGGCGGCGGTAATCATGCGAACGCGATTGTGCATCCAGCCCGTCTGTTTTAACTGACGCATACCGGCATCCACAATAGGAAAGCCAGTATTACCTTCGCACCATGCTTGAAAAGCCTTCTCGTTATCGTCCCAACGGACATTATCACCCGCCGGGCGAAAGCATTTTCCCCAACTTATTTTGGGGTGGGCCGCCATAATGTGTCGATAAAATTCTCGCCAAATCAGTTCTGTAACCCAGGTGCAGTCTAACCACTCGTCTAATAATGTGGTATTTGAGCCAGGTTGTTTGGCTGCGCTTTTTTCGGCAGCCGCCAGGCATTCTCGAATCCCCAGAGCACCAATCGTCAAATAAGGAGACAGTGTGCTGGTGCCGGGGAGTGAGGGCATATCACGATCTTCGCCGTATCGTTCGAGTCGCTTTTGGGCAAACGCGGTCAGTTTGCGGTGAATAGCCTGGCTATTGGCGGGCCAGAGGTCGTCTCGATACGACTGTCGATATGACTCATCATGTGACTTTTCATGAGACCTTCCTTGCGATTCTTTCAGTGGCTCTCCAAAAGGAGGGATATCATCGTGGGGAATGTTATTGAGAAGAATATCTGACTTTTGTCGCTTGGGTTTGGGGTACGGTGATAAACCGTGTTTGCTGAAACCTTGTCGGAAAAGCTGCCGCCAGCGCCGGGCAAATGGCGTGAAGACTTGAAACATCTCGTTTTGGCCAGTAAGCACACTGCCGGGTGGAAAAATCACATCACCGTGAAAGCGATGTACGGATAACCCTTCAGCAACAAAGTGTTTTTCAACAGCCCTATCCCTGCGAGACTCATTCAGTGGGTATTCGTTATTAAACCAAAGCCCAGAGATGCTCAACGATTTTCCCAATTCCAATAGCGCTTGTGGGATATGGGAATACTGTTTTGCCTCAATCACTTTCAATGGGATACCAAGCGAACCTAATTCCTCTTGAAGTACCTTCAATCGTTGATAGATCAACGACAGTTTGGTGTGACTGTCATGGTGACTTTCCCATTGCTTATGGGTAATCACAAACACGGCAATGACATGGCCTTGTTGAGAGGCTTCGTACAGTGCGGGGTTGTCTTGGGTGCGTAAGTCATTGCGCAACCAAACAAGGTGTTGTTGAGCGTGTTGCTCAAGAATTTGGCGTTCAGTCATAGAGGGGCGAAGTAGATTAAATCTGGTTACGTAACCCAAGTTCGAGTGGGTAGGGGTCTAAGTAGGCTTGATGACGAATGTAATCATTACCGTATCGATTCACATAGTGTTTCAGCATTGTCACTGGCACGGCAAGGTGCACACTACCGAGACGGTATTGATCAATCACATCAATAAGGTCGTGGCGAATTTCGCTTTCTACCGTACGTTTTAAATACCCCAGAATGTGATAAAGGGTATTACAGTGATTTTTACGAGAGGCGGGTTTTTGCATTGCCGTCATAAACTGATGGATATAATCGTCAGCGACGTCTTCTACCGGGCGCTTTTCATGGTTTGCCACCAATTGCCCTAAAGAGCGGTATGCCTTCTGAGATTGTGCCATTAAGGTGTATTTATAGCGGCTATGAAAGTCCACCAAGGTTTTTGCAGATAGTTGATTCTCGACTTCGTGCTTCCAGTGGTACAACGCAAACACGCGCAAAATGAAGTTTTCCCGTAAAGGAGGATCATTTAAGCGCCCCTCTTCTTCTACGGGTAAAAGAGGGTTGTTTTTCATTACATGATGCGCAAAGACACCGGTGCCCGGTTCTTGTTGCGGGTAGCCATAGCTGTTACTGGTTTTGTCATCGTTGTACACCTTTACTTTAAAGGCTCCACAACTGGGGGAGTTTTTAATAAAAATATACCCGCATAAATCGCTGAGTTTTTTCGAGGTATCTTCGCTGTAAGCGTAAATTTTATCGGTGACGTCCAATGAGTCGTCTTCACTGCCGACTACTCTTGGGCGCTGTGGGTCACCGACCAGACGAATAGTGGGCCGAGGAATACCCAACCCAATCGCGACTTCTGGACAATAGGGCCGATAATCGAACACATCACTGAGTACATCCGTGCAGTAGCGTGAACGCTTATGGCCACCGTTGTAGCGAACTTCTTGGCCCAAAACGCAGGCACTGATGCCGACAGGGATTTTAGGTTCTAGTGTCATTATGAAATCGACTCCTCAAGTGTGTCGACAATACCAATATTTATCATAGCCTACGGATACGCAAGGGGAGGAAGAGGTGGATCAGTGCTTTCTTCTTTATTAGAAGCGCTTTTATAGAGGCTCTTTGTAGAAGGCACTCTGCATGAGGGGTGTGACACTTTGACTCATATAAGGAAAAAACCGATAGCGATACAATTAATATTAATTAAAACATTTTTCTTACTTGAGTATTGTTTATGAGCAATCAATTGTCTGTATCCCTTTTTTTGGCTTCTATGTCTTTTATTTTTCCTTTGGGAGTACAGGCATCTGACAGTGAACAGGCGACGGTTGAGATAAATGAAGAAGGAATTCGTCAAAATAATATTCACTTAGCCCACTCAGGTATATCGGAACTTGAAACCGTGATTGTGACCGCGACGCGTGAAGAAAAGCGTAAAATGGATATCCCAGAATCTGTTCAGGCGTTTAATGAATCGGATATACAAGCCGTATCCCCTTCGCACCCGAGTGAAATTTTAAATCGTGCCGCTGGTGTGCATGTGAATAATTTAGGAGGGGAAGGGCACATGACGGCAATTCGGCAACCCATTACCACCAGAGGGGTATATTTATATCTTGAAGACGGTGTTCCTGTGCGCCCCACGGGTTTTTTTAATCATAATGCTTTATATGAAGTGAATATTCCTCAAAGTGGGCAATTGGAAGTGACGAAAGGGCCTGGTTCCGCTTTATATGGCAGTGATGCCATTGGTGGAATTATTAACTCTGTGAGTAAAAAGCCACCACAGCAGACGGAAACGAAAGTTAATCTTGAGGCAGGCAGTTACGGTTGGCAACGAGGGTTATTGTCGGTAGGCACCACTCAAGATATCGGCGCACTCACACACGGTATCCATGTTAATTTCAATACCACAGACAACGATGGTTTTCGTGATCACGCTGAATACACAAGGGAATCTCTCACAGGGCGTTGGGATGTCAGTGGGAATGAGGGCTTTCGGGTAAAAAGTTTATTTTCTTACACCGAGGTGGATCAAAGCGGTATTTCCAGTTTAGAAGAAGAGGATTATCGAGAGAATACAGAACGAAATGGGTTCCAAGGGGATAGCGCATTTCGAGAAGTAAAAGCATTAAGACTCTCTTCAGAGTTTTCATGGAAAAATTCAGAAAATACATTATTCACGTTGACGCCTTATTATCGTAATAATGAACTCTCTATGTCGCCATCATGGATGGTGAATTATGACCCTAATGAAAGGAAAAATACGTTTCAGTCTTATGGGATGTTAGGGAAGTATCGTATCGATAGCCATGAACACCTCCAATGGATTATGGGTGTAGATGTTGACTATACGCCCTCTGAGTATGAAGAATTCGCGGTGAGTTACGAAACGGATGGCACGGTTTTTAGTGGGTTCTCCCGTTTAGATCATAAAAATTATGATTACACTGCCAAGCAAACGTCTTTATCCCCCTACCTTCAAATTGAAGCAGAATTAACAGAGCAGCTTATTTTACAAGCGGGTATTCGATACGATCATTTTCGCATTGAGTATCAAAACAACGTAGACGAAACGGTGCCTAATCGAATTTTTATCCCTCAGTTAGGCCGGCCAGTAACGCATTTTCGCCCACAGGATGAAACGGCTTCCTTTGATGCAATTAGTCCTAAATTAGGATTGGTGTATCAATGGCTGAATGAGCACTCTGTTTATGCAAATTATCGAGAAGCCTTTTCTATTCCTTCGGTTGGAACATTATTCCGTTCAGGCACCACGAATAATTCCAATGAGCTGGAACCTATTTCTGCGAAAAGCTATGAAGTGGGAATGAGAGGGGCATTAACACAAAAATGGTTTTATGAATTAGCTCTTTATCGTATGGATATTTCCGATGATTTAATCAGTGTTGTGAATGGCTTTGAAAGAAATCGATTTAATGCCGGAGAAACACGTCATGAGGGTATTGAAGTTTTATTGAAAGGCAATATTACAGAATCTCTTGCATTGGCTGTGGCGTTTACCAAAACCCGTCAAATATACCGTGATTTTTCTTATGTCTGTTGTTTCCCACCACAAAATATTACCGTCAGTGGCAATGATGTTGGTAAAGCGCCAGAAACAATAGGGAATGTTTCATTGGCGTATCACCCCAAAGCATTACCGGGGGTGCGGGTAGAGTTGGAGTGGGAGCATTTGGGGGAATACTACACAGATGAAACCAATACACAGAAATATGGTGGGCATGGGCTTTATAACGTTAGAGCAAAATATGCCTTAAATGATCGATTTGAAATCTATGGGCGGGTGCAAAATTTAACCGACAAATTGTATTCCACCTACACCTCTAATCAAGTAGGTGACCCAGACATCAGTTATCGTCCCGGTATGCCTCGCGCCGTTTTTGGTGGTTTTCGCTACACTTTTTGATTTAACAGCTTTTCAACACCCTTGCACTCTCATGCAGAGAATAATAGATAATACAGATAATAATGGTATTCATAGATGAGTAATCTGACGGCATTCATTGCAATTAAAGAAGCTTTAACATTAAAAAAATCAACGACAATTCGAACGGCTTTTAATGTTCATCGTATGTTGGTTTGGGTTTCGCTTTTATCATTAGTGATGTTTGTGCTTTCTGCGTTGGCTCACCCTCTCATGGTTTGGACCGGGCCACAGGCAAAAAAAGCCTTTCCGCCTAAAATTCTAGAAGCGCAAGCTTCTGGGGTGCAAGGGCATGAATTGACATCTCGTCATTTGCAAAAGGTGAGCACGATACTTTCTCAAGCGGTCATAGAAGATTCAACTCTCGCATCAGACATACCGTTAACCTCTTTAATACAAGCTAAAGTATTACCTTCCCACGACAGGGTCGTACTGCAATTGACAACGGAGCATAACCACCCTCGCCATTATTTTTCACTCGATAGCACTGATGAAAAAAAAGCGTTTCATACAAATACATTACCTCCCAATTACGACGAATATCATGCGCAATGGCTAGCACGATATTATACGCAAGAGCAAAGTCCAATAAAAAACGTTACCTTTATCAACGAGTTTACGCCAGATTATCCGTGGGTGAATCGATTATTGCCCGTCTATAAGGTGGAGTTTGAACGTGCTGATCAATTAACGGTTTACGTTCATACCGAAACCAATGCCTTGGCCGCCATTAATAATCGTTGGAAAACCGCCTTACAAACTTTTTTTAGAGTTTTTCATACTTGGAGTTGGTTAGATGAATTGCCATTGTTGCGAGTAGGTATTATCACCATTCTGCTGTTGAGCTTATTGGCGGCTTGTATAAGCGGAATAGTAATGATGATCACTATAAAACGTAAAGTCTACAAGGATGCCTTTCAGCGTTATCATCGTAAAATGGCTTGGTATGTATGCCTTCCCCTCTTGGGTTTTTTGGGGAGTGCGCTGTTTCATTTACTGCAAATGGAATACGCAGAACCGCCAGCTGGCCTTCGCTTAAATCAACCCGTTGGGTGGACGGCATTGTCGCCTGACTCTATTAATACAAATGCTCAACTTGAGCCTGTTATAGAAAATGCACTTTTAGCATCCAAACGCTTAAATAATATTTCGCTGGTGGCTTATGATTCGCGCTGGTTGTTACGAGTCAGTATCGCGCCCGATAACCCCGAAACAAATTTGAGTGATCATCAAAGACGGCAGCAACGATTTGAGGGAAAGAGCTTAGAGCAGAGTGCGATATTTTTTGATTATTTAACCGGTGAAAATGTTGCTGTTACCGACAAAGAGATTGTTGAAGATAAAGCCAGACGTTACCTTGAGTTGTCACCAACAGACGAAGTCGCCCTGAGTTTGGTGACGCGGTTTGGCCCAGATTATGATTTCAGAAATAAACGGTTACCCGTTTGGCGGGCGGAAGTTCTAGGTAGCCACGTTGGTGAAAAATTATTTATTGATCCTGCAACGGGCATTTTGGTTGAGCACATGCAAGCGCAAGGGTTTCAAAAAAGTGAGCGTTGGAGTTTTTCATATCTTCATAAATGGAATATGTTAAAACCGTTATTAGGCCGAGAGGGAAGAGATTTGTCTATTGTTGGTTTTCTCTTGATGTTGATGTTTTTTGGCTTTGCAGGGTATCGATTAAAGCGTGCTAGAGTAAAAAATGACCAGGCATGTACAAGGGTGGGTCAATAAACAGGTTGATTGCAGGTTGATCATAGTTAGATATTCATTGAAGACAGATTGGAGATTAATTAATCGAATATTGAGAGAAATAACCAATTTTTATTCCAGGGCGCGATCGTAGTATTTTTTCTTCTAAAGAATATATATCCCTTTATGACCATTTTTTGGTCTCTATGTCGCCTTTAATCTACTCCCTCTGCACTCCTTATGCATTCTGAGGGGGTAATTAAAACCCAAATTTAACCCTCCGCCATTAACCAAATTAAATTTGATTTCGTTCTCACAGAAAAAATTATCTTCAAAAAAACGAGTTTTTTTTGAGGTAAATTTTCATACGCACGTTTCATATGCAAACAAACTAAATACAAAAACAGTGAATGAATAGTCATTCACCAATAAAGCGAAAAAATAATCACATCGATGATGTCATTTTTCATCGATTGTGTTTTAAACAAAAAGTAAAGATATGTGAATATTTGGGTTTAGGGTTTGATGTTAGGAGCATGACTAAAAGGATTTATTTAAATACTCCGCAGTAAATCGTACAAAAAGAAAGCGTTCCATAGGTTTTTCTTTTTGTGTCTCACCAGTAGCCACTTGTCCACTTTGAAAATAAAGTTATCCGATCTGACGACGGATGATGCAATGTAAAATCGAATTACCACCGTAGTAATTCGTTACTCGTATGTAACCGAGGTATTACTCATGATGAAACACAACAGCAAACTTTTGCCGCTTGTTAGTGCCTGCCTTATGGGCATGGCAACGTTAGCAAACGCACAAGAAACCCCAAAATACGCTGATTTATTTTCAGATGCTGAAGAATACAGGAATAGTGATCCACTCTACTTTATGCAGTGGCACCTAGAAAATACAGGCCAAAGTGCAGAAGCCGATAATGGTGGCGATGAGGGTAACGACGTCAACACCTTTGGCGCTCACTTTACTTATCGTGTACTTGGGGAATCAGTAAACGTTGCCGTTGTGGATTCTGGACTTGCTATTAATCATGAAGATTTTGAGGGTAATATCTTACCGGGTCGCTCACGTAACTACGTTGATGGCGCTTCCGACCCAACGGACCCTACGCCTCCAAGTTCTGAAGAAGGTGGTGACCATGGCACCTCTGTAGCAGGGTTAATTGCCGCTCGTGGATTTAACGAGAAAGGCGGACGCGGTGTTGCCCCTCTTGCCAAACTAATGGGGTTTAACTGGTTAGAAAACCAAAGTTCTGAAGGCTGGTTAGAGACTCATGGTGGTGAAGGTGTTACCGATGATGCCCTCGTTATTAATCAAAGCTACGGCTTCTCACCCATTTGGCCAGTGAATTTCGACAGTATCGATAACCTTACCGAAGAAAATCATCTTGCAGATGTTACTACTGACGCAAACAATGGCCGAGGCATAGTCTTTGTCAAATCCGCAGGTAATTCTTTCCGATATTTACGAAATGTTGCAAGCGTATTTAAGTTTGAAATTGAAGGTGCGAGTTCTGGCTCTCTACCTTGGTGGTGCAGCTGGGTTCCATCGAATCCTCAATGTCAAGCCAGCTCTACCTACGTGCCTGATTTTATCTTTTCAGCGGATTCACGCGACTCCAATAAAACTCAAGTAAATAGCTTACCTGCGCAAATTGCGGCGACAGAACCGTCTAATGCGAGCTTTTATCACACCACTATTTCTGCATTGAGCGCCGCAGAAAGTGAAGATGAAAATGGTAATAAAACGGGTGACTTAATTTCTTCTTATTCCACGGTGGGCTCTTCGGTTTGGATTTCTGCCCATGGCGGTGAGTTTGGCGATGCCAATCCGGCCATGGTCACCACCGACATTGAAGGTTGTGCTTCTGGCTATGCACGCAATGGGCAAGACACCGACTTTAATGATAGCTCCCACCCAGATAATCCAGATTGCAACTACACTTCAACATTCAATGGCACCTCATCAGCCGCACCCGTCGCGTCTGGTGTCTTTGCTTTGGTGTTCGATGCTAACCCTAATTTAACTTGGCGTGACGCAAAAGATATCTTGGCGAAAACGGCCACCAAAGTGGGTGAAAATTTCGAACCAATCACCGTTGAAACAGGCTCGGGTGAGTTCGTCGCTGAACCCGGTTGGTTAAAAAATGCAGCAGGGTATGATTTCCATAACTGGTATGGGTTTGGTCGTGCCGATGCAACCGCCGCAGTTGAAATGGCGTTGTCCGACGATTACCAACCACTCCCAGTACTACAAATCACTGATTTTGTGGAATTTACTGGCAGTGATGCGACGATTCCAGAAGGGCCAGAAGGTGTTTCACAATCCCTGACAATAACCGATGCCTTAACCGTAGAAGCTGTGCAAGTGAAGTTAAGTATTCGTCATGGTCGTGATGCGGATTTAGCCGTTGAGTTAATATCACCTGCTGGAACCAGTAGTATGGTAGTCACACCTCGCAGTATGTTGGTATTAGATCAAGGCACTCCAGTTGAGTCAGATCTTCAAGATGCATTAGAAACACAAACCGACTTCAACGACACTGTATTGTTAAGTAATGCTTTTTATGGTGAAGCCGCCCAAGGGAATTGGACCCTAAAAGTAACAGACACTAACTCTGGTGAGTTTGTGTTCTACGGCTATCGACGTGATGATACAGATGGCGATCCGTTCGAAGAAATACGCACTGCAAACAATACATCACTGGGTCAATTGGTTGATTGGTCTGTTCGTATCTACGGCCATTAATAAGGGGAATATCTCATGAAAAAATTAGTTTGTATGATGACCGCTTTGGTCGCATTCAATGTTGCAGCCCAAGACGCTCAAACACTGCGAGATCAAGAGTTGATTCGTGAACTAGAATCCACCGCTGAATTCAAACAGCTGGAGAATGAAGCCGCATCAGGTACTGAAGAGCGTCAATACAAAAAGACCCGTTTACTGAAAGTTAAATTGGCTGAAAAGGGTACCGCAAAAAGCATTGCCAAAGAGCTTGGGTTGAAACTCATTTCTGGTAAAAAGCGTAAAGTAGCTACCTTTAAAGTGCGAAAAGGCTTTAATGTGGATGCCGCTATTGCTCAGCTTGAATCGCACCCCGGTGTGAAAAAAGTAAAGCGTGAAGTCGTAGTAAACAAAAACACACCTAAATAAAAGGGGTGATGGTAAGAGTTTGGCGATAGATTGCCAAAATATACCCATAAAAAAACGCCGCTCTAGCGGCGTTTTTTTATTCTCTATATCTCTATACTTTTAACGACATGGCAATACAGGTTTGCAGTGTGTACGGTTACTCAGGAAAGGTCGATTTAACGATTTCTTTACTGGCAAATTGAGCGCGAGCTGTTAGTAAATTTTCGTAGGGGGTTAAGTCGTACAGCTCCCGGAAAATGACCCAGTCCACCATGCAAATTAAGGCAATTGTCGCCAAATTCCATTCGGTAAACGCACCGGCTTGAGCTTGTTGATTTAACCAGTGCAATGTGACAGGCACGCGCTCTAATTGCAGTTTGAATAATAAGGTTTCAGGGGTGGCGTCTAAACCGGAGCGCTGTGCCATCAGCAATATAATGAGGGAGTCGGTGACGGCATCCAGGGCGCTAATTAGGTTGTGTTCGTCCAGTGTGGTTTCTGGAAGTCCTTTTAATTTTCGAACGTATTCAGAAATCACATGTGAATCGAAAATTTCTTTATCGCCATCAGTCAGAAACGGCAGTTTACGCAGTGGACTGATGTCTGAAAATTCGGCACGAGTTGCGTCGTCGTAAACGTTCACCGCTTTAAACTCATACTCCATAGATTCCAGAAGCAGACGGATTCGGCGTACGTAAGGCGAGGGAAGTGAACCGTAAAGCGTGATAGACATGGAACCTCCAAAGAGTAATGTCTAAGCGATGATTGATCACAAGTTAAACCCGAGTACGATCAGTTTTAACTTGTGAGTGATGATTGTGTTTGTTGTGACTTTTGTGCTTAGGGGCACTGATAGGTTTTGAATTTTTGACGGCCTTCTAACGGTTTCGCAACCGGTACAATCACATTGGCGCCCATGACCGCAGCATCATTACGTGCTTGGGTGGTTAACTCGCTTTCGACTTTTTCAAGATTCCGCTTGTAAATGGAAACATTGTCGACACCAGACACCGTTAAGTCACCCATGGGCTTGCAGTTGGCCACACTGGTGGACACTCTAACATCCACACCTTTGCCGGCAGGGGTGAGTTTTACCCAAGAGCACGCACTGCAAATGGCGGTTACCCCAATGATCATTAATACTTTTGTTTTCATGATGATTCTACTCATTTGTTTTGCTGGTTATTTCTGACGGTCAGTGATGCCTTACAGACCGTTGTTTTTGATAATCGCTGTCCTTTTTAACAGAAATTGTGACCTATTTCTTGAGCGCAGTGCAAAAATGCAGTTCAAGAGAGCAGTGCAAAAAAGTGCAGTGCAAAAAAGTGCAGTGCAAGAAAGTGCAGTGCAAAAAATAGTGGCCCAGCCAATCCGTGTTGAATAAATCAAATACCGATTTATTCGGTATGTGTGCTAGAGGTGTGCTCCTTTAGAAAATGAGCCACTTCCTCAATCGCTTGCGTGGCTTCTGGTAAAAGTGGTGCAAACCCTTGGAAAACATGGGGCATGTTTGGCCAGCGGCTTAATGTCACAGGGCTACCCGCTGCGGTGGCGGCTTCTGCAAAGTGGGTACTGTCTTCCAGCAAAATTTCGGCTTCACCCACTTGTACCAATATGGGGGGAAGGTCGGATAAGTCGCCATAAATAGGGGAGACTAACGGGTCTTTAAAATTGGATTGCTCTTGAACGTAATTAGCGGCCACATAAGGTAATAATTCCGCAGACAGTATCGGGTCTATGTGATCATTGGCTTTGATAAAGTCACGCTTGAAATGTAAGTCTGTGGGAGGAGAAAAGACCACGGCGGCATTAGGCATGGTTTTATTCCCCTGCTTTAAGGCAAGTAGGGTGGCCAAGGCAATATTGGCACCGGCGGAGTCTCCGGCAATGTATAAACTGTGTGAGGGAGACTCCCCATCTGGGCCATGGGTATGTAACCACTGAAGGCCATGAATACTGTCTTCTAACCCTGCTGGGAAAGGGTATTCTGGCGCCAGACGATAATTCAGGCTTAACACAGCGCAGCCAGTTGCCGCCGAAAGTCGGCTGGTCAGTGACCGGTGGCTGATGGCTGAGCCTGCCATCCAAGAACCTCCGTGCAAGTAAAGAATGCGCTTGCGGGTATCCACCCCTTCTGCGCAAACCCACTCGCATGGCAGCTCACCCACAAGTTCAGGTGTGATATTCGCTTCAATGTTGAGAATCTGTGGTGCTGCAGAAAAATACATTTCTAGCAAAGAGCGCTTCTGTAAAGGGTGTGCTCCGCTCGTTAAGGTCATTTCGGCGATGAGCCTGAGATGCTGAATCACCTGATTTAACCCTGCATGATTCCCCGGTAGTGCTTCCGACATTCTTCTCTCCCTACATCTGTCAAATGGCTGATGGCGAGCAACGCATTAGCGTGGGGTACTGAGATTGATCACTGGTTGCTTCTCAATAATACGTGTTTCAGGCAGTCTGCGATGGCAGTGAATCAACACTTCATCATTTGTTTAAAACTGACTTTCAGACATTATCACCACTCTAAGATATACGGAATACGGCTGCCCCTAAGCTTGCGTCGAGTATGTAAAAAACGGCGCAAGAGACCACATCTTCGCCTGGCTGAGCATTCTATGAGGGGGGAAGGGGGTGAGAGTGTATCGCCCAGCAAAAACAATGGGAGCGGCTAATCTGTATGCTATGATACGCCGCATTTTTAGCCGCCCTGGGGCGGATTGGCTGCCAAAATTGGCCAAAAAAGGTATTGCTCGGTCGTGTTATCCACAGGATTGACTTAGCCGTGTTACTCACAGCGGTGTAAAGCATCAATACCAACCAGGGGGAGTAAGCTGTTGTGTTTTCAGTTTCTGGCCAAATGTTAGGTAAGCAACGCGTCGGGTTTGTCCTGACAGGTTGCACAGAATGACTGCCGACACCAATCCGACAACGTAATATGCAGGTGGTAAGCCACATGGCCAAAATGTCTCTGGATAAAGACAAAATCAAAATTGTACTCTTAGAAGGTATTCACTCGTCCGCTGTTGCCACATTAAACGAGGCGGGCTATCACAATATCGATACCTACAAAACGGCATTGCCCGAAGAAAAACTGATTGAAGTCATTAAAGATGCCCACTTCATCGGTATTCGCTCTCGTACTCAGTTAACTCGTCGTATTTTTGAACACGCTGAAAAACTCACAGCGGTGGGCTGTTTTTGTATCGGCACCAACCAGGTGGACTTGGGTGCTGCTCAAGAGCATGGTGTGGCGGTCTTTAATGCGCCGTACTCCAATACCCGCTCGGTGGCCGAATTGGTCTTGGCAGAAGCCATCTTATTGCTGCGTGGCATTCCAGAAAAGAATGCCGTCTGTCACCGTGGAGGGTGGATGAAAACCGCCGTGGGCTCTTACGAAGTCCGTGGTAAAACCCTAGGCATTATTGGTTACGGTGCCATTGGTACGCAGCTGAGTGTGCTGGCGGAAAGCTTGGGTATGAAAGTCCGGTTTTATGATGTGGTAACCAAGCTGCCATTGGGGAATGCGCAACAGATTCGTAATTTAAACGATTTGTTGGGCATGGCAGATATTGTCAGCCTTCATGTGCCGGAATTACCCAGCACCAAAATGATGATGGGCGCAGATCAGCTCGCACAGATGAAACCCGGTGCGGTATTGATTAATGCCTCACGGGGGACGGTTGTGGATATCGAAGCGTTAGCGGCCTCTCTTGAAAGCAAACATCTTTCTGGTGCGGCAATTGATGTTTTCCCAGTAGAGCCTCGTGGTAACGATGACGAATTTTTAAGCCCGCTGCGTAACATCGATACTGCAATCTTAACCCCGCATATTGGTGGTTCAACACAAGAAGCGCAGGAAAATATCGGTTTGGAGGTGGCGGAAAAATTGGCGAAATATTCCGACAACGGCACCACCATCAGCTCAGTGAACTTCCCCGAGGTGGCTTTGCCGCAGCACGGAGAAGCGCATCGTTTATTGCACATCCACAAAAATATTCCTGGTGTGCTTACGGCCATTAACCGCGTATTCTCAGACAACAATTTGAACATTTGTTCGCAGTACTTACAAACCAATGAAAAAGTGGGCTATGTGGTACTGGATGTAGATTCCGGTGACAGTGACCTTGCCCTTGAGCAACTCAAGCAAATTGAAGGCACCATACGCGCCCGCGTTCTCTTCTAATTAGCCTTCCATCATCAGGCGGCGTTAAGCGGCCTGATGAGCCTTACCACACCCCCTCGCGTGCTTTTTTTGATCAATAGACCAGTCGATTTTCAGTGTTGATCGCTCAAGATTTAATGGCGTTTTTTACGTTAAACTGTCGCCATAAATACTGTATAAAAAAACAGTATTTGGTATAATCTCTTTCGTTCTTGAGGTGCTTTCTTTCGCATCATTTTTCAAGAGCGATCTTACGATTTATCTATCCACCTTCATAATATTGATATCAGTCGCCAATAAAGATTGAATTTTAGGCTTTGATGAGTGTCATTAAGACGCATTGGTTTTCACTTTTATTTCTCAAGAGTGTAAAGACTTCTTAAGGTTGATGTGGTTACCCTCTTTTTTATTGTTTGTTTATATGACTTTTATTATTATTTTTTAACGAATTTCAACATTAAATATTGATTTAATTTCCCTCCGTATTGACTACTAAGGACGCACTATTGGCTAAACACACTGTTTTGGTCGTGTTGGTGTGATGTATATTCATGGATACTGGTTTACATTCTTTGGTCGCTATTGCGCGATTTCATCAATTACCGGCTGAGCCGGAACAATTAACCCATCAATTTGCCAAACCCGGCGAGGTCTTTTCGGATACTGAGCTTTTACAAGCGGCAAAAGCGTTAACGCTGAAGGCGAAAATTATGACGCTGACGGCATCTGATTGTAAAAACGACATTTTGCCTGCCATTGTTAAAAATAAAGAGGGCTCTTATTTTATTCTTGCGAGAGTGTCTGAACAAAAAGTCAGCAATGATGATGCCGGGTTTGGTGACGACAATAGCGTTGAGAAAAACAATCATAAACGGAATGAGAAAACACAGCGTTCATATCTCATTCAGGATGTCCGAGAAAATACGCCGCGATCCGTATCAGAAGACGAGCTTGATTCGATGTGGGGCGGGCAAATTATGTTGCTCACGTGTCGTCAAGGGCTGGGTGAGAGTTTGCAGCAAAAATTCGATATTTCGTGGTTTATACCTTCTCTTGTGAAATACCGAAAGCTTTTTACAGAGGTCATTATTGCGTCCTTTTTTTTACAAATATTCGCGTTAGTGACACCACTGTTTTTCCAAGTGGTGATGGACAAAGTACTGGTTCACCGAGGGTTTACCACGCTGGATGTTCTCGCCATTGGTTTTTTTGTATTGGTGGTATTTGAGGCATTTTTGGGTGGTTTTCGTAATTATATTTTCAGCCATACTACGAATCGGGTAGATGTTGAGCTGGGTTCGCGATTATTTCATCACCTATTGGCATTGCCGTTGGCGTACTTTGAGTCGCGACAAGTAGGCCAAAATGTCGCCCGTGTAAGAGAGCTGGATACCATTCGCAATTTTATTACTGGCACCGCACTCACGTTAGTGATCGATTTATTCTTTGTCTTCGTGTTTTTGGGGGTAATGTGGTATTACAGCCCGGCACTGACCTGGATCGTCTTAGCCACCATTCCCGCCTATGTGATTTTGTCGATATTTATCACACCGATTTTACGGAGTCGATTAAATGAAAAATTTAAACACGGTGCAGCCAATACCGCCTTTTTAACGGAATCCATTACGGGTATTGGTACAGTTAAATCCATGGCAGTAGAGCCACAAATGCGCCGTAAATTGGAAGATCATCTCTCAAGCTATGTGCATGCTTCTTTTCGTAGCCAAAATTTAGGCAATGTTTCTAGCCAAGTGGCGGGGTTAATTAATAAATTAATGACGCTCGGCATTATTTGGTGGGGGGCACATTTAGTCATTGAAGGCGGTATTACCGTGGGCCAACTTATCGCTTTTAACATGTTAGCTGGTCGAGTGAGTGGGCCGGTATTAAAACTGGTGCAACTGTGGCAAGACTTTCAGCAAGCAGGAATCTCAATAGCTCGCCTTGGGGATATTTTAAACACACCGAGAGAGCCCGGTTTTAACCCTAATCGTTCACAGCTTCCGGCGTTGAATGGTGCGGTTTCTATCGACCATGTGACTTTCCGTTATCGAGTCGATGGCTCCGTCATCCTGCAAGACGTGAACCTTCACGCTCAGCCTGGTGAGGTCATTGGTATTGTCGGGCGTTCCGGTTCCGGCAAAAGCACCATCACCAAGTTGATACAGCGTTTGTATGTACCAGAGTCTGGTCGAGTGCTTGTTGATGGGGTAGATCTTGCCATGGTGGATACCGCATGGCTTCGGCGCCAAATTGGGGTGGTGCTGCAAGAAAACTTTTTGTTTAACCGCAGCATTCGTGAAAACATTGCTCTGGTTGATCCATCCATTCCGATGGAGCGTGTTATTGACGCTGCCAAAATGGCAGGAGCCCACGATTTTATTGTGGAATTACCTGAGGGGTATGACACCTTAGTGGGTGAACAAGGCAGTAATCTCTCTGGTGGTCAGCGCCAACGCTTGGCCATTGCTCGTGCATTAATTAATAACCCTCGTATTTTAATTTTTGATGAAGCCACCAGTGCGTTGGATTACGAATCGGAACGATTAATTCAAGATAACATGGCCCGAATTTGCCAAGGGCGTACGGTATTTATTATTGCGCATAGGCTAAGTACCGTGCAGGCGTGTAATCGTATTATCGTAATGGATAAAGGCCGTATTATCGAGGAAGGGTCTCATCAAGCCTTATTGCAACAACAGGGGAGCTACGCACAATTACACCGCTATCAAGCCGGTGTGCCCAATCAAACTATTAAAAACCAAAACCCGAACAAAGGCGGAGCTCGTGTTATTTCCAATTCCGACAAAGTCTCGTTTCGGGTCGAGCGAAAAGCCCCAAATCAACAGGAGGGTCAACCATGAGTGCTTGGCAAACCTTAAAAGAGGCGTGGCAGAACCGAGATACACTGGGTGATGCCAATCATACCCGTGAGTTGGCAGAGTTTTTGCCCGCCGCCTTGGAGATTCAAGAAGCTCCACCCAACCCTTTGGCACGTTGGTTGGCTTGGTCGCTTTTAACCGTTGTAATGATTGCGATTGTTTGGGCCTTATTGGGTAAGGTTAATATTGTCGCTTCGGCAGAAGGAAAAATTATTCCTAGCTCTCGTGTGAAACAAGTGCAACCGTTGGAAAAAGGACTAATTCGTGAGTTATTGGTGTCTGAAGGCCAATACGTTGAAAAAGATCAACCCCTAATTGAATTAGATACCACCTTAACCCAAGCGGAAAAACAACGTTTGGCGTCTGAGCTTTACAGTGCTCGGTGGCGATTAGCGGTGAATACCGCCATGGTCTCGTCCATTAAGAGTGACACAAAAGAACTGAAATCGAATTCGCTAACCGCGCCAGTAAATGCAACAGAGCAAGATAACGTTCTGTATGCAAACTTATTGCAACAGCAATGGTTACAATATCAGGCACAAGCACAAGCGCTTCAGAGTCAATTACAACGAACGCTAGCGGAACAATCTGCCACCCAGGAGGTCATTACCAAACTGGAGCAAACCTTGCCCATTGCACAAAAACGGGTAGCTAACTATGAAACCTTACTGGGGCAAGATTTCGTTTCTGAAAACGATTATTTAATGGCCGAGCAAGAACGGATTCAACAAGCGCAAGATTTAGCAGCAGAGCGCCAACGCTTAAAGCAATTGAGGGCGTCAGAGTCGGAAGTGCGCGAGCAAATGAATTTGCACCGTGCGCAAACCAGCAGCGCTTTGTTCACAGAAATGGCCGACTTGCAAAGGCAAATTGCCTCATTGGAAGAAGAGTTCACTAAAGCCCAAGACACCAATGCCAAACAAATACTCTATGCCCCCACGGCGGGTCGAGTACAAGAGTTAATGGTCAATACCGTGGGTGGTGTCGTAACCGAAGCACAACAATTAATGTTAATCGTTCCTGATGAAGAACAATTAGAAGTAGAAGTCTTCTTAGAAAACAAAGACATCGGCTTTGTCTCAGAAGGTATGACGGCTGAAATAAAAATTCACACTTTTCCGTTTACTAAATACGGAGTCATTAATGCAGAAGTTACCAATGTATCAGACGATGCCACGGTTGATGAGCAGCGAGGGCTTATTTATCGAATGCAGCTTAAAATGGCCAAAAATACCCTGTGGGTCAATAAAAAAGAAATGCGCTTACAACCGGGTATGGCCGTAACGGCAGAGATGCAAACCGGCGAACGGCGTATTATCGAATTTTTCTTGGCACCCTTATTACGTGCCAGCAGTGAAAGTATTCGTGAACGCTAAGTGTGTAAAAGGGCTGCTGCCGCGAGGTAGAAATTCGAATCAAAAACTCGAGCCAGGCTGTTGTAAAAATTCAATTTCCGCCTCGGTAGACGTTCGGCCTAATAGTGTATTGCGATGCGGGTATCGGCCAAATTGATCAATAATCGCTTTGTGTTTTAACTCGAATTCTAAATTCTGAGGGTTGCCCAAGGCGGTATACAGTTTCACGGCTTCTTTATGGATGATGGCCGACTCACTGTGCATAAACGGTAAATACAAAAAAGAACGCTCTACGTTTGGCAGTTCTTGGTCAAACCCTTGGTGGATGGCTTGTTGTGACAAAGCCAGCGCGAGAGCATCGTAGGCAAATGATTCTGGTTTTCCTCGGTAAATATTGCGTGAAAACTGATCGATCACAATCACCTCAGCCAATGCCCCCTTGGCGGTACTGCGCCATTCGAATAGCTCATTGCGGATGGCTTGTTGATGGAGCGATTTAAATTTTTGCTGGATTAGTGCGTCAAGTTGGTCGTCTTTTTTCCACCAACTGGCAGGTTCAAGCTCCTGAAACCAAAATTGCAATACGCTGTGTGAAGGTGACTCGCTCATAAGATCGATCCTTTGTTTGATAAATGCTCACAGCCAATGTTGATTTTATTATGGCACCCCGGAAATCAGTGGCCAAGTTGTGGCGGAAAAATCATCTTATGTTTCTGATATTGGTAAAGAGTCGGTTGTTTTTCTGGCAGAGTTTTAGAGAGCTTACCCATCGAATATATATGGAATTAATTAGGTGTTGTTATCTACCGCTTTATTGAAATCTTGAATAAGTTTCGAAAATTGTTCGTCGTAACCCATACCACTGTGGGAGCCAAATTTCCAGGAATCGAAATCTTCGGGTTTTTGAATCTTTTTAAGGTAGCCTAACGCTTCTATAATAATGTTGTCATGTATTCTCATAAGTACTTAAAGTAAATAATGGTTAAGAAATTAATGTTTAGTTTCGGATATGGCAACAATTAATTCAAGGTTTCGCGAATTGAATAGAGTATTTATTTCAGGGTTTTTTATCGAAAAATTTGTTGATTTTTTTTCACTCAAGAACAGTCCGAATCACTTTCCCCCACCGTCATAAAATCCACAAATGGCGCTGAAATCTTCCCCTGAATTGGCTTGAATATGATAGAATTCTTTTTAGTAAATTGTATTTATATACAGTATTAATGGGGGGAACAAAATTGTGACATTAGCGTCTTATAAAAACAGAAAATAATCTTATTCATCACCATTTTGCCGCTATATTGGCTATTCTTTAATCGATGGATAAGATCGGTTTGGTTCACCGTACTTTAAAAACAGATCAAGAGAGTAAACGAGGTAATTATGGAACAACCACCCTTCCCAGGGATGATGCAAATGGTTCTGCTCGAAGAGGCCATGCGCACCACCGCCCCGGAGCTAGAAACGTTTTTTCAGGAAAAATTGGGCAATCCAGACATCACGATACAAGGCGCGCCCGATGACAATAACAGTTTTGTCATGTTGTGGGGGAAGTTTGCTTTCTCGATCATGCTGATTGACCAGCCGATTCCCGCCGAGACCTTTGAGGTGGCGTTGCGCACCAGCCAGGGGCTGAGTAATGGTGAGCAATTAATCGCCGCTCATAAGGCGCACCTTATTATTGCGCCACTCAAGCACGCTACCCATCAATTGCAAGCCATTTACAACGCCATGGGGCTAATGACCTTGGCGGATTTTTTGAGTGAAAAATCCAAACCGCTGGCGTATTTTTGGAGTGGCTCGCAGATATTGGCGGATGCCGAAGGTTTTGGTAAGGCTCTGGCCGGGGCGAGCCAAGCCATGGACAAATACACCAATAAAGAATCTGATCCCTGGTACGATTTGCCCTCCACCTACTGGGTGGGTATGAGGATGCTCTCGCCGGATCGTAAAACCCAATTTGGTGCCGTTACCGCCGGGCTTGCCTCCCTGACGGGGTTTGAAATTCAAGTGGACCCTTTCCTAGGTAAGCCCGTTGAAGCGGCCAAGCATTTATTCGGCATGGCAGGTTATGCGTTAAACCATGGCCCAGTGTTTAAAGACAACGACACCATCGGCATTGGTGGGCAACAGCAATTTCGTATGCGCTTGCAGCCCGGCGCATCGTCGGGCCAAGCGCCCAATGACCTCCCTGTGCCGCCAAGATGGATAATGACCCTAGAGACCATTTCCTAGTTTAACCGCACCGATTACACCGAAAGAGAAAAGATACCCAGAGATCAAAACCCCTTTGCCATGCCAGAGGGGTTTTAAGCGGTGTTGTGCCAAAATTTAACGAAAGACAGCAGGCAATCCATGTACGGCGAACCCATTTATGAAAACAACGAATTCTTCACCGCGTTTCCGGAAGCGGATGAAGTGTTTTACTCGGAGGTGGAAAAGGAGCGATTTTTACCTTTAGGCACCTTTCATTTGCAAACGGATGAAGGCCAGCATGATGTATTGATTGCAGCACCTATTGGGGATGAGGTGGCAATGATAGGAAAGGAGAATTATGGAGAATATTGCGGTGAAACCTGGTTGACATATTCCAAAGTTAATGGGAGATGGAAATTGGATTGTTCAGCTGATCAGTTGCTGGACTTTGGTGTTTGTTTTGAAGAGGCTTCTCAAATTTTTTTTAATTTAAGAAGAATATTTGAACTGAATGGTTTTTTGGCGGAGCCGTTAAGCGAGGTAAGGGTGTTTCCTAAAGGTGCGAAAAAAATACCACTGTTTCAATTGCAATCGTATGCGCGTTGTGGATACAACTGGTGTGGCGATATAAAAGAAAATTTTTCTTGTGTTCTTAGTGATGTAGTTGATGGATTACCAAAATCTCCCTATGGGAGAGATAGAAAGCTATCTATATTTGATGGTGAAGGTAATGCGTATACATATCTGGGATACACTTTCACGAAGGCGTTAGCTCCAGATTTATTTTATTTTTACAACCTAGCAACAGAAAGGGTGCTAGTTGTACATGAATTTGACTGATGTGTATTCATCCCATTGTTTTATGGTTGTAACGAAAACTGCAACCATAAAACAACGGTTTGACATAACGCCTTGGGGTAGCTTGATAGGAGGAGAAAAAATGAAAAGTGAACCGATTTACGAAAATAATGAATTATATACGGCCTTTCCTGAACCGGATGAGGTGTTTTATTCAGAAGTGGAAAAGGAGCGATTTTTACCTTTAGGAACCTTTCATTTGCAAACGGATGAGGGGCAGCATGATGTTTTGATTGCAGCGCCTATTGGGGATGACGAGGGGATGATAGGTAAAAATAACTATGGAGAATTTTGTGGTGAAACTTGGTTGACCTATTCAAAGGTGAATGGAAAGTGGAAGCTAGATTGCTCTCCAGATCAGTTGCTCGATTTTAGTATTTGTTTTGATGAGGTTGATTGTATTTTTAAAAAGCTGAAAAGAATATTTCAATTGAATGGTTTTTTGTCACATCCTTTGAAAGAGGAGGTTAAGTCCCCTGAAAGTGAAAAAATTTCCCTTTTTAGTTTGATGTCATACATGTCTCATGGGTACAACTGTTCTTATGATGTGGTGAAGTATTTTAAATATGTTCTTGAAGGTGTGGATGAGCAGAAGCTTGAGCCTCCTTTTAAAGAGGATAAAGAAATTAAATATATGGATAGTAATTATAATGAATATGTTTTTCTGGGGTGTGCTGGTGCAAATGCTTTAATCCATGAAATGTTCTTTTTTTATAATGTTGTGACCAAAAGAGTTTTGGTGGTCAATGAGTTTGATTGAGTTGCGTTCAGCCCATTATTTTATGGCTGTAACGAAAACTGCAACCATAAAACAACGGTTTGATATAACGCCTTGGGGTGGTTTGATAAGAGGAGAAAAAATGAAAAGTGAACCGATTTACGAAAACAATGAATTGTATACGGCCTTTCCTGATCCGGATGAAGTGTTTTATTCAGAAGTAGAGAAAGAGCGATTTTTACCTTTAGGAACCTTTCATTTGCAAACGGATGAAGGGCAGCATGATGTATTGATTGCAGCACCCATTGGGGATGATGAGGCAATGATAGGAAAGGAGAATTATGGAGAGTTTTGTGGTGAAACTTGGTTAACTTATTTAAAGGTGGATGAAAAGTGGAGGTTGGATTGTTCCCCTGATCAGCTCTTGGATTTTGAAATTGCTTTTGATGAGGCTTATCAAATTTATAGTGATTTTAAAAGAGTATTTAAGTTGAATGGTTTTTTGCCAGTTTCTATGAGAGGGGTTAAAGAGTACTCCAAAGATGTTAGAAAAATTTCTTTATTTTATCACCAGGAATATGCTTGCTATGGCTACAACTGGCTTGGTGGTGTTGCGAAGTGTTTTGATTATAAATTAAAAGATATTGATGGTGTCTCAAAGTCTACTCATGCTGAAGATAGGGAGGTGTTGATATACGATGATAAAAATAATAAGTATGAATATTTGGGTTATGTTGTTACTAGAGCTTTATACCAAAAAATGTTCTATTTCTATTGCCCAAATACAGAGAGAGTTCTTGTGATTAATGAGTTTGACTAATGTGTATTCAGTCCATTGTTTTATGGCTGTAACGAAAATTGCAACCATAAAACAACGGTTTGACATAACGCCTTGGGGTAGCTTGATAGGAGGAGAAAAATGAAAAATGAACCGATTTACGAAAATAATGAATTGTATACGGCCTTTCCTGATCCGGATGAGGTGTTTTATTCAGAAGTGGAAAAGGAGCGATTTTTACCTTTAGGCACCTTTCATTTGCAAACGGATGAGGGGCAGCATGATGTATTGATTGCTACTCCTTTAGGTGATGAAGAAGGTTTGATAGGCAAAGATAATTATGGCGAATTTTGCGGTGAAACTTGGTTAACTTATTCGAAAGTTAATGGAAAGTGGAAGATGGATTGCTCTGTTGATGATCTGCTGAATTTTGATGCATATTATGAAAAAGCAAATAATGGTCTCAAAGAAGCAAAGAAAATTTTTAATGAAAATAAATGTTTGCCTAGTCGATCTTCTAGAGGAGATGGAAAAATACCACTTTTCTCAATTCAGTCATACCCGTCATATCTATATAACTGGTTTTCGGATGTCGAAGAGTACTTTAACTTTGCTCTAAGAGAAGTTGATAAAGAAGAGCTGGATTCATCATTTGATGAAGATAAAGCTGTGACATTATTCGATTCTGAAGGCAATCAATATGTGTATATCGGTAGTACTAATAAGAGTTTTTTAATGGCTCGTTTGTTCTTTTTTTATAATGTAAAAGCTGAGAGAGTTTTGGTGATATTTGAATACAGTTAGGTTGGCTTGGTAGTGTTTTTTTGTTTAATGAATTTATGGAGTTTTAAGTGAGTGATTATACAGGCGACCCAAGAAAGTTAAGAGGTAGTTTAAATAATGCGTTTAAAGATGATGAAACTATACCTGGTGCGAATCAGGCTGCCTTTCGTCCAGATGGAAAACAAGTTGCAGCGCATCATCTGATTCCAACAACTTTAATACAAGAAGATATGGATGATTTTAATGAAGATATTGCTAACTTCTTGAAAAAAATGGAAAGCCTAAATGGCAATTTGGTTTATGAACAAGATGCTGCTAGTAATGGTGTGTTTTTACCTAGAACCGTGAAAGTTGCTCAAGATGCAGCAGCCAAAGGTAATTATGCCGCTGTGCATTTGTCTGGCCACCCTGCGTATATTAAATTTGTTGAAGGTCGTTTATTACAAATACGCGATGTGTTTGAAACAAAATTAGAGTCTGCTGACCCTAAAGATCACGCTATTGTCGCAAGAGATGCGTTTAATATGGTGTCAGAGCTGCAAAATGAATTGCGTGATGGTTTAATTTCAAACTCCGCAGATGGGATTAAATTCTTTTTGTACGATAAAGACCCGATGTATCGACATCGGTATAACGACCCTTCATTGTCGGATGAAGAACGGGCAGCCATGTCTGAATTGTATGGCGATAAGCATGTTGATACCGACCCGGATAAGCCTTTTCGTTATCCGGGGGAGAATGTCACATCTCGGATGAATCGTTTATTTTATAACGATTTAGCCCCCGAAGTGGATGCGAATATTGCGGCTAGCCGGCACTTGGCAACGCGTATTGAGTTAGACCCAGAGACCGGAAAATATCGGCAAATTCATAATTTTGGTGGTTTTAGTCGTTCTACTTTCAACGATTTGATCAATAATCACAGTGGAAAAATCGGTGCGGTGGCCGTGGGTATTACCGTGTTTTCTCTTGTGGCTATCGTAGAAGAAAAATACGGCGATTTGACGTTGGCAGAGGTGGCAGAGATTGTTGCCAATTCGAATTTGGATATTACTCAAGAACAATTTATTGGGTTTGTTCAAAGCGCTGCCGCAGACTCCGCCATCGGTTTAGCCTTAAGTTTATTAGGCGGCCCACTGGCGTGGATTGGCACGGCCTATGAAATTTACGAAAATTATTCCGCGTTGCGGGCATCCCTAGAAATTGCTGAAGTGGCCTTCCCCGGTAATGAAACCTTGGGCGAATTAAACGAATGGCTCACTGACATGGAAGACACCTTAGGTGAATTGTGGGAGACCGAAGAAGGGTTGTCGGATGAAGAATATCAGGTGGTGATTGGTGAGGATATTGAAGGCAGTGAAGGCAGTGAAACCTTAGAAGGAGGTGAAGGTAACGATTGGCTGTGGGCCAATGGTGGTGACGATACGCTGACCGGTTTAGACGGTGACGATTGGTTATTAGGGGGTGAGGGTAACGATACCTTTATTTTTAATACCGGTGATGGTCACGATACCGTTGTGGATGCCGAAGGTGAAAATACGTTAGTGATTAATGGCACGGCGGTAGAGCACTTGCAAGCGGTAATGGGTGAGTCGGATGTTTATCAATGGGTAAATGCCGATGGCGAAATTCTTGATGAAGAAACATTGTTTATTGCCAACGGCGATCAATTGCAAATTCTGGTGGGCGGTGCCAATTCCGGTGACAGTATTACCGTTCGTGATTTTCATTTCGACAATAATCATTTTGGGTTGTCGTTTAGTGAGCCAGAAGCGCCAGAGATGCCAGAGATGCCTGGGAATACGGATGGAATGTTTGTTTGGAATCCGGAGGAAATTACTGATATCACCGAAACGGGATCTGAGTGGTTGGCTTTTCGCTTGTGGGCGCGTTTGTATCCTGGTCTTTTAGAAGGTCCTTTTCATGGTAGGGCAATTTATTATGATGCGGATCATTTTGCGGGGCGGATTACGTTTGAAGGGTCTGAATACAATGATATTTTGATTGGTGCAGAAGGACGTCGTTCTTTTTTATATGGAAATGCTGGTGATGATTATATTCGAGACGATGGTTATGTTGAGGTAGAACCAAATATGCTCAATGTATTTGCAGGAGGAAGTGGCTCGGATACGATCATTGGGGGCGAAGGGACCGATTATTTATTTGGGGGACATGATTCTCTGAGTATTGGAGATACTCCATCCACGAGCTCAGACTGGCCTACAGTGAATAATTTTGGCCAGTGGTATTCCAATCTTATGACGGCAAATCTTTATGATGTAGAGGGCGATGAAAATACCATTTACGGTGGTGGTGGTAATGATTTTATCAGCGGAGACCATTACACAGATTACCTTTTTGGCGGTGATGGTAATGACCGCATCCTAGGGCAAAGAGGCGATGATATTATCTCTGGTGAGTCGGGGAATGATTTAATTTTTGGGGACTCACGTTTTCGCGATTTTCATAATACAGTCGAAAATCTAATTTATTATTACAGTTCCTTCGTTAGTACCGATTCTGGCCAACATACCCACGATGATATCTTGAGTGGTGGTGAAGGCAATGATCATATTTTTGGTGAGCTGGGTAACGATACGATTTCTGGTGGTGAAGGTAACGATACTTTGATGGGGGATCGATCGTATCGGCAAAATTTATCGTCCCTTTTAACGGATGGATACGACGATACCTCTCAAGAAGCTTTCCAATTAGCCGGTGAGCTCCATGGGGATGATGTGCTCGATGGGGGTGCTGGAAATGATTATCTCTATGGTAATGGCGGTAACGATACCTTGTCGGGTGGTGAGGGTAATGATTGGGTTATCGGTGATGATCACGCTATAGACCTTCAGTATCACGGTAATGACAGCCTATATGGTGGTGCCGGTGATGACGTTCTGATTGGTGGAGCTGGTGATGACCTCATTGAAGGCGGAGAGGGTAACGACTCTCTTTATGGTGATGGTCATTTCTATGAAACTGAAGAGGGCGTGCGTGTTGAGGTCGGGGATAATCCTGCTGACTATGGTACGGGTAATGATCGTTTATTTGGTGGTGCTGGAGAGGATCAAATTTCCGGTGGTGCCGGTGATGATTACTTATCGGGTGACGAAGGTGATGATGTTTTATTGGGTGGCGGAGGCAGTGATGTTCTTCGTGGTGGTTTAGGTAATGATTTTGTTCAAGACGCGCTTGATGCCAGCTCCTCAGATATAAACCGCCTTTTTGGAGAGGGGGGTGATGACACGTTATTGTCTGCACAAGGAGCGGATATTTTAGATGGTGGTGAAGGCTCGGATATGCTTTTCTCCCAAGATGGTAACGACACTTTATTAGGTGGCTCCGGTGAGCTGGATTACTTGATTGCCGGCAACGGTGATGATGTGCTGATTGGTGGTGCGGGCACAGACTATATGTTTGGTCAAGCAGGTTCAGATACCTACCGTTTCGAGCGAGGCCATGGTTACGATTCGGTGGTGGATAACGGCCAAAACCGCTTTGAATTTTCTCATATTAACGCCTCTAATGTGCGCGTTTACTCGGCCAGTTTAGCGCTGGGTGCCGATGCGGCCACAGCACCGGTAACGCTGTCGTTTGGTGGTGGCGATGCCGTTACCTTCTCACGAGCTGCCTTTTCGGGCGGTACCTTTGTTTTTGCCAATGGCACAGTAACCGCCGACGACCTATGGTCGTTTGCCCTAGAGCAGTATCAAGCATTGAATGCCAATTTATACGGTTATACCAGTAACGGTGTAAGTGGTAATGAGGTGGGTGGCGGAAGTAGCGTGAGCGTTTCTCAAGCTCAGTCATTGAATGGGCTTTTCCAGAGTGATTCTACAGGCAATGAGTCTTTAGGCAGTGTCACTTCAGATGGTACGACTTTAGATAGCACGACTTCAGACAGCACGGCGTCTGAACCACGTTATTACTTGCTGTGGTTTTCTGGTCAATTGCTCGCAATCGATCAAGCAGTGGCCAACGATGAGGCGAGCGATGTTAACCCTGCCGACCCGCTGACTTGGTTGCAAAATGGCGCTGTCGCCGTTACCGGCCCAGTAACCTACTTTGAGAACGCCGACGGCGAATTGATGGCCGGTGTGCCCGATGGTAGTGGCGGTTTCTTGCCGCCGGCTGGTGCCGTGACGGAATACACCTTATTGCCAGACGGCGCGGGCTTGCTGACGGCTGCGCCGAACTTTAATGGCGATACCCCGCCTACTGTTACCCCCGACGGAGTGGATTCGGTGACCGATGGCGCAGAAGGCGACACCAGTGGCGTCGCAGCAGAAAACGACATTCTCTCGGGAACGGACGCCGACGATACATTGGATTCGGCTGAGGGTAATGACGTCATTCTTGGCCAAGCCGGACATGATCAACTCAATGGCGGTACCGGTGACGATATCCTGATGGGGGGCGTGGGTAACGATACCCTAATGGGTAACGACGATAACGATCGTCTCTTTGGTGAGGTCGGTGACGATAACTTGCAGGGCGACCGTGGGGAAGATTACCTCGATGGTGGTGCCGGCGACGATACCCTTGAGGGCGGTGCGGGCGAAGACACCTTAGTTGGGGGTGAAGGGAATGACACCTTAGATGGTGGATTGGGCCACGATACCTATCGGATCAGCCTGAATGAGGGCGTGGATGAAATTATTGATCGCTCAACTTACAACAGTGAGATCAATAACACTCTGCTTTTCGACAGCTCTATCGAAGAAGGGCAAGTCCGTGTGATTCGCGACGGCAATACCGCGCGCTTTGAGGTGATTTCTCTGAGCGAGTATGACGAGGAGGGCGAAGAGATCCCTGGGGGCGAGGTCGTTAACCAAGTCATCGTGCAGAATTATTTTTCCAGCGGCCAAGAGCCTGTGGTAACCGTTCGCTTTGAAGGTTCTGGAACCGTGTGGGGCCAAGAGGCAGTACGTGCGCGCTCCCTGATTGGTGCCGAAGCGGATGAGCATTTGGTCGGTTTCGACTCCGATGATGTGCTCATTGGTAATGCGGGTAACGATACCCTAGAAGGCGGGAGAGGTGCGGATGAGTATCGCATTGCCCTTGGCGATGGTGACGATGTCATCATCGATAACACTCTTGATGCGAATCGTGTGGTATTGGGAGAGGGCATTCGTGAAGACAATACCACCGTGACCCGAGTGGGTGATGATGCGATCTTAACCATTTCTGGCCTTATCGACGGGGAAGCCATCCAGCAAGTGGTGACCCTACAGAATTACTTCCGTAGTGTTTCAACGGCGATGGCGCTGATTCAATTTACGGAGTCTGATACTGAGTGGGATCTGGACGCCATGCGTGCCCAGTCGTTGGTGGGCACAGACGGTGATGATGAGTTAGAGGGCTATGACTCGGACGATACGATCATCGGTGGTGCAGGCAATGACAGGCTGACGGACTATGAAGGCACAAACCGCTTAGATGGCGGAGCAGGAGACGACACTCTCAGAGGAAGCGGCCAGCTGTTGGGTGGACAAGGCGATGATAGTCTTGTGGGTACTGGCCGCTTAGAAGGCGGAGAGGGTGATGACTATCTCACGGGTCAAGAAAATGGCATTGGGCGGAACCTTCTCATCGGTGGTTTGGGTGATGATGTACTGCAAGGTAACGCCCGTACCGTGGAGGAGTTCCACTTCGCTCGTGGCGATGGCCATGATGTGATTATCGACAATGGCAGCACAGAGAATATTCTGGTGTTTGGCGAGGGCATTGCCGAGAGCAGCCTCCTTGTTCGCCGCTCAGGGGATGACGCTTTACTGCATTTTATCGACGACAGCCAAGACTCTATTACCCTGCGAAATTTCTTTGTTGGGTCGCCCACGGTGGGCACGGTTCAATTTTCTGATTCTACCCAATGGAATGCCGAGCATATGCGTGCGTTGGCCTTGATTGGTACTGAGGAAGATGAGGTGCTCGAAGGCTACGACTCCGACGATACCCTTATCGGCCAAGGTGGCAATGATGTACTTACCGGCGGTGCAGGCAGTGATACTTACCTTTTTGCCGCAGGTGATGGTGATGATCGGATTATTACCGGAGAAACCGATGTTGATACGTTGGAGGTAATTCGTTTTGACGACTCGGTGAATGAAGCCGATGTATCTCTTGTGCGGGAAGGCGAAGACTTAGTGATCCACTACGCAGATGATGCGGTGACGGTGGAAGACTTTTTCGTCAGTGATGGGTACAGCACTCACGCCATCGATGCTATTGAGTTTGCCAGCGGCGTAAGTTGGAGCCAAGGTGATATCAAAGCCATGTTGCTGGTGGGGGATGAGAGCGACAACACGCTTAACGGCTTCCGTGATGATGATGAGATTATCGGTAATGGCGGCGATGATACGCTCTATGGTAATCGAGGTGACGATACCCTCTACGGTGGCAGCGGCAACGACACACTCGACGGCGGCCTCGGTAACGATACGATGGACGGGGGTGAAGGCAGCGACACCTTTACGGATCAGTTCGGATACAACACCTTCTTCGGTGGTAACGGCAACGATACCATCACAGGTATGGGCCAGCTCTTTGGTGAAGCGGGTAACGATACCTTAACCGGAACCGGGGTATTGAGTGGGGGTGAGGGCAATGATGTTCTGACCGGCCAAGGACTTAAAGATGAACTCAGAGGGGGCGCCGGTGATGATATTTTATACGCCGATGATTCAGAAGGGCCGGAATATTTTGATGATGAAGATGTAGGCGTGCAAATTCTCAACGGCGGCACCGGTAACGATACCCTTTACGGCTCCTTCCAAGGCGATGTGTATCAGTTTAGTCGTGGAGATGGTCAGGATACGATTATTGAAACTCAATTGGATGGGAGGAGACATCCGTCGACACCGGAAGAAGACATTCTTCAATTTGGAGAAGGCATATCTGCGGACGATGTAGCATTTACTCGCCAGGATCTGGATTTAGTCATCACAATCAACGGGACAGACGATCAAATTACAATTAAGGATTGGTTCTATCCTTACAATAACAACAGAGTGTTGATGAAAATCGAACGATTCCTTTTTGCTGATGGAACAGAGTTGGTGTCCTCAGAGGTAGACAGCCTTGCAGTGTATGTTGGTACCGATGCCGATGATCAATTGCAAGGTTACCTAGATGTGTCCGATACGATTTTAGGTGGCGATGGGAATGACCAGATATATGGAGATAACACGCTACCTTCATCGGAAGGTGGGGATGACCTTTTGATGGGGCAAAATGGTGATGATTTTATATCCGGATATGGGGGCGATGATACCCTTAGAGGGGGGCAAGGCAACGACCAATTATTCGGTGGCGAAGGAATGGATCTTCTCGAAGGTGGAATTGGAGATGATTATCTTGCTGGTGGCCTCGGTAATGATCATCTTGTTGGTGGCGCTGGTAACGATACTTTTGATTATGGTGAGCAAGGGGGGTTAGATACCATCGATGTGTCAGGAGGGGGTAATGACGTCCTCATTATGAATGAAATTTCATTCGACCGTTTGGGTTTTTATCAAGATGGCGACGACTTAGTGGTTAGGGTCGATAGAGATTCAGAGCAGGAGGTGCGAGTACTGAATCATTTCTTGGGGGGGGATCAGAGTTTGTCTAGCGTAGCCGTGTATAACGGCGACTCAGTACCTCATAACCAAATTCCAATGTACGTTATTGAGCCACAGGTAAGGCCTTATTCTGAAGCGGATGATGATACCGGAGGAGGAGATACTGGCGGAGGTGACACTGGAAACCCAGGAGACGGTGATTCAGGAAACGGCGATCCAGGAGATACTGATCCTGGAACCGGTAATCCAGATACCGGAGCGCCGGGTGGGATATCGGTGGATCCTGACGATTACGATACGCAAATCAATGCCAGTGGGCCGCAAACCGAAGGTACCAATGCCAATGATTACATCAATGGCTGGGATCAAAATGAGAATTTATTTGGTCACGGTGGCGATGACTATCTTGCCGGCAATGATGGAAATGATTATTTATCGGGTGGCAATGGATTTCATGTGGGTTCGGGCAATGATGTACTCTTTGGTGGTGCAGGTAATGATGTTCTCGTTGGTGAAGATGGGAATGATTGGCTCGAAGGTGGCGTAGGTAATGACCATTATTATTACTACGCCAATAATGGCCAAGATGTCATATCTGAAACCGATGGCACTCAAGATGTCTTATTCTTTAACGATGTTAGTATTGATCGTCTTAACTGGTATCGTCAGGGAGATAATTTGATTGTTCGAGTTGATGACGATACCCAACAGCAAGTCACCGTAATGAATCATTTCTTGGGTGGAAGTTATGCCATAGAGGCTGTTGCGCCTTATGTGGAAGGCGAGGTGAGTATTTTGATTCCTGCAAATCAGTTCGAATCATTTGTGGTTGAGTTACCGGAAGAGACTTTAGAATCCAGTGATAGCATTGCAATGAATAATCGTATGGATGTATTAATTAGTGCGATGGCTTCTTTTGACAATGGTAGCGAGTCTGAAGTGGGTGGGGTAAATCATCAGGATGTGCATATCCCCAGTGTGACTCGTCAATTGAATACGCCTTTTGATCGTTCAGTGATGATGTAAGAAAGATTGTGCTGATGTAGAAAAGTTATGTATTTAAGTGGCTGGCGTGAAGGAATTTTCTGGCAGCCACTTTATTTCACCTTTCGGTAATTTTTTTTATAGGGGCTTTATTGCCCCTTTTTTGTCTCCTCAATATTTTTTAATGGCACCGACTGCGTTAAATTGTCGCCATAAAAACTGTATAAAAAAGCAGTATTTGGTATAATCTGTTTCGTTCTTGAGATGCTTTCTTTCGCATCATTTTTCAAGAGCGATCTTACGATTTATCTATCCACCTTCATAACACTGATACAAGCACAATACATATTCGGCGCGTTACGAATGGGTATGCCATTTTTTTTATTGTTAACGCAATCATTGCTCTGATGTCTCTTCACAATCGGTGCCGGTATTGCGTTTAATTTTACGGCTTTCAATAAAGGTAATCATTTTATGATAAAAAAATCACTGTTGATTGTTGGTACTTTTTTTTCAGCAATCTTAAATGCGGAAACCATGACGCAAACAATAGAGATTGAAGCAGATTATCCGATCGCATTGATTGAAAATGAATCATTTACAATGCCCATCCATTTAGGTGCGCAGTTTTCGTCTATCGAAGAGCTGTGTGTTCAATTTGAATTTGGTGACATAGAAAGTTTTGATGGTATTGCAGACAGTTTATCTGTAGAGCGAGAAATTGAGCGTACAGAAATAAAAGATAAATTATTAACATTCTTTCCCTCTTATTCTATTTTAAAATGGGCAGAAATCATAAATCCAATTTACGACGATCAGGGCAATGTGTTGGTGCCTGGCTCCACTAACTATTATTTGAGTAACGTTAATGCCTGCTTACCTGTTTCAGGAAAAGCACTGCGAGATGGTGTGTTTAATTTAGACCTCTTAACTCAAGGAGGGGGTGTAGAGATAAAAAATGTAACGGTTAATGTGAAAGGCACAGAAAGCACCATACGAGTTATCTCAACATTAGATGAGCATGATAATTTTTACGTACCCAGCTACGGAGGCCGAGTTAATTACGATTTAGAGATTTTCAATAATGACGAAGACAATCCAGAAAAACGTTTTAAATCCTGGTCGGTCATCTATTTTCCAGATGCGACCCCTTATCCGGTAAAAACACCTCATAATATAGCGGTGAAGTTTAATGAGCCTAAATTATTTAATCGAAATTATTTGAATATTCCCGCTTGGTTTGAGCCGGGCGAGTACGATTTGTATTGGTTTTTGCAAGACCCGGAAACTCAGGAGCAGGTTCAGGCGCATATGCGGTTTGTTAAAGAATAATCATGAAGAAAGTTTTTCTTGTCTCTAATAAAGGTTGTTGAATATGATAAAAAAATCACTGCTGTTGGCTGGTATTATTTTTTCAGGTTTGGTTGGTGCAGAATCTAATGTCAATGAAGTTGACTTAGATCTTGAATATCCTTTGCAGTTGAAAGAAGGAAGTGTTTATCGATTTCCTGTCGATCTTGGTCAGGAATACCTCTCTATTGAAGAGGTGTGTGTTTCTCTTGAATTAGTGGATAAAGTGACTTACCCAACTTCTCCTAGAGGGCTTTCCGTGAGCCGCGAAAGAGAGTTGTCTGATCCTTATGATATTAAAATTATGCATTTAGTTAGCTATTTCCCAATCGCACTTAGGCTTGAAGAAATTTATGATGAAAATGGGGAAGTGATAGGATTTAAAACTGTAGAAATTATACCTGAAATTAAAGTCTGCTTTCCTGGAAATGAAGAGGTTTATTTAGATGGGCGGTATAATTTAAGATTGGAAGTTCCCTCCTTTTCTAGTGACTCAGAGGATGATTTGAAATATTATGATGTTGAAAATATTAAAGTCACTGTAAAAGGTGAAAAAAGTTTAGTGTCTAGTAAGTTGACGCGCCAACCTTCTCAATCCGATTTGGGTAGCGATAAAATAGTGAATTACAATGTAGAGATTGTTAATAATGATTTTAATGATCTTGAAAAGACTATGACGGTGTGGGCCACTATGTTCTTATCTAATGGGTTGCCTTATGCTCTTAAAGAGCCTTTCGAAGTTAATCTTAAATATGGAGAGCCTATTCTTATTGAAAGCAGAGAGTTGGATATGCCAGATTTTATTGGAGACGAATTTGGTGATATTTATGAGATACATTGGTTTGTATCGGATGAAAATGGAAAAATTCACTCTCGTACTAATTTAAAGCTTCTTGAAAGAGCTTATTAAGATTTTCCTTCCACCCCAATAGCGTCTACTATGGTAGCCCGCCTCATTTCACAATGAAGCGGGCATTAATAAAAGCATATAGAAAAGCATATAGAAAAAGGGGCGTGCGAATGTTGATTTCTTCTGGGTCTGGGTGGCGAAATTTTAGTCAAAAATTATTCGGTGCTGCTTTGCTTTCAGCAGCGCTTTTATCGGGGTGTGCATCACAGGGTACGCAGCCTGTGGCTGAATCGGATGAATCAAAAGCCATAACCGGCGAGCCGGTGTTGTTGTTTCTTGGTCAAGATACCTACACGATTGATGAATATCATCGAACGGTTCCAGAAGATGAGCTGGAAGGCGTTACTTTGTATACCGGGGTTTTCCAACAAGCCACCAATGAGAACTTTCCGGGGGTGTATACCCCTGCCCACTGGGATTCTGGCATTATTGATTTTCAAAAAACGCTATCGGACTTTCCCAGCGCGGCATTGGCCATTGGGTTAGCGTTTACCGACAAGCCGGTAGATCAAGATCGTATTGCAAAAGAGATCGCTGAAGGCAAGTTTGATGAACCCATTACGCGCTTTGCACAGACGTTGCGTGACCATCAACAACCGGTTTATTTACGCATTGGCCATGAATTTGACGGCCCATGGAATCAATACCACCCTGCCAGTTATAAAGCGGCGTTTCGGCACATTCATGATCTTTTAGAGCAAGCCGGCGCTACTAATGTAAAAACCGTATGGCATTCTGCAACTTGGCCGGATAAAAGTCTGGGTGGCGAGCGTGCCAGCGATTACGATCATCAGCGGCCTGAAATGTTAAACGATTGGTATCCCGGCGACGATGTGGTGGATGTGGTAGGCGTCTCGGTTTTTTATCGTGATCTCACAGTATGGACGTACACGCCACCGGATACGCCCCAGCGTGCGCAAGATCAATTATTGGATTTTGCTCGTGCTCACCATAAGCCGGTGATGATTTCAGAGGCGGCTCCGCAAGGTTATCGCATAGCAGAGTTATCTCGTAGCCCCATTATGAAAAACGAACCGGTGTCTATTTCCGCAGAAGCGTTATGGAATGAATGGTACCAACCGTTTTTTGATTTTATTGATGATAACCGTGATGTGATTACTTCTGTGGCTTACATTAATACCCATTGGGACAGTCAATTTATGTGGCATTGTATACCTGGCGGGCAAGCCGGTCAGCCTCATTGCCCTTCGGGCTTTTGGGGCGACAGCCGTGTGCAGGTGAACCCACTCATTCGTGAACGTTGGTTAAAAGAAGTATTAAATCCAAAGAAATACTTGCAGGCGGGTAAACCCTCAGAGAAGAAATAATATTTAGAGGAGCTGCTATTAAGCCAATTTTTGGCAGCTCCCATCTCAATAGATCGCTTTTAGTTGGTGCCTTCTAGTTAATGCCGTCTAAATGCGTATTTTCCACGTTAGATTGAGGTAATTTTATTTCCGATAATTCCATATAATTCGCATCGCCATCTTCAATATACGCCAATTTAACGATTCCATAAGCCAGTTCTGGCGCTAGCCAAATTTGTGTTTTTTCTTCCCCGTTATTTTTCTTTTCCAGCTTTACGGTGGAATAGGTTTTTCCATTGACTTTTATTTCTTCGTTACCCAGTCGCTCGTATTGGTAATGTTTAACGCCACGGCGTTTTGCGATGGCATACTCAAATGTGTTTTGGTTTGCATTACATGCGACGTCAATTTGCAATCGAATTTGATGACTTAATTGATCGTACACTGGCTCTGTGGTGGTAAGTTTACGTTGTCCGCGTGTGGGGGAATCTGAAATAAATTCGTTAGCGTGATTCGATGGGGTAATGGTGTAATCTTTTTTATTACTTAACCCCTGCCGTGCATAGCGGTATTCCATCAATTGCCACGATGGCCATTGAAACTGGCTTTCTTCGGTTAGGCGGATAAATAACCACGAACTTTCTGTGGTGGCGTGAATGGTTTGGTCATCAGTGGCCTCGATACGTCGAACTGCATCTGCGTGGATGCCATCGTAATTGGCTTTATAGTGCCAAGTGGAATCTAATAGTTGGTTAAGTGCTTGTTGTGAACACTCCTCTTGTGGCGTTATTGAGTGAGTTGCGGAAGACTCGTGTGCCGCGCTTGTTGTGAGGATATTATCCACACTGGTTTGGCTGGTAGCGGTTTGAGCCTGTAATGTGTATGGCAATAGCGCCAAGGTGATACCACCCATTAACAATGTTTTTTTCATTACAGGCCACTCTCCAAAAAATACTCTCCAAATACCCCTGTAGTATAAGGGCGCTTGCGTGAATTCTATATGAACCTCATGGTAGTGATGATAGTGATTACGCAGAGCATCGTGTTAAGGCGAAATTGATAGGCGGTGCCCTCTAATAGGCTGTACCCTCTATAGAGAGTGACACCGCGTCAGTCAGGTTTTAGGCAGATTATGGTGGTTGGTAGTTAGTAGTTAGTTAGAATATTGATCATACCATTCCAGCATTTGCTGAGGATTTTCTGAAAAATAGGTATAACCGCGAAAACGTTGTTTGGTGCCTTCAATCCAATACAATTTTTTCTCCTTGACTGGAATCGCATCGTAAATCGCTTGGACATCTTCTTCTGCGCAGGTGAAAGCGTCTTCTCTCACTTGTACCACAAAGGTAGGGATATTGATAAAAGGGGCATCACCGATGGGTGCCGAGTCAGACATCCTATAACCCCAGATCTCTTTGTAGTGTTTTTCAAAAGCGATTTCGCCTTTCTTACCCAGCTTCATGTTTTTGCTGAGCTTCTTGATTAGCGCAGTGCCTGAGATAGGTTGAATTAACATCATGGATTTAATGCCTTCAAAGGCTTCTGGTGCTTTACGCATGGCTACTAAAGTCGCATTACCGCCTAAGCACATGCTGTGAAGATGAATGTCCATCTCTTTAGTATCGGTTCTGGAGCGAATGTAATTTAAAGAACCAATCACATCTTTGTATTCAAAAAGATTGGGGTTGTAACCACCGTTTTGAGCCGGAGCGCTGAACCCATGATTTCTTAAATCGTAGGCAAGCACGTTATAACCGGCTTCAACCAAAGCTTTGTATTTAGGGAGAAAGTTGACTTCAAACCCGCCAGCTTTATGCCAAGGCTTGATATGTCCGGCATAGCCATAGCGATTGCCTGGTGAAAAGTGATTGCAAATAACTACCTTGTTAGATGGCTTTTTGGCGGGCATATACCAACCTTCCAACACAATCCCATCTGAGGAGGGAAAGGTAATTTCTTCATACGCCATGCCGTATTCGTCAGGGCGTCTTAGGATGGGGGTGCGTGGAACATCGGCGATAACTTTAGCCACTTTTTTCATTAGAAAATTCGCGATCATGGTCTTTCCTCGGATGTTGATACAGCGGGCACGGGTGGCGTGGTGAGCCTTTCGTGTAACTCATTAAACAGTGAGTACAGAATACCAATCGCTGTCGTTATCGGCGTATACATATTCAAGATTGTTGTATACATATCCCTTTTGTGCCAAATACTACAATGGCGCAAAATACATCCCATTAAAGAAAAATTAAGGTTTTAATTAATTAGACATTACTTTTCTACTTCTATGTTTTTGGGGTAGTGGTAAAGTGGTGTTGCCGTCTTTTCTCATTTTTATCATGTGTGTGCTGCTCCTTTAGGTTCCGTATTTTATTGAGCCTATTGGCATGTACTTGTGTTACATGCATTGACTTTTATGTGTGAGTTTTTTGTCTGTATATGTTTTTTACCATGTACATGGTTTCTTAGTTTGCATAAAAAATATCGAAAAGACGTTTGTGTGTACCTCTTTAAAAATCAATCATAATAAGGTGACAAATATGGATGTGAAAGGAAGTGAAAAGTCTGAAGCTCAATCCAGTCTTTCATTATGGTCTTTAGTGGTCGTATTGTTTTCTCTACTGATGATCAGTGAAAGTTCGTATTCGTTTGAAGCCTTTGAGGCGGATTGCGAAAATGATCCTCGCGTCGAAACAGGCTTGGTGAGCCTAAGCGTCTGTGTTGGCGCAAAAATATTTTTTGAAGAAACGTTTGATGGAAATGGCCGCACCTGTGGTACCTGCCATCGTGCGGAAGACAACTTTACAATTTCTCCACAATTTATAAAAAGACTGTCTTCTGATGACCCGTTGTTCGTTGCAAGCAATAACGTTTCTATTGCCACACTGGAGCGTCCGGATTTTTTAAGAAATTTTGCGCTCATTCTTGAGAATGTGGACGGCAGAGAAGATTTAGATAATAAATTTACCCTGCGTTCTATTCCTCATACACTGTCTATGGCAACCAGTTTAGCGCCGGATGTAACCGATGGTACCACTATTCCACCCTTTGAAAGAACAGGTTGGTCGGGTGATGGTGCGCCGAACGATGGTACATTACGGGATTTTTTAACTGGCGCGGTTATTCAACATTTTCCGAAAGATTTAAGTCGGGTGGATGGGGTGTCTTTCCGCTTGCCTACGGAGGAAGAGCTGGATTTTGCGCTGGATTTTCAGATCGCATTAGGGCGCACTAATGAGATTGATTTGAGTGCACTGCAATTGAACGATAACGCCGCTCAAGCGGGTATTGATGTTTTTTTAAATCAAGGCCGTTGTAATGCTTGTCATTTAAATGCCGGTGCCAATTTTATTGTTAATGGCAATAACCGAAATTTTAATACAGGGACAGAAGCCGCACGCTTAAGGTCGGTGGATGCTGCAAATATTCCACGCGATGGTGGCTTTGGTGGGGCTGGGTTAACCGAATTTAATGTGGATACCAATGGCGATAATATCAATGATGCCTTTGGGAATGGTACGTTTAACAGCCCGCCGTTAATTGAAGCGGCCGATACCGGGCCCTTTTTTCACACTAACGCCTCGGGTGATCTGGAAGAGGCGATCGAATTCTATAATTCTGATGCATTTGCTAACTCTCCCAGTGGCCAGGTGGGCAGCCCAATTAATTTAAGTCGTCAAGAAGTCAACCAGGTGGGGCGTTTATTGCGTGTGTTAAATGCGGCCTTGAATATTGATATGGCATTACAGCGCTTAGAAGCCGTCATCGTTGTTTTGGATGATTTCAATGGCGATTCTTTAGAGACACAAATTGATTTGATTGAACTGGCGCAGTTCGAATTGGAAGATGCTCGGCAGGTGTTATTGGGAACACGAGGCCGAATTTTACATCAATCGGCGGCGAGAGATTTGCAAGCCGCACTGCAAAGAACCCGTCGAGCTCTCGGTCGTGATGACGACGACGATGATGACGATGATGATGAGGATGGAGATAGAAGGCGGCTAATGGACGACGATGATGAAGATGACGACGATGATGATGACCCAATTAAAGATCGTGATCGCCGTCGTTTAGTGAATCAAGCAATTGATCTGGCTGAGCGTGCTCGTGCGGAGTTTGGGCAAGGTATTTTTTATGAATTGGGTGAGGGTAATTTGATTCGTTAATGTGTGAGTAACAATTCAATTTACGTATTGTAAAAATAAAAAAAGCGCTTCCAATCAATTCTTCATAATTGAGTAGGGAGCGCTTTCTATTTAGGATTTTATACTTCAGCAACGCTCTCCACGGTAAACTCACCTAAGCCGACTTGTTTGACAATTTGACGATAAAACTTCCAACTTACGCCACTAATCATACCCTTTTGTCTAATACCGTAATAATAAGCATACATATCAGGTGTAGTTCGATAGTCACCTCTATGCAATGTAGATTGTGCAAAATCGAGGCTTTCTTTCATTGCTGCATCATCGGTAGAGCCGTTTGCCGTTTGTATATTGTGGTGGCTTACACGGACAGCACCACTGCCGTCAGAAGCACGAATATAGCCAACAGCACAGCCCGATAATTGAGCTGTAAACATAATGTCTGCTGTGTCGTTGTTTTCCAGAACGACGTGATAACCTGAGTTTTCCCCCCATGGGAGGTAATAGGCTAGGAGATTACCGCGATCAATATTTCCACTGTAGGTTGTTGTCTTTGGCCCTTCATAAAGATCAAAATCAAATTTGCGTAAGTATGAGCAATTAAGATTTGCAGTAGGTGAAGGAACAAGGAGAATATTCTTTGATAGAAATTTTTTTGGGTTTTCAATTAATCCTTTTTTTACTGCACTGGTATCGCGATCAGACATTTACTTTTCCTCTCATCCTTTGATTGTCACAATCTGCGCCGTGACGGTTAAATTGTACTGCTAAGCTGGGCATAGCAATCTATGCAATGAACACAGTGTAACTTGTCGTCTTTGGCACATTTCGCAAATTCATTGGAAAGAAATCCTAAAGTCATACGATTTTTTTAGAGTGGCTTGTTTGTAATCCGTTGTGACTAAAATTCGATGTTTGGTCATTTTTTTGGAAAAATGACGCCTTTTGCTATTGTGAGTGATTGGGCGTGACTGCCATGGTGTAGACAAGAATGTAAGAGACTTTTTGTTATGACAAATACAACCCCCATGGACTCATCTACAAAAGAGACGGAGCAAAAGCCAGTACGCTCATTTACCGTATTGAAGCACCTGTGGCAATTTATGCGGCCTTATAAAGGCACATTAGTGGCGGCAGGGGTGGCTTTGGTATTTACCGCAGGGGTCACTCTGTCGATTGGTCAGGGCGTTCGGTTGCTTATTGATGAAGGATTTATCGCTCAGTCTCAAGCGGCTTTAGGGCAGTCAGTGATGACTGTGGTTGTTTTGTCCTTATTAATGGCCTTGGGCACCTACACCCGTTTTTATTTAGTGTCGTGGTTAGGAGAGCGAGTCACCGCCGATTTACGCGCGGCTGTCTTCTCTCATTTAATCACCTTGCACCCGAGCTACTTTGAATTAAATCGCAGTGGTGAAATTATGTCGCGTTTAACCACAGACACCACGTTATTGCAAAACATCATTGGCTCGTCCTTTTCTATGGCCTTGCGCAGTGCGTTAACGTTTGTGGGGGCGTTGATTTTATTATTATTCACCAACTTAAAATTAAGTTTAATGGTGCTCATTGGTGTGCCGTTAGTTTTGGCTCCCATTCTTTGGTACGGGCGCCGAGTGCGTAAGCTGTCCAAAGCCAGCCAAGATGCCATTGCCGATGTAGGCACTTACGCTGGAGAAATTATTCAAAATATTAAAACCGTACAAAGTTACACCCATGAGGAATTGGAAAAAAAAGCGTTCGGCAAAGAAGTTGAAACAGCTTTCAAAGTGGCTAAAGGCCGAATTCGTCAGCGCGCAATGTTAATTGCCTCTGTTATTTTATTGGTATTTGTGGCTATTGGTGGCCTAATTTGGGTGGGCGGTAGCGATATGTTAGCTGGTCGTATGACTGGGGGCGATTTAGCCGCTTTTGTGTTTTATGCCATCGTCATGGCGTCGGCCGTCGCCACCATTTCCGAAGTGCTGGGCGAATTACAGCGTGCGGCTGGGGCAACAGAGCGCTTAATTGAATTATTAAATGTAAAATCCCTGATTCCCACAAACGTAGGGGATACCTACCAAGGTGAAAAAGAAAATCAAGGGCCATTATTGGCATTTCGAAATGTGCAATTTGCTTATCCCTCTCGCCCCACTTTACCGGCGGTGGCCGGCTTGTCGCTTGATGTCCCGCAGGGAAAAAGTTTAGCCTTGGTGGGCCCGTCCGGTGCCGGTAAATCCACATTATTTGAATTAATTCAGCGATTTTATGACCCGGACGCCGGTCAAATTACCTTAGGCGGTGTCGATATTCGTACTTTAAGCACAGAATCATTACGACAACAATTAGCCGTAGTGCCGCAACAGCCGGTGCTGTTTACCGCTGATGTTTGGTACAACATCCGTTACGGCAAACCCAACGCCACGGATGAAGAAGTCATCCAAGCGGCAAAGGCGGCACATGCCCATGAATTTATTGAAAAACTGCCAGAAGGATATAACAGTCATTTAGGCGAGCAAGGCACACGATTATCTGGTGGACAAAAACAACGTATTGCTATTGCTCGCGCTATTTTGAATGACCCCAAAATTTTATTGTTGGATGAAGCCACCAGCGCCTTAGATGCAGAAAGCGAACATCACGTCCAACAAGCCTTAGAGACTCTAATGGAAAATCGTACCACATTAATTATTGCGCATAGGCTATCCACCATTTTGCATGTGGATAATATTGCCGTACTGGAAAACGGGCAATTGCAAGACTTGGGCACGCACTTAGAATTAATGGAAAGTTCACCTTTGTATCGGCGATTGGCCCAATTGCAGTTTGGTGACGTTCAAAAGGAAGTATAAAGAGAAAACAGGGGCAGATAGCTCTGCCCTAAATAAGATTCAGATTTCCTTATAAAGCTTATCAGAGTGGTTTATTTTTTTACTCCAAACGTATAAGCATGTACTTTGCCTTCGTCATAGGCAGGAATATAAATCTCCGTAAACGTATCAAGATTGCTATCTATAATGGCTGCGGTGCCGATGACGGATTCTGTGCTTTCGTGAAGAATTCTTTCTTCGTAATCCCAGTTGTTGGAAGAGGATGACGTGGGCACCAGGAGATGTGCACGCATTGAGCCATCGCCACTGACGTAAATCCAGGGTTTGGTTAAAAACGTGGTGAGAGTATTCGGGTGAAAGGCTTCGGCTTCGCCAGGAGAGGCTTGTCGATCTCCGGGTTTTCGGGTTTCAATATTAGTGAGTAAAGTGTGTTTTGGCCAAATCTCAGTGAGCGGATTAGAGGGTACTTCGTAGGCAAAGACCGATGCACTTAAATCAGACTGATGATTAGTGACCAATAAATCGATATTGCCATCCAAGTTTAAATCGCTGGCACTGACGGAAAACCCGGCCCCCAGTTCGGCATCAATCACACGATATCCCCATGGTGTATTGGCATCATTCGTTTCATAAATCCACGTTAGACGTTGTGCAAAAAACTCTGTGGCGATGATATCCAGTGCGTTATCATTATTTAAATCACCGACATAAAAATTCACATCTGGCCCCGCTTGAATGGTGTGTTCCGTCCAGGGTTGAGTGATAGAATTGTTATTGGGATTTTCAAGCCAAAGTAATTCTGTCAATACTCCCGCCGGCCCTGCTATTTTTGCTCTGGCGGTGATAATGTCCAGTGCTCCATCGTGATTAATGTCCTCCCAGTGCACGGAATGATGTAGCCATCCTGCTTCAGAAATAAGGTGGGGCATTTGGGTTTCCATATTAAAAAGATATATTCCACCTTGTTCTTGGTAGGGAGGAAAAAATCCACTGGCAATCGTCATCGATTGAAAAGGCGTCACTCCGGCAGGGACAAGTTGTGCCTCATTGGGCCAATGTATATTTTCGGAAATAACATTCACCTCAACCATATCGGTGGTTCCGAATGTAGGAATAGCCCATAGATTGTCTACACGATAAATGCCGAATGCATTGGTGATGGAAAAACTACTGACCGTGAGGGATTTTGTGGGCTGATCGTAAAATTTTTGTGTGTCTACAAATGCAGCAAAGGGAATGTCTAAGGCACCTAAATAGTGCGAAGTATAATCAGAAGCCAATAAAGGGCTGGCGCTTAGTAAAGCGATGGTAAGAATTTTTTTATTCATGATTATTTCTCGAAAATTAATTGCCTTGTAAGAAGGTTAAGAACGAAGAAGTTAAAAGTGTAAAAATCGATTTATAAGGCGCCCAAGTAATGACGTTACCGTTAAAAAACGGTAATGCAATAAAAATAAATAAAGAAAAATTAATATGGCAGAAAATGAATAGATGTTGCGCGTGAGACCTAAAAACTGGCAGGAAACTAATTGTGTTAGGAAACAAAACGGTATTTTTTGATTTATAATCACAGTATTTGCGAATTATCTTCTCATTGTAGACCTATGATATGAAACTGACATATCTGAAAACTGAGGAAAAGGTATTAAAGGTTGTGATAAAAAATACTTTGCCAGTGATGATAATGCTGTTTTCTAGTGTGGTATTATCACACGTATCATCCAGTGAAAAAAATAGTGCGGCATCTGGTGCAGTGCATAGTCATGCTTCCATAAGCTCACCTAAGCAGAATATTCGTAATACGGTTTTAACCAAACGATCTGCAGATTGTGCAGAGTATGTCTCGGTGACTTACGCAAGTGTTGAAGATGAGCAGCGTCGAAAATCATTCCAAAGTCATCTCACTATTACCGCAGAAGGCAATCATTGTTTATTTCACTCCAATAATATTCCCAATCATAATTTTAATGATCGTACCGCCCATTTTGCTCATTCCGTTGAAGAGATAGCACAGCAATTTACTCTTAATCGTTATCCAATATACCGTGAGCATACGGTGCCGTTATCTCAACAATGGCTGAATGGTATTATGCTTAATGGTGTGGTGATTGATTTGATGTCTGCCGGGTGTTATCAGCCTAATGCCCCTATGGCCGATCGCGAAGGCAATGTATCGGCGGGTTGCAGAGGCAACGCAAAATGGGTGCTAGAGCCGTTGGGCTCGATTCATAAATTCGGTTCCGATGCTCATAATGCCCATACTCAGCCGGGGGGAATGTACCATTACCATGGTAATCCTAAGGCGTTATTTAATGATCAACCGGGCGCGAAAGGCTCGCCGGTTATTGGGTTTGCCGCCGATGGCTTTCCCATTTATGGCAGTTATTTTTTTGATGGCCAAACCGTGCGTAAAGCCCGTTCCAGTTATCAATTAAAACAGGGGTATCGCCCCGGACGAAATGGCACTGACCCCGGTGGAAATTATGATGGCACCTATATTGCCGATTATGCTTTTAAGGAAGGCAGTGGCGATTTAGATAAGTGCAATGGGATGCGTATTAATGGTCAATACGGTTATTACGTGACAGACACTTACCCGTGGATTTTGAATTGTTTTCGCGGGCAACCTCATTTATCGTTTCAAAAAAAACCTCTTTCCAGTAACCCGTCCTCCAGTAATCCCTCCATGGGGCATCCGCCTCGTGAACACCCTGGTCAGCGAGAGCAGCGAGGTGGACGTCACCCACCGCCTCATCATCGTCGCCCGCCGCCTTAACCTTTTTAGGTTAGAGAATATGCATCACCGAGTAGTGAAAAACAGAGGTGTTGAAAGCTGAGCAGTTAAAAGCTGAATTTTTGCAGAACGATTGCGCCTTCCGATAAGCTATGGCATTTCAACGAGTGAGTGAGACACTCATTCACTGCTTTATTCTCTGATGGATAAAAATAAATGCCAAAAGCCATTGTTGTATTATTGTTGATTACCTTGGGGTCGATTGCGTTGCAATGGTTACCTGCCGAACCGATTGCCATTCGCGCCTTGTGTTTGTTATGGATTATTGCCGTGCTGTGGTTGAGTGAAATGGTGCATGTCACGATTACGGCGTTGTTGATACCTGTATTGTCGGTCTTGTTTGGAATTTGGCATTTGCCCCAGGCGTTAGACGCGTTTTCTCATCCCATTATTTTTGTCTTTTTTGGTGGCTTTGCGTTAGCGGCGGCTTTGCAGGCACAAGATATTGACCGATGGATTGCTCACAATATTTTGCGGATGTCTGGCGGTTTATTGAGTCGAGCGGTGATGATGCTGTGTTTGACCACGGCGGTGTTGTCCATGTGGATGAACAATACGGCCACGACGGCATTAATGTTGCCGTTAATTTTAGGATTATTACGGCAAGAGCCAACTTTAAGCGCGTCCACCAAAATTTTCAGTTTATTAGGTATTGCGTATTCGGCAAATTTAGGGGGTGTTGCCACGTTGGTGGGCAGTGCGCCTAACGGCATTGCGGCCACCGCGATTGACTACGATTTTTTATCGTGGTTAAAAGTTGGGGGCCCTGCGTTTTTATTGCTTTGGCCGTTAATGTTATGGGTAATGCATCGGGTATTAAAGCCTTCCTTTAATGGAACTCGTGTGGAAGTAGAGCAGTATACTTTTGAGTGGACACCCGCTCGAATGATTTTAATGGGCATTTTTACTTTTACGGTGATTGGTTGGTTTTTTAGTAAACCTTTGGGCCAACTTATTGGCATCGAACAGAGAATGAATGCCTGGGTGGCATTATTGGCTGTGTGTGCCTTGGTGGCCTCCCGTGTGGTGGAATGGAAGCACATTGAAGAATACACCCACTGGGGCACGTTATTATTATTTGGGGGTAGCTTAACTTTAAGTGCTGTTTTAAAAGTCAGTGGTGCCAGCGCTTTTTTAGGCAGCGTGATGTCTCATGCAGTAATGGGATTGCCTGGTGTATTGGTGTTAGTGGTGTTGGTGAGCTTTGTTATTTTATTAACAGAAATTAACAGTAACACCTCCTCCACTGCGTTACTCGTCCCGATTTTTATTACCTTGCCCGTTTCTGTGGTGGGCACGGAGCAAGCCGCTCTGGCGGTAGGCATCTCTGCTTCCTGCGCCTTTATGCTACCCGTCGCTACCCCTCCTAATGCCATTGTGCACAGCAGTGGCCTTATTCCCCAACAATCCATGATGAGGGTGGGGGCAGTGCTGAATGTAATGTGCATCGGGGTACTGAGTTTGCTGTTGTGGTTACTTCTGTAGATCTATTTGGGCATTGTCACTCCCATTGTGGTGGGGTTGCTTTATGATCGGTTACAATAAACTGGTTACCTTCCCAATGGCCTTCGTCATAAACCCATTTTTGAGGCTCCATGGTTTGAGCGATGGTAGCCTTTGGCCATGTTCTTTTCGCATAGTCCTGCTCTTTGCGAGAGGAGTCTGATAACTTAACTTTAATACTTTGTAAAATTTCTTCTTGTACTTTTCGTACTATAGGAAGGCATCGCTGAGTTTTGACTTTTTGTAGTGTAATAAATTTAATGACGATGACATGATATCGATTAATAGGAATAAGAGAGTAAGTAAAAGGAGGTTCTTCTACACGCTTTATTTTATCGGTGTAAGCAGAGTCATATTGCACGATAAACGAACCTGCTAGTTCTTTTGTTTGCCAATGAGTCGGAGCGATTTCTCGAAATTCACTTTTACTTTTTGCACCCGGCCCATTATTGAAATACATAAAATACTTAGTCGCTATTTCCAAGTGTGCCGGGTTGAATAACGAAAACGCTTTAGGCATGGTCGGGAAATATTCTAAGCTAATGGAAAGATCAATTTTGGCTAAGCTCGTTAGGGCAAAAGGAAATCCGCGCAATTCGTAGGTTTGCATTAAAAGAGGGATAAAGTCCACGAGATCATCTCCCGTTGAAATTAGATCGCCGCATATTGTTAGCTCACTCTGGCTATAATTAAAATAGTCAATTGTAGATTCTGAATTTACAAAATTAACCATACTTGAGTGAGTTTGACTTGGTACATCAATAGAAAACCCGGTGCCAATCAGGTTAAAAAACACCGTTATCTTTTTCTGATTTCCGGGTATGTAAGGTTTTTGATCTGAAGCGAGTAATGCATCAAGCATGAATTATAATCCTATTTAAAAGTAATATTTTTCAATTGTTGAAAATTTAATTTCCTGTCATTTGCTCTCTCTAAATTCTATTAAGGGCGTAAGTTTCATTTAGTGTAGAAAAAGTCTGAAATATGACAAGCACATTAATTTTTTATTTCGTTCTGATCTATAAGTCAAATTATTAAATTTTTGTTATTTGAATCTTTTTTTGACTGAGTATTTTTAGTTTTCCGTTATTAGAGTCGTGGAATTCGATTCTGAGTTTCTCGCTGCACTTAGAAAGCACTTAATAATTGATCAAATTAAATTTTTATTTAACCTAGGTGAAACAAGAATGAAACATTTAACCCCCTTTGGTTGGCGACGGCTAAGGTTTTGTCTCGGTGTGTTGTTTTTTTTGGTGCCGATTTCAAAAACAATCAGCGCCAATGAAGAAGGAGCAGCGGCGCAGGACGCGTTCATCACGCAAACTATTTCGCTCAACCCGGGATGGAATGCGGTTTTTTTAGAAGTAAGCCCCGATGATGGCGATGAGGAAACGACAAACGACAATATAATGTCTCGTGTTTTTGAGTCGGAAAGCATTGAAAAAATCTGGGCACAAATCAGACCAGAGTCACCGGTGCAGTATTTATTGCAGCCCGATGAATTGGGATTTAACGAAGGAGGATGGAAAGTTTACATCCCAGAAGATAAACCTGGCGCAATGTTAACCAATTTGTTTGCGGCAACCGCAGGTCAAGTTTACTTGGTGAAAGTATCCGGAGAAGATTCGATCGAATTAGAGGTTAAGGGAAAGCCTGCTTACAAACCGATTCGTTGGCAGCCCAACAGTTTTAATTTGGTGGGGTTTTACAGTGACCCAGATAACCCAACGGATTTTCGACGTTTCTTAAATTTACCTGGCGGCTCCGATCAAAAAATTTACGAACTCGCGTTTGATGAAAGTGTTGGGCGTTCTCAATGGCAGCGGGTCAGTGCAGACAGCTTAATGGAGCCGGGGCGGGGTTATTATGTGTATAACGATGGATCACTCATCAACTCTGGCCCGTTAGAAATTGGCGGTGTGGCACGTAATGGCCTTATTTACCCAGAGAACCTTTCGATTTTAACGTTATCGTTGACCAATCGAATGAGTCGCCCTATTGATGCGGTGAGCGTGTCTGTCGGTGACTTCCCCTTGATGTATTTTTCGCGCTTTGCACAAGACAGTGCTGAACCCCAGTGGCTTGGGATAGAGGGGTTTTCGCCGTCGATGAACCCTGGCGAGCAAGTGGATGTGTTAATGGGGTTGGATAAGGCGGTGTTGTCAGAAAAAACGTCAGGTGTGTTAACCATTAAGGCCGGAGGTGAGCGTATTCGTTTACCTTTAGAAGCCACGCCAATGGATTCGTTCGCAGGATTATGGGCGGGCATTGCAGTGCTTGATCAGGTGAGTTATGTACACAGTGCTGATGGAGACGCCCTTGAACAAACCCCCGCTCCATTAATGATGAAACTCATCGTTCATGTGGATGAGAATGACCAAGCGCGTTTATTAAAACAAGTGTATGTGGTGCGCGAAACGAGTTTGGATGGCAATGACAACGGGGTATTAATTACCGACGATCAACAATTGCCGAATTATGGCGGTGTGACTCTTACTCGGGGAGAGTCTATGGGCGTGCGCTTGAGCAGTTCTGCATTTGATTTTGTAGGCAATACCTTGTCGCTGCAAGGGAGTGTGCATAGCGGTCTGTCGGGTGTAATTGAACTGCCTACCAATTTACCGACGCATCCCATGAAGCATCAGTGGCACCTTGGCCATGACGATCAAAATAATTCGACGGGTGACGTTATTGACGATACCGCTTCCACGTTTACCGATGAAGTTTGGCCAATAACTCGAACCCTGTCTCTCACGCCAAATTCGGCTTTAGAGCCTACGCCAGATAATGGTTTAGGGCGATTAACCGGTGTGTATGAAGAACAGATTCATGGTTTGCATAAAGACGTGATTACGGTGCGAGGCCGATATGAACTTAACCGCATTAATACCATTGATGTTATCGACCCTTAGTCTCGATTGAAACGCGATAAACGATAAATGTAAAAAATTTATCCTTAAAACCGTTCAATTTATTTCTGAAAACTTAACGCTGAAATGCTGAGTGATTTTCATGAACATACCTCATTTTATACAAAGGCGAATATCGTCTGCGCTGTTGTATTGTAGTTTATTGCATTGTAGGTCGTTGTTTTGTTTAACAATGTTGTGGCTCATGTGCTTTGTTGGTATGGCCCACGCACAAACGAATCCAGCGCCTTTTACGGTCAAACTGGATGGTTCTGGTAACGAAAAAATTGTTGGCTCCATTGCCGATGATGACGGCAATCTTTATGTGATTGGGTATTTTGAAGCGGGTTCGGATACGCATTTTAGTGTGTATGAAGATACCGATGGCAATGGCACACGTGAATTAATTGCCGGTGGCACTGAGCTACCTCAAGGTGATATTCACCAACTCGGAAACCACCGAGGTCATCGGGATTTATTGGTGGCCAAATTTGATTGGCGTGGCACCTTGCAGTGGGTAAAAACCGCCGGAGGCACCGGTAAGGACGCCGCGACCGGTATCGTATATGACCGCCAAAATAATTTAATTTTTATTTCGGGTTATATTTCGGGCACGGCGTATTTTGATGCAAGGGCGAGAGGAGCCGTAGTGGATGGGCGCAAAATTGATAAGGCGACAGCCACCAATTTATTTGTGGCCAACCTAAACCCAGACAACGGCGAATGGAAAGATATTTCGGTATTGCCGCTGCAAGCGCAATTGCAAAATGCCCCGAGCAATGTGCTATTAAAAGAGTTGTCTTTGGCTAGTGACGATGACAGCCTTGGCAAGGGGTTGTCGTTGGCGATGGACGTTCGTGGCACAGATCAAACCATTGCCTTGTATTTAACCGGACAAGTGACAAACTCATTGGCCATGCAACCCTCTGCGACACCAGGGGGCAATCAGGTTTGGAATCTTCGAGCCGGTTTGGCCGGTAAAACCATGCATAACCTCGGGCGAGCGCACAGCGGTGGTGTGACCACTTCAGGTGATTGGGCTTTCGTGGCACGGGTAAATTATTTGGATAACCCGCAAGCACCGCTCGACCAAACCCGTTGGGAGTGGGACTGGTTAACCAAACTGGACGACAGCGCCTTACCAGAGGCAGGGGCAGAATCTGTTGAGGTGGAATCTTGTGAAAATCAACCGGCGGGCCGGGTGGTAGGACGCTCTACTCTAACGTCCACCGCCGTCACCGAGCGACACATTACGCGCTTTGATCCGGGTGCCGATAGCAATAATCACAGAATTTTCTTATCAGAAGACGCAAATCAACTACAGCTGTCGCAGCGAACCAATTTTACGTTTCGAGACCCAACCCCCCCTGGGGCACGCATTACTCATGTGAGTGCGAAGTTTCGTGGGGAGTTGGTTCAGCTCCCCCCCGCAGACGATCATTTTCAATACGGCAAAGTATCTGTGTGGTTAAACGTGGGTGTGGTACGTTCGCAGAAAATTGAAACACGGAGTACCCAGACTTATGAGATGGGCGCGAACCATAATAATAACAACCGATATCTATACGAATACGGCGGCATCAATACCGTCAGCTTAACCGCCTCATATCATGATATCTGGGCCCGTGCGGTCTCGTTAGAGTTCACCTATGAGATTGATGTATTCGACCCGAGTGTGACCAAGCCATGCCATACACAAGGCATTACCTCGATCACGCTGGACCCGAACCAAGGTTTAGAAAGCCCGGTGTATATCGGTGGTCATTTTACCGGCCAAACGCAATTTTCTGGCTTACAAACCTTGAAGAGTGAGGCAGGCAAAGCGAACGGTTTTGTGGCATCCATTAATGCTCAAGGCCAAAAGCGTTATATGTCGACGGTGGGCGGGGAGTCTTCCATAACCGGGCTGGTGTACAACAGTGCGAGTAATGCTGTCATGGCAACGGGCTTTGTATCTCCCACGTCAGGACGCACCGCCGATATCGATTTCCGCTCACAAAATACCGGGGTAGACATCACCCAAGCGGTTACCCTCAATACAGAGCTTGACGCGAAAACCCTAGTGGCGAAGCTCGATGACAACAATTCCGGTCGTTGGTTGTGGGCAAACACCACACGCAACGGCAAGGCGCTTGCCATCGCGAAAGACCTTGATGACAACTATGTTGTGACGGGTGCGTACTTACGTCCAGGTGAGATCACGCCAGACCCAACCACACCCCTCCCCCGAATTGTGAATGTCGATGGCAAAAATTCGGGCGCAACACTGGTGGAGCTGGAAGAAGGATTTCACTCCATTGAACGTGTGGGGCCGTTGAATGGTGGGCAGTATTACAGTGTGAGTTATTGGAGTAACTCTACCTGCACAAATCCGAACGGCTGTGGTCATCAGACTAATACGAGAGGGTTTTTCCCACAGTTCTTTATTCGCTCCAATACCCTTAAAAAGGTGTTGGCCAATTATCATATGATCGATTTGAACGACACTCGGCATAATATCGGTGTAGGTAGGCGATTTCAGGACTATCGGCAAGCGCTACCTCATGCCGTAAGTGCGTTAGTGCGGCAAGGGCAAACCGCTAATGTGAATTTCCGGTGGGATGACAATAATCACAGTGATAACCGAGGGGGTTATTCACTCAGAATCAAATCGCTTACCCCCGACAACACGATTCGTAACCAAGCGCCGTTTATCTTCGGGTTTAAAGAAAATGCGGATGCCACGGGTATTGAGTCTCTTTGGCAAAAACGCGTTCACTCCGCCAGCTACAGCCAGGGGCACTCTGTTTTTATTAACCACTTAAATTCGCTCTATTGGCTGACCGGTGGTGTGTCGAATAACGAGGGCAGTGCACAAGTGCCGCCACTCGATGCCGTTAATGCAGACACCAACGCCGATAACGTCAACGGTATGGGCAGTGTGATGAGTGTGCTGAACCCCGCCAACGGGAAGCATTCTGAAGATTTCCAACATTACACCAAGCTGCTAGTCGGCAATCGCGTTCTGCCACCCAATGGGGCGGTCATTAGTAATACGCAACTCCCTTCTCCGTTCCGTCGCTCCATTCCCGATAATTTAGGGTTGGGCGCCGGCGTGCCTACTTCTGCCACTATCACCAATACGCCATTGCTGTCGGTGAGCAAAGAACACGGGGTATTTGCCGGTGGGCCGCTGGAGAAGGGCATCGTGGTCTGGGGCACGAGCAGTATCGTGCAAGAAGCCTTTCAGCCCGTCGTTGGGCGTGCCATCAAGGTCCGTTGGCCTACGGTGGCAGAAGGGTTACAGGAATATCTGTACTCCACCACAGAAGGGGTAGAGATTCCGGCCGTTGTGTTGAGCCAGTCCAACAAAGCGGTGGCAGGTCTGCAATATGCGACCCCAATTGAGTCAGAAACGCAGAACGACATCACCTACCAACCGGGTGAGCCGATTCCTTATGGCATCAAGGTCAATGAGGAAACATTGGCCACAGAAAAGCCCCGCCTTGCCAGTGTCGTGTTTTTTGAAGAAGGTGATTTGGTAGGGATGTCCAGCTTCCCGACCATAGTGTCGGTAAGAAGTTACCCTTGGGACACACCCGCAAAATATACCCCCAATTTGCCTGTGGATATTGGTAGCACGATTGCCCCACTGGATGAGGCGATGGAAGAGCGGCCCGGTTATGTGATGTCGAACTTAGGCCGTTACGACACCTTGCCATTGGTATACGATCGCGCAACCCGTGCCGGGCAAATTATCCCAGTGAATAAAAACGGGCCAGAGGGGGAAGACGACGACTTATTGGTGGCCTGGTATCAACAAGGTGCCTTAAATATTGAATGGCCTTTTGCTTCCAGTGGTTATGTGCCCCAGTGGCCCGCAGAGACTGGCCTGATTGCGCTTACCAGCCAATTGGGTTCTGAGGGTGTACACAAAGGTGAGCCGCAATCGTTGGACGGGCTCCGTATCGCCCTGAACGCGCCGGAGTTGTACATTCAAAATGATCGTACGCAAGCCGGCTTCAACCCCAACGAAGAGCATGCCTATATGCTGACTTCGGGTGATGGCCAGTTTGTGGTGGTTCATGCCATACGCCATGATTTAAATCATTACCCATCCGGCGTTGAGACGTCCGACCCCTACGTCTTGGTGCGTTATCAAAAAGAGACAGAAGATCAGGAAACGTCCTACGCCTACCGGATTTTCCAAGTGGCCTTTAACAGTGCGGATTACCCGAATTTCTCCTTGAATGCCATTGCCGGTCAGCCGGTGAATTTACCGGTGTTGCAAAATTGGGCCACCAGCAATACCACCGCCGGGGGTAACCCAGAGAGTTTCTGGCAAGACCCAACCAATCAAGTCTGGTCACGCTCTGGCGATACGGATGTGGCAGTGAACTTCTTTTATCAGCTACCCGCCGGTTTCGATTTCTGGTACGACGCTGATGGCGACGGCACGGCGGATGCGGTGGATCAAATCGCGTATTTGGATATCCACAATCAGAACAGCAACGATGACGTGGACAGCGCCGGCACGCCGTTTACCATTACCTTTACTAACCAGTGGCCAGACGATGTGCCAGTCATCGCCATTGGTGAAACGTTGATTGATGCCCGAAACAACCTGCCGGGCGTCGAGAACATGCGCAACTTGCAGGTGGTGTACGATGAGAATGACCCCATCGACGTTAACCCCGCCAGTGCCGCTCGCGCCGAACAAGCCACAGTGCGGTTGTTCAATTACCGTCAAGAGATTCAAGTGGCCCCCACAGGCAAAGTGCAGTTAGGTGCCAATGAAAGTGGCCCCGTGATTCAACTGGTCAGTAATACCGGTGAAGTATTGGTGAACCTGCCTGCGCGTATCCGCCCAGATTTAGGTGGCGACTACGACTTCCCTCGCCTACCCAGCGACCTGCGCTATCGTTTGCGTTTCCGCCATTTGCTCAATGAGCAAAGCGGTTTCTTTTACTTCCGTGGTGGCAAGTATGACCCTACCACCGGGCAAGACGCCGACGACCTGCCCAACGTCATGCACTTAACCAATGTGATGACGAATTTCGAACGCGAGCTACTGAAGCGTTTCGATAACTTCGGAGTCAGTGGCTCCAGCGATGACCCGTTCTTGAACGCAGACGATGTGAAAGCTGGCACCCCTTGGGACGTGGTGGTGGATAAGCTCTACCATCAATCACGCAACCCCAATAAAACGGATTTTGATGGCGATGGCCTAGCCGATGAAGCCTTACTGATCGGGATGGAACTCGCCCGTGAAGCGCCGGATGACGATAGCGAAGAACTGCCAGACCCCATTCTGGATAGCAACGGCAATCGCCAATTGCAACACAACTTGGTGCAAGCGGATGTGGCATTAACCACCGCCTTTGCCCGCAAACCGGGTTATGTGGTGTTGGCAGAAAACGCCGATACCGACTCCGATACCCCCTCCACTAAGTTACACATTGTTCGAGTGGTCGAGCCCATTGCCAAAGGCAGTGTGAACGTCTTGCGCAATGAACTGAACCTGCTGGATAAACGCTTGGTACTGCGCCACCACTTGGATTTCGGTGGCCGTGCCGATGAATTGGAGTTCGAATGGTACTGGCACCCAGATGTGGACGGCGAGCCGAGCATCACTGTAGGCAGCAATGGAGCCCCGATTGGTTGGGTTCGCTTACAAGGCGATGACATCAGTCATTATCTCGACGAAGGTCGCCCGCTGTTGTCCGACGGCTGGGTTTTAAGCCGTTATCGTGGTTTGAGAACCGAAAACGACCCAGAAGGCATCCATTGGAGCAGTTTGAGTGGCGAAGCGGTGGTGCCGGGTGACCCCATTCGCCCGGTGGCCGTTAGTGGTTGGGTGAAGCGTGTATTGGAAGACATCAATACTTTCGAGCAGCGCTATCGTGACTTCCACAATAACGATGTGAACAGCTACACCAGCATGTTGGTGCAAGCGGGCCGGGCTTACCAAGGGGATGTGGCCCTCAACAGCGAAAACGGTAACCTCAACCAAATTGGGTTAATTGAGCTGTACCAAACCATCCTCAATGAAGCCATTGCGTTGAGTATTCAGGCACCCAATGCCATTACTGACGACGATGCCATTAACAAGCAATTGTTGTTTGCCGCCAGCCGTTTGGCCGACCTCTACACCCTGCTGGGGAACGAAGCCTTCTCGGATGCCATGGACCCCACCATTGGTCAGGCGGGCGATGGCAACGGTTACCTCTCACCCAGCTTGTTTGCTTTCGAGCAAGCACTACCGAGCCTGTTGGATGAAGAACTGGCGTTACTGCGCGGTGTGCCACGACGCAACACCCTGACCGGAAATCGGCTCTTGTGGAACACCAGCGGCGGTGCCGTGGAGGCCACTTACGTTCAAGTGTATGGGCTATCAGATACCAATGGCGATGGCATTGAAGACGAAGCCCAACGGCAGTTCCCACAAGGCCATGGGGATGCCTGGGGCCATTATTTAACGGCCAACAAGCTCTACTACTCGTTGGCCCGTCACCCCAATTACGATTGGAAACCCTTAACGGACACCACCACCATTGCCGGTGTGGCGTTGCAAGTGGACTACCAAGACGAAGAACGCTTCGCGCGTACAGCGGCCGCCAAAGCCCGCACAGGCGCAAGGCTCGTGGATTTAACCTTCCGTAAAGAGTACACCCATGCTCCCTCTGGCCAGTGGCAGGGCTACAAAGACACCAACGCCGAGCGCGCGTGGGGGATGGACGGCTGGGCGAGGCGCGCAGGCCAAGGGGCGTTCTTCGATTGGGCCTTAGCCAATGCCTTATTGCCCTACGATGATTCCGCAAACAGCGATACCGACAGCGGCACCGATGTGGATCGTATCGACCGCCAAACGGTATCTGAGTTGACGGCCATTCCCGCTGCACTGCAAGAAATCGATGCCATTGTTAGCCGCGCCGACCAAGGCAATAACCCCTTTGGCTTGGCGAGCGATGCCATTCCTTTCGACATCAGCCCGAAAGCCCTCCGTGAAGGCGAGACCCACTTTGAGCAGGTGTATTCGCGGGCATTGCAATCGGCCAATAACTCGTTGGAAATCTTCAACTACGCCAATGCGTTAACCCAGCAAATTCGCCAGGGGCAGTTAAGCAATGCGGAATTCCAACGCTTAGAGGAAGACAAAGAGCGAGATTTTAAAAATCGCTTAATCGAGTTAATGGGTTACCCATACCAAGGCAATATTGGCCCCGGTAAAGTCTACCCCAGCGGCTACGACGGGCCGGATTTGTATCAATATATGTACATTGATAGTGCTTTGCCGGATTTACCGGAAAGCAGATTGGAAACGGTACAATTTTCCCTTCCACCTTTGACAATACCCTCAGGAGGCTGTCAGAGGTGTGGTACAGGAAGCGCATCCGGCTTTTTGTTCAGGAGGGATCTTGAGGAAGATGTGAATGGATTCTTCAACCTAGATGAGAGTGGCAATGCGGTCATGCAAATGCCTTATTACTCTCAATTGTCTTCCTATGCTTTTGTTGCTCCTCATTCATGGGAAAGCCGTCGTGCACCAGGAAAACTTCAGCTTCAGCTAGGAGAAATCCAATCCGTACAAGCACGATTGAATAGTGCGACAGCGGATAACCAAGTGTTACTCGAACAGATTCAAGCGGAGGTGGATCTACTGGAATCGATTTATCAGATTCGCGGCGATGAGATCCTAGTGCTGAATAAGAATTCCAGTAGCAATTACGTTCTAACGAATAAACTGGCGGACATGCGAGCAGCAGCCGAGCTATCCACCTTAGCTGGTGAGGCGGTGTACCGGCTCGCAGGGCCAGTTTTAGCTGGATTTAGTGGAGCAGCCGGTATGTCTTTTGATCCTACCTTCCCGGTTCGTGCAGCTTTTGGCTCAGTTTCTGGTTCTTTTGCCGCAGCTGGCGTGCTCACGGGAGGTATTATTGGAGGCAACGCCATGAACGAGCAAGCTAGAGTGGAGGATTTAGCTTTTAGCAATTCAATCTTTATCGAGAAATCGTCATTCAAAATTGAACTTAAGCAGCAGCTCACTGTTATTGAAAACTTAATACACGAAGCCTTACAAAAGCAGCACAGCGTGGTGGAGTTACTGCAAGAAATGGAAAACGCCAAAGGGGTTTACCAACAGCTTGTGGCCGAAGCCGTGCGGGTCATGGAAGAGCGGATTGCCTTCCGTAAAGAGGTCGCCAGTCGCACCACCGATGAACGCTATCGGGACATGACCTACCGTGTTTTCCGCAACGATGCCTTGCAAAAATACCGCGCCAGTTTTGATTTAGCGGCGCGCTACACCTACTTGGCCGCCAAAGCGTTCGACTACGAAACCGGTTTACTGTCAGACAGCGTTGAGGACCAATCTTTCTACGAGTCGTTAGTGAAAGAGCGCTCCCTCGGGCAATTTGATGGCAGTGGTCTTCCCGTCGCGGGCGTTCAAGGCTTATCGACACCCTTGGCGCGTATGCAGCAAGTCTACACCGGTGCCGAAAGTCGTTACGGTCTGCTCGACCCGCTCAACGAAGAACACCACTTCTCTTTGCGTCGCGAAGCCTTCCGCATTCTGGAGGGAGATTCGGGCCGTGAGCGTTGGCAGTCGATGCTGCAAAACGCTCGCGTGGATGACTTGTGGGATTTACCCGAATTCCGCGAGTTCTGTGTGGCGCCTGGTGTGAGCCCAGCCGATGGCCAATTGCCCGGATTAGTGCTGCGTTTTGGCACCAGCATTCAAAATGGCAAAAACCTCTTCGGCTGGCAGGCCGGTGCCGGTGATGCGATTTATTCCGCCTCACGCTCGGCCACCAAGCTCTATCGAGTGGGGTTGCATTTCGACAACTACCCAACCGATTCGCTGATTCGTACCCCTTACGCCTACTTGGTGCCCGTGGGCACGGACGTGATGCGTTCACCCGAAGACATCACCCAGCTGCGCTTCTATCAAGTGTTGGATCAATCGATTCCCGTACCCACCGACCTCGTGCAAGCCAACGACACCTACACCGACGATGACTGGATTCCTCAGTTAGACGTGTTGGGCAATTGGGCCGATCGTCGTCGCCACAGCCAAATGCCGGTGAATACTCAAGCGCATTTCAATTTCGATGACGTCACTACCGATGGCCGCTTGGTGGGTCGCTCGGTGTGGAACACAGAATGGGTATTAATTATTCCAAGCCAAAGCTTGCTTGGTGGCACCAACGGTGAAGGACTGGAGGTGTTCATCAATGGGGCCAATGGCGGCGAAGGCGTCAGCGATATTCGCCTCGTGTTCGATACCTATAGTTTTACGGGATCGTAGTTTTACAAACCATGAAAAAGCGGATGACCGTAATGAAAACGTTAAATTACCGATCATCCGCCGTCGCACTCTCGTTGGCCGCCAGCCTTTTATTGGCCGGTTGCGAACGAGAGCCACAGGTGGCGACGGTGGAAAACCACAGCATTTCCGCACAAGCGTTAATGGCAGAGGCCGAACGCCTCAATGTGCCAAAACACTCAGCGGATTTGCACCGATTGTTAGAGCAATTAATTGATCGCCATGCGGCGGTCGCGCAATTGAAAGCCTTAAAGCTCGATGAAGACCCAAGCTTTCAGCGCGCCTACCGAAAGTTGGTGATGGATACCCTGCTCGAACACTTCGAAACCGCCTTGGCGCCGTCGTTGTCGGTGACGGAGGACGAAGCCAGAGCGGTGTATGAAAAAGACATCAAACACTACACCCAACCGCGACGAGTGCGAATTGCGCTTATTGAATTTGAGGCCGACTCGCCGGTGGCGTTCGAGAGTCACCAACAACTCTCGGCATTGCCTATCACAGAGCGAGAAGCGTTATTTTCCCGTTTAGCGGTGTCGCATTCCAAGCATCGCCCCAGTCGGTACCGGGGTGGCGATGTGGGATTTTTCTCTGAGGGGAAACCTTCCACCACTTGGCACACCGATGTGATCAATGCCGGTTTAGCACTCACCGAAAGCGGCGCGTTATCGCCCGTCATTCAAACCTCTAACGCGCAGTATATTTTGCGTTTGCTGGAGACCGAGCCGGAAACGGTTCAGCCTTTTAAAGACGTCAAAAACAACATTATGAGCGCATTAAAAGCCGACAAGCTACGGGAAATAAAACACACCGCCAAAGCGCAGTTGCGAAACAATCTTTCTATTGAACGCGACGCTGCCGTATTGGCCAGTTTGGTCGACCCAGAGGCGAAATCCATCGCCGTAGCCACCGAACCCACATTGCCTGCGGCGCCGTTAAATTAATTGCCATCACTCAAAGGAGGATGGATACATGTTGAAAAAAACGAATTTTAAAAAAACGAGTTTGAAAAAACCCTATTTGAAAAAAACATTGAAAAAATCACTGTTTATGGCCCTGTCTTTACAAGGGATAGCGTTACAAGCCCTAAGCTCAGCGGCTTATGCCAGTTTGTCTGAACCCGATAACGTATTTTATGGTCGTGTTCAGTCGGGTTTACAAATGTTGTCTGCAGACGATACCGATTACCACATTGAAGCGCGATTAAACGGCGCGGTTATTGATACCTACACCATGGGCGCGCAGTTCGATACCTTGGGCGACCATTACGCCTTACGTATTCCCATGGACAGCACCGGTGCTCGGCAAACTGGTGTCGCTCGCGTAGGCGATACCGTGGAATTTTATTTACTGCAATCGGGCGCCAATGAAAAATCGTTAGGGCAAACAATATTGGCCGATCGCGGTAATATTGTGTCGTTAAATTTATCGACCGAGAACGGCCAAGTGGGGGCTAATGTTGTCCAATCGTCTCCGGTAAAATCGTCGAGCCATATTCATAACGAAAACCACTTGCGCCATCACACTGGCAATATCAAAAGCGCAAACGATATCGCATCACAAAATCCATCGTCGTCATTATTCAGTGCCGCTCAATTACTTTATCAGCATGAAGAGTCACCCTGGTGGAATAACGCCATTTTTTATCCTATTTCATCGGCGGCGTTGATAAATGAAGGGTTTTTCCAACAGCTGACGCAATGGGGCATTAACGCCATTACGCTCACATCACCCGAAATAGATGACAAGCGAAAAGGCGCCCTAATCGATTTTGCAAAATCGAACAGCCTAAAAACCCTTGTGGATATTGCCGTGACAGAAACAACACCAAGTGTTCATGAGACCGCATCGGCAGTCGTCAAAGAATGGCTAGACTTGGGGGTGGATGGTTTCCGCTTCACACAAAAAGTGCCGTCTAAAGAAGCGTTTGAGGCAGAATTTAAAACCGATCTTAAAAAAGAGTTGGCCACTATAGAATCAAAATGGTTTGTGTCACTACTCGATGATCAATATGCCGACGATGCTGTCACGGTTGGTAATTTTGAAAGCGATCAAATGAGTCATGCCGAAAATATTTCACCAGAAATAAATCAGTTTATTTCCGGTGAGACAGAAAAAACGCTTTTAACCTATTTGATGACAGAGGAAAATAATAGAGAGATAAAAACAGACATTGATCAAAGCCGACATTTAGGCTTACACCTATTTTCAGCTCCGCTACCATATCAAAAAGCGGTGTCTGTTTTATCATTGCTAATGCCGGGTGCAGTACATTTAACGGAACAAGCGTCAGCAGCGGTGATAGACGCAACTCATCCATTGCACCATACGCTTAAACAAGCCATCACATTGCGTCAACAACAAGACGTTTTCCATTCACCAGACGCCGTTCATAACGTGAATATTCATGATCATGTGTGGATGAGCCTTCACCGCAAAGGGGAAGAAGTGGGTATTGTGTTGATGAATACCCATTCTGAAGAAAGTGTGGTTTTTCCGGCTCCGGCTGGATTGCAAGGTGCTTATACCAACCTAATAAATGATGAGCGTTACTTTATTCATAAAGAGATAAATTTGTCACCGAGTGACATCGTTGTATTAAAGGTGATGATGCAATAAAAAATAGGGATATCACCCGTCTTCTTTAAAGAAGACGGGTTTATTTTAGTGTTATTCAAAGCGGCGCTTTTGTTTTAACGATTCTTCAGATAGTGATAGCGTTACCGAATTCATAAACGCTTCTTTAAATTCGATGATCTTTTCAAGAATATAATTACATGATGTTTCATGAACTAAGCTTAGCCTTAAAACACAGTGCTCAGAAATAGCAATATAGTAAAGGTAACTCCTAGGTATTGGCATGTCTTTATCAAGTTCCTTCGCTAAGGTAGGAGTTAATTCTAACCAGCTTGAGCCAGAATAATTCACCATTTTATAGCTACTTGAAGATTTAGGAATATGATATAAATAATGTTCAAAAGTACCCTCGGGGTAGTCGTCATCATCTATATATTGATCATTCGATTCCTGTAAAATCTTTAATTCTCGTAAGTGTACCCAATTTCTCAATGTTTTTTCACAAAAAAATGAGAAATCTGATGAGGGAATGGTCTCTGGTCTAAAAACCATCATTCTAGCAAAAAAAGTCCCGCAGCGATCTGAATCAAAATTTTTCAGCAACCCCTTGTAAAACATCCAGCTACTGGAATATATCGTTAGGAAAAGGTGGCCGTACATTGAGTCGTATTGGGCTAGGTCATACAGGTTAAATTGGCCACCGAACTCTTCATAGTCAGCAGGGGTGTTTTTGGGTGGATTTTTAAATTTGAGGATGCTGCCAGATAAGTCGACAGACTTATCTGGTGCATTTTGAAGATTGGGCTGATGTATTTTCTTTTCAAAGAGTTTTGACAACATCTAACGTTAACCCCACCCGCCGTTACCGGTCACCAATTGCCGGGCCAAAGCCAAAAAGGCTTTACCATGGCCACCGTGCTGTGTTTTTACGTGCGCATTAAATTCGTCTGGGCTTTTAAAGGGGTGCATATTGGGGTTGAGAGACGCATCATTCGTCATAATGCCCGCCATATTACGTACGGATTTGGCTTTTTGTAGAAAGCCAGGCACCGCTGCAATAGAAACTCCAGAAACGGCACCCACAACTCCGCCCAAATGAAACCCGCCAACCGCAAAGGTGCCCAAGCTTAAGGCACTCTTATACGTTTTCTGCACAAACCCGAAAAGCGTATTGCCATCTCGAGCTTGTTGCTCTCTTAATACAGCACGTCTATCGTTGTGCTCCTCTCCATAGGCTTTCAAATTCTCATGGAAGCCGCCTAGTTGGCAGCGGTTGATCAACGAACTCCAGTCATGGCTGTTAAATTTCATCACATCGTCATGCAGCTTGATGCCCAGTTTTTTCATTTGTGGCAGCATGGGGCCAACCGCGTCTTTAGGCGCTGCAAAGAACACTTCCATATTTTTCAGGTTTTGGCCTTCAAGGTAGGGTAAGGCGTATTGGAACATGGCGGTTCCCGTGCCGTGGATAAGCCACTTGGTTTTAGCGGAGGGGGCGTTGGCTAAGGAGGTTTTAATCATTTGAGCCAGTTTTAACCCCATAATTTGAGGTGTCATTGATTATCGTCCTTAACTATATGATCGGGGTGGCAGTGAGCTTTCTGCACGTAATTTAAGGCGGTTACGGTGAAATAGCAATTTTCAGAGATCAAAAATCAAACAAAACATGGTTAAGCAGACGACAATCATACGAAGAGTGTCACATTTTTTGGAAATAGTTCACAGTTAGCCAATTTGCGGACTCTACTGTCTCTTTTTGATGAAAGGAAAGGGTTTGCAGTGTAATCATTTCCGGGTACCAAATTAGGAAGGTTTTATTGTATTGGGACAACGCTACTCTGTCGTGTGTCGTACCGCTTGCCTCTCTGTGGAGAGGTTTTTTTAACCCTGCTACCACTTTCCTTTAGCCGCTAAAAATCCTCGAAACTGACAAACGTCACATTACACTCCATAGCTTTTTCTAAGCGCTGCTTTAGCGATGAAGCTTTGATTGATTTGGTTTTATCTGACTGATTGTGCCCTTCTCTTCAGTATTAATTTTTAGAAAATGAATTCATATGAAACCTTTGTGGGAAGAGAGTAATGGCTAGGTATTTAATGAGGTGTACCCGTCTCTTGGCTATGTATCATGGTGGAAAAACGAATCGGTATTTTTCACAAGGCAATAAAGCTATGCTAAAAGAGGTGGAGCAACAAGATGGGATTTGTGGTGGGTTGAGTGGGCATTGGATTGCTTACCGTCACAACAATAGCTCTCTTTGGGATGCGCTGTATACCATAACGAGTGGTTGCTTTGTCTCGTCATCCAGTCTTAATTGGGAAGTATTTCAGACGATAGTCAACGATCATAATAGGTGGGGCAGGTCAGGAGGGAACGGCCTTGTTGTGTTTATGGGAGAACATTTCTTAAATAAAGTGGGTGAGCAGTGTATTGAAAATTTGAATGGGTTTATTCCTAACCCAATGCTACCGGATGGGGTTGTAGAAGGTAAGACCATTGATAATATGGCTTATCGGATTACTCAAGAAATACAACGCGGGAAAATGCTCTTCAACGCAAAGTATGCTTTGGTATCATTTTGTAGACCGTGTGGTGATCCTGGCCCTAATGGGCATGAAGTGGCGATTGCCATGACTAACAATAATACATTTATTTTATTTGATCCTAATTACGGTGAATATGAATTTCCAAACTTTAAAAAGTTTTCGAGTTTTTTTAGTAGCTTTTTCTATGCTCGGTATACTTCTCGTAATAAAAAGTTTGATTTTAGAAAAAGAAGCAAGATTTCATTTTGGTCTTAAATGGTATTATGAGGCCACTCAGCCGTTATGGTTGAGTGGCATACTCTATTAATGCATAAACATTAATATCTATCTATAAATTAATATTTGATTGCAATATTAATTACTGAGTCGAACGTTGCTGATGGTGGTGGTGTTATTTTCAGCGCCGCTGTCTTTGTCGTTCACTAAAATTAAACGGAAACCGGAGCCTGTGAAATAATCGCCCACGGGAATGGAAAAGGTTTGTGTTCCACCGGTGTAGGTGAAGTCATCAATGCCGTAGTTTTGAGAGCCGTCCAACTTAAAGGTCCTGTTGGAGGCCGCACCATTGGCTTGCGTCATACCAATACCATGAATTTCTCCCGTGCCATTCGACGAGAAGTCAAACGTGAGTACGGAATCTGAGGTGACGGTAAAGGTTTGAGTAGTGGCTCGCCAAATGTTACCTGTCAGTGTCATGCTGCATCCATCGGCAGTGTACGAACCGGTGTTGGTATTACTGAATGGGGTAACGCTTTCTAAATTAATGCACTGGCCTGGTACAGGATCTGGATCGGGATCTGGATCCGGGTTGACGGTGCCAATGGCAGACCATAAGCCGTTATTGAAGAATCCGGTACCCGCGTTACTTCCGCCAGACGATGTACAACCGCCGTTGGTGTGAATCCCGATGGCCATGCCGGTTGCTTCGTCAATTACTGGGCTGCCTGAATTACCCCCTGTGGTATCAGCGGTATAACGCAAAACGGTACCACTGCTGGCACTGCGGTTAGCTCCGGCGTGGGTTTGGTTGGTTTGGTTGGTGCGGCCATCGTCAGTGCCGAAGCCGGTAATGCGAATGGTGGAGGGTGAGCGATCTCGTTTAATTGAGAAGCTGCCCCGTGAACCTAAATCTACACGCCCATTATCGCGCACGTTGAAAATGGCCCAGTCGTTACCCAGGCTGACCCTACCGCCGTCGACGATACTGCTGCTAATAATGTCGTATTGATCTTCTGGCCCAGGAAATTGCACGGTGCCATTGGATAAGGAGGCGGGGACGTTAAAAGAAATAATATCGGTTCTTGAGCTAATACAATGCCCGGCGGTGAGTAATCTTTCCCCTCCGATCAACCATGCAGTACATCCGATTGGGTCTATTCGGGCAACACGACCTTCACTAGAAGCTACACGATTATCAACACCGCAGATACTGGCAGTACCCATGTCGGTGTCGGACACCATTTCACCCACTTTCAATTCAGACACATTCACCTTTGAGGTGGTATCGCCGCTGGGTATATGAACGCGAATTTCGACTTTATCTCCGTTGAAATAAGCACTGCGATACTCTCTGTTTTGAAGGTCTTTTTGTGTGAGCTTTTGTGATGCCCCGTCTTTTTGAGAAATTAATTCAATGTAACTGCCTTCAAGTAATTTTGTGCCTTCAAAACTTAGGCGCAGCCATGGTGCACCTTTTGCACTAATTACGTCGGTAGTAATGCTTTCAGTAGAGGTACTGATAACCGTGGCAGAGGGCGCTGATGCACTCCAAGAGTAGGCTTCCATATGGAATGGCATTTCTGCAGTTTGTGCCATTGTGGTACTGGCGGCGCCCAATGAAAGGGCAAAGGTAGTTGCCATAACAGCGTTGGCGATGGGATTTTTTTTATCGATTTTTTTAAATAAAAACTCGGTGGTACGAGGATTCATAGCGGTTACCTTGTTATGTATCTATTTTAGAAGTTTAAATTTTTAGATGTGAGTTTTGATATCACGAATTAATTTGTTATTACATACAAGTAGCTATTCTTGAGTGCATATGCCGGATGGAACTTATTAGCCGGTGTTACTCAAGATCCTTATTGCACGCCCAGTTAACATCGATAATCGCAGTCAATGAGTCACTTTATAAAGGTTTCGTTAGAAACGTTTTACGCTTAAATCGCGTAATAAGACAATATCGTTTTTTGAAACGAAGCTGTGACTTATGAATGTGGGAGTATCCTTTACAATAAATTCGTGTTTTTTTGAATTTATTGTTTAGGTGTGTAAAGGAGTGAAAAATATAGAAGGATTATGTTGATTAATCAATTGCAAGTTTATAAAAGTCGTTATTTAGAATCAAATTAAATGAGTGGATGTTTTTGGCGCCAGTTGAAAGGTGTGGTCTTTTGGTTATTTTTGCAATGTTAGATGGGGTGTTCTTGTGAAGTTGATTTTGAAAAATAAATTTTTAGGTAGGATGCGGGAGAATGATAAAAGTTAAGTTGTAAAGATCATCATCCCTGATGAGCTATTGTGATGCTATTAAAACAGGTGTTTAGAAATTATTTTTTAAAAATGACTTTGACGGTATCGTCAATGGCACCTTCGTCTATGTAACCAATTAAATTAGGGTTTGTTGCAACAACATTTTTTACATCATTATCACCACCGACACTTTGTGGTGCTTGTGCTTTTCCGGTGAAAATTAAACGAGCCCAATAAGCGGTGAGTTGCGTTTCCGTTTTTTTCACAATATCTTTGTAAAAGACAGATCGTGTTGGGCTTCCTTCTGTTTGGTCCACGGGCAGAATTTGCGAACCGCTGAGCGTTTTTTTCTTACCGAGAAAGACTTTGACAATGTCTTCTTCTTTTGAGATCGGTTCAATCGGACTACTGGCACCTACTACCACCGCAATACCAGCTAAGGCGTGTTGAACGCTAACCGATAAGATAACGGCGAGCGCAATCTGAATGCGTTTTTTCATCGGTCGGCTCCTTAAAAGACCAAGTCAACAGTAGCACTGATGACGTCGGTTGTGTCTTCGGATGGGAAGGTATCAAATTCACCAATGGTATCGCCGGTATCCACTGAGTCGTATTGTATTTTAAAGGCAATGCCTGGCTTGAAGTCGTATCGTAGGCCCAGAGAAAATCGATCTTGCTCTTTATTGAAGCTAAGTTGAGTCGCAACAACTGCACCATCTACAACAGGGTTCATCGTAATGGGCGCTTCACGATCATCGTCATCGGTGGATTCGCTTCGGGCGTAACTAATAAAAGGCATGAATTGGCCAAATCGATAGCCACCAACAAGATAGAAACCGTCTTCATCCACCCCTAGGCCATCAAACTCTAAGCTATTGAATTCGGCCATGAGTAACCAGGTATCAGAGTCATACATGGCGGCGACACCAAAGAACTGGGCCAGTTGAGCGGTTTCTTCATTTAAGCCAACCTGTCCATCGAAAGTGAGGCCTGCTGAAGCGTATGCGGCCTCGTATGCGGCGTTGACTCCTACCGATAGGGTTCCGATGTCACTGTCTGGTTGAAAGAATGTGTCTGCTCGGGAGTAGCCTGCACGAAGAGTGAGATAGTCGTAGTTCATATTGAAGTTGAACGCGAAGAGATCGGGCGAAACCGATGAATCAGTTTCAGATCTACCGTATTGTGCTTGTGCAAAGGCACTCCAATCTCCGATCTCGAAATCGTAAGTAAAATCTATCGCTTCATAATTCGCTGACTCTTCTAATACTCCATACACTTCTACCGGGGGTTGTGTCCAAGGCATTGCGTAGCCGACGTCAAAAAATTCAGACAAGATGTAATTGGGTTTTCTTAACCGGCCAATTTTTGTGCTCCAACCATTGCCGAAGTTGTGCTTCAAATACATCCATTCTGCTGTGGTATCAAAATCCTCTTCTCCACGAGAGATGAGCTGAGTAACAAACGACGTGTTCTCATCAATATTGAATGTAAATTGTAAGGCGGCTTTGCTGTAGCGCCTCCAGTTGAGTTCGTCAGTAATACCTCGGTGATACCCTTCTTCTAAGTCTTGCTGAACGACTCCCACCGTTGCAAATCCATTTATTCGGAGTCTCTGTTCTTGATCAAGCAGACGTTGATTCAGTTGCTTAACTTGGTTTGTGAGTTGTTCCACGCTGTTACCATATGCCGTCATTGAGGCGGTACTGGTAATGACAGTGATCAATGCAAGTCGATTGATGTTCATAGCTAACCCAGTGAATTGATAGATGGATCATTCATTTATAGCCAACGAATGAAAAAATGACCAGGAAGTCTATGAAGTGTGGTTTTATCGAAAAAGGCTTAGTATTTAATGTCCGTCCATTTTATGGGAGGACTACTCATCGGTGGGGTACAAGGTTAGGCGAGGTGTTGAGGTATTGAATATCCACTATTAAAGAATCAGCGTTGTAACACGCTTATGGATTTATCTTCGCTGTTATAGTTCGAAATAATGAGGCTTGTTATGAAAGCGTGTTTGTGAGTAAAGCCTGTTCGTTAATAAATGGTATGCCAATAAGTAGCATGTCAATAAGTAGTGTGCCAATAAGTAGTATGTCAATAAAAAGTGTCGATAAGAAGAATCAATAATGACAAAACATGTATTATTTTTTGATGTATTGCGGGTAGTGGCCGCGATTGCGGTTATTGCAATTCATGTGCTTGCCCCCTTCCGTGATCAGTTGGGTACGATACCGTTTGATCAGTGGCTTTCGGCGATTACCATTAATGGTATCAGCCGCTGGGCCGTTCCTGTTTTTATTATGATTACGGGCGCATTGCTACTGAGTGATCGTCGCCCTTTTGAGACGAAATATTATATCAAGCGGCGGGTGGGCAAAGTATTTATTCCTTTCGTCGTATGGTCTCTTTTTTATTCGTATTTATCGGGCTGGAGTTTGGAGGGGTATACCATTAATAAAACGTGGGATGTCTTGCACAATGCCTGGCATTCCGCGACCTATTATCATTTGGGTTTCTTTTACTATTTTATTCCTTTGTATTTAGTGGTTCCCGTATTGAAGTGGTTGATGGCGAGGTATGGTGATCAATGTTTATATCCCATTATCGGGGCTTGGCTGATTTCATCTGTCCTCTATTTAAATGGTATGAAAGGTATTTGGAGCCACCAGTTATGGTTGTATAGTGGTTATTTGGCGCTAGGGTATGTGCTTTATCAAAAAGTTCCTTTAAACCGCTCGCTGCTGTTAACGTTGATGGCAATGGGTATGGCTGCCCTTGTGGTGACGGTGTTTATGGTGGTGCAACGCAGTTTAGGGAAAGAAGCCTACAGTGTGGGCCGGTGGTTTTCCTATAAGACCATCAATGTTATTGCCGTTGCTGCCATGATTTTTTATGGTATTCGTTATGTGAGTCAACATTTACAAGCTCAATGGAAAACAACCAAGGTATTGTCTTTTATCTCTGCTCACAGTTTGGGTATTTATCTGCTGCATCCTATCTTTTTATGGCCCATGAGGTCGTATGAGTGGCACCATGCGCATCCGTTGTTGGTGATTCCTTTTTGGGTACTGGTCAGTGGTGCATTGGCACTATTGTTCAGTTGGTGTGTGTCTCGTTCAGCAAAAACTCGGTGGTTATTACCTTAGTGTGGCTATCCCCAAGGCCATTCTGCTTCAGGGGCGTTTTCAATCGATCAGACCTAGGTGGCGTACTAAGGCGTTATGAATTAGGTCACCATGACTTTGGTTTTCATGATACCGGTCAGCAGGTAAGCCATCTTGGCCGATGGCACTGTTGTCTGTCGCTTAAATCGTCTACTTTTAAAAAGAGAGGTGACTGAAGTCATCACTTCCTAAGGCTTTTATTACTGTCACTCTTTGCACTGGAGGTTCGTTAGGTGGTTTACCGGTTCGATGCTCTTCTTGTAGGTGCGCTGTTTTATTTTTTATCTGGCCTATGGTCTGCTTCCGTAGTGAGTGCATCGACACACTCTGATTCTTCCTCTCTCTCTTCCTCTCATAAACAGGAATTGCAAGTCCATACATCGGCTGTAGCGCCATGGGGCTACTTGGATAAGAGTGGCCGCAACAAAGGTATTTTGACGGACTTTATGAGTGAATTGTGTAATAGGGCAGCCATACCCTGTCACCAGATGATTGCGCCTTATCCTCGAGTTATTCAGTCTGTATCGACCGGATATGCGGATGCGGCCATTTTATTTGTGAGTGACTCTGTAGCAGAACGAGCTCGCTTGCTGGGGATAGTGGCTGATGTTCGCACGGTGATGGTGGGCTTACCAAATGCAGAAAAAATCCACTCCCTTGATGATTTAAAGGGTAAGCGTGTGGGCGTTATTCGAGCTTCATATTATGGCGATGAATTTGATCAGCGTGATGACTTTCAGAAAATTCCATTAAATTCGATAGATCATGGGTTATACATGCTGATAGGGAAACGAATCGATGTGATCGTCAGTGTTGAACAAACCGTGTTTTACGGTATGCGCTCTCTTGGTATGGACGTTCGTCATTTCCGTGTTTTAGGGGAAGTATCCGTGGTTCAGGCGGGGTTGTATATTTCTAAGGCCTCTCATCATAATCTTCATGGTGAGCGGCTACGTCATGCTTTGTTAGAGATGAAAGCGGCCAACGAAGTAGAGCGTTTTTTTGTACACCATGAAAACTGGGTTTCAAAAGAAGGCATGAAGGCTGTGGAGTTTAGTCCTTTAGGTGTCGCCGCCACAACCAGCCAATAAAGAGTCAAGTCAATAAAGAGTCAGGATAAGCATCAGAGAAGAAAAGAAAAAACGATGGCGATCACCATCGTTTTTATTGGGCTACTCACATAAAAAGTGACTGGCAAAGGCCATTAGCGTAATAGACTGACTCTTTGGTGTGATTGCGGTACAAAGAAGAAATCCCCCACCTCATGGCCCGCGCCTTTAATGGCTTTAAATTCTGGTGATTGTTCATAGCCGATTTTGCGTGCGCCTTTTTCGACTTGGTTTTTTATGGTGGTGTAAAGTTCTGGGCCGGAAAGAATCTTATTGTTGTCTTCCAGTGCGGTGAGTAATGCACGTGCGAAGACAGAATGGCCACTACCGGCATTATCAAGGACAGGTTTATCGCCACCAGAGGCGAGAAGTAACCGGGCCTTTTTCTTTAATTTGTATTCAATGTATTCATCCGTATATTCCTGGTCGGAGCCCATAAATAGGTAACCGGGTGCGCTTGATAAAAGCCCAGCGTAACAGGAGTCGGCAACCACCAAGACACGTTTCGCATTTAAACGGGCCAAATGTCGAGTAATAAATTCGTTAGAAACCCAATAGGTGTCTTTAGGGGGCGGGTTGGCGTTTACTGGCAGCCAGTAACCATCTTCAATTTCGCCACTTTTTACACGACTGCCATGGCCAGCGTAGAAAATCAGTAAGTTGTCTTGGTCGGTAATCACGTCATTGAGGTCATTGATCGCTTGCATGACTTCAACATTGCTGGCATCCAGTAAGGTTTTTACGGAAAAGCCATATTTATCTTCCAATACATCGGCAATGGCCTGAGCATCACTGATAGGGGAGTACAAATTATCCAGTTGTGAGTAGTTTTGGTTGCCGATAATTAACGCGTAGTATTTTCCAAATTTTAGGGGGGAATCGCCGGACACGCTTGCTGTGGAGGAGGGGCTTTCAATGGCGACGGGCTCTCGGAATACCGGTATGTTATCGTAACGAGTTTGCGCTTTTTGTTTTTCGGTTTCCAGCTCTGCCACCCAGTTCTGTAATTGTTGGATTTCTTGTCGCAATGTGTTGTTTACATCGGCGTTTTCAGCTTGGGCGGATAATTGCGCTTTCATTTGCGATAGCTGTTTAGACAACAGGGTAATTTGTGTATTTTTCTCAGACAATTGTTTTTGAAGCGCACCGCGTAGCGCTTTTTGTTCTTGAGCGGCCGCAGATTGATAAATAACACTGTCCTCTTCTAACCCCCAGGCTTTGCGATACCAATTCAGCGCTTGAAGGCTGTCTTTTTCTACTCCCAACCCTTGCTCGTAAAGTGTGCCCAAATTAAATTGTGCTCGCGCATTGCCCTGCTCGGCGGCTTTTTGATACCAAATGGCTGCAGCGGCATAATTGGGGCTGTCGCCCAAACCCCGCTCAAAGATTTCCCCCACATTAGCTTGGGCTTCTGGGTCGCCACCTTCGGCGGCTTCCATCCAGACATTGAGAGCGGTTTTGTAATCGGCACGGTCGTATTCTACGTATTCCCCGCCTCGTATACGGCAATCGGCTGCTGTGGTATGGATGGGTCTTCTGGGGGTGGAATACGTCATGGTGCCTAATCGGCGAAGTTGGCCCGGCAATAAACAATCCACAATATGCAAGTCTTGAATTTGAGAAGGTGTACCTTCCCCGGCTTGTGTTGCAGAGGGCTTGGTATTATTGCAACCATTCAGGAAAAGGGCGGTAATCAAAAAGCCAATCATTAACCCCATGTTTGCCAGTGTGCGGCCTCGGTTGGGCTGCTTCCTGCGGGTGTAATTGTGATGCTGAGTGTACATGACAGTCCTCTTCATGTTGTTTTTCTATTTTCTTTTTAAGTGGAACGTGAATGTCATTATGATGTATACGTTTATATACACACGGTTATGAAACCGTCGCTACTACGTTGTTGAATTAAGCTGTTGTATTAACCTGTTTTATTAAGTTCTTGCTATGAAGCCGTCACTATAAAGTGGTCATTATAAAATTAGTACTGACGCACTGAATTTTATGTGTCATTCATCGTTCACATGCCATTGATATTAATTGGAGCACATTAAATTCTACTGGCTAACGCACACCTTATGCATGGATAGCCTCACAAAATAGATTCTTTTTCGAAATAATGGGAAGCCAATTTTATTGCGCTTTATTTAATTTTTATGTCGTTTATTTTTTCTCAAGTTTTAATAACCCGTATTGGTCGGTGGCGTGGTGTCATGGGGACGATGGGAATGACCTTCTTCGTTACCATGACCCTCGGTTGCTCCTCTTTTTCGCCGGCGTTGGAAGACCGTGTGAAGGTATTGGGTTGGCAGAGGACAGTTAGCGTATACGGTGATTTGCCAATGATTACCGTGGCACCGAATTTGAAACCGGTGGTATTGAAAGAGGATTCACTGGAAGCATCATCAACCCGCTTGCATGTTTATATTGAGGGAGATGGTATTCCATGGATTAATGGGCGTTTTGTATCGGCTGACCCCACGCCGATGCAACCTTTGGCATTTGAGTTAATGGTTAAAGACCCTCGGCCCACATTGTATTTGGGTAGGCCCTGTTATTTTGGTCTATCAGATGAGCCCGTTTGCGAGCCGGCATTATGGACCAACGAACGCTATTCCCCACAGGTGGTTGAGAGCATGGCGCAGGCCTTGGATGCTTATATAGCGCCTTTCTTACTGGATGACCCATCGGCCAAAATTACTCTGTTCGGCTATAGCGGCGGGGGTACTTTGGCTTTGCTTTTGGCGCCGAAAAATGAGGCTGTTGATCGTGTGGTGACCATCGCCGGGAATTTAGACCCAGAGCAATGGACGGAAACGTTCGGGTATTTGCCTCTGCAAGGGTCTTTGAACCCGACTCATTTGCCGTTTCCTGGGCGGGGGAAACCGTCATTTCAGCAGGTTCATATTGTTGGCGATAATGATGACGTTGTGCCTTTAGCCATATCGGATGCATACCTTGAAGTTCACGGTGGGGAGCGCTGGGTGAAGAACGGGTTTTCTCACAGTTGCTGCTGGCTAGAGGCTTGGCCTGAATTGCTCCAGCAGCTAGAGCAATTCTTTCGTAATGGATGATCACCCGGTGAGTGATCGACCTGTTTGATTATAAAAACGCATTGAATACGCATTAGAGTAAGCTTTGTAATCGCTCCTGCTCATTAATCAGTGTCTCGTTATTGTTTAATGCTGGGTATTGCAATAGCGTATTCATACGCTCCAGTTGCTGTTGTATACCATCACGATCATTGATGTCTGGTTTTTGGCGAACGATGTCTTTCACCACTTCTTGTAGGTGAGCTTCTGCATCTGGATTTCTTGGGTGTAACTCGTAAGCTTTGTTCAAATAAAACAGTGCACCGTTGATGTCATTGAAGCGAAGTGCGCTTTGGGCTTCGCTCAGGGCATTGGTGATCTCTGCTTGGGTAGAAGATGGTAGTTCATTGAACGGAATTTCTGGCCCAGTTTCAGGTTGTTGTAGGGCTAGAGCGATCACCAATACCATGGCAATGCCCAACCCTCCGACCAACGCCTTAACGACTTTTGAACCCCCTTCAAATTTAGCCAGAAAGGCTGCGGCATCCTCAATCCTATTTTCGCGTTCGAGGGCAAGGGCGCCAGCAATGGCTCGCCAATGGTGGCCTTTGATTGATTTGATACGCTCGGGCTTCATTTGGGCCGAGTGAGCCTGCGGGGCACGTTTGCGTTGATAGGGGTGCTCACCGGTAAGCAATTCATGGGCAATAATGCCCAGTGCATAGATATCATCCGACGGGTGAGGGTCTTTGCCGGCAAACATTTCGATACTGGCGTAGGCGGGTGTTAAACCGCCTAGCTCCCCGGCATCGAAAACCGTGCGGTCTTTCTTTCCTGGGGAGTTTGTTTCCGTCGTTTTCGCCGAGCTTGTCCCGCCGGTGGACGCGTTTTCTTGGCTGGCGGCACGTGCAATACCGAAGTCTAGAATTTTGACGGTTCCCTCTTTTGTTAAGAATACGTTGGAAGGTTTTAAGTCTGAATGCACGATGCCTTTTGAGTGCGCATAAGCGAGGCCGCTAGCAATGGCCTTGATGATGGGCTCGGCTTCTTCCATGGGAATGCCCGTGGAGTGATCGCGGATAAAGTCATCCAGTGTTGTGCCTTCAAGCACTTCCATGGTCATGTAGACGGTGTCTTGATCGCGATCAAAGTCGTACACCGTGATGATATTGGGATGAGCGAGGGTTTGCGACTTGCCCGCTTCGCGTTGGAGAGCAATAAAGGCTTTGGGGTGTCGCTTAAATTCTTCCCCTAAAATTTTGATGGCGACATAGGGATTGCGGTCTTGTGCTTCTTGCTTGCGTTTATCCAGTGCGCGGTACACTACGCCCATACCACCACTGCCAAGGTGGGTTTTCAGGAGAAAACGATGATTGATTACCGTGCCTTCTCGAATTTGACGCCGGCCAGCATTGGCAGCGCGCATCAAGGTGGCGTTGCCGCTGCCGGTGTGGTCTGGGTTGGGGGTGATCAGATGATCGGTGTTCTCATGGTGTGATCGGTCTGACTGGCGACGGGCGAGAATGGTTTTTTCATCTTCACCGCCCAACTCGGTTTCGTCCATTGATCCTGCAGGATCGCTGTCAATTGAGCTGCTCGCAGGGGAGGACTCTGTGGGGCGGTGTACTAATTGTGTCGCGTCGTCGTTGGATTTTTCCATGGTGTACTTACTTTTCTTAGTATTACTGTTCTTAGTATGACTGTGGCGTTTCTATAATGGTGTTGAGTAGCAACATTGGCTACCTATGTTTGGTAACACTGTTTAATAAGGGGCATTCAAGTACTGCATTTAATGACGATGCAATCTTGATCCCGTATTAATCTTGGTACCTGTATTGTTGGTACCTGTATTGTTGGTGCCTATATTATTGGTACCTATATTAATAGTGATACTGTATTTGTAGCCCTAGACTGTCAGCATCAAACTCATCGAGTAAAAGTCCTCCGTCTACATCGAGATACCGATGCCACACCAATGAAGTGCTCCAGTCCCAAGTGATTCGATAGTTTAATTCCAAGCCAACACCGTACCCAAAGTCATTCATGTTTTCGTTGATGGGAGAGACAGATTCGAATGGCTCAACCACTGTATCGCCTAGGCTAAATCCGGGAATAGGATCTACAAAGGTAAGCTTGGATTCATAGGTAAAATAGCGCGCTTCAGCTTTGGCGCGGACAGAAAAACGCTTGGTCACAGGCCACAAGGCCACACCCGCCACAGACAAGCCTTTGGGCTCTATATTCACAGCGGCCGTCCCCGTGTAAGAGATGGATGTTTCGTTGGTGCCATCACTGAGCAATAAGCCTTCTACTGAGTGGCGACCTTCTTGGGTAAATTCTCCCAAGCTTTGGTAAGACGCTTCAAACGCAAAGTATTTGTGGAATTGGTAACCGTAGGTGAGAATCCAGCCGGTATCTTCGGTTTCATCTGGAGTTGTGGTGACGGACTCTGTGGCATCGAAAAAGTTACCCTGATAATTAATCGGGTCCATTTCATATTCGGATTTTAATATTCCCCCACCAAAATAGATGTGAGTGATGGGTTGTGCATAAGTATGAAGGGATAATCCGATGAGCATTAAAGCGGAAAGCCATGGAACAGCATTACAAAAGCGTATCGTCATGAGAGTCACCCTAAATTGTGCCTCACTGAAGGCATGTTGTGAGCATGATGGTTATTGTGATTTTTGTTGCTTGTATGCTTTTAGTAAATCATTAAAACCCGGTTAACAGCAATACCGGTAATAACAGTAGGTGGTATCAGTATTTTAATAAAAAGAGAGTGTATGGGTGAAGGGGAGAAAAAGATGGGAGAGCAGTGAGAGAAAAATGAAAAGACGGTAAACAAAAAAGCACATTCAAACACATAGATCGTAAGAGTATATCAAAGGGGCTGCCCCCTTTGATGTGGTGCAATTGTATTCACACTTTAATTGACCGCTACCTGTGAATGGCCGTTGGATTTCTGAAATTGTCGAAATTTTCCAGGGGTTACGCCGGTCCAGCTGCTGTAGGCGCGAACAAACGAGTTGGGCTCTTGAAATCCGAGCAGAAACGAAATCTCACCCAGTGGTAAAGTGGACTTCATTAAATAGTGATCGGCAAGGTCGGTTCGTATTGATTGCAATAAACCTTGATAACTTTCGTCTTCTTTTGCCAGCTTGCGCTGTAATGTGCGTTTGCTCATCGCCAATTTGTCTGAAACAAATTCGATAGATGATTCACCTCTGGGCAAGGACTCAACTAACACAGCGCGAACGCGATCAGACGTGGTGGATACGGTATTCAAGTCTTTCAATTTCACTTTAAGCTTTTCTTCAAAGAAGTTCCACATGCCGGCATTTTTCGTTAAAAACGTACGTTGGGCATCTTCTGCACTAAACCGAATGGACAGTGAGTCCCCTTGAACAATGTCACACCCAAAATATTCTCGATAAGGTTCAGGGTTTCTCGGAACAACCGGTAAGGAGATGTATGCGGGGTTGATGTTTGCTCGTGTGGCGATACGGGCGAGTTGAGTAAAAAAGACGAGTTCTGCCATGCTCAATGAATGAGGAATCGGTTCATCAGAACCATAGCACTCTATGGATAGTTGGGTGAAGTCGCTGGTGATATCTACGTGAAGGTCCATGGGACCAATCAATGGCTTGTATTCCTTAATACGCAATAACGCTTCATTCAAATTGCTACTGCAAATGCTGGCAAACAAAGGGGGGCTGAATGATTCAACAGTAAGGTGCTGTGCAATTAACAAGGCAACTTCGCGACCGTCTGCAGCGGCTTCGAATCCACGCCATAGGCGGAAAAACTCTTTAGGTAAAAGGGATGCATTTTCCCGGTGGATCAAATCTTCTGGTAAACCAGCATGGGTAAGTGCTTCAACAGGATCAATTTTCATGTCCTGAAGTAAAATAGCCCAGTTGGGCTCAACACTGAACTTGGTTGCTCGTTTCATAGTGCTTTTTCTCCACCTTAATGCCTTGTTGTTGGTCGCAGACGAGGGTGATGACTTTTTTGCTTGCAGTCTTGGCTCTTATCATGATCAACGCCTGATCAAGGACTCTTCTTGGCTCAAGAAATCTCGTCTAATCCACAGGGAGTGCTGTGATAATGAGGTAAGTCATACAAATATTATATGAATTCAAAAGGTGACAAGCATCTGCTAAAGGTGACAAAGCGTTATCTCAACATGACAACTTTACCATGTTGAGATGAGCGGCTGATGAAAAAAGGGCAGGAAATGCAGGTTTAGGAACGCGATTAGGCGGCGATACTAACTTGGTTTCGACCACTGCGTTTAGCGTTATATAGCTCTCGGTCTGCCTGAATGTGCATGTCTTCTTCAGTCATGCCGTTGCGGTAAAACACACCGCCAATGCTAAGTTGTACACGAAAGCGATGTTCTTTGACAACAAAGGGATTGCGTTCCACTTGCTGTCTTAGGACTTCAGCGAGTTGACACAACTCTCTATCGCTGTTGACGTGACACAATACCGCCAGTTCATCTCCACCAATGCGCGCAACAATGTCCTTGGTTCGGCACTGATCTGTGAGGAGATAAGAGATGGTTTTTAAGACTTCATCGCCGATGGCATGGCCATAGGTGTCATTAATGCTTTTAAATCGATCTACGTCTAGCACAAGCAGACCAAACGACTTTTTGGCGGCAACCCAAAGGCTAATTGTGGCATCAAATTTACGTCGATTGGCGACACCGGTTAAGCAGTCTTGGTGCACTAATTGTTCGAGTTGTTGTGTGCGATCAGCGAGTCGCCGTGAAATGACTAGGCGATGACTATCCAAGACATAAAAAATAGTGGCCATTAATACTGAGAGCAAGAAGCCGGCACCGGCTATGATCGATAAGGCGAGGACTTGATCACTGCTTAATTTGTCTTCCGCTTGGTAATGCACCTCCCAGACGCGGTTGGGCAAATGCAACAAATTCCGAGAATGTAACCCTTTGCTGTCGCTGTAATATTCATTGGTGTATAGGAGAGAGGCATCTTCCGCTTCAAATCCGGTATCAACAATTTTTAAGTTTAATGGACGATGGCCTTCGAATTTTCGTAACACCTCGCTGATGTAGTCGGTAATTCTCAATACACCAATAACGCTGCCAATTAAGGGTTTGTTTTGAGCGGTTTTATCTTGGTTATTGGCGTCGAAGACGGGGTGATACACCAAGACTCCGGTTTTATCGATGGTGGAGTGGGTGCCATCTTGTAGTAAGCGAACTCGGTCAGAGACTACGGCCACACCGGTACGCTCCATGGATTCCACACTGCGTGAAAAGCGTTCTTGTACCGGGTAAAAACCGAGTAAATTCATATTATTGGCGGTGCGCGGCATGATGTCAGCGACCAGAAACTTTTCTGTCGTCTTATCGTGGAAGCCAATGACCTTTTGTCGATCTATAACGGTATGGGCCTGGAATCCAGGAAAGCGTTTTTTCAGTGCTTCAACCCGTGTGTCTAGCTTGTTGGGAGGGATACGTTCTAGCCATTCTACGGCCACAATGGCCATAGAATATTCCAATATGCGCGGTGTAAACACATCAAAATTGTCCCACAACTCTGATGGGGTGGAATAGAAAAAGTTGGCTGCAGAGCCCAGAATGTGAATATCGCTGTCGATCAACGATTGGAGTGTTAATGTGCGTTGTTGAGCACCATGATGAAAAGACTCTTTATTGGCGTGTATTTGATAGTTTCGTGCAATTGCTACTACTAACAGAGTTGCAACTAATCCAATAGAAAACACGGCAACCGGCCATGTGTATTTGGGAAAATTAATTTTACTCACTTTAACGCTTCCATGTGACTGGTCAGCTGTCGCTGCAGTTTGTTCTCGGGTACTACCATGTGTCATCCGATGCGGTTAGTCAACCAGTCGTCCGGTGGATCAATGCGGGATTTATCAAAATTTACTCGTCTTTACCCGGTTTTAAATGAGAGGGGTAAAAATGAGAATGATATTTCTTTATTTTCATTTTTTATTGTTGGTGATCTGCACATTTCTCTGTGCATTTTTCCTTCACAGTCTAGGCATTCATTCTACACATTTCACCCCAGTATACTATTGGCGAGTGATAACAAAATGGTGAGCTGTTACGACAAACACCGTGTAGCGATGAAGTTAGCACTGGATGTTTGATACGGTGCCGCTATATAAGCAATGATTTGAATTAGATCGATTCTTTACACATTGGAAACTGTTTTGATAAATACCATTTGGACATTGGCAAAAGCACGAGAAATCGCGTTGGATGAGGTATCGTTTGATCGTCAATCCGAGGAGAGAGGTGCCATTATTAGCGCAGGACTTGCGAATGGAAAGCCCAGTGATGTGATTGAATATTGGTATCACTGGCGCACAGGTCAAAACACAACTTTAGCGTTCCCGTTTCAGCCGATTGCTTTAGCGATTGTATTGGGAATTACGGTCGGCTGTTCTGGACTTTTGGGTGTTTTAGGTGCCAGTGGTCATGGGCTTGTGAATATCATGATGTTTTTATTGGTATTGGTGATATTTCCTTGGGCGTGGTTTTGCTTAATGCTGTGCCGCCGGTTTTTTTCCACTATACCCCCTTTTCTATTTCAACGCCTGCCATATTGGTGGCGAGGGTTATTAGGTTCCGCCAACCTTAAACGAGTCTCCATGCTACCCCGTTGTTTATTGACCGCCTATGGGTTTTGGCTAAATCAATGGTTCGCTTTGGCATTTTCGTTGGGTGCATTACTGACTTTTTTTATCAGCTTATTAGTTCAAGACTTTGCGTTTGGGTGGTCTTCCACTGTGCAATTGTCCACAGAAATCGTATTTGAGGGGTTTAAAGGGTGGAGTGCGCCATGGGCTCTATGGTGGCCAGACGCCGTACCCACAAAAGAGTTAGTTGAAGCCACACGATATTATCGGCTCTCGGCACCGTATTCGGTAGGCCCTGCCGAGTCTTCCATAGAGTGGTATGGTCAATGGTGGCCAGTATTGTTTGCGAGTTTATTGACTTATTGTGTCATACCTAGAGTGTTGTTATTGATGTGGGCTTTATTTCGTCTTCGTCGTCAACGTGATCAATCTATTTTGCTCGATGACGTCTTAGGCCCGCTTTACTCTAGATTGGCAATGCCATTGGCTGACCCAGGCAGTTCGGTGGCGGGAAAAGTCAATGACGCCGCGAAAATACCGAGTGTTAAAGAGCTGAAAAAAAATACATTCAGTGTGCAAGAATTGAGATCCCAAGATACTGGTGTCAATAATATTCATTCTTCTAACTCAGCTCATAGAAAAGACGAGTGGAAACAAGCTGTGTCTGGTTTGGGGGTCTTCTGGGGTATTTCGGGTTCTGGTTGGCCGTTTTCTTCTTACGTTCAATTAGGGGAAGAAACAGTAGACAGCGATGAGCAATCCCTTCGAACATTAATTCACACCCGCCCTTCTAGGGTAACGTGGGTGGTGCCTGGTTGGGAGCCGCCAACCGGGGAGCTGCTGGACTTATCTGAGCAGATACAGACTCTGCCCCAACAAGCGTTATACCTCGTTCGCTCAAAAGAAGGGCGAATTGATGAAGCCTCTTGGCAGTATTTTTTAAAGCGAAAAACACCTTGGATACGCTATATGGGTGCAGTAAATCATGAGAATGCGACGGATAACGGGAATGTGGTGGGCAACGGGAATAACGGAAATGAAGTGGGTAGAGGAGCTAAACCCCAATGATGGGCGATCAGCCAAAAACGAATACTGTTCCCAAGTTTGCCGTAGTGGGCCACCCCAATAAAGGGAAATCCAGTTTAGTGGCGACGCTGACTCAAAATGACAGTGTGCAAATTTCTTCTGTTTCCGGCACCACCGAGGTTGCCCAGTCGTTTCCCATGCGTTTGGACGGACGCGAGTGCTATGAATTAATTGATACGCCCGGCTTTCAGAGAGCAAGAGCATTGTTACAGCAACTGCAATCCATGAGTGTGCATGCCGGTGACCGAAAACAAGTGTTAGCACAATTTGTTCGCCAGCCTCATAACCCAGAACGGTTTCACGATGAATTAGAATTGCTTAAGCCCATTGTGGAAGGCGCTGCCATTTTATATGTGGTCGATGGAGCAACGCCCTACCGTCCGGAATATGAGCATGAAATGGAAATTTTACGCTGGAGTGGTCAACCACGTATGGCGGTGATTAACCCTATTTCAGGCAATACCTATGTAGAGCAATGGCGACAAGCGCTAGATCAATTTTTTAGTTTGGTGCGAGTGTTCGACCCTATGACAGCCGGTTTTTCTGATCACATAGAATTAATTGGTTCATTCGCGTTATTGGATAAGCATTGGCAGCCATCAATTAACGCGGCTGTACAGGCGTTAAAACAGGATCGAGCACAGCGAGTCGAACAAGCCGTTTCTCTATTAACGACGGCTTGTATTGATGCGCTATGTCACCAGGTGAGTACTCGGATACCGGGAGAGACCATTCCTGAAGCCGTGAGTCAGGCATTGGAAGTAAAATTAAAGGCTGCCGTAAAAACCATTGAATCCTCAGTGCGAAAAAAAATAGAAACACAGCTCCGTCACCATCACATGGTGTATGAGAGTAAGTCATTGACACTGGAAAAAAGCGATTTATTTAATCAAGAAGATTGGGTGGTCTGGGGCTTGGATAAAAAACAATTACTGTGGCTCAGTGCCGGTGGAGGTGCAGCAGCAGGAGCATTGTTAGATGTTGGTTTGGGTGGTTCATCTCTTATGTTGGGGGCGTTAAGTGGCTCTATTGTCGCAGCGGGCAGCAGTTGGTGGTTTCGAGAAAACTTGGCGAAAATAAAAATAGGGGAAATCATTCCTACTGGCGGACGTGAAGTTATCTTGGGACCCATAAAAAATTCGCAATTTGGTTGGGTGTTTTTAGGCCGAGGGTTACATCATTTAAATGAAATGGTGTGTCGTAATCATGCCAGAAGAGATGAAATACAAATGCAGGATTGGGACTTAAAGCAGCGAATGAGTGAACTGCCTAAGACAGACGCGTTGAAAATGGCATCGTGGTTACAATGTAAAGGACAGCGTACACTCATGGAGCGGCAGCAGCCGAAAATTAATCAGTTATTGTTGAAGTATTTTGTTGTGCAATAATTTTTTAGGGTGTGATGTATTTAGGGTGTGATGTATTTAGGGTGTGATGTATTTAGGGTCTGATGTAGTTAGAGGTTGAGTTTAGGGAAGATTGTACCCGAACAATAAAAAGGATAAAAAAGTAACCCGAGTTACCTCGGGTTACTTAAATTGAGATTATTGTTTACATGCGGTTGTGGTGATGGCTTCTTCTGTTTCACCTTCGCTGGTGATTTCAACAAAATTCACCATGGGTTTTTTACATTTTCCAACACGCGTTTTGTAAGTGAATGTGGCACTACCACCGGTGAGAGTGCTGACTTCCAAATCAATACCGGGAGTTGGTGTATTCCCAGTGCCGTTAAAGTGATAGCTGTCACCGTTTAGTCCTGTTTCGTCTTCAATGCCGACGGAATAATTAATATTGTCTACATCATCCATATTTTGGTAAACAAACCAAATATTGCCGGAATCACCGTTTTGTACCCAAACCTGAAAGGTATAACGTCGAGTATCATCACCAAATAGCGGAATATTATTCCATTCGTAAATGGTGTACTCATTTGGGCCCGCCGTTAATACAGCGACGTACCATTCCGCACCATCTCCATCAGAGCCCATATCCAAATCGGTCCAGAAGGGGGCGAGTAGATTATTTGGCGGTGATGTGCTGGGTAATGGGCTATTTAAAGCCGATGTTGGCGCGCCCCCGACAGAACCGGCTTGCAGTGTACCGTTGACAGACCAAATCACTTGCGAATAACTTTCGCCGTTGTAAGTAAAGGTAGGTACGTTGAGAACAAACCCGCCATCATCGCAGTTACTGGGGCACCCAAATGGCGTTGTAAAGTCAGACATCGGTACATACCCAAATGGCGCAGGCGATTCATTGATCGCTAAACTACCCGCTTGCAATATGCCGCTCCAAGAGAGGGTTTTATTGCTTTTTTTATACACAAAATCATCAATAGTGGTGCCGTTAACGACGTCCACATTTAATGAGCTTGGGATCGCGTTTTGAAATTTGGGAATCATATCCGTTAGGGTAATGGTATCGGTAAACTGGCTATTGGTTAGAGTGACGGTGTAATTCAAAATATCGCCAGGGCTGGCTTGAGCTTGATCTACCGTTTTCACCAATACAGTATCATTAGAGCTGACGCTGGGCTTGATGGCGATGGGCATATGCAGAGGCGGACCAGAGTGCCGACCAAAGGGATCTAAACTCAACTTGCCGAACTGCCAAATGTCATCGGCTGTTGTGGTATCTGCAAAAATCTGAATCTTTGCGCTTTCGCCAGGGGGGATTGATAAGAATTGCGGTTTAACCCGAAGTTTCACATTCGAGCTTAAATCATCCATATCAGCATATAGTGACCAGACGCCATACCGCTTCTCACTGGTATTGGTTACCGTCCTCTCCCAAGTGCAAAACCCCACGCAATTACTGTTTTGCATGCTCGCAATGTTGAGAGTTTTAGGGTCACCGCCGATGGCTGGATTAGCAGCAAGAAAGTTTTCGGTGGTTTCTTCCAAAACTAAACTGCTATTTGCCACTTTGGTTAAATCAATGCGGCCCGCGCCCAAATCAAATGGGTCGGTGGGTGTCATCCCATCTTCTTTGAAGGTGAAGTCCGTGGTGCTGGTCATCATCATCGCCGACTTAATGGCATGGGGTGACCACTTGGGTTTTATTGCAGAAATCAGCGCAGCCGCCCCCGCATTATGTGGGCTGGACATCGAGGTTCCGCTTAAAAACCCATATTCAGGGGCGATGGCACCTTCGGTGGAGGCGACAGCAGCAATAATATTCACACCTGGCGCGGTGACGTCAGGTTTTAAAATATCGTCGGTTGTATTTGGTCCGCGTGAGCTGAAGCCTGCCATGATATCACCGTAAGCATCGGCGACATCCACCTCGCCACCACTAATGCTGGCCATGGTGTTGGTGTTGTTATCCAGCCAATCTTTCAGAATATTGGCGTTATCCACACCCAAATGCACCGCTGGAATCACATGAGCATCGTTTGATACAGAATTGCCGTTGGCTTCCAGATTGGCCAAGACAAAACCTGACGCTCCTCCGGCCGCCACATTGATGCCTTTGGCTGTTCGGGCAATCTCCCCGCGATCACACACTACGATTTGACCATCGAAGTGTCCTGCTGGGAAAGGTTCTAAACATTGTCCGGGGTCAAGATCATTGATGCTGCCATTGTCGGTGGGAAAATTTTTGGCGTGTACGATAGGGGTAGCGCCAAGGCTAGTTGTGAAGCCTGAGCCGATTAATGCTGGTAAAGACTCGCCATCACTGGTCATGTCGTCCAGTGAATTCAATACAGCACGGTTATGTGTGGAGGCTCCAACTGTGGCGACCCAAGGTGAGCGGTGGGCGACAGTAGAGGCCGTTGGGCCGCTGTTGCCGGCGGAAGCTGAAACAAAAATACCAGCATTCGACGCGTTGAGAAACCCGAGCTCCACCGCATCATTATAAGGATCTTCTCCCCCTGAAATGGAATAGTTCAGTGCCTGAATACCGTTGGGCAAGTTGGAGGCATCGATCACCACCTGCTCCACAGCGGCTAGCAAGGCAGAGCCAGGACAAGAGTCGACACACACATCGTAAGCAATGATATTGGCGTGAGGGGCTACGCCGCTGATTGACTCGCGCATTAAAGAGGTAGTGGGCGCGTAAACGGTGATGTCATTGACCACGTTACCGGCAACCGTACTGGCGGTATGGCTGCCGTGGCCGTCTGAGTCTTCCGGTGAAGTGGGGTCGCCTAGCTCTTTTGTGAACCCCCAGGCACCAATTAATTTATCGTTACAAAATGTGGGGTCTTCAGTGTCACAGTAGCTGCCGGGTAAATAATTCCCAGAACCCAGTGGGTTGGTGTGGTCATAGCCGTCACCGCCAATATCGGCAAACGAAGGGTGATCGGAATTAATACCCGAATCTAGAATGGCCACGACCATGTCTTCGCCTTGTGAGCCTTCAAATTTATAACACCAAGGGTAGGAGAAGTAATCGCCAACTCCCCCGTTCCAAATATAATCGGCGCCAATCCAGGCGGGGCCTGCATCAGTTAGAGGAACTTCCCAACGTTCTTCTTCGATACTCAATACATCAGGGTGTGACTGTAATTGCTTGGCTTCTGATGCCGTTAATTCAATGGCCATCCCATTGAAAACGTTTTTATAAGAGAATTTGGGTGATAACCGGCGTCCAATAGAGGCATCAAACTCTTTGGTTACACGGGCTTGTTGTTGTTCTAAAAAGTTTGAGTAGGCCACACTGGGTGCGGCAGATAAATCTAATTTCTTTTCGCCCGTCATTTCTGGGTTGGTGGCGCTAAAGCCTGCGATGCCACCACTATAAGCAGCAACCGCCGGATCTTTTAAGCGAATAATATACACCGCTGTGGGGCTGCTAACGTCAACACTCTCAATTGAAAAAGTAGACGCTGATTTTTGATTTCTTGTCTTTTTTGCCTGTGCGGCTTTTTGTGCCATTTCGTTAGCTTGTACGGCAGAGCTAACCACTTTTACTTGTTGACTGCTTTCAGACAGACTGAGCGCTTCAGATTGGCCATATGCATTTAGCCCGATGGCCGCAGACAAAACGCTAATGGGTACTAAGAGAAATCGTTTCATGTTCCTTCCTTTACAGTTGGCAATTCTCGTTTCAGTGAGAAATCATCTATACCGCAGAACATCATGAATCGAAGAATCGTGAGAACATCGTTTTCTTAACTTACCCAGTTGGGAAGTCGAGACGTTTTTATTCATATGATTTTCAGAAAAGCGTTGCATACTATCGCAACAAATATTTGACGAATAATTAACCTGCATCCTCAAGCGAAAGGCGTTTTTTTACGCCATAAAATGTTGTTGCGCATTAATTTCCTTGTGGCTTTCCATTGGTTTATACTGCGCCATTTTCTTAATTGAGAGTGCTGAAAAATATGGGAGAGAAATATGAAAGGGGAGTATGAAAAAAAAGATAAGAAAAATAGTTGGAAGGTGATTTGTTGGTTTTTGGCTCTGGTATTGTGTGGATGCGCTGCAACAGAGAATAAGTTTATTAAATATAAAGAAATTCAGAGAAGTGCTTTTGAATATGTGGATACGGCAGCGGTAAGAGAGCAAGCCAAAAAAAACTATCCAAAGGCGTTTGAAGGCGAAGTGTATTTCAAGGTGGAATCCATTGGGTTTGATGATGGCGTTATGTTTTTAAACTCGGAAGATGATTACCGAAGTAAAAATAATCTATCGGTGGTGATTTCCCCGGAGCTGAAAAAGCAGGTTTATAAGCGTTTTGGAAAAGAGCCAAGAAAAACCATTTTGAAAAAAACCATTAAAGCAAAAGGCCCGGTTTCACTTTTTAAAGTGCATTATTATAGCCGAGGGGGACTCATGTTTTATTATCAGTTGAGGATGTATATCCATTCTATGGATGATTTTGAAGTGCTTGAGGTGGTTTATTGGTAGTGTTCAAATTTCTGTGTCATTTCTTTCAGAAGCTGGTTCTAATCAGAGGAGGTGACACATATCCCAATCAGACATTCCTTTTGATCTTTAAGATGCTATTGCCCACGGTTGAGTGACCGCCTAGCTTTGAAGGTTTAGGATAAAAAGGCTCAATCGCTTCACAAAGCTTTTTCCAGGGGAGTATCATCTCCTCAAAATTCGAAACCTTCGTCATTGCTGATGTTTTGTATCTGGCTGCGATAATTTTATTACTGCATCAGATGTGAAAAATTGCATGTGGGGTTTTAGATTGTTATAGGGGTGAATTAAAAAAGGCCCCCAAAGGGGCCAAGAAGAAGCGTTCTTTTTAAGGCTTATTTATTTTTTGATTTTTTAGTGCCTTATTCAGGTTGGTCTATTCCGTTACAGCCATAATTAATTCGTACTTCATTCATGATGTTTTGCAATTTAGGATCCCGAATAGCTTCTACGTAACGCTCTTCGTCTTGCGATGGCGTCCAGCTGGTGTTGTTGATAAATGCATCGTAATACGTCCAGGTTTGCCCCCATAACACGAGAGTGGCCTGTAAAACATCGGGGTCTGCCATCATATGTTCAAAGTCATCGGGGTGATTTTCTTTTGCCCAAATAAGGTAGCGAGGTGCTGCCCAAGCAAAATTCAACATGTATTCCAAATAAAAATCACGTCGGCCTTGCGGGTATTGATAGAGCAAATAATCTAGGGCAACGGAATGAACATATTGTGCCCATTCATCGTACATGGTTTGAATACCTTGGTTGCCGGTGGTGGAGCCAATGTCGAAATAGGTGCTGTTGGCGGCAGCATCGGGTATTTGGTTGTGGTATTCATCGCCGCTGAGCTCGTTCCGTGAGAAATAGTCTCTGCGCATTTCGGGAATGGCGTAGTCTTCTGATAAGTAATAGGTATTGCCGCCATTGTAGTACGCGTCTAATGCATGGCCACATTCGTGAACGGCAAGGCCGAATGAGTTTTCCCACCCATATCCTCGGTTCGACCAGTTGTACCCACAGTTATAGCTACGATCAAATCCGGGTGACTCACGTACAATGAAAGCGCCATATGGGTAGCCGGCGTCTAGCACGGTCATCATTGCAGCCTCAATTTCTTCGGCAGTGGGGTTTGCCTTCGCGTCAATGTCGTTAATGACTTGCGAGAGGTCTACTTTTAGGTCTGGCAGAGCTTCACGATATTGCCCGTCGGCGCAACTGGCGTCGGTAAATTCTGCAAAGTAGCCATCTGCTGAAGGTTCATCGGGCTCGTTATCCACAGGAGGTTCTGGATCGGTGTCATTACCAGGATCAGTGTCGTCGCCGGGGTCAGTATCGTCGCCAGGGTTAGAGCCGTCGCCGGGGTCGCTATCGTCGCCAGGGTTAGAGCCGTCGCCAGGGTTAGAGCCGTCGCCGGGGTCGGTATCGTCGCCAGGGTTAGAGCCGTCGCCGGGGTCGCTATCGTCGCCAGGATTAGAACCATCACCGGGGTCGGTATCGTCGTCAGGGTTAGAGCCGTCGCCAGGATTAGAACCATCACCGGGGTCAGTGTCGTCGCCGGGGTTGGAGTTATCGCCTCCTCCACCGGGATTAGAGCCGCCGCCGGGGTTGCTGCCTGAACTGCCGTCATCAACAACGTCGCCTCCGTTACCATTATCGTTATCATCGCCAATACCACCGCAGGCGGTGAGGGTCATCATGGGCAAAGTTAAGCACATTGCCACAATCATTTTTTTGAGTTCCATAAAGGTCTCCACTGCAAAGTCGTGTTGTCACCGATTGACAAGGGAAAAATCGATGAGCCTGCGTGTTAATTAGGGAAGGTGGGCTGTGGCGAGTTGATCGATGACTTCTTCATCTGTGGAGGTGATTTGTGTATTGATTTGAGACCCTTGATGACCGATGGAAGGGGCGGTTGATGAGGCGGCGGTGGCTGGTTTGTGGTCGCCGTGTGCACAGGTACCGTTCTTATTGCCGCTGACGTGTTCGATGACGTGAGTGGTTTGTTGACCTACCTTTTTTTCAACCAAAAGATCCAGTGCAAAAGTGGAAGAACTGGCTACCATGGTGGTGAATACAGCACAATTTATAAACCAGTGTTTCTTCGTGTTAATTGTTTTTAAATAGGTGGCGTGGGGATGTGCATTGCCATTTGGAAAACCCGATTGATTTGCCGTGTTATGTATCAGTCTGTTTTTCTGTTTCATCGTTGCACCCAAAACTCATGTAAGTCGATTGGTTTATTCTTGTCTTTTGTGTTGTAACTGCTTATGTGAGGGTAAGGTAAGAAGTTCTATCCCGAGCGGACACCGTTAACCATTGTTTTTGTTAACTCACGTCGGAGTAATACACCGTAGTAAGCGTTATTTCACAGGTGGTATGCAGACTCGGTGAGCCTACTTTTGGGGGTCGCTTCTTCGTATTTTTTTGATTGGCACTCTTTTCGACGAGAGTGGAAAATGTTGGCTACACTTTGGACAGGGTAAACCAACAAACGATAAAAGGTTTATGAATGAAAGGTTTATGAATGAAAGTGGTAGTGAAAAGAATGAAGGCGCTCGGTCACTACAGAGATAAGAAAAAAGGGTGACATATAGTGACTGTTCCATGTCCGGCCTCATACTAAGGTGAAAGAAAGCCAATGATACGTTCTTTTTCGATTATGCCGGTATCGATAAAAAAATCGAAAGTAAGGTCGACGTTAGCCGTAGTAATAGGTATATCACTGTTAGTACTGACGGTAATTATTCTTTCTATTCCTCATTTTTTTTCCTATGTAAGTGCCTCATTAATAAGTGATGAATCACTTTGGGGGTTCTCTCTCTCGCGGCCTTTGCCTGTAGTGACTATGATCTCTGATAAGCGAGAGCCCATTTCTTGGCAAGATCTTCGGCAACAGCCTACGGTGGTGTCTTTTATTTTTACACGTTGTCGTAATATTTGTCCTTTAACCGTTCAGCGCTATCAAAAAATTCAGAGTTTGGCCGATAATGACAAAATGATGCAGTTTGTTTTTATTACTTTAGACCCTGAATTTGATACACCAGAACGTTTACATGATTTTGTAAGTCCACTTGGTGAGCATTACCTTGGTGTGCATGTGGAAAAATTGCCGGTATTGTTGAATGCCTTTCGGCAACCTCTGACTGGTCTAAGTCCAAATGTAGACGCTCTCGATATTTCTCACACAGGGGCTATTTATCTGTTTCATCCCGCTCGACAAGATATTTTGGTATACCCTTCTGGGAGCGTGGAGGCGGTTGTACGAGATGTATCTTTATTAGGAAAAAATCGTACGTAAAGAGCGTATGTAAATAGGTACGTAAAAATTGAAGTGTGCATAACCTATATAAAAAGTGGTAAAAGAGTGAAAGAAAAATGACAAAGTCAACAGTGCTAGCAGAAAAGACGAAAGAGATTCAGCTGCGAGATACCATTGCGACCGATAAAATTATGCTCGCAGTATTGGCAATGCATTTACCGTTTGTTTATTTTATTGTGCCTTGGGGATATGGAACCCATTTGGTGGGTTCAGTGCCGGCAACATTAGCCGTCATTGGCAGCGCTTTAGTGTATTTTGGTGCGCCAGGATCTCTGGCCAGCCGATGTGCCATTTCAGCTTCCTTTATGGTGATGTCCATGGTGTTTATTTTCCAGCAAATGGGACGACTGGAAATGCACTTTCATATTTTTGCTTCTCTGGCGGCTATGGTCTTATGGCGCGATTGGCGGCCTGTTGTGGTCAGTGCTGGAGTTATTGCGCTCCATCATTTGGTGAGTGTGCCGCTGCAGTTAAGCGGTGCCTCTGTGGCGGGAATTTCGTTTATCGCCTATGGGGTTACCTGTGACTGGGAAACTTTCTTTGTTCACGCTCTGTTTGTGGTAATGGAATCCGCCATTTTGGTTTTTGTATGTTACCGCTTGCACGAACAATATATTGTGGCTTGTCACTTGCGAGCAACCGTATATGAAATTGCGACAAATAAAGATCTATCATTACGTTTGGGAGTTAAGGCAAAAAACGTTGATGATCGTGAGTTTGTAAAATCTCTAAATTCCTTGTTTGATATGTTATCTGAGTCTATTGCGACTACACAAAGTGCCAGTAAAGATTTAACTGAGGTGGTTGAAAGCAGTAATAAAAATGCTCACGAAGCGTCAGATCAATTAACAAAACAAGGTGAGTATATTGAATACTCCGCTAATGTTATTGCTCAATATAACAATGATTTGTCCGAAATTAACCAGTTTACATCGGACATGGCCGTCTCTGCTGGTGAGGCAAAGCATAAAGTGGAAGTCAGTGATTCAAAAATGAAATCCACCGTGCAGGCATTGGATAACTTTGGGCGTTCTATTGATGATATTCAAAACGTGGTGATGAAGTTAGTAGAGGGAACGCGCTCGGTAGAAAACACGATGAATGTCATTTACAGCATCGCGGAGCAAACCAATTTGTTGGCATTAAATGCGGCTATTGAGGCGGCCCGAGCGGGTGAGCAAGGGCGAGGTTTTGCTGTGGTTGCTGATGAGGTACGTTCATTGGCTCAACGGACACAAACCACGACGGCAGAAATTGAGTCGGTAATTGAGACACTTCGCCATTCTTCTGAGCTGGTTGAAAATAAAATGTTAGCCGGTAAGCAAATGAGTGATGAAGTTATTCAAAGTGCCACAGAAAGTCAGCATTTACTGACAGGCGTAGTCGAAGGAATTGAGGAAATCTCGACCATGAGCGGCAAGATTGCTGAAAACATCAGTCATCAAAATACCGTATCTCAAAAACTCACAGACGATCTTCAGCAAATTAAAAATGTGAATGCATCCGTTGTATCTGCGGCAGAAGAGACTCGATCACTCTCTCAGCATATTGATACACTTGCCCAGCAAATGAGTCGGACATCCCATTCCTTTATCACCCAAGTGTGAAATACTTATTTTGTTTTGTTGAGTACCTCCGAAGATGAAGTCTGCTATATGGGCTCATAGGTTCTCTTTTAAAACCGCTGTTTTTCTCCTTTCATAAACTTCGTTATGATTAACTAGGCGTTTTAACGCTGATAAACTAATGCTGGTATGTTACTTGCGAAGTTGTTTATTGCCTGGTGTGGTACACATAAAGAGAGTGAAGCGAGGTTTTCAACGCCTAATTTCCTCTCTTATCCAAGGATTTTACCTGTAGGTTCGTCAAACCTAAAAAGATCAAATGATATGGATAATACAGTGGTTGACTCCTTGATCAGGGCCGCTCAAGAAGGTGATGCAACCGCCTTCAATGATTTACTGGTGGCGCATTATGATCGTATTTATGCCTGTGCTTTCCGTTTTTGTGGAGAGGTGGCAACAGCAGAAGATATTACACAACAGGTGTGTATTAAGCTTGCTGACTCTCTTGAGCAATTTCGATTTGATTCTGCGTTTACGACGTGGCTGTATCGAGTTGTGGTCAATTGTGCGATCGATTGGCAACGCAAACATGATAAGCATCGACTCAACTCGTCAGACTGCCACTTAGGTGAGGGTCATGCTGAAGAACCTTCATTAATTGGAGGTGAAAGTCATGGGGAGGCGGTTGTTACACTGATGCAACTCTTAACGTTAATGGATTCCATGGGGTCTGGCTTTAAAGAGACCGTATTGCTGGTCTTTGGTGAAGGTTTTACCCATTTTGAAGCCGCTCAAATTTTAGAGGTAAAAGAGACGACCGTATCATGGCGTATTCATGAAGTTCGTAAACGGGTAAAAGCGATGGGGGTATTGTCGGTATGAGTGATGAAAAAATAGCAGCGGCTTATCGTAAAACCCCGGAACCAAGTTTGGAGGCAAAACAACGTGCCTTGGAAGCCGCACAACAGGCGTTTGCTCGCAAGCATGGCCAGCATCTTCAATCGTCTTCTGAACAGGGCTCCTCACAGGATGAGGGCAGGGTAAAAGAATCTTCTTCTCTTTCTGATGAAAAAAAGGCTATTCATGCCCAAGGATCTGAATCGGTCTCCCGTCTTAGTGAAAAGAAACACATTCACTCAGATTCAGAAGGAGCGTTTATGAAAATGCCGGCCGTGTGGAAAGGTGTGGTGGTTGCGTGTGCCGCCTCGTTGTTTGTTTTTGTTATTTTGCCTGAAAAAGATCCGTCGTCGGAAACACTACCGTCTCGGGTGAGTCCGCCTTCCCTTAATGGTCAAGAAGGCACGAATGGTCAAGAAGGCACGAATGGTCAAGAAGGCGCCGGGCAAACCACTACTTCTCCTAGTGAAGTGGATAAGGAGATAGCGAGCACAGAAGAAAACATCGAGAAAGATTTAGTGGTTGTTGATGAACCCGCACCACAGCTTGAGGAAGTAGTGATTGTCTCTGAGGCAACAGGTCAAGAGCCAACAGCTAAACCTATATCTGAGCTTCAGGATGGGGCTTCTGAGATCAGTGCGCCCAGTAAACTAAATATCAGCACCAGCCCATCTGCTACCAGTCCATCAGTGAGCAAAGTTGAGAGCGCTTTGTCTCCTTCAGTACAGTCGTTTGCGCCCAATGGTGGCAGCGTGGCGGCAACTAAAATGAATGCGCGCGCTAAGTTGGCAGTAGCGTCTGATGCCGTGTCAAACATTAGGCCATTGCCCAAGCCGATTGATTTACCCGCGCCCTCTCCAGGAGTGGTGGGTGAGGATGAATTTGAATCTATCGTTACGAGCCCCGTTAAAAAAGTATCGGAAGAACCGGTGTCGACATTTTCTGCTGATGTGGATACCGCTGCCTACAGTTTTATTCGTCGACAATTAAATCGGGGCGTGTTGCCGCAAAAAAATGCTGTCCGTACAGAAGAGTTGATGAATTATTTTGATTATCAATACCCTGTTCCTTCTCGTGCAGATAAGCCTTTTTTGCCCACCATTTCTGTCAGTGATTCCCCTTGGCGTACGGGTAACAAATTAATTCATATTGGTATTAAAGGGTATGATTTGGCTCCGCAAACAAAGCCGCGTACGAACTTAGTTTTTTTACTGGATGTGTCAGGCTCGATGAATGCGCCGGATAAATTGCCCTTGGTAAAGCAGTCCATGGAATTGTTGTTGAGCCAATTGCACCCCGACGATACCGTCGCCATTGCGGTGTATGCCGGAGCTGCTGGTGCGGTATTGGAGCCGACGCTCGTCAAGGAAAAGCAGAAAATTATTAATGCCATGAATCAATTAAAGGCGGGTGGGTCAACCGCTGGGGCTGAGGGCATTCAGCTTGCTTATCAGTTGGCAGAGAGCCAGTATAAAGCGGAAGCGGTCAACCGAATTATTCTCGCTACAGACGGTGATTTTAATATTGGCATCACCAATCATGAAGAGTTGAAAGGTTTTGTTGAGCGCAAGCGTAAAGCGGGTATTTTTCTTTCTGTCTTAGGCTTTGGCCAAGGCAACTATCACGATAATCTGATGCAATCGTTAGCGCAAAATGGCAATGGTGTGGCGGCTTATATTGATACACTCAGTGAAGCGCAAAAAGTGTTAGTGCACCAATCCACTTCCACGTTATTTCCTATTGCGAAAGATGTAAAATTACAAGTCGAATTTAATCCGTCGACAGTGGAAGAATATCGCCTGATTGGATACGAAACTCGCCAGCTGAATCGTGAAGATTTTAATAATGACAAAGTTGATGCGGGGGACCTTGGCGCTGGTCATTCGGTAACGGCCATTTATGAGATTACCCCGAAAGGCTCAAATTCCGCCTTAATTGATGAAAATCGTTATGGGAATAATTCGGCCTCTGCCGTGGCTGAAAGCGGCAATGCCAATGAGTATGCCTTTTTAAAAATTCGCTATAAGCTGCCTGACTCCGACACTTCTCAATTAATCAGTGCGCCTATTCCAAGTAAAAATACTGAATCTTCGGGTGACACTGTGAGAGAAAATAATTTTGCCACCGCTGTTGCCGGGTTCTCTGAATTACTTCGAGGTGGGCAATACACCGGGAGTTGGACCTATGATGATGCGTTAGCCCTAGCGCAAGCCAACAAAGGCCCTGATGAATATGGTTATCGTACTGAGTTTGTACAGTTGATTCGTAAAGCGAAAGTGGCCAGCGACCTATAAAGGCTTTGATAAAAATAAGCCACTGAGAATCGGCACTGCTTAAAAGTAGTGCCGATTTTGGTTTTTATTGCTTTATTGGAATTACTCGACGATCAGGACGGACTAGCGTTCAATTTTGATTGAATCGCCCAAGCTCACTTCTCCACCTTGAAGTACTCGACAACAGACACCGCCTCGCCATTCGGGTTTGAGAGCATGTTTTAACCCCGGTTGCGCTTTTTCCATAAAGTGACAAGGGTCGGTTTCGCGGGTGATTTCTAAAACAGCTTTACCTAGAATAAGGCGGCTGCCTACGTCTTCTGGGCCAAAGGTAATACCGCTGACCAGTAAATTGGCACGGCGGGTTGTCCAAGGTAAAGTGCTGGGCGTTTGCTCAATCGTATCACAGGCCGCTTGCCAGCTTTCTTCGCTTAATACGGTGACTTGTCGTTTACCCGGTTTGCCGCGTAAATCATTGCCAACGCCTGTTTCAACACGGATGTGAATAGCTTCGTGGGTTTGCATTGGGCCAAGATGTTCCTCTCGTGTCGCAATGCCTTTTAGGGTTATGGCCGAGGTATTAAATACCTTTTTTAACGCATCCAGCATAGTTCACCTTTTGTCATAGTTAGCTTCATGATCGAGCAGCCAGCGTTTACGTTCTAAACCGCCGGCGTATCCTGTGAGGCTACCATCTTTTCCAATGACTCGGTGGCAGGGAATCACAATTGCGATACGATTCATGCCATTGGCTGAAGCAACGGCTCTTACGGCTTTGGGCTTCCCGATGGAAATCGCTTGTTGTTGATAACTGGCTGTATGTCCATAAGGAATGGCCTGCAGTGCTTGCCAAACGGTTTGTTGAAACTCCGTTCCGGGAGTATGAAGGGGAACGGTAAAGTGAGTGCGGCTACCTGCAAAGTATTCTGTTAATTCTTTTTTAATATGGTCAATATAAGGGTTGTGTCCGGTAATAATGCGGGCCTTTAGACGCCGTTGTAAATCGGTCAATTCCGTTTCCAGCATTTTCCTCTCGACAAATTCCAGTAAACACAGACCCTCTTTGCTGGCGCAGGCAAACATTGGCCCTAAAGGGGTTTCGAGCCTGTCCATGTGCAGCACATGGGTATGAGATTGCGTTGGTGAGTTGCCCATCATTTTTTTAAAAGTATATCCAAATCCACTGAGAGAATCGTAACCTGCTCCCAGTGCGCTATGGGTGGCGGATTCTCCGTTATTTAATTCTTCTAAAGCATGGTTGATTCTATACATGCGCTGAAAGCATTGGTAGGTCATACCGTAATGTTTATTAAACCATCGCCGAACCGTTTCGGGTGTAATGCCTGCTTCTCTGAGGTCTTGATCTTTAATTTTTGTTTTAGGGTTGGCCTTCACCATTTCTAACGCAGTACGAATGGGTTCTGGCGTAATTTGGCCATTAAGAGTGGGCTGGCACACTTTACAGGCGCGAAACCCGGCTGCCATCGCATCTTTGATTCTTGTAAAAAAAATGACATTTTCACGTTTCGGTTTGCGTGCTCGACAAGTGGAGATACAAAAAATAGAGGTGGTTTTGACACCAACATAGAAGCTGCCTTGATAACTGGCATCTCGGTTTACTAACGCTTGATAGTATTTATCGCATTGTTTTGGATCAGTTATTTGCATTGTTAATCCTTTCTCGAAAGCGAAGTATATGTGCGTATACGCATAAGAATGGTATTTAACGCGACTGCCTTCAACGCTATCGTGCAGAAGAATTACCTGCAACCGAAAACTGGACAACTATGTTGTATAGGGTGTAGAAGCTGACAGGTGGTAGAAGCTGATAAGTGGTAGAAGCTGATGCGTGGTTCGGCACTATGGAGACTGGCAGTATTGTATGGTGCGGGAAGATGGCGATCTGTCACCAAAATTTGTTCATTACAATAAGATCTAAGGATTTATATATATTTTATAATTGCTCTATAAAAAACGACTTTTTATACTCACCAGTAAGCCAATAGAAAATATACAGTCAGTTTGGTTTTAGTATTTATGGTGCCGTTTCTGTGCGTATTTTCTGTGCTTTTTAAGGATATTTTCAGTATAAAAAGGAGCTTTATATGTTTATCGATTTTACAGATACCCTCATTCCGCCTCATTCCACTACCGATGCTAATGCCGGGCGCTATGAGCTCGGTGGTTCTTCCAGCAACGATATTATCTTTATTGAGAGTGATGAAAAGCAGTTACCATCTGATTCATCTCAGTCCGTTTCACCTCAGTCTTATCCTTTACCGGCAAAAATATTTCATTGGATCTCGGCGGTTGTGATTATATGGGCCTCTATTTCGGGGTTCTCTCTTTCTCTCATCAGTGATGAATCCATTAAACATGCTATTGGTGCATTTAATGTTTCCATTACAACGGTACTGATTCCGGTATTTTTTGCACGTATTGTATACAGAATTAAATTGCAATTATGTGGTGAATACCCTGCTGAACACCCTGGCGTTTCAAAAAGTGAAAAGAAAATGGCCCACCTAGGTCATATAGGTCTGTATGTTTTATCATCAATTGTGCTGGTGACAGGGGTATTGATGATGCAGTCGCCCATTGAGGTTTTTTACGTGTTTCAAATACCCAATGTGATTACTGACTCTCATCTTGCAGAACAGTACGAAGTTTTTCATTCTCATGCCTGTCGGGCATTGGCTGGGCTGATTATTGTGCATGTTTTGGCAGTGATATGGCATCGTAGGCAGGGGCGGTGTGTGTTAAAACGAATGGTGTAGCCGTTTTGTATTATTGATGTTGTTCGGTAGAAAACAAAAATCCTTAATGTTATCCACAAGGACTCCAATAAGATCAACGGGACATTCTAAGTTTGGTGTAAGGTTGTGGCACGTCGGTAGTTTATGGCATGGTGTGGTTTGTGACGCAATACCTGCGTATTTTACAGAGTGCCGCTCATTTCCACAGGTTATCTGAACTTAACCCTTTGGATCGTGTGACAAATAGAGCCTAATAGCAAATAATCGAGATCTACACAGAATGACTTAAGACTATATGCCTAAGACGTTCGTGTTTTACTGTTGTTTGTTTCGGGTTGTTGCAATAGTTTGTTGAAATAGTTTGTTGAAATAGCCGTTCAAAAAAACGCCACTAGATGTAAAGAGAGTTCCATGCATACCTATTCTTACGACGCAAAGTCGCGATCGATTCATCGTGCGCCTGCCTTACGGGTTCATGGTTATTCTTTTATGGCAAAACTGTTTCATTGGGTTTCGGCGATTGTCATTCTTTGGGCAACCGTTTCGGGTCTTTCTCTTTCCTTTATTCAAAGTGAGCAAATAGTTCACGCGATTGCGGCTTTTAACGTTTCGATTACGACAGTATTAATTCCGGTCTTTATCTTACGGATTGTTTATCGCTTGTCACATAGCCCATCAGAAAATTATCAATTATCTGCCCATGAGCGGTTTGTGGCGCATATTGCGCATGTTGTCTTATATCTTGTGACCGCAGTGGTGCTGTTATCGGGCGTTTTAATGATGGACGAGCCGATTACCTTATTTCACCTTTATCAGCTTCCACTGAATGCATTACCGGGGCATTACACTGATGCATTTTCGGGATTACATAAGTACAGTTGTCGATCTTTGGCGATTTTGATTTTGGTACATTTACTTGCTGTGGTTCATCATGAGGTCAGTGGTAAGCGAGTCTTATCCCGAATGATCTAGCCAGATGTTGGATACCAAATACCTCCTACTATTTTGCTTTCTGTTATTTTCCTTTCTGTGTTTCAGCCAGGCTTGAGTCGTTTAGGGGCAGTTACTTAAAATAAGCGGCTTATTATCCATTAGGTAAGACTTTTCATGTGCTGCCTTTCTATAATTAGCGTAGGCTTTGTCTATGTTTGTCTGTCATGGATCAGTAAGGCATTTTTAATTAAAAAGTAATACGCGCCAGAACCTCCCCCAATTGAGGTACATCAATTCATTGATCTATGATTCAGTAATAATGATAATCATCAAGACTTACTGGGTGTTAAGACCTGCTGGGTGTTTTAGTACTAGATGTTTTAGATAAAGCACCTGTTTCCAGCGTTTAGTAACAGTTTTAAATTACCATCTTCATCATTAGTTTCAGAGCATTAGCTTGTCTATCTTGATGTTGCGTTTCATCTGCGAACAGTAATATTTATTCATCAGCCAGTGGTTGATTAAGTTTAAAGTTCATCAGTTAAAAGTTCATCCGTTTAAGAGATTATTCCGTTTAAGGCTTATTGCGAGGGGTTATGTCAGACGAAATTTCAAACGAAAACTGGATTTCGAATAAAACCTATATTTCGAATAAGACCTATGACGAGATTGAAGTCGGTGATTCAGCCAGTGTTGAACACGAATTGACGTTACAAGATGTCCAATTGTTTGCTGTTATGTCCGGTGATGTAAACCCCGCACATGTGGATCAAGAGTATGCAAAAAGTGACTCATTTCATGCCATTATCGGGCATGGCATGTGGAGTGGTGCTCTTATTTCTACCGCGTTGGGCACTCGGTTACCCGGTCCAGGCACCATATACGTAGACCAATCGTTGCAGTTTCTACGTCCGGTGAAATTGGGTGATAAAATATCGGTTCGAGTGACGGTTATTGAAAAATTAGGTGCTGATAATCATCGTGTTAAACTGGCTTGTGTGTGTACGAATCAACAAGGACTAGAAGTTGTCACTGGTGAAGCATGTGTAATTGCACCGACAGAAAAAGTACATAGGCCCCGTGTATTACTTCCCAGAGTGGAATTAAAGCCAACTGAAAATGATTTTTTTTCTGGATTAATTAAAAGAGCTCAAGCTGAAACACCACTGAAGACTGCCATTGTTCACCCTGTGGATGAAGCCTCACTCGGCGGTGCGCTGGATGCAGCAGAACAAGGTATTATCGAGCCAATATTGATTGGTCCAGAGCATAAAATCCGGCATGCCGCAGAAGTACTTCATGTATCGTTAGACGATTATGTGATTGTTGGAACGGAGCACAGTCATGAGGCAGCCGATGTTGCCGTTTCCATGGCGAAACACGGGGATGTGCAGGCGTTAATGAAAGGGCATATTCATACGGATGAATTGATGCATGCCGTACTGAATAAAGAACGAGGTATTCGAACGGATCGACAAGTGAGCCATACCTTTCTGATGGATGTGCCTAGCTATGAAAAACCTCTTTTTATTACTGATGCTGCCATTAATATTCAACCCAGTTTAACGCAAAAAAAAGACATCGTTCAAAATGCGATAGAGCTATTTTATTCGTTAATGAATTATGAGCCGAAAGTGGCTTTGGTTTCTGCGGTAGAAACCGTTAATGAAGCAATACCTTCTACGTTGGATGCAACCGCATTGTGTAAAATGGCGGACAGAGGTCAAATTAAAGGCGCGATACTGGATGGACCGTTGGCATTCGATAATGCTATTTCTAAAGAAGCTGCGAAAGCAAAAGGAATTGTGTCTCCTGTGGCAGGTGATGCTGATATTATTGTCGTACCAGACATAGAAGCGGGTAATATGTTGTATAAGCAAATGCGCTTTCTTTTTAATATTGAGGGGGCTGGAGTGGTGCTGGGAGCGCGAGTGCCCATTATTTTAACCAGCCGCGCTGCGGGAATTGGGCAAACTCGCCTCGCGTCTTGTGCTGTTGCCTCTCTTTATGCTCACTTTCATTCTTCGTTATCTCATTAAACAATACCGTTCAGCGAGTGTTGCTTGTTACTGAATTTCTAGCAGCACTAAAACAGGTCTAATTTCATTACTGTGAATATAGAAGCCATACTCACTATTAATGTTGGTTCATCAAGCGTGAAGTATTCGCTGTATCGCTTATGCGTTAACACTCTTGAAAACCCTCTTATTGAAATAACGACAGGGCGTATGTTGTTTGAAGCGCATTTAACGGATGATACGGAAAAAATTAATCATGCATTAATTACCCTGTTGGATAGATTATCGGTTGAGTTTTGTGATGTGGTAATAATGGGTATTGTACACCGTGTGGTGCATGGTGGCTCAATGTATACAAAGCCAGTCAAGATTAATAAGCAGGTCATCGAAGCGTTACAATCGCTAATACCCTTGGCGCCAATGCATATTAAGCCCGAGTTGTGCGCGATAAATATGTTATTTAAAACTTTCCCCAACACGCTTCAAGTTGCTTGTTTTGATACCAGTTTTCATTCAACTCAGCCGGAGTTAGAAAAATGGTTTCCATTACCTGCTCCTTTGTTTAATGATGGTATTCATCGTTATGGTTTTCATGGCCTGTCTTATGAATATATATCGAGGCTTATACCGAAGGTTATCCCAAAAGAGCATCGGCAAAAAGTGTTGGTTGCCCATCTCGGCAGTGGAGCAAGTTTGTGTGCCTTATACAAAGGGAAAAGTATTGCTTCATCCATGGGATTTACCGCGTTAGATGGTTTAATGATGGGAACACGCTGTGGCTCAATTGATCCTGGTGTGGTGTTGCATTTACTGCAACAAAAAGGCATGACAGCGGATGCAGTATCTTCATTATTGTATAAAAACAGTGGCTTATTGGGAGTTTCAGGCGAAAGCGCCGATATTCGTGACTTGGTGTCTTCAGAATCTCCGTCTGCTCAACGAGCTTTGGATTTATTTTCGTACTCTGTGGCTAAACATGCCGGCAGTCTTATCATGATAATGAGTGGAATTGACGCAATTATCTTTACTGGCGGTGTTGGGGAAAATAGTGCCGAAATACGGAAAAACGTTCTTCAATATTTTCATTGGTTGAATGCTATTATAGATGTTTCAGCCAACAATACGCATTCACAAGTATTACACCACCCCAAAAGTACCATTGGTATTTATAAAATTTCGACGAATGAAGAATGGATGCTAGCCTATCATTGTTTCTCTTTTTTGAAAGCGGACGCTTTTTGAGTACTATCATTGAGAATCGTGATTACATGTCTGACTTTTAGGGTTTAACACATGAAATAAATGATTTCTTTCGAGGTGTGAATGAACAATCTCCCGGCGTTTAATTTAAATGGAAAGCGTGGTCTCGTGGTGGGTATTGCGAATGAGCAATCCATCGCATGGGGTTGTGCTCGATATTTTGCTCAGGCAGGCGCTGAGTTAGCAATCACGTATTTGAATGATAAAGCAGAAGTACATGTCCGGCCACTAGCTGATGCTGTTAATGCCCGTTTTCTTTTACCCTTAAATGTAGATGATGATGAACAAATGAATGCCCTCTTTGACACCTTACAGGTTGAGTGGGGGCGCATCGACTTCATCTTGCATTCAATTGCATTTGCACCATCTCAGGATTTACATGGCAGAGTGGTAGACTGTTCACGCCAAGGTTTTTTATCTGCGATGGATATTTCCTGCCATTCTTTATTTCGACTCGTAAAACGGGCAGAGCCGCTCATGACACAAGGCGGCTCAATTATTACCGTAAGTTATTATGGTGCAGAAAAAGTGGTTGATCATTATAGTTTGATGGGCCCAGTCAAAGCAGCATTAGAGTGCAGTGTTCGTTATTTGGCGGCTGAGTTGGGGGCGTCGAAAATTAGAGTGAATGCTTTGTCACCCGGACCACTACTAACACGGGCAGCATCTGGTATTGAGCATTTTGACGAATTGTTATCTGAGCACTTAAAAAAATCCCCACTGAAAAGACCTCTAGATTTAAATGATGTTGGTGCGTTTGCCCAATTTTTAGTAAGCGATGCGGCTAAGAATATTACAGGAAGTGTTCATTATATTGATGGTGGATATGAAATTATGGATTAGAAAAACAGTAAAGAATCATGCGGTTTTAATGATTTCTATAATGTGATTGATAAGTTGAATAATCGTGTGAGGCGATATTATGTCTAATGATGCGGCTGATGTATCTCCAGCAATTTCAAAAAAGTTTATCGATAAAAGAGCGGTGGCAGAGTCATCAGATGATCTAGAAAATAACATCGTTGCCGAAGATGAAACAACCACTGAATTTTGTTGTGATTCGTTGATCAATAAGGTCGACCCCAAACAAGGTTTAAGCCAGCAAGATGTTGATATTCTCATGCGTCGTTATGGACCTAATACGCTTCCTGTTCCGCCTTTGCCTGGTTTATTCCAACTGTTTTTACGGCAGTTTCTGAGTCCGTTTATTTACATATTATTAATTGCGTCCTTACTGTCTTTTCTGCTGAATCAAATTCCCAACGGTATCTTTATACTTATTGTATTGGCGATTAATGCAATTATTGGAACAGTTCAAGAATATTCTGCGCAGCAATCTGCTGCCGCCTTGCGAAATTTAGTGAAAGGCAAGGCTCGTGTTAGGCGTAATGGTCAAGACCTGTGGGTGGATGTTGAAACGTTGGTGCCGGGGGATATCGTTTTATTGGAATCCGGCGATAAAGTGCCTGCCGATATAGCGTTGTTTTCCGTTGCCAATTTTTCGGTTGATGAGTCTATGTTGACCGGTGAATCTGTTGCAATTACAAAACTGGCGGAGGGAAATAAAGACACTAATACGCCATTGGCAGAACGTAATGGAGTATGTTTTGCGGGCACCATTGTGACTCGTGGTCGTGGAAGAGGACGAGTGATCGCAACAGCATTGGCAACAGAGCTCGGAAAAATTTCTCATCAAGTCAGTCATGAAGAAGACAGCGAGCCACCATTAATGATTCGAATCCGTCGTTTTACTTATCAAACGGCTGCAGCTATTTTTATGGGCATTTTGCTGCTGGTTGGCATGATGTTGATACGAGGCGGATACGATTTAGAAGGCATGGCAATGATGGCCATTGGCTTGGCTGTTTCAACCATTCCAGAAGGATTGCCGGCGGCATTAACGGTTGCGCTTTCCATTGGTATGCGCAGAATGGCAAAAAATAATGTGATTATCCGAAAGCTGATCGCAGTAGAAGCGTTGGGGTCGTGTACATTTATTTGTTCTGATAAAACCGGTACGTTGACGGTGAATGAACTGACGGTGAAAAAAGTTTTACTGCCCGGAAAAACGGAAGGTATACCGATTGAGATAGGAGGAGAGGGGATTGCTCCGGGAGAGATTCAGTGGAATGAATCGTCAGCAGCGCTACAAACCGGGTTGGAGCAACTCTGTGTCAGTGCCATACTGGCAAATGAAAGTGAGTTGGATTATCACAGCTCCAATTGGTCTGCATCGGGTGATATTGTGGATGTGGCCTTTTTGGTATTGGCGGTCAAAGCCGGTATGTCGATTGAGACAGTGCGTAATATTCACCGGCAGAAAAGGTTGATTCCTTATGAATCAGAAAGGGCCTTTAGTGGTAGTTTGAATTGCTTCGAAGATGATGGACGTGATTGTTTTCATGTGAAAGGTAGTCCTGAAAAAATTCTTTCAATGTGTACTACCATGAATGTACTCGGTGAATGTGTACCGTTAGATAGAGCACTATTGGAAGCCCAATATGAAGCCTCTGCTCGGAATGGATATCGAATTCTGGCTGTTGCAAGAAAAATAACGAATGCCAAAGACACGGTTATTAAGAGTGAATTGACACATGAGCCTGATTGCCAAAGTGATGCCGATGGGTTAGATGATCAATTGGTTGATATGGAATTTATGGGCATGGTGGCCATGATTGATCCTGTTCGGCCTGAAGCAAAAGCAGCGGTATCTCAGTGTCGATCCGGAGGAATTGAAGTGGCGATGGTCACAGGTGATCATCCTGTTACCGCAAAGGCTATTGCTCTTGAATTAGGTTTATGCCAACAAGAAGATCCGGTTGTAACGGGTTCGGATATTCATCTTGCCAATCAACAAGCTGATAATTTGGCTGCAGAGTTGATTCGACCTTGTCGTGTTTTTGCACGAATTGAACCGCAACAAAAACAACAAATTGTAGAAACTCTGATGCGTCAAGGGCATTTTGTTGCTGTGACCGGTGATGGTGTGAATGACGCACCTGCCATGCGACAAAGCCATGTTGGTGTGGCGATGGGTAAGCGTGGTACCGATGTTGCCAAAGAAACTGCCCAACTTATTATTACCGATGACAATTTTGCTTCTATTGTGAAGGGCATAGAGCAGGGCCGAATTGTTTACAATAATATCCGAAAAGTCATTGGATTATTAATTGCGACAGGTTTTTCAGCGTTATTATTATTCTTTCTCACGGTTACAGCAGGGTTGCCAATGCCATTGACGGCTTTACAATTATTGTGGCTAAACTTGGTGGCAAATGGTTTGCAGGATGTTGCTTTAGCATTTGAACCTGGGGAGGGAGGTGAATTGGATAAACGCCCTAGGCGCCCAAGTGAGCCTATTTTTGAGCGTCATATTATTGAGCATATTCTTATTGCGGGAGGGGCAATGGGGATATTGGCATTCAGCGTATTCAGCTTTTTGAATTACAGTGGTTATGGTATTGATTCTGCCCGTAATTTAACATTATTTTTAATGGTATTTTTTGGTAACTTGCACGCCTTAAGTAGCCGATCTGAGCATAGATCTTTATTTAAAATACCACTTAAAAGCAATGTCTTTCTTGCCTGTGCGGTACCGATTGCGCAAGGCTTGCATATCTTGGCCATGTATACCCCCGGATTAAGAGAAGTATTGTCTTTGGAGCCTATTTCATTGCAGCAGTGGTTTGCATTGTTTGGAGTGGCCTGTATGTTTCTACTGGTAGAAGAGCTTCACAAAGCCTATGGGCGCTCACGTATGCGACTTGCTTAACTTTCCCAAATAAGATTGTTAATCTGTAAATAAAAGCACCCAATACCGGAGAAGGTATTGGGTGAAGTATACTTACCAATAGATTTATCTTATCAATGGATTTATGCGTATTTAAGAATTTATGTGTATTTAGGACGATGCACTAGATCGTTAAATATTGCTTATACACATGAACGCACTTCTACTGCCGGCACTTTAATATAAATAATTTAATGCAGTGATATCGCCATTAACTAATACTAGAGTTTCAAAAGGCCCTTCAACGTAATTGTTGGTTCTGCGGTTATAAGTCGACGTGGTTAACTCTGTTAATTGTATTTTTAATTTGGATGATTGGCGCAAAATATTTTTTCTTCTATTTAAAGTAATTTATGGGCGTCTTTTGGTTGTTTTAAAGATTTTCTTGTTTTTTCTAAAGATTTAGTAAGTGCCAATGTGATGTGATTTTTTTATCTAAGAATACGGGCTTTTATGAGTGTGAATATGAACTCGTGCGGTAGTGCACCATCTGTATAAAAAATGCTCTTTTTTGTGGTGGAAGCAGGTAGGGCATTTGAAATAGTACGAATCACTTGGAATGCGTTACTATGGACCGCTTTGGTGCCTCGAGCCTGTTTTGGTACGTATGACTCTTCTAAGTATGTGTTTGTGAGCACAAGTGGGTGTACTGATATGGCAGATGGTATGAATCATCATAAGAATGAGAAGGTAATATTTTGTCACTTATTACACCAGATAACCATTTGGCCATTATGGCGGTTTTGTTTTTAATTTCTGCTGCTGGTTTCAGTTTAGAGAAAACCAAAGTCGGGAGGCAGCTGACCGGTGCGGTGATCGTAATCTTATTGACCATTGCCACAGCCAACCTCAATATCATTCCCCATCAGGCGGTGGCATATGACTTTGTTTTCAAATATATCGTACCGATGCTGATCCCTTTATTTCTTTTTAAGGCTGACTTAAAACGAATTTTATTTGAGACTACTCGTACAACATTTGCCTTTCTTATTGCAAGTATAGGTACTGTGCTCGGGGTATTGATTGCCATTATCTTATTTGATTTCAGTAGTTTGGCTACGACCGCACCGATTAACGTAGATCAGAGAGAGGCGGCTATTGCTGGATTGTTTACGTCTTCCTATATTGGGGGGTCTGTAAATTATGCAGCGTTGGGTGAGATGACGGGTTTGATTAAAGATGCATCGTTTTTCTCGGCTGCTACTGCCACAGATAATTTATGCAGTGCGATATTTTTAGGCTTATTAGCAACTTTACCAGGTTGGCAATGGTTGGTGCGGCGCTTTGCTTTTCAAAGAGACAATATTGATTTATCGGTGCCTAAGCCGGTAAAGACAGCATCAGAGCATCCGGTTTCGGCAATGAGCCTTTGTATTTCAATTGCACTGTCTTTGTCGATTGTGGTTGTTTCTGATGTGCTTGTTCAGATGTTTGATTTAACCCATTGGCGTTATATTTTAATCAGTGTTTTGGCATTGATCATTGCGACATTGGGCAGTAATCATATGCGTTATTTGGCAGGCAGCTTTGAAATGGGGGTTGGTTTATCCTTCGTCTTTTTTGCTGCTATTGCGGCTGGGGCTGATGTGGTTGCCATGGTAAAAGTAGCTCCGTTGTTAATTATATTGGTGGTGGTTTTGCTCTCAGTGCATTTATTGGTGGTGTTGAGTGTCGGTCGATTATTCCGGTTAACGTTACCGGAGCTGATTACGGCTTCTAATGCGGCGATATTAGGGGCAACCACAGCACCTGCATTGGCTGCGGCCAAAGGTTGGCATGATCAGGTTACCCCTGGTGTGTTAGTGGGTGTATTTGGTTATGCATTAGGTACTTTCGTAGGTAGCCTTGTATTCACAATGCTTTCTTAGTGTGTACGAGTGAGTATTGTGGCGTAAAGGAATCAAAAAAGAGGGGGTTGGAATGAGAAACGCACTCTACAAGAAGAGTCGTTTGGCACAATTTTGTATTCTGGTTATTGTGGTGGCTGTATTCAGTGGGGTCTCTCTAGATAGTTTTTCTCAAGATAGTGTTTCTCAAGACAGTGTTTCTCAAGACAGTGTTTCTCAAGACAGCACCTCTCAAAAAAGAGTTTATGGGGAGTCTCGTGTGGTAGAGGTTAGCGTTGACCGTTCAGTGCTATTACACGGTGACGGCACTTGGGAATATATTGCTAAACCGTTTGTGGTTACGATGGAGGAGGATAAAAAAATCTTGCTTCGACCGGATGGAACGTGGAAGCCGATTACCACGTTAAAAGACTTACAAGCGGGTGAGGCGATTCAAATTATTAATACAAAACATGATCAAAAAACGATGTCTGCCAATCATGCAACCGTTTTTCTGGATGAGGTCTATGTCCAAGAATTTATGAAGAAGCTCCCTGGTTTGAAAAATAACCGTTTGTCTTCGTTAACCCATTGGAAGGTTTCCATTACCGCTTCGAGTCTTGCTATTTCCCCAATGAATCTAGGGGATATTGAAACCGCTCAGGTGAGAATGTTCGATAATGATAATAAAAGTTATGACGTCGTTAAAATCACGCCTTCCCACGCTCAGTTAAACCCCGGTGAAACAGGTCAGTTACATATTGTGGCTGATGGCGCACCGGGTTCGCTTTTCGGGCCTAAAACGGTATTTCTTGCCTTTAAATCTACCATTGAACACTTTCCTAGCCCGTTGAAGTTGGAGAAAAGTGTAAGAGACTTAAAGCGAATACGGGATGAGTAATTATTTAATCATTAAATTCTTACTTAACGTTGCCTTTTAAAATTGATTTTAAAAGTCAGCCGGAAAGGTTTTTTTTAAAAAATACAGTGCTTTGCATAGTCTTTGGCTTCGTTCACTGTCCAGTCGCCTTTTGGTTTTTCATCCATCGACTCACACCATTCTGGGCTGCCAATTTCTGCTGTACAGCCTGATAACAGTAAAAGTGTAAAGGTTATCTTCGCCAAGAATTTCATGGATTTCTCTCCGTTTATTAAGGTAATTGTATTTTGTCGCAAAAGTTTAACATAAATGATGTCAATGAGGCTTTTGGCGAAGTTTTTAACTCTGATTATTATCACGTTATGGATGTTTTTGAAAAGGCAGTGGCAAAGAGTAGGGGTAAGTAAGCGGATTCTTTTGGGGCATAAGTCCATAGCTGTTTGATTTTATGTATTCTTTACCTCTACAGTAACGTAAATGAACGACAATTTTGCAGTATTTTAAGGAAACTGATTCAGTGAAAAAAACTCTAGAGTATATAGAGTAACGAAAAAATCAGTGCGAGATTGGCCTTGTTTTGTCGCCTTATTCCAAAAGTCTATTTTCATTGAAATATTGTTGTCATCTTTATTACGTTTTAATGGATTGATTGTAGTTTGTAAACGCTTTCACTTTGATGTAAACCTTGATTACTGTGTTCTTTATCGTCCGCTTTGAGTGTGATGGTGGTTGTGGGTCGCTGAGGTGGTCAATGTAACCCTCGTGTAATGCCGTGGTTAGCCGTTGTGTGTTGTTAATCCGGTAAGTCCTTAACTTTAGGAGCCTAATGTCATGAGCAGTGTGAATTCATCTCAGTCTTCTTTGTCATCCGTCTCGGCCCATCAAGAATGTGATGTTCTGATTGTTGGCGGAGGGGTTGCTGGGTGCGCAACGGCCATTGCCATCAACCAACAGGCACCAACGCTGCGTGTGGTGGTGATTGAAAAATCAGACGATCAAACCCCTGCTTCTATTGGTGAAAATCTCTCGCCGCAGGTGGTTGAGCCTTTAAAAGCGTTGGGCTTATGGGATAGTTTTCGCCACAACGAATTTTTGCCCAATTGTGGTACGGCAGCGTCGTGGGGAAAAGAGGCATTAGATCACTATGATTTCAGCCTTTCTCCATTCAATCAGGGGTGGAACATCAGTCGCCAGCAATTTGCGATGTGGCTCAAACAAGAGGTAGAAAATAGAGGTATAGAGATCGTTCAACCGGCCTCTGTAAATTGTGTTGAGAGGCACTCCGGTCAATGGCGAATCGAGGTGAGCACGCCGCTGTCTGAATCCCGCTACCATTGGCAAGCGGCGTTTTTGGTGGACGCTTCTGGCCGTCGCTCTGTGGTAACTTCGCAATTAGGTATTGCACGCACTTCTGTGGATAACTTGGTGTCGGTTTACGGCTTCGTGGAGCAAGATCGCCAAAGTATGGTAAACCATGGGCTCAATGCATCGGGTTGCTCTGGAGCACTCTCTTCGCTCAGCGCTTTGTTTGAAGCGACTCATTATGGGTGGTGGTACAGTGTACCATTAATGAATGGTGGCTATATGGTGGCGGCCATGACAGATGCTGATATCGCAAAAGAATTGTTATTGTCTGACCCAGATGCTTGGAAGAAATCACTTCGAACCATGACGCATACCTGTTCGAGACTCGGAGATATTCATTGGCTGGACGGTGCGATGGTCAATACTGAAGACGAAAAGATGCGTTTACGCAAAGTGTGCGCACAAAGCCAATATTTAAGTCAGGTGGTGGGCAGTGGTTGGTTGGCGGTGGGTGATTCAGCTGGGTGTTATGACCCGCTTCTTTCCCAAGGCATTGTTGCGCCGTTGTCTTTAGCACCGCTCGCCGCGACGGTGGCTGTGCATTCTGCTTCTCATCAAGAAGACAGTGAAACGATTCGTCAATATGCCACAGCGTGTGAAAAAACTTGGCATGACTATTTGGTGATGCGTGAGCGTTTGTATTCGGAAGAGCGACGTTTCCAAGAGTATGCTTTTTGGTCGCGTCGTCAGCATCACTCTGAAGAAATGGCTGTAGGATAAGTTCGTTTAGACTGTGTTTTTAGAATGGATGTGTTTCAAGTTGAGATACATTTAGCAATAAAAAAGGGCGCATAAGCGCCCTCAAAAGGGAATGGTACCTCTCCTGGAGTTCAGGTACCTAACAGTACTTACCATACAGCAAGGCAAATTAGGGCTGACAAATTTGCATCGCTGTAATATTGAATACTGAAAGAGCGCCAAAAAATGTTCATTTAAATTTTCACATTGTTAGAGCGCTGTTTTAACGAGTTTCCCGTCTTATTAGTTTGGTACGCTTTGAGTGCTTGCCGGAATGTCGATAACCGGTGTCTGTTCATCAATCGAGAAGACAAACTCAGCCAAGTTATTGAGCATTTCTGCATCATTCAATGCGGTTTCAATAGTGGCGCCTTCTTGTGCAGGTAGCGTGTGCACGGCAAAGACATCCGCGAGGGTTACGGCACTACCATCATGCAGGTAAGGAGAGTTCAAGCCCGCCCCAAGCAGTGAGGGCGTGTTGAAGCCAATACCACCCAATGAGTTAAAGCCTTGAGTCGATTGTCTGGCCACTTCGATGCCTTCATTCGGATCACCTTTGATAGTGATAAATCCACCACCTAGCCCGCCTGCGCCACGAATTTCTAAGACGTTGTCATTATCGCGAGTGCCGACAACATCCAAGAAGTTGGTTACCACATTGTCGATGTTAACAGAGCGAATTTGTGGCCCCGCGACGGTGAGGTTCGGGTCAAGCGCTGGTTCTCTGCCTGCGGCAAAAAAGTTGGCAGTCAATGGGTTGCCGTTGAAGGTCGGGTTGTTTTGGTAAGCGGTTACCGTACTTTTTGTCCACTTCTCGCCACCATGACAACTGGCGCAATGGCTCTCAAAGGTTTCACGGCCTTGGGCAAGCACGGCTGCGTCTTCAATGTCTGGCATAATTGGCGCACGTACAGAATTAGCAACCCATTCGGTCATCGCATCTAATGCGTCACTAATACCTTCGGTAGGGCCATGGTTAAACACTTGCGCAGTTTTATTTTCGCCATTCACTTCACCGGCAAAACCTGTACCGCCCTGTACATTTCTGGAGTTGTTATTAAAGTCCGTTACGCTACCGCGTACGCCGTTCCAGTTTAGAATACGCTGGTCTTCCGAGTTACTTTTCGCAAAAGTTCCTTCCAGTGGCAGCGTTTGGCGTGGCCCGGTTGGGAAAATCCAGGTAACGTTATCACTGTGGCCGTCCTCGTGGCAGGAAGCACAACTACTCCAGCCATTATCAGACGCCTTATTGCGGAATTCTAATGGGTCGATGTCACGAATGTTAAGGTCAAACGCGTTATCACCTGTGGTATCGAAGGTATCGGGTGTACCCAGTGCGGTATAAAACACAAGTTTACCCAATAAATTACGGTGCGCTTGTGAACCCTCTGCAGGCAGGGCACTGGCGGGCATGTCTTCTACTAAAACCTGGTTATTTTCTAGGTCGATTGCGGTAACGGACAAACCCACTTCATTATTGGTGTAGGCGCGAGTTCCATCACTACTCATGACAACACCGCTTGGAATATTACCGGTTTTAAAACGGATTACACCGCTGTCGGCATTAATATCAAGGTTACCGTTTTCGTCTAGCCCGGCACGCATCACATAATTACCACCACGGCTCACAATTAAAAATTGATCACCTGCAGAATTCGCATCAATCGCGACGACATCATTACCAAAAACACGATCTAAAGAAGCTGTTTCTTCTTCAGGTTGCGTTTCTGCTTTAATTTGGTCGTTTAAATTAAGAGTGGAATCTTCACCGGTGGTTAAATCTACTGAACTCACCAGGGCTTGAACGTTAACATTAAATTTAACAGGGGGCTCAGGGGAGGCGCCGACATTCGGGATATACAAGGTATTATCACGAATCATCGCGGCAAATAAATTATTGGTGTAGGCACCTTGAGGTGTTTTGGCAATAGGCCCATCATCACTGATGTCACTGCTGGTATTGTCCGGGCAAAAAACATCGCTTTTTAGTAACGCGGCACCATCACCAGCGCCATCGATACCACTGTTAAAAAAAACGGTGCCATTGTCTTGTAACGCATTTCGAGTTTCTTGACAAAAATGACGACGGTCGGCGGCAAAACCGGCGTTATCGAGTGGTGCTAATGTATGTTGGTTGACTACGGGTGAATCGGATAAGCCACTTTCTACAGTAAAGAAAGGCACTACCCCTTGTTTGGCATCATTAAAACCATCAGGACGATTTTCAGGGTCGATAACCTCCGAGAAAAAGCGCGTAACAAAAACACTTTCATCACGATCGTCTTCGTCGCCATCGTTAGAAATGGCTAAAGCCATCGGGTTTCCGCCCACGGTAATAGTATTGACCACTTCCGAACTCGCTACGGAAATCATCGAAACCGTACCGGCAGTGTGATTCGCGACCAGTACATATCGTCCATTAGGCGTGACAGCAATTCCACGAGGCTCAGTACCGACGGCAATTGGATCACCCGAAACACGGGGTACTGCGCCACTAATGTCAATGATTGACACAGTGCCATCAACCGCATTGGTCACAAAAGCAGTGGAATTATCTGGGCTGATGGTGACAAAGCGCGGGTCTTGCCCAACGGCGACTTCACCGAGCGTTAATGCGGTGTCTTCCCCGTTTTCATCTTTGACTTGAATTAACGTCACGCTGTTTTTTTCGCGGTTCACAACCACTAAGCGTTGGTCATCCGAGGTGATTGCAATGGTGCTGGAGCGGCTGGGTAATTCTTGTGTTACCACGGGTGGTTCTGGGTCTGGCGCGGCGGGTGGCGGGGGTGGTGGTGCATCGTTATTGCCACCTCCTCCTCCGCCACCACCACCGCAGCCAATTAGTATTGCTGAGCTGAGGGCGAGAAGGCCTAAATTTTTTGCAAAGCCAGACGGCATCACCCATGAGGTTCTACCACGATTGTTTTGACTGTTCATTTAAGTGTCCTTTAGGTAGTAAAAATTCCGGTGTTTCACAGGTACATCTATGGCGTTCAGTAAAATATGTCTACGAGAGTGCGTAATGTGTGCATGAACTACAGACGCCCAGTTTTCTCAAAGCGTCTCACCGTGCGATTCTTGTTGTATGGGTATTTATTAGCCGACATGGAGAGAAGCTAAGAATATATACTGAGAACTTCAAAAAATAATTCCACTTTTTTAATAAAAGTAGGATGTTTTTTTGATTTAAGATTTTTTGAAAGATTTGTAAAAAAAAGTGCAACCTTTCGTTTGTGTAATCAGTATAACTTAGACAGAAACGCTTGATGAGCATTTCAAATTGGCCAGCGAGACTAAGAATGGCTGAAATCTAGAAATTGACAATTAATTATATTTTGCACAAGGAATAACGAATATGGCTATTTACATGAACTACAACAAATTAGCAGTGAAAGGTAGTGTGACCGCAAAGGGTTATGAGAATTGGATTGAGCTGGATGGAATGAGCAAAGGGCATGGGCGTGCTGTATCAATGGATGTAGGCGCAATGGCAAACCGTGAAGCCTCTCTGCCTATGTTAAGTGAAATGTCGATCTCAAAGAAAATAGACGCAGCGTCGGCTGGGCTTTATAAAGATTCATTGGGGGGAGATGTAGGTGTGCCTGTAGAAATTCATATTGTTCAAACGGGTGCAAAAGGTGTAGAAAAATACGCAGAGTTTAAGTTAGATAGTTGTATGATTTCATCATGGTCCATTGACGCGGCCAATGGTAGCGCTCCATCAGAAAGTATATCGTTGAGCTTTGCTAAAGTTGAAGCGGATCTTACACACGCAGATAAAACCAATAAAAATACTAAGAATGTGAAGGTCGGGTTCTGTTTAGAAAAAGGAACGGCATTGTAGTAGTTGTCATAGTATTGGATGCTCAGTTTGTTGGGCGTCCAATGTAAATGATTGTCCTATTGCATGGCGTTTAACTAAAAGAAATTTTCATTCTTTTTATAATTTCAGATGTGAATTGCTTTTGCTGAATATGGAATTGGAGGTGTGGCAAATGCTATTGCATTGGATGTTAATGGAGAAAGAGCTGGAGTATACAGAATATTTGAATTGGGTCATGGGGAGTATGAAAGTTGTTTAAATTTATTTAAATAGTTCTTTGAGTTGATAAGTTTCTGGGGGTAATGTGAGCAGTTTTGGAAAGGTAAGTATAAAGTTAATAAGAGATTGTATTAAGACAAAAGCGTCGAATTATGGGGGCTGTTGTTATAGGTGGGGATTCAGTCAGCAATTAGGTATGACACATTTTATGGCTAAAAAAGGATTATGTATGGCCTTGTCAGCGATGTATATCCATGAGTTGAGTTGCGGATCTCATTTGTCGAAAAAGCTTTTGGGGGGATGGACTGAAGGAAAAGATTTGGAAGGTGGTAGAAAAATATTTTCAAATTATTGGTATTTGCGTGCAGTGCGCCAAAAATTTAATAACTGGTTTGAAGATCAAGATAACAGAATGATTAAATGGATGGAAAGTCAAGGAAAGCTAATAAAAGATGATAATTTTTCTCAATTTAAAGTCGATACAGATACAAAAAATAATCCTTCTGTGGATAAAGTAATTGAGATTTTGGATCAAGTTCATCAAGAAGTTGGTTATATTATGCTTGGGTATAATTATATAAGAAATGGGCATGAGGTTGCTTTTTGTTTCAACCACTTAACTAATGATTGGCTGTTTTTTGATCCGAATTATGGAGAGTTTAAATTTACCTCATTCGATAATCTTAAAGGGTTTATGAGAGAAATTTTTAAGTTTAATGCGGGTGATGGAGTTCTAAATGACGCTGTCAAAAGTTTGGATCTTGTTTTCTTTAAGAAAAGGAAAGCGTAGGTCTTTGAGAAGCTCTGATAAACCTACGATTATATTTAACAATATTCTAAAAATTATTGAATATAAAATATCCAAAAAATTGAGTTTTTTGCCACTACTATATTAATGGCGGTTTGTCATTTCGGACAAATCCTGCAATTAAATTACGTTTAGCCACTACTAAACTAACTAAGGCATATTTTGTAAATATCGCCTCTGTATTTTTAGCTAAATCTTTGTGCTTTATTTTTCGGTAACCAAACTGATACTTTATCCCTCCAAATATATGCACGATTTTTGGATTTGTTTTTTCATAACCATCCCCAACTTTATCGGCGTGATGACATTGTCATATTTTTGTCCGGTTAATCAAAGATTTTTTAATATTTTTTGAAAAATTTGTAAAAAAGTGCAACCTTTCGTTTGTGTAGTCAGTATAACTTAAACAGAGACGCTTGATGAGCATTTCAAATTGGCCAGCGAGACTAAGAATGGCTGAAATCTAGAAATTGACAATTAATTATATTTTGCACAAGGAATAACGAATATGGCTATTTACATGAACTACAACAAGTTGGCAGTGAAAGGTAGTGTGACCGCAAAGGGTTATGAAAATTGGATTGAGCTGGATGGAATGAGCAAAGGACATGGGCGTGCTGTATCGATGGATGTAGGCGCAATGGCAAACCGTGAAGCCTCTCTCCCTATGTTAAGTGAAATGTCGATCTCAAAGAGAATAGACGCAGCGTCGGCTGGGCTTTATAAAGATTCATTGGGGGGAGATGTAGGTGTGCCTGTAGAAATTCATATTGTTCAAACGGGTGCAAAAGGTGTAGAAAAATACGCAGAGTTTAAGTTAGATAGTTGTATGATTTCATCATGGTCCATTGACGCGGCCAATGGTAGCGCTCCATCAGAAAGCATATCGTTGAGCTTTGCTAAAGTTGAAGCGGATCTTACACACGCAGATAAAACCAATAAAAATACTAAGAATGTGAAGGTCGGGTTCTGTTTGGAAAAAGGAACGGCATTGTAGTAGTTGTCATAGTATTGGATGCTCAGTTTGTTGGGCGTCCAATGTAAATAGTTGTGTCTGCTGTACTATGTTCAACTGAGAGAAAATTTTCTACCAAATTTTTTAAATGTGAAGCAGCGTGAATGAAATTAGGTGCTTGGTAGGGGTGTAAAGGTGAGTATGCTCGATATCAACACGTAATTATCTATGGGAATGCTTTTGGAGTTTTTGGATTTTTTTGAATAATGAATTTTTTATTATGCATGGAGTGTGAAAATGAAGGTTTCAAGAATTGCAGAGAAACATAATGGTCAAGTTAAATGGTATTTTTCGCAGGGTAGTCTGTATGTTTGGAAAAATTATTGTTGGTGGAGTAAGTTTGGCATTTGTATGGCTTTGTCGGGACATTGGATTCACTATAAAGCAAGTAACAGAGAATTGTGGAATGTTATTGGGCGCCGAAGAAGAGGGCACGAAGAGGGTCATTCCAGGCTGATGACTGCTGCGCTGAAGTTAATAGCACAAGATCAGAGTACATGGTCTAAAGAAATTGATGAGGGGAATAAGAAAAAAAATGGGAAAGGAAACCCATGTTTGAATTGGCTTAGATTAGGAGGTGTGGTAGAAGAAAGTGGTTTATCTGCTGGAACTAATATCATAAATCTTGATGACATTGGGTCTCCAGGTGATGTCGTAGCTCCTGGGCCTGTACAGGAAGAACAGTCTCCTCGTATTCCTCCAATAGTCGCAGCCTTAAGGAAAATAAAAAATCAAGGTGACGGTGCAGGTGATCGTTATGCTTATATTACTTTTGGTGGGACAGTTGTAAACGCCAAACCAATTACACCTTGATATTCCAAGGCAACAAAGCCTCCACCTGTTCAACATCATTGACATTGGGCAGTTCTTTAAAAATGTTCTGCAAATATTCGTAAGGGTTGAGCCCATTGGCCTTGGCTGTTTCGATTAAACTGTACAAATTGGCACTGGCTTTCGCTCCCGCCTGACTTTTGCTGAACATCCAATTCTTACGCCCAATCGTGAATGGACGGATTGCGCGCTCTGCTGCATTATTATCGATCGGGTAGCGCCCATCCTCCAGATAGCCGATTAATCGATCCCACTGGTTATTTAGGTACACCAGTGCTACACCCAACTTGGTTTTCGGCGCCACGGTTTGCAGGCTTTTATCCAGCCACTCTTTTAATTTGGCCACAATCGGCTTGGCTTCCTTTTGTCGAAGGGCGTGGCGCTGATCCGGTGGCTCTTCTTTGATTTTCTTT